>NZ_HE978587.1 GCF_000311985.1 Kallipyga massiliensis ph2 | reverse complement strand
ACTTCCACCTCTGACCTATCAACCAGATTTTCTACCTGGTCTCTTTCGGAAATCTCATCTTGAGGGGGGCTTCGCGCTTAGATGCCTTCAGCGCTTATCCTGTCCAGACGTAGCTACCCAGCGGTGCCCTTGGCAGGACAACTGGTAAACCATTGGTCTGTCCACCCCGGTCCTCTCGTACTAGGGGCAGCTCCTCGCAAATTTCCCACGCCCACGCTGGATAGGGACCGAACTGTCTCACGACGTTCTGAACCCAGCTCGCGTACCTCTTTAATGGGCGAACAGCCCAACCCTTGGAACCTGCTCCAGCTCCAGGATGAGACGAGCCGACATCGAGGTGCCAAACACCCCCGTCGATGTGAACTCTTGGGGGGTATAAGCCTGTTATCCCCAGGGTAGCTTTTATCCGTTAAGCGACGGCACTTCCACTCGCAACCGCCGGATCACTAAGTCCTGCTTTCGCACCTGCTCGAGTTGTCTCTCTCGCAGTCAAGCCTGCTTCTGCCTTTACACTCATTGAATGGTTTCCGTCCATCCTGAGCAGACCTTTGAACGCCTCCGTTACTCTTTGGGAGGCGACCGCCCCAGTCAAACTGACCAACTGACAGTGTCCCCGGTCCGGATCACGGACCTAGGTTAGAACTCTAGTCCTTAAAGGGTGGTATCCAAAAGGCGACTCCCTAGCAGCTGGCGCCACTAGCTCTCAGTCTCCCACCTATTCTGTACATTAAAAACCAAAGTCCAATGTCAGCCTACAGTAAAGCTCCATGGGGTCTCTCCGTCCTAGCGTGGGTAACCCGCATCTTCACGGGTACTACAATTTCACCGGATCCTTTGTTGAGACAGCGCCCAAATCGTTACACCTTTCGTGCGGGTCGGAACTTACCCGACAAGGAATTTCGCTACCTTAGGACCGTTATAGTTACGGCCGCCGTTTACTGGGGCTTAAGTTCAACGCTTCGCTTGCGCTAACGCTTCCCCTTGACCTTCCAGCACCGGGCAGGTGTCAGCACCTATACTTCGTCTTACGACTTCGCAGATACTTGTGTTTTTGGTAAACAGTCGCTTGGGCCGATTCACTGCAGCCATACGATTCGTCGAACGCAAAGTTCTATTTTTATATGGCACTCCTTCTCCCGAAGTTACGGAGTCATTTTGCCGAGTTCCTTAACAAAGGTTCTTCCGCGCGTCTTAGAATTCTCATCCTGCCAACCTGTGTCGGTTTTGGTACGGGTGCTCTTACTCTCGATAGCGTCTTTTCTCGGCAGCCGGGCATCAGAGACTTCCCTACTTATTTTTCGGTCCCCATCAGATCTCAGCACCATTCGGCGGATTTCCCTACCTCCTTGGACAGGCTCTACCTTTCGCCTGCTTCCCTTAGCCTTCTGCGTCAACACTTCTCTCAAACGAGTAAAAACAGTTCCGGAATCTCCACCGGATATCCATTGCCTACGCCCTTCGGCCTCAGCTTAGGTCCCGACTAACCCTGAGAGGACGAGCCTTGCTCAGGAATCCTTCGGCTTTCGACGGGCGAGATTCTCACTCGCCTTCTCGCTACTCATGCCAGCATTCTCTCTTGTATGCCCTCCACAATGGGTTACCCCTTTTGCTTCAGTGAACATACAATGCTCCTCTACCGATTGTCAAGACAAAAAGTATTCTGTTACTTCGCGCTTTTCTTGTGAATCTCTCTTGCGTGAAATTGCATTAATTCATTAAGATAACTTGCTTCTTACCTCAATCTCTTTAACGCGTTTTCGTCTTAGAAATTTGACTAAGATATTTCTAGTCTTCACAGTTATAAGCGTGTTTAACAAAATACTTTTTGTCTCGATCAATCCCGTAGCTTCGGTATCATGTTTAGCCCCGTGTATCTTCGGCGCCGCTCCACTCGACCAGTGAGCTATTACGCACTCTTTCAATGCATGGCTGCTTCTAAGCCAACGTCCTGGTTGTCTAAGTAGAATGACCTCCTTTTCCACTGAACATGATTTAGGGACCTTAACTGACGGTCTGGGCTGTTTCCCTTTCGACTATGAAGCTTATCCCACATAGTCTAACTCCCATGGATAATAAACGGAATTCGAAGTTTGATAGGTGTTGGTAGGATATATCCCCCGCGACCATTCAGTGCTCTACCTCCCTTTATCTTACACATGAGGCCCACCCTAAAGTGGTTTCGAGGAGAACCAGCTATCTCCGGGTTCGATTGGCTTTTCACCCCTAATCACAAGTCATCCAATGCGTTTTAAACCGCACCTGGTTCGGTCTTCCATAGAATTTTACTTCTACTTCATCCTGCTCATGACTAGATCACCCGGTTTCGGGTCTATATCCGCAAACTCTCGCGCGTTTCACACTCGGTTTCCCTTCGGCTCCGCCCCTGTAGGGCTTAACCTCGCTTACGAATATAACTCGCTGGCCCGTTCTACAAAAAGTACGATATCAGGGTGCATGACCCCTCTATCTGCTTGTAAGCACAAGGTTTCAGATTCTCTTTCACTCCCCTTCCGGGGTTCTTTTCACCTTTCCCTCACGGTACTTGTTCACTATCGGTCACATGGACGTATTTAGGCTTAGGAGGTGGTCCTCCCAT
>NZ_HE978586.1:206982-299334 GCF_000311985.1 Kallipyga massiliensis ph2 | reverse complement strand
GCAGTAATGTATGAAGCTGACTGATACTAATTACTCGTGAATTTGACCAGAAATATCTTTTACTATTTGTGCGTGCAAGGGTAAACAAGAATGACATTGTTCATTCTTCATATGGTGATTTTAGCAAGAGGGATCCACCTGTTCCCATTCCGAACACAGAAGTTAAGCCTCTTTACGCCGATGGTACTTGGTTGGAGACGACCTGGGAGAGTAGGAAATCGCCAAATAAGAAGCCCGAGAGCAATCGCTCTCGGGTTTTGCTTTAGGTTAAAAAATTGGAGATAACATATGACACAAGTACTTGCCCATCGAGGGTATGCGAAGGCTTTTCCGGAAAATACCATGTTGGCCTTTAAGGAAGCTGCAAAATATCCCATTGCCGGCTTTGAATTGGATGTCCACTTGACCAAGGACGGGGTACCGGTCATTTGCCATGATGAGGACATTAAAAGGACTTCAAATGGTTCAGGCTTTATTAAAGACATGACATTGGCCGAGCTCAGAGGCTATCTTTTTACCAATGGGATGGTCCGAGAAGAGAGAACCAAGGAAGACCTCTTAATCCCCAAAATGGAAGACTTTCTGGCTTGGCTTCAAAAGGGATCACTGATCGTGAATATTGAGCTGAAGACGAATATTTTTCCCTATCCGGGGATTGAGAAAAAGCTGGTGGATATGGTCAGGGGATTTTCTCTGGAGAAACGGGTAATCTTTTCCTCCTTCAACCACCACTCCATCCAGCGGATCCAGGATATATGCGATATTCCCTGTGGTTTTCTGACCGATTCGGGTCTTTTACGCCCGGGCGCTTATTGCCGGGAAAGAAGCGTCCGCTTCTACCATCCCAACTACCGGACCTTGGAGGATGAGGATTTTGAAGATCTCATGGCTCATGGGATTGGCCTCAATCCCTATACTGTCGATGATGAAGAAGCCATGGTTTTCTTGAAGGAAAAAGGGGCGGACTATATTATCACCAATGATGTTGCTAAGGCTTGTCGGGTCCTTTCATTTCAGGATGCCTAATCTCTTATAAAAATCTAAGGGCTTCCCTTTAAGGGATTGCCCTCTTTTTTTGCCCTTTGTTAGAATAGAGGAAAGGAGGGATATGATGACAGAGACAATCAATAAAAAGACGAGGGCCCTGGAGGGGCTGAAAGTGTTGGATTTTACCACTCTTTTACCCGGTCCTTATGCCAGCATGGTCCTGGCTGATTTAGGAGCGGAAGTTCTTCATGTGATTGGTCCGGGTCGCTATGACCTGGTCACCCATTGGTCACCGGATCTTCCGGGTCAGGGGACCGGTGGGGTGGGGGCTTGGCTAGGAAGGAACAAGAAATCCCTTTTCCTCAACCTGAAGAAGGAGGGGGCTGTAGAGGTCGTCAAGAAGCTAATTGCCGACTACGATATTATCCTTGAACAGTTTCGCCCGGGCGTCATGGCTAAGTTGGGCCTGGCCTATGAGGACTTGGCTGGGGTGAATCCGGGGCTCATTTATTGTTCCATTACCGGCTATGGTCAAATCGGACCGAAAAAAGACCGGGCGGGCCACGACATCAACTACCTGGCCCAGTCGGGCATCGCGTCTTCTTCCGGTCGAAAGGAGGGAGGCCCTGCCCTATACAATTTCCAGATTGCCGACGTGGCTTCCGGGTCCATGAATGCCTTGGTAGGCATCCTGGCCGCTGTCATCCACCGGCAGAATACGGGGGAGGGCCAGTATATCGACATCGCCATGGCCGATGGCCTGGTCCCCTTCCTTTCCATGGATGGGGCGGCCTTTTTGGCGGGAGAAGGTCCGGTGGGACCGGAAGAAGGCTTACTCAATGGCGGAGGAATCTATGACTTCTATGAGACCAAGGACGGGGGGTATATGAGCGTGGGCTCCCTGGAGGGGAAGTTCTTCCGGGCCCTTTGCCGGGCCTTAGGCTATCCGGAGTGGGAGGATGGAAAAATATTGAAGGAGGATCCGGAAGGGGTCAAGGCGGCTTTTCGGGCGACCTTCCGGACCAAGTCCCGGGAGGAGTGGACGGCTATTTTCCGGGAGACCGATGCTTGTGTGGAAGCGGTCTTAACGATCGATGAGGTCATTAAGGATCCTCATTACCAGGAACGAGGGGTCTTTCCTCAGGTCCCCCTGGCCATTGGAGAGGGCCAAGTGACCCAGCTGGGCAACCCCATCCGGATGACCAAGACGCCGCCCGCCTATGTCCATGCGGGTTATCCGGAGGGTTACCATAGCCGGGAGGTTTTGAGCGCCTTAGGCCTTAGCAAAGATGAGATCGAGGAGTTATCCGGTAGGTAATAGGGATCTCTCATTCCTGAAGGTTTTTTAATAGAGGTCATTTCTTTTGTCGTTTTCAAAGGTAAAAGTCGAACGGACCTTATCTACCAAAGCAAGATCGATATCCACGGTTGCCGCCCCCGGGTCCTGGTCCATAACCAGGACTTCATCGGCCAGGGGATTGATGATGGAGGACCGGCCGCCTTTTTCCATGTCGGGGTCGTCTAGGCTTGGGGTGGTCATGTTGACGTTGGCGACAAAGATCTGGTTTTCCAGGGCTCTGGCCCTGAGGAGGAGGCGGAGGTGGTGGTGCCAGGCTCTGGGCCAGGAAGAGACCACGAAAAGAAGGCGAATGCCCCGCTCTCTTAGGATCCGGATCCAGGGGCCGAAATCCAGGTCATAGCAGATGATGAGGCCACAGAGGGTGCCGTCAATGGTGAAAAGACAGGGCTCGGAACCGGGCGTGAACTGGCGGGGCCCATCCGATGAGTAGAGATGGGCCTTGTCATATTGGACAAGTAAGTGGCCGTCCGGTCCAAAGACATAGGAGCGGTTGTAAAAATGCCCATCTTCTTTGACAGCACAGGAGCCGCCCACAATAGCTAAGCCGTGGGCCATGGCCTTTTCCTTGAGGAGGGCTCGGCTTTTTTTGCCGTCCACATCCGCATAGAGTTCAGGGTCGTCGGCACCCAGGGGGCGGTTCCAATACTCGGGCAGGACCATGATCCGGCTGCCTTGGTCGGCCGCCCGGTCTATGGCCATGGCGGCTCGCTCGTAGGGGTCGGTCACTTTATCTGAAGCCTGGACGGGGGAGAGCTGGACGAGGGTGATTTTCATAGAGCCTCCTAATCCAGGTATTCCCGGGTGACGCGGCCGGAAACGGAGGTCAGGATCTCATAGGAGATGGTATAGACCGTATCGGCCAGCTCCAGGGGAGTGACCGGGGAATCCAGGGGCCACTCAGCAGGGTCATGACCCATGAGGTAGGCCTCCTCACCCACGGAGAGGGGGTCCTGACCCCTTGCTTGGAGTTCCTCCTCCAAGCGGGTCACGTCCACCATCATCTGGTCCATGCAGACTGCCCCGACCTGGGGACAGCGGCGGCCGCGGATGAGGACGTCCGCTCGGTTGGTCAGGCTCCGGGCATAGCCGTCGGCATAGCCCACCTGGAGGGTGGCAATCCGAGAGGGGGCCGGGGCCCTCCACTTATGGTTATAGGAGACGGGCGTTCCGGGGGCGATGGTCTTAACGTTGGTAATGATGGTCTTCCAGGCCACCACCTCCTCCAGGTCGATGGGGTAGAGGTCCCGGATGGTCCGGGAGGGGAATTCCCCATAGAGGGAGATCCCCAGGCGGACTCCGTCCAGGACGTATTTGGGGTCCCGGATCAGGGCGGCATCGTTAGCGATATGGCGGATGGGAACCCGGATCCCGGCTTGGTCCATTTCACCCAATACGGCCAGAAAGCGGTTGAATTGCCGGTCGGTAAAGGCGGGATCCTCCTCATCGGCTGAGGCGAAGTGGCTGAAGGCCCCTTCCAAAACGAGATGGTCCAGATCGGCCATGGCCCGGATTTTTTCCATCCGGTCCTCATCGTCCCAAAGGATCCCGATCCGGGAATGGCCCGTATCGATGGCCAGGTGGAAGGGGGCCCGGACCCCTTGCTTTTCCGCCTCCCGGTTGAAGGCCCTGGCGGAATCCAGGTCGTAGAGGGTGGGGCGGATTCCATGGTCCACATAGTAGGCCATCCACTCCTCGGGAAGGTAACCCAGGGAGAGGATGGGCTTTTGGATGCCGGCCTCCACCAATTCTTTGGCTTCCTCGGGGAGGGCGACACAGAAGCCGTCCACCTCTCCTTCAATTTCCCGGGCCACCCGGACGGCGCCGAGACCGTAGGCATTGGCCTTGACGACCCCGAAGACCTTGGCGTCCGGATTTCCCTCTTCCTTCCGACTGTTGAGGGCCATGAGGTTATTTTTCAAAGCCCTGAGGTTGACCACAAGGCGGTTTCTCGTTGTCATCGTCATTCCTTTCTGAATTCCTTGCTTTTTCCAAGACAGAACATCATCTTATTTTACCACGGTGAAGTTTTTTTGGGGCTTGCCGTCCAAGTCGGGCCCGGATTTTTATTGATATTCAATAAAATATTCTTGATTATCAATAAGAGATCATCTATACTGGGAAAGAATTAGAAAGGGGACACCATGAAACGTTGGCGCATGATTACGATACAAGCCCTCTTGCTTGCCATCTGTCTATTTATTATTTATATTGCCCTAGGCCCGGTAGTGGACCTCTCTCACCGGATGGCCCTGGACAACCCCTCTTTGGCCGTCTTCCGCCCCTGGATCCTTTGCATGGCCTGGATCATCCTCATGGCCATGGCGGCCTCGGCCGGCATTCTTTTCTTGGCCTTCTTCCGGGTCTTTCGGAATAAAGAGAAACTCTATTCCTTTTTCATCTTTGTTTCTCTCAAGGGGGCGGCCAAGAGTTTGGAAGTGAGCCAAGTGACCCTGGGTCTCCTGGACCTCCTTCTTTTTATCGCCGGTGTCCGGTCCATGGTCCTCCTTTACCTCTTTATTGGCCTCCTTGTTTCTCTTCTGGTCAGCCAAGTCCTTCGTCTTTTTGCCGAGGTGGTCCGAGACGCCTCCGACATGAAGGATGACCTGGAACTGACGATCTGAGCTTAAGATGAGTATTAAAGTCAACCTAGACGTCATTATGGCCAAGCGGAAGATGACCCTGACGGAACTCTCGGAAAAGGTCGGGATCACCATGGCCAACCTGTCCATCCTAAAAACCGGAAAAGCCAAGGCCATCCGCTTTTCCACCCTGGAATCGATCTGTCAGAACCTGGATTGCCAACCGGGCGATATCCTGGTCTACGATCCTGACGATCCCCCTAGTTCTTAGACAGCGGGGTCCATCAATAGAAAAAGCAAAATCAATAAATGTAGGAGATAGCTCTTGGGCAGACCAAAATCCGGGGCTTATGGAAGGGATTGAGCATGGCACGAATTTATGAGGAAGTCCTCAAATTGGAAAATGAGAATCGGCCCATTCGCCTGGGCATTATCGGGGCGGGACAGATGGGCCAGGGCATGGTTGCCCAGCTATCGACGGTTCCCGGCATGGTCCTGACCGCCATCTGTGACCATAACCAGGACCGGATCGATAAGGCGGTAGAAAACTACAATAAGCTATCGGGGAAGGACCGGACTATAGTCCAGGACACCGACTTCCGGACCATCTGCCGGTCCCATGAGGTCGATGTCGTTGTGGATGCCACCGGAACCACGGAGGGTGGGGCAGAGATTGCCCAGGAATGCCTCCGGGAGGGCAAACACCTGGTCCTCCTCAACGTGGAGGTGGACGTCACCATCGGCCCCCTTATGCACAAGCTCTTTAACGAAGCCGGCCTCATCTACACGGGGTCCAATGGGGACGAGCCGGCGGAAACCTTCCAACTCTTTGAGTTTGCCAAGACCATGGGGATGGAGGTCCTGGTGGCCGGAAAGGGGAAGAACAATAAAATCGACTTCGGGGCCAATCCGGAGACCTGCAGGGAAGAGGCGGAGGCAAGGGGGATGAATCCCCGGATGCTGGCTTCCTTTAAGGATGGGACCAAGACCATGGCGGAAATGAACCTCCTGGCTAATGCCACCGGCTTCCTCCCGGATGTCCCCGGCATGCACGGGATTTCCGGGGGCGAAGAGGAAACTCTCAAGACCTTCCGGACCAAGGATGAGGGGGGGATCCTCAGCCGCTATGGGGTGGTGGATTATGTGGATGGTCTTGCCCCCGGAGTCTTCGTCATTGCCAAGCCCCAAAACGCCTGGGTCCGGGAGGAACTCAGCTATATGATGAAAAAAGACGGGGACCACTTCCTTTTTTACCGCCCCTTCCACCTGGGCTCCCTGGAAACCCCCATCACCATCGCCAAGGCCTTCCTCCAGGGCCAGATGGCCATCACCCCCCTCCCGGGTGGACCGGTGGCGGAAACAGTCTGCGTGGCCAAGAAGGACTTGGAAGCCGGTGAAGAACTGGACGGGATTGGTGGATTCTGCCTCCGGGGCCTCCTGGAGAGCCATAAGGACCTGGTTAAGGGGGACCATGTTCCCTTGGGTATCGTTGCCGGGCAGACCAAGATGGCCCGTCCGGTTAAGGCGGGCCAGGTCCTGACCAGGGAGGATGTGGACCTGGATACCACCACGACCATTTACAAACTCCGGGCCCAACAGGACGCTACTTTTGCCCGGGAATCGGGGGACATCAATGGCTAGGCCCCTGGTCACCGCCCTCATTGCCGGGGCCGGCCGGGCTCAGCGGATGGGGAAGGTCAACAAGATCATGGTGGACCTGGGCGGGATGCCTGTCATCGAGCGGACGGTCCGGGCTCTGGCCCAAACCGGTCGGATCCATCACCACATCCTCCTCTTACGTCCGGAGGACATGGGCCGGGTGGAAAGGGACATTCTTCCCCGCCTAAGGGAGGACTTTCCCGACCAGACCTTCACCCCGGTCCAGGGCGGTGAGGAGCGGACGGATACCATAAAAAAAGGCCTGGAGGCCTTGGATGAGGACACGGACCTGGTCCTGGTTCAAGACGGGGCCCGCCCCTTCATGGACCCGAGCTTGGTCGATCGGGGCCTGGACCGGATGGAGGCGGAAGACTTGGATGGTTGCATTGCTGCTGTTCCCGTCACCGACACCATCAAGCGGGTCAATGACCGGGGGGAGATTGTGGAGACCCCGGACCGGGCCCAGCTCTACCGGGCCCAGACCCCCCAGATCTTTCGGAAGGAAGCCCTCCTGGCTGCTTATAATAAGCCCCTCGAGGAGGGGGAAAGAGTCACCGACGATGCCCAGATGCTGGAGCGGATCGGGAGGAAAGTGGCCATCTACCCGGGCCATGGACAAAATTTCAAGCTGACCCGGCCGGAGGACCTGGCCTATGGTCGTTACCTGCTTATGGAGGATGTTGATGAGTAAGATGCGAGTGGGGACGGGCTATGACGTCCACCGGCTGGTGGAGGGGCGGAAGCTCGTCCTGGGGGGAATTGAGATTCCCTTTGAAAAAGGTCTCCTGGGCCATTCGGATGCGGACGTCCTGACCCACGCCATCATGGACGCCCTCTGCGGGGCCCTCTGCCTGGGGGATATCGGCAAGCTCTATCCGGACACGGACCCCAAGTACAAGGACATCTCTTCCCTCCTCCTTCTCCGGGGGATCATGGACCGGGTGGAAGACCGGGGTTACGCCATCGGGAATGTGGATGTGGTGGTTATGGCCCAGAGGCCCAAACTGGCCCCCCACATCGATGCCATGAGGGAGAAACTGGCCGAGGTCATGGATTGCAGGGTCGACCAGGTCTCTGTCAAGGCGACCACGACCGAGGGGCTGGGCTTTGTCGGCCGAGAAGAAGGGATGGCTGCCATGGCCAGCCTCCTTTTGTTATCAAAAGATGAGGAAAACTAAGAGGAAATGAGAGGACCAAGCCTGCCTTTGGGAGGGCTTGGTATTTTCTTTTCCGGATTTTGTATATAATAGAAGTGATACGGTTTTATAAGGAAGAAAGGAGCAGGAAGGTCATCCGAAGGGGCCTTCTGAACAAGAGATGAAGGAAGAAAGACGAGTTTTAAGCGCAGAATCCGTGACGGAGGGCCATCCTGACAAGGTCTGTGACCAAGTGGCGGATGCGATTTTAGATGAGACCCTGGCCCAGGACCCCAATGCACGCTGTGCCTGTGAGGTTTTGGCTACGAATGGAATCATTTTTATTACCGGGGAAATCACCACCACCGGCTATGTGGATTTCGATGCTGTGACCCGGAAGACCCTCAACCGGATCGGTTACGTTGATACCCGGTCGGGTTTTGATGGCAACCACTGTGCCGTCCTCTCTTCGATCCAGGAGCAGTCAAGCGATATTGCCCAGGGGGTTAACCAGTCCGAGGAATCCCGTGAAGGGGATTCGGATGCCAGGCTCCAGGCAGGGGCAGGGGACCAGGGGATCATGTTCGGCTACGCCTGCAAGGAGACGGAGAACTACATGCCCCTGACTACAGACCTGGCCCACAAGCTTTCCTACCGCCTGGCCCAGGTTCGGAAGGAGGGAATTGTTGACCACCTCCGTCCGGACGGGAAGACCCAGGTTTCCGTGGAATACATGAATGGCAAGCCCAACCGGGTCCGGTCCATCCTGATCTCCGCCCAGCATGACCCGGAAATCACCATGAAGGAGCTCAAGGAGGAGCTCTGGACCAAAGTGGTTGTCCCCACGATTGACCCCTCATTGCTGGATTCCGAGACCCGTTTCTTCGTCAATCCCACAGGCCGCTTTGAAAAAGGTGGGCCGGCCGCCGATTCGGGCCTGACCGGACGGAAGATCATCATCGATACCTATGGGGACCGGGCCCACCATGGCGGCGGAGCCTTCTCCGGGAAGGACCCCTCCAAGGTTGACCGGTCGGCCACCTACTTTGCCCGCTATGTGGCCAAGAACATGGTGGCTGCCGGCCTGGCGGATGAGGTGGAGATCGAGCTGGCTTACGCCATCGGCCGGGCCACCCCCTTCTCCATGGACGTCAATTCCTTCGGCAGCGGGAAATACAGCGACCAAGACCTAACGGCGATGATCCAGGAGGTCTTCGACTTCCGTCCGGCGGCCATTATCCAGACCCTGGACCTCCGTCGGCCCATCTATGGGAAGACGGCGGCCTACGGCCACTTCGGCCGCCAGGATGAGGACTTTCCCTGGGAGAGATTGGACCGTGTCCAAGACCTTCAGGAAGTGGCAAAAAAATACCAGGAACGCGTGTAAAACGAAGATAAGGGAGCCAAACGATGGCATATTTACGGAAAAACATGGCAATTGACTTGGGGACGACCTCCGTTCTCTGCTTCACCCGGTCCCAGGGCGTGGTTTTGAATGAGCCCTCTGTGGTTGCCTTTGATAGCTTCTCCAATGAGATTGTGGCTGTCGGTGCAGAGGCCAAGAGGATGCTGGGCAAGACCCCCGGAAACATCATCGCCCGACGGCCCCTCAAGGACGGGGTCATTGCGGACTACCCCTCCACGGCCAAGATGTTGGATTACTTCATCCATAAGGCCATGGGCCGGTCCCTCCTGAGCCCGGATGTGGTCATCTGTGTTCCGTCCGAGGCCACTCAGGTTCAGAAGCGGGCAGTGGTCCAGGCGGCTAAGGCTGCCGGGGTCCATTCGGTTTACCTCATCGAAGAGGCCCTGGCTGCGGCCATCGGCTCCGGCGTGGACATCTCCGAGCCCGGTGGCCACATGATCGTCGATATCGGTGGAGGGACTACGGACATTGCCGTCATCTCCCTGGGGGGAATTGTGGTCTCCCGGTCCATCCGGGTGGCCGGCAACGCCTTTGACCAGGCCATCCTCCGCTACATCCGTGACCACTACAACCTCATCATCGGCGACAGCTCAGCCGAGGAGCTCAAGATCCAGCTGGGCTCCGGCGCTTCCGATGGGATGGAGGAGACCATGGAAGTTAAAGGCCGGAGCCTGGATGATGGCCTGCCCAAGTCCATCTATATCTCCTCCACCGAGATGGCGGAGGCCCTCAGGCCCTCCCTCATGACCATTGTCGATGCCGTCCACGACCTCCTCTCCAACACCCCGCCCGAGCTTGCCGCCGACCTTTACGACCGAGGCATCCTCCTCACCGGCGGTGGTTCCCTGATCAAGGGCCTGGACCGCCTCCTCCATGACCGGATTTCCATCGACCTCCACCACCCCGACCACGCCCTCACGGCCGTTGTCCGGGGAACCGGGTCCTCCCTCAACTGGCTAAAGAAGTGGAATCCCTCCGATGAACTCTTTTCCGAATCCACCCGCCAGCAGATCATCCAACGGGAGGAGCTGAGGAGAAGGTAGGGGAGGGGGGCTGCAGGGCCCGCTGTGGCTGGGCGAGGGCCCTTGAAGCGCCGTCCGCGGCGGTAGGGCGAGGGCCCGCTGTGGCTGACGGCTGATGGTCGCTTATCCCCCTCATCTGGACAAATAGCCATTTAAGGGGGAATCATTTTTCCCCCTCATCTGTCGGAATCAGAGGAAAAGGGGGCCAAGCGGAGCCCCCTCATCTGGCAAAACCGGGGGAAAAGGGGGCCATTGGAAGCCCCCTTAACTGACGAAATCATGGAAAAAGGGGGCCAAGCGAAGCCCCCTCATCTGCCAAATTGTCCATTTAAGGGGGAGTCGTTTGTCCCCCTCATCTGCCAAATTGGCCATTTAAGGGGGAATCATTTGTCCCCCTTATCTGTGAAAATGGCCATTTGAGGGGGAATCGCTTGTCCCCCTCATCTTTGAAAATCCCCGTTTAAGGGGGAATCGTCTGTCCCCCTTATCCGCCAAAATGGCCATTTAAGGGGGAATTCGACACCCCCTTTTTCTTGGTGGGTCTTGTCAATCTTTCGCCCTTATGGTATATTTATTTCTCACGGGGCGTGGCGCAGTCCGGTAGCGCGCTTGCTTTGGGAGCAAGATGTCGGAGGTTCAAATCCTTTCGCCCCGATGATAAAGAAACGGCTTGAAAGCAAGGCTTTCAGGCCGTTTCTGTTATTTTATGTTTGGCCTGAAAAATCTTTTTGGTGCCAATTTTGGAGCCAATTTTTTTCTATTTTATGAACGAAGTAATAAGCATTCGACCATATCGCGCAAAATGTTTTTAATTTTACTCAAAAAGAGAGTAATAACCATCTGTGTGAGTTATAATAACTATATAATTAGAGAGGTGATTATTATGAAATATTATGAAAAGCTACTGGAATTAGGTTGCTTCAGTAAAAATGATTTGGAACATGTAACTGGTAGTGAGGCGGCTGCAAAATGGATTTGTCGGGAGTATCAAAAGAAAGGCTATATTGAGCAAGTAAAGAGGAATTTATACGTCGCTATTAGTTTGGAAACCCGTCAACCCATTGCTAACCGTTATGTCATTGCCTCTCATATCAGTGAAGATGCCACTGTTTCTTATCACAGTGCTTTTGAATTCTATGGTTATAGTAATCAGGTCTTTTATGAGACATTGGTGACAAGTGATAGCCGATTCCGGAGTTTTGAATATGATGGTATTACATACCAACGAGTTGCTCCACGGATTACTGGTGGAGTGACAAGGAGAAACCAGGTTCGCGTTACGACGCTTGAGCGAACAGTGATTGATTCTATTAATATGTTCAACAAGATTGGTGGACTGGAAGAGTTTCTGCGCTGTCTAGTACTGATTCCCATGCTTGATGAGAAAGCACTCATGTCCTATCTGACAGAATATAACAATGGATTTCTTTATCAAAAGACAGGCTATATTCTATCGGTCTTTGCACATGACCTTGGTCTCTCTAAGAGCTTTTTTACCATGTGTAAATCTCACCTCCCAGGAGGAAAATCCTATTTATTTAGAGAAGGCCAAGACTTTGTCTTACATAGGGAATGGAAATTATATGCACCAAAGAACCTAATCCAAATGATAGATAAAGGGGTGGTAGATTATGATGCAATTTGACAGAATGACCTTGGGAAAGGAGGCTCGCAGGCTTGGCTTTGTCATGTATTAACGCTCACGAAGAGAGCGGTTGAACTGATGTGGCTAGATCAGGAGCTTCGTGTTTTATGTGTTCATCCAATAGAAATTTATGGGTCCAAAATTGTTGCACTTCTTAATCGAGCAGCCCCACGCGACCTTTACGATATTTATAAAATGGTAGAGTATGAACTGTTTGATGAGTCGAAGGAATCCATGCTAAAAAAGTGTGTCATGTTTTATAGTGCTATTGGTTCGGACCGTGTTCCTGATCATTTTGATTTTAAGCAGATCGCTTCTGTGTCTCAACAGCGTGTTAAAACTGACTTGATTCCTGTACTACGTCGTGGCACTTGGTTTGATGCACAGCAGGCGTATGAGAAGGTTATTGTCTATCTTCAGGAACTATTGACACCGGATGGAAAAGAGCTTTCTTTCTGGACTTCATTTCGTCAGCAACAGTATCGTCCGGAGTTGCTTTTTCATGACAAAGAGATACTCCTGCGTATCGAACAGCACCCAATGGCACTTTGGAAATGCAGGGGAAAACTTGATGGCTAGATAAAAATAATGTAGGGATCTTATCAGTCTGAGCATTTTGAATTCTATTTCAATTAACCATCTCTTTCCATTATTCCCCCGCCCTCATCCACAAAAGACTCACACATCTTGCTCAGATATGTGATAATACTAGTGATAGTTGAGCCCTTTTTATTCCTGTCCGCTATTATCGACGTTAGGGATGGGGGTGTTTTGGCGGAAGAGTGAGGATGGGATATGAGAAAAGTAGCAAAATTTATTGTCAAGCATTATCGGCCGATCTTCATTGCTTTTCTTGTGGCAGTTTTGCTTTGTGGTTTTTTGGCGGGTCAGGTGAAGACGAATTATTCTTTGGCCAAATACCTGCCCAAGGAGGCGGCGTCATCGAGGGCCTTGGAGGTGATGGACGGGGAGTTCCATGAGTCGGTACCCAATCTGCGGATGGTCATGGAAGGCGTATCCCTGCCTCAGGCCGCCGGCATAAAGGAAGACCTGGGCGGACTGGATGAGGTTTCCCGAGTCATGTGGTTGGATACCTATGTGTCTTTGAACCAGCCTCTGGACTTGGTGGATCCGACCCTCTTGGACCAATATTACCAACCGAATGCGGATGGAAAGACGGGGACGGCCCTCCTCCAGGTGACGGTAGAGACAAAGAATGCCAAGGATAGCCTGGCCAAGATCAAGGATTTGGCCAACGCCAAGGGGATCCAGGCCTATTATGATGGGGACCTGGTAGACCAGACCATGAGCCAGGAGGCGACTTCCTCGGAGGTCCTCCTAATCACCTCATTGATGATCCCGCTAGGCGTCCTCATCCTCCTCTTTTCCACCCAGTCCTGGCTGGATCCCTTCCTCCTCCTGCTGACCTTGGCCGTAGCCATCGTCCTCAACCTGGGGACCAACATCTTCTTCGGCGAAGTGTCCTTCATCACCATGGCGGTGACCTCCATCCTCCAGCTGGCGGTCTCCATGGACTACGTCCTTTTCCTCCTCCACGCCTGGGCGCGGAATAAGGAAGCCGGGATGGACCGGGACCAAGCCCTGGTGGAAGCCATCTGCGAATCGTCCTCCTCCATCGTTTCTTCGGCCCTGACCACGGTCTTCGGCTTCCTGGCCCTCATCTTCATGCGCTACCGCCTGGGCATGGACCTGGGCCTAGTTTTAGCTAAGGGGGTGGCCTTCTCCCTTTTCTGCGTCATCTTCTTCCTCCCCACCCTCCTCATTCTTTTCGGAAAGTGGGAAGAAAAACTGAGCCATCGGTCCTTTCTGCCCAGCTTTAAGGGACTATCGACCTTTGTCTATAAAAAGCGCTTCATCCTCATCCTCCTGGTCATTTTGGTTCCGGTGGCCTTCCTGGCCTCCCGGTCCAACCGATTCACCTATGGGATGGGGGGATTCCCTGAGAATTCACAGATACAAAAGGATGCGGACTTTATCAACTCAAAATTTAAGCCCAATACCCAAATCGTCCTCTTGGTTCCCAAGGGGGATATGGGGCGGGAAAGAGGCCTGGTGAATGACCTTCAAGACCTCCCCATGGTAACCTCCATCCTTTCCTATACGGAGATGGTAGGGGAGGGGATCCCTGTGGAAGTTCTCCCGGGCCAGGCGATCAAAGAGCTCATGAGCGAGAATTATGACCGGATCATCGTCAACACCACCTCCCCCAAGGAGGGGGAAGAGGCCTTCGCCCTGGTCGACCAAGTCCGTTCCCTGGCGAATGAGGCTTATGGGGACCAGGCTCATATCCTGGGCCATTCAGTCACCCTCAAGGACATGAAGGACATCATCCAGGAGGACAACCGTCTGGTTAACCTCCTGGCCATCCTCTCCATCGCCATGGTCATTGCCATCAACTTTAAGTCCCTCATCCTCCCCATTCTCCTGGTCCTGACCATCGAGCTCTCCATCTGGATCAACCTCTCCTTCCCCTACTTTACCAACACCGAGCTCACCTTCATCGGCTACCTCATCATCTCGTCTATCCAGTTGGGGGCCACGGTGGACTACGCCATCCTTTACACCAACCACTACCTCCACTTCCGGGAGGACATGCCTAAGGATCAGGCCCTGGTTCAGTCCGGCATGAAGACCTATGGGTCCATCATCCCGCCCGCCTTCATCCTGGCCCTGGCCGGTTTCCTCCTCTATAAGTTCTCTTCTTTGGAGGTGGTCTCAGAGATCGGAACAGTTTTGGGACGGGGCGCCCTCCTCTCCCTCTTTATGGTCATCTTCCTCCTTCCGGCCCTCCTCTATTTCTTCGATGGGTTGGTGGAAAAGGCCACCCGGGGCATCCACTTCTTCCCCGGGAAGGGCCTAGCGGACATAAAGGAGGCGGGTCATGGACCGGAAATCAAGGAATAATGACGGCGGTAAATACGCTTTTTTTGAAAGGAGTCTGGGCATGAAATTGACAAAGCGCTTCCTGGCGGTTCTTTTGGCCATGGTCCTGGTTGGGGGCTCCCTGCCGGTCATGGCTGCCTCAGAGACGGCGAAAAACACCCCCAAGGACGAGGTGGTTTATGTCTCCATGGACAATAGGGGCAAGACCAAGTCGGTCCATGTGGTCAACGCTTTCCGTCCGGAGGAAGATACGACAATCTTGGATTACGGGAATTATGAGAGCCTGGTCAACCTGACCAACGACCAGGAGATCAGCCGGCAGGGGGATAAGATCCGGGTCCCCGTCAAGGCCGGTCAATTCTTCTACCAGGGGAATGCACCAAAGGAGGAACTTCCCTGGCTCCTTTCTTTAGAATACAAGCTGGATGGGAAGACCCTGGAGCCCAAGGAACTAGCCGGGCAGAAGGGGGAGGTGGAATTGCTGGGGAAGGTCCGCCCCAACCACAAGGCCAAGGCTGCCTATACGGACTATTATATGGCCCAGCTGACCCTCAGCTTTGACACCAACAAGGTGGAGGTCCTGGATGGGGGCAAGGCCCAGGTCGCCTACCAAGGGTCCAAGCAGTCCCTGACTTTCCTGGCCCTTCCCGGCGAGGATCTGGATTTTACCGTTAAACTAAAGGCCCGTGACTTTGCCATGGAGGCCATCACCATGGCCGGTATCCCCTTTTCCATGGATGTGGATTTGCCGGATACGGAGGAAGTCTTCTCCGGCCTAAGCAAGCTGGAGACCGGCATCCGTGACCTTGATACCGGGACAAAGACCCTGGCCTCCCAGGGCGGAGCCCTTAGCCAAGGGACAAAAGACCTCTATGCCGGGATGGAAGCCCTTCGGACAGGGGCAAGCAAGGCTGCCGAAGGGCAAAATACCATTATCCAGGGACAGACCCGGCTCCAGGAGGGCCTGAGCCAGTATGCCGGAGCGATCGGTAGCCTGGTCGACCAGGTGGAAGCCCTTGGGGGTAACCTGGGTGACCTAACCCAGGGTGTAGGTAAGCTGGAGGAAGGATCAAAGGAATTGGAAGAGGGCATGACCGCCTTCAGCCAGGGCCTATCCGCCTATACCGGGGGGGTGGGTCAGCTGGCCCGGGGTCAGGATGAATTCACCCAGGGATTGGGCGCCCTCGTCGACCAATCCTCTGCCCTGAAGAAGGGCGGGGAGGACCTCCTCCAGGCTTCACAGAGCATGGTGGATGCTTTATCCAACCCGCTTCCGGAAGGACAACCCTCCCTGGATCCGGCCAAGCTTGCCGGTCTCAAGCAGGACTTTCAGGTCCTGGCCCAGGGACTCCAGTCCCTCCAAGACCAAGTGAAGAAAATGGACCCCACGCCCATGATAGACCAGATGAAAACCCTGGGACAAGGGCTGGTCAAGCTGGAATCCTCCCTCAACCAAGAGACCCTAATCAGCCAGCTGGGCCTGGGCCAGGAAGACCTGGCCAATCCTGCGGTTCAAAAGCTTCTGGGAACCCTGGGCCAGGTCCAAAGTCAAGTCGGGGGAATCAACCAATCCTTGGGCCAAGGCCTGGCGGACTACCAGGAAAAGATCCAGGAATCCCAAAAGGACATGGAGGACCTGAAGGCCAACCTCTCCTCCATGGAGGAATCTATGGGCCAGGTTCAGGCCCTTTTAGAGGATGAAAACCTGGAGAAAATGCTTGCAGCCATGGGGAAGATGGGCGAATTCAACCAGGGCCTCCGGTCCTTCCATGAGGGGCTGAGCCAGTATGTGGGGGGAAATCATGCCCTCCTTGATGCCCTGGTTGACCAGGTCTATCCGGGCGCCCAGGACATTCAAACAGGCCTGGGTCAGCTGAACCAGGAGGGCGGGAAGCTGGTGTCCGGCTTTGGCCAAATTAAAGACGGCCAGGACCAACTCATCGGTGGAATCAAGAAGTTTGCCTCAGCCGGGTCGGGCCTGGACCTCAGCCAGATGGGCCGGATCCAAGAGCTCAAGGCCGGAATTGACACCATCCTGGTCAACCATAACCGGCTCCTGGGCGGCCAAAAGGAACTGGCAGCGGGACTGGAGACTCTTTCCGGCGGCCTGGGATCCGCCCTGGAGGGGATGGCCGGCTATCAGGAGGGTTTGGCCCGCTATCTGGGCGGGATCGACCAGCTTGCCGGCGGAACCGGTCAGATGGCCCAGGAAACCGGCGGAATGGCGCAAGAGGCCCAGGACCGGATGGATGAGGCCTTAGGAAAGTTCACCCAGGAAGGCTTCCATGCCGAATCCTTCACCTCCGAGAAGAACACCCAGCTGGGCCTGGTTCAGTTTGTCTACATGTCGGATGGCATTCAAAAAGAAGAAGAGGTCACCCCGGCCCCGGTCCAGGAAGAAAAATCCCTTTGGGATAAGTTCCTCGACCTCTTCCGCTAATTGGCAGAAAGGAAGTGCTCATGGACCCCATTGACCAAGACCGGACCCCCCGGATTCCGGAGGGCCAAGGGGAGGGACGGCCCATCCTTTGGGTGGTCATCCCCTGCTACAACGAGGAAGAGGTCCTCCCTCTGACGGCTCCGCTCTTTCGAGACCAGGTTCGGTCTATGGTGGAGGCCGGAAAAATCTCATCCCGATCCCGGATCCTTTTTGTGAATGACGGGTCCAAGGACAGGACCTGGGAAATCATCAAGGAACTGGCCGAAGAGGATGAGGTATTCATCGGCATGAGCCAGTCTCGCAACCGAGGCCACCAAAACGCCGTCCTGGCCGGCCTCATGGAGGCCAAGGGCAAGGTGGACATCACCATCTCCATTGACTGCGATGGCCAGGACGACATCACGGCTATGGATGCCATGGTGGACAAGTACCTGGCCGGTGTGGAGGTGGTCTATGGCGTCCGGTCGGACCGAGCCAGCGACTCCTTCTTCAAGCGCTTCTCCGCTGAATCCTTTTATAAGCTCCTGGCTTCCATGGGGGTGGAGGCGGTATACAACCACGCGGACTACCGGCTCATCTCCGACCGGGTCCTCCAGGAGTTTGCCGACTTCAAGGAAGTCAATCTTTTTCTCCGGGGGATGATCCCCCTGGTGGGCTTTCCCTCTGACAAGGTCTTCTACAAGCGGGAGGAGCGGATGGCTGGGGAGTCCCACTACCCTCTGTCCAAGATGTTGGGCCTGGCCTTCAACGGGATCACCTCCCTTTCTGTCCAGCCCATCCGCTGGATCACCATCCTGGGTTTTATCATGTCCTTTTTCGGCTTCCTGGCCTGCCTCTGGGCCTTTTTCAAGGGCCTTTCCGGTTCCACCGTATCCGGCTGGGCTTCCGTCATCTGCATCCTCTCTTTCCTGGCCGGCATCCAACTCTTTTCCCTGGGGGTCATCGGGACCTACATTGGAAAGATCTATCTGGAGTCCAAGCACCGTCCTCGCTACATCATCTCCGAGCGGACCTGGATCCCGAAAGAGCGAAAGTATAAGGGCTAAATTTTGATGGAAGGCCATTCCTGTGGTATAATTTTAAAGTCACTAATTCTATCCGGTGACTTTTCGGGGTGTAGCGCAGCTCGGTAGCGCGCCTGCTTCGGGAGCAGGAGGCCGAAGGTTCGAATCCTTTCACTCCGATAAAGCAGAAACGGCTTGAAATCAATGATTTCAGGCCGTTTTTATTTTTTATGACTGGCCTGAAAAATCTTTTTGGGGCCAATCTTTTTCTAAATTATTTCGGCCATCATTAGTGCCGCCTCTTCTTTCATGGTAGGAGTAATACCCACGTAATAAGACAGAGTTGTCGCTATGTCGGCGTGGCCCATGAGATACTGGAGGATTTTGGCCCCCATACCTTTTTCTGCCATCTTGGTGGCGAAGGTGTGCCGGAAGTCGTAAAGGGAAAAGCGGACCGGGGGAGTGATGACGGAAAGTTTTTTCAGGTGATTATGCCCGCCCCTTTTATAGACCGTAGTAGCCTTTAGGCATCTCTTAAAGCACGACTCCACAGACTTCATGTATGGGGCTCCACCGCCGGAAGGAAAGAGCAAGCCTTTTTTGGTCTGAAAAAGAGTCATTCTTCTTTGCTCATAAAGCAGACTAGCCATCTCTGGTGTAAGCGGGATATCTCGTCTTGCGGTACTTGGCTTTAGGTCTGAAAACTCCTGCCTTGTGATTGCCCGGCGGATATGGAGAGTTCCCCCTTCCAGGTCCTTGGCCTGAATCCCCAGCCCCTCGGAAGGTCTGAGACCAGTAGTCGCTAAAAGCCTGAAATAGACTCTATACTTTGTCCGGTCGGATGCCTCCAAAAAGCGGGCCAGGTCCTCATCCTTGATCACCCTATCCCTTTTTGTGGTCTTTTTCTCTTTGACCTTGTAAACCAGGCCCAGGGTAGGTGATACCACTGCAAGCCCAAGTGACCTCTCCGCCCAAGCATATGGGGCAGAGACACACATCCGGATTTTCTTGATCACAGAAGAGGATAGTCCTGCTTTATCGGCCCGGGCCATCATTTGATAGACATCTTTTTTTCTTGACTTCTTCAAGCCTTCTTCTTCCGATCCAGGGCTTCACGTGCTTTTTATATACACCCTCCATGACGATATAGTAGGATTTTGAACAGGACACCTCCACATAGGAGGTAAGCCATAGATAAAAGAGGCCGTCAAAGTCTTTATCAAAGCTTTCCCCCTCCACTTTCTTGTCTAAATCATCACAGCGGATAGAAAAATCCTTGCGTAACTCTCCTGCTCGGCTAGCGATCTCTACCATTTTTCCTGATTTAACCGTTATCCGGTAGCGATATCGGCCGTCAGGTTTCTTCCGTATGGGATTTTTGGGCATAAAAAACCTCCTTAAATAAGGAGGCTATGATATACTAATTGTGTAGTTGATGGCATATCATAGCCTCAGCATGATCCCTTCCGGACGGCCATTCGGAGGGGATTTTTTTATTGTTATTCATCCCCTTCGATCTCAAGGCTTCTAGGAGACTCAAGCTGAAAATCTTTTGCATTTTTGCTGGTTACTACTGGTCGGCCTGTTTTAGCCTCAATTTCCTTGCGTGTATTCCCGGCTATCCGTCCACCCTCTTTCGCAACTTTTTTATTCTCTTCATAGCCCTGTGGGTTCTTTGCTCGGGTGAGTTCGGTGGTTGTCGCTTCCGCTACCATGTTTAGGGCCAATTCTAGGGTGGACATGTTATCTCTCAGATTCTCTTTTTTCAGGTTCTTAAGATCTTTATAATCTCTAGTGGTCATGCCGGCCCATTCTAACGTTAAAGCATCAGTGAGGCTGGCATACTCCCAACCCTGTTTTACTCCATGAGCCTTCCATTCATCCGTTAACTCATTTCTAGCACGTATGGTCATCATACGCTGCTGAATCCATTTTTCGTCATAACCTTTCTTGCGATAGGTGCTTCTGGCTCTTTCAATGGCGAGTTCCGGATCTATCGTCTCGTCAATTCTTTCCTTACCAACCTTAGCCAACCACACCTTAAATGGTTCAGCTTTTGGGGATGGGATAGATTGGATAATACGAAAAATGCCCTGCATATCGGCAACATCGGTATTGTATTTTTTCCCATCGGAAGATTCCAGTTTCAGTTGTCGACAAATTGTCGACAACTCACTTTTCTCTTCCTCTGTCATTCTTTTTTTTACTCTATACCAATAATCTCGAGGATTATTACTTTCGGTCAATACCCCTATGACATCGACAACGCTAAAAAACCATTCTTCTTTGTCTCGATCCCATATAGACCGGACACCTTTACCTTCAAATAATTTAATTTGATTTAGATCCATACACGACCTCTTTCTATCCGCTATAGGGAGGACTATGGTATAATAAAAAGGTAGTGGGGCGTGTACCACAGCCTTGGAATTATCCCCTTCGGACGGCCATCCGGAGGGGATTTTTTTGTCCTATTTTTCTGACATCGGAAAAAATCAAAATTTCAACATTTTTCAGCGTTTCAGCTTATTTACAAGCCTAGTTTTTCAATGAGAGCTTCCTGTAGGGTTTGGGAGAAGTTGATGTTCTTTTCTTCGGCAAGACGGTTCATCCAAACTGGGAGAGTAACGTTCTTTCTCGTGGACTTTGATTCTTGAGAAGGGTTCACTTCCGTACCAATTAAGGCAACAAAGCTATTTTTATCCACTGAAAGTTTTGTTGGATTAGAAGGGGGATTGGGGACTTCTTCATCCATTAACATGGATAGTAGATGTAGTTCCAATGCCTTCTGCGCATCATCCACAATATCGTTAATCGTTTCCCCCTGTGCATTACAACCCTCCAGGTCAGGAAATTCCCCCCAGTAACCATCCTCATTATGAATGATCAACGGATAATTAAATCTCATACTTCTTCTCCTTTTATATCAGTTCATCGAGCCACACGGCCCTATTTCAGGCCGTGCTTTTCTATGATTCGTTTTACTAGATGTGGATTCATTTCCTTGTGGTGAACTGCGATAGTTTCTCTCTTTCCATCTTTCTTCAGGTGGTAGTGGCTTCCTCTAGTTCGCTGAACGGTCCATCCATTTTTTATGAGTAGTTTTAGCAGTTCATGGTCTTTCATTTCCCACCTCCTGATTTCAGCATATACACATATACGTATAAAGTCAAGAGAAAAAGAAAGGAATTTTGTTTTTATAATTCCTCCAGAAAAAATAAATCCTTAGTTTCAGCCGTTCCCGTATCGTGGGAGACTTACTTCCAAGGATTGAAATAATATAACGCTAAACGCTTTGTTTAGCTTAGGTATGTAATTTCAATCCATTGGAAGTGGTTCAAGTACTAGATATGGTGCCGAGTTTATTAGCTATACAAACTATCCCCGTTGGCGGAAGCGCGTTGCCTGCTTGGAGTTTACCCGGTGGCCTACAGCGATGATGGCATCTAGATTGTAGAACGACGTTGGGTATTTCTTTCCATCGGAGGCAGTTGTCAAAATTTCTTTGACAACTGAATCTTGATCCAACACATTCTCTATAAAATTATTATTCAGATGGTAACTGATGGATTGTTTTGTCACATCAAAAAGTTGTGCCATCATCTTTTGTGTCAGCCAGAACGTTTCATCCTAGAACATGACATCAACAACGACGTTTCGATCATCGTCTTGATATAAAACAATCTTGTCATTCATTGCTAGCCTCCCTAATCTCTTTCTGCTTCCGCTTTCAGCTCCTTATAGAGCCTATAGAGGCTTTCATCATCCCGGTCCTCGTAATTTTGCCCATCAAAGGCCGCCATCCGGACGTGGTCTCTGAGCCAGATCAGGATCTCCTCACGGGAGGGGCGTTCTTCGCCGGCTTCACGCTCATCGGTCATAATGTATAAGGAGGAGGACAGGAAGCCCTCCGCATTGGGCTTCATCACTCGGGTGGGGGAGATTAAGGTAAAGTTCTCATCTTTGAATAGAATTTGCTTATTTTCATATCCAATTCGTTCCGGAAGAACTGCAGTCTTAGTTGTTTTACCAAGCAAATAATCGATGTCAACATTAAAGATATCCGATAAATCTTGGAGTACGTATGTACTGGGAACTCTGTTATTTGATTCGTACATTGAAACGGCACTCCGTGAAAGATTTAGGATTTCCACCAATCTTGTCTGACACATCCCCTCATGCTCTCTAAATAGCTTTATAATATCCCCGGTTTTCATTCGCACTCCCCCGCCCGAGGCTTTCTGATAATCCTTCCCACATATCAAGTACAGAGGGGCTCGATCCTATCATTATTCGGAGGAAGAAGCTCTACCAGAAGTATTGGGATAAGGTTGCTGAGGGGCAGAAAATAATTCTTGAGATAGAAGCATTTCTGGAAGGGGTCAAGGATCCGGAGACTAGAACAATTATCCGGATAAAGTATATTGACGGACTGACATGGGAAGAAGTCGGTGATGTCGTTCATATGCACCGGACAACCTGCTACAGAAAAGTCCTAAACGAGATAGAAAGAGAAAGACCCGGTGAATGATCAGCCGGGCCTTGCAGAGACAGTCTATTCACCGCTGATCTCTTTTTCCCTCTCTGAAATGAGAGTCTTCAATTCTTCCAGGTCCTCCATCGTAGCGTGTGAGCGGATAAAAAGCCGAGCAGTTCTCCGGTAATTATCCACTCTCGTCTTTTCCTTGTTCCTCTCCCGATAGGCCTTTATGGCTTTCTTCTGGGCTTCTGATACTTTCGTCATTGCTTACGGTCCTTTCTTAATCCGAGAACAACAGCTAAAGTGGCCAGGGATGCTATGCATTGTACGAGACTTAAAACAAGCTGAAGTTTATCCATTGCTTCCTCCTTTGTGGTATAGTGACAGTAGACAGGGACTCCCCCGAAGGGGAGGAGGGCTAATGCCCTCCCTTTTGGTTCTTGTGCATTTTGATCGTTACAATCATCGTGATAACACTTGCTACGGTGCTGATGATTGTAGCGATCATTGTTATTTCTGCAACCATTCTCATCACCTCCTTTCTAATTATATTATAGAGTATACGCTATATACTGTCAAGCTTTTTCTACAGAAAATACTATTATTTTTAGTGAAATAGTGAGTTTGCACAAAATGCACACTCAAACCATGGTATAGTGTAGGTGAGGAGGACCGGAGAAATCCGGGGCCTCCTTTTTGCTTGGGATAAAAGGCTTTAAGGGGCCATTAAAAAAGCCCGGTTTCTTTCAGGCCGGGCACCTCCTTTTCCGCCCCTCCTTTTTCCAGGCAAAACGTGTGGAAGTCGACAAGGGCTTCCGCCACCTTAGGACCCCGCTTTCATAACTGCCGGGGAAGGGATGAGCCACTCTTCCTCAGTGGAGAGACGGGGGAAGGAGATGACTCCCATGGTATTCAGGCCAGACAAGTCCGGGCCACACCGGACCGTGTTTGAAAGTAACAAACAAAAAATTCTTAAGACGCAAAGTGTTTGCGGGATATGCGGACGGCCTGTGGATAAGTCTTTGAAGTATCCGGATCCGATGTCCGCTTGTATCGACCACATCATTCCGGTCAACAAGGGAGGCCACAGACACATCACTGCCACTATCCATCGACTGGATTAGGTACAAGGCAAGGGACGTTAAGAGATAGGGGGGGGATACCCACCTCCCCTGGCCTCTCCCGACCTTCCCCGCCGTCTATTGTACATTTTTTATCATGAAGGAGATTTCCATGGAGACAAAAGGCATCAATTTTTTGCGAAGCTCCCTCGCTCACTACCAGAGGCGGGTCGATCTGCGCTATAAGCAGTATGACATGAAGTATCAGGACCGCCAGGCGGGGATTGTCATCCCGGAGAAGCTCAGGGGCCTCTACCGATCCACGCTGGGGTGGTGTGCCACTGCCGTGGATGCCATGGCGGACCGGATTGTCTTCAAGGGGTTTCAAAACGATAATTTTGGCTTTTCTGAGATCTTCCAGATGAATAACCCGGACATTTTCTTTGACTCTGCCATTCTTTCGGCCCTCATTGCCTCCTGTGCCTTTGTCTACATCTCAGAGGGGGATGAGGCCTTTCCAAGGCTTCAGGTCATTGAGGCATCCAACGCCACCGGAGTCATCGATCCCATCACGGGACTTCTCAAGGAAGGCTATGCGGTCCTCAAGCGTGACAACTTCGAGCGGCCTTTAGTGGAGGCTTACTTCCTCCCGGATCAGACCATCATCTACGAGAAGGAAAAGGTCAAAAGCGTATACAAACATACCGCGGGCCACCCCCTTCTGGTTCCCATTATCCACCGCCCGGATGCCGTGCGGCCTTTTGGACGCTCAAGGATTACAAGGGCGGCCATGTACTGTCAGAAGCTTGCCAAGCGTACCTTGGAGCGGGCGGACGTGACAGCAGAATTTTACTCTTTCCCTCAAAAATATATTTTAGGGATGGATAGCGATGCCGAGCAATGGGATGAGTGGAAAGCCACCATCGCCTCGATGCTTCGGATTGATACCAACGAAAACGGCGACACTCCGAAACTTGGCCAATTTACGTCCGCTTCCATGTCCCCCTTCGTGGAGCAGTTCCGGATGGCGGCTTCCGTCTTTGCCGGAGAGACCGGCTTAACCCTGGACGACCTTGGCTTTATTTCGGACAATCCCTCAAGCTCAGAGGCAATCAAGGCGAGCCATGAGACCCTCCGGCTTTCCGCGAGAAAGGCCCAACGGTGCTTCTCAAGTGGGATTATCAATGTCGGCTATGTGGCGGCTTGCCTTCGGGATAAATATCCTTATCTCCGTAACCGGATTTATGAAACGAAGGTGAAGTGGTACCCGGTCTTCGAGCCCGACGCTTCCACCATGTCCTATATCGGGGACGGATTTATCAAGCTAAACCAGGCTATTCCAGGGATTGTTGATGAAGAGGATGCCCGGGATATGTTAGGGATGGAGAGTCGCAATGGCTAAAGACATCGCCCCTGAGCTCATCGAAAAGGTGCAGAAGGCTTTCACCAAAAAGTACCAGTCAAGCCCGAAGATCAAAGGGGAGCTTGATGTGATCAATAAGGGCGAGGCGACCTATAAAAACGCCAGTACCTTTGCCGAGAAAGTAGGTGACCTTTTAGCCAAAACCTTTCAGGAAGAGATCGGAAAAGATAATCTCCCGGACGGTAGAATGTACTACAATATCGCTGACCGCCTCCTGAACAACGCCTTGGGAAAAAACTATGACTTGATCTCCTCTTACACCAAAGATACACAAAGAGTGCTTAACGAAAAGGCGGGGATTAGCGTAAAGCCAGCAGTTCCAGAAATCAATCAGAGCCGGATCGACAACTTGGTGGAGCGTATCGCCGAAGAGGAGGACTACGATAAAGTCAAGTGGATGCTGGATGAACCCGTCACGTATTTCAGTATGGCGGTAGTCGATGACTTCGTGAAGGCAAACACAAAACTCCATTATGACCTGGGTCTTCACCCTAAAATTGTCAGAAAAGAGCACGGGAAAGCTTGCTCCTACTGTCATCCACTTGCTGGGGAGTTTCAGTATCCCGATGAGGTTCCAAAAAACTTCTATTCACGTCATCCCTATTGTAGGTGTGTTGTCGAGTATATACCTACTAAGGGGAAGAGGCAGAATGTTTGGACAAAAAGAGAGTATGATGCACGGGATGAGCGGGTGCTGAAGGCGGAACGACAAAAGGACCTTTCCTACCTGAATCGCAAAGAAGACAGGAAGCAGTATTTCAAGATAATTGAGACTTTGGGAGAAAAAGAGGCACCCATATCATTAAACCTGTTTCAGGAATTGAAGTATAATAAGCCTGAAAAATATGAAAGATTGCTGGATAAAGCGTATATTAAAGAAAAAATTAATACAGGAAAGTGGGGGAAAGTTATTAATCCAGAAAATCAAGCTACTCACAATGAGCTAACCAAAGAAGATGGAAAAAGTTATTTATTTAAGGACGTTGATGCTCAACTTTTATTTGATAAATATGCTGGAACGGGTATCTTAGAAAGAGATAGATACGGAAGACGGACAAATAAAGAGATTGTTGATTTGGGATACCCGGTTGGAATTAACGCATCTGATGAATCAATAGCTACAGCTATTAAGATTCATCATTCGAAGGATAGAACTCATATTATTCCTAAAAAGGGGGATGTGTAATGGATTTAGAAAAATATTTAGGTAAAAACGTAAAAGTGATTTTTATTGATGGGCAAGTGCTTAGAGGGTATTGTAATTCGTTCACAGGGAAACTGGATACAGAGGATGAGAATCATGATGAAATTACAATAAAAACAAAGGAACACAGATTTGTCGGATTTAACGAATCAGAAATCAAGTCAATAGAAATTACAAATTAAGTACAAACTAATGAAAATTAGAATGTGCTTTTTTTTATGAATATATATCTACCAACCAACTCAATGAGTTGGTTTTTTATTGCCTGAAAAGGAGGTCCTAATGGCAAGAGATGACTATGACGTTATTGTATTTAAAATATTGACCTATCTGTATCACAATCTTAAAGATGGATATATTGATGATACCTATCTCTATCCCCTAACGAATGATTTTCCAATCAAAGAAGAATACTTTCTATCTATTTTAGAGGACTTGGAGGATAAGAAGTTCATCAAAAATCTAAGGCTTGTCAAGGCTTGGGGCGGAGAAGTGATAAGTTATGATCTATCTCAACTAAAGATTACTGGGGATGGGGTGGTTTATCTTAGGGATAATTCCAAGATGAGAAAAGTCATTAACGCTGTGAAAGAGGCGAGGGCCATCATGTCTTTATGAAATTGAGGAATCGTTTGAAAAGAGATAGGGTTCTTGCCAGAAGGGAAGAGGGTTTGATATGAATGGATAAAAAGGGGAACCAAGACCCCACCAGAGCCGTTATTATCGACCACAGCGCTTCGAAAGGTGCGGAGGCTGTAGCGATCTATGACAAGTCCAAAAGAAAGGCCCTGGAGTGGCAGAGGCGCCTCCTGGACGATATAATGGCGGTACGCCCTGACGGACTATGGACCCATTCGAAGTTCGGCTATGCCGTCCCAAGGCGTAACGGGAAGAACGAAATTGTCGTCATGCGGGAACTCTGGGGACTTCACCAGGGAGAAAACATCATGCACACCGCCCACCGAACATCGACTTCTCACGCCTCCTGGGAGCGCTTGGTCCGCGTTTTAGAAGAGGCGGGCTACAAAAAAGATGAAGACTATATCATCCTCAGGGCTACGGGCCGGGAGAAAGTGGAATTCCTGAATAGCGGGGGCCGGGTAGACTTCCGGACCAGGACCACCACCGGCGGACTTGGTGAGGGCTTTGACCTTCTTATTATCGACGAGGCCCAGGAGTACACGATCGACCAGGAGACGGCCCTCAAATACGTCGTAACCGACAGCCAGAACCCCCAAACCATCTTCTGTGGAACACCACCCACCATGGTCTCCGGGGGTACAGTCTTTACCGACTTTAGAAAAAGCACCCTAGCCGGAGACACCTTTGACGGGGGCTGGGCAGAATGGTCCGTGGAGGAAGAGTCCGACCCTTATGATGTCGACCTCTGGTACGAGACGAATCCCTCTCTTGGGACCATCTTGAGCGAGCGCGCGGTCCGGTCGGAAATCGGCCAGGACGTTTTGGATTTTAATATCCAGCGTTTGGGGCTCTGGGTAAAGTACAATCAGAAGTCCTTTATCAGTGAAGAGGAGTGGGACGGTCTTCAAGTAAAGGCTACCCCAACGCTTACGGGAAAGCTTCATGTGGGCATCAAGTATGCCCCGGATGGCGGGAAAGTCGCCATGAGCGTCGCCGTTGAGACCTTAAGTGGCCACGTCTTCGTTGAGTCGATCGGATGCGAAAATGTCCGGAAAGGTAACCGCTGGATTTTAGACTTCATTGAAAAGGCCGACGTTGAAAGCGTGACGATCGACGGTCAAAGTGGCCAGGCCTTGCTAAAGAAAGCCATGAAGACAAGAAAGCTCATCCGCCCGGTCCTTCCAAGGGTTTCCGATGTCATTGAGTCGGGATCCCTTTTCATGGAGGGGATCTATAAGAAAAAGATATGCCATGCCGGCCAGCCAAGTCTTCGGGCGATCGCTTCAAACTGCGACAAGCGTCCCATTGGGTCTGGCGGGGGCTTCGGTTTCAAATCACTTTTTGACGATCTGGAAGCGGCAATGCTTGAGAGTGTGGTCCTGGCCTACTGGGGCCAGCAGAATAAAAAAACCAAGAAAAAACAACGAGTTTGGTATTAAGACGATCCCTTCGTGGGGTCGTCTTTTTAATACAAAAATTTACCGATACCGCCGGGTAAGCGGGAGAAAGGAAATCACAATGACAGACAATGCGTTCCAGCCCATCGAAACCCAGGAAGCCTTTGACAAGGCTATATCCGAACGCCTGAAAAGGCAGAAGGAGACTCTGGAAGAGAAGTATAAGGACTATGACCAGTTAAAATCCGGGATGAAGAAACTGCAAGACGAACTACAAAACGCCAAGGATGCCCTGAGCGGGAAAAGCGAAGCCTTCTTTTTGTCCTTGGGATAATCAGCGTCATTAGGACTATCCTGGGCTCTTTTAATAAAATATACAGGGAATTTACTGAGGCCTAGAAGGCGGTCGGTAAGAAGTACATCAAGACCAAAAACCTGGAAGAGATCGTGGTGCATAAGGGGGAAATCCTCTCGATCAGGGAGATCCTGGGAAAGGTAGACTGGAAAGACCAGAAATTCGCCCAGGACTTAGACGTTCTCACTTGTCACGACAAAACCCTTCAAGACCACGCCAAGATGATTAAATAGGAGCAGGCCCACGATGACCGGCAGGACACGGATATGCGGATGATCCTGAAGGCTCTTCTAGCCGTCTTGCGGTCACTTGAGCGACAGGGGATTAATCACACGATCACATCAAATATCAAGGAAATTGAAGCCTATATCTGGAAGAAGGAAAAAGAGTAAAGGAGAAAATACTATGAAATTATCTAATGACACCTATGATCTTTAGAAGTGGATCATCACTCTGGTCCTACCCGCTACCGCTACCCTTGTTCAGACAGTAGGGGAGAGCCTATCCTGGGGACCGACTGCCCTGGTGGTTACGATTCTCACAGCGGTCACGACCTTCCTTGGGGCCATGTTTATGAGCTCCAGTGTACAGCACCAAAAACGCCACATCACGATCCCTTCGGACGATAGGAAGAATCGTGCGACAATCGTGCGAAAATAGGGGGAAAGCCTGTATTTACCTAGCTTTAATCGTGAGTGAATCGCGCGAGCCGTGCCTCTAATTATTGGAGAGGCACGGCTTTTTTTTATGTAAAAACCGAAAAAAGTGTTGACAATATATAACGGTGGCGTTATAATATATTCAGAAGTTGAGAGAAACCTCAAATAAAAAAGAAAGGAGGAAAGTAAATGGTAGACCTAATAACAATGATAGCGACTATCATCGGAGCCATAGCAAGCTTCATATCGATGATAATCGCCATCAAAAACAACGGGGGCAAATAAGCCCCCTCCCCTTCGGGGGAGTGTTATTAGTATACCACGAAAAGACCATGGTTAAACTGATAGCGAGCTTATTATTTGCGGTATTTGCTGTAGGGAACCTCATCAGTCAAATGAAGAACAGGAGGAAGTAATGGCGGATAAAACAAGCGAAGCCCAGAAGAGGGCCAGCCGGACATGGGAGCAAAGGAACCGGAAGAAAGCCACCGTTCAGGGCTACTTAAGAACGGCAAGGTCTTATATCCGAAACCATGCCCAGGAAGAAAACCTTCAGGAGCTGGAGGCGCTCATTAAAGAGCGAAGGGAGAAGCTAAAAGAGGGGGAATAACCCCCCTTTTTTAGTCCCTTAAAGACTCTTAGGAGTTTTGCCCCTCTGTAGCCTAGTGATTGCAATGGGTTCAAAAAAATTTTGCGGTTTTAGGTAGTAAATCTGCAGTTTCAGGTAGTAAATTTCTGATAAAAATCTCCTCAAAACACTTGACTCTATATAAACTATGGTTTATAATATAAATGTGCTAAGGGAATAGGAAGCACGAACTTAAGAAAGGAGGAAAAGGGAATGGAGATAGATACAATAATAGCTCTAGCCCAGCTGATCATCAGTGTGGCGACACTGATTGTAACGATCAGGAGGGACTAGAGCCCAGAAAAGAGGGGCGAAAGCCCCTCCCCCCGTCAGGGGGTGTACCTATCTTATACCCAGAAAAGAGCTATGACAACACTAAGAGTATTATTGATCTTGAACCTTGTAGTAAGCTTAGCGAATCTGTATGTTCAAGTCAAAGGAAGGAGGAAGTAATGGAAAAGAAAACGAGTGAAGCTCAAATCCGTGCAAGCAAAAAGTGGAATGCTCAGAATCCTGAAAGAAGGCGGTATAATTCCGCTAAATCGGCGGCACGTTCTTTTATCCGGAATCGGGCAACGCTTGAAGACCTTGAGGAGATAGAGTCGCTGATTGCGGAGAAGAGGGAGAAGCTAAAAGAGGGGGAGTAACCCCTCTTTTTCCTTTTTTTTAAATCTTTTTTTTGCCCCCAATTTGCCCCCAATCGGGTTTAAACCTCGTTTATTTCAGCCTTATATTTTTTTGTCTAGGACGCTCTGAAAGCTAGTATAATCAATGATTGTGGAGGATTTAGCCCAACAGGGCTTTCTTCCCATTTGTGATTCGGGAGCAGGTGGCCGAAGGTTCGAAGCCTTTCATCCCGATAATAAAGAAACGGCTTGAAAGCAAGGCTTTCAGGCCGTTTTTGGTTTTTTGTGATTGACCAGAAAAAACTTTTTGGAGCCAATTTTGGAACCAAAATTTATCTAAATTATTTCAGCCATCTTTTCATTAGCATCTTATCTTCTTGGGCGATAAAGTTCCTTTTTATACTTTGGCGATCTTATTTATTCCCTATTGTTGATTCTGTTCCAGGGGAGTTTTAAAAAACTTCCAAGTCCCCCTTATAATCCAAAATCCCACCCACATTATGGACCTCAGTAAAGCCAAGCTCTTCCAGGTCCTTCTTGGCGAGTCCGGCTCGGTGGCCCGACCGACAATAAACAAAGAGGGGCTTATCTAGAGGAAGCTCCTCTTTGGCCCTTTGCCGGATTTGGTCGTGGGGAATATGATGGGCACAGGAAAGGTGGCCCTCCTTCCATTCCTCATCACTGCGGACATCGAGGAGGATGGCGGAATCGGGCTGGTCATGGAGAATTTGAGCGGCCTCCATGAGGCTAAAATCATTTGTACTCTTCTTTAAAAAATGACGAAAGATGGTCATATAATCTCCTTTCAAATAGGGGATGAATAATTAATTGTCACTTTGTACGCTTTGTCAGTTTTCCATGTTATATTTATTATATTTTATTTCAGGTGAAGAAGTGGAATAATCCCGGAATTAAGATTTGATATACTATCGATGTAGAGTAATTCCCGCGTAAGCGGGGGTGATCCTTTAGTGTACAATAACCGTACAGTAAGGATTATTTTTTGCCCGCGTTAGCGGGTTCTTAAATTATACAAAGGCCAGTCCAATATTGGACTGGTTTTTGTAAACTAAGTTTATTTTTGTTGACTATTACTTTTAAGAGTATTATAATTAATATCAAATGAAACAAAACGATTTCCTAAATATTTATTTCTAGGAGCATTCTATGGATTCTTTCTGGGCAAAAAAAGATGATAAAAGTGGCCAACTGAAATGGATCAGCCTCAGCGACCATTTGAAAGATACTTGCGAGGTAGCCAAAAAGCTCTGGGATTTATGGTTGGATGAGGGTCAGCGGGCCATGATCATCCGTTCAATATCTCCTTCTTCAGAAGAGCTAGCAAGGGCCACCCTCATCTTTCTCGCTGCAACGCACGACGAGGGCAAGGCCAGTCCTGCCTTCCAGGCCATGGGATTTTTCCACCGCCCCAGCGATATAGACCAGGCTCTTGTGGATAGATTGGAACGTGAGGGTTACATTGATCTGAGCCATCTCTACCTATCAGAGCCCCATAAGGTCCACCACTCTGAAGCGGGGCAGGTCCTTCTCTTAGAGATGGGCATAGGGGAGGATCTGGCATTAATTGTCGGTGGTCATCATGGCCGCCCCAGCAATCATATCGAACCCTCATTGATTAATAGTTACTCAGCTAACTTTTATCAGGAAGAGAACGAAAAGTCAGTCATTCACCAAAGATGGAAGAGGGCCCAGGAAAAGATTATTGAGGAGGCACTTAGGACTTCCGGCTTTTCTTCTATTCAGGATCTTCCGACGGTGGATGTCAGGGGTCAGGTTTTGCTTTCAGGTCTGGTTATTATGGCAGACTGGATCGCTTCTAATGAGGAATATTTTCCTTTATATCCCTTTGATGACAAAGAAGCTCCTGATGGTGAGACTCGCCGTTCCCGAGGCTTTGAAAAGTGGGCGAGCAACCAGTCCCGATGGAGGGCGGAGAAGTTTGGGGATCTCGTTTCTCTCTACCAGTCCCGCTTTGGATTCGCCCCACGAAAGGCTCAGGAAGAGATGAACCGGGTGATTGACCAAATCCAGGAACCGGGAATTCTTATTTTTGAAGCACCCATGGGGATGGGAAAAACTGAAGCTTCCCTCATTGCCTGCGAACAGATTGCAGCGAAAACGCATGCCAGCGGTTTGTTTTTTGGCCTTCCCACCCAAGCAACCAGCAATGGGATTTATCCCAGGATTAAAGCTTGGATGGACAAGTTGGATCCGGATAATCAATTTTTCCCTCGACTTCAACATGGGAAGGCAGCTTTAAACCCGCTTTACGACCGGGTTTCTCATGGCATCGATATCGATGGGGAAGGATCCATTCCGACCAACCAATGGTTCTCCGGTCGTAAAACAGCTTCCCTGGATTCCTTTGTTATCGGAACGGTGGACCAACTCCTCCTACTGGCTTTGAAACAGAAACACCTGGCCTTGCGTCACCTCGGGATGAGTAAAAAGGTGGTCATCGTTGATGAGGTTCATGCCTATGATGCTTATATGAACCAGTATTTAGCCACAGCCTTGCGATGGTTGGCTTTTTATGGGATTCCGGTGATCTTACTTTCAGCCACTCTTCCTATTGAGACCCGGAATCAACTATTAGCGGCATATCTTTCAGGGAAGGGTTGTCGGCGAAGAGAAATCAAGGGAATGTTCCGCCCGGATTTGGAGGAGGCCTATCCCCTCCTCACCTATAGCGATGGAAAAGAGCTTCACTATTTTGCAGACTTCTCTCCGGACACTGCCAACAATAAACGAGTGGACATGCGAAAATTGGACGAAGAGGATCTTATGGAACTCTTAGAGGACTGCCTTGCAACAGAGGGCGTAGCCGGCGTGGTCGTTAATACGGTCAAGCGTGCTCAGCAATTCGCTCAAGAATGCATCGAGCGTTTTTCTTCAGATCAAGTTCTTCTCCTCCATTCTGCCTTTATCGCCAGCGACCGGGCCAAGAAAGAAAATCAACTCTTATCCATGTTACAAAGGGGAGGGGACCGACCTAAGGGGATGATTGTTATTGGGAGCCAAGTGATTGAGCAATCTCTTGACATAGATCTTGACTCGCTGTTTACCGATCTCGCACCCATGGACCTCCTGATTCAACGGATTGGACGCTTACACAGGCATAAAGAGACCAAGCGTCCGAAAAAGTATGAAAAAGCTATCTGTTATGTCATGGGCAGTAATGACCAATTGGATTTTGAACCGGGATCATCCGCGGTTTACGGAGATTATCTCCTGGGTCAGACCCTGTATTATTTACCGGACCAGCTAAGCATGCCGGAGGATATATCCCCTCTTGTCCAAAAGGTGTATGGGGAAATAGCCCTTTTTACGGACGAAGAAAGGCAGGAAAAGCACAAAGAGGCCCGGACCCGTTATGAGGAAAAGAAAAATCAAAAGAAGGCCAGGGCGGAGAATTTTCTGTTGGGAAGGCCCCAAAGAATGAAGACCATCGAAGGATGGTTGGCCAATTCGCCGGCTATTGATTCCGAGGAAAGGGGCTATGCCCAGGTCAGGGATAGCGATGAAAGAGTTGAGGTGATCGCCCTCCAAAGAAAGCAGGGAGGCTACGGATTTTTTGAAGGGGAAGAGGATCTTTCCGGACAAATCGGAGATAACAAGGTGGCTCAAGACATTGCCAAACACACCATCACTTTGCCAAATGCCCTATCAAGACCCTATATCATTGACCGAACGATTGATGAATTGGAGCAGTTTACCTTGGAGAATCTGCCGGATTGGCAGGAGTCCTCTTGGTTAAAGGGAGCACTGGGAATTATCTTTGATGAAGGGGGGTGGTTTGAACTATTTAACTTCCGCTTGCACTATGATTCAACATTTGGCTTAACCCTAGAAAGGATGGAGGATGGGAAGATTTAACTTGTTAAGGGAGGCTTGGATTCCCGTTATTACAGAAAACGGAGAAAATAAAGAGTATTCTCTTTTAGATGTCTTCCGCCAAGCCAACCGGATAAAGTCCCTTTCCGGTGATATGCCCACGCAAAGCTTTGCAGTCTTACGGATTTTAGAAGCGGTTCTTCAAACGGTCTTCACTCGTTATGACGGGGAAGGGAAGGTGTATGAGGATCTTGAACTGAATGACCTCCACCAACCTTCAACGGAAGAGAGGGATGAGATTTTAGAAGATAGGATGTATTCTCAAGACTTGTTGGATTGTTGGAAAACTCTATGGAGAAAAAAGGAATTTCCGGCTATCTTATATGAATACCTGGAAGTTTGGGAAGAGCATTTTTATCTATTCGATGAGGAATTTCCGTTTTTTCAGGTCAGGGAAGAAGACGTTGCCTCGGAGAAGTTGAACAAATCAAAAGCCGGCTCGATTTCCGGGAAAAATATCAACCGACTCATTTCGGAAAGCGGAAACAAAACAGCCCTATTTTCTCCCAAGCATGAGTCAATGAACAATAAGGACCTACTGGATGAAGGCGAGTTAACCCGATGGTTGATTACCTTTCAATTCTACACGGGCTTATCAGATAAGACGATATTCGGGAAAGATAAATATAAGGCGTCCAAGGGCTGGCTCTTCGATATCGGAGGCTTATATTTTCAGGGAAGCAATCTCTATGACACCCTTCTTCTGAATCTAATTCTCCAACACCCTGAGAGAGAGCCGGCCATCTTAGAAAGGCCATGTTGGGAGTATTCGCCCCAAGAAGTGGTCCGAAGAAGCTTTTCAGCTGACCGGATGAACAATCTGTCAGAGCTTTATACCGCTTGGAGCCGGGCGATCTATATTGATCCTGAAACAAAAATGACGGATCCCTTTTCTTTTGATGTCGTCAAGCTTCCGGATATTGACCACGTTAACCAGTTCTTGGAGCCCATGACCCTTTGGCGTTTTAATCAATCGGGAGAAAATAAGGGACAATTTACCCCCCGTAAACACCAGGTAAACCGGTCTTTGTGGCGGTCATTTGGCCTCCTGGTTGAAGATTATTTTGACGAAAAAGAAGAAAATCATCAACCCGGGATTATGCAATGGTATCGGACAATCCAAGAGGAGGTCGGAGATAGGGACCTCTATCTAGTGGCTATTTCTATGGAGAGTGATGGGAACGCCACCTCATGGGTGCCGGTTGATGAAATCTATGACTATCTACTCATCAATAGCCAAGTGCTGGCTGACATGCAGGAATCCGGTTGGATAGGGCGGATTTATGCCACGGTTGAAAAAACAAAGAAGGTTATTTCTACGGTATATGGCCTTTATATCCGGGATGTGAAGGAGATTCGAAATATCTCCTCGGCAGATTATATCAGCCAAAAAGTAGAGGAGCTGTATTACTTGGTCGATCAGCCATTTAGAGATTGGCTGGGCGGTATCCGAAAGGACGATGATAAGGAAGAGACCATTTCCAGGTGGTATAGCGAGCTAAAGAGACTGGTCAGGAGGGAGGCGGAAGACCTGGCGGCCCACTCAGGGGAGAGAGACTACCGGGGAATTGTAGTCAATGAGGGCATGAAAAACATTGCTACAGCATTTAATTCCTTCATGTATTTTTTGAATGAAGCATTGCCGGAAAAGGAGGAGAATCGTGACCCAACAAAGGAAGAAGGATAGCATTTACGAGGTTACCTCTCGTATTTTGCTCAAGTTGGACAAGACGAGGTCAACATCAGCCACAAAGGCCATCTTGTCTAACCTAAGAAGGTCTTTGGGACGACCTCTTAGTCAATCCATTGAAATCTGGTCCCTGCTTTATGAAGAGCTTCCGGAGTCTTTTTTAACGGATCAGGATGAGCCTACTGCTGAGGAAAAAGCCATCTTGAATGCCCTACAACTCTATGCCATCCACCAACAAGGGAATGAAGATAGTGTTCTCCTCTGGGACCAGGAGGGAATATGGAATAACCTCGGTTATTCCCTACAACCGATTCGTGACCGAGATAGCCGGTCAACCGATCAACGATTCAACGGTATGATTGCCTCCGATAGCTTTGATGAGCTTTCTTATCACATTCGGCAACTGATTAAGCTCCTAAAAGCAAGTAAAAGCAAGCGGGGCGTAAACTACGCAAAGCTAGCAGAAGATTTTTACTGGTTCATCCGAGGACAGAAAGAAAAAGTTCGCCTGAATTGGGCGAGGGCCTATTATTCCTATCAACCCCAAAAAGAGGAGGATTCCAATGACATCCAATAAACGTTTATATCTCGATATCCATGCAATTCAAACCCTACCCCCTTCGAATATCAACCGCGATGATACGGGAAGTCCAAAAACGGCCCTATATGGTGGTGTTCGCCGGGCTCGAGTTTCCTCACAAGCTTGGAAACGGGCTATTCGGAAGTATTTCAATGATTTTGGAGAGCAAAATAATGTAGGGATTCGCACTCTCCGGATTGTCCGCTATGTTGCGGATAAGATTCAAGAAGAGGATCCTGCCATTTCTGACAAGGAGGCGATGGATCTCGCAGAGAAAACATTAAATGCAGCAAAAATATCAACTAAGGATCAAAAAGCAAAAGCCCTCTTTTTTATGGGAGACTTGCAGGCAAAAAATCTTGCCAAGGCGGCTATCGAAGGGATAAGTGACAAGCAAGCTCTTCAAGCGATCTTAAAAAGTAATCCGGCGGTAGATATTGCTCTTTTCGGTCGTATGGTAGCCGATGATCCATCACTGAATGAAGACGCTTCAAGCCAAGTCGCCCATGCCATCTCTACTCATGGAGTGGATACAGAGTTTGATTTTTATACCGCCATGGATGATCTTTCGGAAAAAGATTCAGCAGGAGCCGGGATGTTGGGAACCATTGAGTTTAACTCATCCACCCTATATCGTTATGCCAATGTTTCCTTACATGAATTCATGAGACAGGTGGGCAATGTCGAAAGTGCGGCTTCAAGCATGGAACTTTTTGCAGAAGCTTTTGCCAATTCTTTACCAACAGGAAAAATCAATAGCTATGCCAATACGACCCTTCCCCAGCTCCTTTTGATCGTTTTGCGGGAGGACCGTCCTGTCAATCTCGTTTCCGCTTTTGAAAAGCCGGTAAAGGATGGAGAGGGCTATGTCGAGGAGTCCATGAAGAGGTTAGGAAAGGAATTAGAAAAGACCCAGCGCTTTGTCAGAGAGCCCTTAGCCAAATTGTATGTGACCACAGAGGAAGTATCCGAAGCCCTCCAGGGAGAATTCGGTCAGGATTGCCATTCTTTAGAAAACTTGAAAGATCAGCTCGGAACGATTTTAAAAGAAGCGATGGTGAATTTACGCGAGGATGCTTAAAATGCGGACCATACTCTTAAAATTCGCCGGCCCTCTCCAGTCTTGGGGAACCTCCTCTCACTTTGAAAGTAGACATACGGATTTTTATCCTTCAAAGAGTGGGGTTGTCGGTCTGATTGCGGCTTGTTTAGGCTATCGTCGGGATGAGGATGATAAGATCAGGAGTCTGAATGATCTTCATTTTGCCGTTCGGGTAGACCAACCGGGACGACTCTTGAAAGACTATCAGACCGTTCATAAATTGAAGAAAAATGGTGACTTCGACCGGAACTATGTGACTAACCGTTACTATATCGAGGATGGGGTTTTTCTTGTCGCCCTAGGAAGTGAGAAGGCGGGTCAAATTGAGGAGATCGTGAAAGCTTTACAGCAGCCCTATTTCCAACCTTTTTTAGGTCGTCGATCTGTCCCGCCAACCTATGACTTTCTTCTTGGTGTTTTTGATGGATCTCCCTTGGACCTCTTAAAGACCTATTCCTGGCAAAAAAATAAGTCACATTTCGTCAAATCACCCACCTTCTTGCCAATTTACTTTGATGTTGCTCTTGGTGAAGGGGTTGGGGGGAGAATGCGGAAAGATGAAGCAGTATCTTTTTCAAGTCGGAACCGGTCCTATCTTTTTCGTGAAGAAAATCGCTTAGAAATTTTGCTGCCAAAAGAAGAAGCGGACACAGAGGATGACCATGATGCTTTTCGTGCTATAGGGGGTGAAAATGTACCTTTCTAGAGTAGAAATTGATCGTCGTAATCGGAAAAAGAATCGAGACTTGACCCATTTAGGCGCCTACCATCACTGGGTGGAAGAGAGCTTTCCTGAGGAAATAGAGGTGGGGCGAAGGTCGCGCAAGCTTTGGCGGATTGATCGAATTAACAACAAGGAATATTTATTAATTGTTTCTTCGGTCAAACCGAATCGTCAGGCTTTGGAACGCTATGGGGTTCCGGGAACGGGAGAAGTTAAGGAATATTCCGGCTTTCTGGCAACAATAAAAGAAGGCCAGCATTATCGCTTTCGCCTCCAGCTGAATCCGGTGGTCTCTCTCTCACAGGGGCCGGGAAAACGGGGAAGGGTAGTTCCTCATGTTACAGCAGACCAGCAAAAAGCCTACTTGCTGAATCGAGCTGAGAAGAATGGTTTTGCTTTGGAGGAAGAGTCTTTTGATCTTGTTGACCGAACTTACCTCCCGTTAAGAAAAGCGGGAGAGAGAGAATTGCGCCTCTCTTCCGCCACCTATGAAGGGGAGCTGGTCGTTACTGATTTAGAACATTTTTATCGGACATTGACAGAAGGCATGGGCAAGAAAAAAGCCTATGGGTTTGGAATGATGACCATCATTCCGCTTGTCAACCATGAATAAACAAGCAGGGGCTAAAAAAGCCGATATTCAGGAGCTTCCACGGATAGAAGACAGGGTTTCCTTCATCTATATTGAGCATGCCAAAATCAATCGCTTAGATAGCGCAATAACCGTCACAGACTATCATGGAACAGTCCGTGTTCCAGTGGCTATGATTGGCGTTCTTCTTTTGGGGCCTGGGACGGATATTAGTCACCGAGCCATCGAACTGATCGGCGATGCGGGTTCAAGTATTCTCTGGGTTGGAGAGAGAGGGGTGCGGTTTTATGCCCATGGTCGGTCCCTGGCCCGGTCTACCCGGCTTCTGGAAAGACAAGCCAAATTGGTGTCTAATCCACGAAGTCGTTTAAACGTCGCGCGCAGGATGTACCAGATGCGTTTTGCTGAGGATGTCTCTCGTTCTTCTATGCAAGAGTTACGAGGTAAAGAAGGTGCCCGAGTTCGACGGAGTTATCGACTGAATGCTCAAAAATATAATGTGGAGTGGGACAAGAGGGTCTTTGATCCGGATGATTTTTTAGGAGGCTCGCCGATCAACCAGGCACTTTCAGCTGGCCATGTTTGTCTTTATGGTCTTGTCCATAGTGTCATCTGTGCACTCGGTCTATCTCCCGGTTTAGGTTTTGTTCATACAGGACATGACCTCTCCTTTGTTTATGATGTGGCAGACCTTTATAAAGCGGAAGTTACCATTCCTATTGCTTTTGAAGTGGTTTCCGAGTCTAAGGAAGGGGATGACATTGGTCGACGAACCCGACTTCGTGTTCGTGATGCTTTTGTGGATGGGAAATTAATGAAGCGGATGGTCCAGGATTTACAGGACTTAATGGAAGTGGAAATGGATGACCGCTTCCAAATGGATACGGTTCATTTATGGGATGATAAGGATAAACTTGTTCCCAACGGATTTAATTACAGCGAGGATGACAGCAATGCCCATGACGGTCATTACCCTGAAAAAAGTCCCTAATTCATTGCGGGGCGACCTGACGAAGTGGATGCAGGAAATTGCCACGGGCGTATATATCGGAAACTTTAATTCTCGTATTCGTGAGAAACTATGGAACCGTGTACTGGAGAATGTAGGGGATGGAGAGGCCACTCTATCGTATGCTTCACAAAATGAAGTGGGTTATCTTTTTACCACATTTAACAGTGAACGCCGAGTGGTTGACGTAGAAGGGATTCCGCTTGTCTTTCTACCAGCGATAGGTGGAGAACAAGGGGGCCAAAATAAAAAGGGATTTAGTCAAGCCGGAAAATTCCATAGGGCAAGGAGGTTTTCTGCCAAAGGAAAGTCAGAAGCTCATCCTTCTTTTGTGGTTCTTGACTTGGAAACCACCGGACTAGATCCGGAAAAGGACCAAATCATTGAGATTGGCGCGATTTTAATGAAAGGATCTCGAAAGCAAGCTACGAGAGAGTATTTTCATCGGCTGATTAAGATTCAGGATGATATTCCGGACCAAATAAAGAAATTGACGGGAATAAGTCGGAGGGAACTGGAGGAGAAAGGAGTATCTCTTCAGGAGGCCCTTAAAGATCTTGTTCATTTTTTGGGACCCTTTCAAATTGTTGGCTACGGAATTTCGTTTGATCTCCGATTCTTAAATCAAGCCCTGGAAAAGAATGGGATGAACACAATTTCAAATAAAAGTTTGGATTTGATGCGTTTGGTCAAAAAAGAAAAGGGGCTTTTAGAGAATTATAAACTTCAAACTGTCCTTCCTGCTTACAGCATTGACCGAAGGGTCCCTCATCGAGCCTTAGAGGATGCTATAATTATTGCAGAACTTTCTGAGAAGGTCATGGGATTTAAGAGTTCGTTAAAATGGGATGGCTAATTTAAGGGATCTTTTTAGTGTCTTTCCCGCGCGAGCGGGGGTGATCCTACAGCAGTCCCGATAAGCGAATTATTGCAAGCGTCTTTCCCGCGCGAGCGGGGGTGATCCTTTCCGTCCATAATGGCCCAACCAAGGTAGGCCGTCTTTCCCGCGCGAGCGGGGGTGATCCCTATACTCTTATTGAAGCGCTGAATGTTAGCGTGTCTTTCCCGCGCGAGCGGGGGTGATCCCGTGACCATCGTCAACACTTTGGATGCCGTGGAGTCTTTCCCGCGCGAGCGGGGGTGATCCCCCTGGAACAAGACCTCCAACACGGTCGGGAACGTCTTTCCCGCGCGAGCGGGGGTGATCCCCGGGGCAACCGGGGCCGGGGCAAGCCGGGGAAGTCTTTCCCGCGCGAGCGGGGGTGATCCCAAATTGGAGCAGACGGTGGCGGAACTTTTTGAGTCTTTCCCGCGCGAGCGGGGGTGATCCCCCTTGGTCATTATGCAGTCCGGCATGCCTCTAGTCTTTCCCGCGCGAGCGGGGGTGATCCTATACCGGGAAGGGAAGCCGGGTCCTCGTCCAAGTCTTTCCCGCGCGAGCGGGGGTGATCCCTGATCCATCTTTCTCCGTGCTTTGCTTCTCCTGTCTTTCCCGCGCGAGCGGGGGTGATCCTCTGCCATTTCGTCGCTACGAATATAATTCGTTGTCTTTCCCGCGCGAGCGGGGGTGATCCTCGCTCCATCCGGGATATGGGGTTACCAGCGAAGTCTTTCCCGCGCGAGCGGGGGTGATCCCGTTATCGCCGCCCCAGGCCTTGACCCCTTCACGTCTTTCCCGCGCGAGCGGGGGTGATCCCAAATTGGAGCAGACGGTGGAGGAACTTTTTGAGTCTTTCCCGCGCGAGCGGGGGTGATCCCCCTTGGTCATTATGCAGTCCGGCATGCCTCTAGTCTTTCCCGCGCGAGCGGGGGTGATCCTCCGCCAACATTTTATGAAGGGAAAATGAATTAGTCTTTCCCGCGCGAGCGGGGGTGATCCTGCCTGGCGGGATAGTGTGAAAATCGTGCGAAAGTCTTTCCCGCGCGAGCGGGGGTGATCCTGAGTCCCCACTCATTACAACCATCTCGGGCGGGTCTTTCCCGCGTAAGCGGGGGTGATCCGAGGTGGACCCGGACCAGGTCAAAAGCATTGACGTCTTTCCCGAGTAAGCGAGGGTGATCCCGCATGGTGGGTCTTACCGGAACGCCAAGTCCGGTCTTTCCCGCGTAAGCGGGGGTGATCCCGTAAGGGCCTTAATCAACCACGACACCAGCCAGTCTTTCCCGCGTAAGCGGGGGGTGATCCTAACGTCGACCGGTGGAGGACATCCGAGTTCAAGTCTTTCCCGCGTAAGCGGGGGTGATCCCGTGCGAGAGCGGACAAGGGCTTCCGCCACCTTAGTCTTTCCCGCGTGAGCGAGGGTGATACCTTGAGATAGCGTTCATCTGATAAAACTTTAATGACTTTCACGCAAAAATCAGAACCCCGCCAAAAAAAGAGGATATTAATAATCATCAAGTTATAATATAATATATGAAATACGGCGCTCATGTTATTCTTGAAGAAGGAGGCTGTTTTGATCGACTGGAAAAAAGCTGAATACGCAGACAAAATCCGAGTTCAATTAAAAAATGGACAGGTGTTTATTGGTTGCGGAAACGGTTTGGCATTGGCTTCTGATTTTGAAGATGAGGATGAAAGATTCGATACCTTCTTCATAGGAACCACGGATGGACCATACGGGATTATAATCGATGATATTGAAACCATTGTTTATCTGGTTTGATAATTTATAACCACCTAAATTTTCGGCTATTCATAGCATGACAATGCATTCGCTATTTTTGCAACGCTCATCTTGCTCTTGTACAAATGTCATATACTCATCTATTAGAGCTTGTGGCGTGTCTTTTGTTAGTTCAATATATTCATATCCGTGTTCTGTTTTTCGTGTTTTATCTGTCAGAAACGGAATAAATTTTGGCTCCATCATTGTCGTTCCTCCCCTTGTCCATATATGGAAAATAAATCACTATTTTCATCAATAATTGCTTTTGACATGGAATTGGCCTCATCCTTACTGACAAATTCACCTGCTTATGCTTTAGCCATAGCCTCCGCATAATTGTTTCTTAATTTCACATTGTCAAAAAGATACAGGATTTAAGTTTTGTTTTAACCCCATTACAATTAACTATACCCTCATTAGAGTTGCCAAGACCTGTGATCTTTATACGAGATCACCGGTTTCTCAATCTGGAGAAGACCGGTGACGATGGTCTGCTGGTCGTTGATTTCATGATTCTACGATCAGTCAAAATGACCTCGTAGGAATAGACTATAAGGTTACTCGAAACCTACCAACAAACATCAAAGAAGAAACCGAGACGGCACGCAGCCTTCAAGTTATCACATCAAATGAGACCATTTTAGAAAATATTTCTGTATTAAGCAAGAACTGGCCCGCATTGAGGAAGAGAGCCGGCTCGAGCCGTTAGTGATAAGGCGAATGCAGAACTCAGGCTGTATAATATGAAGATGCGAACCAGCCGGATCGAACTGATGAAACGGGAGATTGAGCTTCACGGACTTAAACTATACGATGAAGAATACCAACTACTCGCTACCCGATTATCACAGGACTCAATAAAGGAGATTGAACGACAAGCCGGGATTCTGGGATTGAGTGAACCTACTCGGAAAGCACTCCTTCGAAACGTGGATAAAATTATCCTGGGTGACTTTCAGGGAGCTCCATTTTCATCACGGATATGGGCAAACAAGGAAGAACTGGTGAGCCGCTTGCAGGTTGGCTTGGAACGATCTCTACTTTTTGGAGAACATCCTTACCAATGGGCTAATCGCTTAGCGGATCTGGTCGATAAAGAAACGGGAGTAAAAGGCGGAGGGGCACTTTTCAAGGCCCATCGACTGGCGATTACGGAATCTGCGAGAGTGATAACGGAAGTTCAGCTGGATTCCTTTCGTAGAGGAGGATATAGCAAGTACGAATGGATTGCGGAGATCGATCACAGGACGTGCCCGATATGTGAAGCGATGGATGGCCGAGTCTTTGATGTCGAAAAAAGTGCCATTGGCGGGAACTTGCCGCCCTTACATCCTTTTTGTCGGTGCAGCATCGCGGCGGTGGTGGATAAGGGGTATAATGAAGAAGAGCCTGTAGAGGATCAATCAGATGAGGCGATAAGGTCATGGATAAACGATCACGACAAGATTTTGAATGAAGAAAAATTTAGGGAACACCATCCGGGATCACCTAATTATGATTCCTCAAAAAGTAGCGTTGAGATGAGTTATGATGCTTTTCAAAATTTAATTTCTGAAAAGGCATCAAGTGGGGAAATAATCAGAACGCATAGTGGGAAATGGACGAAGAAGGTTATTGTGCAGTCAGAAGAAGTAGTTGGCACATATCGAGGGCAAACATTAGAGATTGCTAATAGTCATAAAGCACTAATATCTTTCAAAAATAAAAAATATGTTCATGGCTATGCTGCTTTTGACGATGGGAGGAAACATGATAAGTAACGAATTGCTGGAAAAGGCGACTGGAAGAAGAGTAAATATTGTATTTGAAGATGGCTCAAAATGGGAAAATGTTACGAGTTATGAGTATTATCCAAAAGAAGATGAGGATGAAGAACCCATGTTGCTATTTGGAGAAATAGCAGTTGTCCCATCTGAGGTAAAGGTATTAGAGATTCTTTAGAAGAATAACAACAACAATAAAGTTACCAAAGCAGTAGGCAAAAGCCCGCTGCTTTTTTATTGCCCAGACGTGGAAGGCTTAAAAAGCTACGGTGTTGTCTAGACGTGGAAGACGGTAAACACTACGGGAATAAGCCGACAGGCGTAAAAATGGAGGAGTACAAATGGCAGATGACAAGAATTCAAAAGAAGTACTGGAACAGGAGATAGACCCCACTCAAGACGATTCTCAGTCGAATGGTAAAAGTACTAAAGACGAGAAGACTGCGGAGAAGACTTTCACACAAGAGGAAGTCAATGCCATCGTAGCTGGAGAAAAAATCGAAGTCTTTTCCCCACAAGCAAAGACGATCCCTTGTATTATGAATTTATATTATTAGGATGATATTCTCTCTCTTACATACGGGGGTACCCCTGAAGCATGAGAAAATGGCAAGAGGAACTTTTTTCTACTTTAAGAAAGACAAACAAAAGTCGAAGGTTACTGGTAAGAGGCTAATGGAAACACGAAGAAATCAAGATGAAGAGGGTATTTAAAGATGAAAGTAAAATACACAGGTAAAGACGAGGGGATCTCTCTGACAAACAATAAAATTTATGAAGCCCTTGGTTATGAGTGTGGATTTATTAGAATCATTGATGATACTGGGGAAGATTATTTATATGATCCAGAGAATTTTAAAATTTTAGAAAACGAAGAGTAGTTTTTTTGTTTGGGAAGTATTATTAGGAAGATCGAAAAATCTTTCCTTTGCGAGCAAGGGTATATTCATATTGTTCATTTCCCATTTCAATTCAGAAAGGACATCTTATGATCAAAGAAGAAAACTTGCGTTTCCGGATCAACCATAACAACTTCGGACTTCACATCGGGGTTGAGTGCGAGGAGGTGGGTGAGGGCTATGCCGAGGCCTCCATGAAGATCGGGGAGGACCTGACCAATCCCTATCGAATTGCCCAGGGAGGGTCCCTGGTGTCTTTGGCAGATGCCACCATGGCCCTGGCCCTGGTGTATTTGGATGAGGCGGTGACCACGATCGACATCTCTTACCACTTCATGGATTCCATCAAAGAAGGAGGGACCGCTTATTGCCGGGCGGAGGTGGCCAATGAGGGGAAGAAGATTGTGACCCTGAAAGCCGAGGTGAGCGATGGGGAGAAGATCCTGGGGATTTCCACCGCCACCTACTACCGCTTGGGACGGCCCATGCTGCCGGAAGGCTGGGAAGAAAGGGAAAAATAAATCCCCGGAGGACCGGGGATTGGGAAGACGGGATCAGACGCGGTTGAACCGCCAGGTGGGCTGGTTGTAATAATACAGGGTAATGAGGAGGTCCGCCGTGTCCGCAAAGAGGTAGGAGGTCCAGAAGATGAGGATGGGGACCTGGAGGACGTAAATCATGACCAGGACCACGGGGAGGTGGACCAGCCAGGTGGAACCCAGGGTGGCGATGAGCTTGGGTCGGTTGTAGCCGGACCCGGAGAAGACTACCTTGTGGCCGAAGCAGTAGGCCAGGAGGGGGAGGTCAACGGCCATGATCCAGAGCATGGGAATGCCGTTATCTACGATCATGGGATCTTGGGAGAAGAGGGACATGATGGGCCGGGCAAAGATGGCGATGAGGAGGGAGAGGGAGCCGACGATGATCAGGTTGACCAGGGCCCCCACCTTGGTGACCAGCTCGGCCTCCTTGATCCGGTTCTCACCCAATGCGGCCCCGACCAGGGTGGACCCCGCCATGGTCAGGCCGAAGATGGGCATGAGGGCAAAGCCGTTGAGCTTGCCGTTGATCCCGGCCAGGGCGATGGCTGTGGTCCCATAGACCGCCACAAACTTGACCATGGCGGCGTTGAAGAGCTGGCGGATAAAGAACTGGACACCGGAGGGGATTCCAATGAAAAGGAGCTTCTTGTCGATGGTCTTGTCCAGGCGGAAGAGGCCGGGGATGGAGATCCGGACCTTTCGGCGGCCTGTCGCCAGGATGGTGAAGCCGTAGATGAAGGCGGCGGCGGAAGCCAGGATGGTGGCCCATGCGGCGCCCAGGACGCCCAGACCGGCTCCCGGGATGCCCAGGAAGGGGACGGTATCAAACATGAGGATAGGGTCCAGGATGAGGTTGAGGATGGCAGAAATCAGCATGATCTTCATGGGGGTGATGGAATCCTGGGTGCAGCGGAAGATGGTGTTCACCGAATAGAGGGCGAAGAGGACCGGAATGAAGAAGATCCGGATGTAGCCGTAGGACAGGGCTTCCGAGATGACCTTGGAATCATCGGTATAAAATTCCATGACGGGGCGGATGAAAATCAGCAAGAGGGCCATGGAGATAAAGGCAAGGACGATCTTGAAAGAGATGGTCTGCTCGGCGACCCGCTGGGTGGTTTCCTCATCTCCTCGCCCATAGTATTGGGAGATCAGGGAGATGGAAGCATCACCCGCTACCTCATTGAGGACGGTGAAGAGCATATAGATGGTGGAAAAAATAGTGACCCCTGAGAGGGATTCCGGGGAAATCTGCCCCACCCAGGCCATGTCGACAATATCATAGAAGGATTCCAGACCGAAGGAGATCATGGTGGGATAGGAGAGGGTCCAAAGCTTTTTGGCAATTTCTTTCTTCTCCGTGGGTAAAGCGGGTTTGGCTTTTGGGCGTGAAAGACGAATCATAGGACCTCCTTACTCGATAAGATGATGAATAAAATACAATATACAAAGGGTAATGATACCCAATCTTTTAGAATTTTGCAATTGCTTAGGACTTGTGATATTATACCTTGATGTATCGGTCTACATAGGCCTTTCTTTAGTGTGCGAAAAAAGGCTGCCGATAACTTTTGGGAGTAGGAGGGAGTATATATGGCAGACAAGGTTAAATTAGCTTGTACTGAATGCAAGAACAGAAACTACGATACCACCAAAAATAAGAAGAACACGACGGACCGCCTCGAACTGCGTAAGTATTGCCCGGTTTGCAAAAAACACACCTTGCATCGGGAAACCAAGTAAGGAGTTTTTCAATGGCAGCCAAGAAGCAAAGCTCAAGATTACAAGCAGCAAAGGCAGAATATCGCAAGATTCAGTGGCCCAGCAAACAGGAGACTATCCAGTACACCACAGTGTCCTTGGTTATCGCACTCGCCGTGGCACTATTCTGCTGGATCCTCGACATGGCCTTTGGAGGGATTATCGGTCTTGTTCTCTAATCCGATGGAGGGAATGGAATGACACAGTCCAAAAACAACTTACCGGAAGATGTAGAGATCATCGAAGATCCCCAAGATCAAGACGACCAGGAAACCGTGTCTGAGGCCGAAAAAGAAGCCAAATGGTATGTGATCCATACCTATTCCGGCTATGAGAATAAGGTCCAGACCAAAATTCAGATGATCATTGAAAACCAGACCAAGGAGACGATCTTTGATGTCCGTGTTCCCACCGAGAAGGTGGTGGAAAATAAGAACGGGGAAAGGGTCGTCAAGGAGAGGAAAATCCTCCCCGGCTACGTGATTGTCAAGATGATCATCACCCCACAATCCTGGTACCTGGTTCGAAACACCCAGGGGGTGACGGGCTTTGTCGGCTCGGCCAATACCCCGGTTCCCCTTACCCCTGCTGAGATTGCCCAATTTGGCGTCCGCGAACAGGTCCGCCACCGGACCCTTGAAGTGAAGGCAGGAGATAAGGTCCAGATCATCTACGGACCCTTCGCCGGTTTTATCGCTGAAGTGGAAGAGGTCAACCAGGAAAAGGAAGTGGTCAGGGGCCTGATCAACATGTTTGGTCGGGAGACCTCGGTCGAACTTTCCTTTGACGATGTGGAAGTCGAGTAAGCAGACTTGCCAAGCATCCGACCCGTCGAATGAGGGGCGGGTGAGAAAAAACGGAAGTACAATTAGAGAACATGGTTCTCGCAAGAAACGAGAGATGGCGTGGAAGGGGGGCGCTTACCCCGTACTAACCACGACCACAATCCTTAGGAGGATATGATGGCTAAAAAAGTAAGTGCAATTGTTAAGCTGCAAATTCCTGCCGGCCAGGCTTCGCCAGCACCCCCAGTGGGTACGGCTTTAGGCCCCCATGGCGTAAACATCATGGAATTTGTCAAGGCATTTAATGCGAAAACAGCAGACCAGAACGGAATGATCATCCCTGTTGAGATGACCATCTTCCAGGACCGGTCTTTCACCTTTATTACGAAGACTCCTCCGGCTCCGGTTCTTATTAAAAAAGAATTGGGCCTGGACAAAGCATCCGGCGAACCGAACAAGACCAAGGTTGGCCAGCTGACCAAGGAACAAGTGAAGAAGATTGCAGAAATCAAGAAGCCTGACATCAACGCCGGCTCCTTGGAAGCTGCCATGAGTATGATTGCTGGAACCGCACGTTCCATGGGCATTACTGTCGAAGAATAACCAGTGGGAGGAATTTCCGCTCGTACCACAAGGAGGAATCTATGCCTAAAAGAGGAAAAAAATACCAGGAAGTTGCCAAGCTGGTGGATAAGAACCAGACCTATAACCTGACCGAGGCCGCTTCTTTATTAAAGAAAACCGCCACAGCCAAGTTTGATGAGACTATCGAGCTCCATGCCCGTCTGGGTGTTGACTCCCGTCATGCGGACCAGCAGGTCCGTGGGACCGTCATCCTCCCCAACGGAACCGGTCAGAACGTCCGGGTTGCCGTCTTTGCCAAGGGTGCAAAAGCCCAGGAAGCCCTGGATGCCGGTGCTGATTTTGCCGGTGAGGAACTGGCTGACAAGGTCCAGAATGAAAACTGGCTGGACTTCGACGTCGCCATCGCCACCCCCGACATGATGGGCGTAGTCGGTAAGATGGGTCGTGTTTTAGGTCCCCGTGGCCTCATGCCCAATCCCAAAGCCGGCACGGTGACCATGGATGTGGCCCAGGCTGTCAAAGACGCCAAGGCCGGTAAGGTCGAATACCGGACCGACAAGCAGAACATTGTCCACGTCTTGGTGGGTAAGGCTTCCTTTAGTGAAGAAGCCATTGCCGGAAACATCGAAGCCCTGATGGCTGCCTTAGTCAAAGCCAAACCGGCTTCTTCCAAAGGAAGATATCTCAAGTCGGTTACCGTCGCCTGCACTATGGGCCCCGGAATCCCGCTTGAAACTGCTCCCCTCATGGAGTTAGGCAAGAAATAACAACATATCAAATATTCAAGAGAAGGTCTCGGATCTACGCCGGGACCTCTTTTTTTATCTTTAACCTTCTTTTTACTTTCTGTTAAAATTGCCCTTAAAACTCTTCGATATGCTTTCCTTGTATGTTTATGAATGGAATGAGGAAAGAGAAAAGATTGAGGAGGAGAGCATGAACGGTTCAAAGGTCCTGAAGTTTAGCCGACGTCTGCTTGCTTTATTCTGCGCTTTCGCCCTTCTTTTGACTTCGGTCGATGGAAGAATCTATGCCAGTGATCCAGCAGAAAAAGAAAGCTCATCGGTGGAGGAAGTTGCCAACAAGTCCTTAAGCGTTGTAGAGGCGAAGAAAATTGAAAACAACAAAGAGTGCACGGTAGAGGGATATATCGTTGGGAGCCTGAAGTCCGGCAATTTGATTGATCCCTCAGCTAGCCAATCGCCTTTCAATTTTGCCTTGGCAGATGCCAGAAATGAAAAGAATCCGGATAAAATCATGCCCATTTACCTGGCGGATTCAGACTTTATGAAGATCCTGAATGTAAAAGATCATCCCGAAAACCTGGGAAAACGAATCAAGTTAACAGGAAAGCGCCAGCCTTATTTTCAACAACCGGGCTTAATTTTGATTACAGCCTACGAGTTTGTCAATGATCCAGCTCCGGACAATAGCAAGAAGAAGGTGACGTTTAAGTATTGGGAACAGACAACAATGGAAGATGTGGAGAAAGGATCCAAGCCGACCTCTGTTCCTGCCGCGAAGAATCCGCATAAGGTTACTCAATCCACATGGTCGACGATCGTAGGTTGGCATGTGGAAGGCAGTAATGAGAAAGTGGATCCTGCTCAAACCGTGATCAACCAGGATACTGTTTTTGTTGCTGAAACTGTCAATAAGGATGAGCTTCGTGTTATCAATCAATCCTATTTCCGCAGTGGAATGGCCCAGTATACGGGGTTGGTGAATCCGGAAATTTATGAAGGATTTGCTCCACGGGTCTTGAGTGCATTAAATTCCACGACCATGACCCAAGCGCAAGTTAATGCCTTGGTACAAGAATTCCGAGATCTCCAAAAAAAAGAGATTTTAGGGAATAATATCAGAATTGACTTGGTCGATGAGGACAAGAAGGTCATCCATGATCAAGCTACTGTGGAAATTCGCCAAGGGGATAAGCTGATTGATACCCTTGAAATCACCAATGGGTCAATGACGACTCAAAAGAAGTATCCCAATGGAGAGTACACCTTAACCGAAACAAAAGCTCCGGCGGGTTATTCGTTCGCTCAAAATGAATCGGTCACCATCGACGTGAGCGGTGCTTTAGCCTACCAGCAAGCGCCAAGTGTGCGCTTGATCCATGCCGGTCAAACGATGGCGACCTTCTCTTACGAAAATGCTCCGGAGGGGATGAAGGCTCCCGCCGACATGACCCCTGAAAACGGCAAGGTCATCCTGCCTGAGCCGGAAGCCAGTAGCGATCCGGCCAAGTCCTTCCTCTTCTGGAAAGATCCTGCAGGAAACAAGTACCAGCCGGGAGCGGAAGTGGAAGTGAAGGAGACCACTAACTTTGTGGGCGTTTGGGGGAAGAACTACTGGAAGATCGTCCTGAACCTCCGCTATGCCAATGGGGAAAGAATCACGGATCAGAAGATTGAAGACCTGGGCCTGGCCTTTAAGGTGGTTGGTTCCGACGGAGTCGCCCATGATCCTTGGGAGATTAAATCTTCTTTGGACACGGTGACCTTCTTCAAGGATGCTGATGGTCGCTACTACTTCATCCGAGGAGACTACAAGATTATCGTCGATGATTCCAAGAGCGATTATGAGGTGAAAGAAGCCCTCTTTGAAGAGAAGCCCTTTGATCTGAAGAAAGATGTCATTTCTGTGCCGGGTCAAGAGGCTTTGAATGATACCTGGACTCAGGCCTTGGAAGTTCGTATTCAGAAGAAGGAAGTCAAGGCGACCTTCTCTTATGAAAATGCACCGGAGGGGATGAAGGCTCCCGCCGACATGACCCCTGAAAACGGCAAGGTCATCCTGCCTGAGCCGGAAGCCAGTAGCGATCCGGCCAAGTCCTTCCTCTTCTGGAAAGATCCTGCCGGAAACAAGTACCAGCCTGGAGCGGAAGTGGAAGTGAAGGAGACCACTAACTTCGTGGGCGTTTGGGGGAAGAACTACTGGAAGATCGTCCTGAACCTCCGCTATGCCAATGGGGAAAGAATCACGGATAAAGAGATTGAAGACCTGGGCCTGGCCTTTAAGGTGGTTGGTTCCGACGGAGTCGCCCATGATCCTTGGGAGATTAAATCTTCTTTGGATACGGTGACCTTCTTTAAGGATGCTGATGGTCGCTACTACTTCATCCGTGGAGACTACAAGATTATCGTCGATGATTCCAAGAGCGATTATGAGGTGAAAGAAGCCCTCTTTGAAGAGAAGCCCTTTGATCTGAAGAAAGATCTTATCTCCGTTCCTGGAAAAGATTCTTTAACGGATACTTCAAGCCAAGTTTTGGAAATCCGGATTCAGAAGAAGGAAGTCAAGGCGACCTTCTCTTATGAAAATGCACCGGAGGGGATGGAGGCTCCCGCCGACATGACCCCTGAAAACGGCAAGGTCATCCTGCCTGAGCCGGAAGCCAGTAGCGATCCGGCCAAGTCCTTCCTCTTCTGGAAAGATCCTGCAGGAAACAAGTACCAGCCTGGAGCGGAAGTGGAAGTGAAGGAGACCACTAACTTCGTGGGCGTTTGGGGGAAGAACTACTGGAAGATCGTCCTGAACCTCCGCTATGCCAATGGGGAAAGAATCACGGATAAAGAGATTGAAGACCTGGGCCTGGCCTTTAAGGTGGTTGGTTCCGACGGAGTCGCCCATGATCCTTGGGAGATTAAATCTTCTTTGGACACGGTGACCTTCTTCAAGGATGCTGATGGTCGCTACTACTTCATCCGAGGAGACTACAAGATTATCGTCGATGATTCCAAGAGCGATTATGAGGTGAAAGAAGCCCTCTTTGAGGAGAAGCCCTTTGATCTCGAGAAGGATGTCATTTCTGTGCCGGGTCAAGAGGCTTTGAATGATACCTGGACTCAGGCCTTGGAAGTTCGTATTCAAAAGAAGGATCTTGCATCAATTCCTGTTCGTGTTGAAGTTCGTGAAGACGGAAAGCGCGTGGACAGCGTCAGCTTCCAAGTTCAGGCAAAGGTGAATGGTGTCTGGACAGAGGTGGAAAATCCCTTCAGTTACAATGACAATAAGCAGGGCGAATTTGAAAATCCTCTGCTTGAAGGTGAGTACCGGCTGAAAGCGCTGGGAGTTCCTGAAGGAAAGAAATTAGTAGTTCAGAGCTCTCCGAACAATATGGCAAAAGAAATTACTGGATTGAAGGACACATTTCACCTTATCGTGAATGAGGAGAATAAGGGATCAATGTCCGCTATCTGGGCCATGTTTGACTTGGTCCCTGATGGGAGTGATCATGGAAACGATCCGTCCAATCCTAACAATCCGGGAACGGACCCGGGAAATTCGGATAATGCCTCTACTCCGGGAACGGACGCAGGGAATATGGACAATCCCGGTGCGGAGCCTGGAAAAGTTCAGCCGGTAAATCCGGAGACGGAGGATAGCAAGGATCCTGCAAAGGAACCGGAAGCAAAGCCCGGCGAAAAAGAAAGTCTACCGGGGAAAAATAGAGTGGAGGAGAGTGCCAAGGGGACAAAGGTAGAGAATCAGAGCGAGATCAAAAAGAAATCGAACTCTATTTCGCCTTCCACCGGTGATTTTGCAGTTTTTGCTTTCGTAGGAGTTGGTCTTCTTGCCGGTTGTGCCCTAATAATTATGAAGAAAAAAGAAGAGATCCGTTATTAACGAACTGGACAATCGATGGAAAAAAGAAGAGATCACCAGTGATCACTGGTGATCTCCTCTTTTATGGATCCGATGGGAGTCGAACCCACGACCTCTGCGTTGCGAACGCAGCGCTCTCCCAACTGAGCTACGAACCCGAATAAGATCCCTTTAATCATATGCTTATGTGGTCAAGAAATCAAGGGGAGAAAGGAGCTGGTTTTTGACAGGGAGGCCTTGCCGAGTCCGATTTTCTCTGCTATAATACATAACTGGCTACCGAAGACCACGGGTGCGAAAGCTTAATTTCCCGTCGAGGTGGATGATACGGATTTCCGTCTCTCCATGCGTCTTCGCGTGGGGAGATTTTTAATTTAAGTAGCCGAGGGAGGTGAAAGAATTTGAAGGAAGCAACATTAAATAAGAAAAAGGCGGTGGTGGACGAGATCCGTCAACAGATTGAAGCGGCGCAGTCCATCGTCATTGCGGAATACTCCGGCATTGATGTTCAAGAGATCACTGACCTGCGTGCCAAGTTCCGTGAAGCCGGTGTCAACTACCGGGTTTACAAGAACACCATGGTCCGTCGGGCATTCAATGAGCTGGGACACGATGAATTTGATGAACTCCTCCAGGGCCCCAATGCCTTTATCTTCTCCGATGAAGATATGGTGTCCGGTCCCAAAATTGCGGAAGAATACGCTAAGGATAATGAGGAAAAGCTCATCATTAAAGCCGGCTTTATCGAAGGCAAGGCCATCGATAAGGAAAAGGTCATCGCTCTTTCCAAGCTACCCAGCAAGGAGATCCTGCTCTCCATGCTCCTGCGCGGGCTCCAAGGCCCTGTTGCCGGCATGGCTCAGGTTTCCAACGCCATCCTGTCCAGCCTGGTCTATGGCCTGAACGCTGTCAAGGAAAAGAAAGAACAAGAAGAAGCAGCCTAAGCTTTTGTGGAACCTCTGTCGCATGAGAGCAGGCGTTACCGGATGATTGAACCATCCTAGCAAAAATATCCTTAAGGAGGATTTACCAATGGCATCTGAAAAAGTCACTCAGTTAATTGATCAAATTAAAGAACTCACCGTTCTTGAACTCTCCGACCTCGTTTCCGCTCTGGAAGAGGAATTCGGCGTATCCGCTGCTGCTCCCGTTGCTGCTGCCGCTCCTGTTGCCGCTGCCGCTGCCGGTGGTGCTGCTGAAGCTGAACAAACCGAATTCGATGTTATCCTGGCTTCTGCCGGTTCTTCCAAGATCAACGTCATCAAGGTCGTCAAGACCATCACCGGCCTGGGCTTGAAAGAAGCCAAGGCTCTCGTTGACGAAGCTCCGAAGGCCGTTAAAGAGAAGGTCTCCAAGGACGAAGCCGAAGACATTAAGAACCAGCTTGAAGAAGCCGGTGCTACTGTCGAGGTCAAGTAGTTTTAAGACCAAGCCAAATAAAAACAAGGACCCTTTTGGGGTCCTTGTTTTTTTTCCGTCTATTGACCGGATGTCTTTCTTTGGGCCTGGGACCAGGAGCTATAATAGATTTCCTCCGCTACCCGGTTGGCCGTCTCCTCACCCTTGAGGGTGGAGATGAGGACCAGGGCGAAGGGGATGGCCAGGCCAAGGGCCTTTCCGGTGATGATGCCGGGGGCCATGACCACATCCTGGTTGACATAATTGATCTTGTCTCCCAAGTCATCCTTTCGGCCGGGATAGACCGTAGCGGCCTTTCCGTCAAGGATGCCCAGGTCAGCCAGGAGGGTGGGCCCGGCACAGATGGCTCCAATCCAGCCCTCATCCTTTTTCACCTTTTTCTCATGGAAATCCATGAGGATGGCCCGGAGCTTCTCGTTGGCCTTCAGGTAGTCCACGCCGGGAAGTCCGCCGGGGATGATGAGGGCCACTTCCGCGCCCGGCTCATAGTCTTTGATAGTGGTGTCGCAGGTAATTTCAATATCGTGGCAGGAACGGATCCGCTTCCGGTCCTCTTCCCGGCCTTCCCAATCCGGCTGGTGGACCGCCACTGTCTGGATGGCAATGCCGGCCCGGCGCATGAGGTCGACGACCAGGAGGGCTTCACATTCTTCCAAACCGTCCGCCATAAAAATAGAAACGTCCATAGGGTCTCCTTTCTTCTCCATAAAACCAAGATTTGCTTGATTTTTACCCAAGATACCGCCTTTTGAAAAAGAGGAAATAAAAAGGCCGGGGCCTACCGGGTCGGTCAGGACGGAAAGTGGTATAATCTATATATTTGGGGGACCTGTTCATCCATGGTTCGATCCAAATCCTATCCTTTTTTGACGGAGTAAAAAAGTTGAGGTTTTTCTGTGAATAAACGCGTTGTCATTCGATTTTTAGGCAAGGTCTGCCTCATCGAGGCGGCCATGATGTTGGCCCCCCTCCTGGTGGGGCTCATCTATCGGGAATCCGGTCGGACCCTCCTGGCCTTTTTGGCCACCATGGGGATTTTGTCCGCCCTCGGCTTGGCCATGATGAAGGTCGGACCGAGGGGAATGAAGTATACCCTTGTCGACGGCTTTGCCATCACCAGCCTGTCCTGGTTTCTCCTGTCATTTTTCGGGGCCTTGCCCTTTTACTTTGCCCGGGAAATTCCTTCCCTCCTGGATGCGGTTTTTGAGATGGCATCGGGTTTTACCACCACAGGCTCCTCCATCCTGACGGATGTCGAGGCCCTGTCCCAATCTATGCTTTTCTGGCGGTCATTCTCCCACTTGATTGGGGGGATGGGGATCCTGGTCTTCGCCTTTGCCTTTGCCCCGGAGATGGGGGAGGGGGCAGTCAACATCATGAAGGCGGAAGTGCCGGGTCCGGAATTCGGCAAGCTGGCCTCCAAAAACAAGTCTTCGGCCTTTATGCTCTACAAGCTCTATTTGATCATGACCGCCGTTTTGATCGGTCTCCTCTGCCTGGCCGGCATGAACCTCTTTGACGCCATGATTCATGCTTTCGGGACAGCAGGAACCGGCGGTTTTTCCAACAAGGCTTTGAGCGTAGGCCATTTCCAAAACCCTCTGGTGGAGTACATCCTGGCCATCGGTATGATCGCCTTCGGCACCAACTTTAACCTCTACTTCCTCCTTTTCCGGAAACGCTTCAAGCGCTTCTTTGCCAATGAGGAGCTCCGCCTCTATTGGACCCTGATCATCCTTTCCACCCTCGCCATCATGGTCTGCATCGCCCCTTCCTATCGAAGCATGGAAGCCCTCTTCCGGGACAGCTTCTTCACCGTGTCCACCATCATCTCCACCTCGGGCTTCGGAACCGCCAACTTTGCCCTCTGGCCCCTTTTCGCCCACATCATCCTCCTCATCCTCATGTTTACCGGGTCCATGGCCGGGTCCACGGCGGGCGGGATCAAGGTTTCCCGAGTTCTCATTTATCTGAAATCCATGAAAAGGGAAGTCCGCCATGCGGTCCATCCCCGCCTCCTAAAGCCCATCACCATTGACGGGAAGAGGCCAGGCGATGAATATGTCCGGTCGGTCTTCGTCTACCTGGCCATCTACGCCATGGTTTTTACAACCGGTCTCCTCCTGGTCTCCTTTTCCGAGCAGGATTTCATGACCGCCTTCTCCGCTGTGGCGGCCACCTTCAACAATATCGGTCCGGGAATGGCCGCCGTCGGTCCCCGGGCTTCCTTTGCAGCCTTCTCTCCCTTTTCGAAGGCCGTGCTCACTGTCCTCATGATAGCCGGGCGTCTGGAAATCTTCCCGGTGATGATCCTCTTTTTGCCCAGGGTCTGGAAGAAAAAATAGGAGGGAATTCCATTGAAAATTGTCGTTTGTGGAGCCGGCGAAGTCGGCCGTGCCATCTGTGAATCCCTTTGGGAATCCAATGACCTTGTCCTGATCGATACCGATGAGGACCGGGTCAATGACCTCTATTCAACCTATGACATCCAGGCTATTGTGGGATCAGCCACCTCGATCAACATCCTCCGGGAAATCGACCTCAGTGAAGAAGATGTCTTCCTGGCCGTTACCTCATCGGATGAAACGAATATCATCGCCTCCATTCTGGCTTCGGAGTTGGGTGTCGGCCACGTTTATGGCCGGGTCCGGTCCACCGAATACCTGGAGGACATGGATTTTATGCAGGACGCCCTGGGCGTCTCCCGGATCGTCAATCCGGAGATGGATGCGGCAGTCCTCATCTCCAAAATCCTAGCCTTCCCGGCGGCTGAGTCCATGGAGTCCTTTTCCAACAACCAGATCCGGATTATCGAGCTGACGGTCACGGAAGAATCCTCCGCCTGCAACAAGACCCTCATGGAATTCACCAAGCTATTTGAAGGTCGAATGCTGATCTGTGCGGTCCAGCGGGGGGACTACGTCTTTATCCCCAATGGCAACTTCGAGATCCATGCCGGGGACAAGATCCACGTCACCGGCAAGAGGGAAGACCTGAAGCTGGTTTACCAGGACATGACCCGGGATCCCATGACCGTCCGCTCCCTCATGATCCTGGGCGGTGGCGATCTGACCTACTATCTGGTTGAGCGGCTGACCAAGCAGACTTCCATGTATATCAAGGTGATTGAAGAAGATGTGGAAGTCGGCAAGAAGCTGGCCCTGGACTTTCCCATGGTGGATGTGGTCTATGGGGAGGCCAAGGATCCCCTCCTCTTGGATGCGGAGGGACTGGAGTCCTTCGATGCTGTAGCCGCCCTCCAAAATAACGATGAGGAGAACATCATCCTTTCCTCATTCGCCCAGGACCGGGCTGTGCCTAAGATCATCACCCGGGTGGACAGGCCCATCATCCTCAAGCACCTGACCCACCTGGGCTTGGACACCATCATCACCCCCAAGCAACTCCTGGCGGAAAAAATGATCCGACTCTCCCGGTCCTTGAAGGCGACTTCCCATTCCTCCATGATCCGCCTCTACCAGATGGTGGATGACCAGGTGGAGGCCATGGAATTCCATATCCTGAACGAGTCCTCCATCACCGGCAAGCCACTCAGGGACATCAAGCTCATTTCCTCCACCTTAATCATCGGCATCCACCGGGGAGACGACTATATCATCCCCAACGGATCGGATTCCATCGAAGTGGGGGACGACGTTTCCGTCATCACCACCCACAAAAACATCAAGGATATCATCCAATTTGTCCAGGAAGAAAAATAACAAAAAGCCCCCTTCTCCAGTGAAGGGGGCTTTTCATTCGCTTTGGTAAAACCGTTGAAAACTCGGGGGCTTAGAGGACTGCGGGAAGATGGTTGTTGATCGTTGCAAGAAGGTCCTGATAGACTTGATTCTTATCCCGATCAAAAAGGAGCTCATGGCGGGAATGGGCATAGACCTTCTCTGAAATCCGGGAGAAGCCCCAATCTTGGAGGGTTTCCTTGATCTCCTCAGGCCCTCCATCATTAGGCCGGGGACAGGGGTCGCCCTTTCCCCGGAAGAGGTGGATGGGGAGGTCATAGGAGGGCTTTTCTTCGGATGAGGGCCTTTCAAAACAGGCCTTGGTCAGGAGGTAGAGGTCCAGGAAGCCCCGGTTGGTGAAAGGGAAACCGCAAAGGGGGTCGGCAATATAGGTCGCCACATTCTCCGGATCACAGGAAAGCCAGTCCAGGTCGGTCTTCCGGTCCGGGATTGACTTGGCATAGTCCGCAAAGGTGATTTTTTGAAGGAAGGAGGAGGGGGCCTCAGGACGAATGGCGGAGAGAAGGCGGGCCATGAGGATGGCGCCCCCGATTTTGGAATTATTGGCGGGCGGGCCGGAAAGGAGGAGGAGGTCACAGAAGTGGGGCCGGGACTGGAGGAGAAAGCGGGCATAGAGGGTCCCCATGGAATGGGCGAAGACCAAAAATGGCAGGTCTCCCCGGTCGATGGTCTCGATCACATGGATTAGGTCCCCGGTTTGGACCAGGTAGCCCGACTCGGAGGCGAAATAGCCCAAGTGTCCATCCACCAAGGTCTCTCCATGTCCTCGCCAGTCCATGGTATAGACCTCCAATCCCTGGTCAGCCAGAAATTGGGCAAACTCCCGGTAGCGGCCCCGGTGCTCGCACATTCCGTGGAGGATCAGGACCCGGGCCCGGACGGGCCCCTCCTCGGGCTGGAATTTTGTCAGGTGGATGGGGATTTGGTCGTGGAGGGATTGGATGGTAAAGTCTTCAGTCATCTTGAATTCCTTTCTTTCATCGGTTCTGCTACCGTCAATGGCCACCCGGGAGGCTTTCCGGGGGAAAAGAAGGGAAAGCACTTGAAGGGCATGGGGTTTTTGCATATAATAGTTCTGTTCTCTTTGGAAAATTAGCTCAGTTGGTTAGAGCACCACGTTCACATCGTGGGGGTCCAGGGTTCGAGTCCCTGATTTTCCATGTGGTAGATGCCCTTCCCTTCACTCCAAGGGATTGGGCATTTTTTTATGTGCAGTCCGTTTTTTTAGGCCCGGTAAGATTTTTTGTCTCATTAAATGGTATCAGAAAAGTTCTCTTTCGGCCTCCTAAATATAATCCATTTCCTCCTTTACAGGACCGGCTAATTGTAGTAGAATAAGACTAAGTTAAATATTTATCAAGAGAATTCCTTGCGAAACCCCATTTCAGAAGCCTGGAAAATACAGGCCGGGGGACACGGGGAAAGATCGGAAAGGGTATGTTGGACAGGGACCACAAGGTCCGGAAAGGGAGTAAAAAATGTCTGAAAGAATCTTTATCACTGGAGCTGTCAGAACAGCAGTCGGAACGATGGGTGGGGCACTTTCTACCGTACCCGCAAAGAAGTTAGCTGAAATTGTTATTAAAGAATCTTTAAATCGCGCAGGGATCAAGCCGGAAGATGTGGACTTTGTCTACATGGGCAACGTCCTCCAGGCCGGTGCCGGACAGAACGTGGCTCGTCAGGCTTCCGTCAACGCCGGTATCCCCGTAACCACCCCGGCCGTGACCATGAACATCCTCTGCGGATCCGGCCTTGAGACCGTCAACACCGGTGCCCGAATGATCAAAACCGGCGATGCGGATATCGTTGTCTGCGGCGGAACCGAAAACATGTCCATGGCTCCCTACCTCCTGACCAATGGCCGCTATGGATACCGGATGGGCGATGCCAAGATCATCGACTCCATGACCCATGATGCGTTAACGGATGCCTTCAACAACTACCATATGGGCATTACCGCTGAAAACATTGCTGAGAAGTGGGGCTATTCCCGTGAGAAGTTGGATGAATATGCTGTTATGTCCCAGAACCGGGCAGAAAAGGCACAAAAGGCCGACGTCTTCCAGGAAGAGATCGTTCCTGTTGAAGTAAAGAAGAGAAAGGAAACCATCACCTTCAATAAGGATGAGGGAATCCGCTATGGTCAGACCATGGAATCCGTCGCCAGACTGAGACCCGCTTTCAAGGAAGGTGGCGTGGTGACTGCTGGAAACTCCTCCGGAATCAATGACGGAGCAGCCTGCGTCATCCTGATCTCTGAATCCAAGATGAAGGAACTGGGTGTCAAGCCCCAGGTGGAATATGTTGACGGAACCGTTGGCGGTGTTGATCCTGCCATCATGGGAACCGGCCCAATCGAAGCGACCAAGAGACTGATGAAGAAGCTGGATTGCGACATCAATGCCTTCGACCTGGTGGAAGCCAATGAAGCCTTTGCCGCCCAGTCCGTGGTCTGCATGGAAGAACTTGGACTCGACCCGGAAAAGACCAACGTTAATGGTGGCGCTATCGCCATCGGTCACCCCGTTGGATGCTCCGGTGCTCGGATCCTGGTTACCCTGATTTATGAATTCCTCCGCCGGAAGGATGCCAAGCAAGCCCTGGCCACCCTCTGCGTCGGTGGTGGGATGGGCGTTGCCACAGCCATCAAGAAGGTTGAAGACTAATTGAGAAAGCAAGAGGGGAGTGAAGCCTTCACTCCCCTCATTCCTGTAAGGAGGCAGCATGGAATTTGTAAAATATGATGTCCAGGGCCAGGTCGGGGTCATTACGATTGACCGGCCTAAGGCCCTCAACGCCTTGAATGACCAGGTCCTTAAGGAACTGGACCAGACCATGGACCAGGTGGACCAGGGTCAGGTTCGTTGCCTGATCATCACCGGTTCAGGGGACAAGTCCTTCGTGGCGGGAGCAGACATCGCCCAGATGAAGGACTTTAACGAAGACGAGGGCAAGGCCTTCGGACTCCTTGGAAATAAGATTTTCCGGAAGATCGAAACCTTCCCCATCCCCGTCATCGCCGCCATCAACGGTTTCGCCCTGGGCGGGGGAAATGAGCTGGCCATGTCCTGCGACATCCGCTACTGCTCAGAGAACGCCCTCTTCGGTCAGCCGGAAGTGGGCTTGGGCATCACAGCAGGCTTCGGCGGAACCCAGCGACTGGCTCGGGTGATCGGGTCCATGTCCAAGGCCAAGGAACTCCTCTATACCGCCAAGAACATCAAGGCCGAGGAAGCCAAGGAGATCGGCCTGGTCTCTGAAGTTTTTGCTCAAGAGGACCTCATGGCCCAAGCCATGAAGACCGCCCAGCGGATCGCCGGCAATGCCCCCATTGCCGTCCGCAATACCAAAGCCGCCCTCCTGCAAGGAATCGAAGAACCCATGGACAAAGCCATGGAAACGGAAGCCGGTTATTTCGGCAACTGCTTCGATTCGGAGGACCAGGTAGAAGGTATGTCCGCCTTCCTGGAAAAGCGGAAAGAAAAGAATTTCCAAAACAAGTAAATCTTCTTAAGGGCAGGGGATCTGCTTGAAGGAGAAATATGGCTTTCAGCCAATAAAGGAGGAAGAATGAAAGTTGGAGTAATCGGTGCCGGGACCATGGGATCTGGAATTGCCCAGGCCTTCGCACAAAAAGGACACGAAATCATGCTCTCGGATATCAAGATTGAATTTTCCGAGGGAGGAAAGGCAAAGATTAAAAAGGGTTTGGACCGTCGGGTTCAAAAGGGAAAGATGGACCAGGCAGATGCCGATGCCATCGTCAACCGGATCACCCCTTGCCTGAACGACCAGTTGGATGACTGCGACCTCATCGTTGAAGCTGCCATCGAAAACATGGCCATCAAAAAAGAGACCTTCAAGAAGTTAGATGAGACCGTCAAAAAGGACTGCATCTTTGCTTCCAACACCTCTTCTCTTTCCGTGACCGAGATCGGCGCCGGCCTGTCTCGTCCCTTGATCGGGATGCACTTCTTCAACCCCGCCCCGGTCATGAAGTTAATTGAGGTTATCCCCGGAATCAATACTCCCCAGGAAACGGTAGACAAGATCGTCTCCATTTCTGAAGAATTGGGCAAGACCCCTGTTGTGGTTAAGGAAGGTCCCGGATTCGTGGTTAACCGGATCCTGGTTCCCTATATCAACGAAGGTATTTCTATCCTGGAAGACGGACTGGCTAAGCCGGAAGACATTGACACCGCCATGAAGCTCGGTGCCAACCATCCCATGGGCCCCCTGGAACTCGGTGACCTCATCGGTTTGGACGTCGTCCTGGCCATCATGGAAGTCCTCTACAATGAATTCGGCGACTCCAAGTACCGCCCCGCCCCTCTCCTGAGAAAGATGGTCCGCGGCGGACGCCTGGGTCGGAAGACCGGTCAAGGTTTCTTTGACTATAGCAAATAAAGGTCTATGATAGTAAATGAGGATAAAGGGCATAACTATGCCCTTTATCCTTGATTATGTAGGTCCATGACTAATAGGAGGAATCTATGGAATTTGATCTGAATGTGATGAAAGAGATGGAGGAGATGCGTCAGATGTTCCGCAAGTTCGCGGAAACTGAAGTGGAACCTCTGGCCGTGGAAATTGATGAGACCCATGAATTTCCCATGGAGAACGTCAAGAAGATGCAGAAGCTTGGCTATTTCGGTATTCCTTTCCCTGAGGAATTAGGCGGAGAAGGTGGATCCGAACTTCTTTATGCCATCCTGGTGGAAGAACTGGCCCGGGTTTGCGCCTCGACATCCGTCATCGTATCGGCACATACCTCTCTCTGTGGTGGTGCGTTAATGCGCTTCGCCAATGAGGAGCAGAAAGAAAAATACTTACGTCCCCTGGCTTCCGGTGAAAAACTGGGTGCTTTCGGTTTGACCGAGCCCAATGCCGGGACTGACGCTTCCGGTCAGCAGACCGTAGCCGTCAAGGACGGAGATGAATACATCCTGAACGGAACAAAGATCTTTATCACCAATGCCGGAGCAGCGGACACTTTCATCGTATTCGCCATGACCGACCGGTCCAAGGGAACCCACGGCATTTCCGCCTTCATCGTGGAAAAGGGAACCCCCGGATTCGATATCGGTACGGTGGAAAAGAAGATGGGTATCCACGCTTCTTCCACCTGCGAGCTGATCTTCCGCGACTGCCGCATCCCTGCTGAGAACCTCTTAGGCAAGGAAGGAAGAGGCTTCCCCATTGCCATGCAGACCCTGGACGGTGGACGTATCGGGATTGCCGCCCAGGCTTTAGGTATCGCTCAGGGCGCCTTCGACCGGACGGTCCAGTACGTCAAAGAGCGTGAACAATTTGGTCGCCCCTTGGCCAAGTTCCAGAACACCCAGTTCATGTTAGCCAAGATGGCTACGGAAATTGAAGCCTCCCGCCTCCTGGTTTATAAGGCTGCCATTGCCCATGACACCCAGGACCGCTTCTCCGAAGAGGCTGCTATGGCCAAACTCAAGGCCTCCCGGACCGCCATGTGGGTCACCACCGAATGCGTCCAGCTCCACGGTGGCTACGGCTACATCCAGGAATACCAGGTTGAGCGCATGATGCGTGATGCCAAGATTACCGAAATCTACGAAGGAACATCCGAGGTCATGGAAATGGTCATCGGCGGTTCCGTCTTAGCGAGAGCAAAATAGAGGAAGGAGCCAACATGAAAATTCTTGTTTGTGCAAAACAAGTTCCGGATACAACCGAAATGAAGATTGACCCGGAAACCAACACCCTGATCCGTAGAGGGGTGCCCAGCATCTTAAATACCTATGATTCCTACGCTTTAGAGCAGGCCCTTCAGCTCAAGGACAGGGATCCCGAAAACACCAAAGTGGTTGTCGTTTCCATGGGCCCCCCACAGGCGGAAGGCATGCTGAGAGACTGCCTGGCTGTCGGTGCGGATGAAGCCTATCTGGTTACCGACCGGAAATTCGGTGGCTCCGACACCTTGGCCACTTCCTACATTCTTTCCCAAGCCGTTGAAAAGCTCCAGGAAGAAGACGGCCCCTTTGACGCTATTTTCTGCGGCAAGCAGGCCATCGACGGCGATACCGCCCAGGTTGGCCCCGAGCTGGCTGAGCACATGGACATCCCCCAGATCACCTATGGTCTGAACGTGGAGGTCAAGGACGGCAAGGCTGTTATCGAGAGAGAACTGGATTCCTGCCACCAGGTCGTGGAAACCCAGATGCCCTTCCTGGCCACCTTCAACAAGACGGACGAGCTCCGCTATGCCCGCGTCCGCAATGCCCTTCATTCCAAGAAGGCGGAAATCAAGTATTTGACCTTCGATGAATTCCCCAACATCGATACCACGGCCATCGGACTCAAGGGGTCCCCAACCAGAGTGGTGAAGTCATATACACCGGAAAGCCACAAAGAAGGCATTCGAATCCAAGAAGCAGATCCCAACCTGGCCGCTAAGCGCCTGGTTTCCGCGATGGAACATGCCAAGGTACTGTAGGAGGTAGTCCATGACAGAATATAATAACATGTGGGTCATTACCGAATTAAAGGAAGATGGAACACCGGCCAACGTCAGCCTTGAGCTTTTGACCACAGCTCTTTCCCTGGCTGCAAAGGTGGGGGAGAAAGTTTACTCCGTCCTCATCGGATCCGACTTGGATAAGGCCCAGGAAGTCTGCAAGAACTATGGCGCTGACGGTGTTGTCCTCGTTAAAGGTGATGTCTACAAAGAATACAACACCGACGTTTACACCCATGCCATTGAAGAACTGGTTAAAAAGCACCACCCCAGAACCATGTTCATCGGCGCTACCAACCAAGGCCGTGACTTGGGCCCCCGGGTTTCTTCCCGCCTCAAAACCGGTCTGACCGCTGACTGCACAGAGTTGGACATCGATACGGAAAACCACAATATCCTCTGGACCCGTCCTGCCTTCGGTGGTAACCTCATGGCCCAGATCATCTGTGCTGACCACCGTCCCCAGATCGGGACCGTCCGTCCCGGCGTCTTCCAGTCCATCCGCGTGGAGCCCAAGGCGGAATTTGACGTTATTCAAGAAACCATCGACTTCCCCACGGAGAAGATCCGGACCCGCGTCCTGGACACCATCCATGAAGAAGCCGGCGACGAAGTCAACCTCCTCGAGGCGGACATCATCGTATCCGGTGGACGTGGACTGGGTGATCCCAAGAACTTCGACCTGATTGAAAAGCTGGCCCACGCCCTCGACGGGACCGTCGGTGCCTCCCGTGCAGCCGTTGATGCCGGTTGGATTACCCACTCCCACCAGGTCGGCCAGTCCGGTAAGACCGTTAAGCCCCAGGTCTACATCGCTGTCGGCATCTCCGGTGCTATCCAGCACTTAGCCGGTATGCAGAACTCCGACTACATCATCGCCATTAACAAGGACCCCGAAGCCCCCATCTTCAAGGTGGCGGACATCGCCCTGGTTGGTGACCTCTTTGAGATTGTTCCCGAACTGACCAAGGAAATCGAAGAATATAACGCTAGAAAGAACTAAGTTCTTTTCACGGGAAAATAAGGGTTGATCCCTTAAGATAAAAAGAGAGAAGTGCAAATTTTGCACTTCTCTTTTTTTGACTAGGCATATTGGGGTTGACCCTGGCTGGGGGTCATATTTTCTGGTAGCCAGGGAGCCACTTCCTATTTCTTCTCGGGGAAAACCAAGAATCGCTGGCCCAGGTAGTTTAGCCCTACAAAGAGGACCATGCCCACCACCATGGCGATATTTTCGACCAGCTTAATCTCTTGGCCCGACAGGATTCTCATGACCAGGGGCTTAGCCAGACCGTAGGCCAGGAAGTAGCAGACGGTGATATTAAGAACGAATTTTACCACCTGGCTCCAGGATTTTTCCTTGGATTGGAAGGTGAAGTATTTGTTGAGAAAGTAGGAGAGAATGGAACCCAGGATGTAGTTTAGGGCCGAAGAGAGCCAGTAGGAGGCGGAAAAGACATTATAGGCCAGGAACATGACCCCGGTTCCGAAAAGAGTATTGATAATCCCGACCAGGATAAATTTTAGGGTGGTTTTATCGAAAAGTCGGATTGACGTCTCTGGCTTTTCATTTTTCTTATTTATAGGCATAAGTAACTCCTTCAAGGGATATCCGGAAAATCCTCTCCCTGGACAATTTACTTCCTCCATTGTAAAAGAAAGAGGGAAAGAGGCCAAATTTTTCGGAAGGGATTTCGATATGTGGATGATTTTATGCTACAATTCTTATACATAGAAATTATGAGAATTTTTTATATTTCACATACATAAAGGATAAAACAATGACAGAAGAGAATTTAAGCAAGCAGGATAGTCAAGGAAAAAGCAAGCGAAATGAGCCGGCTGAAAAGCCTGCCTTGGAAAATGACCTGGCCCCGGAGGTCATCCGCAAGCTCCGGGCTGCCCAGGAGAATGGGGGAGGGAGGAAGGAAGCCTATGACCTGAGTGCGTATAAGGTCCTGGTGGACTTCCTGGGAAAATTCCTGGGGCCCGACTATGAGATCCTTCTCCATGACGTGTCCAAGCTCCCCAATTCCGTGGTGGCCATTGCCAATCCATTATCCGGCAGGGGAGTGGGGTCCCCGATCACAGAGCTGGGCCTCCGGATCATCCAGGAGAAGATGTATAAGAGCCGGGACTATTATGTCAACTACCAGGGTCGTCGGGGGAATGACCATTATCGGTCTTCGTCATTCTTTATTAAGGATGACGAGGGAGATCTGGTTGCCCTCCTCTGCATCAATTTCACGGATGCCCGCTTCCTGGAGGAATTCGACCGCTTGCAAAAGATCATCCATCCCAAGGATTGGGTCAATCCGACGGCAAGTGATCGGGTCAACCTGGGCCAGACCTTCGACCAGGTCAACCAAGAGGGTGGGGTTGAAGAGTTCCACTCCAATATCGACGAGCTCATGGTCAATATCTTCGAGGATGTGATTAAAGGGAACCCTATTCCCATCGGTTATATGAAGCAAGAAGACCGGCTGGAGGTGACCAGGCAGCTGGATGCCCGTGGAATGTTCCGGATGAAGGGGGCGGTTAATTTTGTGGCCGAAAAGCTGGACTGTTCAGTCGCTACCGTCTATCGTTACTTAAATATGATCAACTGGCAGGAGTAATTCCTGCCGGTTTTTTCTTTTTATCATTCCTTTTATTATGGTATTTCAATGGTATTTGATCTATACTATTCCAAAAAGGAATAGCAACTATGAGAAATTAGAAACGTTTTCTCACCTAGTTTATGATACGATGACGGTAGGTAAATGTTCCCAGGCCTATAAATTGACTTATCTTTGAAGATGGAAAAAAAGGATAGTCAGTTGCTTATCGGTAATAGGCATGGGACTTTGTCGAAGAGGAAACGTTTATTTTCTTTGAATTGAAAATTGTGCCCTCTTATGGGGTGCAGGAGAAAGCTTCTAAGAAAGGAGTTGTCATGGAAAAAAAGAACCTGAAACTTGACACGATTGCAGTACACGGCGGGTATGAGCCGAATAAATATGGGGCACTGGCCACCCCGATTTATCAAACCTCAACCTTTATCTTCGACAACTGCAATCAGGGCGGTAACCGCTTTGCCGGAAAAGAAGACGGCTACATCTATGGTCGTCTCGGCAATCCCACCGTCGCAAATGCTGAAAAGAAAGTGGCCTTGCTTGAAGGAGCCGAAGATGCCGTTGGTACCGCTTCCGGTATGGGCGCTATCGCCTCCACCCTTTGGTCCTTCCTCTCTGCCGGTGACCACATCATCGCCTCTGAAGTTCTCTATGGTTGCACCTTCGCTTTGATGAACGAGAGCCTGACCCGGATGGGCGTGGAAGTTTCCTTCATCGACACCACTGACCCCAAGAATGTGGAAAAGGCCATGAAGGACAATACGAAGATTGTCTACATAGAAACGCCGGTTAACCCCACCATCGGCCTGGCCGACATCAAAGCCATCGCCGACATCGCCCACAAGAAAGAGGGCGTCCGGGTGGTCGTTGACAACACCTTCGCCACCCCGGTCTGCCAGAAGCCTCTGGAACTGGGCGCTGATATCGTCGTCCACTCCGCCACCAAGTACCTCAACGGCCATGGAGACGTCATTGCCGGATTCGCTGTGGGCTCTGCCGAAGACATGGCTACCGTCCGACTCGTCGGCGTCAAGGACTGCACCGGTTCCGTCATGTCCCCCTTCCAGGCCTACCTGATCATCCGCGGAATGAAGACCCTGGGTGTCCGCGTCCGCCAGCACTGCGCCAATGCACAGAAGGTCGCTGAGTTCCTTGAAAAGCACGACAAGGTCGAGCGCGTTATCTATCCGGGACTGGATTCCTTCGACCAGAAAGAATTGGCTGACCGCCAGATGAAGCTCCCCGGCGCCATGATTTCCTTTATGGTCAAGGGCGGCTTGGATGATGCCAAGAAGGTGATGGACTCCGTTAAGATTTGCACCCTGGCCGTTTCATTGGGCGACTGCGAAACCCTGATCGAGCATGCGGCTTCCATGACCCATTCCACCTACTCCCCTGAAGAATTGGAGAAGGCCGGAATCCCGGTTAACCTGATCCGTCTTTCTGTCGGTCTGGAAGATCCTGAGGATATCATCGCTGACCTCGACCAGGCCCTCAACCAGCTCTAAAGCGAAGAAAAGCGGCGAATTAACAGAGAAAAGCCGCAAGATGATGTATGGGGGACTTGAGGGATGAGACTCCAACAGCTCTACTACCTGCTGGTACTCTACCAATCGGATACGATGGTGGATGCTGCCAACAAATGCTATGTCACCCAACCGACGATTTCCAAGGCCATTAAAAGCCTGGAGGAGGAACTCGGGATTGAGATCCTCCTCCGCGGAAACCAGCGGCGGGTGGCCTTTACGGAAGAAGGGGAGAACCTGGCGGAAATGGCCAAGTCCATCATTTTCGAACTGGAGACTATCCGTTCGACCTTCTCCAAAAAGAAGGAGAGCCGACTCCGGGTTTCCGCCCAGCATTTTGTCCATGTGGTGGATGCCTTCTCTGACCTCATCACCCGGTATGAGGATAGCGACTATGACTTCGAACTCCGGGAAGTCACGACCAAAGGGGCCATCTCCGAGGTGGAGTCCGGCCTGGCTTCCATCGGGATCATCTCCATGGCAACGGAGACCGAGCGGGAGATTTTAAAGTACCTGAGGGACCGCTTCCTCGACTTTCACCAATTGGGAACCTATGCCTATGCTGTTTTTCTTAGCAAGGACCATCCCCTGGCCGGAGCCAAGGAGTTGTCGCTAGACGACCTCCAGCCCTATCCATATATCTGTTACTCCCAGACAGACTCAGCCCATTCATTTTTAGAAGAGGGAATTCGCCCGAACGCCCGGCAAATCATCCGGGTTTCAGATAGGGACACGATCTATCAAATCCTTTCCGACCACCAAGCCTATACCATCGGGTCAGGTGTCATCTCGTCGAGAGGGGATGATCAGCTGATGGCAGTTCCCCTGGAATCTTCTTCAGGGATCATCCGGATCGGGTGGATTGCTTCAAAGGACCACCGAGTGACCAAACTCGAAAAAGAATTTATTGACTTATGTCAGAGCTACATAGGGTCTTCGGATGCGAAGACCTCCTAAGAGGAGGAATTTATGAATAATGATAATCAACCGCAGAGAAGCTCAGGCGTTTCTCTACTCCCCTTTTTAATTTTTGTTGGTTTGTATCTAGGTATTGGTATTTATCTCTCCGGCCAGGGAGTGGAAATGGCCTTCTACCAGTTCCCGATTTTAGTCGCCTGCCTGGTCGGTATTCTTTCCGCTTTCTTCCTGCATAAGGGAGACATGAACAGCAAGCTCAACAACCTGGTCGCCGGCATGGGCGATACGGATATTATGATCATGTGCCTGATCTACCTCCTGGCCGGGGCCTTTTCCGCGTCAGCCGATGCCATCGGCGGTGTTGAATCAACGGTCCATTTGGCCTTGACCTACATCCCGGCTCAGTTCCTTGTCGCCGGTGTCTTCATCATCTCCGCCTTCCTCTCCCTGGCCATGGGGACCTCCATGGGAACCATCGGAGCGGTCGTTCCTATCGCCGTTCCCTTGGCCGTTGCCTCCAACCTGAACGTCTACCTCATGGTCGGTGCCGTTCTCGGCGGAGCGATGTTTGGTGATAATCTCTCCGTCATTTCCGATACGACGATCGCAGCTACTCGTTCCCAAGGCGTAGAGATGCAGGATAAGCTCCGGATGAACTTCAAGATGGCTATTCCGGCAGCTATCATTACCGTGATCCTTCTTCTAGTTTTTGGTCGTCCAGAGACTACTCCTGCGATTGAGAAATTTGATTTTAACATTGTTAAGATTATCCCGTATCTTTTTGTGCTCATCTCCGCATTATGCGGTATGAACGTCTTTGTTGTTCTGGCCGGCGGCGTTGTCCTGAACGGCATCATCGGCATTGCCACTGGAGCCATCGGCTTCATCGAATTCACCGGTGCCATGGGCAAAGGAATGATGGGAATGGCGGAAATCTTCATTCTTTCCATCTTAGTTGGCGGTTTGGCTTCCATGTGCCGGGCTGATGGCGGTTTCGACTGGCTCATCCGTAAACTCTCCTCCGGCGTGAAATCTTCCGCCTCTGCCCAGCTGTCCATCGGCGGTCTGGTTTCCCTGGTTGACCTGGCTGCGGCAAACAACACGGTTGCCATTATTATCTCCGGCCCGATTGCCAAGGACCTCTCCAATGACTTCAAAGTTGACCCCAGACGGTCAGCCTCTCTCTTGGATGCTTTCTCCTGCGTCTTCCAGGGAATCATCCCCTACGGTGCCCAAGTTCTTTTGGCAATCTCTTTAACTTCTGAAAAGGCCGGCGTGGTCCTTAACCCCTTACAGATTATTCCTAATGTTTGGTACTGCCTACTTCTGGCTGTTTTCCTGATCCTTTCGATCTTCGTGCCCTATGCTGATGGTGCAATCAAGAAAGATCCCTGGAACTACGAATATGATTGCAAGGAGAGCGAAGTGGAAGAGAAGAAGCAGACCCTGGCTTCCGAGTAAACCCAATTATTTCCAACAATTGAATCCAGTGTAGAAGTCCATATTCACCGGAAGGCTTCTGACGCAGAAGAAAAGGAGCCTTCTTGAGAAGAGGTTAAATCTCAGGAAGGCTCCTTTTTTAATAATCTTTTCCAAAATTTTACAGGGAAAATGGGGGAAAACGGTTGACGAATGTCCATTTTTGATTTAACATGATAAAGAATTACAATGTTTAGAAATATTTATTAAGCTTCTTTTATCAAGATCTTCTTCCATCAAGATAGGGAAGGCGGATGAAATATTTCCAACATTGAAAGGGTAATACACGTTCCCACGGCTGTTTTTTAACCGCAGAAAACAAAGGAGAAGAAGATGACCAAAGTAATTGCAACGGAAAATGCCCCCCAAGCGATCGGCCCCTATTCCCAAGGGTTGGTGGTAGGAAACATGGTGATGACCTCCGGTCAGATCCCCCTGAATCCCAAGACCGGGGAAATGGCTGACACCATCGAAGAGCAAACTAAGCAGTCCTTAACCAACGTCAAAGCCATCCTTGAAGAGGGCGGATCCTCCATGGAAAAAGTGGTTCACACCACCGTCTTCCTCCAGGACCTCAACGACTTCACTGCGATGAACGAAGTTTATGCGACATTCTTCACCGGAATCCTGCCGACCCGGTCCTGCGTCCAGGTGGCCAAGCTGCCCAAGGGTGCAAAAGTAGAAATTGAAGCCACCGGAACGATCGACTAAGACTTCATTTTGGATGTCCCTTTTGAATGAATTTTGAGAGGAGAAATTATGGCTAGACCTAGAAAATCGATGGATGGGAATACGGCTGCCTCGCACGTCTCTTATGCCTATAGCGACAACGCCATCATTTACCCCATTACTCCATCATCCCCAATGCCTGAATTGATCGACAAGTGGTCAGCAAACGGGCGAGAGAATGTCTTTGGCAACCAGGTTACGGTTACCGAAATGCAATCCGAAGCGGGTGCTTCCGCTTCCGTCCACGGCGCCCTCCAGGGCGGCGCATTAACCACCACCTACACCGCATCCCAGGGTCTTCTCCTGATGATTCCTAACCTCTATAAGATGGTTGGCGAACGTCTCCCCGGCGTGGTCCACGTGGCTGCCCGCTCCATCTCCACCTCCACCATCAACATGTATGGTGACCACCAGGACGTCATGGCCTGCCGCCAGATCGGCCTCGGCATGTTGGCCGAGGGTTCGGTTCAGGAAATCATGGACCTGGCTCCCGTTGCCCATCTTTCTGCTATTGAAGCCCGTATCCCCTTCATGAACTTCTTCGATGGTTTCCGGACCTCCCATGAAATCCAGAAGATCGAAGTTTGGGATTACAAGGACCTGGCTGACATGCTGGACATGGATGCCGTTGATGACTTCAAGAACCGGTCCCTGAACCCGGAGCGTCCTGTGGAACGCGGTGTCTTCGAAAAATCCGGCTACTTCCAGAGACAGGAAGCCCAGAACATCGCTTACGACAAGCTCCCTGAGATTGTTGAAAAATACATGAACATGGTCAACGAAAAGATCGGCACGGACTATGCACCTTTCACCTACTATGGTGATCCCGAAGCGGAAATCGTGACCGTCCTCATGGGATCCGGTACGGACACCATGGAAGAAACCGTCCGCGTCCTCAACAAAACCGGCAAGAAGTACGGCGTCATTAAGATCCATCTCTACCGTCCCTTCTCTGCCAAGCACTTCCTCTCCAAGCTCCCCAAGACGGTCAAGACCATCGTGGCCCTGGACCGGACCAAGGAAAGAGGATCCGTAGCAGAGCCCATCTACCTGGATGTCCAACAGGTGGTTGCCGAAGCCGGACTCGATATCAAGGTCATCGGCGGACGCTACGGCTTGGGTCAGAAAGATACGACCCCTGCCATGTTCAAGGGTGTCTATGACAATGCAGAAAAAGCAGAACCCAAGAACCACTTCACCGTCGGTATCCATGACGATGTGACCCACACTTCACTGGAGTGGGATCCCTCCTTCGTGGCCCGCGACGAATCCACCATGCGGTGCAAGTTCTGGGGTGTCGGCGGCGATGGTACCGTTGGTGCCAACAAGTCCGCCATTAAGATCATCGGCGATAACACCGACAAGTATGTCCAGGGCTACTTCGACTACGATGCCAAGAAGTCCAATGGTCTTACCGAATCCCACCTCCGTTTCTCGGACAACCCCATCCATTCCGCTTACCTCCTGGATGAAGCGGACTTCATCTCCTGCTCACCCCAGGCCTATGTCGAAACCTATGACCTGGTCAAGCAGTTGAAAGATGGCGGGACCTTCCTTTTGAACACCATTTGGTCCGATGAAGAGTTGGAAGAAAAACTTCCCGGCCAGCTCAAGAGAGACATCGCCAAGAAGAACATCAAGTTCTATACCATCAACGCTTCCAAGGTTGCGGAAGAAGTGGGATTAGGCCAGAGAGTGAACATGGTCATCCAGACCGCCTTCTTTGCCCTCTCCAAGGTTCTTCCCATTGACGACTCCATCAAATACCTGAAGAAGTCCATCGTTGACTCCTATGGCCACAAGGGTGAAGATATCGTCAACATGAACTACAAGGCAGTCGATAAGGCCCTGGAAGAACTCCACAAAGTGGAAGTTCCGGAAGCCTGGAAGGATGCTGAGGATACTGTGAAAGACTACGGCGAAGAGCCTGAATTCATCACCAAGATGGTTCGTCCCATCATCAACTTGAAAGAGGACGACCTGCCTGTTTCCACCTACCTGCCCTATGATGACGGAACCTATATGTCCGGGACCTCTCGCTTTGAAAAGCGGGGCATCTCCCTCCACGTTCCTGAGTGGCACCCGGAGAACTGCATCCAGTGCAACTCCTGTTCTTACGTCTGCCCCCACGGCACCATCCGGCCCTTCCTCCTTACCGAAGAAGAAAAGGCCAATGCGCCTGAGGGCTTCGAGACCATCCCTGCCAATGGCAAGAACTTCAAGGGCTATGAATACCGGATCCAGGTGGCCACTTATGATTGCCTAGGCTGCGGAAACTGCGCCGATATCTGCCCGGCCAAGGAAAAGGCCCTGACCATGGAAGATGCCGGTCCACAGAGAGAGGCCCAGAAAGAAAACTGGACCTATGCGGATGAAGTGGTTGGCTACAAGGGGAACCTGGCTGAGCCCAACAATCCCAAGAACTCCCAGTTCCGTCAACCCTACCTGGAATTCAACGGCGCCTGCGCCGGCTGTGGCGAATCACCCTATGCCAAGCTCATCACCCAGCTCTATGGTGACCACATGATCATCGCCAATGCCACCGGCTGCTCCTCCATCTGGGGATCTTCCGTACCTTCCATGCCTTACTGCAAGGATCCTGAAGGACGCGGTCCCGCTTGGGCCAACTCCCTCTTTGAGGATGCCGCTGAATACGGATACGGAATGGCCCTGGCTCAGAAGTCCAACCATAGCCTCCTGACCAAGTACATGAACAAGTTCATTGAACTCGACATCTACTCTCCGCTCAATGACCTCTTCAAGGAATGGCTCGACCTGGGCAAGGACTATGACAAGTCCAGAGAAGTCGCTGACAAGATTATTGAAGAAGCCGGAAAGGGCGTTGACAATAAGGAAGGACAAGACCTCCTCGACCGGATCCTGTCCCTGAAAGACTACCTGGCCCAGAAGTCCGTATGGATCTATGGTGGTGACGGTTGGTCCTACGATATCGGATTCGGCGGTTTGGACCACGTCCTGGCCTCCGGCGAAGACATCAACGTCATGGTCTTCGATACCGAAGTTTACTCCAACACCGGTGGTCAGTCCTCCAAGGCAACCCCGCTTGCTGCCGTGGCCAAGTTTGCTGCCTCCGGTAAAAAGGTTCGGAAGAAGGACCTGGGCCTCATGATGACCTCCTACGGCTATGTCTACGTTGCCCAGGTGGCCATGGGTGCCAACAATATGCAGACCCTGAAGGCCATCCGTGAAGCGGAAGCTTACAATGGACCTTCCCTGATTATCGGTTATGCACCGTGCATCAACCACGGCCTCAAGTGCGGCATGGGTAAGACCCAAGAGCGCGAGAAGCTGGCTGTTGAAGCAGGCTACTGGCATATGTGGAGATTCAACCCCGAACTGGCTGAAGAAGGAAAGAACCCCTTCGTCATGGATTCCAAGGAACCCACCGGGGACTTCCAGGAATTCCTCCAGGGTGAGGTCCGCTATGCCTCTCTGAAGAGAGAGTTCCCTGAATTCGCTGATGAACTCTATGCTGCAGCGGAGAAGGCGGCCAAGGAACGCTATGCCGCTTACCTGGATAAGATCAACCAAGGGGCGGAAACCGCTTCCGAAGCGTAAAGGTTCCTATAAATAAAGCTCAAGCCTCCTGACCAGGAGGCTTGAGTCCCTGAAAGATGGGGCAGGGGACGATCGTCCCCTGCCCGGGTCTTCAGGAAAAATCTTGATTTGCTATTTTTTCATGAAAACCTTATACTTACTTTATTACTAGGAATTGGATATTATGATCCAAGTTTTGCGGATCTAGAGAGGATCAAGAATGATCAATCTGGAAATGATTCAAGAAGCCCAAAAGCTGTTAGAGGGCGTAGCCCGCAAGACCCCACTGGAAAAGGCCCCGACCATTGGAGACCACATTTGGATTAAAGCCGAAAACCTCCAATTGACCGGTGCTTTTAAAATTCGTGGAGCCTTTAACAAAATTGCCCACCTGACCAAGGAAGAAGCGGCACATGGCGTCATCGCCTGCTCCGCCGGAAACCATGCCCAAGGCATTGCCTACTCGGCCACTCAGCAGGGGATCAAGTCGGTCATCTGCATGCCGGCCGATGCCCCCCTGATGAAGGTCCAAGCGACCAAAAATTACGGAGCCGAAGTGGTTTTGGTGCCCGGTGTTTATGACGATGCCCAGGCCGAAGCCGAGAGATTATCCAAGGAAAAGGGATATACATTCGCCCATCCTTTTGAAGATCCCTATGTCATGGCCGGTCAAGGGACCATCGGCCTGGAGATCCTGGACCAGTTGGATGAAGTCGAACAAGTCGTCGTCCCCGTCGGCGGTGGTGGACTCATCTCCGGGGTCGCAACAGCCATTAAGTCCCTGAAACCTTCCGTCAAGGTCATCGGCGTTCAATCCGAGAACGTCCCCGCTATGGTGGAATCCTTTAAGAAGGGGAGCCGGGTAACCAGCCCCAACAAAGGAACCATTGCTGACGGCATTCATGTTCTGACACCGGGTCAGGAAACCTTTAAGTGCATCCAGAAGAATGTGGATGAGATGGTGACCGTCAACGAAGATGAAATCGCTGCTGCCATTGTCAGACTGATGGAAGACCAGAAAACCGTTGCAGAGGGAGCCGGTGCAACCACCGTTGCTGCCTATTTGTTTAAAAAGATCGACACCTCCTTGAACACCGTATGTGTGGTTTCCGGCGGAAATGTCGACATCAACCAGCTTCAGCGGACCATCAACCGCGGACTCCACTACGTTGGTCGCCAGCTCATTATCTCCATCAAGCTGCCCGACGCCTCCGGCAACCTCCTCAAGGTTCTCCAGATCATGGCCGATAACAAGGTCAACATCCTGGATATTGAACATCACAGAGGAACCACGGAAACGGAAGTCCAGACGGCCATGGTCACCTTCAGCCTGGAAACGATCGATGGCGAGCATGCCCACAAGCTGCTCGATGCTTTAGATGCTGCGGGATATTCAGTAAAAATTAAATAGTCCATTATTCCTATTTATTCTTAACCTAGCAAGGGAGGGCGTTCCTCGGAACGTAACTACTTATGGCTAATCAAGAAACCAACAAACATGAACACAAAAGATCCTGGGGTCTTCTGCCAAAGCTGATCATTGCTATTGCAGCAGGTATCGCTATCGGTCTGATCACCAAATCCATGAACTTTGAAGTTCCCGTCCGGATTGCTGCAACGTTCAACTCCATCTTCGGAAACTTCCTGAACTTCGTCATCCCTCTGATCATCGTCGGCTTTATCGTTCCCGGTATTGCTGACCTTGGAGCGGGTGCCGGTAAATCCCTGGCCATCACCGCCGGGATTGCTTATGCGTCCACCATCATTGCCGGTTCCTTCGCTTATGGTGTTGACTCCCTGCTTTTCCCCAATTTCCTGGAAAAGGGATCCATCATCATGGACAATGCACAAAATGCAGAAGAAACCATGCTGTCCGGCTATTTCACTGTTGAAATGCCTCCGCTCATGGGCGTAATGACTGCCCTGATTTTCGCTTTCATTATGGGTCTCGGCATTGCCGTTATCCGTCATGAAGGTCTCAAGTCCATCTTTGACGGCTTTGCTGACATCGTCAGCCGTCTCATCTCTGCCATCATCATCCCCCTCCTGCCCTTCCATATCTTTGGTATTTTTGCCAACATGGCTTATGCAGGAACGGTTGCTCAGATCATGAAGGTTTTCGCGGTTGTATTCCTGATCATCATCATTATGCACTGGATCATGCTCCTTATCCAGTACTCCATCGCCGGATCTTCCGCAAAAATCAATCCGATCTCCGCTCTGAAAAACATGATCCCGGCCTATATGACCGCTATCGGGACCCAGTCCTCTGCGGCCACTATCCCTGTTACTCTCCAGTGTACAAAGAACAATGACGTTACTCCGCAAATTGCCGACTTCGTCATTCCTCTTTGCGCCACCATCCACCTGGCCGGATCCACCATCACCCTGACTTCCTGCGCCATGGCCGTTATGATGCTGAACGGTTGGGACGTGACCTTCGGTCATATGTTCCCCTTCATCCTCATGCTCGGTGTTACCATGGTTGCTGCTCCTGGTGTTCCCGGTGGTGCGGTTATGGCTGCTCTCGGCGTTCTCCAGTCCATGCTTGGATTTAACGAAAACATGCTGACTCTGATGATTGCCCTGTACATTGCTCAGGACTCCTTCGGGACAGCCTGCAACGTTACCGGCGACGGCGCTATCGCCATCCTGGTCGACTCCATCACCGGCCACAAGCCCCATCTCCAAGCCAAGGCCGAAGCCAACAAATAGTTTATTGAACGAGAGAGACATTGTTATTCCCCATCGAAAGATGGAAATTTACTGAATAATCCCCGAGACCCCGGTAGGCGGATGCCTGCCGGGGTCTTCTTTTCCTGTGGTAAAATGGGAAGAAGAATTGACGAAGAACTAGGAGAGATGGAAAGAGAGGAGGGGGGATGAAAGACCGGTGGACCATCCACGCCACGGCAGCATTCGGCCTGGAGGCCGTGGTGAAGAAGGAATGCGAAGACTTGGGCTTTGAAGGAGTCCGGGTGGAGGAGGGCCATGTTCTCTTCGAGGGAGGGGCCCGGGAGATTGCCCTGGCCAATATTGCCTTGACCGTAGCAGACCGGGTGGAGGTGGAAGTGGTCCGCTTCTCCAGCCGGGACTTCGACAGCCTCTTTGACCGGATTTACTGGATTCCCTGGGGAGAGATCCTCCCGGAAGATGCTCGCTTTCCGGTCACGGCCCATACCGTGAAATCCAAACTGGCCTCTCCTTCTGACATCCAGTCCATCGCCAAGAAGGCGATTGTGGAAAAGCTCAAGGAGACCTACTACCGGGACGTTTTTTCCGAAGAAGGGACCCTATTCCCGGTGGAGGTTCGTATCCGAAAAGACCTCTGCCAGGTTCTCCTGGATACAACCGGAGAGGGACTTTTCAAGCGGGGTTACCGGAAGGAAAAGGGGCCGGCCCCTCTGAAAGAAACCCTGGCGGCCGGTCTGGTCAAGCTCTCCTACTGGACCCCGGACCGCCCCCTCTTTGACCCCTTCTGTGGGTCCGGAACCATCCTGATTGAGGCAGCTCGGATGGCCCGGAGGATTGACCCCGGCCTGGACCGGGACTTCCTCGCCATGGCCTGGCCCTGGGTGGGGCCTGATGTCTTCAAGGAAATCCGCCGGGACCGGATGGCTCGGATCGACCTGGACCAAAAACTGGACCTCATGGGCTTTGATATTGACGAAAGCGTCATCCTCAAGGCCGTCAAGAATGCCGACCTGGCCGGGGTCAAGGAAGACATCACCTTCGTCCCCAAAAAAATGGAGGAGGCCAATCTCCGGGAAAATTTCGGCATTGTTATCTCCAACCCACCCTATGGAAAGCGGCTGGAGGAGGACCGGGAGGCGGAAGCCCTCCTCCGGACCTATGCCCAGATCCATGGCCGGCTCCGGACCTGGTCCCACTTCATCATCACCCCCTCCAAAGACCTGGAAGAATGGATGGGGAGGGAGGCCGATAGGCGGCGGAAGCTCTTTAACGGGGGTCTGGAAACCACCTATTACCAGTTTCATGGTCCTGACCCCGGTCTCTTCCGCTAGGAATAGGGCCTACAATTCGCTATTCAATCTATGGTAAAATAATAAGGATCGTGCCAAGGAAAATTTTGACAGGGAGGAGGGCCTCCATGGGGAAAAATCAAGGGAGAAACCAGGTTCAATGGACAAAGACAAGGGACACTTCCGCCTTTCAATGGTTGGATGCCATGGAAGATGCCATCCGAGTAGTAAACCGGGACCTTGATGTGGTCTATGAAAACCGGGCCATGGTCCTTGAGTTAGCCCAAGATCCCATGCTGGTCAAATCTTTCCCCCTGGTTAATGCCGAGCGGGTCTTCCGGGATGGCCATGCTTACCGGACTGAGCTCTGCATCGGGCCGACTGTCTATTCCTTGACTTGCTCGCCCGTGATGGACGGGGAAGAGGTGGTCCAGGTGGTCCAGGTCTTTCGGGACATCACCAGCCAGTCCCAATTCACCAGCCAGCTTTACGGGGACCAGCTCCGGATCTCCCGGGAGATGAACTTTGCCCGGTCTCTCCAGGAGGATATGCTGCCTTCTTTGACCGCCTATGGCCCCCTCCGCTTCAACTACCGCTACTATCCCAACAATGAGCTTTCCGGCGACTTCTTCGACCTGGTCCCCTTGGGCCAGGGCAAGATCGCCCTTTATATTTCCGATGTGGTGGGCCACGGGATCTCGGCCTCCATCCTAACCATGTTCGTTCGCCAGGCCATGCGGTCCATTCTAAAAGAAGAAAAAATTCGCCAACCCGGCAAAGTCTTGGACTCGCTCAAAAGTCGCTTTACCGAGATCTCCATCTCCGATGACCAGTATTTCACCATTTTTTATGCCTTATTCGACACCCAGAACCACACCATGACCTATGCCAATGCCGGCCACAACGCCTTCCCTCTACTCAAGAGGGGAGACCGGGTGGAGGAAATTCAGGCCCGGGGTATGTTCATCTCCCCCCTATTCGACCAACACCGCTACCAACAGCACAGGCTGGTTTACCAGACCAATGATCGCTTCCTCTTTTATACTGACGGAGCAACGGAAACCATGAACGATGAGGGTCAGGCCTTTGGGGCAGACCGACTCATGGACCTGGTCCGTAAGTCCGGACTTTCCATGTTGGATACCATTGCTCAAACCATTGATGACTTCCGGTCAGGAAGCCAAAAGGATGATATTGCCCTCCTCCAGGTGGACTGCCTGGACTGAGGGATTGAATTTTTTTCCATGAAGAGGCCGGGGGGCAGGCTAGCGTCCCGACTGAAAAAACCAAGGAGGACCCATGAAGATTGATTTTTCAAATGCAGGATTTGACCGGGAATTTCAAGAAAAAAAGACCCTAGCCCAGGAGGCACTCCGGACCCTGGTGAAGGGAGAAGGGGAAGGGTCCGACTTCACCGGATGGATTAAGCTCCCCCGGGAGTACGATAAAGAGGAATACCGGCGGATCAAGGAAGCCGCCAAGAAGATCCAGGGCCACTCCCAGGTTCTGGTCGTCATCGGCATCGGAGGGTCCTACCTGGGCGCCCGGGCCGTCGTGGAGGCCTTTTCGCCCATCTATGAGACCGGCAAGGTCCAGGTGGTCTACGCCGGTAACCACATGTCGACGGAAGTCACCGCCCAGCTTTTGGACTATTTGAAAGACAAGGACTTCTCCATCAATGTCATTTCCAAGTCCGGGACCACGACTGAACCCGGTTTGGCCTTCCGCCTCTTCCGGGACCTCCTGGAAGAAAAGGTGGGGAAGGAAGGCTTGAAGGACCGAATCTTTGTCACCACCGACCGGGCCAAGGGAGCCCTGAAAAACCTGGCCGACCAGAGTGGCTATGAAGAATTTGTCGTTCCGGATGATGTGGGTGGCCGCTTCACCGTTCTTACTGCCGTTGGCCTCCTTCCCATCGCCGTCGCCGGGATTGACATCGATGCCCTCATGGCCGGAGCCCAAAAAGGGATGGACCTTTACCTGAACGAAGACTTCGACAAGAACCCCGCCCTTCAGTACGCTGCCATGCGAAATGTCATGGTCGACCAGGGCAAGTTCATGGAAATCCTGGTGGCCTATGAGCCCTTCCTCAAGTATTTCCAGGAATGGTGGAAGCAGCTTTACGGAGAATCTGAAGGCAAGGAGAGCAAGGGCCTCTTCCCGGCTTCTGTCATGAATACCACCGACCTCCACTCCCTGGGCCAATGGATCCAGGAGGGGCCACGGATCCATTTTGAAACCGTCCTCTGGATTAAAAAGGCGGGGAAGGAAGTACTCATTCCTTCCGATGCTGATAATGACGATATGCTCAACTACCTGGCCGGTCGCGACCTCCATGAGATCAACCGCAATGCCATGCTGGGTACCCTCCAGGCCCATGTGGATGGCCAGGTGCCCAATATCTACTTGGAGCTGGAGGAGTGGACGCCGGAAGTCATGGGCCAGCTCATCTACTTCTTTGAGGTGGCGGTCGGGGTTTCCGGCTATATGCTGGGGGTCAACCCCTTCAACCAGCCCGGCGTGGAATTCTACAAGGCCAACATGTTCAAACTCCTGGGAAAGCCCGGCTATGAAAACTAAGGTGTCCAAGCCGGACCTCGCTAAATATATCGACCATACCCTTCTCAAGCCCGATGCCGATGATGAGGCCATTGACCGCCTCTGCCGGGAGGCCGTGGAATACGGCTTCCGGTCCTGCTGCGTCAACTCCGCCAACGTCGCCCGGGTCCATGACCGACTTCAGGGGTCGGACGTCCTGACCTGCTCCGTGGTGGGCTTTCCCCTGGGGGCTATGTCCACCCCGGCCAAGGTCTTTGAGACCCGCCAGGCCCTCCAAGACGGGGCGGATGAAATCGACATGGTCATCAACATCGGCAAGGTCAAGTCGGGAGAGTGGGCCTATGTAGAGGAGGAAATCCGAGCTCTGAAGGAGGCATGCGGGGATAAGGCCCTCAAGGTCATCATCGAGACCTGTCTCCTGACCGATCCTGAAAAGGTGGAAGTCTGTCGGGCGGCCCTCCGGGCCGGGGCGGACTTCGTCAAGACCTCGACCGGATTTTCCACCGGCGGAGCCCGGACGGAAGATGTCCGCCTGATGAAAGAGACGGTGGGCGACCAGGCCAAGGTCAAGGCCTCCGGGGGCATCCATACCCGGGAAGAGGCCCTGGCTATGATTGAGGCCGGGGCGGACCGGATCGGGGCTTCCGCCGGCATCGCCATCGTGACAAAGGAGGATTGCTGATGAAGGGAAAAGAATCCACACTTGAAGAAGTCAAGGCCATCATTAAAGAGTCGCAAAACATGGTCTTCTTTGGCGGGGCCGGGGTCTCCACGGCCTCCGGAATCCCGGACTTCCGTTCCCCCAATGGCCTCTACCACCAAAAGACCAACCGGCCCTATCCGCCGGAATACTATTTCTCCCATGAGTTCTGCATGGATGACCCGGACGGTTTCGCCGACTTCACCCGGGAATGCTACCAATCCTACCAGGTTCCCCCTTCGGGAGCCCACCTCCAGCTGGCCAAGTGGGAGAAGGAGGGCAAGCTCTCCGCCGTCATCACCCAGAACATCGATGGCCTCCACCAGCGGGCCGGTTCCCGGAAGTTCTATGAGGTCCATGGAAATATGCACGACATCTACTGCCCCCATTGTGGCTACCAAGTTCCTACCGAGGACTTCATGGCCGGCAAGGGACGCTATCCCTGCCCACGCTGTGGTCATGACGTCCGGGCAGCCGTCACCCTTTATGGGGAGGCCCTCCCCCAAGTCGCCTTCAGCCAGGCCATTGAGGCTATCGCTTCCTGCGACACCTTTATCGTTGGAGGCACTTCCCTGGTGGTCTACCCGGCAGCAGGTCTATTGAATTATTATCGAGGAGACCGGATGATCCTCATCAACCGGGAAGCCACTCCGGCTGACAGCCGGGCCGACTATGTCCTCCATGGGGACATCTCCGAAATCCTGCCTGCCCTGGCCGACTAGCCCTACTTGAAAAAGACCTAGAGAGAAGGAATCACTTTGAAGGAAAAATTCCGCCAATGGATGGCGGGTCGCTATATCGGTGACCCCCTTAACCAGTTCATCACCCGCTTTGCCATCATCCTCATCCTCTTGAATATCATTTTGTTCAAGTCCCGGGCCCTGTCGGGCCTGTCTCTGGCCCTGGCCATCTATGCCTTTTACCGGTCCCTTTCCCGGGATATTGACAAGCGTTCGTGGGAAAATGCCGCCTTTCTCCGGAAAACCATGGGCTTCCGCAAGGGGGTGACCCGCTACCGGCGCCGGCTTTTCGGCGATGGGGGCTACCGCTATTTTGCCTGCCCTTCTTGCGGCAAGGAGCTCCGCGTGCCCAAGGGGAAGGGGAAGGTCAAGGTTCGCTGCCCCCACTGCAAGCATGAAATGGAAAAAAGAACCTGACCAAGAAGAGAGAGTGAACGGGGGCCCATGAAGGCCCCTTTTTGAGAGGAGGAAGGAATGGGAAAGTTTGTCCACCTACACCTGCACACCCCCTATTCCTTGCTGGACGGCTTCTGCAAGATTGATGACCTCATGGACCTCTGCCTGGACCAGGGCATGGATTCCGTCGCCATCACCGACCACGGCAATATGTTCGGGGCTATCCAGTTCTACGAGGCGGCGCAAAAAAAGGGGATCAAACCCATCATCGGCTGCGAGATCTATATGGCGGAAGACCAAACGGACTTCTCCAGCCGGGACCGCTACCACCTGGTCCTCCTTGCGGAAAACAATGAGGGCTACCATAACCTCATCAAAATCGTCTCCTCAGGCTATATCCATGGCTACCACCATGGTCGGCCCCATGTGGACAAAGCCGTCCTCCGGGCCCACGCCCAGGGTCTGATCGCCCTCTCGGCTTGCATCCAGGGGGAGTGCGCTCAGAGAGCCCTGGATTCTCCCTATGAAAAGGCGGTGGAGACGGCCTTGGACTATCGTGATCTTTTTGGCAAGGAAAATTTCTTCCTGGAGATCCAGGACCACGGGATCCGGGAGGAGGCCCTCATCGCCCGGACCTTTGCCAAGATCTCCCGGGAAACGGGGATTCCCCTGGTGGCCACCAACGATTGCCACTACCTCCGGCGGGAGGATGCCCGAGCCCATGATGCCCTCCTCTGCATCCAGACGGGGAAGACCCTGTCCCAGACTGACCGGATGAAGTTCCCCTCGGATGACTTTTACGTCAAGTCCTATGAGGAAATGGAGGACCTCTTCGGCGACTACGAAGGGGCCCTGGAAAACACCCAAAAGATTGCTGACCGCTGTCAGGTGGAGATCATCTTCCACCAGCTCCACCTCCCCCACTTCGATATCCCTACCGGGGAGACCAATATCGCCCACTTTGAGCGCTTGGTTACGGAAGGAATTGAGGACCGGTATGGGCGGGGGCCGGCGGAGCGGAAAGCCCGCTACGAAGAGGCCAAGGCCCGGGCCCGCCATGAGATGGATGTCATCGAATCCATGGGCTATGTGGACTACTTCCTCATCGTCCGGGACTTTGTGGCCCATGCCAAGTCCCGGGGGATCCCCGTGGGGCCGGGCCGGGGGTCGGCGGCGGGCTCCATCGTCTCCTACGCCCTCACCATCACCAACATCGATCCCCTGAAGTATGACCTCCTTTTTGAACGCTTCCTCAACCCCGACCGGGTCTCCATGCCGGATATCGACATTGACTTCGACTACGTCCGCCGGGATGAGGTGATCGACTATGTCAAAGAAAAATATGGGGAAGACCACGTCGCCCAGATCGTTACCTTTGGGACCATGGCGGCCAAGAACGCTATCCGAGACGTGGGCCGGGTCATGGATATCCCCCTGTCCCGGGTGGACCGGGTAGCCAAGGCCGTCCCCGACACCCTGAAGATTACTCTCAACGAGGCTATCCAAGAGGACCCCGATTTCAAGAAAATCTACCAGGAGGACCCCGAAAGCCACCGGCTCATCGACCTGGCCCGGGAATTGGAGGGAACCCCCCGCCACACCTCCACCCATGCGGCCGGCGTCCTCATCGCCGGGGAGGCGGTCGACCACTTCGTCCCCCTCTCCCGGTCCAAGGACCAGGTGACCACCCAGTACAACATGACCGAGCTGGAGAAGCTGGGCCTTCTGAAGATGGACTTCCTGGGCCTCCGGAACCTGACCGTCATCCGGGATACCCTGGAGATGGTGGAGGCCGGGACCGGTGAGGTTATCGACATCGATGCCATCGAGCTCCAGGACCCCGCTGTCCTCAAGGACTTCGCCCGGGCCCAAACCATTGGGATCTTCCAGTTTGAATCCACAGGGATGCGGAACTTCCTCCGGGAACTTCGACCCGACCGCTTCGAGGACCTGGTGGCAGCCAACGCCCTCTTCCGTCCGGGGCCCATGGACAACATCCCCCAGTATGTGGCTGCCCGTCATGACCCCGCCAAGGTCCACTACCTCCACCCCAAGCTGGAGCCCATCCTTAAGTCGACCTATGGGGTCATCGTCTACCAGGAACAGGTCATGCAGGTGGTCCAGCAGCTGGCCGGCTACTCCCTGGGCGGGGCCGATAACCTCCGCCGGGCCATGTCCAAGAAGAAGATGGCCGTCATGGAGGAGAACCGGAAGACCTTCATCTATGGAAACCTGGATGGGGAGGGGGCGAGCCTGGCGGAGGGGGATCCTGTCCCCGGCTGCGTCCGCCAGGGGATCCCGGCCGACATCGCTAACCAAATCTACGACCAGATGATTGAGTTCGCCAAATACGCTTTCAACAAATCCCACTCCGTGGCCTATGCCTATGTGGCCATGCAGACCGCCCACCTCAAGTACTACCATCCTACGGAATATATGGTGGCTCTTTTAACCTCCGTCATGGGGGATTATGATAAAATGGCCCTCTACCTCCGGGAAAGCCAGCGGATGGGGATCGGGATCCTGGGTCCCAACGTCAACTATTCCATGGGTCCCTTTACCGCTGAAGAAGGGAAGATCCGCTTCGGCCTCCTGGCCATCAAGGGGGTGGGCAAGGCCCTGGTGGATGCCACAGTGGAGGGAAGGATCCGGGACGGCAGGACTTATACCGACCTGGACGACTACCTCCGGCGGGTCCTGGCTGTGGACAAAAATGCCATGAACCGGAAGGCTGTCGAGGGCCTGATCAAGGCCGGGGCCATGGACGACTTCGGCCGTCACCGGTCCCAGCTCATGGTGGACCTGGAGACGACCCTGGATGCGGTTGTCGGTTCCCGCCGGCGGAACCTGGCTGGTCAGGTTTCTCTCTTTGAGGAGATGGACCTGGCACTGGCCGAGGAAGAACAAATTAAGGAATATGCGAAAGACCAGCTTTTGGGGTATGAAAAAGAAGTATTGGGCATTTACTTAACTGACCATCCCCTTTCTCCCTATAAAGATATCTTTGCCCCCCATGTGACCTTTTCTATGGAGGAGGTCCTCCAGGAGGACCGGGTCCAGAGTTTGGACGGCCGCTTTGTCAAGATGGCCGGCATCCTTCGGGGCCGGCGGGACCTGGTGACCAAGAAGGGGGAGAAGATGTGCTTCGTCCAGTTTGAAGACTTCTTCGGGGTCATGGAAGGGGTGGTCTTCCCCCGGATTTACCGGAAGACCCAAGGCTTGCTGGTGACGGATGCCCCCCTCCTCTTTGTGGGCCGTCTCCAGTACCAAAATGACAAGATCCAGCTTATTGTGGATGACGCCTACCCACCTGAAGCGATGACCAAGAGTCGGGTCTTTCTCAAGATGGATTCCCGGGACAAGACCGGCTACCGAAAGATCAAGGAGGTCCTGCTAGCCCATCCCGGTCACCTCCCGGTCATGATCTACTTTTCCGACCTGGACCAGGCTGTGGCCATGGACCCCAGGTTTTCTGTGGACGGGACCGATGGCCTAGTCCGGGCCCTCCGGGAGGTCCTGGGCCCTGACGGAGTGGTGGTTCAGTAGGGGAGGGGAACTCTCCAAAAAATAAGGGACAATAGAAGAGGAATGATGAGATGAAGAGAGAAGGAAATCAAGGAGGACAAATGCGCACCATTGCCATGCTCACCTCTGGAGGAGACGCTCCAGGAATGAATGCCTGCATCCGGTCCATCGCCCGAACGGCCCTCAGCAAGGGGGTCCGGGTCAAGGGGATCCGCTTTGGCTATGAGGGCCTCATGCGGGGAGATATCTATGAGATGAATGTCTCCTCGGTAGCGGATATTATCCAAAAGGGAGGGACCATCCTGGGTTCCGCCCGGTCTGAAGAATTCACCAAGCCGGAGGGCCAGGAAAAGGCCCGGAACATCCTCAAGAGCTTCGGCATTGACGGCTTGGTCGTCATGGGGGGAGACGGGTCTATGAAGGGGGCGGAAGCCCTGTCCAAGCTGGGCATTATGACGGCAGCGGTTCCCTGCACCATCGACAATGACCTGGGCTACACCGACTTCACCATCGGTTTCCATACGGCCGTCGAGACCGTCATCGAATCCATCGGCAAGCTCCGCGACACCTCCGCTTCCCACGCCCGGGCCGTCATCGTCCAGGTCATGGGCCGCCACTGCGGGGACATCGCCCTTTACGCCGGTTTGGGCGGCGGGGCCGAGTCCGTCATCGTCCCGGAACATGACTTCGACATCCAGATGATCACCGATCGGATCCTCCGGGGCAAGCTCCGGGGCAAGCGCCACCACATCATCGTCCTGGCCGAGGGGGTCGGGGAACCCTATGAGATGGGGAAGACCATCCGGGAAACCACCGGGGTGGACACCCGAATCACCATCCTGGGCCATGTCCAGCGGGGCGGGTCCCCCTCCTTCACTGACGCCAAATTGGCCTGTGTCATGGGAAGCGAGGCGGTCCAGGCCCTCTTGGACGGAGAGACCGCAGTGGCCATCGGGTCCCACGGCAAGGAGGTTTTCCGCATGCCTATTTCGGAGGCAGTCCGGGTTCCCCACGTCTTCAATGAGTCCATCTATGAACTGACCGGCATGCTGTCCAGCTAATGCCGGATGGTCCCAATTTTTCATCAACGAGAGTGAGTAGCTAGAAAGGAGTTCCTATGAAAAACACCAAAGTGGTATGTACCATAGGCCCCGCCTCGGAGTCTCCTGACATCCTCCGCTCCCTCATCAATGAGGGGATGAATGTCGCCCGCCTGAACTTTTCTCACGGGAGCCATGAGGAGCACCAAAAAAAAATCGAAACCATTAAAACACTTCGCCAGGAGATGAAGGTCCCAGTGGCCATCGCCCTGGATACCAAGGGCCCGGAGATCCGCCTGGGCACCTTCAAAGACCACAAGGCTGTCGACCTGGAGCGGGGGGACAAGATCACTCTGACGACCCGGAAGGTGGAAGGAAGCAAGGACATCATCTCCATTACTTATGAGGGCCTGCCTAAAGACGTCAAGCCGGGGTCCCGGATCCTGGTCGACGACGGCCTGGTGGAACTCCAGGTCCAGTCCCTGGAAGGGGGGACCGAGATCCACTGTGTGGCTCAAAACTACGGAGAAATCTCCGACCATAAGGGAGTCAACGTCCCCGGCACCAACGTCAAGCTCCCGGCCATGACGGAACAGGATAAGGCGGATATCCTCTTCGGCATCGAGGCCGGCGTGGACATGATCTTCGCCTCCTTCATCCGTTCGGCGGATGACGTCATTGAAATCCGCCGAGTCCTGGAAGACAACGGCGGGTCGGGCATCCAGATCCTGGCCAAAATCGAAAGCGCCCAGGGGGTGGAAAACCTGGAGGAGATCCTCCATTCCTGTGACGGAATCATGGTAGCCCGAGGCGACCTGGGCGTGGAAATCCCCACCCAGGACGTCCCCATCGTCCAAAAGAAGATCATCCGGATGGCCAACACGGCCGGCAAGCCCGTCATCACCGCCACCCAGATGCTGGACTCCATGTCCCGGAACCCCCGACCCACCAGGGCTGAGGTCAACGACGTGGCCAATGCCATCCTGGACGGGTCCGATGCCATCATGCTGTCGGGCGAAACGGCCGCCGGCAAGTACCCGGTGGAATCCGTTCGCCAGATGAGGCAGATCGCCGAGACGGTGGAGAAGTCCCCGGACTTCCTCAACTCCATCTCCGACCGATCCTCATGGGTCTCGCCTAACACCTCATCGGCCATCGCCCGGTCCACCGTCATGATTGCCCAGCAGATCGTCTGCCAGGCCATTGTCGCCGCCACCTCATCCGGCTTCACCGCCCGGCAAATCTCCAAATACCGGCCCATCATCCCCATTATTGCGGCCACTCCGGATATCCAAACCTACCACCAACTCTCCCTGGTCTGGGGCGTCACCCCCATGATGGCCCCCAATTCTCCGGCAACGGATGAGCTGGTCGACCAGTCCATCTATGCCGCCCTCAAGACCCAGCTGGTCAAGGAAGGCGACCAAATCATCCTAACCGCCGGCATCCCCTCCGGCTATGGGTCCGAAACCAACATGATCAAGGTCCACACCATTGGCAACATCCTGGTCATGGGCCAGGGGATCGGAAAGAAATCCGTCATCGGCAAGGCCGTCCTCGGCTCGACCGCCAAGGACCTGGAAGGACGCTTCCAGGAAGGGGACATCCTGGTCGCCCGCTTCACCGGCGCCGACCTCATCCCCTACATTAACCAAGCTTCCGCCGTCATCGTGGAAGAAGGGGGCCTCACCTCCCACGCCGCCATCGTCGGCCTCCACTATGGCAAGCCCACTATCATCGGGGCCCACAATGCCACCCGGTCCATCCAAGAAGGCGAAACCGTCACCGTGGATGCCGCCACAGGGATCGTCTATAAAGGCGAATCAACCGTCTTTTAAAAAGCACTCCCCGCCCGCGCTTAGACAAATTCCTCCGGAATTTGTATGCGCTTGGGCGGGGGTGCCTTTTTATTTGCCATGTGGGGGAGAAGGGGCGGCGTGGAGGGGGGCTGCGGGCGCAGTGCGGCCATGTGGAGCCCCCTTAATTGTCGGAATCCGGGGATAGGGCGGCCAAGCGGAGCCTCCTTAATTGTTGGAATCGGGGAACAGGGGGGCCATCATTAGCCCCCTTAATTGGCGGAATCGGGGAACAGGAGGGCTTCCATTAGCCCCCTCAATTGTCGGAATCGGGGGACAGGGGGGACTGTCATTAGCCCCCTCAATTGGCGGGATCAAGGGACAGGGGGGCTTCCATTAGCCCCCTCATTTGGCAGAATTAGAGGACAAGGGGGCCATCGTTAGCCTCCTCAATTGGCGGAATCGGGGAAGAGGGGGGCTTCCGTTAGCCCCCTCAATTGGCTGAATCAAGGGAAAAGGAGGAGACAAGGCGTTGAGTTCAGAGCCCGAGGCTGGAGCCACCGCCGTCAAGGGTGGCGACAATATCACTAAAAAGTGAAAGCAGTGTCTAAAACTGCTTGACCAGCCACACCTAAAGTTGCCAAACTCTACAACCTGCAGTTGATTTACTCAACCACATTTCTTCCGCCTACAACCACCAGACCCTATGGGCGGTTTTTTTTCCATGCTATACTTCTTGCATATCAATGAAGCAAGGAGACTTACTATGAGACAATTATTCTCGAATAAGTTATTTATGGCCCTGACCCTGTCGGACCTCATCTCCAATTTCGGCGATTCGCTTTTCTATTTGGTCATGATGAGGTATGTGTTGGATATTCCCCAGACGACCCTGGCCATGTCCGTCATCACCTTGACGGAGATGGTCCCTATGATCACCAATATGGTCAGCGGGGATCGGGCCGACCAAACCGAAAATAAGCTCGGAGCCATCCTGGTCACCCAATTATTGCGGGCGGTCCTCTATCTGGGGGTCTTCCACCTGATGTCCTTCCCTGTGGCTTTTTGGGTGGCTATGGCGGTTTCGGCCATCAACCTGGTCTCTGACCTGGCCGGACAATATGAGTCGGCCCTCTTCATCCCCATCTCCCTCCGGGTCCTGCCCAAGGAGGAGAGGGAGGGGGCCAACTCTTTCCGCCAGGCCCTTTTTTCCGGCTCCCGCATGATCTTCCTGACCTCAGGATCCCTTTT
>NZ_HE978586.1:204081-206330 GCF_000311985.1 Kallipyga massiliensis ph2 | reverse complement strand
TGGTGGCTTTGACCGGATATGTGGCCCGATCCATGAGAAAAGTAATCCAGTGAGTCATTTGATTAAAGAAGAGAGACCGATGGTGATTTTGGACACTATCGGTTTTTCTATTTCTTAGAAAGATTATTGAGGCCTATAAAGCAATGGATAATTACAGGGAAGAACTTAAGTCAAACTTTAAATTATGGAATCTTTTTTTACGACATCCTTAAGAAATTTCATTTATGACACTCAAAATGTCACCCAAAATGACAGTCAAAATGTCACCAAAAACGAGGAAGGAAGATTATCATTAGATAAAAAACAATTGAGTATGTGGGTAGTTCAAAAGGGTTTACACTTTGATTTTTATAGCTTATGATTAATCATGTATATATTTTCACTATTGAATAATTTATTGAACAAATAGGTTTCAAGAGTGGATACGACCTAAGTTGGCGGGAATGCAAAAACAAAAGGAGCGAGTAATGTCAACGTCAAAGTTTCGGAAAGTGCCAGGAATGATTTTGTCCCTGGTCTTGGCATGTGTGTTAGCCATTATGCCGCTGGCAGAGCCGGAGGCTTCGGCATACAGGTTTGAAAGTGGCGTAAAGATTTACCATAACTTCATGGCAAATTTTATGTATGAGAAAAAAATTGATATGAGGAATGCCCCTGACCAGAAGACCATTCCCAATGCGGATTTCGAATTCGAGCTCGTCCGGATTCCTTCCGAAAAGGAATCCGAATATGGGATTGGTCAATCCTATATCTATGAGGACGATGGGAATAGCGGACAAATCATTCGAGCAGGATTCTTGGAAAATGGCGAGGACTCCATGCTGTTCAGCCGTGTCAGTTTTAAGGATACGGACATTTTTGATGCTCATTTAACCAAGCTTATGGACAATAGAGATATTGTTAATGATCTTGGAGAGCAGGTAATTGACCATACCCTGAAATATGACTGGGGTGAGATGTGGTCATCCGATCGTTCACGAATAACAATAGGCAGGCAACCAACTCCTGAGGAGCTGGAGCAGAGGCGGAAGGATAGGGAAGAAGGTTACGACCAAGGATGGCCGGATGACACTATTGTCTGGCAACTCTTACGGATTCCGAAAGAAGGGGAGATAAATCCCGGAAGCTATGAGTATGGAGATCAAAATTTTGACGAGTATAGATTTAAAGTTTTTAGATATACAGTAGAAAAAGGACTAAGTAGTTCCCAACAACGTGATTTTTTCCCTTATACGTATCGGAAACCACTGATTACCCATCAAGAAGTAGATAAAACTACCGGAAACTATATTTCTTTATCTAAGGGACTATTACTACCTCATGAGTACATGGATATGGTTGAATTCTTGTACAAAACGAATTCAGAAGAATTTGAAAAAAAATTTGGTGGACAAACAGTGGATGGAACCAGATCCTTTGATATGGAAAAAGATGCCGATTCTAAGGAACTCTACGTCATCTATCGTTATTTATTAAAAGAAAAGAGCCAGGAGAATTCTCCCTTTGTAACCAATAATGATATGAAGATCGTTGACTTCATCCCTGAAGCCCATACCTTATATATGTTTAATAGTATTGGAGATGCAAATACATTTTATAGCCAGGCAGCACAAAAGAATTCAAGAATCTATAATATTTTTGAGCTCAAAGAAGATCCCTCTAAACGAATTTCATTCACCAACGAATACAAGCCCAAAACCCCGCCTGTCGTTGTCGTGCCGGTCAAGAGGACCATCTCTGTTGCCAAGCGTTGGGTGGATGAGGATAACCGGGATAACAAACGTCCGGAATCCGTCACTATTCAGCTTTTGGCCAATGGGAAGGAGACCGGGAAAAGCCTGGTCCTGAATGCGGAGAATGGGTGGTCCGGGTATTTTGGTGATCTGCTGAAGATGGAGAACGGAAGGGAGATCCAATATACCATCAGGGAAGTGGGTTCCATGAAGGGCTATGAGGCGGCTATCACCGGCAACCAAAGCCAGGGCTTCACGGTCACCAATACCTATAAGACGGAAAAGATCAAGATTGAAGGGAAGAAGACCTGGGATGATGGGGACAATGTGGACGGCAAGCGTCCGGAATCCATCACCATCCGTCTTCTTGCTAATGGGGTGGAAAAGGAAAGCCGGAAGGTCACCGAAAAAGAGGGGTGGAAGTGGACCTTTACCGACCTGCCCAAGTATGAGAAGGGGAAGGAAATCACCTACACCATCGCTGAGGATCCGGTGGAGAATTATACATCGGAAGTC
>NZ_HE978586.1:200600-202654 GCF_000311985.1 Kallipyga massiliensis ph2 | reverse complement strand
TTGTGGCTTTGACCGGATATGTGGCCCGATCCATGAGAAAAGTAATCCAGTGAGTCATTTGATTAAAGAAGAGAGACCGATGGTGATTTTGGTCACCATCGGTTTTTCTTTCAGTTTATGTTCATCCTTCGTTATCGATTTTTTTCTCAAAGCGAAAAGGTTTACACTCCAGGATTTCTCGTTTATGATAAACTAAGTATTATTCTATATTTTTGAAGCATTTTTTGAACAATCATTCTGAAGAAAGTAGAGAATGCCCTTATGGGCGGAAACGGAAAACAAAGGAGTGTGTCATGTCAAAGTCTAAGTTTCGGAAAGTGCCGGGAATGATCCTATCCCTGGTCCTGGCCTGCCTGCTGGCTGTTACGCCGTTGGCAGAACCTGAGGTTAAGGCAGATTTGATGGTAAACAATGTAGGGGTTCCTGATTTTTTCACGGCTAATTTTGTGTACGAGAAAAAAATCGATATGAGGAATGCCTCTGATCGAAAAGCAATTCCTAATGCGGATTTTGATTTTGACCTTTGGACCGTCTCGGCAATCGAAAAAGAGGCCAAGGAAAAAGAAGCAAAGTATGGAATTGGTAACACTTTTACCGATGAGGACCGGGATAGGGCTTATCGGATCAATGAAGGGAAATTGCGTGATGGTGCCTTCTTTATTCCTTTCAGCCATGTGAGTTTTCGTGAGAGTGATGTCTATGACCCCGTTCTCACCGATCTTATTGATCAGAGATTTGGAAATGAAAAGCTTGGAGAAGAGGTGATTGACCATATTCTTAAATATGATTGGGGAATGATGACCTCCAGCGATCGGGGACAAACCGCCATTGCTCGAAAACCAACCGATGCTGAATTGGCTCAAAGAAAAGAAGATGAAAAAAGCGGCACTTGGCCGGAAGACACCATTGCATGGAAACTCCCTTTCTTTGTTGATCCGAATGAGGAGAGTCCGGGAAGTTTTGAGGAGGGCGGTCAATGCCTTTGGGAGTATGACTTTGATAGCTTCAGCTATTCAGAACAATTCAAATTGAAATATAATCAAGCCGTGCATTATTTCCCCTACACCTATAAGAAACCGCTAATCACTCACCAGGAAAAGGACGCCTCGGGGAATTATATTTCCTTGTCCAAGGGTCTTTTACTGCCCCATGAGTACTACAATATGATTGAAAAATTAAAAGATATTGTGGACTCAACGGTTGACTGGGAATCGGGTGAATCCTCTAGTAATTACACTGATGATAATGGGATAGACATTTATCCGGTTTTTCGATATCTCTTGAAAGAGAGACAAGCTGAAGGATCTTCTTTTATTTCTAATAAAGAGGTTAAAATTGTTGATATCATCCCCGCACTGAATAATATGTTGATTTTCAACAATTTGGATGAAGCCAACGAATTTTATGAGAATGAGATAAAAAATGAGAACGGATTCGATTACCGATCTCTTGCTCAGAATTATGCGAAAACGGCCACATTTACCAACGAATACAAGCCCAAAACGCCGCCTGTCGTTGTCGTTCCGGTTAAGAGGACCGTTTCTGTTGCCAAGCGTTGGGTGGATGAGGACAACCGGGACAAGAAGCGTCCGGAATCCGTCACCATTCAGCTTTTGGCCGATGGGAAAGACACTGGCAGAAGCCTGGTTCTGAATGCGGAAAATGGTTGGTCAGGGCATTTTGATGATTTGCTGAAGACGGAAAACGGAAGAGAGATCGAGTATACCGTCAAGGAAGTCGGCTCGATGAAGGGCTATGTTTCCGCAATTACCGGCGATCAAAAAGCGGGCTTTATCATCACCAACACCTATCAGACGGAAAAGATCAAGATTGAAGGGAAGAAGACCTGGGAAGATGGGGACAATGTGGACGGCAAGCGTCCGGAATCCATCACCATCCGTCTTCTGGCCAATGGGGTAGAAAAGGATAGTCGGAAGGTCACCGAAAAAGAGGGGTGGAAGTGGACCTTTAGCGACCTGCCCAAGTTTGAGAAAGGGAAGAAAATCACCTACACCATCGCTGAAGATCCGGTAGAGAACTATACATCGGAAGTT
>NZ_HE978586.1:22912-200145 GCF_000311985.1 Kallipyga massiliensis ph2 | reverse complement strand
TTTTCCGTAATCGCTTTCCCGGCCTCTTCCTTTTGATATAATAGAAAGGCAAGTTTGGAGAAAAAGGAGGATACTATGGGCCGAGTTTGGTGGAAGGACAAAGTGATCTATCAGATCTATCCCCGGAGTTTTTGCGATTCCAATGGGGACGGGATTGGGGATATTCCGGGCATCATCAGCAAGTTGGACTACCTGAAGGAACTCGGGGTGGACCTCCTCTGGATTTCTCCCCTCTACGCCTCGCCCAACTACGACAATGGTTATGACATCTCCGACTACTATGCTATCCACCCCGATTTCGGAACCATGGCGGACTTCGACCGCCTGGTGGCTGAAGCGGACCGGCGGGGGATAGGGATCATCATGGACATGGTCATCAACCACACCTCCACCGACCACCCCTGGTTCCAAAAGAGCATCCAGGGGGAGGAGCCCTACAAGGACTTCTACATCTGGCGGCCCGGCAAGGGGGGGAAAAAGCCTAACAAATGGACCGGGTTTTTCGGGGGGGACACCTGGGAATATGTCGAGGAGAGGGGGGAATATTACCTCCACCTCTTTGCCAAGGAGCAGGCCGACCTCAACTACCGGAACCCCCTGGTGGTGGAGGCCATGGAGGAAGTTATGACCTTCTGGCTGGACAAGGGGGTCAAGGGCTTCCGCCTGGACGTCATCAACATCATCCATAAAGACAGCCTGGAGGATGGGGCCTTCCGCCCGGTCCTCCGGGGAAGCGAGTTCTACCTCTCCCGGCCCGGCCTCCACGTCCTCCTTAAGAACTTTCACCAAAAGATTTGGGCGCCACATGAGGCCTATACGGTGGGGGAGACGGTCTTTGTGGACCCGGATGAGGCCCATCGACTGACCGACCCCGACCGGGAGGAGCTCTCGGCGGTCTTTGCCTTTGAGCATATGGAGACTGACTGCTTTGGGGTCAAGTGGTTCCCCCGGTCCTTCTCGCCCGGGCGATTTTTCAAGGTCCTGGCTAAGTGGCAGGCCGCCCTTCCCTGGAATACGGTTTACTTTGAAAACCACGACCAGCCAAGATCCCTCTCCCGCTTCGGCGATCCCGAGACCTATCCCCGGGAATCCGGCAAGGCCCTGGCCCTTCTCCTTCTTTCCCTCCGGGGAACCCCCTACATCTACCAGGGCCAGGAGATCGGCATGACCAACTTCGACTTTACTTCCATGGACCAGGTGGAAGATGTGGAATCCCGCCAGGTCTGGTCCATCATCCGGAAGGCTCATTTTCCCCGGGGTCTCTATTGGAAGGTCATGCGGGCCAAGAGCCGGGACAATGCCCGGACCCCCATGCAGTGGTCGGGGGAGGCCGGGGCCGGATTTACCACGGGAAAACCCTGGCTGGGGATCAACCACAATCATGTGACCTGCAATGTGGCTGAGGAGGAGGGGGATCCCGACTCCCTCCTCCACTTCTACCGCCGCCTCCTGGCCTACCGGAAGGGGTCAGCCCCCCTCCTGGAAGGGGACTTCCATGAGCTTGATCAGAAGGGGTCGGTTTGGGCCTTCGAGCGGAGGACAGAGGAAGGGGAGGGTCTCCTCTTCCAAATCAACCTCTCGGTCAAGCCTTCCCGGTCTTATCTGTCCGGCCCCTGCCTCTTTTCTTCCTATGAGGAGGGCCGGGTTGGGGAGAACCTCCGGCCTTATGAGGCAGCATTAATGGAGATCCCGGTCGGGGAAGATGACCGGAAAGGAGACCAGGATGATTGATGTCCAAGATGGCTATTTCCGATTGGCCGGCCGGGAGACGGCCATGGTCCTCCACGTCAACGAATCGGGCCGGCTGGAGATGGTTCATTATGGGGGACCCGTGGCTCTTTCGGACGCCCCCTTCCTCCGCTTCCACCCTCTCTTGACCTATGGGACAGAGCTGGAAGATGACCAGGGGAATTTCCCTGACCATGAGCCCTTGGCCTGGTCGGGCCTGGGCCGGGGGGATTTCCGCGAGCCGCCCTTGGAAATCTCCTTCTCGGATTCGGCGTTTACCAACGAATTTCTCTATGACAGCCATGAGATCCTGGAGGGGGCCTGTCCCATGAAGGGCCTTCCCTCCGGAAGGGGGGAGGGGGCCCAAAGCCTGGTCATCCACATGAAGGAGGCCGCCCGGCCCCTGGACCTGGACCTGGTCTTTACCCTCTTTCCTGATGAGGATGTCATCGGACGGCGGGTCCGCATTGTCAATCGGGGAGAGGAGCCCGTGGTTCTGGATAAGGTGATGTCCACCATGATGGACCTCCCGGGCCGGGATTATGGCCTCCTCAACCTGACCGGGACCTGGAACCGGGAGGCCCACCCCGTCTTCCGGAAGCTGGCGGTCGGCCGGACGGTCCAGGCCTCCCTGACCGGGGCCTCATCCAACCGGGTCAATCCCGCCTTCGCCCTCTATGAGAAAGGGGCAGGGGAGGACCGGGGCCGGGTTTACGGCTTCAACCTCATCTATTCGGGCAACCACTATGCTTCGGTGGAGGAAAGCCCCCACCACTTCTACCGGGTCCAGGCCGGGATCAATCCCGAGGGCTTTTCCTGGACCCTTGGGTCCGGAGAGACCTTCGAATCTCCCCAGGCAGTCATGACAACCACGGACCGGGGTTTCGGAGGGATGTCCGACCACTTCCACCGCTTCATTAACAAGAGGATTATTTCCGAGGCCTGGCAGGACCGGGACCGGCCCATCGCCATCAACAGCTGGGAGGCCATGGGCCCCCGCATTAGCGAAAGCTCCCTCCTCAAGCTGGCCAAGGAAGGCAGGGACCTGGGCATGGAGCTCCTGGTCCTGGATGACGGTTGGTTCCAGGGAAGGGAGTCGGATACCGCCGGCCTGGGCGACTATAGCGAAGATGCGAAGAAACTTCCGGGCGGCCTGGACCGCCTGGCAAGGAAGGTCCGGGACTTGGGCATGGACTTCGGCCTCTGGGTCGAGCCCGAAAGTGTCAACCCGGATAGCGACCTCTACCGGGCCCATCCCGATTACGCCATCCAAAGCCCTGACCGGACGCCCATCCTGGGCCGCCACCAGCTCCTTTTGGACCTGACCCGGCCTGAAGTTCAGGACTATATCGTGGACCAGGTCAATGGCCTCCTGGACCGCCTCCCCATCTCCTATATCAAATGGGATATGAACCGACATATGGCGGACTTTTTCAGCCCCACTTGTCTGGCCGGGGAGCTGGCCCATCGCTACATCCTCAGCCTCTACCGGATCCTGGACCGGATTTTCGGGACCCACCCCCAGGTTCTTTTGGAGATGTGCTCATCCGGAGGTAACCGATTCGACCTGGGCATGCTGGCCTATGCGCCCCAGATCTGGGCTTCGGACGATACGGACCCGGTGGAGCGGCTGACCATACAGAAGGGCCTGTCCTACTTCTATCCCCAATCCACCATCTCCTGCCATGTTTCAGCCGCCCCCCACAGCCAGACCCTCCGCCGGACCCCCCTGCCCACCCGGTTCAACGTAGCGGCTATGGGGGTCCTGGGCTATGAGCTGGACCTGGGTCGGCTGAGCCCGGTGGACAAGAAGGCCATTCAAGCCCAAACGGCCTTTTATAAGGACCACCGGTCCCTTCTCCAGAGGGGGACCTTCCACCGGAGGGATGACCTTCCGGATCACCAGGAGGGCTTTGCCATTCTCTCTCCGGACCGGAGGCAGGGGGTTGTCCTCATGGCCCAGCGCCACTTGGACCATGCCGGGCCCGCCTACGACCGTCTCAAAGTGTCCCAAATTGACCCGGACCTGTCCTATTTGGTCCGGTCCCGTCCCCAGAAGTGCCAACTTGCCCGCTTCGGCCACCTCCTCAACTACGTCCTCCCGCCCTATCTCAAGGGGGACTCCCTCCCGGTCGCCATCGTCGGCCGCCATATGGCTTTGGATGAGGAGGAATTTGAAGGCCAAATGACCGGCCGGGCCCTCAGGGAGGGGATCTTCCTCCCTGACCAGTTCAAGGGGTCAGGCTATGATAAGAAGCTCCGCCTCTGGGGGGACTACGGGGCCCAACTGTACACCATCCAAGCCCTTCCCGAGGGGGAGGGAGAAGTGGAAGGAGAATCCAATGACAACGAGTAGGAAGACACCCAATGCCAAATCCGAGGGGAAAATGTCCGCCCAGGACCGACGGAATATGTTCTTCTTTGGAGCAGGAACCCTGGGTCGGGATATGTTCTACGCCTTTGAGGCCAATGCTCTGATTTATTATTTATCCAACATCCTCAACCTCCCTCGGGAGATCTTTATTGCCACCAGCCTGGTCTTTACCATCCTCCGGGTCTTTGATGCCCTCAATGACCCCCTCATGGGCTTGATCGTGGACAACATCGACTCCAAGCACGGGAAGTTCAAGCCGCCCATGCTGGTCGGGGCTTTGGGAGCCGCCGCCTGCTACCTCATCCTCTTTTATGACTTCGGCTTCCGGAACTTCCTCTTTCCCCTGATTTTCGCCATCGCTTACCTGGGCTGGGACCTCTTTTTCGGCCTCAATGATATCGCCTACTGGTCCATGCTCCCCTCCCTCAGCCTTGACCCCAAGGTCCGGGAGAAGATGGGAGCCTGCGCCCGGATCTTCGCCAACCTGGGCATGTTCACCATCATGATCGCCTGGCAGCCCATCACCTCCGCCCTGGGCAACACCCCCCAGGCCTGGTTCACCGTCGCCTTAACCGTGACCGCCCTCATGTTATTCTTCCACCTCTTCCCCCTCCTGGGCGTCAAAGAAAAGCCCCAGCTCTTCCAGCGCCAGGAAGAAAAGACCGGCCTCAAGGATATGTGGCGGATCCTGACGGGCAACGACCAGCTTCTCTGGACCACCCTGGCCATGTCCCTCTTTACCGTGGGCTACGTCACCACCACAACCGTTTCCATTTATTACATGCAGTACGTCTTTGGTGACCAGGACCTCTATCCTGTCCTGGCTGCCGTCGTTGGCGTTGCCCAAATCGGCGCCCTCCTCATCTTCCCGGCCGTCTCCAAGGGCCGGACCCGCCGGCAGATGTACCAATTCTCTACCATCCTGGTCGTCATCGCCTACCTCATCATGGTCTTCGCCGAGACCTCCCTCTATGTCCTTTTGGGCGCCGCCCTCCTCCTCTTTGTCGGCGAGGCCTTCATCCAGCTCCTCATGCTCATGTTCCTCGAGGACACTGTGGAGTACGGCCAATGGAAGCTGGGGAGCCGGAACGAGTCCATCACCCTCTCCGTCCAGCCCCTGATCAACAAGATCGGCGGAGCCCTCTCCATGGGGATTGTCTCCCTGGCCCTGGTCCTCTCCGGTATCAAGCAGGGAGCCGAGGCCGCCCAATCCATCGACGCCGGCGGCCAGATGGTCATCCGCCTGGTCTTCATCGGCATCCCCCTGGTCTTCATCATCGCCGGCTACCTGGTCTACCATTTCAAATTCAAGATCAATGAGGAACTCTATCAGAAAATCCTCCAAGACCTGGAAGACCGCGGGCAAATCCGCCGGGAAAACTAAGGAAAAGAAAAAGAGCCGCGCTGGCGGCTCTTTTTTTTGTGGGGGTGGTGCTGACATTCGGCAGGTGGAGGGTCCGGTGCCCTGGCTAGGGCTCATATTCGGCATGAGCCAGGGGGCCTCTACCCTGGCTGGGGCTCATATTTGCTGTTGGCCAGGGTAGCCTCGCCCTGGCTGGGGCTCAAATCTGCCATGAGCCAGGGCAGCCTTTACCCTGGCTGGGGCTCAAATCCGCCATGAGCCAGGGCAGCACCGCCCTGGCTGGAGTTTGATTCCGCCAGGAGCCAGGGAGCCTTTACCCTGGCCGGAACTCATATTTGCCGATAGCCAGGGAAGCCACCCTTGACGGCAGGACAAAATTCGCTTTTCTGCCTTCGCCGACGGCGACGAACTCAACAATTTCCCTTCCTTCCCCGTCGGCTATTTCATTCTAGCGAATTTTGCCCTTGGACTGTCAAGGGCAAGTCGCCTGCGGCGGTGGCTTTTGCCTTGGGCTCTGAACTCATCAGCTTGCTTGTCTCCGTAGGATTCTTTGACCCTGATATTCCCTAAATCAAGGTAATTATCAGGGCCTTCAACCCTGATATTATAGTTATCTGACAAAAAATCAGGGCCCTTTTTCACCCTGCTTTTTTTGAGATTTGGCAAATTGGCAGGGTTTTTTCCCTGATACTCTTGCGATTTGCAGAATTATCAGGGCTTTTTTTAGCCCTGACTTTCTTGTGATTGAGCGAATTGTCAGGGCCCCTGGCCCTGATGATCTTGAAATTCTCCAAATTATCAGGGTTTCTCCGTCCATTCCGCCGAAGACGAGCTAATTATCTCGGATGGTCAACGAGATATTGTCCCCAGGCGGCCATGAGGAAGACGGCCCAGAGAACAACCAGGACCACTGTGGATAGGACTTGGAGGGGGCGGGAGGCTTGGATTTTCTTATTCCGCCGGATCAGGATGGTCAAGGGGAGGGGGAAGAGGAAGATCCAGCCCAGGATCCACAAAAAGGTGATCCCAAGTCTATGGCGCTTGGCCGGGGGAGCGGCTGGGGATTTTCGGCTCGCTGCAGTTTTTGACGGGGACGAATTCGTCTTGGGATAAGGGTCACTGGACCGGGTGTAGATCCCTTGGCCGGTGGTGTAGCCGCATTGAGGGCAGGCTTTGGTGAAGTATTCACTCCCACAGCGGGGACAGGTTCTGGACTTTGCTCCCGCCTTTAAGCCACATTGGGGGCAATGGGGGGAGGAGAAGACGGTGCCGCATTGGTTGCAGCGATAGGAAAAGTCGCCGGACCCACAGGAGGAACAAAGTTCCACCCCGTCGTCGCTGGTATTCCCGCAGTAGTTACAGATTTTCATGACTACACTCCTCCATTCTTCTACTTATTATATTACATGATTTCCCGGTCAGGGCCAGGGGGCCGATCTTTCTTGTCAGGAAAAAGCCAATCCGCTACACTAAAAGGAAGAAAGGGGGCAGCATGGATAAAATTCTACTCGTTGAAGATGATGGGGCTATCGTGTCCTCCCTGACGGAATACCTGACCGAGAAGGACTTCCTTGTCGTGGCCGTCGGGGGAGAGAGGGAGGCCCGCCTCCGGCTCAAGGAAGAGCCCTTTGACCTCCTTCTGATCGACATCTCCCTCCAAAACGGGACCGGTTTCGGGGTCCTGGAGGCCGCCAAGACCATGGGAGTCCCCGGGATCTTCCTCACCGCCCAAGATGAGGAGGAAACCCTGGTTCGGACCTTTGAGGAGGGGGCCAATGATTATATCGTCAAGCCCTTCCGCCCCCGGGAGCTCCTGGCCCGGATCCAAAATGTCCTCCGCCGGGAGGGGAGGGGGGAGACCCTCCAAATTCAAGACGTCCTGGTCAACCTGGACCGGGGGACCATCACCCGCCAGGGGAAGGAGGAGGAACTCTCGGCCCTGGAATACCGCCTCCTGGAAACCTTTTTAGCCAACCGGGGTCAGGTCCTCCGCCGGAGTCAGCTTCTCGAGGATATTTGGGACCTGGCGGGTGACTTTGTCAATGACAACACCCTCTCGGTCTACATCAAACGCCTCAGGGAGAAGTTGGAGGAAGACCCCAAGAATCCCAAGATCATCACCACCGTCCGGGGCATCGGCTACCGGATGGACTAGGAGGGCTCATGAAAAACAAAGACATCCGCCGGGAGGCCTTTCTTTCTTTGATCGTCATCCTGGCTGTGGCCATCCTCCTGGTTTTTACCGGGTCCCAAGTTCTTCTTCCCTTTCTTTTGACGTCCGCCTTTGTAGCCATCTGTCACATTTCTTTTAGTCTGAAACATTACCGAGACCTGGCCGACCTGGCCCAGAAGCTAGACCATGCCCTCTATGCCGACCAAGTCCCCCAGCTTTCCGATGCGGAAGAGGGGGAGGTCCCCATCCTGGAAAGCCAGATCCGCAAGCTCCTGATCAAGCTCCATGAGCAGAAGGACCAGCTCCAGGAGGATAAGCTGGTCCTCAAGGAGGCCATCGAAGACATCTTCCACCAGCTCCGGACCCCCCTGACCGTCCTCTTTATCCAGATGGAGCTCCTCAAGGACCCCGACCTGAGCGAGGATAAGCGGCGGGACCTGGTCCGGAAGATGTCCAAGGAATGCCGGCGGATGGAGTGGCTGGTGGAATCCCTCCTCAAGCTGTCCAAGATCGACGCCGGGACCGTCCGCTTCGAGAAAACCACCGTCCCCCTCCGCCCCCTCCTGGAAGAGGCAGTCCGGTCCTTTGAAATCCCCCTGGACGTCCAGGGCGTTTCCCTGGACCTGGAGGTTGAGGAAGCCTCCTTTGAAGGGGACTACCGGTGGACCCTGGAGGCCCTGGAAAACCTCATCAAAAATGCCCTGGAACACACCCCGGCCGGGGGAAAACTCCAAGTCCGGGGTATGGAAAACACCCTCTACACGGAAATTACCATCCGGGATGACGGGCCAGGTTTTGATAGCGAAGACCTCCCTTACCTTTTCGACCGCTTTTATAAAGGAAAGGGGGCCAGTGAAAATTCCATCGGGATCGGCCTGGCCCTCTCCCGGGCCATCATCACCGCTCAAAACGGGACCATCCAGGCGGAGAACCAGGATGGGGCCCTTTTCCGGATCCGTTTTTATAAGTCGGTTATTTAAAATCTGTCACCGAGATGTCACTTTCCTCCTTTATCATGGATTCAGATCATGAATTTCGACAATCACAGAAGATCATTTCCGCATAAAGGAGGAAATTTATGGAAGTATTGCGCGTTGAGAACCTGACCAAGACCTATGGGAAGGAGCCCCACTTGGTCAAGGCCCTGGCCGGGGTCTCTTTTTCCGTCAACAAGGGGGAGTTTGTGGCTATCATTGGCCCATCGGGCTCCGGGAAGTCCACCCTCCTCCATGCCATCGGCGGGGTGGACCGGCCGACCGACGGGAAGGTCTTTGTCAACGGCCAAGACGTCTACCAACAAAATGATAAAAACCTGGCCATCTTCCGCCGGCGGGAGGTGGGCCTGGTTTACCAGTTCTACAACCTCATCCCTGTCCTGACCGTGGAAGAGAACATGACCCTCCCGGTCACCCTGGACGGGAGGGCCATCAACCGGGACCGCCTGGAAGACCTGATCCAAACCCTGGGTCTGGAAAACTGCCGGGCCGCTCTCCCCAACCAGCTCTCCGGAGGACAGCAGCAACGGGCCTCCATCGGTCGGGCCCTCATGAATGCCCCTTCCATTGTTTTGGCCGATGAGCCGACCGGGAACCTGGATTCCAAGAACTCCCAGGCCATCATCGAACTCCTGAAATATTACAACCGGACCTTCAAGCAGACCCTTTTGGTCATCACCCACGATGAGTCCATTGCCCTCCAGGCCGACCGGATCCTCTCCATTGAAGATGGCCTCATCATCCGGGATGAACAGGTAAGGGGGAGACAATGAACGCCTTATTTGCCTTCACCCGGCGGAGCCTGAAGAAGAACGGGACCCGGACCCTGGTCACCATCCTGGGCATCACCGTCTCCATGATCATGCTGACGGCAGTCACCCTGGGCGGCCACTCCGGACAGAAATTTTTTGAACGGGTCACTGTGGAAAGCGAAGGTGCCTACCACGGCTACTGGCACAATTTGACTGACCAGGAAGTGGAAGAAGCCCGAAAGGTCCCTAACCAGGGGAAGGTCTCCGTCTGGAAAGAGGTGGGCTTTGCCGACATCGGGTCGACCAATGAATACAAGCCCTACCTCCAGATCTATTCCATTGACAAAGAAGCCCCGAATTTGGCCGCCATCAACCTCACCAGCGGGCGGATGCCGGAAAAGGAGGGGGAGATCCTCCTTCCCGACCACCTCAAGACCAATGGAGGGGTGACCTTTGACTTGGGCCAGACCCTCCACCTGGACGTGGGGAAAAGAGAAGTCGATGGCCAGTTGGCCATTAACGATATGGCCCGAGAAGCTCTTGATTATCGTCCGGACCATGAAAAACTCGTCCAAACCCGGCCCATGACCTTTACGGTAGTGGGGACCTACCAACGTCTCTCCTTTGACCTGGAACCGGTATCTATGCCGGCCTATACGGCCCTGACCCGGGGAAAGGCGGAGGGGCCCTCGATGGTTCTTTTCACCTTTGAAGACCGGGCCCGGGGCATCAGGGACTACCAGGACCGGGAGAAACTAATTGGCCAGGCCATGGATACCGGCCAGGGTTGGGACCAGGTGGACAAGAACCTGCCCGGGAACTTGAAGTTCATCACCTTCCATGAATTCCTCCTCCAAACCCAGGGAAGCGTGACCTCCTCGCCCTTGGCCCGGGCCATTTGGACCCTGGCAACCATCCTCATCGTCATCATCGCCCTGGCCACCATCAGCCTGATCTACAACGCCTTCTCCATCTCCGTCATGGAGCGGACCCGCCAGTACGGCATGCTCCGGTCCATCGGGGCCACCAACCGGCAAATTCTCATGTCCATCCTCTATGAGGGGCTCATTGTCAGCCTGCCGGCGGTCCTCCTCGGGGCAGTTTTGGGCTACCTGGGCCTCTTCCTGGCCTTCGATTTTGCCCGGTCCATGGTTCCGGACCTTGCTTATGTCCTCCCGGGCCGGACCATCCAAATTGAACCGGTCATCAGCTTAGCCCCCCTCCTCCTGGCGGCCCTCCTCTGCATCCTGACCACCCTCATCTCCGCCTTCCTCCCCGCCCGCCGGGCCATGAGGATGACTCCTATCCAGGCCCTGCGGATGGAAAAGGATGTTAAACTCAGGGCCCGGCAAGTCAAGGCCTCCGGATTTTGGACCAAGCTTTTCGGTCCGGAAGGCGGCTTGGCGGTTAAGAACCAGAAGCGGGAGAAGGGTCACCAACGGGCGACCGTCTTTTCCCTGGCCCTTTCCGTCATCCTCTTTGTGACATCCTCTGCCTTTATCGGTCAGGTCCAATCGACCATGAACCGGGCCTCCTTGGGCGATAACCAAGCCGACATCTCCTACCATTTTTGGGATGTTGCCCCGGGTCTCATGGTCCAAGGGAAAGGGGAGTCGGAAGAGAGTGAAAATGGGAGCCTGGCTCACCAAGAAGGTCTCCTGAAAAAAATCCGGGCCATTCCCGGTGTCGATCGGTCCAACCTTGCCTTCCATACCGAAGCCTATGCTCTTTTTCCTAAAGGGGTCCACGATGACAAGCTGGTGGCCGCCAGGAAGAGACAGGCCACGGAGGGGAGCCAGGTTGACACGGATACGGAAGTTTTCCTGACCCAGTGGGACCGGGGAGAAGACCTGAGAGAAAGAGTCAGTCTGGCCTTCCTGGATGATGCCTACTTCCGGACCTATGTCCAGTCCCTGGGCCAGGACCCCAACGCCTATTTTGAGGGTGGAAAGGTCCGTGGGGTCCTCCTGAACCGGAAGACCACCCATCAATTCCTGAAATCTGGAGGGGTCCGGTCCGAAGAAACCCCCTACCTGAAGGAGGAAAAGAATCTTAGCCTTTCCATTCTTTCTCTGTCTCACCAGGAGGGCTATGTTGAGGCCATCTTAGGGAAAGATCAGAAGGGGAACCTGGTCTATACCTATATTCCAGATCTTGAAGGGGGAAATACCACGACAAAGGAGGACCTGGTAAAGAGCCCGGACCAGGTGGAGTCCGCCAAACCGGTGACCCTGGGGGCCATGACAGACCGGGCCCCCTTGGGCGGCGGGGCCGGTCAGGCTTGCCTCTACTTCCCCCTGTCCAGGGTTAGGGAAGTCTTCCCGGAAGAGGACCTGGAATACCGGGACTTCCGTGGGGCTATCTCGGTCACCGACCAGGGAAATAGCCACGAAAAGGTCATGGAGGAAGTCAAGCGGCTTTCCGATGGGGATAGCCAAAGACACACCATTGTTGATGTTCGGGATAATACGGACCTCATGCGCCGGATGGTCACCATGGTCGGCGTCTTTGCCACCCTCTTTATCACCTTCATCAGCCTGATCGTCATCGCCAATATGTTCAATGCCATCTCCACCAATATGATCCTCCGCCGGCGGGACTTCGCCATCCTCAAGACCGTGGGCATGGACGACCGCCAGCTCAACCGGATGCTGGTCGTGGAGGGGGCCTACTACGGGTTCAAGGCCCTCCTTGTGGCCATCCCCCTCTCCCTACTGGCCTGTTTTGCCATGGCCAAGGTCATGAAGGACCATGCGGAAATTGTTAACTACTACATTCCTTGGACCTCCCTGGCCATTGCCGTGGGGACGGTGGTGGTCGTGGTCTTCATCACCATCGCCTATGCCAAGCGGAAGCTGGATTTGGACCACCCAATGGCCTGGATCAAGGGGGAGACCTTCTGACAGACCCCGGAAGCAGAAAAGTGAACAGAAGATCCCTCCATTCCCTTTCAGGGGCGGAGGGATTTTTTCATGGACCGAAATAAGCGGGTTTGGCATGGTATAATATTAAAGATGCGAATATGACAAAGTCACGGCACTTTTTCAAGCCATATAAGGAGACATAACCATGAAAAAAATCGGTAAAGTTCTTTTGCTCATCATCCTTCTGGTGGGCTTCTCCCTGGGCGGTTACTTCCTGGGAGCCAATTCCAGCCTGGATAACCCCCTGGCCAGCATTGTCGGTGGAGATCCCCAGAGCCAGGAGATGGAAAGGATCATGAAGAACGTCGAAAACTACAGGAAGATCATCAAAAGGGACTACATCTTTGATTATAAGGATGAGGACCTGGAAACCGGCATCTATAAGGGTCTCTTTGCCGGCCTGGGCGACCCCTATTCGGAATACTACACCAAGGAAGAGTACGATGCCCTCATGGAGGACACCTCGGGCTCCTTTGCCGGCATCGGTTTGGTGGTGACGGCGGGGGAGGACAACCTCATCACGGTCGTTTCCCCCATCGAAGGGACCCCGGCGGCCCGGGCGGGCATCCGGTCCGGGGATAAGATCCTGGCTGTGGACGGGGTCACCTACTTGGGCAGCGAGCTCAATGAGGCGACGAAGGCCATGAGGGGAACTCCCGGGACCCAGGTCACCGTCACCATCCGCCGGGAAGGGACCGGGGTCCTGAAGAGCGAAGACAAGACCTTGACCCGGGCGGAAATCAACGTCAAAACGGTCAATGCCAAACTTTTGGACGACCAAGTGGGCTACGTCCAGGTCACTCAATTTAATGAAACGACGGCGGATGAGTTCGATCAGGCCCTCCGCTCTCTCATGGACCAGGGGGCGGAACGTCTGGTTTTGGACCTCCGGAACAACCCCGGCGGTCTCTTGGATATGGTCATCAAAATGGCCGACAATGTCCTGGGCGAAGGAAAAATTGTCACCACCGTGGACAAGCAAAAGAAGGAAGATGTAGCGACCTCGGATAAGGAGCACATCGCCATACCCATGGTGGTCCTTGTTAACGAGGGATCTGCTTCTGCCTCGGAAATCATGACCGGCGCCCTCAAGGACAATCAGAGGGCTCTGGTCTTGGGCAAGACCACCTTCGGCAAGGGGATCGTCCAGCGCCTCTACCCCCTGGGCGGAGGGAAAGGCGGCGGCTTCAAGCTGACCATGGCTGAATACCTGACCCCCAATGGGACCCACATCCATGAGGTGGGGATTGGACCGGACCTCGAACTGGACCTCAATGAGGAGGCCAAGGGGATCGGTCCGGACTTTATGGATCAAGATAACCAGCTCCGGGCAGCGATTGCCCTGGTCAAGACCCTGACCGGCGACCGGGTGGACCCGGCCAAGGCCAAATCCTTTGACCTCAAGCCCTTCCTCCCCCGGACCGGGGAAGAGGCCTCTTCAGAACCGGCTTCTTCGGAAGAGGGCCAATCCTCATCGGCGGCGGAGTCCGGTCAAAAGCCAGCTTCCTCCCAACCGGAAGAGAAACCCCAAGAAAGTTCTAGTGCAGAGTAAGATTTAGGAAGGATCGACCTTGCCTCCATTTAAGATTCATTCCCCATACAAACCCACGGGCGACCAGCCCCAGGCTATCGACCGCCTGGTCGAGGGCATTCAACGGGGGGACCACTACCAGACCCTTCGGGGGGTGACCGGGTCGGGGAAGACCTTCACCATGGCCAATATCATCGAGCGGGTCCAAAAACCCACCCTGGTCATCGCCCATAATAAGACTCTGGCCTCCCAGCTGGCCGCCGAATTCAAGGAATTCTTCCCCGACAATGCTGTGGAATTCTTTGTCTCCTACTATGATTACTACCAGCCCGAGGCCTATGTGGCGGCGACCGATACTTATATCGCCAAGGATGCCTCCATCAACGACGAGATTGACCGCCTCCGCCACTCAGCCACCACCCAGCTCTTCCAGCGGAAGGACGTCATCGTGGTGGCTTCGGTTTCCTGTATCTATGGTCTGGGTGACCCGGAGGACTACCTCAAGCTCACCCTCTCCCTTCGGACCGGCCAGATCATCCCTATTGAAGAAGTCCTCATGCGCCTGGTGGACATCCAGTTTGTCCGCAACGACATCGACTTCCAACGGGGGACCTTCCGCCTCAAGGGGGATACCCTGGATATTTTCCCGGCCTCCACTTCGGAAAATGCAATCCGGGTGGAATTCTTTGGGGACGAGATCGATCGGATCCTGGAATTCGACGACCTGACCGGGGAAATCCTGGAAGCCCGAAACTACGTCATGATCTATCCGGCCTCCCACTTTGCCACCACCCACAAGAAGATGGAAAGGGCCGTGGTCACCATCGAAGAGGAATTGGAGGACCGGCTGGAAGAACTCCGGTCCCAGTCCAAGCTGGTTGAGGCCCAGCGCCTGGAGCAGAGGACCCTCTATGACCTGGAGATGATGAAGGAGATCGGCTATTGCTCGGGGATTGAAAATTACTCCCGCCATATTTCCGGCCGGGCCCCGGGCTCCCGTCCCTACACCCTGATCGACTATTTCCCGGAGGACTTCCTCATGGTCATCGATGAGTCCCACGCCACCCTACCCCAGCTCCGGGGGATGATCAATGGAGATATTTCCCGGAAGCAAAACCTCATCGACTTCGGCTTCCGCCTGCCTTCAGCCCTGGACAACCGGCCCTTGAAATTCGAGGAGTGGGAGGCCCTGGTCGACCAGGCCGTCTTCATGTCGGCTACCCCCGGCCCCTACGAAAATGAGCATTCCACCCAGATTGTCGACCAGGTCATCCGGCCCACCGGCCTCCTGGACCCCCTGGTGGAGGTCCGACCGACCAAGCACCAGATCGATGACCTCATGGCTGAGATCCGGAAGACGACTGACCAAGGAGACCGGACCCTGGTCACCACCCTGACCAAAAAGATGGCGGAAGACCTGACCAATTATCTGGAAGAGGCAGGGATCAAGGTCACCTACATGCACTCGGACATTGCCACCATGGAGCGGATGGAGATCATCCGGGACCTCCGGTTGAAGAAGTACGATGTCCTGGTGGGGATCAACCTCCTCCGTGAGGGCTTGGATATTCCGGAAGTTTCCCTGATTTGCATCCTGGATGCCGACAAGGAGGGCTTCCTCCGGTCGGAAACCTCCCTGATCCAGACCATCGGCCGGGCTGCCCGAAACGAAAGGGGAAAGGTCATCCTCTATGGGGACCAAATCACCCGGTCTATGCAGGTGGCCATCGATGAAACCTCCCGCCGCCGGTCCATCCAGGAGGCCTATAACAAGGAACACCACATCACCCCCCGGTCGGTCCAGAAGACCGTCCACGACCTCCTCTCCACCGCTGTTGCTGCAGAAGAGGTGGGAACCTACCTGGGCGATGGGGAGGACAAGTTCCAGGACAAGGAGACCTTCTCGGTCCAGGACATCAAGGAACTCCTCCTCAACATGGACCTGGAGATGCGGAAGGCAGCCGAGGAACTGGACTTCGAGCGGGCAGCCACCATCCGTGACACCATTCGGAAGATGAAGCAGGACTATAAGATAGACTGATTCGGCCGGGTCAAGCCGGCCTTGAAATAGAGACGAAGGAGACATATGAGCCTAGAAAACATCGTGATTAAGGGGGCCAAGGTCAACAACCTCAAGGACGTGGACCTGACCCTGCCCAGAAATAAGATGATTGTGATGACGGGACTTTCCGGTTCAGGCAAGTCCTCCCTGGCTTTTGATACCATCTATGCGGAGGGACAGCGGCGCTATGTCGAGTCCCTCTCTTCCTATGCCCGGATGTTCCTGGGCCAGATGGACAAGCCGGACGTGGACTTGGTCGAGGGTCTGTCCCCGGCCATCTCCATCGACCAGAAGACCACCAACCGGAACCCCCGGTCCACGGTCTCCACGGTGACGGAAATCAACGACTACCTCCGCCTCCTCTTCGCCAAGGCGGGCCATGCCTTCTGCCCGGCCTGTGGGGCCCCCATTGAGGCCATGTCGGTGGATGAGATTGTGGATTCCATCCTGGCCCTGCCCGACCGGACCCGGATCCTGGTCCTCTCCCCGGTCATCCGGGGGAAGAAAGGGATGCATAAAAACGCCCTGTCCAACCTCCAAAAGCGAGGCTTCTCCCGGGTCCTGGTGGATGGGGTCATGCGTGACCTCATCGAAGACATCGAACTGGAGAAGAACCTCCGCCACGACATTTCCATCGTCGTGGACCGCCTCATCGTCCGGGAGGGGATCGCCTCCCGCCTGACCTCCTCCGTGGAGACAGCCCTGGCTGAATCCGGGGGGACGGTCATTGTGGACCAGCTGGGCCCCGACAAGGAAGTGGTGGATTCCCACACCTACTCCTCCAAGTTGGCCTGCCCTGAGGGCCACATGACCCTGGAGGAAATCGAGCCCCGCCTCCTTTCCTTCAACTCCCCCTTGGGGGCCTGCCCCGATTGTTCGGGTCTGGGCTTCCATGCCCAGGTGGATGCCCAGCTCTGCATCCCCAACCCCGACCTTTCCATCGAAGAAGGGGCCGTGGCCCCCTATGCGACCTCGGGCAAGGGGACCTTCTATTATGAGATGATCCGGGCCGTGGCCCAAGCCTACGATTGGCCTCTAGACCAGCCCATCGGCCAGGCACCTGATGAGGTGATGGATGCCCTTCTTTGGGGGTCCGACCGGATCGTTACCTTCTCCTTCAACTCCCATTTCTCCGGCCAAAAGACCTACAGAGACAGCTGGGAGGGGACCATCCCCAACCTGACCCGCCGCTTCAAGTCCGGGGGGGAGGGGACCCAGAAGAGGATCCGGGACTTTATGGCGGAGAACACCTGCGAGACTTGCCATGGGGACCGCCTCCGGCCTGAGGCCCTCTCGGTCCATATCGCTGATAAGAATATCGCCGAATTCAACCGGATGTCCATCCAGGAAGCCTATGACTGGACGGAAAAACTGACCTTCTCCGAGAGCGAGGCCATCATCGCAGCCCCCATCCTCAAGGAGGTCCGGGCTCGGCTCAAGTTCCTCATCGACGTGGGCCTGGACTACCTGACCCTGGACCGCTATGCCGCCACCCTGTCGGGCGGGGAGTCCCAGCGGATCCGCTTGGCCACCCAGATCGGGGCCGGCCTGGTCGGGGTGGTCTATGTTTTGGATGAACCCTCCATCGGCCTCCACCAGCGGGACAACAACCGCCTCCTGGCTGCCCTCCGGAACCTGACCGACCTGGGCAACACCCTGATCATCGTGGAACACGATGAGGACACCATGCGGGCGGCCGACTGGATCGTGGACGTGGGTCCGGGGGCCGGCCTCCTGGGTGGGCAGATTGTGGCCCAGGGCCCCTTCGACAAGATCATCCAAACCCCGGGCTCCATCACCGGAGACTACCTGGCCCACCGGAAGTTCATCCCCGTCCCGGAGGAGCGGCGAACGCCTTCCGGCTGGCTTAAGGTCAAGGGCTGCCGGGAGAACAACCTCAAGGGAATCGACGTAAAGATCCCCCTGGGGGTCCTGACCGCCATCACCGGAGTTTCCGGGTCGGGAAAGTCCTCCTTCGTCGAAGGCATCCTCTACAAGGTCCTGGCCAACCGCCTCAACAAGGCCCACATCCGGCCCGGAAAATACAAGGGGATCGAGGGACTGGACCAGCTGGACAAGGTCATTGAGATCGACCAGTCGCCTATCGGCCGGACGCCTCGGTCCAACCCGGCCACCTACACCAAGGTCTTCGACCTCATCCGTGACGTCTTCGCTTCTTCGAATGATGCCAAGATGCGGGGCTATGACAAGGGCCGGTTCTCCTTTAATGTAAAAGGAGGGCGGTGCGAAGCCTGCAAGGGGGATGGGACCATCAAGGTGGAGATGCATTTCCTCCCCGACGTCTACGTCCCCTGCGAAGTCTGCCATGGCGCCCGCTACAACCGGGAGACCCTCCAGGTCCGCTACCGGGGGAAGACCATCGCCGATGTCTTGGAGATGACTATCGAAGAGGCCCTGGACTTCTTCAAGAACCACGCCGGGATTCAACGCAAGCTCCAAACCCTGGTGGATGTGGGTTTAGGCTATCTCAAGGTGGGCCAGCCTTCGCCTGAGCTTTCCGGCGGGGAGGCCCAGCGGGTCAAGCTGGCCGCCGAACTGGGCAAGGTCTCAACGGGAAGGACCATTTATATCCTGGATGAGCCCACAACCGGCCTCCATGTCCACGACATCGACAAGTTGGTCAAGGTCTTTGACCGCCTGATCGACCAGGGCAATTCCATCGTGGTCATTGAACACAATTTGGATGTCATTAAGTATGCGGACTATATCGTGGACCTGGGACCCGAAGGCGGAGCCCGGGGCGGAGAGATTGTGACTGAGGGGACCCCTGAAGAGGTAGCCCGTGACCCCTCCTCCTATACCGGAAAATTCCTGGCCCCGGTCCTGGACCGGGACCGGACCCTGGGGAATAAAAAGTAGAAAGGATATGCCATGCCCACAACCTATGCCCACTTTCAGTTTGGCCAGGATTGCCTGACCAAGCTGCCCAGCGAATGGATCCGGTCTATTGACCGCCGGCCCTCCTTATACAATTTCGGCGTCCAGGGCCCCGACCTCCTTTTCTACGCCAAGCCCTGGTCCAAGATCATCCAGAATAAACTGGGCGGAAAAATCCATGACCAGCCCGCTATGAAAATGTTCGAAAAATTCCGCCGGGCCCTGGAGAAACACCCCCGCAAGGAAGAGGAGATCATGATCTATGCCTTTGCCATGCTCTCCCACTTTACCCTGGATTCCACCTGCCATCCCTATATAGAACGCAAGGAGGAGGTCTCCGCCGTCTCCCACAACCTCATCGAATCCCAATATGATGGCTATTTGATGCGGAAGAATGGGGTGGAGGATCCATCCACCTATCCCAGGGCCTACCTGATTGACCCCAACCGGGAGGATGCCCGGACCATTGGGGTCATTTATGGCCTACCGCCGGATGAGATCTACTCCTGCATGGAGGGCCAGGCCAAGATCCTCCGGGTTTTCTCCACCTCCGGGCCGGGTCGCCGGAAGTTGGTCCGGGGCTTCTTGGGCATGGTCTCGCCCAAGTCGGCCCTCAAGGACCTCTTTGTGGACCGGGAGGAGGATCCGGCTTGCGCGGACTCCAACCTCCGCCTGGACAAGCTTCGGGCACTGGCTCTGGACCGCTATGGGGAATTGGTCCCCCTCCTGGAGGCCTATCTTTTGGAGGGGCGGCCCCTGTCGGACTACTTCCAACGGACCTTCGGTCCTTCCGAAAATTACCGGTCCATCCCGGTCCTTTCCCTGGAGGAGGAAAGAAACTATCAACCCAGCCAGGAGGAGGCCAGGGGCCTAGGGTCGCAGGGACCGGGTCATCCTCATTGACCTGGGAGAGGGGGGAAGATGATGGATCAGAAGCGAAAGGAAAATAGGGTGACTATCCCGCTGGCTTTTTCGACCTATCAAGAGCGATTCCGCTTGAAAAGCCGGATGCGGGGTTTCAAGGGGAGGAAGAAGCCCAAATCCTGCCAGGTCTTTCCCTCAGATTTTTTGGATCTCTTCCATATGAGGGAGGCCATGGCAGAAGCCCGGAAGGCCCAAGCTCGGGGTGAGGTCCCGGTCGGAGCCGTCCTGGTCCGCCGGGGGGCTACCCTCTACCGGGCCGGCAACCGGGTAGAGGAAGATGCCTCCGGCCTGGCCCATGCCGAGCTGGTCTTGCTTCATGAGGCTTCAAAAAGGGAGGGCCGCTATCTCCAGGACTTCACCCTCTACGTCACCTTGGAGCCCTGTCTCATGTGTGCCGCCGCCCTGGTCCATGCCCGGATCGGCCGGGTGGTCTTCGGGGCCCATGACCCGGAAAGGGGCGGGCTGGGGTCCGCTGCCATGGTCCCTGACCTGGGCCGGTCCCTCCACACCTACTCCGTCAAGGGCGGGGTCCTGGAAGAGGAAAATCGGGATCTCCTCCAGGCTTTTTTTCGGGGACGGAGGAGCAAATAAAAAAACTGTGGCTGACCCTGTTGGGATAAGCCACAGTTTTTTTGGACCTTTATCTGGCCTTTTCCCTCTGCCGTAGTGGTGGTTTGAGGAAATCGGCCTAACCACCACTACTGTTTTGCTTCTTAAGTAGTGTTGGTTTGAGGAAATTGGCCTAACCACCACTATTTTTAGCACCCAATAATAGTGTTGATTTTGCGAAAACGTGAAACCACCACAACTTAGCCGCAAAAAATATAGTGGTGGTTTCGCTAAAAATGCAAAACCACCACTATAGGGGAAAACAGGAAAGTACTTCAGACTTTATTAACTAATTACGTGAAAGGAAAACTTGATTTATCCTCGTTTTCCCTTTGCTTCATCCAAATAGCTATAAATAGTGACTGTCGAAACGCCCATCAAATCAGCTACCTTATCAATGGCACCTTTTACTAAAAAGATACCTTTTTCATCCATGAATTTTACGATTTCTACATTTTTTTTACGTGACTGATTTTTGATATCTCTCGGACCAACAATATTCATAATCAAATCATCGATTACAGTCATTACATCTTGTTCTACATCACTTGGATAATCACTTTGATCTTGCTTAATGCATAGAAAATTTTCTATGTATTTTTCAGTTGATAGGAGCTGTGTTATATCATAGTTAACACATAGCATTCCTACTACATCTTTTTTTTCATCACGTATTAATACAGAGGATGATTTAATTTTTCTCCCGTCATCCAATTCAAATACATAGTTGCATGTTCGGTCATTTTGAAAATTTTTGTTAAGTAAAACCTGGCGTACCAGGTGATCAAAAGATTGGCCGGGTCTTCGATTGGTAACATGACCATTGGCAACATAAACTACAGAACTATCAGGATGTGTTAAGTCATGAACAACCGCTTCACAATTTTTTCCAAAGGTTTCTGCAATCATGTCTGCTACAGGGAAATAACTCTCGATAATAGAATTCATATTCTCTCCGTTAGGTTATGAAATAAAGGGATCGATTTACTTCTTATTATATCTATTCTACTCACTATATAACAGAATTCGGATAATAGATACAACGAATTTATAAACGAAGATCATTAAAAAATTATATATTCTTATAAAAAACTATTGACTATGGCTCTTTATAGAGATAGGATCTAAATAGATATAAAATTTTATATAAGAATTGGAGGTATCAATGGAGGAATTAACAATTAAAAATTCAAAGAAAGTGGGTGCTCATTATTCTGCAGGGATAGTGGATTCCAAAGCTACAGTTTATGTATCTGGTCAGCTTCCAATTAACCCGATAACCCGCGAAAAGTGTGAAGGGGGTGTTTATGAACAAACTTTAATGGCATTGGAAAATATTGAGAGTGTTTTAAAGGAAAAGAATGGTAGTAGGAAAGATATTTTAAGGACGACGGCCTATGTAAGTGATATGGACTATTGGGAAGATGTTAATAAAGCATATTCAGATTTTTTCGACGAGAAAAAACCTGCGCGAACGATTGTTTGTGTACCTGCTATACATTTTAATCTACTTGTTGAGATTGAAGCGATCGCAGAAATCTGATTTGTGAAACAAAGAAAGGATCTTATATGCCAGTTCAATCACCATATGATTTTCTGTCTACACCATGCATGCTCATAGATAATGAAAGAGCACTATCAAACATTACTATGATACAAAAACGAGCAGATAGCCTGGGCCTGAAATTGCGTCCACATATTAAGACTCATCGCATGCCATATTTTGCAAAACTCCAGTTAGATGCTGGTGCTTGTGGGATAGCTTGTGCAAAAATCGGTGAAGCTGAAGTGATGTCTGAAAACGGAATAAAGGATATTTTTATTGCCAATGAAGTTATAGGAATAGATAAATATATCAGACTCAGAGATCTTCATCGAAAGATACATATTCGAATTGGTATTGATAACCTGGTTGCTCTAGAGCAAATGGAAGAAGTTTTTGCCGAGGAAACAAAGCCTTTAGAAGTTTTAATTGAGTATGAAGTTGGAGAAGTACGAACAGGAATAGTGAATGATGAACAGCTTATTGAATTAGTATCAGCTATCCAAAACTCCAAGCATGTGGTTTTAAAAGGAATTTTTTCACATGAGGGACATACCTATAAAGCTGATAATCTTAAGGATTGTTGTGAGAAAGCCAAAGTTGCTTATCAAAGAACGGTACGTGCAGCGGAAATAATTCGTGGTATGGGTGTTGATATAGATACGGTAAGTATAGGTGCCACACCCTCAGTTTTGAATGGGGAATATTTTGAAGGTGTAACCGAGCTACGTATTGGAACTTACATTTTTTTTGACGTTGGACAGTCAAAAGCTATCGGTAATTTTAATCATTGTGCTGCTACAGTACTTGCTTCAGTGATCTCCAAACCTGAGAAAAATAGAGTTGTAATTGATGCTGGAGCAAAGGCTCTGGTTTCACAAAACAGACCAACTGGGATCTGTTCTACAAATGGATTTGGTGTTGTCAAAGGAGCAGAAAACATTTCTGTCGTTTCATTGTTCGATGAGCATGGGATTTTTGAAAACTCGGAATTATTTAATGAGGTAGAAATAGGAGACAAAATAGAGATTATACCTAGTCATGTTTGCCCGACAGTAAATCTCTATGATTCTGTTTATCTGGTTGAGGGAGGAAAGGTTCTTGAAGAGATACCTGTTTCCTGTCGAGGAAAGTCCAAATAGAGGTTAGTTATGATAGATAATACTCTCTATGAAAAGGTTTTTGAACTAAGTGATAGATTATGGGATAATCCTGAAATCCATTTACAAGAAAAACTGGCCTCAAAATTGCTTAGCGATTTCCTTGAGGAAGAGGGATTCCGCATTGAACGTGGAATTTATGGGTTTCCAACCGCTTTTCGCGCCGAATATGGAGTTGGTGAACCAACAATCGGTTATTTGGGCGAATTTGATGCTTTACCTAGGTTAAGTCAGGAATCTAAATGTTCGATTAAGAAACCAATTAATAATGAGGGACCTGGCCACGGTTGCGGTCATAATTTACTGGGCACAGCTTGTATTTTAGCTGCCATTTTGAGCAAAAGAAAACTTGAAAAAGAGAATCTTAAGGGAAAAATCGTATTTTATGGTTGCCCAGCAGAAGAAGGAATTTCAGCAAAAGCATGGATGGTTAAAGCGGGTGCCTTTCGAGATCTAGATATTGCCTTAACTTGGCACCCTGGAAATGCCAATATGGTTATGCCTTGTTGGGCATTAGCTTCTGTACAGAAGCAATATATTTTTACAGGTAAATCATCTCATGCAGCACAAGCTCCAGGTGATGGAAGAAATGCTCTAAATGCAGTAGAACTGATGAATATAGGTACACAGTTTTATCGGGAAGAGTTGCCTAAGAACGCTATGTTCCATTATGCCGTAACTGATGGCGGAGGAGAAGCTGTTAATGTAGTCCAAGATCACGCGGAGTGTGTTTATCAGGTACGCGGGGATACTATTCAAGACGTTAATTTAGTAGTGGATCGTATCGATAAAATTGCAAAAGCTGCTGCTGTGATGACAGAAACTGAATGTGAGATACGTTTCATCAAGGGATGCTCTAACCTTCTAGAGAATAGCCGGTTAAATGAATTACTTTATGATGTGTATTCCAAATTAGGAGTTCTTGAAGTTGATGATGAGGATATTTCTTTTGCTAAGGAGATAAGACAAACATTTACAGATCATGAAAAAAAGATGGATATGTTGTATTTACAAGAATGTTTCACAGGAGGTAAGGAGCTAAGTGAAAAATTAAGGGATTCGCCTATAATTGATTCCCTATATCCGAGAAACATAAAGAAGCATGGTAAAACAGCCTCTTCAGATACTGGAGATGTAAGTCAGATTGTTCCCTTAGCTCATATTCAAGCTGCATGTTTTGCACAGGGCACGAAGTTACACTCATGGCAACTTGTGGCTCAAGGGAAATGCAATCTAGCACATAAGGCCATTGCAAAAGTGGGTGAGGTTCTCTCTGTGGCAGGATTAGAACTTATTAAATCTCCTTTAATTGTCCAAGAGATTAAGAATGAGTTTAACCAGAGAAGAGAAGAATCCGAATATTTAGCATCAATCCCAGAAGATGAAGAATTTCCCTATTCAGTTGATAAAAATATTTAGTGTTAAGGAGTAATTGCATGGAAAACACAAAAAAGAAAACTAAATTTGACATGCCTCATTCTTTAGTCATTATCTTTATTATGATGATATTGGCTGCGATACTGACATATATTATCCCAGCGGGAGAATATGAAAGGATTACTTTAGAATCGGGACAAACAATTGTTGACCCCGCAACTTTTCATTACATTGAGTCTAGTCCTGTAAATCCATTGTGGGTTATTGGTCTTGTTTTTGAAGGATTAAATAAAGCTAAGTCTGTTATTTTTGTTTTGCTATGCGCTGGTGGTGGCATGGGGATCATTCTAAAGACGGGTATGTTCCAATCAGTGGCCACCACAATAGGTAAAAAGGCTAGAGGCAAAGAATGGGTAGTTATATCCCTGGTGACTACATTATTTGCATTACTTTGCATTCCGGTAAATTTGAATTTCTTTATTCCTTTCGCTCCGATGGGAGTGCTTATTGCATCATCCCTAGGACTTGATGCCATTGTAGGTATCTCAATAATAATGTTAGGTGGAGCTGTTGGATTTTCTTGCGGAGCAATGAACATCTCTAACACAGGTACTGCGCAAATTATCGCGGAACTTCCTATGTTTTCAGGAATGGGTTATCGATTGATTTGCATGATACCGTTTCTTATTGTTACGATCATTTATATTTTAAGATATGCGAATAAATGTAAAGTTGATGAAAAAAACGGTCTTCTTTACGGGGTGGAATTAGAGAATAAGATTGAGATGAAAGAAGACATTGAACCTCTTCAAAAAAAACATATTCCTATGATCGTTGTTTTTTTAGCTGGCTTATCGATCATGACTTATTTAGCAGTTCAAAGAGAACTAACAAATGAGCTTACGGCGACCATCTTTATGTATATGGGACTTGCCTGCGGTATTGCTTCACGGATGAAAGTAAAAGACATTTGTAATAGCTTTATCGATGGAGTTAAGGGCATGGCCAGTACAAGCATTATGATTGGGTTTGCCTACGTTATCTCTGTAATTCTTACCAAAGGTAACGTGATGGATACCGTGGTATATGCCTTATCTAACCTACTCGGTGTATTCCCCAAAATTTTACAAGCTCCAGTCATGCTTATTATGCATATTATTATTAACTTCTTTGTGACTTCCGGGAGTGGGCAGGCTGCTGTCACAATGCCGATTTTTGTTCCCGTCGCTGATATTGTTGGAGTATCTAGACAAACAGCTGTTCTGGCTTTTAACTTTGGTGATGGTTTCTGTAATAATGTTTTACCTCATGCGGCGGCTACAATGGGCTTTATTGGGATTGCAGGTATCCCATTTAGCCGTTGGTTCAAGTATGTGATCAAATTATTCCTTATATGGACTTTGGTCGGATGTATCTTGTTGATGATTGCTCAAAGCATAGGATATTAAGCCAAATTTACTCATCTACATCTTAATCATACTAGTATGTAGTGTAATCTACGGTTTATAGTCATTAATAGAATTAATCAGAGGTGGCTTAAACAAAGAAAGGCTAGGTTGATCATGAATAGATCAACCTAGCCTTATATTTTGCAGAAAATTATAAGACCATAAAAATGAGGTGGGCGGCGATGCCTGCGCAGAGGCCGCCGATGGTATGGCTGAGGATGGACCGCCCGGTCAGGTCCTTGCAGCCCAGGGCTTCCATCATGGCGACGTGGGTGGAGAGGTAGCCCGACCAGCACATGCAGATGGCGGTGAAGACGGCGATATCATTGCCGGTCACCTGGCCGACCTGGGCCATGGTTTTGACGACGCCGATGGCGGCTCCGCTGGACCCCAGGGCGGTCATGGGGACAGCGATGGCCTGGGAGGAGGAGAAGCCAAAGATGGGGCGGAGAAGGAAGGCCAGCTTCTCTCCCAACCAGGGGAGAAGGGGGACCCCCTCACCGGCTGCACCGGTATAGACGCCCCCGGCTCCCGGCCCATTGGTCAGGAGGAGGACGATGGTGCAGATGCCCAGGACTCCCGGGATGATGGCCACCCCCATGTCCACCCCCCGACGGCCCCCGTCCAGGAGGGCTTCGATGAAGCGCTGGCCCACGCTCCCCGGCCGGACGATCCGCATGGTGGTGGGGAGGCTATCCTTCATGTCCATCCCGGGCCCACTCTGTTCGCCATATTTCTTCTTGGAGGCCCTCAACATGAGGCGGACGCTGACCACGCTTCCCACGGCGGCCCCCAGGTTTCCGACCAGGGCGGCCTTCATGGCCCCATCCACCGGCAGGGCCATCATGGTTGTCGTGGTGATCAAGCCCATGCCGAAGGCCGTCCCTAGGTTGGTCAGGGCGGGCTTTTGGTAGTCCTTGAAATAGCGGATGAAGTTCTCCTCCGTAGCCAGGGTCAAGATGGCCGGGTTATCCGAGAGATAGCAATTCATCACGCCCAGGGAGGCTGCCCCCGGCAGGTCATAGATGGGACCCATGATCAAGGAGAGGACCTTATTGACCAGGGCAATCAGGCCGAACTCAGAGAAGAGACCCGACACTGCCCCGGCCAGGACCGAGATGGCCATGATGTAAAAGCAGGTATTCATGAGGCTGTCATAGGCCGTGTTCATGAGGGTCATGAGCATATTCGTTGCCCCCATGACGCTCCCTATTCCGATAAAAAAACCAAAGAAGCAGAGGAGAAAAAGGATGCTCTCCCAGCCGACAATCTTCTTTAGGCGATGTTCCCCTTCCACAAGATCCTCCTATAATGATTGATCAATCAAGCGATATTTCTCCAGGGCCTGCCGGAGTTCCTCGGCTGTTTCTTCCACAATCCGGGGATTGGTCTTGGCCCAGGCGCAGGTTTCGGACGAAGCGTTCCACTTAATGGAGTTTTCTCCGCGGAGAGGGGGGAAGAACTTGAGGTGGAAGGGGTAGTACTTGTCCGCATCCGCATAGTCCTCCGTATGGAGGGGCTTTTGGTAGATCCCCATCATGTAGGGGAAGGGCTTGTTGAAGAGGGTGTCGTACATGCCCTGGACTTCCTTGAGGGTGAGAGCAAAGGCCTCGGAGGTTTCTTTGTCGAAATCATCGAAGGAAGTTAGCTTATCATCCTTGGGAAGGATGTAGACCCCATAGGGCCAATCCGTATAGAAGGGGAGGAAGACGACGAAGTGGTCATTCTGGAAGATGACCCGCTTGCCGAACTTAACTTCTTCATCCCGGAGCTTGGAGAGGAGGCCCTGGCCGTGTTCCTCAAAGTAGGCCTTGGATTGGTCCAGCTCCAGGCGGATCCGGAGGGGGAGGAAGCCGAAGGCGTAGATCTGGCCATGGGGGTGGATTTGGGTGGTTCCGACCTCCTTGCCCCGGTTCTCGAAGGCCAGGACGTACTTGATCTTGGGGTCAGAAGAGAGGTCCCGGAAGCGGTCAATCCAGAGGGCCACCAGTTCCATGAGGTGGTCCATGGGAAGATCGTGGAGGGAAGCCTCATGGTCCGGGGAGTAAAGAATCACCTCGCACTTGCCGTAGGAGGGGGCCGTTTTGAAAAACTCGTTAGCCACCGGGTCGGGCTCAGCCGGCTGGGTGGACATGGAGGGCCAGTCATTGTCATACTTGAGGACCCGATAGTGGTCGGGGACCTTGCCGGAACCCGGACAGAAGGCACAGTAGTCCTTGGGGCGATCCGGTCGTTTTTGCCGGTTTCCGTTAACGATCGTCCAGTCGTCTAAAAGAGGGTTGTAGCGAAATTCACTCATGGTAGGTCCTTTCTAGTTTAAAAAGCCGGCTTCATCCAGGAAGTAGGCGATCCCGTCTTCATCGTTGGTCCCGATGACCACATCCGCCGCTTCCTTGAGCTCTTGGCAGGCATTGCCCATGGCCACCCCGATGCCGGCCTGGCGGATCATGGAGAGGTCATTGTTCTGGTCACCGAAGGTCATGACCTGGTCCATGGACAGGCCCAGGGCCTCCGCCGCCTTTTGGACCCCATTTCCTTTGGAGGTTCCCTTCCTCATAATTTCAAAGAAAATGGGTTCAGACAGGACCTGGGTGTAGGTTTCGGAAAAGCGATCTGGTAGGTTCTTGATGGCCTTTTGAATCAGGGCCGGTTCCCCGTAGGTGAGGACCTTGAGGGGGAGTCCCTCGATCTCACGGGGGTCCTTGGCGGAGTCAACCGAAGCCACCTCGGCCCTTTCCAGGAGGGTGTGAAGGAAGTTCTTCCCCACCTCATCGTCCTGGAGGTTCAGGCTAACCAGGTGGTCGGCGAAATAGTAAACCAGGATGACGGGATAGTCCAGCCAAAAGTCCACATAGTCGGCCAGGACTTCCTTGTTTTGAAGAGGGGCCTCATAGATGGGCGTCCCGCCCATGGTCTCGATCTGGCCACCATTCATCCCGATTAAGGTGGCATCGTCGACAAAGCCCAGTTCCCTGGCATAGCGGCGGAAGCCGCCCACCCGACGACCCGAAGCGATGGAGACCCGGTAGCCCTTGTCCAAAAGCCGGATGACAGCTTGCTTAGTAGCCGGGCTGATCTTTTTTTCTTCGGTCACCAGGGTGCCATCGATATCAAAAACAAAATAGCGAATCTTCGAATAATCCAAAGAGATCCTCACTTTCTCATGCGCCGGGGGGACGCTTTAACTTTATCAATAGGGACACAAAAAACCATTCCCCCTACCTTTACCCAAAAGGGGCGGGAAGAAGAAATGGTTTTGGACTTTTTTGGGCAATTAGAGGACGACTTCCTCCTTCAGAAGGCCGGCCGTATAGGCATTGATAAGCTGGCGGAGGGCCGTGATTTTAACCTGGTATTCTTTGCCCAGGTCCGTATCGGAGATGAGGACCCGGCGGTCATAGCGATCCACGGTCCGGACGTTGGGGGCGTAGGTTTCCAGCTCATCCGTCAGGGCATTGTAGTCCACGTGTTCGGCCAGGGCGATGTGGTGAGAGTTGTAGATCAGGGTGTAGCCCGCGATCCCCGTCTGCTTTTGGTAGGACTTGGCGATGCCTCCGTCGATGACGAAGAGGCGGCCATTGGCCCGCATGGGGCTCTGTCCCTTTTCCTTGATGACCGGGACGTGGCCATTGATGATATGGCCCTTGTCGGGGTCCAGGTCGAACTCCTTGAGGATCTTTTTGGCGATGGCCTCTTCTGAGGACAGGGCAAAGTAGGGGTTCATCTTTTCTTTATGGTTTTTCTTATCGGTGGTGAAGTAGCGTTCGAAGGTGGCCATCTTCCGCTTGCCGAACATGGGCGACTTGGGCCCGCACCAGAGATACCACATGAAGTCCACCGCATCCCGCTTCCGCTGGGAGGTCTCGGGGGCATAGTAGGCCTGGGTGACGATGAAGTCCAGGTAGTCCATGAGGGCCTTGCCGGACTTGAACTCCCCGTCGATGGTGATGCCGTCAAATTCCCCGTCCTCGGTCATGGGCAGGCAACCATGGTAGAGGAGGTTTCCGTTCATGGTCAGGTAGGAGGAGCCCCGGGTGAAGAGGAAGGTGTTGTGGCGTTGGAGGCGTTCGGAGTGAAGGAAGGAGGCCTTGATGTTTCGAAGGAGCTCTTCCTCTTGCTCGGTCAGCTTGAGGGGGTCCTGGGGGTCGATGGTGGGGAAGTTGGTGTCCGTGAGCTTGTAGCGGCTTCCGTCGATGGACACATATTCCATGGTCTCCCAGTCCACCTTCTTGAGGACGATCCGGTCGGTCATCTCATATTCCGGGTGGCGCTCATAGAGCTGGCCCTCCAGCTTGAATTCCAGGATGGCCACGGCCTTGTGCATCCGGGCAGCCTGGCGCTCATCCACTACGTCGTAGATATTCTCGTCATAGATTTTCGGCTTGAAGATCTCGCAGGGGTCATCCCCATAGACCTGGCGGGCAAAGTCATCCAGGACCCGGAGGTGGATCCCGTAGCCGTCCTCCAGGCAGTCGAAGGTATTGTATTTGATGGCATTTCGCATGACGGCCATCATGCAGACCTCATTGCCCAGGGCAGCTCCCATCCAAACCACGTCGTGGTTGCCCCATTGGATGTCCACCTGGTTGCCGAAGTGGATGAGCTCCTCCATGATGGTGTGGGGGCGGGGGCCCCGGTCGAAGATGTCCCCGACCACATGGATGTGGTTGACGCAGATCCGCTGGATCATGAGGCAGAGTTCCGTGATGAAGTCCTCCTGGACCTCCTCATCCAGGATCCCGGAGATGATGGAGTAATAGTAGTTCCGTCGGTCAATTTCGCCGTCGTTGGATTCCATGAGTTCATGGAGGGTGGTTCGGTAATTACAGGGCATCTTGGAGGAGATTTGGTCCCGGGGGTATTTGGAGGCGATGAAGCGGGCCACCTCCACCAGCTGGAGGATGGTATCCCGGACCCAGCGGGAGTCCTGGAGGAGGTCCTGACGCTTGGCCAGGGCGGTTTGGGGGTCATAGATAATGGAGGCCAATTCGTTCTGCCGGTCCTCCGACAGGCGGGACCGGTAGACGTCCCGGATCTTCCGCCGGATGTTTCCGGAGGCCGACCGGAGCATGTGGAGGAAGGCCTTATCCTCGCCATGCACGTCGGAGAAAAAGTATTCCGTCCCCTTAGGCATCCCCATGATGGTCCGGAGGCGGACAATCTCTCCGGCCGCCGCCATTTTATTGGGGAACATCTTGGATAGCATATCGATCGTCAGTGATTTCACCATGGCAACCTCACAGTCTTTCCGAGCCCGAAAACCGGCCCCGTTAACGTTTTCAGTCATCCTCATTATTATACAGTCCGGTAAAAAAGACAAGCGTGGGATTTGACATTCAGGGGATAGTGTCGTATAGTGGATAGAAATTCGAAAGAATATTCTTTTTCAGGTAAGAATATGTACTTTCGATTCATACATCCAAGTAGAGGCGCAAGGAAAATGAGGAGGACCGGGAGGCGGCAGCCGGTGAAGGGTCCAAAAGGTTTCCTTGCCGAAATGCGGCTCCGGGCGCGGAGTCGTGTTGGGACGGACTTGAATAAGGTCCGGACTGTCACCAACCCTCGCTCAAGTTGGTGTTGTGCTACTGTGAGGAAAGATTCACGGAAAGGCACAAGCCTTTCCGTTTTTTGTTTTCTCATTGCCTCTGGGAGCGGCAGCAGAGGAGGTTCGCATGAACGCTCAGATCAAAAAGACAATCCTGTCCGGCCTCATGGTCTTCGCCCTTCTTTTCGTAGGAGCCTTCCACCGGCCCGCCATAGCGGTGGGGGAGGAGGACACCTTCACCATCGGTATGGAAGTCAACTATGCCCCCTTCAACTGGTCGGAGCCAACGGATGACCATGGGGCTGTCCCGGTTTCTAACAGTCCGGGGGAGTACGCCCAGGGCTATGACGTCTGGATGGCCAAGGAGATTGCCCGGCGTTTGGGCAAGAAGCTGGTTATCGTCAAAATCGACTGGGACGGCCTCCCTCCTGCTCTCAAGTCGGGCAAGATTGATGCCATCCTGGCCGGGATGAGCCCCACGCCTGAGCGGAAAGAGGAAATTGACTTTACCGCCCCCTACTACCAATCGGACCTGGTTATGGTGGTCCGGAAGGATGGCCTTTATACCGAGGCCAAGTCCCTGGAGGACTTTCGCGGGGCCAAGATCACCGGCCAGCTCTCCACCTTCCACTACACGGTGGTGGACCAGGTCCCCGGAGTGGACAAGATGCCGGCCATGCAGGACTTTCCCACCATGATCACCGCCCTCCAGGCCAAGAAAATTGACGGCTATGTTTCCGAACGGCCGGGTGCTCGGTCGGCCATGGTAGCCCACCCCGACCTGACCTTTGTGGAATTTGAAGAGGACAAGGGATTCGATGTCGATGTGGACGACGTCTCCGTGGCCGTCGGCCTGGCCAAGGGATCCCCCCTCCGGGAAGAGGTCAACCGGGTCATGGAGGAGATCAGCCAGGAGGACCGTGACCGGGCCATGGACGAGGCCGTCCTCCTGTCCACCGAAAAAGAGGGGGGAGAGGGCTTCTTCCCAACCGTGGCCTTCCTCTGGGAAAATTACTCCGGCCCCTTCCTCCGCGGAACAGGGATCACCCTTCTCATCGCCAGCCTCTCCACCTTTTTCGGCTTCCTGATCGGCCTTCTGGTCCAAACCCTCCGGTCCCTGCCCACTTCTCGCCGGGATCCCTGGCCCTACCGGATCCTGGTCGGCCTGGTTCGGGCCCTCCTCACCCTTTATGTGGAGGTTTTCCGGGGGACCCCCATGATGGTCCAGGCCATGTTGATCTTCTATGGGTCCAAGATGTTCTTTGATATTGATATGAATGCGGGCTTTGCCGCCGTCTTCATCGTCTCCATCAACACGGGGGCCTACCTGTCGGAGACCATACGAGGGGGGATCGACTCCGTTCCCCAGGGCCAGTGGGAGGCGGGCAAGGCCCTTGGCCTCAGCTACAGCCAGACCCTCTTCTCTGTCATCTTTCCCCAGGCGATCAAGGCCATCCTGCCCTCCATCGGCAATGAGCTCATCGTCAACGTCAAGGACACTTCGGTTCTCAACGTCATTTCCGTGACCGAGCTCTTTTTCATCACCAAGGGCGTGGCCGGGGCCACCCTCAAAACCTTTGAAGCCTACCTGATCGCCGGCGCCATCTACCTCTTCCTAACCCTGGTCCTTTCCTGGGCCCTCCGGAAGATCTTTACCCGCCATAACCGCAGCTTCAGCCTTAAGTCCGTAACCGCCTAGGAGGATTTCATGACTTTTACTAACTATACAGGCTCTTCTTCATCCGACACTCATCCCATCCTGGAGGTTCGTGACCTGACCAAGTCCTATGGGGACAAAGAAGTTCTCAAGGGGGTTAACTTCGACGTGGCTCCCTCCGAGGTCATTACCTTCATTGGGGAGTCCGGAGCCGGAAAATCCACCATGCTCCGCTGCCTCAACCTCCTGGAGGAGCCCCAGGGCGGAGACATCCGCTTTCAAGGCAAATCCATCCTAGCCCCCGGCTTTGACCGCAAGGCCTACCGGGCCCGGGTGGGCATGGTCTTCCAGTCCTTTTATCTTTTTGATAACATGACCGTTCTGGATAACTGCCTCCTGGCCCAGACCAAGGTCCTTAAGCGGTCCGACAAGGAGGCTCGGGAGAAAGCCATGGTACTTCTTGATGAGGTGGGGATGGCCGACTATGCCAAGTCCTTCCCGGACCAGCTCTCCGGGGGCCAGGCCCAGCGGGTCGCCATTGCCCGGGCCCTCTCCATGGACCCCGACATCCTTCTTTTTGATGAGCCTACTTCGGCCCTGGACCCCAAGAACGTAGGGGAGGTCCTTCGGGTCATGCAGAAGATCGCCGAGGAGGGGATGACCATGCTGGTAGTCACCCATGAGATGGCCTTTGCCCGAGAGGTGGCTAAGCGGGTCTGCTTTATGGCCCAGGGAAAGATCCTGGAATCTGCCCCATCCCATGACTTCTTTGAGCGGCCCAAAACCCCAGAAGCTCAGGAATTTATCCGGACCATCCATCTCTAACGGGAAAACAAAATAGGGAAGGACACTTCGGGGATAGGCGCCCCATGCGGAAAAAAGTCCGATCCTCCGCACCATTCAGATATTATCGCTGACCGATATCATATATCACCTCTTTTGCCTTGACACAATATATATATATATATATAGTGAAAACGATACAGCAAGGTATGCATCAAAAAAAATGATGTGATGCGTATCCATCTTACTCGTTGTGAGTTAGTAGGCTGTAATCAGACCAAAGGAGGTTAATATGGTGAAGAACTGGAAGAAAATTAGTTTCATCGGTCTTTTATTCTTTCTTTGTTTCAGCTTCAATTTGCCCCAGGCAAAAGCGGAAGAAGTACCCGATCCCGGTCCGGAGGACAAGGTGGCGGTATATATTATGGAGGAGGAGCGGAAAGATAATCCTTTTGATGGTTACTATAAAAGCATTGAAGAAGCTTTTATAAAAATGCAAAGTCGTTACTGGAATAATTCCTCTTTAATGCCCAATCCGACGGACAAGTATACAGGAAAAGATTATCGAAAAATTCGTATGGTTCTGCTTGATGATGTGACCGAGAATTGGTTGCTATTTGGATTAGGCTTTGATATTACGCTCGAATCCTCTCCGGGAAATCACTTTACGATTCAGTCCAAATATCAAGGCGAAGATATGATTTGGGTAACGCAGTCGAGTACCTTAACACTGAAGAATGTAACCGTTGATGGACAGAATAAAATGCGCTGCCTTTGGGTTGATTCGAATAAGGGTGAGCCAACTTCGAAGCTGATTCTGGAAGATGGAGCACGTGTCATCAATGGTTATATCGGACCGGATGCCAACACGAAATACGGAGCCGGTATCTATGTCCAGAAGAATTCAGAGTTTGTTATGAATGGTGGAGAGGTTTCCAATAACGCGATTGATCCGCAGGCCAAAGGGAATTTGGGTGGAGGGATCGCTCTTGTTTCTGGGAAAGTAACCATCAATGGCGGTCGTATTTCCGATAATAAAGCGAACTACGGTGGCGGAATCTATATCAATAATAGGGGAACGCTTGAAATCAACGGTGGGGAGATTTCCAAGAATAATGCGGCCTATATGGGTGGCGGAATCTATCTGAATGCTCCTATGACAATGACAGCGGGTACTTTCAAAGCCAATCATGCCAAAAATGGTGGTGGAATAGCCGTGTTTACGGGTTCAAGTAATCCCGGTAAGGCCATGATCACCGGTGGATCCTTTATTGAGAATCAAGCCGACCAATCCGGCGGTGCTATCTTTACCAATGTTTATGATTATGCTGACCCGGCATCTGCCCAAAAATACCAAAATATTAGCTTGAATAATTCAGTCGTTTTCAAGGATAACCAAGCTGAGTTTTTAGCTCAACCACCACAAAATGCGGATGACTTTACGAACCTACTCTTTAACAAGGAATCGACCCTTTCTCAACAGTTTACAGAGGCCGAAACAAGCAAAGTGTATCAGATCAGCGTGTTTACGGCCTCAAGCTTGAAAAGCTTACTCAACAACTATGACATTAACTATCAGAACAAGGCGGATAATCCCGTCATTATGTACCTGGTTGGATTTGATCCCAACGGCGGTTCATTGCCTGAAACGTCGGATTATCCAAAAGCGGTTGTCGCCAATGAAGAAATTACCCTGTTAAAAGGAGCCACAAAGGATAACTTCACCTTTGATTATTGGAAGAAGATCAGCGGAGATCCGAAGCCGGATCAGACAAAATATCCCGAGGATGGCAAGGCGACAATAACCGGTCCTACCATTTTCCAGGCTCAGTGGAAAGAGAAGGAAAAACCGGTTGATCCTCCAGTCAATCCTCCGGTTAATCCTCCTATAGATCCGGACACCCCGCCGACCGTGGATAGAGAAGATGGTGAAGACCGCATTGACACTTCGGTTATCGTGTCGAAGAAGCATTATGCTAAAGCCAGGACAGTCATCATTGCTCGTAACGATCTTTATCCCGATGCCTTGACCGCCAGTGTTTTAGCAAAAGTCAAGGATGCCCCAATTCTCTTAACACCTCGTCACGTTCTGGATCCGCGTGTCGCCGGTGAAATACGTCGCCTGGGTGCAACAGAGATCATCATTGTCGGAGGGAAGGAGGCGATCTCACTTGATGTAGAAAAGGCCTTAGCTGCCTTCGATTCTGATCGCGTCCAGCGTCTTGACGGTGATGACCGCTATGAAACAGCGACCTTAGTTGCCCGGGAGGTCTTCAAGCTCGTCGATATTCAGGGGAAAGCCATAGTGACTACCGGCGAGAACTGGCCGGATGCCTTGAGCGCCTCTGCCTTTGGATCGAAAGAAAACCATCCTATCCTTTTGGTTCGTTCAAAAATGATAGATCCTCTTGTACAAAAGACAATTCATGATCTGAGTATTGGTCAGGTCTACCTCGTCGGCGGTGATGATGCCGTATCAGATTCTGTTGCAAAACAATTACCCAAGATAATCGTACGCTTAGCAGGTAGCAACCGTTATGGAACAGCCAAGGCTGTTGCTGAATATGGCTTTGTAGGAAGCAAGGGAATGTATTTGGCCTCCGGTGAAGTGTTTGCCGACGCTCTGATTATCGGTCCTGTCGCAGGAAAGAGGGAAGTGCCGATTCTCTTGACCAGGGATAAGGAATTGGCTCCGGAAACAAAAGCATATCTTGAAGGCCATAAGCCTGATTGGATCACTATTGTAGGTGGTGGGTTGCGGATTAGCCATGAGGTTGAGAAGGAACTAAGTAAATAGATTTACTTCTGGATTAGTTTCACAGAGCGAAGCGTTCAAAATGCGCTTCGCTCTTTTTATGTAACAAGCACAGCTCTATCAATCCTCTCTACAAAAAAACTTGCATTTCCATTAAAAACCTGTATACTATTAGGAGTGTCCTGAAATACTAGGCGATGAAGCAAGAGGTTGCTCGGACGTCGAAGGACTTCTAAAGGGGTTGTTTTCAACCTACTAGAGGAAACGGCGGTTGCCGAGGGAATTTTTGCTGAGCAGTCCGGCGCGATCCGGACGGTCGCACCACGGTATTTCTTTTTTATAGGGCCATGCAGGACACACCCGGCCCCGTGTATCGTGGTACGAAGAGCGCATCCGTCTCATGAAAGGATTCCTTTCCTATAAGATAAGGCGCTCAGAAAAAACCAAGGAGGAAAAGAAATGGCAAATCAGAAGATCAGAATCCGGCTTCGGGCTTATGACCACGAAGTCATTGACGCTTCCGCTCAGAAGATTGTCGAAGCCTGCAAGCGGTCAGGTGCGGATGTTTCCGGACCGATCCCCCTGCCCACCGACAAGGAGATCATCACGATCCTGCGTTCCCCGCACAAGCACAAGGACAGCCGGGAGCAGTTCGAGCAGAGAACCCACAAGCGTCTTATCGACATTGTCCGCCCCAACATGAACACCCTGGAAGCTTTGAAGAAACTAAACCTTCCCGCCGGTGTGGACATTGAGATCAAGCTGTAATCCCATAGTTAGGATGATCATGGATGGCCAAGGGCCGGAAGTGATCCGCTGTAATTAAGGAGGAAAAAACGTGAAAGAGATTTTAGGTACAAAGCTTGGCATGACCCAAGTCTTTGACGAGGACGGCGTTGTTACGCCGGTGACCGTCATCCAGGCGGGCCCCGTCTATGTGACCCAGGTCAAGACGACCGAGACCGATGGTTATGAGGCCATCCAGGTTGGTTTCATCGATAAGAAAGAATCCAGAACCAACAAGCCGGAAAAAGGTCATTTCAACAAGGCAAATATTGCGGTCAAGAAAGTGATCCGTGAGCTGCCGGTGGTCGAAGGCCAGACCTATGAGCTGGGCCAGGAGATCAAGGCAGACATTTTTGAAGAAGGCGAAATGGTCGATGTTGTCGGCACTTCGAAGGGGAAGGGCACCCAGGGTGCCATCCGTCGCTGGAACCAGGGACGGGGTCCCATGGGCCACGGTTCCAAGTCCCACCGGGTTGCCGGCGCTCGTGCTGCTGGTTCCTATCCTGCCCGTGTTTTCCCGGGCACCAAGGGATCCGGAAAAATGGGTCATGACCGGGTGACGGTTCAGAACCTCAAGGTTATCCGTGTGGACGCCGACCGGTCGATCCTCTTGGTAAAAGGTGCCATTCCCGGACCAAAGGGAGGCCTGGTCACCGTCAAGCAGGCGGCCAAGGCAAGCAAATAAGGAGGATGACAATGACCAAGGTGAATATTTTAAACCAAACCGGCGAAGTTGTCGGAGAGCTCGAATTATCGGACCACCTCTTTGATGTCGACGTCAACGACCACGCCGTATATACAGTAATTAAGAATATCCGGGCCAACAAGCGCCAGGGAACCCACTCGGCTAAAACACGGGGCGAGGTTCGGGGCGGTGGCCGCAAGCCCTTCCGTCAGAAGGGGACAGGTCGGGCCCGTGCCGGGTCAAGAACCCAGCCAAACTGGAGAGGCGGCGGCATGGTCTTCGCCATCAAGCCCAGAGACTACTCCTATACGACACCCAAGAAGATCCGTCGTTTAGCCCTCAAGTCCGTTCTGACTTCCAGGGTGAGAGAAGACCGGTTCACCGTCTTGGACGACCTGAAACTGGATTCCTACTCCACCAAAGAAGCGGCCAAGGTTTTGGAGGCCATTAAAGCCGACAAGAAGGCCCTGATCGTGGTCAAGGATGCCTCCCCTGAAACAATCGGCTCCTTCAAGAACATCCCCAGTGTTCAGACCATCTCTGTCGATGAAATGAACGTCTATGACCTCGTCCGGTTCGAATCTCTGATTATGACCCAGGACGCCGTCAAGAAAGCAGAGGAGGTATTTCAATAATGAAGAAATCTCCATATGATGTGATCCAAGCGCCCATCATCACCGAACAGGCCATGGATGCCATGGAACACAACACCTACACATTCCGTGTGGATAAGAAAGCAAATAAAGCGGAGATCCGTCAGGCTGTGGAAGCCGCTTTTGATGGCGTAAAGGTTAAGAGAGTCAACACCATCAATGTCAAGGGCAAAAACCGCCGGATGGGCATGCATGCCTACAAGGATCCCGATTGGAAAAAAGCCATCGTAACCCTGACAGAGGATTCGGAATCCATCGAATTCTTTGAAGGCATGTAATGGAAACGGGAGGAAGTTATGGGAATTAGGAAATATAAACCAACCTCACCGGGTCGCCGCCTGATGCGGGTCTCCACCTTTGAGGAAGTGACAAAGACAAGACCGGAAAAGACACTGACTGCGCCCCTGAAGAATAAGGGCGGTCGGAACAATACCGGACGGATTACCCTCCGTTTCCGCGGCGGCGGCACAAAGCGTCGCTACCGGATCATCGACTTCAAACGGAACAAGGACGACATCGTCGCCACCGTTTCATCGATCGAATACGACCCCAACCGGTCCGCTAACATCGCCCTTCTCCATTATGCAGACGGCGAGAAGCGTTACATCATTGCTCCTCGTGGCCTCCAGGTCGGCGACAAGGTGGTATCCGGTTCGGACGTGGATATCAAGGTCGGGAACGCCCTTCCCCTCTCCGCCATCCCCGTTGGTACGGTCATCCACAACATCGAACTCTACCCCGGAAAGGGTGGCCAGCTGGTCCGGTCTGCCGGGTCCGCTGCCAGCCTGATGGCTAAGGAAGGCAAATATGCCCAGATCCGGATGCCGTCCGGAGAATTCCGCCTGATCCTCTTGAACTGCAAGGCCACGATCGGCCAGGTCGGCAACATCGATAACGGTCTGGTCCGTAAGGGTAAGGCCGGTAAGAGTCGCTATGCTGACAGAAAACCCCATGTCCGTGGATCAGCCATGAACCCGGTTGACCACCCACACGGTGGTGGTGAAGGTCGCGCCCCTGTCGGACGTCCCGCTCCGATGACCCCCTGGGGAAAGAAGAGCCGTGGCGTGAAGACCAGGGATCCGAAGAAGGCCTCCAACCAGTTCATCGTTCGCAGAAGAAAGACCAAGTAGTAGGAGGATGTCATGAGCAGATCGCTGAAAAAAGGGCCCTTTGTCGACGACCATCTGATGAAGAAGGTCGATGCCCTCAACCAAGACAATCAGAAAAAAGTTATCAAGACTTGGTCCCGCCGCTCGACCATCTTCCCGGACTTCGTTGGCCACACCATCGCAGTCCACGACGGTCGCAAGCACGTGCCCATTTATATTACCGAAGACATGGTCGGTCACAAGCTTGGTGAATTTGTTCCCACAAGAACCTTCCGGGGACACGCCAAGTCCGATAAGTCTGCCGGCCTGAGATAAGGAGGAAGAGAATGGAAGCAAGAGCTGAAGCAAAATACGTCCGCATCTCTCCTCGCAAAGTCAACTACATTTGCAATGAGATCCGTGGCAAGAAGGTCGACGAAGCCCTGACCATCTTGAGATTCACCCCGAAGAAGGGGGCAAAGCTCCTGGAAGATGTTCTGAAATCGGCCATCGCCAATGCAGAGAACAACCTGAGCTTGGATCGGGAAGACTTAGTCGTTTCAAAGGCTTGGGCCAACGACGGTCCCACCATGAAGCGCTGGCACCCCAAGGCAAAAGGGGCCGCCTACCCGATTTTGAAGCGGACATCCCATATTGGCGTTGTCGTCGCTGAGCAAGAGACAGAGGAGGAAGATAACTAATGGGTCAAAAAGTACATCCAAAGGGTTTACGAGTTGGCGTCATCAAAGACTGGGATTCTCATTGGTTTGCTGATGATAATAACTTTGCCTCTTTAATCAAAGAAGACCACGACATTCGCAAATGCATTGAGGAAGACCTCAAGGAAGCCGGAATCTCCGAGATCGCCATTGAGCGCACCATGGGCCGGGTCCGGGTCACCGTCAAGACCGCCAAGCCCGGCGTTGTCATCGGTAAGGCCGGCGCCTCAGTCGACGCCCTCAAGAAGAAGCTGGACAAGATGACCGGAAAGACCGTCCTCATCAACGTTGAGGAAGTCATTAACCCGGACCTGGATGCCCAACTTCAAGCTGAGCGGATTGCTGAAGATATGGAAAACCGTGTCTCCTTCCGCCGGGCCATGAAGCAGGCCATGCAGCGGACCATGCGGGCCGGAGCTAAGGGAATCAAGACCTCCTGTGCCGGCCGTTTGGGCGGGGCAGATATTGCTCGGGTAGAGCATTATAGCGAGGGATCCATCCCCCTCCAGACCCTCCGTGCGGACATTCGCTACGGCGAAGCCACCGCCAGAACCCAGTACGGCGCGATCGGCGTCAAGGTTTGGGTCTACATCGGTGAAGTCCTTCCCGGCATGAAGGAAGCTGAAATGCCCAAGCCCCAGCCACAAGCTAGAGGCGGCCGTCACCGGAACAACCGGGGTCGGGGAAGAAATGACCGCCAGGATAATAACCGCCGGGGTGGACGTGACAATCGCTCAAACCGGGGCGACCGTTAACCTGCGCAAGGAGGTAGCAATATGTTAATGCCTAAGAGAGTGAAGCATCGCCGGGTCCATCGCGGACGCATGAAGGGTGTAGCCACTCGTGGAAATAGCCTCGCTTATGGTGAATATGGCCTCATGGCCATGGAGCCATGCTGGATGACGGCCAACCAGATTGAAGCGGCCCGTCGTGCCATGACTCGTTACATCAAGCGTGGTGGTAATATTTGGATTAAAGTTTTCCCGGACAAGCCTGTTTCCAAGAAGCCTGCGGAAGTCCGTATGGGTTCCGGTAAAGGGGCTCCTGAGTACTGGGTTGCCGTTGTAAAGCCTGGCCGGATCCTCTTCGAGATGTCCGGTGTTTCTCCTGAGGTCGCTCAGGAGGCTATGCGTCTGGCATCGGCCAAGCTCCCCATCAAAACCAAGATGGTGACTTCTGATGCGGTAGGACAGGAAGGTGACGAATAATGAAAGCCGTAGACATTCGTAAATTAACCGATGAAGATTTGGTTTCCAAACTGAATGATCTTAAGCAAGAGCTCTTCAACCTCCGCTTTCAAGATGCAACAGGTCAGCTGGATAACTTCTCCGCCATCGGTTCTGTAAAACAGGATATTGCCAGAGTGCGTACCGTTCAACGCGAGCGGGAATTAAAATTAAGAAAGGAAGCTTAGTCCAATGGAGAGAACAACAAATCGCAAAACCATTAGCGGAGTGGTGGTCTCTGACAAGATGGACAAAACCATCGTTGTCGAAGTTTCCCAGTTGGTCAAGCATCCTAAGTATAAGAAGATGTTGACCCGAAGCAAGCGCTTCAAGGCCCATGATGAAGAGAATGCGGCCAAAGTAGGCGACAAGGTGCTTCTGATGGAAACACGGCCCCTCTCCAAGCAGAAAAGATTTCGTCTCGTCGAAATCCTCGAAGCTGCCAAGTAATCAGGAAGGGAGGACGAGATGATACAAAAAGAAAGTCGACTCAAGGTTGCTGATAACTCCGGAGCCCGTGAACTCCTGGTCATCAATGTCAACGGATCCACCAAGCGGAAGTATGTGGGCATTGCCGATACCGTTCGCTGCTCCGTCAAAAACGCCATCCCCGGCGGGACCGTCAAGAAGGGCGACATCGTCACTGCTGTGGTCGTCCGGACCAAGGCTCCCCTGTCCAGACCGGATGGTTCGGAGATCCGCTTCGATGATAATGCGGCGGTCATTATTAAAGACGATAAGAACCCCGTGGGCACCCGTATTTTCGGGCCTGTTACCAGAGAGCTCCGTGCAAATGGTTATATGAAGATCATTTCGCTGGCTCCGGAAGTACTTTAAGGAGGGGCATATGCACGTAAAAACGGGTGATACCGTCCAAGTGATGACGGGCAAAGATAAGGGCAAGGTAGGCAAGGTCCTCCAAGCTTTCCCCAAGGAGAACCGGGTGATTGTGGAGAATGTCAACATTCAAAAGCACCACCGCAAGCCTCGCTCGATGGAAGATGCGGGTGGGATCATTGAAAGCGAAGGAAAGATCCATGCTTCCAATGTTCTCCTCTACGATGAAAAAGAAAAACGTGGCGTCCGGACAAAGACTGAAGTGGTCAACGGAAAGAAGATCCGTGTTTCAGTCAAGTCAGGCACCAAGTTTGATTAATAAGGGGGCAAGGAATGACTTCTAGATTGCAAGAAAAGTACAAACAAGAGGTAATGCCTGCTCTGATGAATGAATTCCACTATGACAATGTGATGCAGGTTCCCAAGCTGGAAAAAATCGTCATCAACATTGCCGTGGGGGATGCCAAGGAAAATCCTAAGCTGTTGGAATCCGCAGTCCACGAGCTGACCATCATTGCCGGCCAGAAGCCGGTGGTCATCAATGCCAAGAAGTCTGTGGCTAACTTCAAGCTGAGAGCCGGAATGCCCATCGCCACCAAGGTGACCCTCCGTGGCGATAAGATGTATTACTTCCTCGATAAGCTGATCAGCGTGGCCCTGCCTCGCGTTCGTGACTTCCGCGGAATTTCCGACACCTCCTTTGACGGCCGTGGCAACTATGCCCTGGGCATCAAAGAGCAGCTGATTTTCCCTGAAATCAACTTCGATGACATTGACGAGATTCGGGGGATGGACATCATCATTGTGACTTCCGCCGAAACCGATGAAGAAGCCAGAGCATTTTTAGCCCACATGGGTATGCCGTTCAAGAGAAGAGAGGAGAACTAATATGGCAAAAAAATCCATGAGATTAAAGCAGCAGAAGAAGCCTAAGTTCTCAACGCGTGCCTATACACGCTGCTCCATCTGCGGCCGCCCCCATGCGGTTTTACGCAAGTACGGCATCTGCCGGATTTGCTTCCGTGAGTTGGCCTATCGTGGCCAGATCCCGGGCGTAAAAAAAGCCAGCTGGTAATTTGAGGAGGTAAGCGATATGATGACTGATCCGATCGCGGATATGCTGACAAGAATCCGCAATGGGAATATGAAAAAGCATGAATCTGTTGAGGTTCCTGCTTCCAACATGAAGAAAAACCTCGCTCAAATCCTTCTGGATGAGGGATACATCAAAGGATTTAACGTTGTTGATGATAACCGCCAGGGCATGATCACCATCGACCTCAAGTACGTCGATGACGAACGGTCCATTTCCGGCTTGAAGAGAATCTCCAAGCCCGGACGCCGGGTCTATGTTCGTGCCAAGGAAGTGCCCACAGTTTTGGGTGGTTTAGGCACCGCTATCCTTTCCACTTCCAAAGGCGTAATGACTGATAAGCAGGCTCGGGCTGAAGGCCTGGGCGGCGAAGTCATCTGCTACGTCTGGTAATAGAGGAGGGCGAGCATGTCAAGAATTGGATTAATGCCGATTGAAATCCCTGAGAAGGTTGAAATTTCAGTCGATGACAAGAACGTCGTAAAAGTGAAGGGCCCTAAGGGTGAGCTGGAGAAGCAGATCGGTCCCGCCTTTGAAATCAAAATTGAGGATGGCGTACTCCATGTCGTCCGTCCCGATGAGACGAAGGAAAACCGGTCCAAGCACGGCCTCTACCGTTCCTTGATCGCTAATATGGTGGAAGGGGTAACCGAAGGGTACTCCAAGAAGCTCCAGATCGTCGGAACCGGATACCGTGCCCAGATGAAGGGGAATGACCTCCTGCTCAACTTGGGTTTCTCCCACGATATTACGGTGAAACCGGAAGAGAACGTGAGCTTTGAAGTGCCGGATGCCCTGACCATTATCGTCAGTGGGATCGACAAAGAAGCTGTCGGCCGAATTGCGGCCAACATCCGTGACTTCCGCTTACCTGAGCCTTATAAGGGCAAGGGAATTCATTACGAAGGAGAGCACATCCGTCGTAAAGAAGGTAAAACAGGGAAGTAAAGGAGGGCGTAAATGGCTAAATTTGACAGAAATGCAGGACGTAAGAAACGTCATCTCCGCATACGCAATAAGGTGGCCGGCACGTCCGAGAGACCACGTCTCAATGTTTATAAGAGCAACGCCAACATGTATGCTCAGATCATTGATGACAGTGAGGGAAGAACCCTGGTCTCCGCTTCCACTTTACAAGACAGCGTAGACGGTCATGGCTCCAACATCGAATCCGCCCAGGCAGTCGGCAAGGCCATTGCTGAGCGGGCTCTGGAAAAAGGCATCACCACTGTTGTCTTTGACCGTTCCGGTTATATTTATCATGGAAAAGTGAAGGCGCTCGCTGATGCTGCTCGTGAAGCGGGACTCAAGCTGTAAGGAGAGGAGATAGAATGGCCAAGCAAAATCGCAGACAAAAGTCTGAGTTCGAAGATAAAGTCATATATATCAACCGCGTCTCCAAGACAGCCAAGGGTGGTCGTACCGCTCGTTTTACCGCTTTGGTAGCTGTCGGTGACGGAAAAGGAAGAGTGGGCATTGCTATGGGCAAGGCCGCAGAAGTTCCGGAAGCCATCCGGAAGGGGGCCGACCATGCCAGAAAGAAAATGGTCCAGCTTCCTCTCCATGGCACCACCGTTCCCCACGAAATCGTGGGTCACTACGGAGCAGGCAAGGTCCTGATCATGCCGGCTAAAGAAGGTACCGGAATCATTGCCGGCGGTCCGGTTCGTGCGGTCTGTGAAGTGGCCGGGATTTCCGACATCCGTGCCAAGTCACTGGGTTCCGCTAACGCCCTGAGCATTGTCAATGCTTTGATGGACGGGTTCGCCAGAATGAAGACACCCGACCAGGTTGCCAAGTTACGGGGCAAGAGCGTAGAAGAGATTTTGAGCTAGGAGGTTCTCATGGGCAAATTAAACATTACCTTAAAGAAATCATTCGCCGGAAGAACCGACAAGCAAATCAATATCGCTCGTGCTCTGGGACTTCATAAACTCGGGCAGACGGTGGTCCTGGAAGACCAGGATTCCGTCCGCGGAGCGATCCACAAGATTGACTTCATGCTCGACGTCTCTGAGCAGGAATAGGAGGTTCCGATGAAACTTCATGAACTTAATCCGGCTAAGGGCGGAGCAAAGAAAAAGACAAAGCGGGTAGGCCGCGGTCACAGCTCAGGTTGGGGAAAATACGCCGGCCGGGGTCGTGACGGCCAGAACTCTCGTTCCGGTGGCGGCGTTCGTCCCGGATTTGAGGGTGGACAGTTACCTCTTTTCCGTCGGCTCCCGAAGCATGGATTTACCAATAATTTTTCTAAGGTCTATGCCACCATCAATGTCGAAGATCTGAACATCTTTGAAGATGGAGCCACCATCAACGCCGAGGCTCTTTTAGAGCGGGGCATGATCCAAAAGAAAGATTTACAAGACGGTTTGAAAATCTTAGGCCGTGGTGAGCTCAGTAAAAAACTGACTGTTCAGGCGACCAAGTTTACCAAATCTGCTGAAGAAAAAATCAACGAAGCAGGAGGAAAGGCGGAGGTGCTCTAATGCTAAGCACGCTCAAGAATGCTTGGAAGGTTGATGAAACTCGCCGAAGAATCATCTTTACCATCTTAATGGTGATCGTACTTCGCTTGGGTAATGCCCTCCCGATTCCTTTTGCGAACATCTCCTTGATTCGTGAGATTTATAAAGGGGCGGAAGGAAGCCTTCTCGGAATTCTCAATATGATTTCCGGTGGTGGTCTGGCGACCTTGAGTGTTCTTGCACTCGGTGTCGGCCCGTATATCACCGCCTCCATTGTTGTCCAGCTTTTGACCTTTGCCATTCCTGCCTTGGAAGAAATGTCCAAGGAAGGGGAGGAAGGCCGGAAGAAAATCGGTCAGATTACCAAGTATTTAGGGATTGCCCTTGCTGTTTTGCAAGCATTCGCCCTGGTCCAGGGAATCTTCGGTCAGGCCTTTGCCTCCGGTGGTAGCCTGGAAAAAGGGATTGCCATTTTGGTCATGGTTGCCGGGGCATCCTTCACCGTATGGATCGGTGATCAGATCACAGAATATGGAGTTGGAAACGGCGTATCCTTTGTCATCTTCATGGGTATTGTCGCCGGTATGCCCGGCCACTTCTATGCCATCACCCATGCAGCGGCAAGCGGACAAATCAGCTTCCTGATTCCCATTTTGCTGATCCTGATCTTCCTCGCCATTACGGTGATCGTGGTTCTCCTCACGGAAGGAGAGCGGAAGATTCCCGTCCAATACGCCAAGCGCGTGGTCGGTCGGAAGATGTACGGGGGACAAGCCACCCATATTCCCATCAAAGTCAATATGGCCGGCGTCCTGCCCATCATTTTCGCCTCTGCCCTCTTGGCCTTGCCACAGACCCTGGCCTTAATTTTTGGCGGCGGTGTCCAGGACTTTGTCCAAAACTATATGACACCTTCCGGCTGGATCGGATTTATCATTAGGCTGATCATCCAGGTGATCCTCATCATCTTCTTCGCCTACTTCTACAACTCCATCCAGTTCAACGCCTACGAATATTCTCGAAACCTCCAACAATCCGGCGGCTTTATTCCCGGCATTCGCCCGGGCAAGCCGACTACGGATTATCTGCAGAGAATTGTCAGTCGGATCACCCTGATCGGGGCGATTATTCTCGCTGTTCTCTCCATAATTCCTGAGCTTGTCGCCCGCTTCTTTGGGGTCCAGCTCGGATTTGGCGGTACATCCATCATCATCGTTGTGGGTGTCGTCCTCGAACTCATCCGTAGCTTAGAGGCCCACTTGCAGCTCCGTCACTATAAAGGTTTCTTGAACCGTTAAGTTGAAAGGAGTTCTTGTGCGATTAGTATTGCTCGGCCCTCCGGGTGCCGGTAAAGGAACCCAGGCCAAGAAAATCATTAAGGACTGGAAGGTCGTCCACATTTCGACGGGCGATCTTTTCCGGGCCAATATCAAAAATGAAACGGAATTGGGCAAGAAGGTCAAAGCCTATCTGGACCAGGGACAACTGGTTCCGGATGAGCTGACCATCGCCCTCTTATGGGACCGGCTGGACCGGGAGGATACCGAGAACGGCTATATCCTGGACGGCTTCCCAAGGACCTTGGCCCAGGCCAAAGCCCTCGATGAAGGTCTGAAGGAAAGAGGTCAGGCCCTGGACGGGGCCCTGGCCCTGGTCGTTCCTTTCGATGTTTTGGTTCCCCGCTTGGCGGGTCGGAGGGTTTGTCCCGAGTGTGGGGCTTCCTTCCATATCAAAGACCAACCACCCAAGAAAGAGGGAGTATGCGATCTCTGCGGTCATGAGCTCATTCAACGAGATGATGACCGGGAGTCCACTGTCGCTCAAAGAATTCGAGTCTATGAGGATTCCACAGCTCCATTGCTTGACTACTATAGGAGCCAGGGAAAACTCATCGAAGTGGACGGAAACCAGCCGGTTGACCGGGTGGAGGATGACGTCCAAAAAGCCCTGCAGGAGATTCAATGACGCAGGAAAGGAAGATGAACCGCCCATGCGAACTCGCCATTGGCCAGGTCGTCCGCTCGAAGGCGGGCCACGATAAAGGGAAGGTCATGGTTGTCCTGGAACAAGTTGACGCCAAGCACGTTCTCGTCGTCGATGGGGACAGCCGTCCCCTGGAAAAGCCGAAGAAGAAGCGGGTCAAGCATTTGCAAGCTTTCCACCATGTACTGCCACTGGAAGACGCAAGACTGTCAAAGACCGGTTTCCAAAATGCCTGGGTTCGGAAAATGTTGATTCGTTTCCAAGACAAAGCGACCCAAACGAAGGAGGAGAGCGAATGTCATCTAAAGATGTGATTGAAGTTGAGGGCGTCGTTAAAGAGCGCCTTCCGAATGCCATCTTTATTGTCGGTCTTGAGAATGGCCATGAAGTCATGGCCCATATTTCCGGGAAACTGCGGATGAACTATATTCGCATCCTCGAAGGAGACCATGTGACCGTGGAACTTTCTCCCTATGACCTGACCAAGGGGAGAATTACATGGAGGAAGAAATAGGAGGAAGCCATGAAAGTGAGACCATCTGTCAAGAAGATGTGTGATAAATGTAAGATCATCAAACGCAAAGGTCGCGTCATGGTGATCTGTGAAAATCCGAAGCATAAGCAACGTCAAGGATAACGGGGGGTGAAGGAATTTGGCACGTATAGCAGGTATTGATATACCAAAAGACAAACGAGTGGAAATCGGCCTGACCTACATTTTCGGTATCGGTCGTTCCCGCTCCAATGAAATTCTGAAGAATGCAGGCGTCAATCCGGACACTCGCGTCCGTGACCTGACCGATGATGAAGTGCAGAAGATCCGTGAGCAGATCAACCATTACCATGTGGAAGGTGACCTGCGCCGGGATGTTTCTCTGAACATCAAGCGTCTGCGCGAAATTAACTGCTACCGTGGGATCCGCCACAAAAGAAACCTGCCTGTAAGGGGTCAGAGAACGAAAACCAATGCTCGGACCCGCAAGGGTAGAAAGAGATAAGGGGGGAGAACATGGCTAAGAAACCAGCAAAAACAACCCGCCGTGGCGGGAAGCGCAAGGTTAAAAAGAATATAAGCGCCGGACAGGCCCATATTCTTTCCACCTTCAACAACTCCATGGTGACCATTACTGACTTAAACGGAAACGCCATCTCCTGGTCTTCTTCCGGTCAGCTGGGCTTCCAGGGGAACCGGAAATCCACTCCCTACGCCGCCCAGATGGTTGCGGAGACTGCAGCGAAAGAGGCCATGACCCAGGGTCTGAAGACCGTCGAGGTCTATGTTAAAGGACCGGGCCCCGGCCGTGAATCCGCCATCCGTGCCCTTGAGGCAGCCGGACTCCAGGTAACCATGATCAAGGACGTCACACCCATTCCCCATAATGGATGCCGTCCACCGAAGAGAAGAAGAGTGTAACGGGAGGGAATAATGTCAAGATACACAGGACCAATTTTAAAACGCTGCCGTGCGCTCGAGTTGGAACCCCAGGTTGTGGGCATCAACAAGAAGTCTCGCCGGAATCCGGAACAGCGTCGCCGCAAGCTCTCCGACTATGGTATGCAGCTGCGGGAGAAGCAGAAAGCAAAATTCATTTACGGAATGAACGAAAAGCAGTTCCGCAGACTCTACACCCGTGCTGAACGGATGGAGGGTCAGGCCGGTTGGAACCTCCTCAAACTGCTTGAGATGCGTTTCGACAACGTCGTTTACCGGATGGGATTCACCCAGACCCGGGCGGAAGCTCGTCAGCTGATTGTTCACGGCCACTTCCTCCTTAACGGAGAAAAGGCCACCATTCCTTCCATGACCTTGGAAGTGGGCGACCAGATCAACGTCAAGCCTTCCTCCAGACAGAACGGTTTCTTCTCCAATACATCGGAGAATGTCTGGAACCAGATGCCATGGGTGGAAGTGGACACGGAAAAACTCCAGGGCAAGATCCTGTCTGAACCAATGCGTGAAAACATCGACTATCCGATTGAAGAAACCCAGATCGTCGAGCTTTACTCCAAGTAATCCCTGTGATTTATCATTTATGGACAATAGAGACTTGGAAAGAAGTCGCAAGAGTAGAGGAGGCTTGATCCGTGGCAGACAAACTCAATACAAAGGTTGAAATTCTTGAGCTGGACGAGGAAAAGCACTATGGCCGCTTCACCATGTCCCCTCTGGAGCGTGGGTATGGGACGACGATTGGGAACTCCCTTCGTCGGGTCCTGCTCTCCTCCTTACCGGGGGCTGCCGTAGCAACCATCAAATTCGATGAAGGTGTCCCTCATGAATTCTCAACAGTTCCGGGCGTCATTGAAGACGTTCCGGAGATCATCCTCAACATAAAAGGGATTGCGATCCGTCGCTTGCAGGGAGAAGGGGAACCGGTTACCCTGCGGTTGGATGTGGAAGGGCCCAAGATCGTAACGGCCAAGGACATCCAGGAGACCACAGAAGTGGAGATCATCAACAAGGACCACTACATCTGCACGGTCAATGGCGAAGGCGAGATCCATATGGAACTCGTTGTCGTGGATGGGTCGGGCTATGCCTTGGCGGACGCCAACAAAAATCCTGATGACCCCATTACGACCATTGCGATCGACTCCTTGTTCACCCCGGTGACCAAGGTCAATTTCTCCATCGAAAACACCCGGGTTCAGCAGATTACCGACTACGATAAGCTGATTTTGGAGGTTTGGACCAATGGGACCATTTCCGCCCAGGAGGCGGTGGCCCAGGGCTCACAGATCCTCATCAGCCACCTGGCCCTGTTTACCGAGCTTCCTGACTTTCATTTGGATGAGGAAGAAGAAGGCGAAGAAGAGAATAATGAGGAAGAGTTACTTCTTAAAAAGCCCATCGAGGACTTGGACCTCTCCCTTCGTTCCTACAATTGCCTGAAACGGGCCGGGCTCAACAGCCTGGGAGAAATCTTGGCGACCGATGCTCGGGAGTTGGCCAAGATCCGCAACTTCGGCAAGAAGTCCTATGCGGAAGTGGAGAACATGGTCAAGGCCTATGGCTTTGAGCTCGAGGAAAAGGAAGAAGAGTAACAAGGAGGCATGAAATGGCCACTCAAAGAAAATTAGGGAGGAGAAGCGACCACCGGAGCGCCATGCTTCGCAACCAGGTTTCTTCCCTCATTGAACATGGCCGGATTACCACCACGGTAACCCGGGCAAAAGAAACCCGCCAGATGGCGGAGAAGATGATGACCCTCGCCAAGAAGAATGACCTTCATTCCAAGCGGGCCATCTCCTCTTACATCTATGACAAGGAACTGGCAAGAAAGCTGGTCGAGGACCTGGCTCCCCAATACGTTGACCGCAACGGCGGCTATACCCGGATTCTCAAGCTGGGCCCCCGCCGTGGTGATGGGAGCGAAATGGCCATCCTGGAATGGGTGGAAGCAGGGTCCAAGAAAGAACAAGTAGTAAAGGAAGACTAGTTCGCTTAGCAACCGGTCTTGTGACATGCCCTCTTTATGAGGGCATTTTTCACATTTTATGGAGTCAGCCATGTTTGACAAGTCCAAGGAAAAAGTGAATACTTCTTCTCATGATGGGGGGGAAGGAAGGAAGCGGCAGGGATTGACTACCTCCCTGGTGGGGCTTTTGGCCAACACCATCCTCGCCCTGTCCAAAATCATCATCGGCAATTTGACCGGGGTCCTGTCCATCACGGCTGATGGGATGAATAACCTCTCGGACGGAGTGGCTAACCTCATCTCCCTTTCGTCATTCGTGGTTTCCGCCCGTCCCTCGGATGAGGGCCATCCTTTCGGCCATGCCCGCTTCGAATATATCGCATCATCCCTGATCTCCCTCCTCATCCTTTTCTTAGGGATACAGGTTGGACGGGAGGCGGTCGACAAGATCCTCCATCCCGACATGGGGAAAATCCAGGCCATCCAGATCGCTGTCCTGGTCCTTTCCATGGCACTGAAGCTTTGGATGCAGACCTTCTACAGCCGGCGGGGGAAGGCCCTGAACTCCTCCGTCCTCATGGCCACAGCCCAGGACTCGGCCAATGATGTTTTGATGACCGGGGGAATCCTTCTCTCTCTCGTTTTGACCCACTTCTTCCAGGTTCCCTTGGACGGCCCCATCTCCATGGTCGTTGCCCTCCTCATTATTAAAGCCGGCTTGGACATCCTCAGCCAGAACTACGACCGGCTCATGGGAGAGGAGGCGGACCCTGACCTAGTGAAGAGAATCGAAGACCGGATCCTGGAGTCCCCCGAGGTCATGGAAATCCACAATCTCAAGATCCATGACTATGGTCCCGGCCAGTCCTATGTGACCTGTGATATCATGGTTGACGCCCGACTGTCCCTTTTGAGGGCCCATGCCGAGGCGGACGCCATCGAAAGGTCCCTGGCTAAGGAAGGGATTGACATCACCATCCATATTGACCCCATGATTATGGATAATCCGCTGATCAATGAGGCTCGGGATAAGGTTAGGCGGTTAGTGGAAGGGAGCCATAGGGGCTGTCAAGTCTTTGACCTCCAGATCACCCCGGGAGCCGGACCCGATTCTGACCCGGAAGGCCCCGACTTTAACAAATTGGGCGACCTCCAGACAGAATCCCTGACCATTTCCTTCGGTCTGGCCGTTCCCTATTCCGTCAAGGATACGGATGACCAGTTGATGGCAGAGATGGAGACTATCCTTGGCGTTCTCTACCCTCAAGCTCGGCTGGATATGCGGATTGAGCGGACAGCCTCCCCGGCTGTCGACGTTACCCGGCCGGAAGACCGATTCCGGGAAGAAAGTCAGGGGGAAGAGTAGTATAATGAGAAGGTAGCCCATTGCGGTTAGGAATAAACTGAAGACGGGAGGGGACCATGGACGAAAATGCAGCTCTGGATATCCAAAAAATGAACTGGCCCAGCCGGGAAATTCTCCTTGAGAACGAGAACCTGGTTGTCCGCCTCCTGCCGGAAGTGGGTTTTAAGATCCGGGAGATTTACTATAAGCCCAAAAATTTTGACCTCCTCTATAAACCCAAGGAGGCCCGGGAGTCAAAGGATTTTCGAAGGAGCTATTTCAACCCCTTTCCGGGCATGTCCTATAAGTCTTTGGACCGGTCAGGGATTGATGACTGCATCCCCTCCAAGCAAGGCTGTCAGATCAAGAATGTGGGCCATATCCACAGCTATGGAGATGTTTGGGCAAGAAACTGGAATGTGAGGGAGAGTGACCTCTCCAAGACGACCTGCACAGCATCGGTTCGCCTTTCCGTCTTGCCCTTTTATTTTGAACGGACGGTGACCCTGTCCGGTTCTTCCGTTTTCCTTCACTATCGTCTTCTGAACGAGACGGTTTCTTCCCAGGCCTGGATGTGGTCTCTTTACGCTCTGGCAGTCTCCAGACCGGACGCTTTTTTGAAAGTCCCGGGATCCCATCCCTATATTGATCTTGAGACCGGTAAAGCCCTGGAAGGAGACTTTGGCCGAATAGAAAAGGTCCCCTTGGACAGGAAGTTGGCCTTCTTCTCCCCGGAAGGGGTTGAGGAGGGACTGGTCGCCATCCACTATCCTTCGGATGGAGTGGTCTTCAAGATTCGTTGGGATGCTAAAGTCCTTCCCTATCTTGCAGGGTCCATCGAAACCTCTCCAACCAGTGGGGAGCGTAAGCTCTCCCTTCGGCCCACCAATGGCTATTTGGAAAACCTGGAAAAGGCTATGGATGCCGGAAAGGCGCCCAGCCTCCTCCCCGATGGCGAGGTCAATTGGGATGTGGAGTTGAGCCTCGAAAGTATGGAACAATAACGCACAACTAATCACAGAAACTAGGGCCTAATGGCCGTGAAAGAAAGGATGGTACTCGGGAGGCTTCTTCCGAGATGACAATAATGGATCAGACGAAAAGCAAAAAATGGTTTTGGATAATCCTTCTCGTCCTCCTGCTTGCCCTCTACCTTGGCGGAAGCTACTACTTTTCTAGGTACACCTTCCCCAATACGACGGTCAACGGGATGGAACGATCTTTCCGCCCCCTCGATGAAGTCTTCAAGTCCAGTGAGTATTCCGACGAGCTGGCCATTGAAGGTAGGGACGGGACGAAGTTATCGGTTTCGGCCAAGGATATCCAATTGGAGTTGACCAATAACGGAATGCAGGCTCCCAGCCAAAACGCCTTTTTATGGCCGGTTGAGGCTTTTCAGCACCACCCCTATACCGTAGAGTATGATGTCCATTACGACCAGGCCAAGTTGGACCGGATCCTGAATAATGCGGGCCTGGTTCCCAACGGTCCGGCTCCGGTGGATGCTAAGATCGAAGTTTCCAAGGATGGGGTCCGGATTGTCCCTGAGGAAAAGGGAAATAGGGTGGACTATGAAGGCTTGAAAGCCCAAATTTTGGATGCCTTCCAAAAGGGCGTAAAGGACCTGGATATCAAGGAACTTTATGAGGAGCCGAAGATTACTGCGGATTCTCCTACTCTCAAGGAAGAATTTGATCGCTTGGACAAGATCACCCGTGTGAAGGTGGTTTATGATTTCGTGGACCGGAAGTTTACCTTCGGCCCGGAGGAAGTGGTCCAGTGCTTGAAGAAGGGTGAGGATAAGCAGGTGGCCATCGACCCGGATGCGGTCATGGACTGGGTCAAGGATATGGCCAAAAAGACGGACACCTACGGGACGGACCGAGAGTTCAAAACCACCAACCGGGGAACAGTGACCGTCCCTCCCGGAATCTACGGCTGGCAGATCGATACGAAGAAGACCCAGGAGAAGCTCATGACCCTTTTGAAAGAAGGGGGAAACCATGAGTTGGAACCGGAATATCGTCATAAGGCTATCAACCGGGAGAAGAACGAAATCGGGTCGACCTATATTGAATGCGACCTATCCCAACAGCACCTCTGGGCCTATAAGGATGGCAAGCTCCTCCTGGAAACGGACTATGTCTCCGGAACCACCAACGGGGTTCATGAAACCCCGGTAGGGGTCCACAAGATCTGGTCCAGGGAGAAAGACCGGGAACTCAAGGGGAAGAACCTGGACGGGTCCAAGTATGTGACCCCGGTCACCTTCTGGATGCCCATCAACTACGGTGGTGTCGGCCTCCACGATGCGCCCTGGCGGTCCGCTTTCGGTGGAAGCCTATATCGTCGTCACGGGACCCACGGCTGTCTCAACCTCCCACCCAAGGTGGCCGAGAGAATCTTCAACGAATTCCCTGTCGGAACCCCTGTGGTGGTCTACGAATCTACCACTTCCTTCTCACCGGCCGATTCAACCTATTAAAAAATCCGTTTCTCGAATATACAGTTAGGTGGCGCCATTGAACAATTCGATAACAAGCCGGCTCGATGAAAATATTGAAGAGACCGGCACAAGTCAGACCGTGATCGACCTTTCTCATGTCAGTTTTACCTATCCTTCGGAGGATGGGGAGGTCCGGGAACCGGTCCTTCGCGATGTCAGTTTTCAAGTCAAAGAGGGCGAGTTTATCGCCATCCTAGGCCATAACGGGTCGGGCAAGTCTACACTTGCCCGACTTTTGAATGCCCAGGTCCTGCCCAATGAAGGGGAGATCCATATCCTGGGCATGGATACCCGGGAGGAGGACCTCCTTTGGGAGATTCGGTCCCACTGCGGCATGGTCTTCCAAAACCCGGACAACCAGATGGTGGCCTCAGTGGTGGAGGAAGATGTGGCCTTTGGCCCGGAGAACCTGGGCGTTCCCCTTCCTGAACTTAGGGAAAGGGTGGATGAGGCCCTGAAGTCCGTCGATATGTATGACTACCGCCACCGGCCGGTCCACCAGCTTTCCGGCGGTCAAAAGCAGAGGGTGGCCATCGCCGGCGTCTTAGCCATGCTTCCCTCCTGCATCATCATGGATGAGCCGACGGCCATGTTGGACCCTGTGGGTCGACGGGAAATCCTGGAAACCATCCACCACCTGAATAAGAAAGAGGGGAAGACCATCCTCCTCATCACCCACCATATGGATGAGGCGGCCCAGGCCGACCGGATCCTGGTCATGGCGGAAGGACGGCTTGCTCTGGAGGGAAAACCCCGGGCGGTTTTCGCCCAGGTGGAAACCATGCGGGCTCTGGAACTTGATGTTCCCCAGGTCACCGACCTGGCCCACCGCCTCCGTCAGGCGGGATTTCCGGTGCCGGGGGATTGCCTGGAGATGAATGACTTAGTGGAGGCCCTCCTATGATGGAATTCAAGGACGTTAGCTTTATTTATGACCCAACCGCTAAAGATGGGGTCAAGGCCTTGGACGGGATCTCCCTCACCATTGAAGACCATGAGTTCCTGGGCCTCTTAGGCCATACCGGGTCGGGGAAGTCCACCCTGGTCCAGCACATGAATGCCCTCAACCTCCCCAGCTCCGGTCAGGTGACCATCTATGGCCTGGATACCCGGGGGACCAAGAGCCAGGTCCGGAAGATCCGCCAGGAGGTGGGTTTGGTTTTCCAATATCCTGAGGACCAGCTTTTTGAGCCGACAATCTATAAGGACATCGCCTTTGGCCCCAGAAACCTCAAGCTGGAAGAGGCGGAGATCGACAGGAGGGTCCGGCGGGCCATGGAGGCTGTGGGCCTGGACTTTAATACCATGAAGGACCGGTCTCCTTTTGAACTCTCCGGTGGCCAGAAGCGGCGGGTGGCCATTGCCGGGGTCCTGGCCCTGGAGCCCCGCTACCTGGTCCTGGATGAGCCCACAGCGGGCCTGGACCCCCAGGGACGGAAAGAAATTTTGGATGAGATCCACAGGATCTATGAGGCCAATCCTTCCATGTCCATCATCCTGGTCACCCATTCCATGGAGGATGTGGCTGCCTATGCCAACCGCCTGGTGGTCCTCGACCGGGGGAAGATTGTTATGGATGGAAGCCCTGAAGAGGTCTTTTCCCGGGAAGAGGATTTGGAGGCCATCGGCCTTGCCCTTCCCCAGGTAACCAAGCTCATGAGGACACTGAGATCCAAAGGCATGGACGTGGATCCAACCGCTCTGACGGTGGACCAGGCCTTCCAATCCCTCAAGTCCTACTTGGAAGCCCGGCGGCCGGAAGTTCCTTCTGCCATGAAAGGAGGTCACCATGAATGACCGAGTCCTCCTTGGCCAGTACATGCCCAGGGACTCCTTTGTCCACCACCTGGATCCCCGGGTCAAGCTGGTTTTAACTATCCTCTTTATGGTCCTGGTTTTCATGGTGGACCACTTTGTCGGCTATGCCGTCGTCCTGGCCTTTGTCCTCATGGTGGTGGCCTTGGCGGACCTCCCCCTGCCCAAGATCATCAAGGGACTCAAGCCTATCCTGACCATCCTCATCTTCACTACGGTCCTGAATATCTTCACCATCCGGGGTCAGGTCCTCTGGCAGTGGGGATTCCTCACTGTGACCAAAGAGGGCCTGGTCTGGGCGGCCTTTGTCGCCTGCCGGATTGTCCTCCTGGTCCTGGGGACCACCCTCCTCTCCCTGACCACCTCCCCGCTAAAGCTGACGGACGGCCTGGAATCCCTTTTGTCCCCTCTTAAGGTCGTCCGCTTCCCGGCTCATGAGCTGGCCATGATGGTCTCCATCGCTCTCCGCTTCATCCCCACCCTTTTTGAAGAGACGGACAAGATCATGAAGGCCCAGAAGGCCAGGGGGGCCGACTTTGAGTCGGGCAATATCCTGGACCGGGCCAGGGCCATGATCCCCCTCTTAGTCCCCCTTTTCCTCAACTCCCTGGACAGGGCATCGGAACTGGGTGTGGCCATGGAAGCCCGTTGCTACCGGGGTGGGGAAGGGCGGACCCGGCTCAATCCCCTTTCCATGGAGAAAAAGGACACCCTGACCCTCCTCGGTGTCACCGCCCTCTTTATCCTGGGCATGGTGGTCCTCTGATGTATCAAAATATTTTATTGACCCTGGCCTATGACGGGCGGAATTTTCATGGCTTCCAGGCCCAGGCGGACAAGCGGACAGTGGCCGGGGTCCTTACCAGGGCCGTGGAGAAGGTTTTGGGGAAAAAGACCCGGCTGATCGCCGCAGGGAGGACGGACGCCGGCGTCCATGCCCAGGGTCAGATTGTCAATTTCTTGGCCGACACACCCATCCCTGCAGGGGCCTTTGCCTACCATCTCTATCCCTACCTGCCGGATGACCTCCAGGTCCTCTCTTCCCAGGGCCTTCCCCTGAACTTTCATGCCCGCTTCCATTCCCAGGCAAAAACTTACCGCTATGACTTTGTGGAAGCCAAGAGAATCCACCCCAAGTACCGGGACTTCCTTCCCACCTGTAGCTATTCCCTGGACCCGGAAGTCATGAGCCGGGGGGCCGCCCTTATGGTAGGTCGCCATAACTTCTCCGCCTTCACCCTGGCCGATGAGGACCGGGATCCCGAGCGTACCATCTATCTCTTTCAGCTTGACCGGGAGGAATGGACCGAGGGAGAGGGCTTTCGGTGGATCTTTCGGATCCGGGGGGATTCCTTCCTCCGGGAGCAGGTCCGCCTCATGGTGGGGGCCTTGGTGGCCCTGGGTCGGGGGAAGTGGACCCTGGAAGAAATCAGCCAAGTCATTGACCAGGGGGCGCCACATTCTCCCTTCATGGCTGCTCCGCCCCAGGGGCTGACCCTTGACCGGGTGGAATGGGTTTTCCCGGAGCGAAATATCCTCTAATCTTTTCCTCATCGAAGGCCTGAAAGCCTCTAATTTTGGGAGAAAAGGCCCATAAAAAACAAATTGTTACAATGGGTTAAATATTGTTTATTTTTTGTAACTTTTTCTTGACAAGCCGCCGGAAGTAACTTATTATGTATTCAGGTTACAAAGGTAACAAGTCACGGAGGTGCATTTTGGATAAGCGAAAAATTGGGGCTGTTGTTGGTGTGGTAGGGGTTACCGGCGCCATTGCAGCGATCCCGCTCATCGACATAGACAGGTCCACAGCGGACCACATGACCAAAGATCTAACCAACCAATACAAAAACATTCAAGATCAGGCAAAGGAAGACGCTCAGCTTTCCCAAGAAGTCAACGTCGTCGAAGAAAAGGTCTTTGATCCTGTTCAAAATGTCGAATACATCGTTCAAAAAGAAGAACCGGTCGAGAGCCGGGAAGAAGAGGTTGTTGAGCTTCCTTCTGAAGAAAGCCAGTCGTCCTCTGTAGAGCTTGCTCTTGAAGAGTCTCGGGCATCCTCTCAGACAGCGGTTGAAGAAGAAGTACCGGAAGAAACCACCGATCTTGCTAATGCTTCCGAAAAGGACGATGTCCTTGACCCCCTTAGCGGTGTGAAAGACCAGGATGCATCAACGCCTGAAGTTGAGCTTGCCTTTAAAAAAGAAGAAAAAACGGAAGAGAAAAAAGAAGAAGAGGAAGCCCGGGAATTCCGCGGCATCGTTACTGTTGATGCCCTTAATGTTCGTACCGGAGCCGGCTCCAATTATGAAATCATCGACATCCTCTCCAAGGATGACCTGGTCATTGGACAACTTAAAGATGGTTGGATCGCCTTTGGTGAAGGGGATGACCTCTCTTATATTAATGCTGAATTCGTTGATGAGCTAACTCCTGCCGGATTCGACCAGATGATCGCCCGCCAGAAGACCCTACGAGAAGAAGCAGAGGCCCGTAAGAAGGCGGAAGAAGAGGAAGCCAAGAAAAAGGCGGAAGAAGAAGCCGCCAAGAAGAAGGCCGAAGAGGAAAAGGCAAAAGAAGAAGCGGCCAAGAAAGAATCCGCAAAAAAAGAGGATAAGAAAAAGGAAGAAGAGCCCAAGGAAAAATCCGGGGCTGCCTATTCCGGCTTCGTTTCGGTTTCTACGGCTAATGTTCGCAAAGGTCCCTCCAATTCTGCAGATATCATCGGTGTAGCTTCGATTAATTATCCTGTTCAGGGAGAAGAAGTCTCTCTGGGTTGGATCAAGATCAATTACCAAGGGCAAACCGCCTACATTCATAAGAATGTTCTTTCTTTCGAAAAAACCAAGGTGGAAGAAAAAAAGGCCCCTGAGACAAAGAACAATAACTCTGATAAGCAGGAAGCCCAGCCTTCCACGGACGTCTCCGGTTATACCACAGCCGACTCCCTCTTTGTTCGTCAGGGTCCCGGCACCGGTTATGACTCGATCGGTTACCTCCACAGAAATGACCCCATCCAAGGTAAAGACCTAAAGAACGGATGGATTCAAATCAACTTTAATGGCAGCGTTGGCTATATCAGCAGCAAATTCTTCTCCACAGAGAAGCAATCTGCCCCCCAAGTTGAAGAGAAGGCACCCTCCCAAAACCAAGGAAGCAACCAGGCAGGTCAGGGAACCGTGGATCAGATTATCAATTTAGCCAAACAGCAGCTAGGGAAACCATACATCTATGGAGCAGCAGGTCCCAACTCTTTTGACTGCTCCGGCTTAACCTCCTGGCTCTACCGGTCCTTCGGCTATACGATCCAACGTGGAGCGGCAGCCCAGACCTCGAACGGCTATTCCGTTTCAAAAGCAAACCTCCGTCCCGGCGACCTCGTTTTCTTCTCCAATGAAAGCTCCGGCGGTCGTGTAGGTCATGTTGGTATTTACATCGGCGATGGTCAAATCATCCATGCGTCAACCCCGCAGTTGGGTGTCCGCACCGATAGCTTGAACTCATCCTGGTTCATCAACCACTATATGGGTGCTCGCCGGATTATCAACTAATTCCCTTATTGAATCGTTCCTTGAAAAGTCGCCTCTTTGGAGGCGACTTTTGTTATAATAAGAAGCTAGTGGGCGTCGGACTTGGTCTGTCGCTAGTGATCGAATAGAAAAGAAAGGAAATCCATCGTGTCTGAAGATCCTATCAAAACCACCAATTCTTCTTCTCCGTCAAAGACGGTCCTTAGTCTGGTCCAACCTTCAGGGGACCTGACCATTGCCAACTACCTGGGGGCCATCCAAAACTTTGTCCGCCTACAGGAAGACTATCGTTGCTTCTTTGCTGTGGCCGATCTCCACGCCATCACAGTCCACCAGGTACCCGCTGACCTCCGTCGCCGGTCGCGAGAAGTTTTGGCCTACTATATTGCTGCAGGCCTTGACCCGGAAAAAGTGACCCTTTTTATCCAGTCCCATGTCCATGAGCATGCAGAGTTGTCCTGGGTCTTCTCCTCCCTCTCCTACATGGGCCAGCTCGAGAGAATGACCCAGTGGAAGGCCAAGTCCCAGAAGAATGAAGACAACCTGAATGCCGCCCTCTTCACCTATCCGGTCCTCATGGCAGCCGACATCCTCCTCTACCAGGCTGACTATGTCCCGGTCGGGGAAGACCAAAAGCAGCATCTGGAATTCACTCGAGATATTGCCGAGCGCTTCAACCACCGCTACTCGCCCACCTTCACCCTGCCTGAAGGCTGGATGCCGGAATCGGCGGCCAGGATCATGTCTCTCAAGGACCCCTCGGTGAAAATGTCCAAGTCCGATGAGGATCCCAATGCCTACATCCTGATCAAGGACGATCCGGATACCATCCGGCGGAAAATAGCCCGTGCAGTCACCGACTCCGAGGCCCATTTCGCCTACTCGGATGACCAGCCTGGCCTGAAAAATCTGATTAACATTTTCTCTGCCTATGACGGCCGAAAGCCCCAGGAGATTGTTAATGACCTGGGCAACATCTCCTATGCGGAGTTCAAGGAACTCCTGGGCGAGACTATCGTGAAAACTATGTCGCCCATCCGGGACCGCTTCCTGGAGATTACCGCAGACAAGAATTACCTGGATGATATCTACAAGAAAGGGGCTGAGGAGGCCGGCCGGACCGCCCGCCGGACCCTGTCCAAGGTCTACCGGAAGGTGGGATTCATTGAACATTAAAGGGAAGAATGAGCAAAAAAGGACTGTGTCAATCTGACGCAAACGGCACGGAAACCCCATGCCGTTTTCTCATTATACTGCCTATGCAAAGCGGTTATCTGCATATAATCTAAAAGATTATATGCAGATAAATTGATTGGCACCAGCCTTTCTGCACATAAAATGCTATAATTATGTGCAGAAAGGCTGGTGCTGTATGAGACAATTCGATTACTCCTTTTTGAATAACGGTTTGCTACCGGCAAAGCTTATCAATCTAACTTCAAATATTGCCGCACTGAAAACCATGGCAGGTGTGCGCAAAGACAAATACATACAGATATTTACAGAGCTGGAAGCCGTGGCAAAGGTACAGTCCATCAAAAGCTCCAATGCCATCGAGGGCATTGTGACCAGCGACGAGCGCATTGCCGCTATTGTCAATCAAAACAGCGCTCCGCTGAACCACAACGAGGCAGAGATCGCAGGATACAGAGATGCGCTGAACGAAATTCATCTCGGATATGGGCATATCGACTTTCGGCAGAGCGATATTCTGCGGCTGCACGAAATGATGATGAGCTTTGCGGGCTATGAATACGGCGGAAAGTATAAGACGGATGATAATGTAATTTTGGAGATTGATACTGACGGAAATCGGCACGTGCGTTTTCGCCCCACGTCTGCAAGTAAGACGCCCAAAGCCATGGAGCAGTTGGAGCTTGCCTATCTTGAGGCCCGAAGCGATGCCAATATCAATCAGCTTCTTCTGATCCCCTGTGTGATACTGGACTTTCTCTGCATCCACCCATTCCAAGACGGCAACGGCAGAATGTCTCGGCTGCTGTCGCTACTGCTGCTGTACAAAAACGGCTTTGACGCCGGAAAATATGTGTCCTTTGAGGAGCAGATCAACAACTATAAGGCGTACTATTATGAGGCATTGCGGCAGTCCTCTGCCGGGTGGGGCACAAACGAAAACTCCTATTTCCCCTTTATCGAAAATTTCCTGTCCACCCTCTATATGTGCTACAAGGAGCTGGACAAGCGGTTCGCGGTGGTGCATGGCAAGAAGATCACAAAAAAAGCCCGTGTGGAGGCGACCGTGCTGAACAGCCTGACCCCGATTTCCAAAGCCGAGATCTGCAAGATCCTCCCTGATGTCAGCCCCACGACCGTGGAAGCCGTTCTCGGAGCCATGGTCAAGGCCGGCTCGATAAAACGAATTGGTTCGGGCCGGGCAACAAGGTATATCGGGGTATGAGGTTGAGTGCCATGAATAAACAAATGACTATAACTGTGGGGATCGTGGAGAGAGCTAATCTTCTCAAAAAGGAAAGAGCGATAAGAAAATGAGCAGATCAAAAGTATTTTTTGCAAGTTTTAGCTTTCTAGTGCTTTTTTTCTTTACTGCCTGCGGATATCTATGGGACACGCCCCCCTCCTCTCTAAAAAGAGAGTCAATCGATTTTGGCCTTGTCATTACAAATGAACATAAGTATGATTCAAGGATATGGTGGTTTGATTCAAAACTTCAGACTATGCAAGAGCAAAAGCTGTCCTATGCTGCTCTGGGTTCCTCTTTTTATTCGCCAGCAGAGAATCGGGATGAGTTGTATGTTATTCCTGTGGGGTTGGGCAATCAGAAAGATACAAAAAAAGTCATCAGTGTCAATAAGAAGACGCTCCAAATCACTGAATATCCTTCTCAGCATATTAACTTAATTCATATGGCCTCCATTGGCGAAAAGGTGTATTCGGTCAGCAACTTAAATGGGATTTCCTATTTGGAGGCATGGGACAAGAAAGAAGGCACCAGTAAGACAGTCGAGTTACCGGGTTCTTACTTAACCTGCATTTTTCCCGGTGGAAACAAGCTCTTTGCCTTTGATAAAAACATGGATGGAGATGACTCGGAGGAAAATGTTTATACTATGCGCGTTTATTCTGAGGATCTCCGATTGCTCCACAAAAAGGATATCTCTTCCTTTGGTTCTCTTTCAGGAATGGCTATGGATGATGGGAGAAACCTATATGCTACGGTTAACCTTGATGAGAAGGGTCACCCGACAGGGAAAATCATTAAAATCAATGAAGAGACCTATGCGATTGAGGAGATAGGAAGCTCCTATATTTGGCCGCATGCGATTTACCGATATGACGACAAGCTTATTGTGACCCATTTCGATCCTGTCGTTGTAAAAGGATCAGAAGTTTCTGTCATTGATCCCGATGGGAAGGAAAAGATGATCGATTTAAAAGTTCCTTTGGAAGCAACCGCTATGATGGGAGACCGCTTCATTGTTGCGAATAGCAAGGGAGTCTATCAGTACGAATTACCATCTTTTCAATTGCTGAATAGCTATCCCTTGCAATTAGAAGACGGTTTTTACTTAACGAATATCCTGCCGGTCAATGAATTGGATAGATAAGAAAAAAGCCATCCCGAATTTTCGGGATGGCCTTTTTGTTGGTTCAATTGGAGCTTGTTACTTGTTCTTGGCTTCCACAGTGGCCTGGGCCGCTGCCAGGAGAGCGATGGGGACCCGGTAGGGGGAGCAGGAGACATAGTCAAGTCCGACATTGTAGAGGTACTTGACGGTGGCAGGGTCTCCGCCGTGCTCGCCGCAGATGCCCAGGTGGATCTTTTCGCCCTTGACCTTGCGGGCATTTTCAACGGAGAGTTCGACCAGTTTGCCAACACCCTTTTGATCCAGGGAGATGAAGGGGTCACGCTCGAAGAGCTTCTTGTCCAGGTAGACCTGGAGGAACTTGCCGGCGTCATCACGGGAGAAGCCGAAGGTCATCTGGGTCAGGTCGTTGGTGCCGAAGGAGAAGAAGTCGGAAACTTCCGCAATCTCATCGGAGAGGAGGGCGGCTCTTGGGGTCTCGATCATGGTACCCAGGAGGTAGTCCATCTTCTTGCCCTTTTCTTCAAAGACCATTTCGATTTCTTCACGGACCTCATCCATAACGTACTTGAGTTCCTTCTGGTCGGTGGACAGAGGAATCATGATTTCAGGCATGAAGTCACAGTCCATTTCTTCCTTGGCACGGAGGGCGCCCTGCATAATGGCACGACCCAGCATCCGGTAGATGGAGGGGTTGGAAATGCCTAAGCGCAGACCGCGGTGTCCCAGCATGGGGTTGACTTCAGCCAGATCTTCGATGTCCTTCTTGACATCCTCAACGGAGATGCCCAGGTTCTTGGCGGCAATCTCGATGTCTTTTTCTTCTCTGGGGACGAACTCGTGCAGAGGGGGATCCAGGAGACGGATGGTCATGGGACGTTCTTCCATGATCTTGTACATCTCATAGAAATCCTGCTCCAGGAGGGGTTCAATCTTATCCAGAGCATCTTGTCTCTGGTCATCATTCTGGGCCAGGATCATCTGGCGGACGGTTTGGATCCGGTCTTCGGAGAAGAACATGTGCTCAGTACGGCAAAGGCCGATTCCCTCGCAACCGAAATCAATAGCCTGCTGGGCTTCAGCCGGGGTATCCGCGTTGGTCCGGACCTTCATGTCCTTGATTTCCTTGACCCAACCCATGAATTCGCCGAAGTCGCCGGCCAGTTTGGGAGCTTCGGTTTCAAGCTCACCGACGTAGATCTTACCGGTTCCGCCATCAATGGAGATGATGTCTTTCCCGGTCAGGGTCTTATCGCCAATGGCAACGGTCTTTTCCTGGCCATTGATTCGGAGCTCATGAGCACCGGTGACGCAGCACTTCCCCATACCACGGGCCACAACGGCAGCGTGGGAGGTCATGCCGCCACGAGCGGTCAGGATACCGGCGGCGGAAACCATGCCGGCTAAGTCTTCCGGAGAAGTCTCATTCCGGACAAGGATGACGGTTTCGCCGTTTTCCTTGGCTTTGGTCGCCTCATCAGCAGTGAAGACGATTCGTCCGGTGGCAGCGCCAGGAGAGGCGGCCAGACCGGTGGCTACGGCTTCAGCGGTCTTGAGGGATTCAGCCTTGAAGGCGGGGTGGAGGAGTTGGTCCAGGGATTTGGGCTCGACCATGAGGATGGCTTCTTCTTTAGTAATCATGCCCTCATGGACCAGGTCGACAGCAATCTTCACGGCAGCAGAGGTGGTCCGCTTTCCGTTTCGGGTCTGGAGGAGGAAGAGTTCACCCTCTTGGATGGTGAATTCCATATCCTGCATGTCTTTATAGTGCTTTTCCAAGCGTTCGGAAGTTTCCAGGAACTGCTTGTAAACCTTGGGGTTGTCTTCTTCAAGATGGCTGATGGGGAAGGGGGTCCGGATACCGGCAACGACGTCTTCGCCCTGAGCGTTCATCAGGTATTCACCGAAGAGTTTGTTTTCACCGGTGGCGGGGTTACGGGAGAAGGCAACGCCGGTGCCGGAAGTTTCATCCATGTTACCGAAGACCATCTGCTGGACGTTAACGGCGGTTCCCAGGGAGTCCGAGATTTCGTTCATCTTACGATAGAGGATGGCACGGTCATTGTTCCAGGACTTGAAGACGGCCTCGACCGCCATGATGAGCTGGTCTTGGGGGTCCTGGGGGAAGTCTTCGCCCTGGAGTTCCTTATACTTCACCTTGTATTCTTCGGCCAAGTCCTTGAGGTCCTCGGCAGAGAGTTCGAAGTCGTTCTGGACGCCGGCTTTTTCTCTTTTCTTGGCCAGGAGTTCCTCAAAATGTTCAGAATCGAGGCCCATGGCCACGTTGGAGAACATCTGGATGAAGCGGCGGTAGGAGTCATAAGCCCAGTGGGGGTTGCCGGATTTTTCAGCAACTGCAACAACGGACTCATCGTTGAGACCCAGGTTGAGGATGGTGTCCATCATACCGGGCATGGAAATAGGAGCACCGGAACGGACGGAGAAGAGAAGAGGATCTTCCTTATCACCGAATTTTTTGCCAATATGATCCTCGACCTGACTCAGGTGGGCTTGGACTTCATCCATGAGCTCGGGCCAAATCTTCTGCTCCTCTTGGTAGCGTGTGCAGGCTTCAGTGGTCAGGATAAAGCCATAGGGAACGTTGATTCCCATGTTGGTCATTTCAGCAAGGTTTGCGCCCTTGCCGCCGAGAAGGAGACGTTGGTCTTTGTTTCCTTCATCGAAGTTGTAGACGTACTTTGTCATTCAGTAACCCCTTTCATACAATAAAATTTCTTCACTGTTTGAAAGCGCCCGTCCGCCCCAGCCGGTTCGGCCGGTTTTTCAGCTTCCGATCGATTTCATCACAGTTCCTTCCAAAACAAACACTCAATATTTACTTTTACCCCAAATTGTCCTCATCTTCCCTCAGGGCCAAAATAATTTCTGCAATTTCTTCGACCGCTCTTCCGGTCACATCGACCCTGGGACAGTCAATCTGCCTCATAATCCCGTCCGCATATTCCAGCTCTTCCTCAATCCGTTCCAGGGAGGCATAGGCGGAGTCGGGGGGAAGACCCAGGCTCTTCAACCTTTCCCGGCGGAGGGCCAGAAGTTGGTCTGGGCTGACGGTCAGGCCCACCACCTTCTTGGGACTGATCCGGAAGAGTTCCGCCGGAGGCGTCACCTCAGGAAGAAGGGGAACATTGACCACCCGAAATTTCCGGCTGGCCAGGTAGAGGGTGAGGGGGGTCTTCATGGTCCGGGAGATCCCGATCAGGACCAGGTCCGCATAATGGATTCCCCGGGGATCCTGTCCGTCATCAAAGCGGCGGGCAAAATCATAGGCTAGAAGATGGTCCAGGGAGGAGGGGTCCATGTCCCCTTGGAGCCCGGAACCGGAACCGATCAATTCCCTCTTGCCGGCGGTCATGAGGAGGGTGAGGATGGGGGAGAGGAGGTCGTAGGTGGGGATCCTCTCTTTAATCGCGAAGGCATGGACCTCTTCGCGCAGACCGCTTTCCTCAAGAGCGTGGAAGAGGATAACGACCTTTTCCTCCTTCCGGATCCGGCCAAGGACACGATCGATGGAGTCGGGTTGGATAATCGGGCCATAGCTATGTATAGGACAAGCGAGTCCGGCAAGCCGACAGGCCTTCTCCACAAAGGGAAGGACGTCTTCCTTCCGCCCATCTGTCAGAAGGTAAATCACTTGGTCCATTTCAGGCCCTCCTTTCTCCATACCAAGAACCGGTCCACTCTATATTTTATCATATTCCCCCAGGATAGCGGGAGGGCGAAAGAAGGAAAGTCTCTTTATTCTCATGAAGGGGGTCGGGTAGTTGTACATTTGTAAATGATGTGAGACCAAAAAAGTAAGTTGAGATCTCCTGTATACTATCCTCATTACTGGCGGGCTAGCCCGCCAGTAATTGGGCTCTTTTTTCCATAGGCGTTAGCCATTGTAGCGTCTGCATAGGTAGTCGGTTGGATTTGTAGAGATAGCGTTTCATTTGTAGAATCAAGTCTTCGTAACTGTAGAAGGAGAGATGAGCATAAAAACGCTCATTGTCATTTCGTTGACTCCGTTCGACCTTACCGTTATGCCTTGGTGTCCTGGGCCGAATCAGTTTGTGGGCAATCCCCTTTTCTTGACAGTAAAGATCGAAAGGATGTACCCGATCGGTCTCACGGAAGGGGTAAATGAAGCGTTCTCGGCTGGCTTCATCGATGACGGTGTATTGAAAGAATCGATCCGGCATTTTCCCCACGTAACAAGCGTTTGGAACATATTTGACATCGAGTTGCCACTTCACGCCGAGTGCTTTCGGGGTATCGTAAGGCTTCGGTATATAGGGCTTCTTCTTTGAGGCTTTTTGTTGGTAGAAGCCCTGTTTCCGAAGAAAACGAAAAAGTGAGCAGGAATGGCGGCGGTAGCCCTTTTGAAATTTCAGTTTGGCGTAGAGCTCAATGAGGGAGATGGTTGGATTTCGCCGAATGAAATTTTGAATCCAAGTTATTTCTTCTTCTGTATGGGCAGTTGGATGCGGACTTTTCGGCCGGTGGGAACGGTCCATTAGTGACTCCCGTCTGCCGTCAAAGCGGCGATTCCAACGCATGAGTGAGGCTTTTGAGATCTTGTAGCGGCGAATAACGAAGATGACAGAATATCCTAAACGATACGTTTTAACCGCATGAAATCTTGTTTATAAAGTATGTGGGAGATAACGCTGAGTTTTTGTTATACTAGTAGACATAGAGAGAATCCTTTCTTTGTTTGCTTTGCACTTTCATTGTACAGGATTTCTCTCTATATTTTTTTCTTCTTGGTCTCACATCAATTGTATCTCTACAATTCTCATGAAAGGGGTCGGGTAGTCACTGCAGAATGAGTCATTATATATGTTAAAATAAGAAGGATTATTTGAGGAAGGAGTTTTTCATGAAAAACCCGGAGAACCAGAAGAAAAAATCGAGACGATTAGTAGGGCAGGTTATTGCCATCATCCTGGCCCTTACTATGGTAGGAAGTATTATCGCCAGTGTCGTTTTATCCATGCGTTAATGAGGAAGGGCAGGTAGGAAATGAAAAATTTGGACAAACATTACGATCCCTCCTCTTTTGAAGAACGGATCTACCAAGCTTGGGAAAAGGATGGGGACTTTGTGGCTGATGTCCATTCAGACAAGACGCCCTACACCATCGCCATGCCCCCACCCAATGTTACAGGCAAGCTCCACATGGGCCATGCCATGGTGTCCACCCTCCAGGACATCATGATCCGTTGGAAGCGGATGAAGGGCTTTGAAGCCCTTTGGATCCCGGGAACCGACCATGCCTCCATCTCCACCGAGGCTAAGGTGGTGGCCCATCTCGCGGAACAGGGACTGTCGAAAAAGGACCTGGGCCGAGAGAAGTTCCTTGAAGCCTGTTGGGACTGGACCGAGGAATACGGCGGGAACATCCGGTCCCAGCTCCGGAAGATGGGAGTCTCCTGTGACTGGACCCGGGAACGGTTCACCCTGGACGAAGGCCTATCCAAGGCCGTCTACAAGGTGTTTGGGGACCTCTATAAAGAAGGAAAAATCTACCGAGGTAACCGGATCGTCAACTGGTGTCCCTCCTGCGGGACGGCCATTTCAGATGCCGAGGTTGACCATGAGGATGACCATGGCCATCTTTGGTATGTCAAATACCCCCTCAAGGACCAGTCGGATCAGTTCCTCATGATTGCGACCACCCGGCCGGAGACCATCCTGGGCGACCTGGCCCTGGCCGTCCACCCGGAGGACGACCGCTTTAAAGACTTTGTGGGGAAGATCGTCCTCGTCCCCCTGGTCAACCGGGAGATCCCCGTCATTGCCGATGACTATGTCGACCGGGAGTTCGGGACCGGGGCATTGAAGATTACCCCCAGCCATGACCCCAACGACTTTGAAGTCGGTCGCCGCCATGACTTGGGCCAGTGCAAGGTCATCACTGAAAAGGCTACCATTGCCGAGGGCTACGGAAAGTATTCTGGCATGGATCGTCAGGAGGCCCGGAAGGCCATGGTAGCGGACCTGGAAGCCCAAGGCTACCTGGACCATGTGGAAGAGATTGAACATGCTGTGGGCCATTGTGAGCGGTGTGGGACGGTGATCGAACCCCTCCTTTCCAAGCAGTGGTTTGTGGCCATGGATGAGTATATCCAAGGAGCCAGGGAGGCCCTGGAAAAGGGCGAGGTCAAGTTGGTCCCTGACCGCTTTAATAAAATTTATATGAATTGGGTGGACTCCATTCGCGACTGGACCATTTCCCGCCAGCTCTGGTGGGGCCACCGGATCCCGGTCTGGTACTGCCAGGACTGTGGGGAGATCATCGTCTCTACAGAGGGTGCTCCGGATGCCTGTCCGGCCTGCGGGTCCGATAAGCTTGACCAGGATCCCGACACCCTGGACACCTGGTTCTCCTCAGCTCTTTGGCCCTTCTCCACCCTGGGTTGGCCGGAGGAAACGGAAGACTTGGACAAGTTCTATCCCACCGACACCCTGATCACCGGCTATGACATCCTCTTTTTCTGGGTCATCCGGATGGTCTTCTCGGCCAAGCATTTTACCGGGAAATCCCCCTTCTCCCATGTTTATTTCAACGGCCTGGTCCGGGACGAACAGGGACGGAAGATGTCCAAGTCCCTGGGCAACGGGATTGACCCCCTTGATGTCATTAGCCAGTATGGGGCCGATGCCCTCCGCTTTACCCTGGTCACCGGGAACACCCCGGGCAACGACACCCGGTATTCGGAAGCCAAGGTGGAAGCCTCGAGAAACTTTGCCAACAAGCTCTGGAATGCCACCCGCTTTGTCCTCATGAGCCTGGACGAAGGGGAGGGAAACCTCCACTTGTCTGACCTGGACCCCGACCGATTAGAGGTGGAGGACCGGTGGATTCTCTCCACCCTCCACGACCTTCTGGAAGAGGTTGACCGGAACCTGTCCAAATTCGAGATCGGTCTGGCTGCCGGCGCCCTTTATGACTTCATCTGGTTCACCTTCTGCGACTGGTACATTGAGATGTCCAAGCCCCGTCTCTACGGGGAGGACCCGGCCCGGAAGGAAGTGGTCCAGACCGTCCTCCAGACCGTCCTGTCCGCCATCGTCCGCCTCCTCCACCCCTTCATGCCCTTTATCACAGAGGAAATTTGGGCTTACCTTCCCTCCAGTCAGGGAAAGATCATTCATGCCCCCTATCCCGAGGCGGCTGACTATCCCTCCTTCCCCAAGGAGGAAGAGGCGGTCAAGCTGACCATTGACGCCATTGTGGCTATCCGGAATGAGCGTCAAAGTCGAAATGTTCCCCCCAAGAAGAAGGCTGACCTGGTCTTCTATGCCCAGGACCTGGAGGTTCGAGAACTTCTGGAAGGCCTGGCCTATGAATTCCGGAACCTGGCCTCTGCCGAAGGGGTGAGCGTTTTGGACCGGGATCCCAACATGGAAGATGCCGTGGTCATCGTTCGCGATAAGGTAAAAATCTACATTCCCCTGGCCGGTTTGATCGACTACCGGGAAGAGGTGGAAAAGCTGACCAAGGATTTGGAGAATGCCCAATCTGAACTAAGCAAGGCGGAGAAGAAGCTGGCCAATGACAAGTTCACCGGCAAGGCTCCCGAGGCTGTTGTCCAGAAGGAAAGGGACAAGGCCGACCGCTACCGGGCCATGATTCCGGAATTGGAAAAGGCCCTGGACGATGCCAAATCCAAGCTCTAGTACCGGGCCTGTCTCTTTTCATCCATTCTTTGTAAGATTTGGGTAAATTCAGTGGCCTAGGATTGACAGATGGTGGATTACGTACTACTATTGTAAAGTAGCTCGCAAGAGTAATTAAAGTTAAGGAGAAATTTCATGGTAAAAGGAACAGTTAAATGGTTCAGCGCAACAAAAGGTTATGGATTCATTTCCACTGAAGATGGCAATGATGTCTTCGTTCATTTCTCGGCCCTGCCCGATAATGGCGAATTCCGTACCCTCGAAGATGGTCAAGAAGTCGAATTCGAAATTGTCGAAGGCGAAAAAGGACCTCAGGCAGCAAACGTAGTTAAACTCTAGTCTTCAAGTGCTTTCGAGTCACTTTGAAATACAAAAGTTTAGACGGTAGACCGGATGGCATCATCCGGTCTTTTCTTTTACAGACAGAAGGGGGAGGGAATGAAGAAAATAGGCATAAAAATTCTGGCCTTGAGCCTAGTCCTGGTTCTTGTCGCCTGCGGAAAGTCCGGCGACCGGGACCTGGCCCAGGTAGGAGAGGGGACCATCACCAGGGCCGACTTTGACCAGATCTTATCCCTCTATCGGCTAATCCCCGGAAGCCAGGGGAAGGATGCAGAAGAGGACCCGGAGGACCTGGCCCGGGACCTCCTGGACACCCTGGTTTGGGAGGCCATGGTCCGGGAGGACAGCCGGCGTCTGGGCATTGATGAGATCGGGGCCTATGAGGAAATGAAGAGGGAGGCGGTTCAGAAATTCGGGAATGAAGAGGGGCTTCAAAGTCAGCTCAAGAGCCTGAAAATCAGCCCGGAGGAATTTGAAAACTCCTTGCGGAAACAGGCCCTGACCCGGGCCCACAGGGAAAGGGTGGCCAAGGAAGGAACTCCGTCGGAGGAGGACCTCCGGGCCTACTATGACAAGCACCCCAAGGACCGGGTTCTTTTGGACCTTCAGGAGGTCTGGGTCCCCACCCGGAAGGAGGCGGAGTCCATTGCCCAATCCTGGAATGAGGGGAAGGATCTGAACTCTTATCTCTCCTTTAACGAGGATCCTTTTGACAAGACCGGTTACGGGGAATACAAGAACATAGGGATTCGTGACGGTCGTCTGGTTAGCCCCAAGGTCTTCAACCAAGATCCGGAGACAGCGGAAGTCTACCCGAAAAAGGGAATCTACCATGTTGTCTATGTGCGGGGGAAGCAGGAAGACTATGACCTGGTCAAACCCTATATCCTCAGTCTGTATGAGGAGGATAACTACCGGGCTTATATGGAAAATCTGGCCAAGGACTTGAATGTTCGGATCTTTTATGATTCCCTGCCGGATCTTTCCGTTCCGGAAAAAGAAGCCGGTCAGGAGTCATCAAAATAGGGACAAAATGGCATTTTTTTCTGAAACTTTTCCGAAAAATGGGCTAAACTGCTTGATTATGGGACTCTTATGAGATAATCTATGAGAAGTATTCGCAAGATACTAGCAATCATTTAGGGAGGAAATAATGAACAAATCTGAATTAATCGCAAACATTGCTGAGAAGTCCAATTTAAGCAAGGCCGACGCTACCCGCGCTTTGGATGCCTTCTTGGAGACCGTTCGTGAGAGCTTAGTTAAGGGCGAAAAAGTCCAACTCGTTGGCTTCGGCACCTTTGAAACCCGTCAGCGGAAGGCTCGTGAGGGTCGTAACCCCCGCAACCCTGAAGAAACCATCAAAATCCCCGCTTCTACCGCTCCTGTTTTCAAGGCCGGTAAGAACCTGAAGGATGCTGTCAATAAGTAAGCCATCGGGCTTTCAATTGTTGCAATTCTTTAGATAGGTCAATGGTTTCCCTTGACCTATCTTTTTTTTGCCTGAAAAACGGAAAGTCGGAAGGCCATAAAAAAAGTCGACCCTGATCGGGCCGACTTTTTCGTTTTGTGGAAAGACTAGTCGATGGAGATGGACTTTTTCTTGGAAACTTCTTCTTCAAAAGGCATGGTGATGGTCAGGATGCCGTCCTCCAGATTGGCCTGGATAGCTTCCTCATCCACCCCTTCCAGGGAAATCTGACGGGTGGAGTTGAAAGTGCGTCTTTCCTTATGGACGTAAGTCTTCTTCTCATCCTCCTCTGTTGACTCTTCTTCCTTGTGGACGGAGATGGTCAGGAGGTCATTTTCCACATCAATGTCGATGTCTTCCTTGGTCAAACCGGGAACTTCAGCGGTGACAATGTAAGCATCCGCGGTCTTCTCTACATCGATCTTGAAGGAGGCCTCCGCCATTCTCTCCATCCCGGTCCGGAAGAAGGAATCAAACATGGCATCCAAGTCGTTATTGGCTTTTCGGGCAGGTGTTCCATAATAGGGCAATAAGCGTAACATATCTTTTCTCCTTTCGCTATCTCATCTATTTTTTCGGAAGTCCAAAGTCCTTGGACTTCTTTTACTCTGTCTTACAAGATAAATTATACCATCTTTGACCTATATGTCAAGGAATTTTAGCACTAATCAACATAGAGTGATAACAAAAACCAAGAATAGCCCATGATGATCAAGGGATCGAGGTTTTTTTGAGGGAAGGCCGGGTGGATGGGTATAATTAAAAGCAACCATCAAAGCAAATTTGGGCGGGATGTCAACCATCCCGCCTCGGAGATAGAAATGGGAGGTTTGATTTGCATCAGATTCATGATTCGAAAGAGAACTATTTGGAAGGCATTTTTGTCCTCCAGCAGGAAACGGGCCACGTCCGGTCCATCGATTTAGCCCGACACCTGAACCTATCCCGGGCTTCGGTTTCCAATGCGGTGAAGAAGATGGAGGAAGAGGGCTATGTGGTCATGGAGAAAGATGGGGAGCTCCGTTTGACCGAAAAAGGGGCCTACATTGGCCAGATGATCGATGAGCGCCATAAGACCCTCAAGGACCTCCTTATGTACGTGGGGGTAGGGGAGGACCTGGCAGAATATGATGCCTGCCGGATGGAGCACGCCATCTCCAAGGAAACCTTCAAAATCCTCAAGGATTACCTGGATAAGCACGTTCCGGAAGTCCTGGAAAACCTGGAATAATCAGGAGTAGAGAATATTCTTCAAAAAAATGGCCATGGGGCTTGACATTTCCATGGCCATTGTTTATTATGTATCCATTCCGTTAAGGAATACTTTCTATGAAAAACAAAGCGATAATAGTGAAGATTGACGTTGATGAGAAGAGTAGTCCATAAGATGGCTCCCAGAGAGTGTCCGTTTGGTGAGAGGATGCAGCTTGAGGATGGATGAAGATGAGCTCGGAGTCTTTGGGCGGTTGTGAAAGCTTCCCAAACGGGTCTGCCCGTTACAGCAGGAGGGCTTGTTGGAGCCTGTCGAGGCAGTTTATGTGAGTAAACTGCGAATAAGGGTGGTATCACGTTGATTCGTCCCTTTATCGGTCATGGACCGGTAAAGGGACTTTTTTTATGAAGGAGAAAGGGAGAATAATATGATTCGAGCAGAACATATTTCAAAAGAATTTATAACAGAGGCGGGGATTATCCGGGCGGTGGATGATGTTTCCTTTCATGTGGAGAAGGGGGAGATCTACGGGATCATCGGCCTATCCGGAGCAGGCAAGTCCACCCTAGTCCGCCTGGTCAACCGGCTGGAAGAGCCTTCCGGAGGGAAAATTTTCGTTGATGGAGTGGATATTCTTTCTCTTTCAGAGAAGGCACTCCTGGAAGAGAGAAAGTCCATCGGGATGATCTTCCAGCACTTCAACCTCTTTGCCCAGAAGACCATCTGGGACAACATCGCCTACCCCCTCCGGATCTCCGGTTGGTCCAAGGCGGAAATCCGAGACCGGGTGGACCGGCTCATCACCTTCATCGGCCTGGAAGACCGGGCTGGGTCCTATCCGGCTGAACTCTCCGGAGGCCAGCAGCAGAGGGTGGCCATCGCTCGGGCCCTGGCCACGGGGCCCAAAATCCTCCTTTCAGATGAAGGGACTTCGGCTTTAGACCCCAGGAACACCAAGCAGGTCCTGGAGCTTTTGGACAAGGCCCGTCGGGAGTTCGGCACCACCATCATCATGATTACCCACCAGATGGAGGTAGCCAAGGCCATCTGCCAGCGGGTGGCCGTCATGGACCGGGGGAAGATCGTGGAGGAGGGGAGGACCCGGGAGGTCTTCTTCCACCCCCGCCACCCGGTAACCAGGTCCTTCCTTTCCCGGGAAGAGGAAATTGTAGAAGTGGAGGTGGACGATGTTATCCCAGCTGCTTCTTGAGGCGACCCTGGAAACCCTCTATATGGTGGCCCTGGCCTCCCTTCTGGCTATCCTTTTGGGAACTCCTCTGGGGCTCCTCCTCTTCATTTCTGACCATGGAGGCCTGGCCCAGAACGGCCCCCTCTACCGGTTTCTGGACCTGGTGGTCAATGTCGTCCGGTCCATTCCCTATGTGATCTTCATGATCCTTTGCATCCCCTTGACCCAGCTGGTCCTGGGACGGACCATCGGCCCAACGGCCACCCTGGTCTCTTTGGCCCTCTCCGCTGCCCCCTTCTTTGCCCGAATGCTGGAAACTTCCCTCCAGGAAGTGGATGGGGGAGTCATCGAGGCGGCCAAGGCTATGGGGTCGACCAAGACCGAGATCATCACCCGGGTCCTCATCCCTGAGGCCATGCCGGGGACCATCAACGCCATCACCATGCTGGTCATCAACCTCATCGGCTTCACCGCCATGGCCGGCACCTTGGGCGCCGGTGGACTGGGGGCCATCGCTGTCCGCTACGGTTATTACCGGAGGGAAGAGACCATCCTCTATCTTTCGGTTGTAATAATTATTATTTTGGTACAGATCGTCCAAGTTTCGGGCAACCGCCTGGCTCGGAAGGTCAATAAAAAGAAGTAAAGCATTTATTGGAGGTATTCTCATGAAAAAGAAACTCGTATCCATCGCTCTCGCCTTTCTTGTCACCCTTACGGCTTGTGGGTCAAATTCCCACCAGGAATCTTCCCAAGCCGGTCAATCTCAGGCACCGGCCTCCGACAGTCAGGTAGAAAGTGGCGATAAGGTCATTAAAATCGGCGTCAGCCCCGTCCCTCATGGAGAGATTGCAGAAGCAGTGAAGGAAGAAGTCGCTGCCCTGGGCTACAGCTTGGACATTGTCACCTTCGATGACTATGTCCAGCCCAACAAGGCCCTGGATTCGGGGGAATTGGATGCCAACTACTTCCAGCACAAGCCCTATCTGGACCAGTTCAATGAGGAGAATAAGCTCAACAATGTCTCGATTGCCACGGTCCATATTGAGCCCCTGGGCATCTATTCCGATAAGTACAAGAGCCTTTCCGACCTGCCGGACGGGGCGGAGATCATTATCCCCAATGACGTGACCAACGGGGCCCGTGGCCTCCTCCTTCTGGAGAAAAACGGCCTGATCAAGCTGGATGACCCCACCAATGTCAATGCTACGGAAGCCAACATCACCGAAAACCCCAAGAACTTCAAGTTCGTGGCCATGGAGGCTCCCTCCATCCCCAACCAGTACAAGTCGGCGGATGCGGCGGCCATCAATGCCAACTACGCTCTGGGTGCCGGACTCCAGCCGGTAGAGGATGCCATCGCCATCGAGGATAAGGACAGCCCCTATGCCAACATCATCGCTGTCCGGTCGGGGGATGAAAATTCCGAGAAGGCCCAGGTCCTGAAGAAGGCCTTCCAGTCGGACAAGGTCAAGACCTTTATTGAAGACAAGTACAAAGGAGCAGTCGTTCCGGCCTTCTAAGACATATTGATTTCTCATGCTCATGGGCGCCCTCGGGCGTCCATGTCTTTTTATTAGGGAGAAAGAGGGTCTGCTTTTCCGGACCGGTTTCGTGGTAAAATGAGAAGAATAGTTAGGGACAATCGGTGAAGGAGGACGACTTCATGAAGATGGATCTGAAAGAAGAAAAAATACTGATTCTTGATTTTGGTGGACAATATAAGCAGCTGATCGGACGACGGGTTCGTGAGCAAAACATTTTTTGCGAAATTAAGCCCTGCACCACCCCGGTAGGGGAGATTGAAAAAGGGGGCTATGCAGGACTCATTCTGACCGGGGGGCCATCTTCTGTTTATGAGGAAGGGGCTCCTCAGCTGGATCCGGCCGTTCTCGACCTGGGCCTCCCCATCCTGGGCATATGCTATGGGGCCCAGTGGTTGGCCTACCACACCGGTGGAAAGGTGGTTTCTGCGGATAAGGCGGAGTTCGGGGTCCATCCCGCCAGCCTGGTGACCGACTCCCCCCTTTTCCAGGGCCTGGAGGCCCAGACTCCGGTCCTCATGTCCCACAGAGACCGGGTCCAGGACTTGGGCTCGGGGTTCCGGGCCCTGGCTCAATCGGATAACTGCCCCATCGCGGCCTTTGGCAATGATGAGGCCAGGGTTTATGGGGTCCAATTCCACCTGGAAGTCAACGATACCCTCCAGGGGAGGGACATGATCCACAACTTCCTCTACCGAGTTTGCGGCCTGGAGGGTCGGTGGAAGATGGACGAATTTGCTCAGGTCGCCATCCGAAAGCTCAAGGAGAAGATCGGGGATGGAAAGGCCCTATGCGCCCTTTCCGGTGGGGTGGACTCCGCCGTTGCTGCCGTATTGGTCCATAAGGCTATCGGACAAAACCTGACCTGTGTCTTCGTTAACCACGGCCTCCTCCGCAAGGATGAGGCGGAGATGGTGGAGGAGATCTTCCACCGGGAGATGGGGATGAAGCTCATCACCGTGGATGCCTCCGACCGCTTCCTGGGCAAGCTTGCCGGGGTTGTCGATCCTGAGGAGAAAAGAAAAATTATCGGGGAAGAGTTCATCCGGGTCTTCGAGGAAGAGGCCAAGAAGATCGGCCAGGTGGACTACCTGGTTCAGGGGACCATCTATCCCGATGTCATCGAATCCGGCGTTGGCGGAGCCGTCATCAAATCCCACCATAACGTTGGCGGCCTCCCTGAACACGTCGACTTCAAGGGCCTGGTGGAGCCCCTCCGCGACCTCTTTAAGGATGAGGTCCGGGAGCTGGGCCTGGAGCTGGGCATTCCCGAAGACCAAGTCTGGCGCCAGCCTTTCCCCGGACCCGGCTTGGCTGTCCGGATCCTGGGCGACATCACCCGTGACAAGGTCTCCCTCCTCCAGGAAGCCGACGCCATTTGGCGGGAGGAAATCAAAAAGGCCGGCCTGGCCCGCCAGATCGGCCAGTACTTCGCCGTCCTGACCAACCTCCAGACCGTCGGGGTCATGGGGGATGCCAGGACCTACCACTATGTCCTTGCCCTCCGGGCGGTCACCACCGTGGACTTCATGACGGCCGAGTGGTCCCGGATCCCCCATGAGGTTCTAGCCGCTGCCTCGGAGAAGATCGTCAATGAAGTGCCGGGCATTTCTCGTGTGGTCTATGACATTACCGGGAAACCGCCGGCAACGATTGAATGGGAGTGAAAAATATTGCGAGCAATATTTTTTATGTTTTCCACCATTTATCCAGGTGCGAAGCACCGCAGTATAAATGGATGGAAACCCTTCTGCAGCAAAATAAAAAGAATGCGACCGAATAGGGATGATTCTTTTTATTTTGTCGCTGAATGGGAGTAGTAGCAAAAAAATTAAAACTAATGTAAATTCAAAGGTTACAGAAGATGAAAAACTGTAACTGAGATTAAAATGGGAACATTTGTAAAAAAGAATAAACTGAATAATAGTTCCAAGTGGTTTACATGAGGACAAAAAACTAGACCGTAGTTTAAAGCTACGGTCTTTTTGCGTTAAATTTAATGATTCTTTTCTCTAAAGAATAGTCAAATTAACTTAATTTCATTTAATCAAAAATATTGGAGTTAAATATATATTGCAATAGGTATTACCATAATAACTGGTGCACTTATTACAGTTTTAATTCCACCTTCACCAACAAATTGAGTTAAAGATGGATCAGAAAATAAGTTTTTAAATTCATTCATTTTATCTAATTGAAGCTTGGAAAAAACAGTATTCCTAAGTAGGCTTATTTCACCGTATTCCATGCAAATCTGTATAACTTTACCTAATATTTTATAGTTTCCATCAGTAACTTCGCTCATATTATTATTTAAAAAATAATTTTCATCTGTTGGAAGAATAATATTAATTTTGTCCGCTTCACAAATTATATCTTTTTTTCCATCTGCTTGGAGACCTTTAATTAAACCATCTATTTGGGCGTTTAGCCTTTTATCTGTCAACACATCTTCTTTTCTGTTTTTATTATTTTTAGGCTTGTTATCAGTAAATAAGTTTGCTAAAGTTATAATTTCTTTGAATCCAGATAACATATCAATAACTGGATTGTTTTTCAGAGTTCCTTGAACTTCAACAAAATCTCCAATATTTAAGTTATTAATATCACGATTAATAAACTTTGCATACTCCAATTGTTCTTTTAGTTGCTGGAACAAAGAAACTGGAGTGTGCGTTCTTTCTTGAATAATAGTTTCTCCATCATTTGATGTACCTTTATGATTTCCACGAACTCCTATATTCAAAAACGCAAATAGATTGTTAGTGCCTATATTTGTTTCTATATCATTTACTTGATTTTTATTTTTTGAAGTTTGGATATTTTTAACATCTGCAAAGCCATCTTCAATTGTAGCTAACATATCAAAAACTATTTTAGTATTAAGATAGATTGGTATTGTAAGCTTATTCTTCTCTATTTTATTCATTACTTTAAGTCACCTTTCTAAAAAAGAAAATCATAGTGTCGGCAGCACGCTTTGAGGTTCTCTTTGTAGGCGGCTTCTCCTGCGGTGGTTTTGTAGCGGAGGAGATTTCCTTTATAAAGTGCCACTGTTCCACGCTTGATCTCGTTGCGGACGGTGTTAGGCGCACAGCCGATCTCCTGGGCGATTCTGTTAGGACTCCAGCCATCTTTGAGGCGTATTTGGATCAAAACTCGGTTCTCAAAGGTAAGATGATGTCCCTTCCTGTGTTCAGTTGTAGTAGAATGTAAGTGGCCCATAGGGAGTCCTTCTTGTGAATGAAGCTTTAATCACTTACATTCTACCAAAGGGATTCTTTATAGACTTTTCATATTACATGTTCAACTTGATTTTACAATCAACCAATAGAAATTCCTTATTAAATACTATAAATATAAGTGTGTTTTTAAGAATAAGGAGGTATTTATGAGATATGGAGCTATTGATTTATTTTGCGGTATAGGAGGATTAACATGCGGTCTTGAAAAATCTGGTATTAATGTAATTGCCGGATTTGATTTAGATAAAACATGCGAATATTCATATACACATAATAATAACGCAAAATTTATTAATAAGAACATAGAAGATATAACTGCAAAAGAGATAGAAGAATTATTTTTTGGATATGATATAAAAATATTAACTGGATGTGCTCCGTGTCAGCCTTTTTCTATGCATCAAAAAGATAAAAGTAATAGAAAAAAACATAAGGATTGGAGCTTACTTTATCAATTTGGTCGTTTAATTAATGAAGTTAAACCTGATATAGTTTCTATGGAAAATGTGCCAGAGTTACTAAAAGAAGAAGTCTTTAATGACTTTATAGATACATTGAAAAATTGTAATTATAATATTGATTATAAAATTGTTAATGCTGCAGATTATGGTGTACCTCAACGAAGGAAAAGATTATTGCTTATAGCTTCAAGAGGTATGAAGATTAATTTTATTGAACCTACTCATAAAATTCCTGTTACAGTTAGAGATGCAATATATAATTTACCTAAAATTGGAGCGGGTGAAATTAACAATTATGATAATTTACACGTAACATCGGCCCTATCCCCAAAAAATCTACAAAGAATTCGACATTCTGTTCCTGGTGGAACATGGAGAGATTGGCCTCAAAATTTAATATTGAATTGCCATAAAAAAGAAACTGGTCGTTCTTATTCTTCTGTTTATGGTAGGATGAAATGGGATGAAGTATCACCGACTATTACAACACAATTTATAGGATATGGCACCGGAAGATTTGGTCATCCAGAGCAAGACAGAGCATTAACACTTAGAGAAGGGTCACTATTACAAACTTTCCCTAATTCATATTCATTTGTCCCCAAAGATAGTAAGGTTATATTAAAAAATATAGCTAGACACATAGGGAACGCTGTTCCACCCAGATTAGGAGAAATTATAGGCTTGAGTATAATATCAAGTTATGAAAAAAGAAAGTGAGAAAATAAAATGAAAAATAATTTTACTTTTAATATTTCATTAAGCGTGTTAAATCACTTAGGTAGAAATTTATATAGAAACATTATAACAATATTAGGTGAGGCTATATCAAATTCATGGGATGCAGATGCTAAAAATGTGTGGATAAATATCAATAAAAATAATAATTCTATGGAAATTATAGATGATGGCACTGGCATGACATACGAGGATTTTCAAAATAAATTTTTGAAAATTGGTTATTCAAAAAGAAAAAATGGTGATTATAAGACGGAAAGTGGGAGACCTTTTATAGGAAGAAAAGGCATAGGAAAATTGGCTTTATTATCTTGTGCTCAGAGAATCCATGTAGCATCTAAAACAAAAGAAACTGATTATGTAGGAGGTGTTATTGATAATTCTAGCTTAGATGAAGCAATTAACGATGATTTAAACTCGCAGGAGTATGTACTTGAGAACCTTACATCTGATGATCTAACATCACTAAATAAATTAGAAAAAGGAACTTATATTTTCTTCGAAAGTGTTAACGAAGTGATAACTAATACTGTTGATTATATTAAAAAGTCAGTAGCGTTATATTTTAGATTTTCGTTATTAGATGAAAATTTTAATATATATGTTAATGGCGAAAAAATTGATGAAGAAATGTTGAAGAGCTTAGCAGAAGATACCCAATTTATTTGGATAATAAATAATATAGAAGATCCATTTATTAATCAATTATCTTCAGATATTGAGAAAAAAATATTAAAATCAGATATTAATATTAAAGGTTATATAGCATCAGTTAACAAACCATCAAAACTTAAAATTCGAGGCACACAAGAAAAGTTAACGATTGATCTTTTTGTAAACGGAAGACTAAGGGAGAAAGATATACTGAGACACACCCCAACTTCTAGAATCGTTGAAAATTATGTATATGGTCAAATTCATTTTGATGATTTGGATTCAGGTGATACACAAGATATATTCACAAGCAGTAGAGAAGGAATTATTTCTGATAATCATAATTATAAATTACTTCTTAATGAAGTTGAAAGATTATTTAAAATTATAATTGATGATTGGGATGATTTAAGGCGTGAAAAAGGAGATGATGGTGATCCCGATAATATGAAGATTACACCGAAAAAGAGAAAAGCTCAGGAATTATTTAATACAACTATCAAGGAAATGAAAGAAACTCACAAACAAAATAGTGATTATAAAAATATTAAGAAAAATCAACTTGTTGACGAGTGGGTTAAATCTTTATCTACTGAATCGGAATATAATATTCCATCGTATGTAGAATGTTTTATAGCTGAGAATCTCTTAAGAAAATATATAATTCATAATAAAATGGAGTTATCCGATGAAGCAACCAAAGAAGCTAGTAAATGGAAGAAAAGAGAAAAAGAGAATAAAGGAAGAGCAAATATTAGTTATGATATAAGGGAATCAATGGAAGATATTTACTATCTTGATATGAAATATTTGTCAAATTTTATCGATAAGGCATCAGATAAAAATAAAGATCCTGCGTTGAGTCGCTCATCCGACATATATAAACCTGTTAGAGATGCAGTTGGTCATACTTCAATTATAACACCAACAGCTAAACAGCAATTATCAATTGAATTAGAAAATATAAAGGCTAGAGTAATGGATTTAATAGCTAAGGTCAAATAAACAAACTTGGTATATAAAGTTTATTCATTTATCCGGTACTGGGACTGGGACGGGACTAAAAATCTTAAAACGTCCTATAATTAGGTGGATTTAGTAATACTCTAAAAAACAGAATCTAGTATTTTGAACGGTTTGGTATATATCGTACATTTGGAAAAGAAGAATGGGAGTAAAAAATATTGCGAGCAATATTTTTTACGTTTTCCATCATTTATCAAGGTGCGAAGCACCGCAGTATAAATGGATGGAAACCCTTCTGCAGAAAAATAAAAAGAATGCGACTGAATAGGGAGCATTCTTTTTATTTTGTCGCTGAATGGGTTAGGTTCTGAAATTTTGTAACCCTTGATTTTACTGACTATTTTAAGGGTGCGAGTGGTTTATGATGCTGTTTTGATACTAAAAAATGTGGCTAACCACTGGGAAGCAAGAATAATATTAGAAAATAAAAGACTAGTTCAAAAAAACAAACCCCTGAGTATTGTGGCAGGGGAGAGTTCAGAACTAGTCTTATTTGTTTATGGGATTATTGTTAAATTAAAAAGAGCTGGACCAATCTAACTCTTCAAACGTAAACCGAAGTAATACGCCCCTATTTGTTTATTATTATGGCAATAAAGGCCGAATTTTGATGAAAGACTTTAGTTGACTGTAGAGATACAATTGATGTGAGACCAAGAAGAAAAATATATAGAGAGAAATCCTGTACAATGAAAGTGCACAAACAAAGAAAGGATTCTCTCTATGTCTACCAGTATAATAAAAACTCAGTGCTATCTTCCACATCCTTTAGAAACAAGATTTCATGCGGTTAAAACGTATCGTTTAGGATATTCTGTCAACTTCGTTATTCGCCGTTACAAGATCTCAAAAGCCTCTCTTATGCGTGGGAATCGCCGCTTTGACGGCAGCCGAGAGTCACTAATGGACCGTTCCCACCGACCGAAAAGTCCGCATCCTACTGCCCATACGGAAGAAAAAACCTGGATTCAAAATTTCATTCGGCGAAATCCAAATATCTCCCTCATTGAAAGGCTCATCTTTACAAACGTGCGTTAATAATGTATAATTAAAGCGCGAAAGAGGAAAGTAGGGAGACAATAATGAATGAAGAAAAAGAACTTCTAGAAAAATTATCCGATGAAAATGGCTTAATCTTTGTAAGAGAGGCTGAAGCCAAAGGCATTGAGCGATATAGACTATCTTATTTGGCTAAGGAAGATAAAATAGACCGAGTTAGCCATGGAGTTTATGCCCTAAAAGATGAGATAATTGATGAATATGTCTTGCTCCAGAGTAATAGCAAACGAGTGATTTATTCTTACCATACCGCCCTTTATTTTCATGATTTAGCTGATAGAGTGCCTTCCCAGATTCATATTTCCGTTCCTCAAGGTTATAATGCTTCCAGACTAAAAGATAGATTTTCTGACCTAGTCGTTCATTATGTAAAGAGAGAACTTTTTGAGTTGGGCAGGGAAATAGGCATAAGCCCTCTTGGCGGAGAGATTATTCTTTATGATGTCGAGCGAACCATTTGTGATATTGTAAAAGACCAAAAAAATATGGATTCTCAAATTTTTACAGGAGCGATTAAAGAATATTTTGGTGGAGGAAATATAAACGCCAGAAAACTTATTAAACATGCTAGAGCTTTAAAAATTGAGGAAGAAATACGACGTTATTTAGAGGTGATGGTATGAGATCTAGCGAGCAAATAAAAGGGAAAATCAAACATTTAGCAAAGATAAAAGACTTAAAACCACAGGAAGTCTTTCAAATGTATTTTTTTGAAAGAGTCCTAGAAAGATTAGAAAAATCTTCTTATCGACACTCTTTTATTATCAAGGGCGGTCTTTTGATTTCTTCTCTTATTGGCATTGATAATCGTACTACTATGGATATGGATGCAACGGTCAAAGGCATTGCTTTAACAGAAGAAAACATTACTAAAATTGTGAAAGAAATTTTAGCCATTGACGTTCAAGATGGGATTGACTTTGTCTTTGAAGGGATAAGAGAAATTAGAGAAAGTGATGAGTATGAAAATTATCGTATTCGCCTTTCAGCCCGTTATGGAAGAATTAATAATCCCATGAAGATGGATATCACAACAGGCGATGCTATTACCCCAAGGGAAATGATTTATGAATATCCTTTGATATTTGATGAAGGACACGTTGAAGTCATGGCCTATCCTTTGGAAACCATTCTGGCAGAAAAGATTGAAACCATTATTAGAAGAAACATTGCCACAACAAGAATGAGAGATTTTTATGATGTTTATCTTCTGTACAAACTTTACAAGGATAAAATTAACTTCAAAACCTTAGAACAAGCCATTGAAAATACGTCTAGAAAAAGAGAGTCTTTAGATGATTTAGCAGATTACAAGGAAATTTTAGAAGATATAGCAAGTGATGATTATCTTAAACAGTATTGGCAAAATTACCTTCAAAATAACCCTTATGTCGGAGAGATTAAATTAGAAGATACCTTAGATGTATTAACAGAAATATTTCAAAAAGTATGTATATTTGTAAATAATGTGAGACCAAAAAAGTAAGTTGAGATCCCCTGTGTGCTATCCTAATTACTGGCGGGCTAGCCCGCCAGTAATTGGGCTCTTTTTTCCATAGGCGTTAGCCATTGTAGCGTCTGCATAGGTAGTCGGTTGGATTTGTAGAGATAGCGTTTCATTTGTAGAATCAAGTCTTCATCACTGTAGAAGGAGAGATGAGCATAAAAACGCTCATTGTCATTGCGGTGACTTCAAAGCCGTTATCGGTTTGAATGGTTTGGGGTTGGTAGCCGAAATGACGGATGGCGGCGGTAGCCCTTTTGAAATTTGAGCTTGGCGTAGAGTTCAATGAGAGAGATGGTGGGATTTCATCGAATGAAATTTTGAATCCAGGTTTTTTCTTCCGTATGGGCAGTAGGATGTGGATTTTTCGTTCGGTGGGAACGGTCCATTAGTGACTCTCGGCTGCCGTCAAAGCGGCGATTCCCACACATAAGAGAGGCTTTTGAAATCTTGTAGCGGCGAATAACGAAGTTGACAGAATATCCTAAACGATACGTTTTAATCGCATGAAATCTTGTTTCTAAAGTATGTGGAAGATAGCGCTGAGTTTTTGTTATACTGGTAGACATAGAGAGAATCCTTTCTTTGTTTGTTTAGCACTTTCATTGTACAGGATTTCTCTCTATATTTTTTTCTTCTTGGTCTCACATCATTTACAAATGTACATAAGTATTGTTAGAAAAAGAATGAGAACTGTGTTTAGGTTTAGGTGGCATTGAGGATCTTATTAAAGAACTAGATGCCATGAGAGACACCTTCCAGGAAGCGCAAGATAGATATGAAAATTATGAGAAGGTGTATCACTCAGATATGAAAAACATGTTAGGGGAATTAATAAAGTTTAATCAGAGCTTTGTTAAAAATTACGAGGCTTTGATTGGTAAAATTGAATAGCATCAACCAAGGTGTCGTAGAAATACGGCACCTTTTTAAATGAGAAATTTGATTTAATCTGATATAATAATCTTTAGTAAGTTGAAGATAAAAATACTACGGAATATTGCAATGGATTTTGAAAAAGAATGGATAAAACACTTTGCAAAAGATATCTCTAAAAATGATTTAGATCTTAGAATTAGAGGGTCGGGAAATTTTACTTGGCATACTTTTTCTTGGGAGCTAATTGATAAAGGAAGTTACTTGGTCGGAAATGAAGCGAAAAAAGCTTTTGACAAGGTAAATAAAGTAGGTGCAATTTATTTTTTCCCTTGGGATGAAAATAAAGCTTTTGAAAATAACATTGAAGAAATAAATGCAGACATGCTCGATAGATATGACGAGTTATATCTTGTCGCTTCCGATTGGTCATGGACAAATATAAAAACGTATGAAGAATGATTTGGTCCTTATTTTTACTCTATTAGAGGAAATCATAATATGGAGGTTTAGATGGGAAACATACAAAAATATGGCGGAACATGGAAAGTTTTTGAGAGTGATAAAACTTTTCAAGGGGAACTACATATAGATTCGGATAAGAATTTTATTGCTCTTGAATTAATTATTCCAGCTAGTGAGAGTAATCCAATGCCTAGACCACCCTATAAAGGAAAGATTCCATATATATGTGGTACTTTATTTTCTGGAGCAAAGGTATTGTTATATAAGTGCGAATCGGGCAATGAGCATACACGTTTCTTATCATATACACAACAAATCATTTACTCTGATTTTGCTTTTTGGGGACTAGAAATAAAGTCTGAAGATGAGGTGATGTTTTCAAACATCACTGTTGACTTTGGAGAGATAATAAATTGGTCTGGCTTATGTAAATATAACTGGGATTATTCCTCAAATCAAGGCGTTAATTTAATTTGGGAACATGAAGAACCTATTAATTTTGAATTTAGAGATAGTTTACATATTAAATTTTATCCTGTGCAGGGAAGCATAGAAAGCAAATCATATAGTAAGGAAATTGTCGCTCGTCAAAGTATTCTTGTAGACTTTGTTTATAATCAACCTAAAGAGATTGAGAAATATTAGATGATATTTTATCTATTCAGTATCTGATAGGCCTTGGTATTGATAATGAGGTAGTTATTGAGAATATCAAATATCAACACCCAACAATATACTCTGAATTTGCAAACAAAGATGGATCTGTTACTAAATATTTTTTGAAAGCTGATTTGTTGTTTGGAAAGGGAGAGAAAAAATCTACGGCTAGTGTTAGACCGTTTGAATATATCTTTACTTTAAGAGATATCAATAATCAAAATATTTTTTCAAATTGGAATAATAGCTATTCTAAACTGAAACCAGTTTTGGATCTTTACTTTACTATTTTTTCTAAAAATATACCAGCACCAGAAGTTTTGTTTTTAAACTTGGTTCAAGCTTTAGAGACTTTTCATGCAAGATTTATCACTGATGATGTAAAAGATTACATTACTAGAGTTGAAAAAATTACTTATAATTTTTGTGGGGGTAATGAGAATCAGAATCAATGGCACGATTTTTTACTTGATGATCATCAGCAAAATAGTAAAAAGATACATCTAAGAAGTCGCTTGGCTGATTTAATTTTTGCTGAAGGAATATTACCCTTCAGGCCTAGTTCTTACAATAAAGTAGAATATATTAGTAAGGTAGTAGATACGAGAAATTACTATACTCATTATAATATAGAAAAAGAAGAGAAGGCACTTTCAAGAGAAGAATTGCCTTTAGTAAATGCTGAACTAAGGATATTACTACAGTTCCATATTCTAAAGATTCTAGGTTTTTCTACTGACGAATTAAGGAAGAAAACAGTAGAAAAGATGAACAGGCTTAATGATATTAAATTTTTACAAGAAGGAACTCATGAGATAAAAGGGAGACCGTGAGTTAAAAAGCGTGAATAATAATATAGCAATGAAAGAGAAAATATGGCATTTGATTACAGCAAACTTTGGAAGTTGCTTGACAAGAAGAAAATGTATAAAGAAGACTTAAGACTAGATACAGGGATGTCCTCAGCAACTCTTGCTAAGTTAGGTAAGAATGAGATTGTTAGCATGGATGTTTTAGCAAGAATTTGTGAGAGTCTTAAATGTGATGTTGGAGATATTGTTAGTTACGTGGAGGAAAAGTAATGAAGTTTTTAGATGAGTTAGAAAAAGTGTTAAAGGCAGATGAGCGTTTCATTGGTGAAGGTAAGCAGGTTATAAAAACGAAGGTTTCAGACGCTGCAAGGGGTATAGACGGATTGTTGATTAAGTCTCTTTTGAAAAATGAATTAATGCGTGAGAGTTTTTTTACTAAAGTTGATGATGTCTATGTATTTGACAAGGTTAAATTCATTTGGTTGCTAGACTCTAAAGAGTTTTTACCAGATTCATATACGCTATATAAAAACAAGATTGGCCTAGTAGATAACCAGAACAACCTAATTAGCCAAAAACAAGATGTTTCTCTAGTTTGGCCATATAAAGAATGTGTTCTTGAAGGTGGACAAGAAAAAGAAGATCAGAAAAGAGAAGAGATTTTCTATAATGAAACACTTGCTCCTGATGAAGTAAATAGATTATTAGCTCCTAAAGTATTAGGAAATGCAAAAAGATATACATTGAATGATATTGAGGAAAGTGTTTTGTTTAGAAAGAATGATAATCTAATTATTAAAGGTAATAATCTAATGGGATTATCATCTATTTTAAAAAGATATGAGAATGACATAAAGTTAATATATATTGATCCACCTTATAATACAGGCAGTGACTCGTTTTTGTATAACGATAATTTTAATAAATCTACCTGGCTAACCTTTTTGAAGAATAGACTCGAGATATCTTATAAGTTGTTAAAGAATAATGGAGTGATTGCGGTTCAATGTGATTATCATCAAAATTCTTATTTACGAGTTTTAATGGATGAAGTATTTGGTGCTGAAAATTATATTTCTGAGATTGCAGTGAAAATGAGTTCAGCTAGCGGTCCGAAGATGGCTCATATTCAAAAGAGCATCCCTAAATTAAAAGATTCAATTCTAATATACTCCAAAGGAGAGATTGAGATAATAACACAGCCTTATAAACCAAAAGACAAATGGGACACAGAATACTCAAAAATACTCATGGATTTTTCTAAAAAAGATAGGGCTGAATTTGAGACTGCAATTAAAAGTATTCAGTACGATAAAGCTAAAGAAATTATCGAAAAAGCCAGACTTTCAACTCTTTCGAGAGAATTTCCTGACAAAAAACAAGATGAAGATTGGTTACGTGATAATGCTTGGAGAATTGTTGCAGACAAACAAAATACAGGTTTAGATAATTTGTTAAGTAATTCAGAAAAGTTTTGGACTGGGGATGTATCATTAGCGAAAACTGTTAGAGGTTCATATGCATTATTTAGGACAGATAAAGATTTTGGATCAGATACAAGGGTAGAGATTGTTTTTGCTGATAATAACCTAAATGAGCACGTAGGCGACTTCTGGTCTGATATTTCAACAGCTGGTGGTTTTTCAGAAGAGGGCGGAATAAATTTTCCTACTGCAAAAAAACCTGAAAAATTACTAAAAAGAATTATTCAAATGTTCACAGAAGAAAATGAAATTGTCCTTGATTTCTTTATGGGGTCAGCAACAACCCAAGCAACCTCAATGAAGTTAAGAAGACAATTTATTGGGATTGAACAAATGGATTATATTGAGGATAAAGCAGTTACTAGACTGATTAATACTATCAATGGAGACCAAACAGGAGTGTCTCAGGATATTGATGTAAACTGGAAAGGTGGAGGGGCATTTGTTTATTGTGAATTATTAGAAGATAACCAATCCCTAGTATATGAACTTGAAAAAGCAACAAACCCAGACTCAGTTAAGTCTGTTTTAGCTAAAGGTACCAAAAACGGAAAACTCATCCCTTCTGTATTACCTAGAGATCTAAAAAGAACCGAGGAAGAATTTGATAATCTGACTTTAGACGAGCAAAAGAAACTTGTTCTTGAACTCCTAGATAAAAATAAGCTATATATTAATCTTTCAGATGTAGACGATGAAGATGCTAATGTGAGCGAGGCAGATAAGGCATTTACTAAGAGTTTCTATGGATTAGATTAAGGAGGCATCTAATGAGCAATCAATATTTATGTGAAAAATTAGATGTTCTTAAGCAGATAAGTCTATTAAAGAATTTACCAGAATACATCGTAAGTAATCTAAATGACAATATAGTTCTTCGTGATTATCAAGAAGAAGCTTTTAAGTATTTCATCACTTACTATGAAAACCCTGACTTAGTTAAGAATAAACAAGTTCATACACTTTTTCATATGGCTACAGGATCAGGCAAGACGGTTATGATGGCTGGATTAATCTTGTACTTATATATGCAAGGCTATCGAAAGTTTTTATTCTTTGTAAATCAAACGAGTATTATCGAAAAAACAAAGGAAAACTTTTTGAATACCTCCTCAATTAAGTATCTCTTTTCAGAAAATATCGAATTAATGGGTGAACAAGTAGAAGTTAAGGAAGTAGAAAACTTTTCATACTGTGACGATAATGCAATAAACATTCTTTTTACTTCAACCCAAAAACTTCATCTTGATCTGAATTCTCCTAGAGAAATAGTCCTACAATTGATGATTTTGAAGATGATAAGATTGTGCTGATTTCTGATGAATCTCACCATATAAACAGAGTGACTAAGGGACTTGGTAAAACAGAAAAGAAAGAGATTGATGAAGACATCAATAGCTGGGAATACTCCGTTAATAGAATTTTTAGAGCAAATAAAGATAATGCTATGCTTGAATTCACAGCTACTGCAGATTTAGAAGATCCAAATGTTAAAAGCAAGTATCTTGATAAAATAGTCTATGACTACACACTTGCTAAATTTAGAGAAAGTGGCTACACAAAGGACTTCCAGAATATGCAGGGAGATTATAGTGCTTGGCCAAGAACTTTAGCAGCTCTTATTTTAAGTGAATATAGAAGGCACTTATTTGGAGATGCAGGTCAAAATATAAAACCTGTAGTCTTATTAAAATCAAAGACTATTAAAGAATCTCAGTCTTTTTATGATGAGTTTTTCAATCGCTTAAATAATTTATCAAGAGATGAAATACTTCGTTTTGAAAACACAGATAATGTTTATTTAAGAGAATCACTAGACTACTTTAAATTTAAAGATCCAACACTAAATGGCTTAATTTCTGATTTAAAGCTTGGCTTTTCTCAGGACAAGTCGATAATCATTAATAACAAGAGTGATAGTGAAGAAAAAGAGAAACAAATTCACGTAAACTCTTTAGAAGCTAAGGATAACCCATTTCGAATTATATTTACGGTTGATATGCTTAATGAGGGATGGGATGTTCTTAATCTCTTCGATATTGTAAGACTTTACGAAACAAGAGATGGTAAAAATGGTAAACCTGGAAAGACCACAATTAGTGAAGCTCAATTAATAGGTCGTGGTGCTAGGTATTATCCTTTCCAGATTGAAGAAAGTCAGCCAAGAAATAAGCGTAAATATGACTTTGATATAACGAATGAGAACAGAATATTGGAGACACTCCTGTATCATTCAATGCAAGATTCGAGATATATTGGTGAACTGAGAAATGCATTAAAACAAACAGGTCTTTTAGCTGAAGCTCCTATTGAAATTGAGTATCGCTTAAAGGATACCTTTAAGCAATCAGACTTCTATAAAACTGCTTATGTATTTTCAAACAGAAGAGTAGAAAAGTCGAGAAATAGTGTTTCTGAGATTGATAAGAAAATCCAGACCGGTTTTTATATTTATAAGGTCTCAACTGGTTCTTCTACTTTATATGGACTTTTCGATGACAATACTCAGAAGCCTGTAGGATTTACTCATACAACACAATTAAAGCTTAAAGACATCCCACTAAATATTACAGAAGGTGCATTGGCGAATTTTGAAGTGATGAAGTTTAATGTGCTGAAATCATATTTCCCTCAATTAAAATCCAAGAGGGAATTCTTAACATCCGGCAATTATCTTGGAAATATTACTATTCAATTTGAAAGTTCTTATGAAGACTTAAGAGCTAAAGATATTTACGAAGGTGTTATGAAAGTTCTTCAAAATGTATCTGTGCATATTCAAAAGATTGAAACTGAGTATGAAGGAACGAAGGAATTTTTCATTGACCGAATCCATAATGTTCTTAGAGACAAGAAGGCTTATTACAGTAATCCACAAGGGGATGGGGAAGGTATTTCACAAGCATTAATTGTTAGCGATAGCCGTGCTGATCTGGCTTATGAGTCTTGGTATGCCTATGAAGACAACTTTGGAACAAGTGAAGAAAAAGCTTTTGTGAAGTACTTCCAAGGCTTAGTACCAGAGTTAAGAAAAGAATATGATGAAGTATATCTTGTACGAAATGAAAGAATACCAGAGTTAGCAATCTATGAATTCGATACAGGTGAAAGATTTGAACCTGACTTCTTGTTATTCTTACAAAAACGAGGTACAGATGGATACCTTCAAGAGCAAATTTATATTGAACCTAAGGGAAGTCATTTGTTAGAAAAAGATAAATGGAAAGAAGATTTTCTATTAAAGATTGAAGAGCAAGGTATTCCAGTAAAGAAATATGTTGATGATAATGAATATAGAATTTTTGGATTGCCTTTCTTTAATAAAGATTTAAGGATGGAAGAATTTGCACAAGTATTTAGTATGAAATTAAACAATAAATAGGAGAGATAGTATGTCGGAAGGAAAGCCTCAGACAAGACTTTGTAAAATAATTTATTTTGATGATGATTCTGTTACCGATTATCTGCAATTGATATCCGGAGGAAGTCTTGAACTAACTACAGAATTATTAAACTCAACTAGTAAATCAGGAGAAGGAAAAGTCGAGGGAACAGCAAGTATCGGAATAGGTGGCGTTTTAAAAGCTTTCTTAGGATGGAACGTGGATGCTAATGTATCTACCTCTGCAAAAGGTTCTTTTAGTGGAGAAAAAATGGTTAGAAACATTATTAAAAACACCATTCTAACGGATTTTGTTAATTCTCTAGATGAAAATGAAAGTACAGTCTATGTCTCAAAACTTCCAAAAGGAACAGTCAAGAAATTCAAAGATTACAAAATAGCTGTAGAGAAAGATACTCTTTCATATTTTGTGATGGTTTCTCCTTATTTAAACATGTTACAATCTGGAAGTGTAATAGCTTCAGGTGAACTAAACATATCACTAGATAAGTTAGATAATGCTTTAAGAAATGCAAAAGGATATTATGAATTTATTGGAAGTAAAGGTAATAGCCAAGTAGTCTTAAGATTTAACATTAATTCTTTTAAGAACAATTATATGATTAGTGATTTATTAAAAATGAATCTTAGTATTTTTGCTATCAAAGTTGGTGATACAACATTAGAAATGCTTGACATCAATAATGAATTAAATTTAGATTTACCGAAGTTAACAGTAGATAATCCTACTTATCAAGAAAATAATAATGAATCTGATGAAAAGAAAAATCCACAAAAAAAGCTTCCAGTATTTGATGTTTTATTAGCAGGAGTGGAGTCTGATGGTTAATAGAATAATTATTTTTAAGGGTAGTAAAAGGGATTTTGACTTTTTATTAAAACAACTAGTAAGAAACAATTCATACACTCCTTTTATGGAGCTTATTCAAACCTATAATGCAAGATTGAGACCAAATGAATCAGGCGTAAAAGAAACTGAGTTAGGAAGAAAAATTAACATAGAATTTTGTGTTGTAAAAGCCGATGATTATGCTTCGGTGTTACCTCATGTATTATCTAATTTCTCTAATATTGTAACACTTAACAGTAATATTAATTGTCTCATAGTTCACAATCCTCCAAGACGTGTTGAGGATTCTTTAAGAACTTATGATACTAGCATAATAGAATATCAATACTCACAATACGAGGATCTTTCTAAGAATAAGCTTAAAGAAATTTATGAAGAACTTAATCAGGATGTGTTAGGTCAGGTTCAGTGTAAGAAATCTATGATATCTGGATTATATAAGCTTTATAAAGAGCAAAATGATAAACCAGTCGTTTTGATGTTTTATGGACCATCGGGAGTTGGAAAAACTGAAAGTGCAAAAAGTATCAGCAGGGCTTTAGGTGGAGATTTATTAAGAATACAGTTCTCAATGATGCAGTCAAATGAAGCTTTTAATTATGTTTTTGGTTCAGAACATTCAAATAGCAGTTTGGCGAAAGATATACTTTCAAGAGAATCCAATGTTATATTAATTGACGAATTCGATAAAGTAGATCCACGTTTTTATAATGCCTTTTATGAATTGTTTGATGAAGGGAAATATAAGGATACTAACTATGAAGTCGATTTAAGACAGAGTATTTTTATTTGCACAGCAAATTTTATGGATGAAGATATTATTAAAAAGACACTAGGTCCAGCAATGTTTTCAAGATTTTCAGAGTTAATAAAATTTGAAGAGCTAGAAAAAATGCAGAAATTAGCGGTGCTAAATAAGTGGTATAAAGAAATTTTAGAAAAGCTAGATAATGAAGAGAAACAAATAATTAAAACAAGCACTATTTTAGAGTGGTTTCGTGAAAATGTTGAAAGATATAATAATATTAGGATAATGAAGACAAAATTGGAAAATGCAATATTCCGTAAGTTAACAGAGCGGTATATATTTTAATCAGGTCTATTTTAAGAATGACTTATAAATATTGCAGAGGCTTAGCAGGAGATGAATAACTTAGAAATGATGAGTACAAAAGAGATTATTGAAGTAGGTTTTGCATTGGTTGGACTTATTGTTAGTTTTGTCGCCATCTGGCAATCACGCAAATCAATAAAATTAACAGAACAATCCATTAGAGATGCCAATCGACCATACATTGGAATCAATATTGAGAGCATTGATACCGTGTATTTCGAGAAGTTCATTGTATTTAAGAACTATGGTAACTCATCAGCAAAATTGAAGTCCCTTGAATTTATAAGTGATACATCGAAGCTCGATTTTATCAAAAACAATATGCAATCTCTGGTAGGTGGCACAATCATACCTGGGCAGAAATTTACCTCATCAATCGACAGCGAATTTAAGGACCTAATACATATAGAGATATGTTATGAGGGACCTGATAAAGTTGTCTATTCAGAAGTATTTGACATTAAAACAGATATGTCTTCTGACTTATTGTGGGAACAGCACACATTATCTTCTGATGATAAGGTGGCGACAGCAATTAAACTAGGGGCCCAATCTATATCAAAGACTTTAAAGTAGTTACGACAGAAACTGAATGAGTAAAGGGTCTCTAATAGTAAAACGATACTATTCTTCAAAAAATAGTGAATAAAAGAGAGTAAAACCAATCCTTTAGTCGCAAAAGTGACTTCGAGAAAGCTCTATAAGTAGCTACTTGAACTTATATCAAGGATTTGTAGATTCTTCAATTGTAGCAGCGTCTTTAGGTGTTGGGCCAAAGGACCTAATTAGCGATTTAAATACGATGGGTTTTTTATTTGAAAATCTTGCCATAATAGATTTAAGGGTTTACGCTGATCGCCATATGGGGGATGTTTATCACTATAGAGATAGCTCCAACTTAGAATGTGATGCTGTTGTTCAGCTTAGAAGATGGTGTTTTTGTTGTTCTAGTTTCCTGCTTGAGAGATTAGTTGATGTTAAGTTTAGAAATGATATGAATATGTAATTATTCTCTTAAAACAGTGAATACTATGGAGCAAAATCACATTGTTATTCACAAAAGGTGACCCTCTGGTCCGTCGTTTTTGGAGGTTCTAGGATGAAATTTATTTGTACCAAGTGTGGCAAGAAGGTGTCAACCACAACCAGGGCCTATCAATGTGAATGTGGGGGGGCTCTGGCAATTGGACGACCAGCCGCCGAAATTTGACCTTGCCCAGATTGGCGAGGGAGAATGGAGCCAATACCGCTATCGGCAGTTTATGGCCATTGAAAACGACTCTTGGAAAGAAGTGAGCCTGGGCGAAGGAATGACGCCGATTGTCCCTTTTGATGACGATGTCTTATTGAAACTGGATTATTGCATGCCGACTCTATCCTTTAAGGATCGGGGGGCGGCGACCTTGATTGCCCACTGTAAATCGATTGGGGTGGACCATGTAGTCGAAGACTCCAGTGGGAATGCGGGGAATGCGATCGCAGCCTATTGCAGTCGAGCCGGCATGACCTGTGAGATTTTTGTTCCTGAGGGGACTTCAGCGAAAAAGATTCAGATGATCCGGTCCCATGGGGCAAAAGTCCATATCGTTCCGGGCAACCGCGACCGCTGCGCCGACCTTTGTCGGAAGCGGGTCAAGGAAGAAGGCTCTTATTATGCCAGTCATGTGTGTAACCCCTTCTTTTTTGAAGGAACAAAAACCTATATTTATGAGGCCTTTGAACAGCTACATAGAATTCCGAAATACATCCTACTCCCTGTGGGAAATGGGACCCTCTTTCTTGGGGTCATGCAGGGACTGGAGCATTTATTGGAGAGTGGCTGCATAGACTATATGCCCCAAATTATTGGGGTCCAAAGCGAGCACTGTGATCCCGTCTATAAGGCTGTAAAAGCCCAGGCTGAGAAAGTGGAAGAAGTGAAACCGGGTCCGTCTTTGGCGGAAGGGATCGCTATTGGGAAACCCATGCGTGGGCATGAGATTCTGGGCTATGCCAGGAAATACGGCGTTCGTTTTGTCCATGCTACGGAAAAAGAGATTGCAGGTTCTATGGCTCAATTCGCCAAGCAGGGCATCTACTGCGAGCCAACTGCGGCTGCCAATTATGCCGGTTATCGGGAGTATTGCCGTCTTTATGGAAGGACTCATGATTGCCTGATTCCTGTTTGTGGTTCCGGTTTAAAATCGGACTATTCTCATTCCTTGTGATTGACGAGCTCATTGATTCTGTTTATACTAAATATGTGGGATATCCCACACATTTAGGAGGTGGTTAAATGGAAGCAACGAAGATTTATGATGTTCATATCGATAGCAAAAAGCGTGTTACTCTCCGGGGTGCCAAGTATGAATACTATAATGTTAGAGAATTTGAAAATGGCTGCATCATGCTTGAGCCTCGTGAGTTAATTGTCCCGGAAGATCTGTCTGCTCGAACATTAGAAGTAATGGATCAATCCATTAAAAACTTCAAGTTGAGCAATGTGTCTGAATCTATAGATCTTTCTGATTTTTAAGGTGATTTGAATGAAGTTTACTATAAAGATGGGCATCCCTGAAATGGATGATCTATGGAAAAGACTGCAGAGCGAATTTCATAAGAACACTATTAATAAACAAGATTCTTCATTGTATAAAAAATGGGGTAAAGCCCTTAAGCTATTATCCCAAAACCCAAAACATCCTAGCCTTCATACGCATGATATTGAAGCATTGTCAAACCGATATGGTATACGCGTTTGGCAATCTTATTTGGAAAACAAGACAAGCGGAGCGATGAGAATGTTTTGGGTTTATGGACCAGAAAAACAGACAATAACGATTATTAGCTTGGAACCACATCCGGAGGACAGGAAAAAGGGTGCTTATGATAGGATTCCCTTATCAAAGCTGCCTCCCTTGGAATAACTACTTTGCCTTTCTTCTATTCAGCAGATTTGCTTTAGTAGAAAGGCTTTGTTCTTTTATGATGTGATTCTTATCACCTATAATAACAAACAAGTCTAGGGCGGATGCTCACCAATAAGGAGAAAAACAAATGAAATTTGCACTAGCCGCCAAAGGATTCTTCGATGAGGATCTGGATTTTAATAAAGGGGTCATTCTGAAGACCCTGGAAGACTACCGGGGTAGGGCGGATATGGTCCTTTTTGGGGAGGCCTTTCTCCAGGGTTTTTATGGACCAACCTTTGACCTTGATCATGACCTGAGGATGGCCTTAACCCTTGACCATCCGGTCTTTGACGAGATCGCAAGGAAAGCAAGGGAAAGCTCCACCGCAGTTTCTTTTGGCTTCATCGAGCGGGAGGGGGAGACCATATACTCCTCCCAGGTCACCATTGATTCTCAGGGAAAAATCGCGGATGTCTTTCGCCGAGTTTCGCCCGGCTGGAAGATTGAGGGGGCCGGTGAATCCTATCAGGAAGGGGAGGGCTTCCATTCCTTTCTCTTAGAGGGTCGAAAAATGGCTGTGGGTCTTTGCGGTGACCTATGGTTTGACGAGAACATCCGACAAATCAAGGATCTCCAGCTTGAGCTTCTGTTATGGCCGGTTTATACGGACTTTCCTTTTAAGGAATGGAACTCTTCGATAAAATATGACTATGCGGCCCAAGCAAACCGGGCTTGCTCCAGGACTCTGTTGGTCAATTCCTTTTGCCTGGATAAAAGGGATGAGGAAGAGATTGCCAAAGGCGGAGCGGCCTTTTTCCTTCAAGGAAAGATCGGAAAAGATCTTCCGGCGGGTGAGGAAGGGGTTTTGTTTGTTGAGGTCTAGGGGATTCAGCTCCTCTTAAATCGGAAGAAGGACTTAGGATGTCAGAAATAAATAATCATGGGCCAGGAGAACGGAAGAGGGTTAATAAATTACGACTCTCCTTGATAACAGCCTCCCTGGTCTGGTTGGTCTTTTGCCTCATTCTTCTTATTATGCAAAAGTTCAACAATATGACCATTCTCCCGGATGATGGTTATCTTCCGATTTCCCAAGGGGAATATTGGGTAAAATGGAATAAGAATGTTTTTACCCTAGCTGTTGACCGGGGTTATGCGGATGGATCTTGGGCGAAAATGAAGGTGATCCTGGGAGAAGGGGGAAAGAAAGTGGAAGAGGAGGTCTTTTATCCCTTTGGGGAGCCTTCCGACTACAAAGACGAAGAGAGATAGGGTGTGGACAGGAGCCTGCCCACCATTTACTATAAAAGGAATGATATGGCCAAGTTTACTCGGAGAGCAATTTTTGACGCTTTTTTGGAGCTTTTGCGGGAAAAATCTCTGGATAAAATTACGGTAAAGGAAATCATAGAGACCGCCGAGATCAATAGAAATACCTTTTATTATCACTTCCAAAACATTGACGACTTGCTGGAAAAGACCTTCCGGGATGCTTCAGATACCTTTCGGGAAGAAAGCAATCCGGACCGAACTTTTTACGAGGAGTATATGCGGACGGCTGAATACCTTCAATCCCATAAGGAAGCCATCCTCCACGTTTATGACTCCAAAAGCCGGGATGTTCTCAGCCAATATCTGGAGTCGGCGATCAGTCACTTTGTCGGCCGCTTTGTGGCCAAGGCTGCGGAGGGGACTGCACTTTCCCGGGCGGGTATTGACTATATTACTTATTTTTATACCTATGCTTTTATCGGGGCCACCCTCCGCTGGGTGGAGGACAGGATGCCGGACTATCGGGATGATTTGAACCGGACCATCGCCGGATCTTTTGGAGCAACCATCGATCCCATGATCCGGATGTATATCGAAGGACATTCCCAAATTGGGAAAAATAGTGAATTTTGCTAGACGATCAAAGGCCGAGTGTTCGAAATCGAACATTCGGCCTTCTTTTGTCTGTACCCATCTTCAGAGATAAAGGATACAATGCCCCTACAATCATGTTTTTGCTTTTGTATGCGTTTAGGAAAGAGATGGGATGAACAAAGAGATTCAAAAACTTGGAATCGTTGATGTCGGTGGAGGAACACGAGGAATTTATGGCGCCGGGGTCCTGGATTATTGTATGGACCAAGGGATCCGGGCGGACTACTTCATCGGCGTATCGGCTGGAGCGGCCAACGGGGCCTCCTATGCAGCCGGTCAAAGAGGACGAAATCTGGTTTTTTATAACGATTATGCCTTCCGCAAAGATTATATGGGCGTGGGAAACTTCCTGAAGAAGGGGTCCTACATTAACCTGGACTATATTTATTCGACACTGAGTGATGCCGGTGGGGAGAACCCCCTGGACTACCAATCCCTCCAAGCCAGCCCCATGGAATTGGAGATCGTGGCGACCAATGCGGATACCGGCCGGGCCGTCTATTTCAACAAGAAGGACCTGGGTCAAAACTTCTATGACCCCATAAAAGCCTCTTGCTGTGTTCCGGTTTTATGCAAGCCATATCCGGTTGATGGGATTCCCTATTTCGATGGGGGAATCTCTGATCCCATCCCCTTTCGAAGAGCCTTCCAGGCAGGCTGTACAAAAGTCATTGTGATCCTAACCAAGCCCAGGGACTTTTTTCGAGAAGAGGATGCCGATAGGCGGCTGGTTTTGCTCCTGAAGCGGAAATACCCCAAAGCGGCACAAGCCCTCCAGCAGAGGGGGAAAGTCTACAACCGGAGTCTGAGAGAACTCCTGAAGCTGGAAAAAGAGGGAAAGGCGATCATCATTGCGCCTTCCGACACCGGTAATTTGCGGACCTTAACCCAGGACCATGATGAGTTGCTCCGTCTCTATGAAATGGGGAAAAGGGATGGAGAAAACCGGCTGGGTCCGGAATTCGGACCAGGCAGGATTGGCAAAATTTAGGATAGGGGAGGTGAGAAAATGGAGAAATTAAAGAAAGTAAAAGATATTTATAGCGGATTTTCCCTTTGCCTCATCGTTTTAGGCATCTTTTTACTCTTTCAACCCAATATTGCAGCGGATGTCTTTTGCCGCTTGTGTGGGGCAGTCCTTGTCCTTTTTGGGATTGTCAAATTATTCGGCTATTTTTCAAAGGACCTGCTTCAGCTGGCCTTTCAATTCGATTTTGCTATGGGGATCATCTCCATCTTAATCGGTTTGACCATGTGCTTTTGGTCCAAGCAGTTTATGGAAACCCTGATTATTGGGATCGCCTTTTTCATCATCGTCGATGCCCTGCTTAGGATCCAGACCGCCCTGGACGCCCGGAAAATCGGGGTGGACAACTGGTGGGTTATCCTAATGATCGCCCTGGTCACCTCAGTCATCGGTGCCCTGCTTTTCTTTCGGCCCTACCAGGGAACAAAAGCTGTCGTTATGTTGATCGGGTTGAACCTGATCATTGATGGGATACTGAATTTACTTGTCGTGCGCAGCACAGTAACTACAATAAGGAGGATAAAAGAATGGGAAGCTTAAGTCATTCTGCAACAAGAGCAGCAGCAAGCCTTGGATTAAATATGATCTTGAAGAAAGTGGACAAGGATGAGCGGGAACCGGAAATGATCAAGCTGATCGACCTCATGGAAAAATATATGGATGGGGTGGATCTTGGTGTCGATTATGATAACATGCGGGCCATGATTGCGGATAAGGATGGCGCCTTAAACCGGTACGTCAACCGGATGTTGGACGAGCTGGATCCTAACGTCATTAAGACGACGGTCCTGAACTTCGGCCTGGAAGCCATGTTGCATGGGACCAAAACCATCCGGGAAATGCGTGAGATCCACCAGTGCAACATCCCCTGGTTGATCCTCATGGACCCCACCTCCGCCTGCAACCTCCACTGCACCGGATGCTGGGCGGCGGAGTATGGCAACAAGCTCAATCTTACCTATGACGAAATGTCCAGCGTGGTCAAACAGGGGAAGGAACTCGGCGTTTACTTCTATATGTTTACCGGGGGAGAGCCCCTGGTGCGCAAGGACGACCTGATCAAACTCTGCGAGGAGCACAAGGAATGTCAGTTCCTGGCCTTCACCAATGGAACTCTGGTTGATGAGGCCTTCTGCCAGGAGTTAAAGCGGGTGGGCAACCTTATGTTGGCCATCAGCTTGGAGGGATCGCCGGAAGTCAACGACCTCCGTCGGGGCGAAGGAGTCTACGGCAAGGTCATGCACGCTATGGACCTCTTGAAGAAGAACGGCCTGGTCTTTGGAACCTCCATCTGCTACACCTCGAAAAACTGCGAATCCGTCACCTCCAAAGAATTCGTCAAGCTCATGGTGGATAAAGGATGCCGCTATGCCATGTACTTCCACTATATGCCGGTCGGCAATGACGCCTCCCTGGACCTCCTTCCCACACCGGAACAGAGGGTTGCGACCAAGAATCGAATCCGTGAAATCAGAAAACTCACCACGGGCGAAGGCCTTTTTACCATGGACTTCCAGAATGACGGAGAATTTGTGGGCGGGTGCATTGCCGGCGGAAGAAACTACTTCCATATCAATGCCAATGGCGATGCGGAACCCTGCGTCTTCATCCACTATTCCGGGGCCAATATTCGGACCCACACCCTACTGGAAATTCTGAAACAGCCCCTCTTTATGGCCTACCACGACAACCAGCCCTTCAATGAGAACCACCTCCGGCCCTGCCCCATGTTGGAAAATCCGGAGATTCTCCAGCAAATCGTCAAAGAAACCGGGGCAAAGTCCACCGACCTCCAGTCACCGGAGAGTGCGGAACACCTGTGCGGGAAATGCAAGTCCTATGCGGAAGCCTGGAAACCCTGTGCAGATAAGCTCTGGGCAGAGGCCGGCCACCACCAGGAATAAAGAGATTAAGGAGTTTTGTCATGCGTACTTTTTTTACTTCTGAAAGTGTATCCGAAGGCCATCCGGATAAGGTCTGCGACCAAATTGCGGATGCTATCCTGGATGCTCATCTTTCTCAGGACCCCAATGCCCATGTGGCTTGCGAAGTGACCGCTACGGTTGACCGCCTTCACATCATGGGCGAGGTCACTTCAAGAGCAACTGTGGATTACGATGCGATAGCCAGAGAACAAATCCGCCGCATCGGTTATACCATCCCCGGAATCGGCTTTGATGCCGACTCCTGTCAAATCACTGTGGACGTCCATGACCAGTCCCCGGATATTGCTATGGGGGTGACCAAGGCCAGCGAGGAGGAAAACGGGGCCGGCGACCAAGGGATGATGTTCGGCTACGCCTGCACGGAAACCGAGAGCTATATGCCCCTGGCCATCGCCCTTTCCCATAAGATGCTGAAGCGGCTGGCTCAGGCAAGAAAAAAGGGAGAAATCAAGGGACTCTTACCCGACAGCAAGGGCCAGATTACCGTGGAATATGAGGATGGTCGCCCGGTCCACATTGACACCGTGGTTCTCTCCACCCAGCATAAGGAAGAGGTCAATCTCAACCAGCTGAAGCTGGAATTAGTCAATAAGGTCCTAAAAGACGTCCTGCCTTCCGACCTCTTCGATGAGAAGACAAAAATCTTTATTAACCCGACCGGACGCTTTGTCATTGGCGGACCTGCCGGTGACACCGGCTTGACCGGACGGAAGATTATCGTGGACACCTATGGCGGCTATGCCCGTCATGGCGGCGGTTCCTTCTCCGGGAAAGACCCCTCGAAAGTTGACCGGAGCGCGGCCTACATGGCTCGTTACCTGGCCAAAAACATCGTGGCCTGTGGGTATACGGATGCCTGCGAGGTCCAGCTGACCTATGCGATCGGGGTAGCGGAGCCGGTTTCCATCCATGTCGAAACTTTTGGCAGCGGGAAATTGACGGAGGAAGAAATTATCGGCGAAATTAAAAAAAGGGAAGATCTGACACCGACCGGAATCATTAAAAAGTTTGACCTGAAACGGCCCATTTACCTGCAGACCGCTTGCTATGGCCACTTTGGAGAGAATACAGCCAGCCTTCCCTGGGAGAAAGTGTCTTGGAAATAAGAGGGAAATCCGGTCTTGAGGCGGAGAATCAGAAAGTAGCGGGAAAATTCCGAAGAATCCAGGTTGTTGGCCTGGTTTGCTTTCTCTTTGTCCTGGTGGGCATCCATTTCACCATTGATGGGAAGTTTAGCGTGGAATCTTTGGTCGCCCAGGCCTCGGGCAATCCGCTTCGGTCGGTTCTTTGGCTCATGCTCCTCTTTGCCATAAAAAGTCTGACGATTGTTATACCGCTCCTCTCCTTATATGTGGCCAGCGGTATCCTCTTTCCTCCGGTCTGGGCAGTCTGCGTCAGCTTTCTGGGCTTGGCCATTACCATGACCCTCCCTTACCTTCTTGGCCGCTGGTCCGGGGCGGAAGAGCTGGACTACATCAAAGCAAAATACCCAAAAATCGACAAGTTGGTGGATATTCAGAAAAGAAACGAGTTTTTTGCCAGCTTCATTGTCCGCCTGATTGGCTGGTTTTCTTGCGATATCACCAGCTTCTACTTTGGAGCCTCCCGAACAAGCTACCCCCTTTATTTGTTCTCCGGCCTCCTGGGCAGCGCCGTCAGCGTCATCACCAACACCCTGTTGGGGGACGTTCTGATGGACCCCTTCTCCACCGCCTTTTTTGTTTTGATGGTGGTCAAGGTTTTGACCTCGGCAGGGGCCGTCGCCATTGCCTACTATTTTAACCGGGGGAAATGACTATGCGAATTCCGCTTCTGGTGACACTCGACCAACATTATCTTCCCCAGCTGAGGGTCCTCCTCACTTCAATTTATCTCAACCATCCGGTTCAGGTCTTTGACGTCTATCTGATCCACCGTCAAATCCCCGGGGAAAGCTTGAAAAAGCTTTCTGAAGATTGTGCTCGCCTCGACTTCCGCCTGATTCCTATCCGGGCGGATGGGGAGACCTTCCGTTCGGCCAAGGTCACCGATCGTTACCCCAGGGAGATGTATTATCGGCTCCTTGCAGGAGAATGGCTTCCCCATGACCTTGATAAAATTCTCTATTTAGATCCGGATATTCTCGTGATCAATTCGCTCAATGCTCTGTGGGAGATGGACCTGAGGGGTTACCTCTTTGCTGCAGCGGCTCATACCGGGAAGACGGAAATGGCCAACAGCGTGAATAAAATCCGCCTGAAGACAAACACGGATTACTTTAATTCAGGCGTTCTTTTGATCAACCTGGAAGAGGCGAGAAAAGAGATCGTCCCGGATGAGCTTTTCCACTTTGTTGAAGACAATCCCATGGCCCTTCTACTGCCTGATCAAGACGTGTTAAATGCGCTTTATGGATCAAGAATCCTGAGTCTTGATGATGCACGTTGGAATTATGATGCCAGAAATTACAGCAACTACCTCTTACGAAGCGGAGGGAAGGAAAATCTGGAGTGGGTGATGGAAAACACCTCCATCCTTCATTTTTGCGGAAAAGATAAGCCCTGGAAAAAGAATTATCGACGTCGTTTTGGAAGCCTATACCGCCATTATATGAGCCTAACGGAAAGATATCTTCAAAACGACGTCTAATAAAAAACCGGTCACTTTGATCAGGATGTCCTGAACAAGGTGATCGGTTTTTCACATGGAGAAGGACTTGATATGCCGGAAGATAGAACCTTTTAGTGGAGTTTTTCTTTTAGTGCCTTGACGAGTTCCGGATACTTTTGATGTTTCATTCCGGGAAATGCCTTAAGGAGGCGTCCCTGGCCAAAATAAGATGATGAAGTGAGGGAGGAGGAAATACGATCAAATTCCCCTTGAAGGGCATCGAATTTATCTTTTAAGTCGATTAGGGTTTCCTTCTGTTTTATTGACTGAACAACTTCTAAATCAGCTTTTTTCTCGCGGATCACGTCTTTTAACTCTGCCTTGGCGAGTTTTGCCTGTAGCTTACCCTCATCGACGATCTGGGTAGTTTCTAATGTCCTAGTCCCTACCCGCTCGCTGATCCGGTCACTGACGATCCGCATATCCGATTGAATCTGATCCAGTTTTGTCAGGGTTTTGTTGAAGCCCCGGATGATGGCTAGGGTGACCACAAAATCTGCAAGATAAAAGGCATAGAGAAGAGCCAAGAGAATCCAGCCCTCACGGGGAGCCAAAGATTCCACTGTATGGTGATCGACAAAAGTCTGAAAAATATGGACAACAAAAAGAATGGCCAATCCCCAGATTAAGGAAAATTCAAGGCAGATATATCCTCGAAAGTTGAATGGCTTTGTGGAGTAATCCCACCACCGGGCATGAAAACACCGGTCCAGGAGCCATCCGGCCAGGAGTTCCACCAGGGTGGCTAGAATTACCCCAAATAGAAAAATCTCCAGACTATTCAGCCTTTGTCCGTTACTCTGCATGAGGTTGATGGCGGTAAAGACAGATAATACACCAAACCCATAGACCGGACAAACCGGGCCATTCAAAAAACCACGGTTAACTACCTTTCCCAGAGTAACTGCGTGGAAGATCACTTCAACAATCCAACCTCCAAAAGAATAAATGAGGAAGTACCAGCAGATTTGATAATAGGACATCCCGGCAACCATCATTTCCTCCATTTCACAAAATAGCCATGTTTGATTAATGCATTTCGTGTAAAGAAATTTCTTTTTTATTAATTATAGGGGATGTTTTTTATTGTGCAAGAAGATGGATATATTTTATAAAAAAGTCAGCCCATTGAACAGTTTAACAAAGAGACCTTATCCATGACAATTCTTTATTGAGAAAAGAGGGAGCCGGTGATTGAAAGTCAGGTTATTGAAATCTTTGTGAATATAGGGTGTAATAAATGGGAGATGAAAAAAATCGGGAGTAGGAAGGACCGAAAGGAGGAGACAAGATGGCAAATGTACTCGACCAAATGATCGCTGAAGTCACTAAACAAAAGGGGGGTCTGGATGAGGAAGATGCGGCCCTGGAAGAGGAATTTCTTTCCGGTCTCCGGGCCTTGAAGGAAGTTCTGGGAGAGGATCCTCCTGAGGAAATGGTCAAGGAAGCGCTCGAGGACTTTATGGTCGATTTTTTTGAGGATGATGATATGGGGGAGGAAGAACCGGTTGAAATCACCAAAAAAGAGAAAATTGACCTGGACCGGGACTCTTCTGTGGTTGAACGTTTTTTGAAAGAAAATGAGTGGTATTATGAGCGTAAGGACATCCGAGGGGCTATGACCATATTTGAGCTGGGCTTAGATGTTGAGGGCCTTAAGCTGGACATTGATGTCTACTGCCAGGTCAACCCTAGGGCTTGCGGCATCGTGGCTGACCTTCCCATTTTTGTGGACCCGGCTTATGAGTATCCTCTTTGCGCCCTTTTAGCAGAGAAAAACTTTCATCTGCACTACGGATCGTACAAATATGATGAGTATTCTAGTGGAATTTCTTTTGAGCTCAATTTTTCCACGATCCATGGAATTCATAAGGATATGTTGGCTGAATATTTCCAAGCGGTTGTCGAATCGGCAGCCTACGATTATGAGGATATTCGGAAGACCTGCCAGGGTCAGTTTGACCAGGAAGAAGTCAAGATGATCTTGGATAATGCAAACTGTTTGGTTAAGGAGCTCAAGAAATAGAAAGGAAGGAAGATGAACAAGATCTATGATGATTTTTGGGCATTGACTTTAGATACAACAATAAACGAGGTAAAGGACGGCGCCTACACTTTTGAACAAACTGTTTTTTGGGGAGAAAAAGGAGGCATGCCTTCCGATAAAGGGGCCATCAACGACCTCCCCGTCACTGAGATCTTTTGGGAAGGTGACCGGGTCTGGCACCGGGTGGAGGGAACCCTTTCCGACCCCATCCATATGGAAGTGGATCCGGATACCCGGCTGACCAATACCTCGGCTCAAAGCTGCCTCCACCTTTTGGACGGCTACTATGAGAAAAGGGGCCATGTCATCATCGCTATTGGGGCCAGGGAAGGAAACCAGTGGTTTGAGGTGGACCAGAAGGAAGTGACGGACAAGGACCTGGACGACCTCCAGGCCTATATCGATGAGGCCATCCTCCGGGATATTCCTTTAGAACTAACGTATATTCCCGGAAAGGACTACCCGGACCCCGCCTACCAGGCTTATGATGAAGTCCGGATGGTGAAATATGGGGACCTGGATGAACAACCCTGCTCTACTCCCCATGTCCATTCGACGGGGGAGATCGGGGCCTGCGTGATCTTTAGCGCGGAAAAAACCTCCCGGGGCTCCCGGGTCCACCTGGCCATGGGCCCGACGGTGGGCCGCCTTCTGGCAAAAAAAGAGGCCCTACTCAAGAAGCTGGAGGGGATACTGCAAGCGAATGAGGCCCAAATCCAGGAACGAGTGGAAGCCCTGGTGGCCGGTGAACTTCAGTTAAAAGAAGAGAAGAAGGCCCTGGAGGAAAGACTGGTTGATCTTGAAGCTGACCGCTTAGCGGGTCAAGATGACCTGGTGGCCTGCTTGTCCAGCTACGATGGGGGAGGTCTCCGTCAGCTGGGGCAAAAGCTGGTTTTTGAAAAGAAGTTATCCAAGGTCCTCCTTTCTGAAGACAAGGGAAAGTGGAACCTGGTCTTTGCCTCGGCTGAGGGCAAGGCTCGAGACTGGTTAGACCAGGTCCGGGAGCCCCTGGGGATTAAAGGAGGAGGGTCCCCCCAGCTGGTCAACGGCCAGACCCAGGAGAGTCAGGAGACCATCCTGGCTGTGCTACAAAATCTGAAGTAACAAGAAAAATCCCGGCCGAGGAGTTTACCTCAGCCGGGATTATTAGGAAGATAGGTCCAGTAGGGACCTTGGTTTTTACTGGGCTTTTTATGCGCCCAGGGCCTGGGACAGGGCTTTGCCCAGGTCTTGGCAGGCCTTTTCCGCCTCTTCGTCAGGATGATCATAGGCGATGGTCGTGTCCACCACATTGAGATTAGCGTTGGCGCAGCGTTCCTTCCAAAGGATCATCCACTCCCCGTCCGCCCAAGAATAAGAGCCAAAGAGGACGATGGGCTTTTGACCCAGTTTGTCTTCACAGGCCGTGAAGAGGGGTTCAAACTCCTCTTCTTCCAGCTCCTCATCCCCCATGGCAGGACAGCCAAAGGCGATTCCATCGAACGAATCCACCATATCAGCGGTAAAGGCGGATGAGGGGAAGAGAGTGGCCTCGGTGCCGCCTTCCTCAAGACCGGCCAGGACGGCTTCCGCCATGGCCTCCGTGTTCCCAGTCATCGAGTAGTAGACAATTGCAACTTTTTTCATGATCTTTCCTTTCCTTTAGCCGAGTGCGGATAGGTCCGCCAGGGCTTCTCCTTGGTGGAAGCGGGCACAGAGTTCCTTCCGGCAATGGTTGTAGAGACAGAAGGTTTCCTTTGCCGCTTCCTCATTGTCATATACCTTCCAATAGCCAATGAGTTTTGCATTTTTGCCTTGGTGGGTGATGTAGCCCACCACATCGTTAAAAGGATAGCCCAGAAAGAGGCCCACCTCATGGGGGAAGAGGGCAGGGTTCTTAAAATGGTCTGCCAGCTGGTCCAGGGCACCGGGAATAGTGAAATCTTGATAGCCGTAGCTGGAAAGGAATTGACGGCTTTGTTTCGTATGTAAGAGTTCTTCCAGGGCGCTCCGCCGATAGATATAGAGGAGGCAGGAGGAAGCATTCTCCCGGAGTATTTTTAGGTCAATCCCGGCCCCACAAAGCCTTCGCCTGCATTCGTCCAGATCCTCCTGACAGCAAATAGTTTTAGTCAGGTTAATGAGGTTGGCTACCTTACAACCGGCTAGAGTAGGTGCCGCGTAATAGACGACCTTCTCTTCAATGGGCATAGGTCTTCAAAACCTCCCTTCTTGGTTAGAGTTAGCTATAGCTAACTTAGCTATACAAAGAGCGTTAGTTATGACTAACTAAGTAGATTATAGCCAAGGGTCTCTTTTACTGTCAACTCCCATGAGGCATATTTTGAACCTATTTAGTGATTTTTTAGGTCAAAAAAACACAAGCTCCTTGGTCGAAGGAGCTTGTGCTTGTGGTTCTAACAAGGGAGATTAGATGTTGGTTAACCCGCTATCGGAAACGATGACCTGTCCATACGTAAGGTCATGTTTACCTCCCTATTTATTTTTTCTTCTTAGAATTCTTGTAAGCCGCATAGCCACCGACAACAGCACCGAGGACGATGAGTCCGATGAGCCAGGTTGGGACACCGGATGAAGAGGAGCTATCAGCCGGAGCAGCAGAAGAAGCCTCTGCAGGGGCTTCGCTGGTTTCAGCAGGAGCATCTTCGCCGGCTACTGCATAGGTGAAGGCGGTTTGGTCGGTGGAGAAGGTGTACTTATCGCCATCTTCTTTGAGCTCGACCGCCTGGTCGCCGGCCTTGATTTCAGGCTTGTTGGCAAAAGCGGACTTGGGCAGGGAGAAGAGGACTTCGTTGGCCAGTTTTTCAACCGGGTTGCCGTAGTTATCAACGATCTCGATCTTGCCGGACTTTTCATCTTCCGGACTGACGGAAAGGTTGAGGTAGGTGTCAGCGGTTCCCTTAGGAACGGCGATGGACATGTTGGTGAAGTCAGCGGTCTTTCTCCGGCCATAGAATACGGAAGTGTAGTCCTGGTCCTTGAGGAATTCGTCATATTTCCCCTGGACCTTGCCGTGGAGATCATTCAGAAGGTCGAAGGCCTGCCGGGCATCCTTCTTGTTCTCTTCTGTCCGGTCACCATTAGCAGCAATGTCGGTCTTGGCAATGAGTTCATTCTCCAGCTTTTCCACCTCAGGACGGATGATTTCCATCATATCCTTCCGGTTGGCTTCCACCATATGGAGGGTGTCCATGACTGTCCAATAGTGAGACTTTCCGGGTTCAGGATCATTGGTCGGATTCTGGACCTCAGGAATAGCTGCCGTCTGGTTGGGATAGTAGGGGACATAGGGCTGGACCAGGGGGGATCCCAAGGTCAACCACATGACTCCGGGTTCATCCTTGGACGCATTGGCGGGAATCTGGAAGATATGGGATTCCATGGTGTTCCGGTTTCCAATGGGATAGAGGCTGTCACGACCACGGTCGTTGGCTTCTTCCTCCGTGATGTTTTCCAGGCGGTTCCGGGTGAAGTTCATGGCGTCCTTGACGGTGAGCTTCCGCTGGGGAGCGTCCTGGAGGAAATCGTAGGTTTGGCTGTCCATGGAGACCTTGGCATCGGGGTTAATGGACAAGATACCGGAGCAGGCTCTGGATTTGTTGGAATCAGACAGGGTCTCTTCGGAGTAGGAAGCAAAGAGGTCGATGACGCCCTTTTCCTCATCGCCGACTAAGGTACCGGCTTTTTTCGCGGTTTCGAAAAGTCCCTTGGAGTAGATGTAGTTATCATCCTTGCTGGTGATGTAGTTGTCGCTTTCTTCGCCCTTTTCCAGGGTGACTTCATTGATCCAGAAGGAGTTGGGGAAGACGGAGAACTTGTCCTTGGGATACTTCATGGCGAGGAATTGGTGGCCGGAATAAATTTCCATGTACCAGACCTCATCCTTGTCCGCGAGAACAAAGGCGTTCCCTTCAGCGGTTCCTTTGGTGGCCACTTCATTGGCCACGAGCTGGATGCCTTCGCGGGAAGTGGATGCGGTGGAAAGAACGACGGTTGTAATGACACCCTCGCTAAAACCGATGGGCTTTGACTCATCGCTGCCGTCCAGGTAGGGATCCACTTCCTGGACCTTTTCATGGCAGGATGCGGAAACGGTCATATCGGCGATCAGGCCTTGGTCGTTGAAACCCGCTTCATCGAAGATGCCATATTCCGGGGTGGTATCTGAAACAGAGGTATAGCGGAAGGAATCGTGGGGTATGACAAACTCATAGCCCTTTTCTTCATCATAGGACACATCCTTGATGACATCGCCCTTCTTATACTTTCCGGCTTCATGGATCAAGTAGATCTTGTTGTGGTTGACTTCCAAGTCCTCGGTACGGGTGATGATGGTGGACCCATCTTCCGTCAGGTCGGAACCGATTAATAGACCTGTGCAAGCCCTGGCCGTGGTTACAGTCCCTAGGACCAGAGCAACGGTGAGCATAAGTACAAGTAAAACCTTTGCAATTTTTTCCATAAAAAAACCTCCTGGATACAGTATAAAGGAAATCCAGGAGGAAGCAAAAAAATTATTATCGAGCGAAATCTTTCTCATCATCAGCCAACCAGGCCTCAGCTTGGGAGGAATTCAGTCCTCCTCTCCAGGCTGGCGGTCTTATTGATTGAGGTAGTCAAGGGCATATTGGGCATAGACCCCGGCACCCCCGGCTAAAGCATCCTCATCCATATCAAAGTGGTCGGAGTGGTGGGAGTAAGAGGCTCCCTTGTCCGGGTTTCCAACCCCGATGAAAGCGAAGCAGCCGGGCTTTTCCTTGAGATACCAGGAGAAATCCTCCCCACCCGTCACCTTCTTCATCTTGACTAGGGCATCCGGTCCCAGGACCTTGCGGACAGCCCCTTCTGCGATTTCCGATGAAGCGGGGTCATTGGCCAGAGGGCCCATGACCTTATTATATTCAAGCTCATAGCTTGCCCCATAGGCCTCGCAGACCCCCTTGATGATCCGGTCCATGTCGATGTCGATCCGGTCGGCGATTTCCTGGGTGAAGTAGCGGCAGGTTCCGGTGAGCCGGGCCTCGCCGGCGATAATGTTAAACCGAGTTCCCGCCTCGAAGGTCCCCACACTGACCACGACGGAGTCCAGGGGGGAGTAGGTCCGGGAGACCATGGCCTGGAGGGCCTGGACGACGGCAGAGCCCACAAGGACGGCATCCACCGAGGACTGGGGCTCAGACCCATGGGCTGACTTCCCGTGGATTTTGATCTCGAACATATCCCCGGCGGCCATCCGTTCGCCGGCTTCCACGGAGACGGTGCCGACCGGGAGGTGGACCCAGACGTGGGCCCCGAAGATATTGTCCACTTCCTCCAGCCAATGACCCTGGCGCATCATGTACTTGGACCCCAGGCCCAGTTCCTCCGCCGGCTGGAAGATGAGGTAAATTTTTCCGTCAAATTCATCTCGGCATTCGTTTAGAAGCTTGGCCGCACCCAGAAGGATGGCGGTATGTCCATCGTGGCCGCAGGCGTGCATCTTCCCTTCTACCCGGGATTTATAGGGAACCTCATTCTTTTCAAAGACCGTCAGGGCATCGATGTCGGCCCGGAGGGCCAGAGCCTTCCCCGGCCGACCGGAATCGATGAGGGCGACCAGACCGACCCCGGGATCTTCCTGGGAGAACTCATAGGGGATCCCCATCTTGTCCAATTCCTTGGCGATGGTTTTGGTCGTTTCCACTTCCTCAAAGGAAAGTTCGGGATGTTGGTGGAAGTAGCGACGCATGGCCACGACATAGTCTTTAATTTCCGGCAAGCGGTCTTTGATGGTCATAGAAATTCCTTTCATTTACTCTTGTTACATACCGGGAACCAGGAGGTTGGAGAGGAAGCCGGCTAAAACAACGGAGCCGATGGATACGGTGACGAAACCGGCCACCAGCATCTTGGGAAGGATCTGGCCCAGGATGACCTTCTTTTCTTCCTCATTGGCGGCCAGGGCAGAGGCCACTTCATTGGAGACAACGTAAGTTCCCGGGAAGCCGAAGAGGGCGGTGATCCCGATGGCGAAGGACATCCAGGGGGAGACCTTGAGGATCTTGCCCATGATCCCGGCCAGAATGATGATCCCGATGGCACCCAGAATCAGGCAGATGACCAGGGGGCCGGCCAGGGAAAGGATGTCCTGGGGTTGGGCATTGGCCAGGCCCATGAAGATGAGGATGGTCAGGGTGGCCATGCCCAGGCCGAAGGAATTTCCCTTGACCAGGGGTTGGCGCTCCAGGATGTTGAAATGGGCGGCTAAGATACCGAAGATCAGGCCCAGAACGTTGGCGTCCAGGTGAAGGAGGACATCCAACCATCCGATCCCGGTCGCAATGGACTTGGAAGAGCTGGAAAGAAAAACAGCCAGGGCGGCAATAGCTGCCGTTTTTGCCAGGTAGTAGTTGGCCGTCCGGAAGCGGTCCGGAAGTTTAAAGATGGAAGGCTTCTCGACGATCTCCACGTCTTCGATTTCCTCAAAGACGTGGCCATGGCGGTGGGCTTCAACCACCTTCCGTCCCTCCTGGCGGAGGAAGAAGGAAGCCAGAGGATAGCCGACAAAGCCTTGGATAACAACGAGGAGGGAGGCCATGAGCTGGAGGTCGGGCCGGTTGATGGCTTCGGCAGCCTTGGACATCTGGAGGCCGGCAATGACCCCGCCCGAGATGGGGGGAGCAGCCACAAGGACCGTTTCCTCGCCAACAATGGGCTTGCCGACCAGGAAGAGAAGGATAGCGACGCCGACGATGCCGGCGGCCCCGATCAGGACGGTCTTCCATTGTTGGATGAGCTGGTTGAGGTTGAGCATGGACCCCATGTGGACCAGGAGCATGGTCATTATGGTCGGACCAAAGACGGCCATGGTGGAGTCAACAAACAGGGTGTTGGGGACCAATCCCGACCAGAAGGAAAGCAAGAAGAGGACGGAACAGGTAAAGAGCGACGGGACCAGTGACTTGGTTAAGCTGGCCACCAGGTCGCCAATGAAGTAGACGATGAGGACAAAAAGCATGGCGTATAAAGGTAACATAAAATCTCCCTCCTTAAATAAAGAATACGCCTATTTTACCATTTATTAGGAGAAAAATCTCAATATTTATTCGGAAAAAATAAAGAAAATTGATAATTAAGCGTTTTCCATCTCCGTTGGGAGGCCGTTTTTCGGGTTTTGAAAGAAGACAATCGGCCTAGTTGACGGCAGAAACCGTGGAATCGGCCTGCTGGAGGTGGGCCGGCTTGGGAAAACGAGTCTCTACCACCGAGATGAGGTTGGAGGAAATCAAAGTGGAGAAGATGGACCAGAAAAAATTGGGCCAGGGGAGGTAGATAAAGACCGAAACCAGGAGGACGATAAAGTCCGACAGGAAGTAGGCCTGGGCGATGGAAAGGTGGGTGTATTTTTTCATGATGAGGGCATAGGAGTCATCTCCACCGGCGGCGGATCCCCGGGTGATAACCAATCCGCAGCCCAAACCGATCCCGATTCCTCCGAAGATGGCGGCCAGGGCAGGCTGGTTCTCGAAGGAGGGAAGGATGGGGCCGATTTCCAGGAAGAGGGCATAGAAGACAGCCATGGTAAAGGAGGCTAAGAGGGAACGACCCAGGAAGCCTTTCTTTAAAAGAAGAAAACCCAGCCCATAGAGGAGGGCATCAATGACAAAGGAGACGATAGCAGGATTGATCCCGAAGATCGACTTGGCCAGGATGGCGATGCCAATGACCCCGCCTTCGGTGATTTTGGAGGGGATGTGGATGTTGACTAGGGTGAAGGCCATGATAAAGGCACCCAGGGTCATGAGAAAAAGATCCAGGTTATTTAGGCGCAGGTGACGCTTGAAACGGACAATCATTTTTACCTCAAAGATTTGCTTTCTAAAAATTATTACGAAATATTACATACGAAGCTTTAAAACCACCTTTTTATCTTATCACAGGATATTTCGAAAGGCGAATGGGGGATGGATATCCGAAAATTTTCCTGTATTTTTTGAAGAAAATGAATTTTTCCTATTGAAATTTCCAAATAGAATGATTATGATATACATATGAACATTTGAGCAAATGATAAAATCAATTTTAAATTCTTTGAGATAGGAGGATTGATATGGATAAGGAAAAAAAGAGGAAGGATCCGGTATCTTGCGGATCCTGCACGATTGAAGAAGACCATGGTCATGGCCATGGCCATGACCATGAGGAAGAAATGGATCCCAAAATGCTGGTCATAGGAGCCCTGGTTTTTGTATGCGCCCTGGTAGCCAACCGAATGGAGGCCAAGACTCCGGCCCTGGTCCTCTTCCTGGTCTCCTACGTCATACTGGCGGCCCCCATCCTCAAGATGGCCCTGGAGTCCATCCTTCATGGCCAGGTTTTTTCGGAACACTTCCTCATGGCCCTGGCCTCCATCGGAGCCTTCGCCATTGGACAATATCCTGAAGCCGTAGCGGTCATGCTCTTTTATACGGTGGGGGAGGTCCTCCAGGATAAGGCGGTGGACTCCTCCAGACGGTCGATCAAGGAAGCCCTGGACCTCCGGGCGGATGTGGCCCACCGAAAGACCGACGATGGAGTGGAGGACCTGGACCCCAAGGATCTGGTTCCCGGGGACATCATCCTGGTCAAATCAGGGGAAAGGGTCCCGGTTGACGGGCGGATCCTCGAAGGATCTACTTATATGGATACGGCAGCCTTGACGGGGGAACCCACCCCCATCCACCTGAAGGAGGGGGATGACCTCCTCTCCGGCTATATCAATAAGGAGGGGGTGGTCACAGTGGAAACCCTTCGTCCTTTTGAGGACTCAGCCTTGGCCCGAGTCCTGAATATGGTGGAAGATGCCTCAGCCAGGAAGGCGCCCACGGAGCGCTTCATCAGCAAATTTGCCCGTTACTATACCCCTGTTGTGGTCTTGAGTGCCCTTGCCCTGGCCCTCCTTCTTCCCCTCCTCTTTCCGTCCTTCTCCTTCCGGGACTCCATCTACCGGGCCCTGATCTTCCTGGTTATCTCCTGCCCCTGTGCCCTGGTTCTCTCGGTTCCCTTGGGCTATTTTGCCGGTTTGGGCGGGGCTGCCCGCGAGGGGATCCTGATCAAGGGAGGAAACTTCCTAGAGACCCTCTACCAGGTCAAGACCATGGTCTTCGATAAGACGGGGACCCTGACCCAAGGGAGCTTTGAGGTTCGTGAGGTCCGCCCGGTCGAAGGCCTTACGGAAAAGGACCTTCTTGGCCTGGCTTCCCGAGTGGAGGTCGCTTCCAACCATCCCATTGCCCAATCCATTCTCCAGGCTTATGAGGCAATGGGGGGCCAAGGGCCGGAAGACCATCCGGACCAGGTACGGGAGCTGACCGGTCGGGGGATGGTGGCCATGGTCGATGGCCGGGAGGTCTTGGCCGGCAATGCCAAGCTCATGGAGGAAAAGGGAATTTCCTTCCAACCGGTTGAGGATGTGGGCAGTCTGGTTTACCTGGCCCAAGATGGAAAGTACTTGGGCCACATCCTCATTTCCGACCAAGTGAAGGAAGGGGCCGGCCAAGCGATTCAAGGCATCAAGCAGGCCGGGGTGGAAAAGACCGTCCTCCTGACCGGGGATGGGGAGAAGGTGGGCCAAGCCATTGGAAAGGACCTGGGCATAGACCGGGTATACGGTGACCTCCTTCCTGAAGAAAAGGTCCGCCATTTCGAGAAGCTCCAGAAGGCCGACCGACAAGGCAAGATTGCCTTCGTGGGCGATGGAATCAACGATGCCCCGGTCCTAGCCCGGGCTGATGTGGGCATTGCCATGGGGGGACTGGGCTCGGATGCGGCCATAGAAGCCGCCGACGTCGTCATCATGACCGACCAGCCCATGAAGCTGGTCACCCTCCTCCAACTGGCCCAGAAGACCCGGCGGATTGTCATGGAAAACATCATCCTCTCCCTGGGGGTCAAGGCCCTCTTCCTGGTTCTGGCCGTCTTCGGCCTGACCACCATGTGGGGAGCCGTCTTCGCCGATGTGGGCGTAGCCCTCTTGGCCGTCCTCAACGCCGTCCGGGCCTACCGGCTCTAGGGTGGTTGAGCCCGGTCCTACCGTTTTTAAGGTGGTCAAATCAATATGAAATGGGGTTATGGCAAAAGAGCTAGCTCTTCTGCCATAGCTCCATTTTATTTTGCCTTGTTTGCTACTATCCGATCTAGGGTGGTTTACCCTACGGAAGCGTCCCGACCCTGATAATATCGAAAAGCTCATCATTATCAGGGCCTGAAACCCTGATAATTTACCGAGTGATGAGAATGGCAGGGTCGAAAATCACCCTGATAATTTGCCGGATCGTCAGAATAGCAGGATAAAAACCCTGATTATTGCAGGAATTGAAAGAATGACAGGGTAAAAAATCACCCTGCTATTGGAGAAAAAGGTGAGATTATCAGGGTTGGGAACCCTGTTAATTCCTCAGGAGAAAAATTTGTCAGGGTCAACGACCCTGACAATTCGCTGAATCACAAGATGATCAGGGTGGCCTAGCCTCGTAGCCCAACCCTGGCTGAGCCTCATTTTTGCCATCTGCCAGGGAAACCTCACCCTGGCTGTGGCTTATTTATGCGGTTAGCCAGGGTAGCCACCCCGCCAAGCTCATTTTTTTCTTTCTCCTTCATGAAAGGTCCATCTTCCCTGTTATAATAAGTACTGGAAATGAAGAAGGGGGTGGTCATCCCCGTCTTTTGTGGATAGAAAGGATAAGATGTGTTTCAGGATTTGATAGAAAAACGCCGGTCCATCCGGAAATTTACCGACCAGCCTGTTTCAAGGGATATGGTTGAAGATATTTGTAAAGCTGTTTTTTATGCCCCCACCGGTCGGAATGAGGACGATATTCGTTTGATCGCGGTGGAGGATCCGGAGACCATCCGGAAATTATCCACCTTCAAGCCCACCGGGGCAGCTCCATTGAAGGAGGCCAAGCTCGCTCTATGCGTTCTCTCAGACAGGGAATTGGCCCCCAAGACCCACCGCCAGGATGCCTGCATTGCCACGACTTACGCCCTCTTGAAGGTGGCTGATTCAGGTCTGGGCGCCTGCTGGATCAATGTCAATTCGGCCGAGGGAGGCCAGGAGAGGGTCCATGAGATTCTGGGCCTGGATGACCGGTGGAATGTGGAATCGGTCATCGCCATCGGCCATCCCGAGGAGGATAAGGGGCCCAAGGAGCCAAGGGATTATCGGGAAAGAACCCGGTGGATTTGATGGAAACCCGCTTTGTCAACCGCTTCACCCTGACCCCCACGGATAAGAAGGAGTATGTCATGAGGGTCCTGGCCAAGCCGGTCATCACCTGGGGGCCCGTGGTGGGTTTGGTGGGGATCGCCAGCTACTTCCTCATGGAAGGCCCGGTCCGCTATGTCGTGGGGACGGCCGGTTTGCTCGCCCTTATTACCGCCTTCCTGACTCCATTACTGACCTTAAAAGAATTTTCAACCAGCATGGACCTGGATCCCTCGGAGACCACCATTTTCTTTGGGGAGAAGATCCGGGTGGAAAGCCGGGCTTCCCACATTGACTTGGATTACCAACAGTTCAAAGGACTGAAGGAGACTTCCTCCCTCTACTGCCTCCAGCTTAGATCCAAGGGCAGCCTTTTGGTGAAGAAAAATCACTTTATCCAAGGACGGGAGGAGGACTTCCCGGCCTTTATTGAAGAAAAAATACAGAAAAAAGAAGATTGAGGAGGCCCATCGCCTATGTGTGGGATTGTTGCGTACACCGGAAAGAATCAAGTCGGCCCCATCCTTCTGGATGGACTGAAAAAATTGGAATACCGCGGATATGATTCCGTAGGCATAGCGGTCGAAGGGGAGGATGGAAAGATCCAAACGGCCAAGACCGTTGGCCGGGTCCAGGCCCTCGTTGACCAGACCCAAGGCGGAGACCTCCTGCCGGGCTATACAGGGATCGGTCACACCCGGTGGGCGACTCATGGGAGCCCGGATGAGGTCAATGCCCACCCCCACAGCTCCGGGGACGGCCAGGTAGTTGGAGTCCACAACGGGATCATCGAGAACTACCAGGAACTCAAGACCATGCTGGAGGGGAAGGGCTACACCTTTGAGTCCCAGACCGATACCGAGGTGGCCATCAAATTGGTCCACTCCCTCCTCCATGAGGAAAAAGAGGGACCACTCCATGTCCTCGCCAAGGCCATGCTCCTCATGCAGGGAAGCTATGCTCTGGCCCTCCTCTTCTCCGACCGGCCGGGGGAGATCTATGCTGCCCGGAAGGATTCCCCCATGGTGGTGGCCCAGGCGGAAGACGGGGCCTACCTGGGCTCCGACGTTCCGGCCATCCTCAGCCATTCTCGGGAAGTCTACTATATTGACGATATGGAAATCTGCCTCTTAAGAAAGGGGGAGATTCGCTTCTACAACGTCTATGAAGAGGAAATCCATAAGGACCCGGTCCACATTGACTGGGATGCCCAGGCGGCGGAAAAGGGAGGCTTTCCCCACTTCATGCTCAAGGAAATCTTCGAGCAACCCCGGGCTGTCCGGGACACCCTCCATGCCTATGTTCGGGGAGGAAAGGTTGACCTGACCGAAGCTGCATCCAACTTGACTTCAGACTTCCTGGCCTCCCTGGACCAGGTCCAGATCGTGGCCTGCGGATCCTCCTACCACGTGGGGATGGCGGCCCAATACCTGATCGAGGATTGGGTCCGGGTTCCCGTCCGGGTGGAGATGGCCTCGGAATTCCGCTACCGCCGGCCTATTTTGACGGACAAGACCCTGGTTGTGGTCATCTCCCAATCCGGGGAGACGGCCGACTCCCTGGCGGCCCTCCGAGAAGCCAAGGCTCAGGGCGTGCCCACTCTGGGGATCATCAACGTGATTGGTTCCTCCATCGCCCGGGAAGCCGATGGGGTCCTCTATACCAAAGCGGGCCCGGAGATCGCCGTCGCCACCACCAAGGCCTATTCCGCCCAGCTGGTCGTCTGCTACCTCCTGGGCTTAGCCCTGGCCCAGGCTAGGGGACAGATGGAAGATGTCCGGCCCATCCTGGATGCCCTGGAAGCTCTCCCGGGCCAGATGGACCGGATCCTGGCGGAACATGAGGATATCCAGTACCTGGCCACCCAGCTGGTGGGCGATAAGCACATCTTCTACATCGGCCGGGGGATCGACTATGCCATTGCCATGGAAGCCTCTCTCAAGATGAAGGAAATTTCCTATATCCACTCCGAGGCCTATGCGGCCGGTGAGCTCAAGCATGGGACCATTTCTTTGGTTGAGGAAGACACCCTGGTTGTGGGATCCCTGACCCAACCCCGGGTCATGGAAAAGACCTGGTCCAACCTGGTGGAAACCCGGTCCCGGGGAGCCCTCCTCCTGGGCCTGACCATGGAAGGAGAGGACAAGGGGGTGGATGCCGACTATCGAATCACCATCCCCGAGACCGACCCCCATATCGTTACCTCTTTGGCCATCATCCCCTTCCAGCTCCTGGCCTACTATATTTCTGTTAACCGTGGACTGGATGTGGACAAGCCCAGAAACCTGGCTAAGTCCGTCACTGTAGAATAGGAAGATTCATGAAGTTAATTTTGCAAGAAGTCAGCAAGTCCTTTCCGGGCAAGGAAGTCCTGGAGGGGATCAACTACATTTTCGAACAAAACTGCCTGTACGCCCTCCTGGGCCGGAACGGGTCGGGGAAGACCACCCTTTTTAACGTTATCTCCGGCCAGATCCGCCGGGATGGGGGAGAGATTCTTTTGGAAGAAGGTGGGGAGAGAAGGCCCCTGACCTCTTCCGACGTCTTTATGATGGTGGCGGAGCCCGAACTTCCGGAATTTCTGACGGGCTACGAATTCCTCAAATTCTTCATCGAAGCCAATGCCGACCGGATTCAAGAGCCGGCTTCCATCGAAGACTACCTTGCCCAAGTCAGCCTGGACCGGGCGGATGCCCTCCGCCTGATCCAGGACTATTCAACCGGGATGAAGAATAAGCTCCAGATGCTCATGTTCCTCATCCTCCGCCCCAAGATCATCCTCATGGATGAACCCCTGACCTCCCTGGATGTCGTCGTTCAGCTGGAAATGAAGAAGATCATCCGGTCCATCAAAGAGGACCACATCATGATCTTTTCCACCCACATCCTCCAGCTGGCCCAAGACCTCTGTGACCGGATCATCCTCCTTCACGGCAAAACCCTCCACGACGTGGAGGAAAAAATGGCCCGGGAGGAAGGCTTTGAAGACAAGATCATCGCCCTTCTCCAAGAAGAGAAGAGTCAGGAGGATGGCCATGATGGAGAATAGCCAAGTCCAAACGCTCCCTTCCCTGGGGCCGGCTTGGACCTCCTACAAGACCCACAAAAAGATTTCCACCCATGAGAATGTCAATCTTTTTGTCCACCTCATGAGGAAGATCCCCCTCATCGGTCCCCGCCTGGGCTCCTCCTATGAATTCTATGGCTTGAAAAAAGCCTTCATTGTTCTCAATCCCCTATTTGCCGGCCTGAAATTTATGGTCGGGACCCTGATCGCCCTCTTCATTGTCAGCATGCTGGTCTCCCAGTTCGGAGACCCTCTTTTTCGCCTTTTGGGCAAGACCGACCTGCCCCTGGCCCTGACCGGGGAAAAGATTCCCGCTTCGAATAAGGCCGGCCTGGTTCTTTTGGCCTATGGCCTTATTGCCATCCTCGACTCGGTCCTGGTGAATAACTTTCGTGTTTTTCCCAATTATCTGGACATCTACCGAGACCGGATGGAGGTCCTCTATCCGGAATACACCCGGATCCGTCCCCTCATGAACCTGGTCTACCGGAGCCTTTTCTTTGGCCTCCTGGGTCACTTCTTTCCGGGATTCACTTTTGGAAAAGGGGTCATGATCGGACTCACCTTCTCCCTTTTCCAACTTGCCTTGGAAGAGCCCATGGTGGATTTTTTTGCAAGAAGGGGCAAATCCTTCATGTCCTTCAAGCGCTTCTGGGCCGCCTACCTCCTCTTTTTACTGGTTATCCTGGTATCGACCTCTCTTTTCGCCATCGACTGGGCGGGCCTCCTTCCCTGGACCCTCATCCTTTCTCTCCCGGCCTGCCTTCTTTCCTTTCGTCGGGCCTTCGGCCATGGGTCCCATGAGGACCTGGTGGAGACAATCCGTCAGGCTTCTTCCGACTTGGATAAACAGGTGGAAGAGATCACGGAAAAAAAGGTCCGGGTCAGCCTGAGTGCCCAAGAGGGGGAGATGGCCCTTCCGGTGGGATCCGGGGTCACCGGCTATGCCTACATCAACCGGGTTTTCTTCCACCGCTTCCGGAAAAAGCTCCTCCGCCCGATCCTCATTAAATCAGGGGTTTTAGCCCTTCTTGGCAGCTTCCTGGTCTTTCGGATGGATCTAGGGGTCTTGGGAGAATTTGCGGATATTATCCCTTTCTTCCTCCCCTTCGTCTCCTACATGGTTTTTAACCACTCCCAACTTACCAACCTGATCTACAAGGAGTGGGACTGGCCCCTCAATCACTATGGCTTTTACAAGGAGGGGGATGTCCTTCTCCGTGTCTTTTTCTACCGCCTCCGGTCCACCGCCCTGATGAACCTCCCCCCGGTCCTGGTTATGGCTTCCTTGGAAGTGGGCCTGTCCTTGAAGCTAGGCCCCGCTTTCCCTCTGACCTCCGTCCTCATGATCACCCTCCTTTGGGGAGCCTTTTTCACCATCTATCCCTACTTCACCTACTACCTCTTCCAACCCGACCGCAAGGGATCCCGTTTGGGCTTCCTTAAGCCCATCTTCTCCCTCCTTCTCTATGTCCTGGTCTTCTTTGTCTTTCCCAACCTGCCCCAGGTTATTTCCGCCCGGACATTCGGCCTGGTCTCCATTGCCATCCTGACCGCCTTCCTCCTTTTGGCCGGCTTTTCCATCTATTTCCTGGCACCCAAGCTCCTTAAAGACTAATTTTCGTCAAATTTCGGGCATTTTCTGACGGAATAAGGTAGAATGGGAAGTATCTTATTTTTATTTGGCCTTGAAAGGAGCTCGGATATGGATTCAGTCGAACGCATCAAGATGATGGAAGAAAAGATGAACCGTCACCAGGAGGTGACCAACCAGCTTTTAGGACTTTTGGAAAAGTTCAGGGATTCCTTTGAGGAAAATTACAAGGACTTGGACCACTACTATGGGTCAAAGGAATACCAGGATGACCTGGCCGCCTATGACCAGGGCAAGGTTCCTGAAGATGTCTTCTGTGGCGTCCTTTCGGAAGATGGACTCTGGGACCTCTTTGGAGACAACCAGGAAATCCTGGCCGAGTTTCTGGAACTTTCCTGTAAGCTGGTCCGTCGCTATTAAAGCAAGTGTTGGCCCTTTCTTGTGTAGAAATTTCTACGAAAACCGAAGTGGAGTAATTTATGGATAAGCTCAATGATATTGTCGTTTTGGTTGATGACTATGTTTGGCTCGTACTCATGTTCCTCCTGGTCGGATCCGGAGTCTTCTTCTCCATCCGGACCGGCTTCGTCCAAATCCGCCGCTTCGGGGCCGGTTGGCGCCATGTCTTCGGTGGACTGAAGTTCTTCGGCGACCAAGCCGGGGAAGAGGGGATGTCTTCCTTCCAGGCCCTGGCCACCGCCATCTCCGCCCAGGTAGGGACGGGAAATATCGTGGGCTGCGTGACCGCCCTGGTCTCCGGAGGCCCCGGTGCCATCTTTTGGATGTGGGTTGCCGCCTTCTTCGGCATGGCTACCATCTATTCCGAGGCCACTCTGGCCCAGATCACCAAGACCAAGGACGAATCAGGGGCTGTCATCGGCGGACCGGTCTACTACATCACCAAAGCCTTCCGAGGAAAGTTGGGCAAGATTCTTTCTGTCGCCTTTTCCATCCTCATTATCCTGGCCCTGGGCCTCATGGGGAATATCGTCCAGTCCAACTCTATCTCCGATGCCTTCTACCATGCCTTCGGCATACCCAAACTGGCCATAGGCGTCATTGTTGCCCTTATTGCCGCCTTTATCTTCATCGGCGGAATCTCCCGGATTGCCGCCTTTACGGAGAAGGTGGTCCCCATCATGGCCGTTCTCTACCTGGTGGGCGGAACCCTCTGCCTCATCCTCTTCAGAGACAACCTCCTTCCCGCCATCGGGTCCATCTTCACCTACGCCTTCACCCCCTATGCAGTCACCGGAGGTGTGATCGGGATCGCTATCACCCAAGCCATGCGTTACGGCGTCGCCCGTGGCCTCTTCTCCAATGAGGCCGGTATGGGGTCCACCCCCCACGCCCACGCTATCGCCAAGGTGGACCGTCCGACGGACCAGGGCGAAGTGGCCATCATCGGTGTCTTCTTCGACACCTTCATCGTCCTGACTATGACCGCCTTGGTCATCCTTTCCTCCGGGATCCTTCCCGACATGATCGCCCAGGGAACCACCGGCGTGACCGTGGCCCAGCATGCCTTTTCCGGCGCCATCGGAGAGAAGGCCGGCCCTGCCTTTATTGCCATCACCCTCCTCTTCTTCGCCTTCTCCACCATCATCTCCTGGTACTTCTTTGCCGAGCAGAACATCAAGTACCTCTTCGGCCTGGGTGCCCGCAAGCCCTTCGCCCTCCTGGTCGTCATCTGCATTATCATCGGTTCCACCCTTAAGGTGGACCTGGTTTGGAACCTGGCCGACCTCTTCAACGGCCTCATGGTCGTTCCCAACCTCCTGGCCCTCCTCGCCCTATCCGGCATCGTCGTCAAGGCCGGAGCCGGGAAATCCATCGACCTTTAATATTTCATCAAGCGGAGAGGGGGACACCCCTCTCCTTTTTTATCGCGAACCCTATTGAACCCCCGGGAGCTGACTGATGAACTGGATTAACGCTTTTGAACTTCTTTGTTACGCCCTGACCGCCATCCTTCTTGTGGACATCATCAAAGCAAGGGATTGGAAGGAACTCCAGGTCTTTTTGTCCGGCGCCCTGGCCGGCTTTACCCTGGAGCTGGGCGCCGTCCGCCTGACGGACATCTACCACTACAGCGACCTCTACTACCTCTCCATCGGCATCCCGCCCTACCAATTCCCCTTCTTCGGAGGCCTCATGTGGGGCGGGGTAGCGGTATGCGCCCTCCGGATTGCCGGAAAATTCAATGGCAGCCATCTGACGACCGCCCTCATCTCCGGCTGGCTGGTCGTCTCCATGGACCTCCTCCTGGATGTTGCCGCCATCCGCTTAAGTGGCGGCTTCTGGGTCTGGGACGGTCGGCCCATCAACCTGGACATCAACCACCATATGTGGATGAGCATCATCTGGGTCAACTTCCTGGGCTATCTCTTCGAAACGCCGGCCCTCATCTACCTGACCCTCCGCCATGAGGACCGCTTAAAGAAAAAGGCCTTAGGGGGTCATGGAGGAGGGGAGACCGGTCGGTCAAGATGGCAGAGTATCCTCATGATGGCCCTCCGGGTGGTCCTCATCGGATGGGGAGCGGTCATTTTTGTTGCCCTGGCCTCAGGTATCGCCCTCTATTTGGACGGGATTTCCGATGAATGGACCAGCTTTCTCGCCTTTGTGGCCCTTTGGCTGGCCATCCTGGGGAAGATCCTGGTCATCCTAAAAGACCAAGCTCACAGGATCTCCTGGCAGGGGAAAAAGGACAAGGTCCTCATCCTCTTTTGGATGGCCCTCTATGGCTACTGCTTCCTGGCCCTGACCTCCCTGGGTATTTTTGCTGCCCGGCCCCTCTATGGACTTTTTGCCCTCTGCCTCTGGGCCTTTACCATGGCCCTGAGCTTGATCCAAGTGAAAGAAGATTTTATGGGGCAGATTTAATTTTTCATGTCAAAAAGTTCAAGCATGCCTCTTACGGTATCTTGTCCATCATAACAGGTGCCAATTAGGTATCCGGGATCGGTCAGGTATTCTCGCAAACCACGATAATAGAAGTATTTTTTTCGGTCCTCGATGATAAAGGGGACCAGCTTATGGTGGAGGCATTCCTTAAAGGCAATCAACCGACCAACACGGCCATTCCCTTCCTGAAAGGGATGGATGCCTTCGAATCGAAAATGGAAATCAATGATCTCTTCCAGGGAGATTTTTTTCTTTTTATGGTATGCCGCCAGTAGGGCTTTCATATCGGATGCGACATCCTCAGGAGAGGAGGTTTCCATTCCTCCAACAACATTTGGGCGGCTTTTATATTCCCCAACCTGAAACCAGGACAGAGTCTCATCTTTTGTTCCTCGCTTTACAAGATAGTGGAGTTTTTTGATGATTTCTTCCGTCAAGGGCTCTTCGGCGATATCAATACAGTAATCAATAGCTCGAAAGTGATTCACCGTTTCGATGATATCATCCACAGGAAGGCCATCGCTACCGTCAAGGGTGCTCGTCTCAAAGATCCGTCTCGTTTGTTCTTCGCTCAACGTGCTTCCTTCGATATGGTTCGAATTGTAGGTCATGCGTATTTGAAGTTCGTGGTAGAATCCGCCGGAAATTCTATGGTTTTTTTCGTCCTTAAGTTGCTGAAGGAGGGGGTTATCGGTAACTATGATATAAATATCACTTTCTTCGCAGGAGAAAAAGTTGGTTAATTTCTTAATGACAAAGGGGGAAAGCGGTTCATCTTTTGAAATCTTGGCAATGGTCCTTGAGGAGATATGAAGCAGGTCGACAAGGTCGGACTTGTTCAAGTTCCTCTGCTTTAATAATTCATATAAACCATCGTAGTTATACATGCTATGCCTCCTGATCTTTACTTTTTTTCTCAGAACACCCTATGTAAGTAAAGATTTTTGCATATCTAAGTAAAGATGATTTCTGTATTCTTCTCTAAAAAAGGAGTCTCCAGGACGAAGAATGATAAAATAAAGAAACAGTGAAAGATATACGACGAACTGAAAGAAAGTTGAGGTATTGCTCATGAATAGACTCCGACCCATGGTCCCCTATCTACTGGTTGCTATCCTGGCCTTTTATGTCCTGCCCCTTTTTATCATCGATACCGGAAGTGGGATGGCCATCCTCCTGGTGGCCATCCCCGCCATCATCCTTGTTTCATCCGAGTTTTATGGGATGAAACACTCTTGGGACTGGCTCTATCCCTTACTGGTCCTGGTAGTCTTCCTTCCCGCTGTATTTACCTTCTTTAATGAAACCGCCATCATATATGGTCCGGCCTATGGCTTTCTTGCTCTGGTGGGAAGCTTTTTGGGGAGTTTGATTTCACGAAGAAAATAATAAAAAACGACGGCCAAGATGGGGCCATGTTTGCCCCTGGGGACTGCCACGCTTGCATGGGTGATGGGGAGATGTCCTTTGCGGCCTTGGAAACAAAAGGGGATGTAAGGGTAGGCTTTGAACTAATAAAAAAAGGGAAAGGTGTGGAATGGCCTTTCCTTGCTCATGATGGGAGAATTTCTTTCCTTGCCTCCGGAGAGACCGGTGACGAAGCATCTTTCAAGGCGGCGGAAGTCGACATTCATCACATTGCCAAGGCGCTGAATATCTCTTTTGAAGAGGCGTATATCATCGGCTCATTGGCGGTGGATTTAGAAGTTTCTCAACTGGTCAATCCAATGAAGACCTATCGAGCCAGCATTTTACAAGAAGTGTTGAGTTTGGAAAAGTTGCTTCAGTCTCTATAATTTAGGAATTTGGTCAATTGAATACAGAAATCAAACCGTAGTTTCTACTACGGTTTTCTTTTAAAGTCTTACATCCGGAAAGTGGGACCCAGTTATGAGTATTACGATATAATCGTCGAAAAGGGTCTGAATAGAAAGCTCTCCTTGAGAAGAGAGGGAATTTATTCCAGCACACTAATAGAAGTTGGCAGCTTGCCTAAGGTTTGATTTGTTATGTTCGGAAGTCGAGTGGGAGAAGCAGGGTGTTTAAGCATTGCTTAATAGACTATAAACATGACTGGATAAAATGAAGGTTCTCAGCAATCTATTGATGTGCTTTTTGCTGTTGAAGATAAACTTATTTAATATAATTGTAGTTAGTGATCTAGGGGATAATTCTTAATAATAAGGGGGTGGCTTTTATGTCCAGTGCTAATAAAAACTACACTAAGCAGATCATTAATGATTATTGTGTGTTAGATACGGAAACAACGGGATTATCTGCTTACTATGACGAAATCATAGAAATTGGGATCTTAAAAGTTAGGAATAATGAGATAACTAATCGTTATAGTCAATTGATTAAACCCAGCTTCGAAATAGATGATTTTATTACACAATTTACTGGAATTACAAACGAAATGTTAGAAGGGATGCCTCCTATAATTAAAGTAAAAGAAGAGGTACTTACGTTTATAGGCAATGATATTATTCTTGGTCACAACACCCCTTTTGATATGCGATTTATAAAGAAAGGATTTAACGCAGAACTTCCTAACCAATATATGGACACGATGCAATTCGCACGAAAGTTATATCCCGAGCTTAAGCGACATCGTCTATGCGATTTAACCCAATATTTAGACCTGCATAACAATGAACATCGTGCCTTATCAGACTGCATTTCAACTAAAGAATTATATGATGCTATTAAAGCAAGTATGGCAACCAGAAATCTAAGTATTGAAGATTTATGGGCATATAGCAAAAATGGGGGTAGAGGAATTAATATCAAGGCGATTAAGCCCACTGAAGTAGATATTAACGAAGATGGTTTTTTCTTTAATAAACATGTTGTTTTTACTGGGAAACTTGAGGAAATGCGGCGTAAGGATGCTATGCAAATTGTAGTAGACCTTGGTGGCATTTTAGATGCAGGAGTAAACAAGCAGACGAATTATTTAATCTTGGGTGATAACGACTATCATGCTATTCTAAAAGGCAAGAAATCCAATAAACATAAAAAGGCTGAAAAGCTAAAGCTTGACGGTCAAGACATTGAAATCATTGACGAGAAGACTTTTTATGATTTATTAGATGAATAAGATTTGATTAACAAGATTAATTGCCTTGATCTAATTTTATAAGAAGAATTTCGGTTTCAGAATAGGTATAAATACAGATAGGGAAAAGGGAAATAACCTTAAAGTGAATTATGCTAAAGGCGACTACTCTTATCAATGATTTGACTAATGGCATCCTTTTCGTAACAGAAAGTTTTATAATAGGTTTAATTTTTATAAAACTAAGATAAAAAGTTCTATATTGATACTTCTTTAAGCTAATAGGAAACTTATTCACTTCAATATAGAGTTGATTCGTCAAAAACGTAGAATCAACTCTATGGCTTTTGCCTAGTCAATAGTGGTTGTTTTCAAAAAAAAAGGCAAACTACCACTACACATTTTGAATGATCTATAGTGTTAGTTTGCTGAAAATTGAGAATAGACATTACTTTTCCGAATAAAGAATAGCGTTTCGGATGAAAAGAATAGTGTTGGCTTTGATAAAATGCCAAATCAACACTATGAAGCCCTCAAAAATATAGTGTTGATTGTCGAAAAATAGCAAACCAACACTATTTCACCCCTAATTGCTATAGTGGTGGTTTGCTAAAAAACCTCAACCAACACTACTCCCCCAAAACGCCCACTTCCTAGTGGGCCTTTTCTTTGACAATTTCTTTGGTTTTTTAGATACTTCTGGTGTCGATTGTATTATCGAAAATCAGGATAAGTCTCATAAAACAAGGATACTGTGATCAACCCATATGATCATAGGAATCCTTTGCAAAATACGAATTTTGGAAAGGAAAAGACAAGTGGCCATCGAGAATCGAAGACAAGAGGAGCGGGGGGGGGGGGAAACTCCACCGGGCTATCTGGGCCATTGCTGATGAGCTCAGGGGTGACGTGGATGGTTGGGACTTAAAGAATTATGTCCTTGGAACCATGTTCTATCGCTATATTTCGGAAAACATCACCAACTACATTAATGAAGGGGAGGTCGCTGCCGGCAAACCTGACTTTGACTATGCCCAGATGTCAGATGAAGAGGCGGAGGAGGCCAGGCAAGGCCTGGTAGAGGAGAAGGGCTTCTTTATCTATCCCTCCCAGATATTCTGCAATGTCCGGGTCCGAGCCAAAGGGGATGACAACCTCAACGAGACCTTGGAAAAAATCTTCCACTCCATTGAAGAGTCGGCCCAAGGGAATGAGTCGGAAAGCAACTTTTCTGGCCTCTTCGATGACTTTGATGTGAATAACAATAAGCTGGGCTCCACTGTGGCCAAGAGGAATGAGAAGCTCTGCAAGCTCCTGGATGGGGTGGCAGATATGAATCTTGGTCAGGTGAAGAGCCATGTCACCGATGCCTTCGGTGATGCCTACGAATACCTCATGACCATGTATGCTTCCAATGCGGGGAAGTCAGGTGGGGAATTCTTCACCCCAGCGGACGTATCCGAGCTCCTCACCCGGATTGGGACAGTGGGGAAGACGGAAATCAACAAGGTCTATGAGAACAAAACAACATATTTGATACATTTTAACGGCACAGCCGCTTAGGGTACGAAACTCATACTCAGGGGTACGAAAATGAGCAAGGGGTACGAAAACTAATGCGCTAACCCTAAAACAAAAGGGACTGACTGCAAACATGAGCATGCAGGAGTCCCCCTTTTCATAATAATTGAAGTTGCTAAATTAAAATAAATTTCTTCAACTGAGTTGCCAGTTACTTGTCTTATTGAGTATTTTCTGGAAATCTTTATATATTCCTTCTTCTTCTATTAACTGTTCATGCGTTCCCTGCTGTACCAGCTTTCCTTGGTCTATAACTAATATATTGTCAGCAAACTGTATTGTGTTTAGCCTGTGGGCAATAACGATCAATGTTTTTCCTTTGACCAAGGCGGATATGGCTTGTTGAATGAAATGCTCGTTTTCAGGATCAACACTGGCAGTTGCTTCATCTAATATAACGATAGGTGCATCTTTTAGTATGGCACGAGCAATGGATAAGCGTTGTTTTTCTCCTCCTGAAAGTGTCGATCCGCCTTCGCCAAGCATCGTGTTATAGCCGTTTGGTAAATTCTCAATAAATTCATGACAAGCCGCCTTTTTGGCAGCTTCTTTAATCTCCTCGATGCTGGCTTCCGGTCTGCCGAAACGAATGTTGTTCAATATCGTGTCATGAAACAGATAGACGTGCTGAAAAACGATCGAAATATATTGCAGCAGAGTATCACAAGTCATTTCTCTGATATCATGTCCATCGATAGAAATAGACCCATGATTGACATCATAGAATCTGGCAAGCAAATTACAGAGCGTTGTTTTACCGGAACCGGAGGGTCCCACGATGGCTAAAGTTGAATTTTCGGGAAGAGAAAAGCTCACATTCTCGATAACATTTTTGTGATCGTAAGCGAAAGATACGTTCTGATAAGAAATGTCAAAATTGTTTAAAACAATGTCTTTTGAATCTTCGTCGATATAGTTTGCCGTCTTAATTGTTTGAAGTTTGTCCAGCGCTGCTCGCATCATTTCCAAGGTGTGAGAAGCATCGGTTACCGTTTCCAAACGAGCAAACATAACAAATGAAAAGATCACTATCATGAGCATGATAGGCAGAGAAATTTCACCGTGAATGGTTTGAAGGCATACCATAAAAGCGATTGCTACGGAGGTCAATTTTAGGCTTAACTGATAAAGACCGTTCGTCCACATGTAAGCATTTTCTATTTTGATGTTGATGTCACGTTGATCGGAAAAAGATTTTTGTAGTTCCGCAACGGCGCTTCCTGTTCTCCCATACGATTTAATAACCGTTATTCCACGGATAAATTGGAGTGTTGCATTAATCATGCTATCATTGGCTTTCTGGCGCACCGCTGTGTTTGCCCGGCTATCTTTCACCAGTCGGCGCTGGAAAAATGCAGAGCATAATACACCCACTAAAGCAACAGTTGCCACTTTCCATGAGAAAAAAAGGATGCATAGAATCATGGCAAGAGTCTGCAAATAAGCTCCGATAACCGTATCCGTCATCTTCATGGCATACAATTCCAAAGTAGATAAGTCGGTTGTAACTGCTCCCGCAATTTCACCGGTCTTGTGACGATCAAAAAAGCCAAGGGAAACTCGCTTTAATATATCGCCTATCTCGATGCGCTCCTCGGCTGTTTTTTCATAAGCAATGCTTTCTTGAAAAACAGCCCGCAGATAGGAGAAGAAGAAACGACCTAAAACACAGAAAACCATAAACAAAAGCGCCCATAAAGCTTCCTTTGTGTGCAAACTCCTGAGCCCTGCCGTATCCTGCAGCATAAGGTTCAGAACATAAGCCGCTCCCATCAAGGGAAAAGCAATAAAGAAATTCTCTAATAACGACCAGACGATGCCCCAGTAAAATCTTTTTTTATAAGAACCTGTCCAATCAACGATACGTTTGATCATGGTAAACATTTATTTATCCGCTCCTTTCTCTTGATTGGATGCCGCCCATGCTTTGGCACCAACATGTGCTTCCCACATGGAGCGGTAAAGGGGGCAAGCCTTCAGAAGTTCATTCTGCGTTCCTTCCGTCACTTTTGTGCCTTCCTGCAAAACAACGATTTTGTCGGCATTTTTTATCGTAGAAAGCCTATGGGCAATCACTAACAGCGTCTTGCCACGCGTTAGTTCATTAATCGATTTTTGGAGTTGAAGTTCATTTTCCGGATCAGTAAATGCGGTTGCTTCATCCAAAACAACGATAGGGGCATCTTTTAGTATTGCCCTGGCAATCGCTATACGCTGTTTTTCACCGCCTGACAGTTTATCCCCCGCTTCTCCAGCCGGCGTGTCCCAACCTTCTTCTAAACGTGAAATAAACTCTTCGCATTGTGCCATATGAGCAGCCTGAAACACCTCTTCTTTTGTTGCGGCCGGATTGCCTACGCGGATATTTTCAAAAAGGGACATATTGAAAAGAAAATTATCCTGAGAAACATAGCTGATGAGTCCTGAGAGTTGTCCAAGTGGCAAAGAGCGTATATCCTTTCCTCCGATACAAATACATCCTTGATTCACATCCCAAAAACGTAAAAGCAATCGAGATAAGGTAGATTTTCCTCCGCCGGAAGGACCTACCAAAGCTACGAAAGATTCCTCGGGTATTTCTAAAGAAAAATCTTTGACGACAGGTGCTTGAGCCTCTTCATAAGAAAATGTGACATCCTTATATGAGATGTCATAACCGGACAGTTTTTTCGACTCTTTTTCTTCCGGAAGCTCTTGCAAGTCTAAGATTTTCTGAACATCCAGCAGAGCGTATTCAATGGATTTATAGCTGTTGACAGCTGTCGTAAAGTATGAAACGGGGCCTACCAGACTTAAGGAAAGGATGATGGTAAGCGTTAGTTCAGCAGGTGTTAGATTTCCTGTAGCATAAAGCAAGATACCTGCCGGAAGAATGCCTAACAGTGTGCTCGGCAGTATCGCCGCTGCAAAATTCATCAGCGGCCAAGTGGAGCGAAACCAATCTAAAGTAAAATCTTTAAAGGACGTGATTGCATTCGTATATTTTTTATAGGATTTACTGGATTGATTAAAAGCCTTGACAACCTCAATGCCTTCCACATATTCCACAATCACACTGTCCACTTTTTTAGCAGCTTTCATATAGCTGTCATATTTGCTGTTAAATGTCTTCATGACGATCGCATAAGCGAGCACACCAAAAGGAATGCAGGCAACAGATGCCAATGCGACTTTCCAATTCCATGCCAGCATGAAAATAAATACGATAACAGGAAAAATCAGATTCGATAAGCCTTCCGGTATCAAGTGTGCCAAAGGTAATTCAATCGTTTCTACACGGTCAACAATAATGCTCTTGAGTTCACCGGCGGTTTTTCCTGTTACAGTTCCAAGCGGCAATCGCATTAATTTATCGGTCAGTCGGCTTCGTATATTTTTAAGAATATGATAGGCGGCATGATGAGACCGATTCGTTGAGATTGTGTGAAACAAGACTTTAAGGCCATATCCTGCGACGCACAAAAGGAACCAAGGGACAAGTGAATGCACAGAAATTTGACTGCTATCTTGTACTTTTGAAAAAAACACAAGAAGGACTTGATAGATCCCAAAATAAGGCAAAAAACCACAGAAAACGCTTAGCACGGCAAATAGAATAGATAGTATAAACTGTGGTTTTGCACTGTCTGCAAAAGACAGAACAATCGGCAATATTCTTTTTTTGATTTTCAAAATAAAAACACCTCATTTCTAAACTGTTTTGGTCGAAGAGAATTCAACGTATTCTCTAAAGCAGTTTATGAAATAAGGTGTGGTCCATTCCACCCTCTAATGGGAAAACAGCCCCGTTCAGACAAGAGTTTTTCTATAGTCTCGTGGCGTTAAACCACGAAGGGACTTGAAGGCAGCTGAAAATTTGGATGGGTTTTGGTAGCCTAAATCATTCGCAATTTCAAGTATGCTCTTCGATGAATCTTGTAAGAGCAAAGCCGCTGCATTAACGCGATACTCTTTCATATAGGCATAAATCGATTTTCCATAAATAATTTTGAACGCTTTTTTCATAGATGTGAGTGGCATATCAATGAAACTCGAAAATTCGGTTAACGTATAAAATCGGTCAAGATGTGAAGTTAACCTTTTTTCCAAAGATTTGATCTTAGTAACTTGGGCGAAATTTAAAAAGTCGTTTTGTTGTTTTGCCAAAGAAATATCCATACCATCCAAATAAAGAAGAAGTTCTAATACCTTAATTTTCAGATAAGGAACTCTATCTTTTTCAGGAATTTGATAAATTTCGGCTAAGATATGGTTCGTTTGTGGATTGGAACGCATAATAAATGTTTCATAGGCTTTTGATTTTCTACAGAATTTGTTTTTCAAATTTTCCACATCAACCGGAAATCCGTTTAATAATGTCCTTATCGTTTCAGAACCCTGTGGAAAGAGAATGCTGATTGTGATTCCATGATAGTGTTTAAGTGGAAAGTAAAACTCTCCGTAATGCTGGGTGCGTACTTCCATCTGCAAATCACCAGCACTGATATAAGTGTACTTTTCCGGATGAATGCTATTTTCTATTCTTCCTTCTTTACAGTAATCAATGGTAAACATCGATTGATGTGGCTTGAAAGCTGAGTAACAAGTTTTGAGATGAAAGTCATTAAAAAGTACAAAGACGCCTTCGAAAAGGGAGTAGCAAGTCATCGTCCCCGAGCCGGTTTCATCATGCAAAAAAAAGATAGAACTGCCATCTTCTCGTTTCTGCATTTTGATATTATCTCCCATATTGCCTAAGGCGTTCATTGTCATGAAACCTCCTCTCTAAAAAAATTCTGCAATTTCTGTACTGTCGTCTGGTTCAAATCATATTGCTCCTTAATCTGCCCATCTTTCATTTCAACAATATGCTGACAGGCAAGAGCGATAAACTCCGGATCATGAGTAATAATTAAGCATGTTTTTCCTAAAAGAATTATTCTCTTTATAATTTGTGCAAAACGCTGCATGTTTTCCAAATCAAGACCACTGGTCGGCTCATCAAAGATTAAAACATCTCGATTGCTCATCAGAGCGGAGGCTACTGCAACACGCTGCTTTTGCCCTCCTGAAAGAGACATGGGATGTTCATCTTTAAAGCCATCCAGATGGAGTTCTTGGAGTATTGCCTCGGCTACAGTATGATTTTCTTCTTCCTGAGAAATCAAAAGCTCTTCCATAACCGTTTCTGTAAACAACTGATGATTCACTTCCTGTTGCACAAGATAGGTCAGATCACGTCTTTTTTTAGGTGGAAAAGTCTTGTTTTTATAGATTAGTTTGCTTTTATCTTTTTTCACCAGTCCGCAAAGAAGTTTGGCAAAAGTGGACTTGCCAGCACCGTTTGAACCTATGAGAGCTGTTGCCCTTCCCAGAGGAAGTTGAAATTTCGGAATATTCAATACGCTTTGCGTATTGTGGTAGGAAAAATTCACATCGTAAAGCTCTAAAAAATCTTTCGTCGGCGATAATGGATCGAAAGCTCCAAATGAAAGTTGTTTTATGTCCGGAATACGTATCCCATGCGTTTCATAAAACGAACTCGGTAACTCGAAAAAGTTAACGCCTTGATAGTCTCCGATCATCTCGCCGTCATCAAGCAATATCACACGATCCACTAAATTTTTTAAATAATGGATGCGATGCTCGGCAATAATGATTGTTTTTCCCTCATCTTTCCAAAATTGTATCATCCCTTGCAAATTTGCGATAGCGGAAAAATCAAGATTAGCACTTGGCTCATCCATAAGAACAAGATTGGGAGAAAGCACAGCCACAGAGGCGCAAGCAATTTTTTGTTTTTCTCCGGAAGAAAGATGAAACAAACTCTTTCCCATCAATCTCTCAATATGCAAAGAGGATACGATTTTGTTAAAGCGCAATCGAATATCTTCTTTTGACATACCTAAATTTTCACAGGCAAAAACCAGTTCACTATCCGTATCTACATTAAAAAACTGGCTGCGGGGATTTTGAAATACGCAGCCAACAATCGGCGCGAGTTCATATAGAGCAAGCGTTTGTGGACTTTTACCAAAAACAGATACACTTCCCAAACTTTTTCCTTCATAGTAATGAGGAATAAGTCCATTTAAAGCTCGTATTATGGTCGTCTTACCGCATCCGGACATTCCCGTTAAAAGAACGCATTGACCGTCAGGGATTCTCAGATTGATATTTTTAAGTGTACTTTGGTCAGAGGATGTATAGGAAAAAGAAAAATTTCTTATTTCTATCATGACGAACCTCCGATCTTATAAAAGATAAGTACACACAAGCTAACCAGGCAAAGCATCAGAAAGAGTATATCCTGCAAATGGAATCCAATTTTACAGACATTGGTGCGCCTAATCGGCGCGCCTAAGCCACGTGTTAAAGCAGATGCGGAAAGTTCGTCACCGATTTTCACGCAGGACACCATCAGCGGGACCAGACGATATTCCACAGTTTTCCACGGTTTTGAACCACTTAAAGAGATGCCTCTCATTTTCATTGCATCGGCTATGGCGTGATACTCTTCCAGGATGGTAGGAAAAAAGCGAAAAACAACGGAAAGTGGAATCGTAATCTGGGCAGGAACACGCATGCGTTCCATTGCTGCCATAAACTCGCTGATTTTCGTTGAGCTGAGCAAATAGGCACCCATGGCAAGCCCCGGCATCATGCGAACAAAAATACCGCAAAAAGCCACCAACAGAAAACCTAAAAATCCGGTAACGAGCGGTAAAAAATATATCTGCCCTACATAGGCCGCTATGAATAAAATGGCATATATGGCGGCATATTTCCACTTGCTTTCAATAAGAAACAGTATAAAGGGAACGGATATAAGGAGTATTCGAATCGGAGCCAGCCAATATCCATGTCCTCCTCCCACAACGACAGCAGCGATGGTAAAGACAAGAAGTATTTTTGTTCGAGGATCAAGAAATTCTTTTTTTGATCGCGTTTGAATAGGCTGCATGATGGATTAGACAATCCCGGCGCGTTCGAACTGCTTTTTTAGAAGGGAACGTCCAATCAAAGCACCAAGGATGCCCGCGATAAATATGCCTACAAGTAATGGGATCAAACTCCAGTCCGGAATAAGCTTCATAAGTGCATCCGCATAGGCCTTTCCATAACCGCCTTGTGCTAAATCTTGATAATAAGCATCACGGCTAATAACAATAGGAATATAGTTGCCGATCAGCCATATTGAAAAAATACCTTTGCTGAGAATTACTTTTTTTGCACTGGAATAATCCGAGGATTTTAATAACGAATCCGCTAAAAGGCCCGCGATAAGTCCGGTGAAGGGTGCATATACGCCCATTCCCATGACCCCGATTAGTAGTCCAAGCAAAAATCCCATAATGGTTATAAGCCCAAACTTTTTCGTTTTGCTCACAAACAACACATAGGGAATACCGTCAATAAGTGGCACGATGATGCCTAAAAGCGGAATAAATATTGGCATGTAACCCAGCATTGCTACTGCCATGCAAAGAGCAAACATAATGGCAGTAAAAATACCTGTGGTGATCAAATCTTTTGCTTTAATTCCAGATGATTTTTTCATACGATTAACCTCCATTGAGTTAGGATAAGCTAACTTAGCACATTTGATTAAACTTCTTTAAGGGCATTTCATTCAACTCCGATTAAAATAAAAAGCTCCATTCGGACATTTTATAGGCCTTGATTTCTGAGCCGTTTCTGAAGGTTATGCGGATATCTTCTTTGCTGAATACCGTGATATGATCTACAAGAGCACAGAAGCTCTGTTCGTCGAATGTTTGCAGAAGCCTGTCTTGTTTTTGTAGCTGCTTCAGGCAGAACTTGATATCGGCTTTGGTTGCCTGCATCTTTTTGAGCTTTCGGATGGTGGTTAAGCTGTCCACGGTATTTCTGGCAAAACGCTAGACCGATTTGGTGACGATAAGCTCTATTTTTCCGTCAAGGGCATCTTTGAGAACAAAACGCCATATTTGATACATTTTAACGGCACAGCCGCTTAGGGTACGAAACTCATACTCAGGGGTACGAAAAATAGGCATGGGGGCACGAAAACAATTCGAGAGGACAAATAGCATCACGATCATATAAAACCAGGTCTTCTTCTGGTCATAATTATTGACGTAAAAATATTTCTCTTGACAGATAGCAACAGCTGGGTGTAATGTTTAGATAACTTAGTTATCTAAACAAGAACTATTTTTGATGGGAGGATCTATGACTACAGGTAATTTTGAAGAAACTCATGCCAACATACTAAAAAGTGGTCTGGATGCCTTCTTGGAGGAAGGCTATGAAAAAGCAAATATGAGAAGAATTTGTAAATCAGCTGGCGTGACAACAGGAGCTTTCTATAAGCATTTTACAGATAAGGAAGATTTGTTTGCAAAGTTGGTAGAGCCTTTAGCAGATAAGATCAATGAAATTTATAACTACTACGAAAAAGAAAGTTTTTCCACCTACGGCACGGAATTTCCCGTTCCCAAAGAAAAAATCTTAAAAGTTCTTGAACTCAAACAAGAAGGGACGCTTAAAAGTGTTGAGTTTTTCTATGCACATAAAGATATCTTTGAGCTTCTTATTTTTAAATCCTATGGCACAAAGTATGAGTATTTCTTAGATAAGATCATCGAAATTGAGGATCGTAATGACTGGTCGATTTTAGAGATGATCCATGGGAAAGAAAACGCGGATTCCATTATGACCAAGCAAAGTGTTCATATCATCAATCATGCATTTTTCAACGCCATCTCTGAACTCGTTGTACACGCATCCGATAAAGAACAGCTTCTCAGTATGGCAAAGACGATGTCTACTTTTTTCAATGCGGGTTGGGAAAAGTATCGCAGCCCGTAGCTCTATATTTTTTATCCAAGAGATAACTTAGTTATCTAATTTGCTTTATATGTGATCGTGAGGAGGTGAAAACATGAAAAAACAAAGTCCCATAAAGCGTCTGTGGGAACTGGCTGCCAGTCAGCACGCCGGACTAAAACTCTCTGTGAGTCTTGCGGTACTTGGAGTTTTAGGTGGTATCGTTCCCTACGTGGCTGCGGGACAGGTTCTGACAAACTTATTTAATGGTGTGACAGACTTCAGTGCTTATATGAAAGCCTGCGTTGTCGGGTTTTTAGGCTATGCCGTGAAATCCGTTCTATATTCACTGTCGCTTTCCGTTTCCCATAAAGTCACTTTTGAACTTTTACAGGAACTGCGCGAAAAAATGCTGCACAAGCTTCCAAAACTCTCGCTGGGGAAAGTAACAGCGACACCCAGCGGTGAATGGAAGCAGCTCATTGTAGATCAGGTGGAAAGTTTGGAGCGTCCGGTTGCTCATCTTATTCCGGAAATGACGGCAAATATGGTGGGGCCGCTCTGTATTTTGATTTATCTCATTGTACTGGACTGGCGCATGGCACTGTTATCTTTGGTATCCATCCCGATCGGAATGTTTTTTATGAGTATCATTATGAAAAGCTACGGCAAGCAATATGCCGGCTCGGTCCAGGTTGGCGCTCAGATGAATGCCGCTATTGCGGAATATGCCGGAGGCATTGAAGTTATTAAAGCTTTCAATCAAGGAGAGAGCAGCTATCACAAGTTTTCCGAGAAAATTCTCGCAAATGCCCAATACTACTACGACTGGATGAAAAGCGTTCAGTTCTTAATGTCGCTGTCTAAATCGATAATTCCTACAACTCTGCTTGCTGTTTTGCCGGCAGGATATCTTTTTTATCAAAGTGGAAGTTTGGACGGAGGCACATTTCTGACGACGGTGATCCTCTCTTTCTCCCTTTCGGGCCTTTTGATGGCTGCCATGAATTTTGTGGACAGTTTGGCTCGGGTGGGAACGGTTGTTGGTCAGATTGATGCGCTCTTAGCTGCCGAAGAACAGCAGCATGAAAAACACCCGATATCGTTCAACAAACACGACATTGTTCTCGATCATGTTTCTTTTTCCTATGAATCCGGTGAAGATGCCAAAGAAATTATTCATGATGTTTCTTTAAGCATAAAAGACGGGAGCTTTAATGCATTTGTAGGTCCATCCGGCGGCGGCAAATCGACCTTAGCAAAACTGATAGCCGGCTATTGGGATGTGGAAAAAGGAAGCATCGCTATCGGTGGCATCAATGCGAAAAAGGTTCCCTTAGAACAACTCTATAACAGCGTTTCCTTTGTATCTCAGGATAATTTTCTCTTTAACGAAAGCATTCGCAACAACATTCGCATGGGTTGCTTGAGTGCTACGGATGAAGACGTGGAGCACATTGCGAAGCTTTCGGGCTGTCATGACTTTATTGAGAATCTGGAAAACGGTTATGACACGATTGCAGGAGAAGGAGGCACTCATCTTTCTGGAGGTGAGCGTCAGCGGATTTCTATTGCGCGCGCCATGCTTAAAGATGCCCCGATTGTCATTTTCGACGAAGCAACAGCATACATTGATCCCGAGAATGAAGTGCTGATGCAGCAAGCACTGGGACAACTTGTTGCGGGGAAGACCGTTATCGCAATCGCTCATAGACTTTCCACCATCACGGGAGCCGATCAAATCTTCGTCATAGAAGAAGGAAAAATCGAAAATCATGGCACACATCAAGAGCTGCTTGAAGAGTCAAAGCTCTATCAAAGTATGTGGCTTGCTCATGTAGGCGCGAAAGGAGGTAAATAACATGTTGAACGCACTGAAAAAAATAGGACATTTTGCCGGAGAGGAACAGGGCAATATTAGAAAGTCCATCGCCGTTTCCTTTCTTTTTGCTATTTTCTATATGTTTCAAATTGGTGCTGTTTACTTTGTCATCGTAGGGATGCTGGGAAAAGATATCGGCATAAACCCTGCTCTTTTGGCACTCCTTTTTCTCCTTATCAGCATCTTCGGACGTGCTCTTACCAACTACTTTGCTCAGCTCGAGCAAACACATGCCGGCTACTTCATGGTGGCTCGGCAGAGACTTGCGGTCGCAAACAAAATGAAGACCGTGCCTATGGGTTATTTTGATGAAGCAAACACCGGCAATATTGTAGGAACGCTTACTACGGTTCTCGGTGATGTAGAAAACACAGCTCCGGTTGTGCTGATCAATATCATGGGAGGCTTTCTCAATGCTTTTGTGTTTACTTTAATAACCTTGATCTGGGATTGGCGTATCGGTCTCATCGTTATTGTCGGTACACTGATTTATTTGTGGGTTACCTCGGCGATGGAGAAAAAGACGGCGCATCTTGCACCGAAACGCCAAGAAGCGCAAGCAGAACTGGTGGAAGCCGTCCTTGAACAGATTAAGGGAATGTCCATTATTAAATCCTTTAATCTGACAGGGAAAGGTGATAAAAAGGTTCATGCGGCAATTCGTCGTAACAAGAAGACCAACCTTGCTATTGAAAAAATGTTTACGCCTTACAATATGGCCCAGGATTTTGTGCTTAAGCTCTTTAGCATTTTGATTATCGTTGTAGCTATTTACCTTTACGTGCAAGGAGCTATGATTCCGGAAAATGCTCTGATGTCCGTTATCATTTCCTTTATGATTTTTGCCCAGATTGATTCCGCCGGTTCATCTATGGCTGTTTTGCGTGTGGTATCCAGTTCTATTGATCAGGTAGAAAACCTAAAACAGATGCCGGTTATGGATATTCATGGTGAAGACATCCGTCCGAAAAAAGCCTCCATAAAGGTAGCAAATATTGACTTTTCGTATGGAAGCAAAGAAATTTTGCATGATGTAAGCTTTACCGTTCCGGCAAAAACAACCACGGCCATCGTAGGCCCTTCTGGATCCGGGAAAACAACGGTTTGTAATTTAATTGCCCGTTTCTGGGATGTCAATGCAGGAAGCATCAAAATTGGAGGACATGATATTCGGGACTATACGTTGACTTCTTTGATGGATCAGATCTCTATGGTGTTCCAAAGCGTCTATTTGTTCCAAGACACCATTGAAAACAATATCAAATTTGGAAACATGAATGCCACGCATGAAGAAGTCGTTCAAGCTGCTCAAAAAGCAGCTTGCCATGATTTTATCATGAGTTTGCCGGAAGGCTATAAAACGGTAATCGGAGAAGGCGGTGCATCTCTTTCTGGTGGTGAAAAACAGCGTATCTCTATTGCAAGAGCCATCCTCAAAGATGCGCCCATCATCATATTCGATGAAGCAACAGCCAATGTCGATCCGGAAAACGAAGATAAGCTTCAGCAGGCTATGAACAGCTTAATGAAAGATAAAACCATCATTATGATTGCTCATCGCTTGAAAACAGTTGAAAACGCCGATCAAATTTTAGTGATTGATGAAGGCAAAGTAGTGGCGAGTGGCACACATAACGAACTTGCCGCCAAAGACGGTATTTATTCCAGGTTCCTTCAGGCTCGGAAAACGGCTGAGTCTTGGAAGATATAAAAAACATTTAAGGAGGATTTTATGAAACTTAAAAATGTGGTACAAATTGCAGTGCTTGGAGTCATTGGCTTTGTTCTGGCTATGGGCATCGGTATGCTGACGGGACTTTTAGGCGTGGTTTCACTTTATGTATCCGCAGGATTTGGTGCTTTCTTTGTTGCACCGGTCTATGTCATCATGGCACGCAAGGTGCAAAAACGAGGTGCATCGTTTCTCTTTTGGCTGATTATCGGTCTCTTATACATTGCAATGGGCTATTGGATTGCAACACCGATTTGTGTTGTTGCCGGTATCATAGCTGAACTGATTGTAGGTGATTACAGCAATAAAAACCGTATTGCCATGGCTTTCAGCGCATCAATGTTTATTTACGCCATGCATCCGATTCTATTTGTTGTGTTGTTGGGTGCCGAAAACATTGCACGCTTTGTCAGCAGCATGAGTTTAGAGCAAGCGCAAATGATGGTGGCCAGCTATACCGGAAATGTAATAGTGATTTGCGTTTTGGTAAACATTGTTTTGGAGCTTATCGCCGGCCGCTTCGGGCTTTTCATCAATAACAAGTTTTTTGAAAAGAATAGTAAACAAAGCAGGCTTAGCTGATGATAAAGAAATCAGCTCTAAAGAAAAAGGAGGAAGGACAGCTGCATCCGTATACGCTCTTCGCGCTTACGATTCTGGTGTCCTTCCAAGTCTTTTTTGGCAATCAAACGGTCTATTGGGCTGTGCTTGTTCTGACGTTGTTGATTGCTTTAAATGCCTCGACAGGTCTCTTCCTTAGACAGATTATTGTTTTTTCTGTTTCCTATGGCATGATGTATTTTTTGGCCTTCGCTGATTTGGGATATGTCACAGGCATTTTTATAGGACTTTTTGCACTCATTACCCGCTTCATACCGATCTTTAATATTGGCATTGTATTGATTCTTACCAGCCCATCGAAAATCTTAGCCTGTTTTCGCAAGCTTCATATGCCCAACACCGTTAGTGTAGCCATGATTGCAGCTTTGCGTTTTATGGATGAAATTGGCCTGCGCTTGCATGAGATTCGAAACGGTATGAAAATCCGCGGCTTTCATGCTTCCCTTTTGCATCCCGTCCGCACTTTTGAGCTGTACTTTGTTCCTTTGGTATATAAGTGTCTGCATGTCAGCGAAACGCTTGTCTCTTCAATTATTGCCAAAGGTATCGAGTATGAAGGAGAAAAAACCAGTTATTATGATATGCGCTTTAAATTCGCAGATGGCATCAGCCTGTTTGCCGGCGTGGCGCTTTTGGGAGTTGCACTATGGACATCATGAAAGTCAATATTGAGCGCTTCACCTATCAAGGAGCAGAAAAGTCATCTTTGCATGCTATTCATTTTGCGATCGCACCGGGAAAACTGGTCGTACTCACCGGTAATTCCGGCTGCGGAAAAACAACGCTTACCAGAGTGATGAACGGACTCATACCGGATCAGTATGAAGGCACACTGGATGGCAAAGTCACATTATTGGATCAAAATCTGCATGATTTTAAGACGGGTACCTTGGCTAAGGTCATCGGCAACGTATTTCAAAATCCATCCGATCAATTCTTTACCCGCAAGGCAGAAGATGAGGTCGCCCTTGTCGGAGAGAACCTCGGCATGCCGCAGGCGGAACTGAGAAAACGGGTGAAGAAAGCTTTTGAGTACATGAGCATTGCTCACTTAATGGATAAAAATTTGAATGAACTTTCCGGCGGAGAAAAACAGCGGGTAGCTATTGCCTCTACCTTAGTTTATGACACAAAGATTATTTTCTTTGATGAGCCTTCAGCTTCCCTTGATCAAGAAGGTATCCGAGATTTGCAAGGCATCCTGAAATTGCTCAAAGCATCGGGTAGAACCATCATCATCGCCGAACACCGACTATATTTTTTGGAGGATCTCTACGATAAGCTCTATGTCATGAAAGACGGAACTTTTATCAAAGAATTTGATGCGGGCGAACTGAAATCATCCGATTGCAAAGACTTGGGACTTCGAACGATAGATTTTTCCGCACTTGTTCCGCACAACACGACAAAGACAGGTGAGCGTGTTTTTTCTGCGAAGGATGTTCATGTCTCTGTAGGCAAAAAAGAACTCATCTCGAATTTATCCTTTGACTTACATTCCGATGAAATCATGGGGATTGTCGGCACAAATGGTATCGGAAAAAGCAGTTTAGGTCGTGTTCTCTGCGGACTTGCCGGCAAGAAGCAAAATATTTCATGGGGAAAAACTCAGCGAGAACGACTGAAAAATGCCTACTACATGATGCAGGATGTAGACTACCAGCTGTTTTTTGATACCGTAGAAAACGAGGCGCTCGCGAACGGCAAAAAAATAAGCGATGCTTATTTGGCAGAGGTCTCTTGGATCATTAAGCATATTGATCTTTGGAATAAACGCAGCGAGCATCCGCAAAACTTATCCGGCGGGCAAAAGCAAAGGCTGGCTCTCGCCAATGCTTTTTTGAGTGAAAAGCAAATTCTTATTTTGGATGAGCCGACCAGCGGTTTGGATTACATGCACATGGATAAAATCGCCGAGCTTATCTTTGAACTTGCCAAAGGTCGCCCGACACTTATTATTACGCATGACATCGAACTATTACTGAAAGTCTGCCGGACGGTCCTTCTGATCAAACAAGATGGATATGAGAAACTTGATTTACAGACGGCAGAATATCATAAGCTCATTTCTTATTTTGAGCAGATGATGAAATAACGGCGGCTAAGCGCAAATCTCGCTGCCGTTTCTGAAGGTTATGCGGATATCTTCTTTGCTGAATACCGTGATGTGATCTACAAGAGCACAGAAGCTCTGTTCCAATCTCTTGAAAGCTATTAAGAATCTCATCTTTATTCTCTATGAGCTTGTTGGTCGCATAAAGGACGGCAGCTTTTAGCTCTTCATCAGTAAGATGCATTCCGTTTTTGCAGGGAGAGTTTTTCTTGCCGTGCCTGTTGCATTGCCAGATGGCCTGCTTGTGTTTGTCGTTGGAATGCCAGACTTTTGAGATGTATGATGAGATCTGCCAAGCCCTGTCTGCGGATGAGGACCTGAAAGCTATGATCCGCCAAGCTTTAACTCCCTCTTGCTATCCGGATCCGGCCATGAGGACAGCGACAATTGATTTCGGCTATTATCTGGCCAATTTCTACCGGGAAGAGAATTCCCTTCAAGAGACAGTTCTCAATGAGAAGGTTTTCAGTGGGAAGGTATATACAAAAGAAGATTTCCTGGATGAGGTCTATATGACAGCGGACCGCTATGATTCTCTGGAAGCCCTGGTTCGAAATAAAATGAATGTGATCCTCCAGGGGCCACCGGGGGTGGGGAAGACCTTCACGGCCAAAAAGCTGGCCTATGCCATGATGGGCCAGGTGGATGAGTCCCGGATCGAGATGGTCCAGTTCCACCAGAATTATTCCTATGAGGACTTTGTCATGGGTTACCGGCCGGATGGGGCGGGCTTCAAGCTGACCGATGGGATCTTCTACCGCTTCTGTCAGATGGCGGCCAGTCACCCGGATCAGGAATATTTTTTCATTATTGATGAAATCAACCGGGGGAACATGAGTAAGATTTTTGGCGAACTACTCATGCTCATCGAAAGGGACTACAGGGGGAAGGCAATCACCCTGGCTTATAGCGGCTCGCCTTTTTCCGTCCCGGACAACCTCTATCTCATCGGCATGATGAATACGGCCGACCGGAGCCTGGCCATGATCGACTATGCCCTCCGCCGGCGGTTCAGCTTCTTTGACCTGGGACCGGGATTTGATTCCGAGGGCTTCACCAAGTATCAGAGGGCATTGGCAAACAGGACCTTTGATCGGCTGATTAACCAGGTCAAAATCTTGAATGAAGAGATTGCGGAAGACCGGTCCCTGGGGCCCGGCTTCCGGATTGGTCACAGCTACTTCTGTGGACGGGAAGAAGTGGGCGCTGATGAGGAGTGGATCCGGTCGCTTGTGGATTTTGACCTGATCCCCATGCTCAGCGAATACTGGTTTGATGAGCCGGCCAAGCGGGAGCGGTGGGAAATGAACTTGCGTGGGGTCTTTGATGACTAAGGATAAGACCATCTTCATCAAGAATATTTACTATATGCTGTCCTATGCCTTCCAGGTCCTTAGGAATTCCAACTATGATAGCCTGGCCTCCGAGCCTTTTGACCATGCCCAGGACCTCTTTGCCGCCATCCTTGCCAAGGGTCTGGGAAGGCAGGTCAAGCAGGGGCTCTACCTGGAGTACACCGGCAAGGAGGAGGACCTTACGGTCATGCGAGGGAAGCTGGATGTCGCCGGAACCATCCGGAATAGGATCCAGCGGAAGCAGGACCTGGCCTGCGAATTTGATGAACTGTCGGAAAACAACCTCTACAACCGGATCCTGAAGACCACCCTCCATTACCTGGTCCGGGATGAGGGGGTTGATGTAGAGAGGAAGCGGGCACTCATGAAAATCCTCGTTTTCTTTGACCGGGTTGATTTGGTGGACCCGTCGGAAATCGCCTGGTCAAGGCTCCAATACCTTCGGAACAATGGAAGCTATGAGCTCCTCATCAATATTTGCTACTTTGTCCTGGACGGGATGGTTCAGACCACGGACAAGGGGGACTACCGCCTCATGACCTTCTCCGATGACCATATGGCCCAACTCTATGAGCGCTTTATCCTGGAATACTACCACTGCCACCATGCCTACTTGACCGAGGTCAAAGCGGGACAAGTCAAGTGGGACCTATCCGGCGAAGAGGAACCCTCCATGGTCCGCTTCTTGCCTCGTATGCAGACAGACGTCTTCCTCCGGATGGGGGAGAAAATCCTCATTATTGATGCCAAATACTACAGTAAGACCATGCAGATCCGGTACGATAAGCGGAGCCTTCATTCAACCAATCTCTATCAAATTTATACCTATGTAAAGAACCAGGACAAGGAGAGGACCGGGAATGTGGCGGGCCTCATTCTCTATGCCAAGACAAATGAGGCCCTCACACCGGACTGCCTTTTTGACATCGGTGGCAACCGGATCGGAGCCAAAACCCTGGACCTGAATGTGGATTTTCGGGAGATTGCCGGACAATTGGATCAAATCGTGGAGGACTTCCTTATTTCAAGTTAAGTTAATAAGTTGAAATAAGGGATCTATTATTGAATCCGTATTTCAATATTTGCAAAAAAAACGTCCCCCATTTCTGGGGGAAGATTGCTAGCTATCTTTTTTTACCAATTCACTGGTTTCCAAATTGTATTCATATTCGATGTCTTTACCGTCCTTGGTTTTCACCTCGATATCCAGTTGATTGTAGGATCCGCTTTCCTCAAAATCAACCGAATAGGAATCCAAGGAATACTCTTGGCCTGCGTCTTGAATGGCATTTTCAATGAGCTCGTCAACTTTTGATAGTAAAGATAAATCGATCGCCTTATTTTCTGAAGTGCGGTCTTTTTCGTCCTCTTCCTTGACAATCGATCCATCCTTAGCGGAAATGCTTAAATCATACTCATGGGTCTCATCAAAGCCTTCAATTTTATATTGGGCGCTTTTCATTTCCTTTTCAAAGCTGATATCCTCGATGCTTGCGCCGGGGTACTTGTCTGTAAATACCTTTACGGCATCAGCTAAGCTGATCATATCATCGTCTGTCTGGCTTTCTGCCTGGCTTTCCATCTGGCTTTCTGTCTGACTTTCTGCCTGGGTACTCGCCTCCGCTGGGTTGGGAGTATCAGCTGGCTTCTGGCAGCCTACCAATCCTAGGGCCAGGGCGAACAATACAATTAATTTCTTCATTCAATCATCCTTTCTTATTTATGATTCTTGCTATACCTACCCAAGTTTAGATATTAGTACACGATTATGGATTATACGATTTTATGAGTCAATACGATTATTTTGTCTTGTTGTTCGTGTTGGTTCCCCCAAAATGGACAAACCACCACTAGATCTTTTTATAGGCAATAGTGTTGATATGCCTAAAAATGGCCAATCAACACTATTCTTCCCTCAAAAACATAGTGTTGATTGGTCAAAAAACGGCCAACCACCACTATTCTTCTCCCAAATCTTCCACAAAAGATAGTGTTGATTTGCCCAAAAACGGCCAACCACCACTATTCTTCTCCCATATCTCTCCAAAAACATAGTGTTGATTTGCTCAGAAACGGCCAACCACCACTATTCTTCCCCCCAAATCACCCCCAAAACATAGTGTTGATTTGTCCAAAAACGCCCAACCACCACTATTCTTCCCATAAATCTCCCGCAAAACATCGTGTTGGTTGGTCCAAATATGCCCAACCAACACGACGACCACCATCCCAACAAACATTGACAATCTCTGAGGAAAAGACTAGACTATACATGATACAAATCCAATATTCTTCAGGGCGGGGTGGAAGTCCCCACCGGCGGTAGAGCCCGCGAGCCGAGAGGCCGATTCGGTGAAATTCCGAAGCCGACAGTACAGTCTGGATGGAAGAAGATGGGGATGCCCCCTGCTCTGGAATCTTCGGATTCCGTTTTTTTATGGGGCCCCATGAGAGGCATAAGCCTCGCCATGCAAAAGTCGCCATGCAAAAAGCAACGATGACGCCCGAGAGGATTCTCGGGCGTTTTTTATTGAAAGGAGGACCCTTGGAAGAAAAGTATATGAAGCGGGCCATCGAATTGGCCCAAAAGGGAGTGGGCTGGGTCTCGCCCAACCCCCTGGTGGGGGCCGTCCTGGTCAAGGAGGGCCGGGTGATTGGCGAGGGCTACCACCACCGCCATAGGGACCTCCATGCGGAAAGGGAGGCCCTCAAGGACTGCCGGGAGAGGGGGGAGGACCCCCGGGGGGCGACCATCTACGTCACCCTGGAGCCCTGCTGCCATACGGGAAGCCAGCCCCCTTGCACGGAAGCCCTCATGGAAGCCGGGATCGCTCGCCTGGTCTGCGGGTCGGATGACCCCAACCCCAAGGTGGCCGGCAAGGGCTTCCGGATCCTGGAAGAGGCGGGGGTGGAGGTCCATCGGGGCTTCCTCAAGGAAGAGTGTGACGGCCTCAACGAGATCTTCTTCCACTACATCCAATCCGGGCGTCCCTACGTCGCCCTGAAATACGCCATGACCCTGGACGGGAAGATTGCCAGCCGGACGGGGGACTCCCGGGGGATTTCCTCCATAGAGGCCAACCGCTGGGTTCATGGCCTCCGCCACCGTTACCGGGGGATTTTGGTAGGCATTGGGACGGTCCTGGTCGATGATCCCCTTCTGACCTGCCGCCTGGAAGGGGGGAGGAGCCCGGTACGGGTCATCCTGGATTCGGACCTCCGGATCTCCATGGAATCCCAATTGATCAAGACGGCCAAAGAGGTTCCCACCATCCTGGCCTGCCTGGAAGGAGCTCCTCCGGACAAGAAGGAAGCTTTGGAAAAGGCAGGGGTCCGGGTCCTGGCTTTCCCCGAAGAGGAAGGCCGGATCCCTCTGGGGGACCTCCTGGACCGGTTAGGAAAAGAGGGAATCGACTCCCTCCTGGTGGAAGGAGGGTCGGAGGTCCACGCCTCCTTCCTGGATAAACCCGCCCTTGTCCAAAAGGTCTACACCATTGTTGCTCCCAAGCTCCTGGGAGGGAGGGAGGCCAAGACCCCGGTCGGGGGATTGGGCCTGGAGAAAATCGCCCAAGCCCTTCCCCTGGAATTCCATGAGGTCCAACAAATGGGACCGGACCTGGTTATAGAAAGCAGGTTGTCATGTTCACCGGAATAATCGAAGAAATCGGCCGGATCAAGGCCATCCGCCGGGGCCGGGCCTCGGCGGAGCTGGAGATCGCGGCCAAGAAGGTCCTGGAGGACGTTCAGGTGGGGGATTCCATTGCTACCAACGGGATCTGCCTGACCGTTACCGGCTTTTCATCCAGTTCATTCCGGGCCGATGTCATGCATGAGACCCTCAACCGAACGGCCTTCCAAAGCCTCAAGGTGGGATCTCCGGTTAACTTGGAGCGGGCCATGGTAGCCAATGGACGCTTTGGAGGCCACATGGTCTCCGGACACATCGACGGGACGGGGGAAATTATGGCCTTGGAGGAAGACGACAATGCCCTTTGGGTCACCATCGGAACCGGGCCGGACATCCTCCGCTATATTGTAGAAAAGGGATCGATCGCCATTGACGGGGTATCCTTGACGGTGGCCACGGTAGGGGCGGACCGCTTCCAGGTCTCCCTGATCCCCCACAGCCTCAAGGAAACCAACCTCCAATACAAGAAGAAGGGGGACCCGGTCAACCTGGAGTGCGATATGGTAGCCAAGTATGTGGAAAAATTTTTATCAAAAGCCGCAGGAGAAGGAGGCGGGGAGGGGGGATCAAACCTGACCCGGGAATTCCTTTTGCGGAACGGATTTTAGGAAAAGGCGGCCGGTCCCCGGACCAAGGCTGAAAGAAGAGTGAAAGAGAGGGAATGAAATGGTTGATCACCATGTCGATGTTGATATGAACCGCTTCGATGAGGAGCCGATTAAAGATGTGAAGAAGAGCCTGACCAAGGTGGATGAGGCCTTGAAGGATTTGCGGGAAGGAAAGATCATCCTGGTCATCGATGATCCCGACCGGGAGAATGAGGGAGATTTGGTCTGCGCAGCAGAATCCTGCACCACGGAGAATATGAACTTCATGGCTTCCTATGCCAAGGGTCTGATCTGTATGCCCATGTCCAAGGAATACGTCAACCGCCTCCTCCTTCCCCAGATGGTCACCGATAACACGGATAACCATGAGACGGCTTTCACCGTTTCCATTGACCATGTGGATACGACGACCGGGATCTCGGCGGAAGAGCGGGCCTATACGGCCAGGAAGGTAGCCGATCCCGAGTCCAAGCCCCAGGACTTCCGTCGGCCGGGCCATATGTTCCCCCTCCTCTCCAAGCCTCACGGAGTCATGGAGCGGGATGGCCACACCGAAGCCACGGTTGACCTCCTCCGGATGGCCGGTCTCAAGGAAGTGGGTCTTTGCTGCGAAATCATGCGGGAAGACGGGACCATGATGCGGACCCGGGAGTTGGTGGATTTCGCTGAGGATCATGGCTTGACGGTCATTTCCATCAAGGAGATCCAGGAATACCGGAAGCGGAATGAATCCTTTGTTGAATGCATCGCCGACGCCACCCTCCCTACCAAGCACGGGGACTTCCGGGCCCTGGGCTACCGGAACCTCCTGAACGGGGAACACCACGTGGCCCTGGTCAAGGGGGAGATCGGGGACGGCAAGGATGTCCTCTGCCGGGTCCACTCCGAATGCCTGACCGGGGATGCTTTCGGGTCCATGCGGTGCGACTGCGGGGACCAGCTGGCCCACGCCATGGAAATGGTCAGCAAGGAAGGTCGGGGGGTTGTCCTTTACATGCGCCAGGAAGGGCGGGGGATCGGCCTGCTCAACAAGCTCAAGGCCTATGCCCTCCAGGATGAAGGGATGGACACCTACGATGCCAACCTGGCCCTGGGCTTCCCGGCCGATGCCCGTGAGTACTACATCGGGGCCCAGATCCTTCATGACCTGGGTTGCAAGACCCTCCGCCTCATGACCAACAACCCCGACAAGGTCTACCAGCTGGAGGAATATGGCCTGGAAATTGAGGAGCGGGTCCCCATCCAAATCCATGCCAATGAGACGGATAAGTTCTATTTGGAGACAAAAAGAGACAGGATGGGACATATCCTGGACTTATAAAGATAGTAATGGGAGAGAATAGGACTCCGGCCGGACAGGCCGGGATCCATGGAGTCAGATCATGAACCGGCCGAGGGCCAAGGAGAAAAAAGATGAGAGTGTATGAAGGATCCTATGTTGTCAAAGGAAAAAAGTTTGGTATTGTGGTTGCCCGTTTTAATGAATTTATCACCTCCAAGCTACTGTCGGGGGCAGTTGATGCCCTCCAACGCCATGACGTGAACGAAGAAGATATTGATATGGCCTGGGTGCCCGGAGCTTTTGAAATTCCTCTGGCTGCCAAGAAGATGGCTAAATCGGGTAAGTATGATGCGGTCATCTGTCTGGGCGCCGTGATCCGGGGAGCCACCTCCCACTATGACTACGTCTGCAACGAAGTCGCCAAGGGTGTGGCCCAGGTGGGACTCCAAACGGAGATCCCTGTCGCTTTTGGTGTCGTGACCACAGAGAACATTGAGCAAGCTATTGAAAGAGCCGGGACCAAGGCCGGGAACAAGGGCTACGACGCTGCCATGTCCGCCATGGAGATGGTCTCCCTCCTGGGTAACCTGGAAGGATAAAAAGATTTCCACCCAGACCAAGCCCGCTTCTGTTGGAAAAGAGAATGTCATGAATCAACAATCAGCACTGATCGCCATGTCCGGGGGGGTGGACTCCTCGGTCGCGGCCTATTTAATGAAAGAACAAGGCTATGACTGCGTGGGGGGGACCATGCGCCTCCACAACCAGGGGGAGCTGACCTTTTCCAAGGTCCATCTCTGCTCCTCGCCTAAGGATATTGAGGATGCGGAGGCCATCGCCGACAAGCTGGGCATCCCTTATCATGTCTTTAACTTCATGGATGATTTTGAAGAAAAGATCATTGACCCCTTTATCGAAGCCTATGAGGCGGGTCGGACCCCCAACCCCTGTGTCCGATGCAACAAGTTCATGAAGTTCGACCGCCTCCACCAAAAGGCCCGGGACCTGGGCCTCTACTACCTGGTCACGGGCCACTATGCCCAGGTGGAGGAAAGGGAAGGGGCCTTCTTCCTTAAGAAGGCAGCGGATCCCTCTAAGGACCAGTCCTACGTCCTTTATAACCTGACCCAGGACCAGCTGGCCCACACCCTCTTTCCCTTGGGCGGGATGTCCAAAAGCCAAACCCGGGTCATCGCCGATCGAGCCGGCTTTATCAATGCGGATAAGCCGGATTCCATGGATATCTGCTTCGTCCCCGATGGGGATTACGCCCGGGTCATCGAAGAGCGGACCGGACGGACCTATCCCGAAGGGGATTTCGTGACCAAGGAAGGAGAGGTCCTGGGCCGCCACAAGGGGATCATCCACTACACCATCGGCCAAAGGCGGGGTCTAGGCATCGCTTCGGCCAAACCCCTCTATGTCCTCTCCATTGACCCCCTGAACAACCGGGTCATCCTGGGTCACCGGGAGGACCTCTTTTCCAGCCGGGTTCTGGTGGAAGGGGTCCACTGGATCAGCGGAAAGGCCCCCTCAATTCCCTTCACCTGCAAGGCCAAACTCCGCTACCGCCAGCAGGAGGAGGCCTGCCGGGTTATCCCCCTGGAAGACGGAGCCGTGACCCTGGATTTTGACCGGCCCCAGCGGGCCGTCACCCCCGGCCAGGCCGCCGTCTTTTATGACGGGGACTACGTCCTCGGTGGGGGAACCATCATTCAGTAAATTGTCCCTCGAACGTCAGGAGTTTTCATGACTAGGAGTTTATCTATTGCTTTCGCCTATGTGGGCGTTTTAACCGGAGCGGGCCTGGCTTCCGGCCAGGAACTCCTCCAATATTTTACGGCCTTCGGAAAGGCCGGCCTCGTCGGCATCATCGTGGTCGGCTTCTTGCACACCTTTCTCGGAGCCATGATCCTCCAGCTGGGGTCCTACTTTCAGGCTTCGGAGCACGATGAGGTTCTCCAGGAGATCACCCATCCCTGGATCAACCGCTTCCTTGACCTGGCCCTGGTCCTCACCTGCTTTGTCATCGGCTTCGTCATGATTGCCGGGGCAGGAGCCAATCTCAACCAGCAATTCGGCCTACCGGTTTGGCTGGGCTCGGCCCTATGTGCGGGCCTGGTCATCCTGGTGGGCCACCTGGACTTCGACAAGGTCCAAGCCATCATCGGCTCTTTCACCATCCTCGTTATCGGCTTTATCGGCCTGGCGGCCATCCATACTTTCCTCCATTTAGAAGGGGATTTTTTTGCCAATGAGGCCCTGGCCAGGAGCCTACCCACCACCCTGCCCAACATCTGGGTTTCGGTCATCAACTACTTTTCCATGTGCTTCATTACCGGAGCTTCTATGGCCATTGTCCTGGGCGGAAATGCCTTCCATCTCAAGGAAGCCGGCCGGGGAGGTCTGGTTGGTGGTCTGATTGTCGGCCTGATCGGGATTGTCATTGCCATGGTTTTGTATGTACGCCTGGATCAGGTCATGGGATCCGATATCCCCATGTTGAAACTGGTGGAAGAAATCTCACCCATCCTGGGCTTTCTGATGTCCCTGGTCATCTATGCCATGATCTTCAACACCGCCATGGGCCTCTACTACGCCCTTGCCCGCCGTTTCTCCGGTGACCGGCCCCGGAGGTTTTCCCTGGTCCTGATCGGCCTGGTCCTTGTCGGCTTTGCCCTCTCCTTTGTGGGCTTCAAGACCCTCATCGCCTACATGTATCCCATGCTGGGCTATATCGGCCTGCTCCTCATCGGCGTAGTGGTTTGGGCCTGGATGTCCCATCGGGGGACCATCCGGGTGGAGACGGGACGACGGTCCCTCATCATGGACCTGAGTAAAAAGCACTTCGATGACAACCAATCCTTAAACCGTCGAGAATATCGAATTCTCAACTTTCTTATCCGAAAATCCAACCTGGATGACCGGGAAGTCCGAGAGACAGTCCGGGATTTGGTTGAAGAAGAAAAAGAAGAGGACCGGGAGGAATAATCTCCCGGTCCTCTTTTTTTTTACCCGGGCATTTTGAAAAAAATCTATTAAGAGTGAATTGCTTGGGTATAATAATAAAGCTTACAAAAGAGAAGGAACTTTTGTAAGGGTTATTATTTATTGATTGTTGAATCGATTTGGAATTTGAGGATTTTTCCTCAAGGGTGAAAAAAGATTTGGAGGTAAGTATGGGACTTTTATCTTGGATTATTATTGGTGCTTTAGCCGGTTGGATCGGCTCAAAGATTATGGGCATGGATGCTGAAATGGGCGGGATGGCCAACATTCTCGTCGGTATCCTCGGTGGTGTAGTCGGTGGTTGGATTATGTCTGCTATCGGTAAGACCGGAGTTCAGGGATTCTCCATCTGGTCCTTCCTCGTTGCCCTCGTCGGTTCTTGTGTTTGCCTTTTCATCTACAAGGCCATCCGCAAGTAAATCGAACCGGTAGAAAAGCCGGCATCCCTCTTTGGGTTGCCGGCTTTTTTTATTGTTCTTTATAATAAGCAACAGCCAACTGGGTTCGGTCACGAAGGTCTAATTTCTCCAAGATAATGGAGAGGTAATTTCTTATGGTTCCCTCCGAAAGAAAAAGGGCTTGAGCCATTTCTTTGTTATTTTTTCCCTGGGCAACCATTTCCACCAATTCCCACTCTTTTTCAGTCAGGTCGTGAAAAAAAGGCCTTTGCTCAAGGCGGTTAGGAACATGGTTGATCAGGTCGGGGATTTTTTCGGCAATGGCATCCCCGAAAACCCGGGAGCCCTCTTGAATCGCATAAATGGCAGGAAGGAGGCCCCGGACATCCGACTTAACCAGGTAGCCCCTGGCACCCAAGCGGAGGGCTTGGATGATGTAATCATCATCCAGGAAGGTGGTCAGGAAGAGGACCTTGGCCTCGGGGTCTTTTTCTCGGATGAGCCGGCAGGCTTCCAGCCCGTCCATATCCTTCATCCGGATGTCCATGAGGAGGAGGTCCGGTCGGTGGGCCTCATAGAGGCCGATTGCCTCCTTCCCGTCCCTTCCCTGGGCCACAACCCGGATAGGGAGACCTTCCTTCTTTGATTGGGATTCTGCAATGAGGGATAGGCTTTGGCAGACGATGGGGTCGTCATCAACAATCACAATACGAATCATAGGATCTCCTTTCCCGGGGACTCTTCCCGGGGGACCTGGATGAAGATGTGGAAGCCGTTCTCCTGGTTGATTTTCATGCTGCCACCAAGAGAAAGAACCCCTTCCTTCATGGACAAAAGGCCCATACCGGAATTGCCGGGCTCTTTTTCTTTTTCACCCTCCCGCCTTCCGTTATCCCAGAGAAGGAGGAGGTATTGGTCGTTGTATTGCTTGAGATTCAGGTCAAATCGACTGGCCCGGGAGTGCTTGGCCGTGTTTTGAAGGGCTTCGCTGGCCGAAAGAAGGATGAAATAGTGGAGGGAGGGGCCGGGCTGGTCCTGGATTTTTATATCCAGGTGGACGGGACAGAAGGTGTAGTTTTCCGCCAGTTTCTGGAGTTGGCTTTCGATGGAGAGAGATTGGTCCCGCATGGCATGGACCGACCGCCGGACCTGGTCCAGGGCCCCTTCCACCTGCTTGCGGACTCCGGCGAGGGAGGAGGGGTCATCCATTGTTGCCTCCAGAGCCGCCAATTGGAGGATGGTCCCGGTAAGCTGGTGCCCCACCGAATCATGGATTTCTCGGGCGATCCGGTTCCGCTCCTCAAGGACGGCATTACGCTTGTTGACCAGGGACCGGGTTTGGCTTTCCAGGTAGGCAGTCTGGAGTCGGCGGATCCGGCCTTCGTAGTCATCCACCATGGCCAGGAGCCGATCCTTCCTTTCCTGACTTTCCACGGCCTCCCGGTGAAGATAGTGGGCGGTGAGGGTGAGGAGGAACCAATAGAGGTAGGCAAGGGGGTGGGCCAGGTGGAAGAAGAAGCCCAGGGCAAAGAAGATCAGGGGAAGTTTTCCTAGGGGGACCAGGAAGGGGAGGGAGGGGAGGAGGGCCAGGCAGGAAGGAAAGGGGACGGCCAGGCCAAGAAGGGCAAGATAGGCCAGGTGGGGGGCCGGGGAGGGGAGAGAAAGCCATTGACCGGCATAAAAAAGGAGGCCGGAGGCCAGGGTCAGACCATAAAGAAAGGCCATGGAAGGGGGTGTGGAAGAGAGGAGAAAAGAAGAGCTAAGGGATAAAAACATAACGATTAACCAGGCAAATAAGCTTTTCTTCATGGCTTCTTCTCTCTTTCTTCTCAAGACCCTACACCAGTATTTTACGAAAAGACCTGACATTTGTCACACCCTTTTGTGACCTTTTGAACTGGGCAGGGGGTGTGGAGCCTCGATATAATGACCATGAATCCACCGTCAACAAATTATGAGCATAAAGGGGGCAAGGATGAAGGAAGCCGTTAACCATCCCGAAGAATCAACTAAGGCCATTGAAATTGAGGATTTGGTCAAACGCTACAAGGAGCTGGTGGCCATCAACCACCTGTCTTTAACCATCCAAGAGGGGGAGATCTTTGGACTCCTGGGACCCAACGGGTCCGGCAAGTCCACCCTCATCCATTCCGTCTTGTCGCTTCTCTCCTACGACCACGGGAAGATCCGGATTTTTGGCCAGCCCATGCATCCGGATGCCTTAGCGATCAAAAAGGACATCGGCCTGGTCCCCCAGGAGATCGCCCTCTATGAGGAGCTGACGGTTTTTGAAAACATCGACCTTTTCTGTGGCCTCTATATTTCCGATGCCAAGAAGAGGCGGGAATTGGTGGATGCCGCCATCGCCTTTGTCCACCTGGAGGATTTCCGGAAATTCCGTCCGGCCCAGCTTTCCGGCGGGCTCAAGCGTCGGCTCAACCTGGCCTGCGGGATCGCCCACCAGCCCAAGCTCATCTTTTTGGATGAGCCGACCGTGGCCGTTGACCCTCAGTCCAGAAACCAGATCCTGGAAGGGATTAAGGAGCTCAACCGCCGGGGGGTGACCGTGGTCTATACCACCCACTACATGGAGGAGGTGGAATTCCTCTGCGATCGCCTGGCCATACTGGACCACGGCCAGGTCATTGCCCAGGGAACCATCGATGACGTTTTAGCCATGTCCTCGATCGGGGAGACCATCGAAGTCGTCTCTTTCGATTTGCCCCAAGGCTTTGTTGATGAGGTTAGCCAGGATCCCGAGGTCCTCACGTCATCTTTCCATGAAGGCAAACTCAGCCTAAAGATGAAGGCCGGATCCGACCGGCTCATGAGCCTGATCCACCGGATGGAGGAGGAAGGGATCAACCCGCTTTCCGTCACTTCCCGCCGTCCTTCCCTCAACGATGTCTTCCTGGAAATCACCGGAAAGGAGCTTCGTAACCATGCTTAGAATGATGTCCTACAGTGTGAAAACTTTCCTGCGAAGTAAGGACTATATTATCTGGTCAATCATCTTCCCCCTGGCCTACTTCACCATCTTTTATTTTGCCTTGGGCAACCTGGCCAGTAAGGATTCCACCCGTTTTCCCACCATTGAACTGGGCATCGTGGTCCAGGAAGAGGCGGACCAAAAAGTCGCCGACGTCTTTGAAAGCATTGACTTTGTTGAGGTTAAGAAAACAGATAAGGACTTAAAGGTCCTAAAGGATGCCTTGCGGGAGGATGAGATTAAGGCCCTGGTCTACCCCGTGGAAGAAAAGGGAATGCGGAAGTGGGACTTTCTCCTGGGTTACTCCAATCCCTATCCCGCAACCGTGGTTAGGGAGGTGGTCCAACAGATGAACGCCATCCCCGCTTTGGAAGAAGCTATATCTGAAGGCATTCGGGATGGTCACTTGGCCATGCCGGATAGGTCCATGGCCCAAGGGATGAAAGAGGATCAGGCATTCCAAGGGGTTAAGGTCATTTCCCAACAAAAGGGAGTGGAAGCCTTCTACCAATACTTCTTCGCCGCCCTGGCCTATCTCTCCTTTTTCCCCATCCATGTGGGATTGCAGGTAGCTTCCCAGGTTGAGGCCAACCAGACCCAGCTGGCCCTCCGCCGCTTGGCCGGTCCTAAGTCCAAATGGATCCTTTTTCTCACGGACCTGGTTCCCTTGATCTTTTTTCAAATGATCATCACCACCGTCGCTTATTATTACTCGCAATTTTTGGGTCTTGATTATGGAGGCCACCATATCGAAAACCTCATCCTCCTATGGCTGGGAACGGCGGCCGCCATCCTCTTTGGGACGGTAGCCGGAAGTCTTCTGGGGAAAAATCAGAAGCTGAGCAACGCCCTGGGCATCGGCCTCCCCCTTTTCTTCGGCTTTCTCTCCGGCATGATGGGGGAGGGGATCATCCCTATCGTGCAAAAAAATCCCATTCTCTCCGTGATCCAGTCGGTCAACCCCATCGGCATCGTCTCCCGAGGGCTCTATATTCTCAAGTTGGAAGGGCCGACCGACCGCTATCTGGCCACCATCAGCCGCCTTTCCCTGGTCTGCCTGGTCCTCTTTCTCTTAACCCTGGTCTTTGTGAGGAGGAAAAAATATGAAAATCTTTAAGCTCTTTTTCAAAATCGTCTCCCGCAATAAAGGGGTCTTTTTCCTCTATTTTGTCCTCTTCCTTTCCCTGGTATTTTTGACCACCAAGGTGACCAAGCAGGACAAGGTGGTGGAATATACCCAGGCGAAAATTGTCATTGACGACCAGGACCAAACCCCGCTTTCCAAAGGACTGGTCGACCTTTACCGGATGAAGGACACCGTCATCGATAAGACCCTGACCCGTCAGGAGATGGTCGACGGGGCTTATAACTATGAATTTGACCTGGGCCTCATCATCCCCAAGGGATTTTCAGACCGCTTCTACAAAGGGGACCAGCCTTCCCTTGAAGTGGTGGGCAACCTTTATGAGAAAAACCAGGTCCTGGTCCAGGCCCAGGCGGAACAATACCTTTCTTTAATTAGGGTGTTTCAAGCCACTCAAAAGGACCCTCTGGATGCCGATGGGGAAGACTATGCCATCCGTCAGACCTTGAAAATTGCCGATTCCAAACCCCTGGGCAAGATCCTTGACGAAGAGGGTCGCAACGATGCCAAGGCGGTGGCCTTTATGGGCCCCCTGGGCTTCATGGACTATGGGATCCTGTCCATGGCCCTGTCCTTTTTGGGCATTGCCATCATGGAGATTGAAAAGGACACGGTCCGAAGAAGGATACAAATGTCGGGATATTCGGAAGTCCGGACCTTAGGCGAGCTCCTCCTGGCTTCTTTCCTCCTCATGTCGATTCTCTGGCTAATCCTCCTGGTTTCCCTGACCGTAATCGAGGGATCCGTCGACCTCTATGGACGTCCCCAGATTCGCTGGGCCCTCCTATCCTCCTTTGTCCATATGCTGTCCGCCACCAGCCTCTCCCTCTTCTGTATCTACCTCCTCTTCCAAAAGAGGTCCTTCAAGTTCTTTCAGACCATCTTCACCCTCCTGGTTGCCTTCGCTTCCGGAGTCTTCATCGACCGGTCCTTTGTGGATACCAGGCTCCACGCCATGTCCTCCATTTTTCCAACCTATTGGAACATTGAAGCCATTTCTGATTCGGTCCAGTCTACCCGCTTCGGCCCGGACCAGGTTGCTTCCTTTGAGCGATCGATCCTGGTCATGGTCCTCATGATGGCGGCTTATTTTGTCCTCACCCTGATCCTCCGCCGCTACCGCCTCCGCCCCCAAAAATAGGGAAGAAATGGATTTCCAAAGACCTTTCAATTTGGTATACTGAGAAAAAGAGTGGACGTCAAAAAAGGGGACCCCATCCCGGAAGGAGGGGTCCTTTTCTGCAATCGGAAAGGAAGGTCTTATGTCTACAATGTGGGATCAATTTCGCGTGAAAGAGGGCGACAAGGTCGACCTGAAAAAATGGGACACCTCCTATAAAGGAGATCTGACAAAAGAAGAAGTCTATGACCATCTTCTTCCGGCCAACGGGGAGGCTTTCCGGGAGGCCCAGGAAGTCATGTATGCCGACAACCAGCATGGCCTCATCATCGTCATCCAGGCCATGGATGCCGCGGGGAAAGATGGATTAATTAAAAAGGTCTTGACCTATATCAATCCCCAGGGACTCAAGGTTATCCCCTTCGATGAGCCCACAGCCGATGAGCAGGACCACGACTACCTCTGGCGGTGCAACCAGGCCCTGCCCCGGCGGGGGGAGGTAGCGGTTTTTAACCGGTCCCACTATGAGGATGTCCTGGTCACCCGGGTCCACAACCTTTTGGAGGGGTCCCAACTTCCGGAAGACCTGGTGGATAAAAAAATCTGGTCCCGTCGCTACAAGCAGATCCGGAACTGGGAAGAATATCTCGAAGAAAACGGCTTCCATATCTTGAAGTTCTTCCTCCACGTCTCCAAGGATGAGCAGGCCGAGCGCCTCCTGGAGCGGGTGGTCCAGCCCAACAAAAACTGGAAGTTCTCCTCTTCGGACATCCGGGAGAGGAAGTACTGGAAGGAATACCAAAAGATTTATGAGGAGCTCATGGAAGAGACGTCAACCGATGGGGCTCCCTGGTTCATCATCCCGGCCGACCGGAAGTGGTACACCCGCTACGTCGTCTCGGAAATCCTCAAGGAATTCTTCCAAAAGCTGGATATGACCTATCCCAAACTGGCCAAGGAAGAGGAAGCTCTTCTCGCTGGTGCCAAGGAAAGCCTCATGGACGACCTGGGACTGACCGAGGATGACCTGGATAAGTATCGGGAATAGGGTTGGCTGGGTGGAAGAGCCGAGAGGTCTTTCGCCCCTGACACTCTGTCGTTTTGCTAAATAAGCAGGGCTTCCGACCCTGATAAACTTTTCATTCGCTAAAATATCAGGGTTTCCAACCCTGACAATTTTATTATTCTAAAAAATAGCAGGGCAATTTTTGGCCCTGCTATTTTTGTGATTTGCTGATTGATCAGGTTCAATCTTCCTTGTGGATGTCGATATAGTAATCCCAGGACCGCTTGATATTGTGGGCCTCATCTTTCACCTTCCGGTTGATGTTTACTTCCCGGCCGTCTTTGAGCCGAACGATGATTTCGTAGTCAGTCAGAATGGCCGCGCCGATACCCAATAAGGCCAGCTGGGGGAGGACGATGGCTCCAATGGCACCTAAACTGGAGGCAATATTGAGGATTTCTTTTTCTCCCTTGCGAACGATGAGGTTGGTTGCATTTAAGGTATGGAAAGCATCACGAATCGTAGAAATGATGGCATCAAGGGTGATTTTGTCTTCTTTCTCCCCCTCGCTTCTTTTTTCGTTCCTCTCTTGTTCTTTGTTGGGGACAGGGATCTTTCTGGCCTTTTCCACATATTCTTTCGCCAGGCTCATGTCACCGCCGGCTTCTTTTAGAGCCCAGGCAGAGAGTTCGTATCCGGCACCTGTTTCTTCCATCAGTCGTTCAACTTGATCTAAAGTAATCATTTTGCCTTCCTTTCTTTTCCATTCCTTCATTAGCGGGCATATTACCGCATTCATTCTTACCCCATCGCCTCAATCATCTTTACCAGTTGATCATATTTTTTTGTATTAACCATGTTTTTCTGAATAGAGAGCAATTTACTTGGGTATAGATAAATCTATCGAATGAGGAAACTTATTTCCTTATTTTTGTTGCACGCTGTCCTTTCACCTAATGTAAGGATCAGTAAATAATTAAATTACGTTTGGAGGAATTATGACTCAACAAAATCAAAATTTTTGGCAGCGCCATTTCATGGCGGATGAAGCCGGGAAGAATCTTTCTTGGGGTTCAGTATTTGCGGGAACCATTGCTTTTTTTGCCAGCTTTTTATTGCTTAATCTTTTAACAACGGCTTTCGGCCTGGGAATGTTCGATCCGACTTCAGCAAATCCCATGGAAGGTGTGGGGACCGGAACAATGATTTTCTTTGTCCTCTCCTTAGTGATTTCCATGTTTGTTGGTGGTTTTATCTCGGGCCTTGCCAGTCGTTATGCCGGTGGAATCCACGGCTTTCTGACCTGGGCTCTTGCGGTCGTTATTAGCCTGGTCCTCATTATTACCGGTGCTGCCAGTGCTTTAGGTATGGCCGGTCGTGTGGTCGGCTCCGCTCTCGGCGTTGCCGGTGATGTTGCCGGTGGCGTAGCTTCCGGTGTAGGAAGTGCTGTTGAGCTGGGTGGAGAAGCGGCAAATAAGGCACTTGGTGAACTTGACCTTGACCTTTCCGTAGATACGGATAAGGTTCAGGGGAATGCGGAAAAGTTCCTCAAGGACACCGACGTGAAAGAACTTCAGCCGGGTTATCTCCAGGGGCAGATGGATGAAGTGAAGGAAGAAGTCCAAGCCGCTATTGATACGGTAAAGAAGGATCCGGACCAACTCAAGCCCGCCTTGAAAGATCTTTCTACATCCATTCAGAAGCGGATTGAGACCATTACCACTTCCGTTGACCGTGAAGACTTGACGAAAGCTGTGGCGGCCAATACGGAAATGTCTCAGGAAGAAGTAGAATCTCAGGTTGACAAGATCGAGAAGGATCTGAAAGATGCACAGGGCCAGGCTGAAGCACGCCTTGGCGATCTTCAGAAGGCGCTTGATGAAGTTCCTGCCAAGGTCGAACAAGCCAGTCAGGAGGTGGCAGAAACCACCAATGAGGCCACCAATGCCGCTTCATCTGCTGCTGTTTGGGCATTCATTGGTCTTCTTCTTGCCCTGGTCGTCTCGGTTTTCGGTTCTGTGGTCGGTGTGAAAACAACTCGAGGATCTGAACGAGTTCTCTCTTAATAGTTAATTGAGACATGATGAAATCCGTCCCGACGAATCCATTCGGGGCGGGTTTCTTTGTTTATCAATCTAATTGGTAGGCCTGGGCCGCCTTGGGTATAATAAAAAAGAATTTGATGAGGGCACTGAATTACTCATATTGATCGGAGAGGAGAACGACTGATGAATGAAAAAATGTTGGACCAGATGAAAAATGGGAAGGGCTTTATTGCCGCTTTGGACCAATCCGGCGGATCCACACCGAAAGCCTTAAAACACTACGGAATTAATGAAGACCAGTATTCCTCTGAAGAGGAAATGTTCAACCTGATCCATGAGATGCGGTCACGGATTATCACCAGCAAGGTCTTTACCAATGAACGTATTTTAGGGGCCATCCTTTTCCGCAAGACCATGAATTCCAAAATTGAAGGCAAGTATGCTGCGGAATATCTTTGGGAAGAAAAAGGCATTGTCCCCTTCTTGAAGGTGGATGAGGGAATGGAAGCCGAAAAAAATGGCTGCCAGCTTATGAAGCCGATTAAGAGCCTGGATGAGGAGATCAAAGAAGCCAATGAACACAAGGTTTTTGGAACCAAGATGCGTTCCGTCATTGGTGCGGCCAATCGGGAAGGGATTGCTGAAATCATTCGCCAACAGTTTGAAGTGGGGAAGAAGATTTTTGATGGCGGCCTGGTTCCCATTCTTGAGCCTGAAGTGACCATCACCATCCCCGATAAGGCGGAAGCCGAAGAGATGATGCTGGAGGAGATCCAGAAGAACCTGGAGGCCCTGCCTGAAAAATACCAGATTATGTTCAAGTTCTCCCTGCCGACCAAAGAGGGCTTCTATGATGAATTGGCCAAGCATCCCCAGGTTGTCCGGGTGGTTGCTCTTTCCGGTGGCTATCCGATTGATGAAGCCAATGAATTGCTGTCCAAGAACTCCGGCATGATTGCTTCTTTCTCTCGTGCCCTCTTAAACGACCTGTCCGCTCAGCAGAGTGATGACGAATTTGATGCAAAATTGGATGAGGCGATCGAGAATATTTATCAGGCCTCTATTCAGTAGGATGTAGGGATTTCTTAGAAAGGAATACAAATGTTAGAACTTAAAATGTCAGATCAGTTGCTTGCTGCTTTCAATAAGCAGATTCAGATGGAACTCCAGTCCGCCTATATCTACAACGGGATGCGGATTTACCTGAAGGACCTGGGCCTTCCCGGAGCCACCCATTGGATGACCCTCCAGACCCACGAAGAAATTCATCATGCGGAAGACTTCATTGATGTGGTCCAGGAACTGGATGAACACGTTGAGCTTTTCCCCATGGAAAAAGTCAAGGCCCAGTATGATTCTCCGCTGGCTGTTTGGGAAGCCGGCCTGGCCCATGAGAAGGAAATCACCGCCTCCATCCTTGAAATGCTCCAGATGGCCATTGAAGAAAAGAATTACCGGGTGGAGAATTTCCTGAGAAAGTATGTGGATGAGCAGAATGAGGAAGAAGACCACTTCCGCGGGATCATCGACCTCTTCAAGATGGCCGGCGATGATAAGGCTGCCCTCTTTAAGGTGGACGGCATTCTCGGAAAGAGAAGCTAGGTAGAGATTCTGCAGAAAGAATTAGTCATAGAAAAAGCGGGGATCCGGTAAAAGGGATACCCGCTCTTTTTATTGGGGAAGTCACTTATTGTGATCAATTAATGCTTCATGAATTGAAAGAGTGATGTCATTCTCTGCTATAATCGGCTAAAGGACCCAATGGAAAGACATGTTGCGGAATTGTAAAGTCTAGGTGCTGGTGTTCGAAAGGAATCCTCACTAGAATAAAAACGAAAAAGGAGGATTTCCTATGAAATTATCGGATAAGATCGTGAGACTGAGAAAGTCTCATGGAATGTCACAAGAAGAACTGGCTGAAAAAATGAAGGTATCGAGACAGGCTATATCTCGGTGGGAAGTCGGAACAGCCATGCCTGATGCCGGCAATATCCTTCAACTAAGCAAGTTATTTCACGTTACTAGTGATTATCTCCTCAATGACGATTATCAAAGTGATGATGACTTGCCGATCCTTCAGGACAAAGAAAGTGACCGGGTTCATCAGATGATGGTCCTTTTCATTGCATTAGAAATCATGAGTTTGATTCTTCAATTTACGTCGATCATGATTCTGCAAAGTGCCGGGTTAAGCCTAATCAGCCTCATCCCATTTATTGCAATCATCGGAGGGTTTGAATATGGTTGGGGAAAAAGAGTCCATGAGAATAATGAGCGACTGATCTTGTTTCGGAAGCGCTTCTATAAAATATCCGCCTGGTTAGGCAGCTATTTCCCGGTCCGGCTTCTGGTGATGAATCTGATCAATTTCTATCCCCGGCCCATCAATACCTTTGTTTTAGAAGGGATAATCCTCTTTCTCTATTTCATTATAGCAGCCGGACTTTCCGCACTGGTGGAGAAAGGCAGCGGTAAAAAGAATTAAAAATCATGCCCCCGACGGTTGTCGGGGGCATTTTATTATTCTAAAAACAGTTTTTATGAATAATTTCTTTCCAGTTTTTTCCGCAAATAGGGCTGAATCCCAAAGCGGAGAATGAGGAGAAGGAAGACCCAGATCCCTACAATCAGGAAGACCATGTTCTGAAAGAAGGTCTCCGGCAGATAGTTGATGATGGGGTCGGTGGCGGGGTCAAAGATCCAATAGTTGTTGGAAAAGGCCAGCTGATGGAAGAGGACAAAAGCCCGGTCAAAGAAAAAGACCAGGGGGAGGCTCAAGAGGAAGGGAAGGCTCAGAGAGAGGCGGAAGGTCCAGGGAAGGAAGCGGAGGTCTCTTTTTTTGTAGGCCCGGATTCCAATAATTAGAGAGAGGAGGAGGCAGGCCAGGCCGGTCCAAAGGATGACCTGGAAGATGACCTTGACCTCGGCAAAGTGGGTGAGGGCAGGCCGGGATTGGGTCAGGCCCCGGAAGGTCAGCCTATTATGGCCGGGGTCCAGACAGTAGCGGATGAGGCCCTCGTAGTTCTTCTGGATGGTAGTTTCGGTCAGGGCATGGGAATTGATTTTTTGGTCGGAAAAAAGAGGGTAGGTCCAGGTCTGGGCCATGGACAAGATCAAAGCAAAGGCAAATAGGCCCCAGGTCAAGGCTAGGGTCAGGAGAGCCTGTTTGGAAAAAGATGTTTTTTTCATTGTGACTCCTTTTTTTCAGTTCACCTGCTTTATTGTACCAGGACCCCAAGGAAGGGGAAAGGTGGTATGATAATGAAGGAAAAAGAAAGGACGAGGAATGAAGTTTTTGCAAGAAAAAAAATTTTATAAGCAGGTCTACACCATGGCCTGGCCGGCGGTTCTGGAATCCTTCTTCATCAACCTGGCCGGCCTGATTGATACCATGATGGTGGCCGGCCTGGGCCCGGCCGCTGTGGCGGCGACGGGGCTGACCAACCAGCCCTATTTCATCCTCCTGACCCCCCTGATCGCGGTCGCTACCGCCCTATCGGCCCTGGTCGCCCGGAGGATGGGGGAGGGCCATAGGAGGGAGGCCAACACCAACTTCCTCTCCGCCCTAGTCCTTTGTGCCGGTATCTCCCTGGCCATCACCCTGATCACCCTAGGCTTTGCCGACCGGATCCTGGAAATGGCGGGGTCCAACCGGGAGACCCACGATATGGCCGTGACCTACTTCCACATCTACGCCGGAGGCTCCTTCTTCGTCAATTTCACCACAGTGATCAATGCGGCCCAGAGGGGGTCGGGCAACACCCGGATCGCCTTTACCACCAACCTGGTCTCCTCCCTGGTTAACATCATCTTTAATTACCTTTTGATCTATGGCCACTTGGGTTTCCCCCGATTGGGGGTCATGGGGGCTGCCCTGGCCACCATCATCGGCCAGGCTGTCTCCTTCCTCATGGCCACCCTCTCCGTCACCCACAGGGACTCCTACATCCACCTGGGCTACTGCCTCCGCCGGAAGATCCGGCCCAAGTGGGAGGCCTTCCGGTCTCTCTCTTTCCTGGGCGGCCCGATCATGGCGGAAAACCTCCTCATGCGAGTGGGCTTCCTGGCCACTGCCCTCATGGCAGCAGGCCTGGGGACCGAGGCTTTTGCCGTCCACCAGGTCAACATGAACCTTCTCAGCATGGGTTTCTCCCTGGGCTTGGGCATGCAGACTGCCGCCATGACCCTGGCCGGGAAGTCCATGGGGGCCGGCAAGGAAAAGGAAGCCATCATTTTTGGCAAGGCCTGTCGGGATATGGGCTATGGACTGGCGGTCTTCCTCGCCCTGGCCATCCTGGCCCTGGGACCAGCCTTCTATCACTTCCAATTCGCCGATGACGCCATCGCCGAGGTAGGGGTCCACATCTCCCTCTATGTCATTGCCATCGTCTTCTTTCAGATCCAGCAGCTCATCTACAACGGGATCCTCCGGTCGGCCGGGGATGTCAAATTCACCCTGGTGGCCTCCCTGGTTTCCGTGACCCTGGTCCGGACCCTCATGACCATCCTCCTGGTTAGGATCTTCCACCTGGGCCTGGACGGGATCTGGTGGGCCATCCTCATCGACCAGACCTGCCGCTTTCTCTTTTCCTTCTTCCGCTTCCGCCAGGGAAAATGGATTTACCTTAAAATTTAGTTTCCATTTCATCAGATCCTTCCTTCCACAACTTGCCCGACAACGAAAGGACGACCTATGGACAAGAACAGCTTGACCCTTTGCCTAAAGACCCCCTCCCGAACCTCGACCCTGGAGGTCCCTCGGAGACCCCATGCCTCCTACGCCGACTATGCCCGGGACCTTGCCCATGAATTTGACGGCCAGGTCATCCTGGCCAAAACCGGCCAAGTCCTCCATGAGCTCTCTGAAGCGGTCGACCCGGACCTGGAGGCCTTCACCCTTCTGGATACGGCAGATACGGACGGACACCGGGTTTATATGAGGTCCCTCTCCTTCATCTTCATCCTGGCCATCAACCGGACCTTTCCCAAGGCTCGGGCGGTGGTGGAGCACTCCATCTCCGGAGGAGCCTACTGCACCATCCGCCAGGGGAGTCGTCGGATGGACCTGGACTCCCATACCCGGGACCGGATCCAGGAGGAGATGGCCAGGATTGTCGAGGCCGACATGGCCATCGAACGCCAGCTCTACTCGGTTCCGGAGGCTATTGAATTTTTCAAGGAAATCGGCCGTCAGGACAAGGCTGACCTCCTCCACTACCTGAATGCCGACCATGTCGCCATCTACCGCCTGGGGGACTACTATGACTCCTTCTACGGCTATATGGCCCCTTCTACGGGCTATATCTCCACCTTCCGTCTGGAACTCTTTGAACATGGCCTGGTCCTCCTTGGGCCGGAAAGGGACCAAAGGGGAGTCCATCGAAATTTCACCCCCCAATACAAGCTGTCCGAGACCTACCGGGAGGCCGAGCGTTGGTCCGAGCTCCAGAAGATCGAAGACGTCTACGACCTTAACCAACTCCTTGACCAGGGAAAAATCGGAGAAGTGGTCCGGATGACTGAGGGCCTCCAGCAACACAAGATTATGGAGATCGGCCAGGAGATTATTCGGCAGAACAAGCGGATCATCCTTATTGCCGCCCCTTCCTCCTCCGGAAAAACCTCATTCGCCTATAAGCTCATGAACGACCTCCGGGTCCTGGGCCTCCGCCCCCTCAAAATCTCCATGGACGATTACTATGTTGACCGGGACAAGACCCCCTTGGATGCTGATGGACAACCCGACTTTGAATCCATTTATGCCATTGATTTGGACCGGTTTGAAAAAGACATGGACCGCCTACTCCATGGCCAGTCGGTTCCCAAGGTGATTTTCGATTTTCTCTCCGGAAAGTCCATCACCCTGGAGGAGACCCTCTCCCTCAGCGAAGGGGATCCCATCATCATCGAAGGGATCCACGGCCTCAACCCCCTCCTCTTGAAAAACCTGGACGACCGGTTGAAGTTCCGAATCTACCTCTCCGTCACCACCCAGATCAACCTGGATGACCATAACCGGATCCACACCACCGACCTCCGCCTCATGCGGCGGATGGCCCGGGATAAGGCCTCCCGAGGGAGGTCCGTCCGGGATACCATTATGGATTGGCCTTCTGTTCGGGCCGGGGAGAAGCGAAACATCTTCCCCTACCAGGAGGAAGCGGATATTCTCTTCAACTCCTCCTTCATTTATGAGATTGCTGCCCTGAAATTCATCATCGAGGAGGACCTCAGGGCCATCCCGCCCGAGGATCCGGCCTATTTGGAGGCCGGCCGCGTCCTGGCCCTCCTCAAGTACTTCCTCCCCATGGAGGATATTTCCGATGTGGTCAACACCTCCATCCTCCGGGAATTTATTGGCGGGTCGAAAATTGTCTGATGGAAGGGGGAGACCATGAAAGAAAAGAAGGAAAATGTCCTGGAAGCCGGTCGGAAGGAGATCGAAGAGATCGACCGGGCCATGGCCCATCTCTTCCGCCGCCGGATGGAAGTTTCCCGGACCATCGGCCGCTATAAAAAGGACCGGGGCCTCCCTGTCCGTGACCGCCACCGGGAAGAGGCTCTTCTAGCCGACAATGAGAAGGAAGTTCCGGAGGAGGACCGGGAGGCTTACCGGGCTTTTTTTCAGGAAGTCTTGGCCCTGTCCCGGTCTTGCCAGGAGGAAATACAGGAGGGCGCATGGACCGAAAAGAAAGCCTGATCCAGGTCAAGGACCTGCATAAAAGTTTCACCATGGGAAAAGAAGAGGTTCATGCCCTCGACGGCGTGGACCTGGATATTGGTAAAGGAGAGATGGTCTGTTTATTGGGTCCATCGGGTTCCGGTAAGTCCACCCTCCTCAACGCCCTGGCCGGGTTGGAACGTCCCAATAAGGGAGAGATCATCATCGGAGGAATACACCTGGAAAAGCTGGACGAGGAGGAAATCACCCTTTTTCGGAGCCTGAATGTCGGTTTTGTCTTCCAGTCCTACAACCTCATTCCCACCCTGACCGCTCTGGAGAATGTCAGTCTGGGTTTAATTCTAAAGGGAGTGGATAAAAAAACCAGGGAAGAGGCTGCGGAAGAAATTTTGATTCGTGTGGGCTTGGGCGAACGTCTCCACCACCGGCCCAAGGAACTCTCCGGCGGTCAGCAACAGCGGGTGGCCATCGCTCGCGCTTTTGTGGGCAAGCCGGTCCTGGTCTTTGCCGATGAGCCGACAGGAAATTTGGACACAAAGACCTCCTTTGAAGTCATGGGTCTGATGAAGACCATGATGGAGGAAAATCACCAGACCATGGTCATGGTCACCCACGATGAAGAAATGACGGTTTTTGCCGACCGAACCCTCCACATGAGGGACGGGAAGATTGAAAAAGTGGTTCACCGGCACAGTCCTGATGAGTACAATAAGGAAGAACCCGGTCACAAGGAGGACAGCCATGAATGAGAAAACGCCCATCCAAGTTGTAAAGATATTATTCTTCTGCCGAGATCAGGCCGGAAATCTCCGGGAGATTCAAGACACTCTCGACAAAGGTCAAGAATACCTGGCTATTTTCCAGGTCAAAAATACCGGACAGACCGGTTTGATTTTGGAGGGTTTAGATTTTCAGGCCTGGGATCAAGTCGGTTTAGTGCCGACCGATGGGAAGACTTTTATCGACCCAGAGAAGGAAGTTTCCCGGGTCATCAAGAGCCTGGTTCCTTTTGGAGAGAAGCTGGAGGCAGGGGAGGTCAGCCTTATTCCCCTGACTTTCCTTTGCAAAAACTCTGTCACTTTGGATAAAGATCAGCTTTCCGCATTGATAAAATCTTGTTTTGAGAAAATAGCTAAGCCTCAGGAAAAAGATGAACCAGGAGAGAAAAAAGGCGAAGAAAACGAAGGCAACCCGAAGGAACAAGCTCCCTCCACAGATGAACTGATAAAGACTCTTCAGGGAATGCTTGCCACAGGTCAGAGTTCATTAAAGAAGAGGGGAAGTATGAGTGATCTGGAGGGTCTACTTGCATCCAATGGATGGTCAAAAGGCGACTTGTCCCAGATAGGCGGACAAGCGGCTATGCCGGGCCTCAACATCAATGACCTTCCTTCTATGGGGGGGATGAATGGAGGATCCATGACGGAAAAGAATAAGCCCAAGCTCATTATTTCCAATTATGAAATTGATCCGGAAATGCCAAGGGCAGGAGAGGACTTTACCCTGAACCTGGATTTTTTCAACACCAACCAATCCAAGGCCATCCGGAATATCAAAATCACCATGAATGCGGAGGGGGCCGGTCCCACATCCGGGGCACTCTCCGATATGTTGGGCAGTTCTGCCGGCGGAGCCAGTCCCCAGGCCGGGTCCATCTTTATCCCGGTCAATTCCTCCAACACCTTCTATATTGAAAAGATGGCGGCAGGCAAGCACTCTTCTCAGTCCATTACTCTAAAAGCCATACCGACAGCCCCGGCACAAACCTATTCCGTCAACCTGGCTTTTGAATATGAGGATATGGAGGGCAACCAATATACGGCCCAGGAAGTCGTCGGCATCCCCGTTGTGCAAAAGGCGGAAATCCTTTTGGGCGATCCCGTTCTTGGGCAAGCTTATTCCGGTCAACCGATGACGGTGGACCTGGATTTTTACAACACGGGCAAGGATAACCTGACGAATTTCATGGTTAATTTGGAAGGCAGTGGCTTTACCAGCAAGGAAAGCACTCGGTATTTTGTGGGGAACTTCCCCTCCGGACAGAGCGACCATTATTCTATGGAAATCATCCCGGAGGAGGCCGACCGTCTTTCCGGCCAAATTGTCCTGACCTACGAGGATTCAGCGGGCCAAGTGCATGAGGAAAAGGTCCCCTTTGAAAATGAGGTTGAACGCCTGAAAGAAGGGGAGAGCGTGGATGCGGCTACCGGGGAAATTATCACCCCCAAGGAAGAAGAGCCTCATACTGGCGGATTTTCTGCGATTGGCTTGGTCATCCTTCTTGCCCTTGTGGGCCTGGCCGTTCTCCTCATCCGTCGCCGGTCAAAGGGAAAGAAGGCCTCGGCCGAGGAGCTGAAGATCGATGAAGACTAGGGACTTGATGACCATGGCCTGGAGAAACCTCCTTCGGAGGAAGTCCCGGGCCTTCCTCACGATTTTCTCCGTGGTCATCGGGATCTTTTCCATTATCCTCATGCTTTCCTTTGGCTATGGGATTCAGATTTCCCAGGAGAACTTTCTGAATGAAATGGTCTCCTTCAATTCCATCACCCTCTATCCTTCCAGGGATTCATCCGGCAGGCAAGGCAGGGGGAAGATCAACAAAAAGGTCCTGGACGCCATCAACAAGGACCCTCGTGTGGACGTGGTTCTAGGAAAAATCGCCCTGTCCAGCCGTTTGAAGACCAATAAGAAGGGGGTGGAGATCCTCGGCGGTCTTTACGGCGTGGACTTCCAGGCCCTGGGCAGGCAGGGGGTCAAACTGGACAATGGTCGGCCCCTCTCTTCCCTGAAAAAGAATGCCTTCGTCATCGATTCCAATATCCGGGCCATGGATATCAGCAAGATCAGTCAGAGGTCCATTTCCGGAGCGGAGCTTAAGGACTTTCCCTGGGAGAGGGCTCGCTTCTCTATTCCGACGTCCATGAATGAAAACCCCTTGGATGAATTTACAGGGGGCGGGTCCGAAAAAGTGACCGTCTCCTATGGAGGCCGCCTGGATTCTTCCTCAAAGTTGGGGTCAAGTGCAGGCATCCCCTCCATTTACGTCGATCTTGAGCTGGCGGAGACCGTCCAGAAGAAGTGGGACAAGTCCTCTTCATCCGGCTCTCCTTTGGAGAAGATTGCCGGATTAAGTGGCTTGAGCGGAGGAGAGGGGCCTTCCGGGGACAATTACTCCGAGGCCACCGTCATCGCAAAGAGCATGGATGATGTGGAGTCTTTGACGGAGGACCTGAAGGCCAGGTATAATCTCACGGCCTTTTCCATGAAGGAGGGGCTGGACCAGGCCCAACAGGGGATGCTGGTTCTCCAGGTTGTCCTGGGGGCCATCGGCGGGGTCGCCCTCTTTGTTGCGGCCATCGGCATCACCAACACCATGCTCATGTCCATCCAGGAGCGAACCAAGGAAATCGGGGTCATGAAGGTCATTGGCGCCCAAGTGGGGGACGTCCGTAAGCTCTTCCTCCTTGAAGCCGCCCTCATCGGAATCATCGGCGGAATTGTCGGCATTCTGATCACCCTCCTGGTCTCCCGTATGGCCAACCACCTATTTATCAACTTTGCCCTTTCCCAGGGGGCGAATTTGGACCTGGACAGCGGTCAATTCCTGGGCATCTCCTATATCCCGGTCTGGCTCCCCTTCATGGCCGTTTTCTTTTCCGGCATCGTTGGCCTCCTTGCCGGCTACCTTCCTGCCCGCCGGGCCACCAACATTTCGGCCATTGAAGCCATTCGGACCGAATAAGGATTAATTTCATTCTCCCCATCATCAAGATCAGGAAAGGAGGAGGCATGGACCAAACTTTTTACCGAATTTCCCTGCCCCAACTGGAAAAATTTACAGGGAAGGAAAGTCTCCGTCTTGCCCTCTTGGCCGACTTCCACTTAGTCGACCCGGCTCCGGCCTTGGCCTCCCTCCGGGACCAAACCCCCGACCTCATCCTCATGGCGGGGGACTTCCTTCTTGGTCGCCGACTAACCCGGTCGGATGTTCAAAGACAGCTGGATCATTCTGTCCTCCCTTTTTTATCCCGGGCTTCAGCCATCGCCCCCTCCTTCTGCTCATTGGGAAACCATGACCGCTACCTGGAGGCGAAAGATCTGGAAAAGTTGGAGGACCAAGGCGTCCGGGTTCTGGACAATGCCTATGTTCGGACCGGAGGCCTGGTCATCGGTGGACTGACTTCCGGTCGAACCCTGGCCTTCCGGTCGGATCGGGAGGCCGTAGAAGAGAAGGAAAAATCCGCCATGTATGGCAGATTTTATTTTTTCAAACGATTTCTGATCCGGCCGGAAGATGAGCCCCGGCCGGACCTCTCCTGGCTGGAGGCTTTTGAAAAGGAGGAGGGCCCAAAAATTCTCCTCTCCCACCATCCTGAATATTGGGCGGAGGAGCTTGCCGACCGCCCCATCGACCTCACCCTGTCCGGCCATGCCCATGGGGGCCAGTTTCGCTTCCCCTGGAAAGGGCGGATGCGGGGTCTCTTCGCTCCCGGCCAGGGCTTTTTCCCCCGCTACACGGAGGGGGTCCACCATGGCCCCCATGGCGCCCTGGTCGTCAGCCGGGGACTGGCCAATACGGCGGGTGGGATCCCCCGCTTGGGGAATCCTACGGAAGTGGTCTATATTGAATTCGTTAGCGAATCATCAAGGTGATGTTATTCGGAGTTGAACCAGGCCGGCCTCTTTTGTGAGGTCGGTTTTTTATTGCTCCCTTGTTTCTTCAAGGGTTTTTAGAAATT
>NZ_HE978586.1:0-21503 GCF_000311985.1 Kallipyga massiliensis ph2 | reverse complement strand
ATTGTTTCTTCAAGGGTTTTTAGAAATACGATTCTTTCTCTCGGCATTCCATGTTATAATTAAAGATGTATAACTAGGTCTGTAACTCGCATTCCGGTCCTATTCCATAGGACAAAGCAGCATTTGGATAGGGAGTTTTGTCCGGAATAGGAAAAAATGGGATTCTTTTTGGAAATGAGGGAGGAAGTTTTATGGCAAAGAAAGGAAGAGTGTGGAGACGGTTCATGTCTTACCTTCTCGCTGCCCTAATGGTGGTCGGATCTTTTTCCGGTTCAGCCAATGCAGCGTCGGGGAGAGATATGATAATTGACCACCGTAAAGGCACCCAGTGGAGCTATCTGTGGGACTATATTATTGATACCGATGATATAGACGGAAAAATCGAATTCCCTTCCACCGGCGGGGAGCCTTATGTGGTAGGAAAAGCAGACGGAAAAGCCAAAATTCGATTTTGGGTCATTGATAGTCAGAATTTCGGGCCTGTTCCGGGAAAGAGAGTCTTTCTCGGTAGAGGAGTTAGTGACCCGGGAACGACGAAGAAACATTATATGGCGATTCCTGAGGCTCCGGGAACGGACGACAAGGGATTTTATTACACGGATGCCGGCGGTAAGGTGGAGATCACCTTGGACCGGGCAGACTTGCCGAAAGTGATCAAAGACACTCCGGAAGAGAGTATTCATGAATACCAGATAAGGGTTCAAAAATACGGTGAAGGGGGAGGTTATTGGACGATCGGGCGAGCTTACGATATTGCCCTGAACGTTCTTGGTGTTTATAACCAATACTATGGCAAGTGGCCCATGCCCTCCAACTATACGGACACGGATTACTGGGCCGGTGAAATCTGGGGTTCAGTCGTCTATGACGTTTACAACCCGGCGGACCAACAGACCATTCTTAACATGGATGTGGCGGATTATACCCTTCCCAAGGGGGAAGCCTTTGATACCACCAACCAGGATGACCTGAGGAAATTGGTTACCTCCTTTACGGAACTTGTCGGGAAACATAATGGAAATCTTAAAGAAATAACTGAAGATGAGAAGCTGAAGCCGGCCGAATTAAGGGACCAGCTGAAACGCAATAGCACAAAGCACAAGATCCAATATGAGGCCTTATCGATTACCCCGGTTAATGGTACCCCGGCTTTGGAAAGTAATCAAAAGGTACTTAAGGAACAGGGAAGCTACGAAATTGTCCTCCGTGGTTACTATGACGGAAAAAATAGCAACCCGAATAGGGACCGCTATGTCACCAAAACGGTTCGAGTCAATATTCCCTTCCCTGATATCATCCCGGAACATGATGAAAAGGGGAAACCAAACCGGTACCCGAATAACTACGTTAAGGTTGATTTTGTATCCGACGGAAACGGGACACTGGGTGGAGAAACTACCTATTTCGTCAATCCGACAAAAGAAGTGGATTTAACGGAATATGCGGATAAGATCACCAAGACCCCAAATGTAGGCTTTAAGGCGGAGGGGAAATGGGATCCGGCTACGCTCAAGAAGACCTTTACAGTAGCCAGCACATTTACATTCCGTTTCACCCCCTACGATGATGTCATTGAAGCCAAGCCAGGTGTGGACAAGCCGGATGGCTATAAGACAGTCACCTTTAATAGCGATGGACATGGCACTCTTCAAGGGGCGAAGAAGTTCTATGTCAACCCGAATAAGAAAGTGACCTTGAATCCACCGGAGACCACCGCAAATACGGGCTATGAGTTTAAGGAATGGAGTCAGGATGTAACCCAGAAAACACAGTATCAAATAGATACGACGGTTACCGCCTCCTTTAAGCTGATTGACCCCGTCCAGACCAAGGAAACCCCCGGCTACGTCAAGGTGAACTTTGTCATCAAGGGCGAGGGCGGGTCAATTTCCGCAGAGGAAACCAAGACTTATTGGGTGGACCCCAACCGCCCAGTGACCCTGACAGCACCGAAATATGACACTGCGGTTGGCTATACATTTAAGGCCTGGAGCCCGGATCCTCAAATTTCACGTAAATATACGAGGGAAACCACGATCGAGGGATCTTTCCAAACCCTTCCTGATGTGATTGAAGCCAAGCCGGGTGTGGATAAGCCGGATGGCTATAAAACAGTCACCTTTGATACCGATGGACATGGGACGCTGACCGGCGTCACCCAATACTATGTCAATCCGAATAAGCTGGTGGCTTTAAATCCGCCGACAGCGACCAGCAAGGAGGGTTACAACTTTAAGGAGTGGAGTCAGGACGTAACGGTAAAAACCCAGTATAGGGACGATACTACCGTTACCGCCTTCTTTATCCCTGTTGTGATTGAAGTAAAGCCGGGTGAATCCAAGCCGGATGGCTATGTCACCGTGACGGTCCTGCCGACGGACAAGGCAAGCAACCGGGCAGAAACAGAGAAGTCCTATTGGGTGAAGGCCGATACGGAGGTCACACTTCCGGTGGCTGAACCGCTAGGAAAAACCGAAACCAATGCTCAAGGACTCAATCTCACCTACCACTTTAAGGGTTGGCAGGTGACCAAGGGTACGATCGCCTCTTGGATGAAGCCGGACAGTGGAAAGGCGGTCATTGCCGGTCGTTTTATTCAGGATACGGAAATTACCGCCCAATATTCAGTATCACTTCCGGGCGGGGAACTCTTGGTTGCGCCGGTGGCAAAGAAAAATGCGGAAACGCCGGTAGGCGTCAACCCTGCTCCTGAAGCTTTGATTGAAAACATCCCGGGCTCAGCCCAGGATCCCTTGCCCGCAGGAACCACATTTACTTTTACAGATGACGGACAACCGGACGTATCCCTACCCGGTATGACCCAGGCCAAGGTCAAGGTCACCTATCCGGGTGGAAAGACAGTCACCATTACTGTGCCTTTGAAGGTTATCGCAGGTGAACCCACCGGAAATACCGTAACCACTACCGTTGGACGGGTTCCGGAACCTCAGGCATTTCAGAATGTCATTGAAGCGGCAACCGGTGCAGAGATTGAGAAAGTGGCCATTGAGGAATTTCCCGATGTTTCACAAGCACATCCGGAAAACCAGCCGACTAAGGCAAAGCTGATGGTGCTTTATAAGGATGGTAGTATTCACGAGCTGGAAGTACCGGTCGTTGTTTATGACAACGTCATTCCGGCATTGGCCGATGGTTCGAAACCGGAAGGTACGCCGGATCACTTTGTCAAGGTCACCGTTAGACCGACCAATAAGGCAGAGAATCCCAAGGAAAGCTACTTCTATGTCAACCCCAATGTGATCGTCAACCTGGGCGTTGCCGATCCGGTAGGGAAAACTGTTCACACGAGCGGCCAGCAAGGAGACCTCCGCTATACCTTCCGGAAGTGGGACCATTCAACAACAGCCATGTTTACCCGGGATACGATCATCACGGCTGAATACGACAGTCCGGTGGCAGAAACAATCCAGCCACTTCCTGAGATACCGGTAGGCTGGCTTGTCACCAAAGTAAATGAGAAGCCGGAATTATCCCAGTATGATGTCCCCTCCGTGGTGAAGAAACCCGAAGGCTCGGTTTTAACAGATATTAATTTGGAAGAATACCCCGAGCTGAAGGATCAAGAGGTTGCGTTTAATCATGCAATAGGAAAAGGTGGTTCAACCTTCAAATATCTCAAAGTGACCTTTGCTGATGGCTCATCACGCCTGGTCCGGGTCCCGGTCTATGTGGTCAAGGGATGCCCAGTAAACCCCGGTGGCTCGGTCGACCCCGGTAAGCCGGGAGATCCCAACAAACCGGGAGATCCGAATAAGCCGGGAGATCCCAACAAGCCGGGAGATCCGAATAAGCCGGGAGATCCCAATAAGCCGGGAGATCCGAATAAGCCGGGAGATCTCAACAAACCGGGAGATCCGAATAAGCCGGGAGATTCCAACAAGCCAGGAACTCCCAACAAGCCAGGCCAGTCAAATCCGGCAGGCTCATCCCAAAACCAAGGGGGTCAAAACTCGACCGGAAGCGGTCATGGAAATGGCCAGGGAAGGTCGCCGAAGACGGGAGACGATATGGCTACTATAATGGGCGCAGGGATTTTAGGCGTACTTGCACTCTTTGCTCTCTTCATCGGTCGTCGTTTAAGATGGAAGCAAGAGAATTAATCAGGGTCAAGCGTTAAAAGTGCCATCCCTTGATGAATCTCAGCAACAAAAAGCAGATCTCAGGATTCCTGAGATCTGCTTTTCTATATTGAGGTCTTGTTCTCGTCATAGTAGTGGTGATTTTCAATTTTTTGCAAACCACCACTAAAAATTAAGGGCCATCATAGTGTTGGTTCCTCGATTTTCGGCGAACCACCACTATTTTGGACCGAAAACAGTAGTGTTGGTTTCTTAATTTTCAAGTAACCACCACTATTTTGGATCAAAAACAGTAGTGTTGGTTTTTCAATTTTCGAGTAAACACCACTATTTTGGACCGAAAACACTAGTGTTGGTTACTCAATTTTCGTCGAACCACCACTATATTGATGGTAAAATTTCGGATCTCTTCTGGGCAATTCGATAAGAAGCGGAAATCCCTCATCAAACAAAACCGCCGAAAGGACTTGGTGACAAGCCTCTTCGGCGGTTCTGCTCTTAAAGGGTTTCTCAGAATGGAGATGGCGGGAATCGAACCCGCGTCCAGAAACTCATTCAAAAGAACTTCTACGAGCGTAGTTTATTGAATTTGATTCCCGGGCGGCTAAGCCAATAAACAAGCCAAAACACCCGGTAGCTTCATGAATCCAACTTGTGGGCAAAGCTTAGCACAAGAAGTTTCCCGACATGGTTGAGGCCAGTCCGTATGTTACGGGTCCATCCGGAGGGCCGGCTGCTTTTAACTAAGCAGCGTAAGCTAATTCGTTATCGTTAGCAGTTAATTTTAGTTGCCTGTTTAACGTCATCTGCCTGACGGCTCGCTTATCTTTCTTCAAAATCCCTGTCGAAACCAGGGCATCCCCGTAAAGCAAATCGGGCCAAATTCCTGACCCTTCCGTTCCATTGTAACGGATTTATGGTTATTATAACAGAGAATCAAGAGACAATCGTGTGGAGAATACAAAGAAAGGAAGACTATGGCTAAGAAAGAAAAAACCAACGCCTGTCGCATATTGGACCAGAAGAAGATCCCCTATGATCTCCATCCCTATTATGTTAGTGGAGCTGTAGGCGGAGAAGAAGTGGCTTCCGCCCTAGGGGAAGATCCGGATCGGGTTTTCAAGACACTAGTCCTTGTTGGAAAGTCCAAGGACCACTATGTTTTGGTCATCCCTTCCAATGAAAATGTGGATTTAAAGAAGGCAGCCAAGGTCCTGGGGGAGAAGTCCATCCAGATGATCCCCCAAAAAGACCTGGAGCCTCTGACCGGCTATATCCATGGGGGATGTTCGCCGGTAGGCATGAAAAAGACCTTTCCCACCTACTTCCAGGAGGAGGCGGTGAATTATCCCACAATCTATGTTTCTGCGGGCCGGGTGGGCCTCCAGATGGAGGTCTCCATGCAGGACTTGAAGAAAGTTCTCAACTATCGACTGGCCGACCTGGTTGTTAAAGATACGGCCCCCCGTGAATAAGCTTTAAGCCATCCTCCTTCCCGGCAAGGAGGATTTCTGGTCTAGATCCGGAATCTTTGGGTAGAAATGGAAAGAAGAAAATATCTAGAGGAATGATCAGGATTAAAGAAAGGGAGTTCACGTTTTGAAGAAAATCACGGAGAAGAAGGAATCCGTCATTAATCTTCGGGAAGAAAAGAGAAGGGGCCTTTGGCCAAGGGTTTTGGCCAGGCTTTTTCTTTTCCTAGCCCTCGTTGTCCTGCTTACCGCCTGCCAGGACAGGGGCCACCAGCCCTCCTTCTCCGGCATCTCTCAAGTGGTGACCTACGGGGGCCCTGTTGAAGAAAGAGAACCCTACAGCCGGTTGGAAGATGTCGCACTCTACATCATGAAATTTTCCACACTTCCTCCTAATTACCATAAAAAAGAGGAAGCCCTATCAGGGGGATGGAAAACCTCCGATGCCCCCGGAGCTATCATCGGGGGTAACCGCTTTGGCAACCGGGAAGGTCTTCTCCCTAAGAAGGAGGGGAGGACCTACTATGAGGCGGATATCATGGCCGGCTATACGGACCACCGGGGTCCCCAGCGTCTGGTTTATTCCAACGACGGCCTGATCTTTTTCACTGACGACCACTACGATCATTTTGTCCAAATTATTCCCAAAGAAAGGAGTCCAAGATGAAGCGATATGTTCTCTGCGGGAAGCACTTCCGGGACCGAGAAAGTGCCTACCTTTATATGAAAAAAATCTTTGGATTCCCGGATTATATGGGCCACAACCTGGATGCCCTTTGGGATGTCCTCATGGAAGAACCCGACCGGGACATCGAGATTGACCAGGCCCGGTTGGTCGTTCGGCAGATGGGGGACTATGGCGTGGCCCTTCTTGACCTCTTCGGTGACCTCCAGGCCATTGAGGGCTTTAACATCCATATTTACTGGTAAAGGAGACCTCTGCAATGATGGAAAATGAGAATTATTCCCACCCACAGGGAAGAGGTTTCCGAAGAATCATCCTGACTATCCTTTGTCTCTTTTTGGTGTCCATGGTCATCTTTTCCATCGGTCCCTTCCAGGGGGGTGGGGGGAGCGTCCAGGCACCGGCGGTTCCACAGGAAAAGGGCCCTATCGAAGAGGCCTACCCCGGCTTAGGGAGTCAGACATCCGGGGAGGGGAATGGTCTTCTTCCGGCTCCGGAAAAAGAAAAGACCTCCACCGTCCGGATCAAGGCGACGGGGGACATCATGCACCACAGCGAGCAGGCCCAGCGGATTGACGACGACCTGGAGGAGGCCAGGCGGGAGTTTGCCCTGGTAGCCGACTACCTCCGTGAGGCCGACCTGACCATGGCCAATTTCGAGGCCTCCCACGATTCCAACAAGCCTGCCTCCGGCTACCCCATGTTCAACACCCCCGCCACCATCTTTCCCGCCATGAAAGATGCCGGTTTCGACGTCCTCTCCACTGTCAACAACCACACTCTGGATATGCGGATGACCGGGGTGGACCAGGTCCTGGACCTCATGCGGGAACATGACCTGATCCCGGTGGGGACCCGAAAGGAAGGGGAGAAAGACCGCTTCATCATCACGGAAGTGAATGGGGTCAAGATCGGGATTCTCGCCTATTCCTACGGCTTCAACGGGATTGAAAAGGCCTACGACAAAGCCCTCCTGGATGAACGACTGAACTTTATGGAAGCTGACCGGATCAAGGAGGACATCGAAGCTTGCAAGGCCCAGGGAGCTGACTTCATCATCGGGTCCATCCACAACGGGATTGAATACCAGACCCGGGAAACCCAGGCCATGCGGGAGAACTATAGGCAGTATGCCGACTGGGGCATGGATGCCATCATCGGAAATCACCCCCATGTGGTGGGCCCTTTTGAAACTTACCGGGCCAAGGATGGCCGGGACTGTTTTATCATTTACGCTTGCGGAAACTTCATCTCCCAGCAGCGCTATGAGGTCTTTGATGACTACCGGGTGGAGCACGGGGTCGTAGTTGACATGACCATCGAAAAAAAAGGAAAGGACCATGCCCGACTGGTGTCTGTGGACTTTGCCCCCCTCTGGGTCCGCCTGACCCGGGATGATAAGGGCTTAAACTACCAAACCCTCGCGGTGGAGGACTATCTCAAGAATCCGGACAAGATGGCTCAGCTGTCAAAAAAGGAAGTCAAGCGGGTGGAGGAAGCCCGGCGGGAGGTCTATGAGACCCTCTATTCCAAGGATCTTCCGGAGACGGAGATCAAGGTGATGGAGAATCCTCTAGACGAGAAATAAATCCCAAGAGAAAAAAAGAGACCCCGAGGGGTCACTTTTTTTTGTTCACTTGGTCGGAAAATATCGATCACTTGACCTCTTTGACCGGAGCCATGGTCCAGTCGATAACGGTATTCGTGAAAGCCGGAAAGCGGGTCAATAGGACCATAACCGGCAGGCCGATCAGGGCCACAATCACGAATTCGGAGAGGGCGATGGTCCCGTAGGTTTCCATAAAAAGGGAGGGAGGAATTTCTCCGATGATGGCCAGCTCTCCGGCAATGATGAAGGAGAAGAGGGCAGGACCCAGGGCAGCGATATATTTCGAGGACATTTTTGCCATGAACAGGACAGCAACCAGGGTGTGGAAGCTACCGAAGAAGACATCGATAAGCCCAAGGGGGGAACCCAGGTTGGACAGGAAGCAGCCTAGGGTCAGGCCAATGACATTCTTGGGATCCAAGAAGGCCAGCCAGGTTAGGATTTCGCTATAGCGAAATTGGATGGGGCCGTAGGCGAAGCCTTGGGCGGTGTAGGTGAGGACGGTGTAGGCCGAAGCAATCAGGGCCTGGCGGGCCAAGAGTCTGGCCGAGAAATGAAATTCTTGCATGAATTCAACTCCTTGATTTTTTAAGTGGGTGCCAAGTAAACACTTCGAAACAACGGAAAAACGGCCTTCATTATACCCTAAAAAAAAGGCCGGGGCAAGGCGGGACGGACAAGAAAGGAGAGGGGGAATCTGGTAAAATGGAGGAAAGATCGGAGGGAAAAAGATGAAAAAAATTTTAGGGGTTGATATTGGCGGAACAACGGTAAAAATGGGCCTTTTCTCCTTGGATGGGACCAAGAGGAAGGAAGGCGTTTTTCGCTCTTCTCGCGAAGTGAGTCCCGAGGACTTCCTCAAGGGCCTGGCTAAGGAAGCCCTTCGACTGGTAGAAAGCGATGGGGATCTGGAGGATCTTAAGGGGATCGGCATTGGAATCCCGGGGCCGGTTGAGGGACAAAGAGTGGTCACCAATGTGGTCAACCTGGGCTGGGGACGGGTCCCGGTTGTCGATATTCTGGAAAATTATTTCACCTGTCCCATTGTTCTGGATAATGATGCCAATGTTGCGGCGATGGGCGAGCTCTGGCAGGGGGCCGGCTCCCACGTCCGGTCCTTGATCCTGGTTACCTTGGGGACGGGGATCGGGGGTGGAGTCATCATCGACGGTAAGTTGGTTCAGGGGGCCCATGGGGCCGGCGGAGAAGTTGGCCACATCCCCTTCCTTGACTATGACTTAGAGAAAGAATGCGGGTGCGGAGGCCACCGTTGTCTGGAGCTGGTGGCTTCGGCCAGCGGAATCATCCGCCGGACCAAGGAAGGCCTGGAAGAGGGGAAGATTCCCTCCCGTCTGGGACGGGTCAAAGACCTCAACGCCAAGCATATCGTGGATGCCGCCAAGGCTGGTGATCCCTTAGCCCAGCACATTGTTGAAGAAACCGGGGAGTACCTGGGACGGGGCCTGGCCATCATCTCTGCAGTTCTGGACCCGGAAGAAATTGTTATCGGGGGCGGGGTCTCCGAGGCAGGAGATATTTTCCTCGACCCCGTTAGGACCCGCTACCGCCACTATGCCTTTAAGGGACTGAAAGAAACACCCATTGTCAAGGCCAGCCTGGGCAACCAGGCGGGGATGATCGGGGCAGCCCGCTTGGTCCTCGACCTGGCCTGGGAGGCGGAGATTTGAACCCCCTCCGTGTCCACCTCTCCCGCCAGCCGGATGCGGCAGCTGCCTCCCTCTACCGGTCTATCGGAAGATGGCTTGAGTATCCGGACAATAAGGCCATCCTCCTGGTGCCCGACCAGTATACGGTAGAGGCGGAGCAGGCCCTTTTTGACTTTTTCCACCGGGACTCCCTCCTCCGCCTCCAGGTCAAGTCCTTCTCCTCCCTGGCCCGGGATATTTTTGAAGAAGGTCAGGGGCGGAAGGACCTCCTCCTTTCCGGAGACGGGCAAAAGATGGTCCTCCGCCTCCTGCTTGAAGAAGAGGGGGAGGACTGGAAGGTTTTTAATAAAGAAGTGCGGGGGCCGGGATTCCTGGCCCTTTTAGCTGACCAGATCCGGGAGTTTAAGGAATATGGGATCGGCCCAGAGGACCTGTCCGCCATGGCCGAGACTATGGACCCCGACTCCCTCTCCCGGGAAAAGCTCCTGGAGACGGCCCGGATGATGGCTTCCTATGAAGGGTCTTTAGCCGGTCGTCTGGATGATGAGGATGACCGCCTCCGCAAGGCCTTCTGCCAGGTCAGGGATGGAAAGAAGGGAGGGGGAGCCTTCTTTCCCCGGACCGGGTTTTTCTTTGAGCATTTCCATTCCCTTTCGAAAACGGAAGTCTATGCCCTGGAATCCCTCCTGAGCCTGGGCCCCGTCGACCTTTCTATGCTTTTGGACATCGACTTGGCCCGGGAACTATTGCGGGCGGATGACCGGACCCCTGACCAGGCCCTTTCCGCAGGTCTGGACCGCCTAGCTCCCGATGCCGGCGCCTTCGCTCTTTCCCTCCGCTTTTTGGGCCAGGTCAAGGGTTTGGCCCGGGACAGGGGTGGCCGGGTGGAGATCATTCCGGCTGAAAAGGACCCCAGCGATCCCTTCGGTTATCTGGCTTCCTCCGTCTTCTCCTACCGGACTCCCATGGTTCCCGATGGGGACTTTCCCCTGACCTTGAGGGAATACCGGAAAACGGAAAGCGAGGTTGACGGCCTGGTTCTGGAAATCCGGAAGCTGGTCCTGGACCATGGCGCCCGGTATAAGGACATCCAGGTCATCCTCATGGACCAGGAGGAATACCGGGGCTTTCTCCGGGAAAAGTTGGAAGGCGAGGATATCCCCTTTTTTGACGATGATCAGCGGTCGGTCCACTTCCACCCCCTCATGAAACTTCTGGAAGCCGGCTTGGAAGTGGTAGAAAAAGGGCCCACGGTATCGGCCTACCTCCGCCTCCTAAAGTCAGGCATGCTGGGCCTATCCAACAGGGAAATTGAAATTTACCAATCCTATATCAGCCAACGGAAAATCATGGGCCGGACCCTGGACTGTGAAGATTTCTTCACCATGGACCCGGTCTTTTCCCATGCCCTGATCGAAAGAGGCCAGGAGGAGGAAGCTGCACGCCTGGCCGACCATACCTTGGTTGCCCGGTCAGTCCAGGAGAGAATCAAGGAAGCCTTGGCCATCCTTCGCGGGGGGGATGACAAGGCCCCCATCCGTGACCGAGCGAAAAGGGTCTATCTCTTTTTAACCCAGGATCTCATTAAAACCTCCTTCTTGGCTTATGGCAAGAGCCTGGAAGAGGAGGGGAGTAGAGAGGCCCTTGAGGTCCACCTCCAGCTCTGGGACCAGGTCATGGACCTCTTAAATACCACAGTCATTATCGGTGGAGACCGGGAAGTCACCGCCTCCGTTTATCTCAAAATTCTGGAAGAAGGCCTATCGGAGATGAAGCTGGGGGTCATCCCTCCCTACCAGGACCAGGTGGTTATCTCCAGCCTGACCCGGTCCAGGGTCCGGACCCGGCCCTATGTCTTTATGCTGGGGGTCAACGATAAGAACCTCCCTCAGGCGGTCCCAACCCAGGGTCTCTTTACCCCTTTGGAGAAGGAATCCTTCCGGGAGAGGGGCTTCTTCCTCCCCTCCATGCCGGATTTCCGGGCGGAGGAGGAGAGGCTGAACTTTTATTCCGCCCTCCGAAAGGTGGGCAGCCATCTCTATGTCTTTACGTCCAAGCTCAACCGGGGGAACGAGAGCTTGAGGCCCTCCTACTGGATGCAGGGCCTGGCCCAGGCGGCCGGAAAAGAGATCGACTTTGTCGCTGATTTCAGCTTGGAAGATGCCCTCTATTCCCGTACCCTCCGCCTGGCCCTTCTCCCGGATGCCCTTCGGGAGGAGGCCTCCTCCGAGGCGGATGAGGAGAAGAAAGGGAAAAAGGATAAGGCGGAGCGTATCCTCTCCCTCATGGACCGGACCCCCTGGCCCAGGGACCTGGGTCTGGTGGGCCGGGCCCTCCACTACACCAATGACCGGCCTCCTCTTCGTGAGGAGGTCCGGTCCGCCCTATTTTCCGGAGACCGGGTCATCTCAGCGACCGGCTTGGAGACCTATGCAGCCTGCCCCTACCAGTCCTTCGTCCGGTCCATCCTCCGGGTGAAGGAGCCACGGACTTTGGAATTTGACGCTCTGGACCTGGGAAACCTCCTCCATGACAGCCTGTCGGCTTGGTCCGCTTTTTTAGGCGACCACTTGCAGGAATTGGATGGTTTAACGGAAGAGGCTTCCTTCAATAGGGCCTTGGAGGCCTATCGAGAGACCCAAATTGGCCTTCTTGACCGAATCAAGCGGGAGGACCCCAAAAACGCCTACCTCTTGTCCTTGACGGAAAAGAGCCTCATGGACAGCCATAAGCAGGTCTTCCACCAGGTCAAGGGGGCCCAACTCGCCGCCCTCCGCCATGAGCTTTCCTTTGGACCGGGGAGGGCCTTCCCGGGTCTCCTGATCGGCCGGACTCCGGCGGGGGAGGCCAGCCTCCTCCAGGGTCGGATTGACCGGGTGGATGAGGTCCTGGTCGGGGAGGGACCCGACCGGGAGATTTTCCGCCAGGTCATCGACTACAAGAGCGGGAATAAACCCTTTGATTTAACCCGTCTTCTCTACGGCCTGGACCTCCAATTGGCCCTTTATTTGAAGGCGGTTACCCGGAAAGCCAGGCCCTTCGGTTTCTTTTACATGAGCCTGAGACCGGAGGACATCATCAAGGTGGGGGATGCCAAGAGCCTGGACCAGTACATCAAAGATAAGGGGAGGAATTTTCTGGGCAGCCTCCGCCTGGATGGGATCATGGTGGATGAGGATCCCGCCTTCCGGGCCATGGACAGCCGGATGGTGGAAAAGAAGACCACCAAGCAGAGCGATATTTACAAGCTGGGGGCTTCCCAGGCCGTCCTTCGCCGGAAAGAAGATGGGCGTTTTGAAAAAGTGGAGGGGGCAGGGTCCGTCCAAGCCCGGATCTTTACGGTCGACCAGATGGACCGGATTCTAGATGAGGCCCTCCAAAAGGCCAGCCAGCTGGACCGGGACCGACGGTTGGGGAAGATCGACATCGCCCCCTACCGGACGGCGACCAAGCAGACCCCCTGCGCCTACTGTAACTATCGGTCCATCTGCAAGTTCGAGCCCCGGGGCCAGTTCGGTCGTTTCCGAACCCTGGAAACCGTCCCGATCAACGAATGGAAAGGAAGGGTGGAATGACCCAAGTCCAATTCACGGAGGAACAAAAAAAGGTGGTGGAGGAGAGAGACCGCAACCTCCTCGTCTCCGCCCAGGCCGGGGCGGGGAAGACGGCTGTCCTGGTGGAGCGGGTCATCCGGGAAATCCTGGACGATGGGCAATCCCTCAAGAATATGCTTATTGTGACCTTCACCAACAAGGCCGCCAATTCCCTGAAAGAGAAGATCCGGGAAGCCCTGACCGGAGCCCTTAGGGCGGATAGGGAGTCCCCCTTAACTCCGGAAGCCCGCTACCGGCTCTTCGACCAGGTCAACAGCCTGGCCTCCGCCAACATCCAAACCCTCCATGCCTTCTGCTATGAGAAGATCCAGGAGCATTTTGACCGCCTAGGCATGGATCCGGGGGTCCACATCATTGAAGCCAAGGCCTTGGCCGAACTCAAGGGTCGGGCCATGGATGACCTCATGGAATCCGTCTATACGGAGAGGAACCCGGAGGTCATGGCCTTTATCGAGGCTTACGGCATGTCCAACCGTCGGACCGATGCCCCCCTACGGGCCATGATCGACCGCCTGGTCGCCTGCATGGACCAGGTCAGCGAACCTGAAGATTGGGCCAGGGCCCGGATCGACCGCTTGGGGAGCCCTGAGGAGGTTGAAGAAAATTTTCAGGCCTACCGGGATTTTCTGGTCCTCCCTCTTTTGACGTCATTCATCAAGGAATATGAGATCTTTCTGTCCCAGGCCGAGGAGGATCTGGGGGCTGTCGACCCCGGTCTTGGACGGGCCTATGTGGAGGCCCTGGAAGGGGAGTCGGCCTATTACCAGGAGGCGGTTCTTGCCTACTTCTCCGGCGATCCCTCCCTTATCCAAAGCCCCCCAACTTTTAAAGCCCTGACGGTCTCGAAAAAATACGGGGAAGAGGCTGTGGCCATCAAGGACAGCTTCAAGAAAAGCCGGGACCGCCTACGCCGGCGGAAGGAAGAACTGCTAGCAGCGGTGAAAAAGGCCGAAAAGGAAGTCCTGGCCCAAGAAGGGGAGAGGATCAAGGCCTCCCTGACCATCCTGGTTGACCTGGCCCTGGACTACAAGTCCCGCCTCCAGGCCCTGAAAAAGGAAAACCGGGCCATCTCCTTTGATGATATGGAACACCTCATGGTCCGCCTTCTCGACATGGAAGATCTCCGGAAAGAATTCCAGGACCGCTACCAATCTATCTACTTCGATGAATACCAGGATGCCTCCGACCTCCAGAATACGATCATCGAGAGGCTGGCGGGAGACCGGGGAAGGCTCTTTTTTGTGGGGGACATCAAGCAGTCCATCTACGCCTTCCGCAAGGCCCAGCCCAGGAACTTCTTAGCCCGGATGGCGGCCTATGAGGATGAAGGAGATGACCGGTCTCTGGCCCTCTTCCTGACCTATAACTTCCGGTCGGAGAAAAATGTCCTGGACTTCATCAATGCCGTCTTCGATCCCCTCATGGTTCCCGAACGGGGGGAGGTCCTCTACCGGTCGCCGGGCCAGAGGGGGCGGGTCAACCTTCCTGCCCGGGAGAGGGCCAAGGAAGACTGGGAAAAGGGAATCCTCCCCGGGCAGGTGGAGCTGGTCCTCCTGAATCAGGAAAAAGAGGAAGAGGACGAGGAAGATGAGGTCACCGGAGAAGGGGAGGAGTACATCAACGAAAAGCCTGCCGGGGCCTTCTACCTGGCCCGTTGGATCAAAAAATATCTAGCGGAAAGTCCGGACCACAACTACCGGGATATTACAGTCCTCTTCCGGAAGAATATTGCCAGCCTGAACTATGACTATGTCCTTCGCTATTTTGGGATTCCCACCCATACCGACCTGGGGTCCGTGGATATGGAGGCAACGGAGCTTTCCATCGCCCTCAACCTCCTCAAGGTCATCGACAATGCCCGGGAGGACCTCCCCCTCCTTTCCGTTTTATCTTCTTATATTGGTGGCTGGTCGGATGATGACCTGGCCTCCGTCCGGATCTTCTACCCTCGAGGGTCATTTTCGGATGCCTTTTTCGCTCTTCTGGAAGAAGAGGAGGTCGACGAGGACATGGCCTCCACCGGTCTGTCTTATGAAGCCCTTCGGGACCAGGCCCTGGAATTTTGGTCCAAGATCCTCGGCTTCCGCAAGGCCCAGGACCTCATGCCCCTGGCGGACTTCGTGGCCTATGTCTTCCGGTCTTCAGGATTTTATGACTATGTCCAGGCCCTGGACCATGGGGGAGAGCGGAAAGAAAACCTCCATGTTCTCCTCCGCTATGCCGAGCTTTATGAAGGGGAAGGCCGGTCCGACCTAACCGGGATGATCCGCCGGCTGGAGGAGGAGACCGGGTCGGGAGGGGAGGGGATGAACCCCGCCAACGACCTTTCCGAGTCGGACAATGTCGTCCGCCTTATGACCATCCACGGGTCCAAAGGTCTGGATGCCAAGGTGGTGGTCGTCGCTGACCTGGCCGCACGTTTCCACGGGAAGTCATCCGACCCCTACTCCTTCTCCACCGAAGAAGGGCTGAGCCTGGCTGACCGCCGGGAGGACCCGGAGACCGGGAAAATCCTGGAAGGCCCATCCATCCGCTTAGATCTGGACAAATCCCGCCAGTTGGACCGGGAGAGGGATGAGGAAGTCCGGATCTTTTATGTGGCCCTGACCCGGGCCATCTCCCGCCTGGTTCTGATCGGCGGGGGAAAGGACCTGGCGGAGGCCTTCCTCCGCCCCCTGGCCAGAAATGAGGAAGAGGTCCAATTTGAACTGGACCAGGGCCGGTCCTACCAGGACTGGCTCATCACCCTCCTCCGCCATGACCGGTCCGCCTGGACCCGGGCCCGAGGGTCCATCGGCCAGGACCTGAAAAACCGGGCTATCCGGCTCCCGGAAGGGTCCGCCTTCTCGGACGACCGTCTTGAGGATGGCCGCCCCAAGGATGGGTTTTCCCTGGTCATTGAAGAGGAAGGGGCCTACCGGCCATGGGACGGGGAAAGTCCGGAAACCGGAGAGGCTATGGACCAGGGCCAAGATGAGGATGGGGAACTTGGGGACCTCTGGAGCCAGGCCGAAGAAATCATGACCTTCACCTATCCCGACTCCCAAGGTCGGGTCCAGCCCATTAAAAAATCGGTGACCGAGCTGGTTTCCCGGGAGAAAGAGACCGGACTAAGGGGATGGGGACCCGGAGAAGGTCAATCCGGTCAAAGCGACCCCCTAACTGTCCCGGACTTTCTCCGGACCACCGAAAAATTTCAGGGGGCTGACTACGGGTCCATCATCCACAACATCCTCCAAGCCCTCCCCATCCGGCCCTATAGTCCGGAAGAACTGGAAGGAGAAATCAGGGGACTGGTCGACCGGGCCTATCTTACTCAAGAGGAGGTGGCAGGCATTGACCTTGACCAAGTCCTCCGTTTCTACCACTCTCCCTTAGGGAAACGACTCTGGGCTATGGGACCGGCTGTCCACCGGGAGGAGGCCTTCACCCTCCGGATCAAAGAAAAAGACCTCCCACCGGGGCTCCGTCCCGGGGAAGGTCAATATGGTGAGGGGACCCTCACCATCGATGGTCGTATGGACTTGTATGTGGACCTGGAAGAGACCGGGGAGGGGAAGAAAGGTCTCCTCCTTTTGGATTTCAAAACCGACCGGACCATGGTCAAGGACCGCTACACCGACCAGGTTAAGCTTTACGCCCTGGCCCTGGAAAAGGCCCTGGGCAAGCCGGTGGTGGAGGCCTATCTCTACTGGGTCCGCCACGGCAGGGCTGACCGCCTGGACCTGACTAAATAATCCAGCCTCCGTTGGGGGAAAGAACTTGGCCGGTGGTGGCCTCCGCTTCCTTGGAGGCGAAATGGTCCACCCAAAGGGCCACCTCTTCCGGCTTAACCATTCGGCCCAGGGGAATTTCGGAGAGGGCCACCCGGATGGATTCCTCATCCAACTCCTCCATCATGGGGGTGTCCACCATGCCGGGGGCGATGCAGTTGCAGGTGATGCCGGAATAGGCCAGCTCCTTGGCACAGGACTTGGTGAAGGCGATAATGGCCCCCTTGGTCGCCGCATAAAGGGATTCGCAGGAGGCGCCAACCATCCCCCAAACGGAGGAGATATTGATAATCCGCCCCCACTTTTGGTCGACCATATGGGGGAGGGCCAGCTTGGTGGCGTAAAAATAGCCATTCACATTAACCGAGAAGACCCGGTTCCATTCCTGAGGAGTGATGTCCTGGACCATGCCATAGGTGGAGACGCCGGCATTGTTGACCAGGACATCCACCCCTCCAAAGGTCCGGTTGACTTGACCAAAGGCCTCGGAAAGCCCATCAAAGTCTGAAACGTCGGCTTGGAGGAGGAGGGTTTCAGCCCCCTTTTCCCGGCAGAGGGCAGCCACTTCCTGGGCCTCATCCTCATGTTGCCGATAGAGGAGGGCCAGCTTTCGGTCCGGACCGGCCATCCGGAGTGCGGTGGCCCGGCCGATTCCCCGAGATCCCCCGGTGATAAAAATTGTCTCCATCTTCCTCATATTGGACCCTTCCATACTTGACCAAAGCCTCCTTTTTTTCATATTATTATCGATATTGAGTGCTACAATAAAAATCGAGTATTTCCAAGCTTTGGCTCTTTTGCTTGGCTTTCTATCCCTTGAATTTTACCATAAGGAGGTCCCATGAAAAAAATATGGGGAAACCTGTTATTCGGTCTGGCCCGCTTCATCGACCTGGTCTTTGGGGGCCTGATCAGGATCCTGTCCGCTGCTGTCGGCCTGGTTGAAGGGGTGCGTCAGCTTTTCCTCCCCCTCCTGACCTGCTTTGGCTTTACCATTTTTTCCGGGGGCATCTTCCTTATCCCTTTTATTAATCCCCGGTTTTTGATTTTTATGATGGTCCTGGTCCTCTTTCCCTTCTTGGGAATGACTTTCGTCTCTTTTTTGGATTATGGCCGTTATATTTTCACGGAATATCTTTATGACCAGGCCGATTACTACCGCCTGGGCAAGGACTCCAAGAAGGACTTTTCCCACTATGGTCCGGCCTACCGGAGACAGAAGATGAAGGAAGAAGAAGAGGCCCGCCGTCGGGCCCAGGAGGCCCAGAATGCCCGCTGGGAAGAAATCTTCCGGGAGTTCTACCGCCAGTCCGGCTACGGCGGTCAGGGTTATGGGCGGACCGGGGGCCAGGGCTATACCCAGGGAGGGTATGAGGGCTACCAGAACCGCCAGCGCCAGCAGGGGGCCTACAACCCCTTTGACGATTTTAAGAAAAAATATAAGGAAGCCTGCGATACCCTGGGCATCCCCTACGATACGGATGAATACCAGGCCAAGTTGGCCTACCGAAAGCTGGCCAAGAAATACCATCCCGATATCAATAAGGAAGCCGGGGCGACAGAGAAATTCCAGAGAATCAACCAAGCCTATGAATTCCTATCCAAGGAAAACATCGACCGCTATAAGCGGATGTAGGAGGAGCCATGTCCAACGAAAGAGTCTTGGAGAAGTTTGCCGAGAACCAATTTAACCGGGAAAAAATGAGGGACTACCTGCCCAAGCCGGTCTTCCGGGCCTGGCAGGAGGCCTGTGAAAAAGAGCGTCCCATCAACCGGGAGGTGGCGGATGCCATTGCCCATGCTATGAAAACCTGGGCGATCGAGCGGGGGGCTACCCACTTCTGCCACTGGTTCCAACCCCTAAACGGGAAGACGGCAGAAAAGCATTCTTCCTTCCTCCAAAAGGGAGAAGATGGCCGTCCTATGGACCGGTTCTCCGGCAAGTCCCTCCTCCAGGGGGAGACGGATGGATCCTCCTTCCCCAACGGGGGCTTGAGAGACACCTTTGAAGCCAGGGGCTATACCTTTTGGGATATCACCTCCTATGCTTTTGTCCGAGGCAATATTCTCTATATTCCCTCGGTTTTTATTTCCTATAACGGTCAGAAGCTGGACCTCAAGCTTCCTTTAATCAAGTCCATCCGGGCCCTGGATAAGGAGGCCTGCCGGGTCCTCCGGCTCATGGGCAAGAAAGTCGACTTTGTCAAACCCATGTTGGGATTGGAACAGGAGTACTTCCTTCTTGACCGGAAAGAGGCGGACAAGCGACCGGATATCAAATTCTGCAAGCGGGTCCTCTTTTCCTCGGACATTCCCAAGGGAGGCGAGTACGACCAAACCTATGCCGGTCGGATCAACCCCCGGGTCCAGGCCTTCATGAACGATGTCAATGAGGAGTGCTGGAAGCTGGGAATCTATGCCGACATTGAGCACAATGAGGTGGGCCCCGGCCAGTATGAATTTTCGTCCACTTTCGATGAATCCGTAACGACCATTGACCAAAATATGCAGGTAATGGATATTTTGGAGCGGGTAGCCCTCCAACATGACATGGTCTGCCTCCTCCATGAAAAGCCCTTCAGCGGGATGTCCGGATCCGGAAAGCACAACAACTTTTCCCTCCTGACCTCCACAGGTGACAACCTCTTTGACCCGGGCGACCATCAGCCGGAAGACCTCCAATTCCTGGTCTTTATCGCCGCTTTCATCATGGCCTGCGACCGCCACCAAGTCCTCTTGCGGATGGTCTCCTCCTGCGAGGGCAATGACCACCGCCTGGGCGGCTTTGAGGCCCCGCCGACGATTACTTCGGTCTACCTGGGCGCCCCCCTCCACAAGCTTTTCATGAACTTGGTGGAAACGACGGACATCTCCCCGGTGGAACTGACAACCTATATTGAACCCATCATCAACCTGGCCGGCCAGAAGGTGGAGGCCACCGACCGGAACCGGACCATTCCCATTTCTTTCACCGGGAACAAGTTTGAATTCCGGATGCTGGGTTCTTCACAAAACGCCTCCTTCCTGAATACCGCCATCTATGCCGCCATGGCCCAGGCCCTCCGGGAAATCGGGGATGACCTGGAAGCGGCCCATGTCCATTCTGCCAGTGACCTCCATCGGGTGGTCCTGGAGATTGTCCATCAGATTGCTGTGGCCCACGCCCGCATCCTCTTTGACGGGGATGCCTATACGGAGGCCTGGGTGGAAGAGGCGGACAAACGGAAGCTCTACCGGTCCGACAACTACATCGACACCGTCCCCATCCTGACCGACCCCCAAACAATAGCCCTCTTGGAACCCTTTGATATTTTAAATCGGGTGGAGCTCAAGGCCCGCCAGGACATCTTGACCAGGGAGTTCATCCACCTGGTCAAAATCCAGGCCCGGATCCTGACCCGGATGGCCTCCCAGAAGGTCTATCCCGCCCTGGCCGACTACCAGTTGACCCTGGACCGCCTAGCGGAAGGGGAGAGGGCTCATTCCGCCAAAAGGCGGGCCGACCTCAATGCCCGGTTTATGGATGAGATCGACGCGCTGAGTCTGGACCTGGAAAAGCTCACCAATGAGATCATTCAGGAAGACTCGGATCGGCAGATTTGCCGGGATATGGTCGAGCTTCTTCGGCCCAAGATGGAAGAACTTGTCCATCTTTTGGAGAAGGTAGAACTCAACACCCCCTACCAGGTCTACCCCTATCCCGGGGAAGAGGACCTGGTTGTTCAATAATAGAAGTGGGCATGACTCAGCTTGAAAGAATGAAAGGAGATTATTGTGGACTATCGTCGTTTTGGAAAGACCCTGGTTTGCCGGATTGACCGGGGGGAAGAAGTCATTGCTTGTTTGGAAGAAATTGCAAAAAAAGAAAAGATCACCATGGCCGACATCCGGGGAATCGGAGCGATTAATGATGTCCGCCTGGGAGCTTTTTCTTTAGAGGATATGACCTTTAAAGAGCACCACTTCACCTTTTCTGCTGAAATCCTCTCCCTTCTTGGGAATATAACCACCAAGGACGGGGAATTTTATCCCCACCTCCATATCAGCATCTGCAATGAAAAAGGAGAGTGCTTCGGAGGCCATGTGAAAGAGGTCCATATCTCTGTGACCTGTGAACTCTTTATTACTGAACATGATGGGAAGGTCGACCGGAAGCTGGACCCCGTTACCGGGATTAATATTTTTGACTTTGAAGTTTGACAAGTCAGCCTTCGGCGTGTATTATGTTTAATGGCCCTTGAAAAAGGGAGGTCAAAAAAACCGGATTTTAGAAAATAATTTCCAGTTTTCCTTGACAAGACCTTTTTGAAGTGCGAGATTATATAGGTCACCTCGAGTGACGCGATCTTTTCAAAACAGAATAGCAATCAATGAACTTGAGTATCACATTCAATGTATATTGATTTTTAGAGTCAGAATATGGCTCTCGAATTTATTTGAGAGTTTGATCCTGGCTCAGGATTAACGCTGGCGGCGTGCATAACACATGCATGTTGAACGAGAATCTTTTTGACAGAACCTTCGGGTGACGACAGAGAGAGGAAAGTAGCGGATGGGTGAGTAACACGTAAGGAACCTGCCAC
>NZ_HE978585.1:1461095-1468740 GCF_000311985.1 Kallipyga massiliensis ph2 | reverse complement strand
ACAGTAATGTATGAAGCTGACTGATACTAATTACTCGTGAATTTGACCAGAAATATCTTTTACTATTTGAATGCAAGGTGAAATAAGAATGACGTTGTTCATTCTTCATATGGTGATTTTAGCAAGAGGGATCCACCTGTTCCCATTCCGAACACAGAAGTTAAGCCTCTTTACGCCGATGGTACTTGGTTGGAGACGACCTGGGAGAGTAGGAAATCGCCAAATAAGAAGCCCGAGAGCAATCGCTCTCGGGTTTTGCTTTAGGGGGGCGATTAATCCTCCAAATAGGCTTGGATCAGCCGGAAAGTATTGCCAGCTCCATCGATATGGGACCGTTCATAGCCGTGGGAGGCATAGACGCCGGGGCCGATGAGGGCATGGCGGAAGTCGTGACCGGCAGCCAGGGTGGCTTCTACATCGCTGCCATAAAAGGGATAGATGTCCACGGCAGCGTCAATATTGTATTTCTCGGCCAATTCAATCAGGCGAGAGACCAGTTCATAGTTATAAGGACCGCCGGAATCCTTAGCGGCGATGGAGACCTGTTTTTCCCGGCAGTTCAGGCCTTCGCCCACGCAGCCCATATCCACCGACCAGACCTCCGTCACTCCTTCGGGGAAGGGGTGGGAGCCGCCGTGGCCCACTTCTTCGTAGATGGTGAAGTGGATATAGAGGTCCCGGGATAAGGTGATTTTTTGGTCCTTTAAGTATTTGAGATAGGCAAGGAGGATGGCGGCGGATAACTTGTCATCCAGGAACCGGCTCTTGATATAGCCGGATTTGGTGATTCTTGTCCGGGGTTCAAAGAAGACGTAGTCCCCGGCCTGGATGCCCAGCTTCTTGACGTCTTCATCCTCCTTGACGTCCTCATCTATAACTACCTCCATGGTCTCCCAGTTCCTCTGGGTGGTTGTGAAATCCTTATTCACATGGACAGAGGCATTTTCCAGTTGGAAGGTCCCTTCATAGGTCTTTCCGGACCGGGTCAGGATGGTGACATTCTCCGTTTCCGTGTTGCTGGGGTTGAGGCCACCAATGGGTGTGATCTGAATTCCCCCGGTCTCCTTGATGGCGTGGACCATACCGCCTAGGGTATCCACATGGGCTTGGAGGAGGATACCATTTCCGGATATTTTGCCCGGAATATGGGCTAATACACCGCCCTTGAGGGTTTTCACCGCCTCAATGTCCATGTCGGCCAGTTGGGTCATCAGGTGGTCGGTAACCGCCTTTCCATAGCCGGAGGGGGAGGGGATGGCAAGGAGATCCTGGGCATTTTGGAGGATTTGGTCTTTATAATCGAGATAGGCATCTTTATTAAAGGTCATTTTGAATCCTTTCTGTTGTGGGATTTCTGCATTTCATGAACAAAACTAGGATACGAAAAGAAAAAGCAAATGTCCATGGGAAGGCTGGAAAAAATGAGAGAAGGCCATATAATAATTGTCATAGGAATAGTAATAACATATAGAGATATAGAAAGGAAATGATATGGACTTGGGAATTTTGGGAGAAAAGAAGGAAGTGGTGACTAAGGAAAATACGGCTGACCGCCTAGGATCCGGCCTCCTTCCGGTCTATGCCACCCCCTCCATGGTGGCTTTGATGGAAGCTACCTGCTTGGAGTCCGTGGCCGGTGAAATCGGTCCGGATAATGATACCGTAGGCATTGCCATTGACGTTAAACACCTGGCTGCTTCTCCGGTCGGGGAGGAGATTACCTGTAAGTCCGAGCTGGTGGAAATCGACCGCAAGCGCTTGGTCTTCCACGTGGAAGCCTTTGACCGACATGAGAAGATTGGAGAGGGGATCCACCAGCGCTTTATCATCAACCCTGAAAAATTTATGGAAAAAGCCCAGGCAAAGTTAAAAGACCAAGATTGATATTTTTTTTAGTAAGAACAATTGACTAGTCGCTATACAAAAAGATACAATAAGGTTACAAAGGTACTTTGTTAAAAAAGATGAAGGAGGATTTTTTGATGAAACGTTTTGGGAATAAGCTACTATGCTTCATTCTCGCTCTGGTTATGGTCCTTGGCACATTTTTAACCACGGATGTAGCAAAAGCGGGAAAGACGCAGGATGTCAGCTTTTACTGGCATCATTATGATATGGGAAAGGGATATTACAATCCCGAGGATGAAGGAAAACCGGTTTCTTTTGCATTTTTCATTGAATTCAAAGGAACCGGAGAAGATGGACAGGTTCATACCGGTCTTTATTCACAGTTAACCTATTCGGGTAAAATCGGAGAGGAAACGAGAATCACAGTACCCGTGGATGAAATTACCGATAATAAAAATAATAAATATACCGATTGTACGATTTACTCGATCTTTGTTCCGATTTATTCGGGAAATACGATTTATGCGACCAGTGGCGGTGATGAAAGCCTAAGCTACATGCTTCAACAAAACATGGAGACGAAAACACAGGCAAAAATCGCAGAGAATTCCATTATCCTTGATGAAGACAGAGGTGCCATGCCCATCCTTTATCGGGCAACCGTAACAAGGGAAGAGGATGGAAAAGAAGTCACCGAGATTGCGAAAAGCAGGAAAAACGGAAAGGTGATTCAAAAAACTTTGCTATTCCGGGAAGGGGATGTGCCGGTTTGGTCAGAGAATAGGGCTGAATCTTTCTATCGTGCTATTTTTCAGAGTGAATTAGAGCCATTTAGCCCCTATTCCGGTAAGTATAAGACCTTTCATCTCATTGCAGAATTTACAGGCAACCGTAAGACAGAACTGGATGAACGCTATCAATTAACGGTGGAAGGTGATGATCTCAAGGGATGGACTTTAACACTTTCCTCCAAAATTAAAGAAGGAAGTAAGGAAGTCACTGAAGACATTCCCTATTCCACCGTTTATGAATTTGACCCAAGCCTGAAAGAAGGGGAAGTTAAGCTGAAGCAAGAGGGTCAATTGGGCAAGAAAATCACCAAGACGCCCTATTACTATGTACTTGATGGTAATGGTGGGGAAAAAGTTCTGAAAACTTTTGAAGAAAAGACCACCATTATTAACCCTGTGGATAAAATCTACCTGAGAGGTCCCATTAAGGGTGGTAATCAACCGAATCCCTCCGACAATAATACGGACCGTATTGGTGGCGAGGACCGGATAGATACTGCGGGTAAGGTATCTTCAAAATTCTTTGAAAAAGCGGATACTGTAATTCTGGCCCGGATGGATGATTATCCCGATGCTCTTACAGCCGGCGTTTTAGCAAAGCTGATGAATGCGCCCATCCTTCTGACAGGAACCGACCAGCTGGATGCTCGTGTTGCCGGTGAAATCAAGCGTTTAGGCGCACGTCAAGTCCTTGTTGTTGGTGGGGATAATGCGGTTTCTCAAAAGGCCATGGATCAGGCAAAGGCCATCGCCGGCTCGGCAGAGCGGATCGGCGGCAAGGACCGCTATGAAACTGCTGCCCTTATCGCCAAGCAGGTTGTCGCATTAAGCAAGAATTCCTCCAAGGCAGTGGTTGCTACCGGTCAGGACTTTGCGGATGCCTTGGCCATTTCCGCCTATGCGGCCAGGGAAGGCCAGCCCATACTTTTGGTCAAGCCCAACCAAGTTCCTGAAGCGACCGCCAAGGCCCTTGCCGACCTGAAAGTGGAGGGGGTCACCATCGTCGGTGGTGATGCCGCTGTTTCCAAGGCTCTTGAGGCCAAATTGCCCAAACTTGAAGCTCGTGTAGGTGGGGCCAACCGTTATGAGACGGCTGCCCTCGTCGCCTCACGCTTCTTCGAAAATTCTGATAGAGCCTTCCTGGCTTCGGGGCAGAATTTTGCTGATGCTCTGGTCATTGGCCCCGTCGCAGGAAAGCTCAATGCCCCTGTCCTTCTTTCCAAGCGTGACCTTCTGCCTGCTGAAACCAAGGCTCAGATCAAAAAGGCTGGCTATAAGAAGATCACCATCGTTGGCCTTGATGGGGCTATTTCCAAGGCAGTGGAGGATGAGCTGAAATAGGACCTAGGGGAATCCAGTCAACCAGGTTAACCGAAAAGAAGTCTAATGTGACAAAAGAACCCGGCATTTCTGCCGGGTTCTTTTTTCTTGTCAAAAAAAGAGGGCTGAAGGAGAAAGGGATAGACCTTCTCCTCCAGCCCCTAATCAAAGGATCGTTGTTTACTCTTCTTCTTCACCGGGAACCTTATTCCGGTTGATGGCGGTTTTCGTCTGGTTCTCATCGGTGCGGGGATTATTGTTGATTACCGAGTTATTTTCCTCGTAGGTTTTTGTATTTTCATGATCCTTGTACTGGCTGGATTTCTGTTCTGTCATGTCTTCCTCCTTAAGAGTTTTCGGTCCATAGGAAGCCTATAAACCACACAATTATCATCTTTTCCTCTTATCTATTGTAACTCATCGGCCGCTTTCTGTATAGGCAAGTGTCGGGAAATAGTTTGCCTTCCTGTGTTATAATAAGCAAGGAAAAAAGGAGGGACTATGAAGAAATTCCCATTTTTACTGGCTTTGGCCTGTTTCATTCTGATCAGCTTTACCGCTTGCTCCGGGAAAAAGAGTGAGATTACTTCCGAAGAAATTTCCGAAGAGATTTCTTCCGAAACGGTCATCGTGTCCTCGGAAGAGGAGCCGGAAGAAGCTTATTATTCCATTTATAATGGCCTGGAAATCGAAGAAGACCAAGTGGGCCTCCGGCCCATCATGGTCATGATTGACAACCAATACTATGCCCGTAACCAGGCCAACCTGACCAAGGCCTCCATCGTATGGGAGATGAGGGTGGAGGGGGAGTTTACCCGCTACATGGCCCTCTTCGAACAAAAGCCCGGACAGAACGACTTCCTGGTCGGTCCCATTCGATCGGCCCGTCCCAACTTCGTCACCATCGCCAACCAATATGGGGCCATCTATGCCCACCACGGCGGCTCATGGGATGGGCTGCAATTAATCAAGCGCTTGAGTTTGGATGACCTGGAAGGGATGAGGGGGGAAGACGGCCTCTTCTTCCGTTATCGGGAAACCGGGAAACGGCCACCCCATGACTCTTACTTCAATTTGGAGAAGGCCTTCCAACAGGCGGAGAAAATGGGCTATCAACTGGAGGGGAAAGACGTAGGATTTTCTTTCCACCCGGTCTTTGAACCGCTGGACCATGGAGAATCCGCCCAGTCCTTCATCTTGGACTATCAAGGCAAGCTCAACAATATTGAATTCAAGTACCTGCCGGAAAAACAAGCCTATGAGCGCTATCGGGAGGGGACCCTCCAGGTGGATGAGGGGACGGAAGAACCGGTCTTATCCACCAACGTCATCATCCAATATGCCAACAGCTACAACTATGATGATAAGGGCCACAAGGCCTTCGACTCCATTGGTCAAGGGAAGGGCTTTTATGTGACCGGGGGGAAGGTTATTCCCATCCGCTGGGAAAAGCCGGATGACCACACCACCCCCACCCGTTTCCTGACCGAGGATGGGGAGGACTTAGTCCTCAATCCCGGGCTCACCTGGATCTGCGTGATCGATGATCGGATGGATCCGAATTTTGAATAGGCATCTCTATTCTATTTCAGCACATCCCATTTCGGTGTTTGCTTGGAGCCGACACGCCGGATGTACCCCTTTTCTCTCAAGGAATCCAAAGCCCTTTGTACTGTTCTTACCGTTTTGGATATTTGATCAGCAATCTCACTGCGAGAAGAATTCGGCTTCTGTTTAAGAATAGCAAGAACAGCCATTTCGGTTCCATTTAAAGTGACATCAAAAGTGACACTTGGAATGTCACTTTGAAGTAACGGCCTATACAAGATGAACTTGAAGCCGAATTTATCACTCTCATAAGAAAAGCGGATTCCGGCATCTTGACATAAACTGCCTACACGCTTAAAACCGCTACCAAACTGTTCGATTGACTTGTTGAGATAAAGGATTTTGGCAATTGTGGCGTTGCGAATCACAGATTCATAATTACCCCTCATATACTCTTCCGGTTTGTGATTGCTCGCATATTCACCAGGACTATAGATGGTGATCATTCCGGGATGTATACAAATCTCGTGATTCGTATGGCCGTTGTAGATGGCATGGGCAAAGCTGTTGGCCAGAACCTCTCTGATTACCGCAACGGGGATTTCAGGTATCTCAGTTCTCTCTGTGGCAATGATCTCGCTCCTCCATCGGATGTTTTTTAGTATATAATCCTCAGCTATTCCAAGAAGATTATAGATATTATTCTCGAATAACTTCATATCGAGGAAAGTGAGTTTTTCGTTCGTAGCAAATATGGCAGCTTTCAACGAGACAGGATGAGTGATTCCAAAAAGATACTCACCCGCATTGTTAAGTCTATTGCCGTTAACAAGCCCATACCGTTTCAAAATGATTGGGCAAGTATATCTTCCCTCTGGTATTCTTCCAACGGAAATAGCCCTTTGCCAAAACAATTTGACAGCCTTCTTATCGACTTGTTCTATTGAAGCGGTAGAGGGGGATTTTTCCCATCTTTCTTTGTATTCGTTTGAAACGAAAAAGCTTTTTAATTCTTCGGGCGTCACTTCCCGATCCTCATCAGCTGTCCGAAGATAATACCTTCCAGCGGCAGAATAGGGTGTGTTATTTCCGTTGAATTCCACCTTGATTAATTGCTTTCCTTCGAGAACAATTTCTTCAATGGCAGGATAAATCTGTGGCCGTATGTTTTCATAGACGGATCTTGATACGTCCCTGAGTGAGGTCTCCGATACAACTTGACCGCATATTTCTCCATTTGGTTTTACACCAAAATAGAGTGTTCCGATGCCATGCTTATTAAGAATCGATGATATTGAGATCATCGCCTCTTTGATTTCTCCTGTTGTCTTTTTGAATTCAATGGTTTCCGTTTCTTTTCCTAGATTCATGTCTTACCCCTTGCTTTTCGAAGTGACATAATTAGCCTACATAGTGACAATTTTGTCACTATGTAGGCTATCTTTATATAATATTGCGGAATTCCGGAGAAAATTCACCATACTATTATGTGAAAGAAAATCTTGGTGATAAGGGATGCACAAGGTGTTGCACAAAGCAGTTAGACTATTGATCTTCATTATTGAAATTTAGGCGTTCTAAGTCAAATAATTAGCTAGGCTCATGCACAAGGTGTTGCACAAATATGTTGTTGACTTTTTTTGCGCTTCTGATACTTTTGCCATGGTTTGTGACCCTTTCTCAGCTCCTAGAAGATTGTAAAGTGAGTTATTAAAAAAAGAGAGGAGGAATATGCTTTTTTTTTCGAATAGGTGACAGTAGTATATCACGAAAAGACTACGGTTCAGCCGATTGTAGGCCCGTTCTATGTAAATTTGTACTGAAAGAAATCACATGGTACAGATAAAAACAGAAAGAATGAATGATTTTTCACGATAGCACCATGGGTAGCACCACCGGCATAGAACAAGAACAAAAGAACCGCTTGAAACTATTGATTTCAAGCGGTTCTTTATAAGCTGGCAATAGGACTTGAACCCACAACCCTCTGATTACGATTCAGATGCTCTACCAATTGAGCTATGCCAGCAAGTGGATGATTTGACCTAGCTAGTATACCAAAGATCTTCCGGGAGGGTCAAGACCAAAAGGGAGGATAGAAGATGGTATAATAATAGACCATTGGATCGTTTTGTTTT
>NZ_HE978585.1:1329949-1460126 GCF_000311985.1 Kallipyga massiliensis ph2 | reverse complement strand
AAAAAGGGAGGATAGAAGATGGTATAATAGACCATTGGATCGTTTTGTTTGTGTTTTATCGACCTGGTTAAGGCCGGGATAAAGAATAGAAGGAGAAAAAATGAAAAGTTTGGAAGAGAGGCTGAGAAAATATATTTCCTTCGACACCATGTCGGATGAGGAGTCGGAAACCTGCCCATCAACGGAAGGACAGCGGGTCCTGGGACAGGCCCTGGTTGAGGAGCTCAAGGACCTGGGACTAAAGGATGTCATCCGGGATCCCAACGGTTATGTTTACGGGAGCCTGGCCGGAAATGTGGACGGTGTCCCTGCGATCGGCTTGATTGCCCATATGGATACCTCGCCGGAAGCCCCGGGAAAGGTGGATGATCCCCAGGTCCTCCTCTATGAAGGAGGGACCATCCCCTTGAATGACAAGAAATCCCTGAGCCCGGAGGACTTCCCCTTCCTCAAGGACCTGGTGGGCCAGACCCTCATGACCACCAGGGGGGATACTCTTTTGGGGGCTGATGATAAGGCGGGGATTGCCATCATCATGTATGTTTTGGACACCCTGGTCCAGGACCCCTCCATCCCTCATGGTCCGGTCAAGGTGGCCTTCACCCCGGATGAAGAGATCGGGCGAGGGGCGGACAAGTTTGATGTCCAGGCCTTTGGTGCAGACTTTGCTTTTACCATCGACGGGGGAGAAATGCCCGGCTTTGAATATGAGACCTTCAACGCTGCATCCGCCAAGCTGGAGGTGGAGGGGAAGAATGTCCACCCGGGTTCAGCCAAGGGGACCATGGTTTCCGCAGCGGAGATTGCCCAGGAATTCCACAGCCTCCTTCCGGCAGAAAAAAAGCCCCAGTACACCGAGGGGCGGGAGGGCTTTATCCACCTCCTTCATATGGAGGGGACAGTGGACCATGCCAAGATGGACTACATCATCCGGGACCACGACCGGGTGGCCTTCCAAGCCTTGAAGGAGGTCATGGAAGGGGCTTTGGCCTATATCAACAAGAAACACGGTCCGGTGGCCCGGCTGGAAATCAAAGATAGCTATTATAATATGCGGGAAAAAGTGGAGGAACACCCGGAGATCATCACCCTGGTCAAGCGGGCCTTTGCCAAGGTCGGCCTGGAGCCGGAGATTGTCCCCGTTCGAGGAGGGACTGACGGAGCGGGCCTGTCCTTCAAGGGCCTTCCCACCCCCAACCTCTTCACCGGGGGCTACAACTATCACGGGGTCTACGAATTCATTTCCCTGGACCAGATGGCCCGGTCAGCCGATGTCGTCCTCTCCATCCTCCAGGAAAATACCCGGAAGAACTAGTGTAGGCCCGGGTAGCCCTGCTGGCGGAGAGCTTCATAAAGGGCAATGGCCACGGCATTGGAGAGGTTGAGGGATCTTTCCGTCTTCCGCATGGGGATTCGTACAACCTTGTCAGCATGGCGGTCCAGGAAGTCCTGGGGGAGGCCATGGGATTCGGAGCCGAAGATGAGGAGGACGGGACCATCGACCTCCATCTGGCCCAGGGTCCGGTCAGTGGTGGATTCGAAGATGAGGACCCGGTAGCCCTCTTCTTCCATCCGGATCATGGCTTTCTCGAAATCCTCCAGGCTGTCCCAGGTGGTCAGGTCGACCTGGGGCCAGTAGTCCATTCCGGCCTTTTTGATGAGCTTGGAGGTCAATTGAAAGCCCAAGGGCCGGACCAGGCCCAGGCGACTATCGGAAACGACACAGGTCCTGGCCACATTCCCTGTATTATAGGGGATTTCCGGTTGGACCAGGACAATCATATTTTTATTCACAGGATACCTTCTTCCTTTTTTTCTTTATGATACCGCAAAGGGGAGAAGGAAAGAAGGAAAGGAGGAAGGATGACGGCACCAACGACCATAGGGATCTTTGCCCATGTGGATGCAGGGAAAACAACCTTAGCCGAAGCCATCCTCCAACAGAGCGGGGCCGTGAATAGGGCCGGAAGGGTGGATGAGGGAACCACGGTCATGGATACGGATGACCTCGAACGGAAACGGGGGATCACCATCTATGCCCGGACGGCCTCCTTTTTCTTAGAAACCGGAGAAGGTCGGCGGGAGTTCATCCTCGTGGACACCCCGGGCCACCGGGACTTCGCCCCGGAAGCGGAGAGGACCCTCCCCATCCTGGACGGGGCCATCCTGGTCATCGACGGGGGAGATGGGCCGGTAGGCTATACCAAGACCCTCTGGGACCTCCTCTCCCGGGCAAATATTCCGGTTTTTCTCTTCGTCAACAAGATGGAACGGCCCGGTTTGGATGCCGGTGCAATCATGGACCAGGTCCTTGAACGCCTGACCGAAAAGGCCGTGGACTTTACGGCTCCGGTCCCCGACCGGATGGAAGCCTTGGCCATGGCCGATCCCGGCCTCATGAAGACCTACTTTTCCATCGACACCATCCCTAACGGAGATATTCGGGCCTCCATCCAGGCCCGGAAGGTCTTTCCGGTTATTTTCGGATCGGCCCTGGAAGGGGAGGGGGTAGGCCGGCTCCTGGATTGGATGGGAGAAAGCCTGACTCCCCATCTCGGTCAGGGTCGCTTCCAGGCCATCTGCTACAAGATCGGTTACGATGGGTCCAGTCGCCTAAGCCAGGTCAGGATTCTATCAGGAAAACTCAAGGTCAAGCAGGACTTTGACGGAGAGAAGGTCCATGAAATCCGCCGCTACCAGGGGGCGGTTTATGACCCGGTCCAGGAGGCGGGACCCGGTCAGGTGGTTTCCCTGGTTGGTCCCCAAAAGACTCGGGCCGGAAGCCGGATCGGGGGAGGCCCCCTTCCCCAGGCTTCCATTCGCCCAGTCCTTCAATACCGGGTGGAGAGGACCGACCAAGGCCCTGAGGAAGACCTCCTCCAGGCCCTGAAAGTCCTGAATGAAGAGATGCCGGAACTGGGTGTCCGCTATGACCCCAAGATCCGGGAGGTCATGGTCCATGCCATGGGCCCGGTCATCCTGGAGATCATTGAAGACCGACTGGCCCGAGAGGGGATCCCCATCCGAGTCAGCCCGGGCCGGATTCTTTTCAAGGAGAGCATTCGCAAGAGCGTCCTGGGTTTGGGCCACTTCGAGCCCCTCAGGCACTATGCGGAGGTTCATCTTCTCCTGGAGCCGGGGGAAGCCAATTCCGGCATTCGCTTTTTGTCCGAAGATCACCGAGGGGGAACCACGGACGCCCAATTGGCCACGGTCAGGGAGACCCTGGCCCAGCCCATCCCCGGTGTCCTGGCCGGGGCGGAAACGACGGACATCCGGGTCAGCCTCCGGGCCATCAAGACCGGAGCCCACACCTCCGCCGGGGACCTGCCCGAAGCCGTCCGGCGGGCCTTCCGACAGGGGCTCATGCAGGCGGAATCCGTCCTTTTGGAGCCCATGATCGCCTTTGACCTGGACCTGCCCTTTGACTGGTTGGGGAGAATCCTCCAGGAATTGACCAGGCTGGGGGTTGAGGGGGTGGACCAAGAAAGCCGGGACGGTCGGGTTTACTTCCGTGGTCGGGGCCGGCTCCGTCTCCTCCAGGACTTTTTCGACAACCTTCCCGCCATGACAGGTGGCCAGGCTGTCCTCCACCTGGAGGACGGGGGCTATGAGGAGATGGATCCGGAAGAGGGAGAAGTTCTCCTTGATGAGTTGGATTATGACCCTCTCAAGGACCCCCTCTTTCCTCCCTCCTCCATCTTTTGCCGCCATGGGGCCGGCTTGGCTGTTCCCTGGGACCAAGTGGCGGATTGGGTCCACCTGCCTGTGGAAGGACTCGGGGAGGATGAGGCGGAAGAAGAGCTTCCGGTACAGGGACTTAGGCGGTCTCCCCAGGAGCAGGTCTGGTCCTTATCCAAGGGCGAGGCTGACCGGATCTTCCGGGAAACCTTCTATGCCAACGCCAATTCCAAAAAGGAGGCCAAACGGCGGGAGGTCCGGGCTCGGGACAAGGTCCGGCGGGGGGAAAAAGACCGGAAGGTCGGGAAAGGGGACTCCATCCCGGCTTCCGGGCCCAAGAACCCCCGAGAAGCCAATCCGGATTTTCGGGGAGAGGCCTGGCTTTTGGTTGATGGGTATAATATCATCCATGCCTGGCCCAACCTCCACTTTGAGGGGGATGAGGGCTTCGAGACCGCCCGAAAGAAGCTGACCGACATCCTCTCCGAGATCCACGCCCTGAGCGGGGAGGAAGTCATCCTGGTTTTTGACGCCTACCGGGTAAAAGGGGGCCTCCGTCGCCATGAGGAGAGGGGAGGCATCCACCTCGTCTACACGAAAGAGGCCGAAACGGCTGACCAATATATCGCCGAAATCTCCAGGGAAAAGGCCAAGACCAACCGGGTCCGGGTGGCCACATCCGACGGACCGGTCCAGCTCATCGCCTGGCGGGAAGGGGCCCTCATCCTCTCGGCCCGGGAACTCTACCAAATCTACCGTGATCTGCAAGATGAATCCCATAACCACCATGATCCCGGATTCTACCCCGAACTTACCCACCGGCTGGGGGACTTCCTGGAAGGCCCGCCCGGTGGTTCCAAATAAAGGAGGCAAGCATGAATTACCAATCCATCATGATTTGCATTGTTAATCATGGACAGGCTGAGGAAATGCTCACGGAGCTTAGGCCCTTTAATGTGGCCGGAGGCCTGGTCCTGCAAGGGGAAGGAACCTACCGCAATAAGATTCTTTCGATTTTAGGCTTGGATGAGACCCGGAAGGAAGTCCTCTTTCTTCCTGTGGACAACCACTTTCTCCCGGCCATATTTGCCATGTTCCAGGAACAGTTTAATCTGGATAAAAGACACAAAGGGGTAGCTTTCACCATCCCTATGATCCGGTATAAAGAGGACCGGCTTATTTCCCCCGGCGACCAGGTCGATCCCGGCCAATTTAATGAAGCCTGCCTCTTCGTCATCACCGACCACGGCAAAAGCCGGGATGTCGTCGATTATGCTGAAGAGCTGGGGGTCAAGGGGGGAACCATCATCCACGGTCGGGGAGCCGGCCTTCCCCTTCACCTGGCCTTTGATATCCAGATTACGCCGGAAAAAGACATCGTGTTCATGGTCACCGAAAGCAAAAAATTGCCTTCCCTCCGCAGTCACCTGATTGACCGCCTTCAGTTGGATGAGCGAGGCAACGGGATCCTATTTGCCCTTCCGGTCCTGGACACCGTGGGCTTTTATCAAGAGAAAGGAGGCCGGGCATGAATGAACTTCAAAGCAAGCTCCGGGAAGTCAGCCAGTCCATCCTTCCCATTATTTTTTATGTGGTCTTCTGCAGCCTTGTCTTCGTCCCGGTTGATCCGGCCAACATCTGGCGTTTCCTGGTCGGCTCCTTCTTCCTCTTTATCGGCTTGGCCATCTTCCTCTGGGGGGTTGACCAGTCCATGGCCCCCATCGGGATCCAAATGGCCAAGTTTCTCGCTTCCTCCAAGACTAAGTTTTTCTCCCTGACCTTTGCCTTCCTCCTGGGTTTTCTGATCACGGTTGCCGAACCTGACCTCCTCATCTTAGGCCAGCAGATCGAGGAGGCTTCGTCCGGGGCCATTGTGGCCCGGTTTTTTGTTATCCTGGTTTCGGCCGGCGTGGGACTGATGATTTCTTTTGGTGCGCTCAAAATTCTGATCAACCAGCCCTGGAGAAAGCTTTTTACCCTGGCCTATTTTCTCATTTTTATCCTTGCCTTCTTCGCCAGCAATGAGTTCATTGCCTTTGCCTTTGATGCCTCAGGGGCGACGACAGGCGCCATCACTACCCCCTTCATCCTGGCCATTTCCCTGGGTTTATCCAAGATGAAGGGGGGGAACAGCGAGAACGACTCCTTCGGCCTGGTTGGGACCATGTCGGCCGGCCCCATCATCGCCACCCTCCTCTATTCCGCCTTCCTTGGCTCTTCCACAAGAATGGAGGGAGCCCCTCTGGTCATCGAGGAGAAGGGGGTATCCGCTGTCTTCGGGGCCCTGGGCCATCTCTTCACGGAGTCCCTTCTGGCCCTCCTCCCCATCGCCATCCTCTTTTTCTTCCTCAATTTTGTCCGCTTCAAGCTTAACAAAAGGGAGATCATCACTATCGTCCGCGGTCTCATCTACTCCCTGATCGGCCTGACCTTTTTCCTGGCCGGAGCCAATGAGGGCTTCATGGACATGGGAAAAATCCTGGGCACAGGTCTGGTGAAGCAAGGCCCGGTCGTCCTGGTCATCCTCTCCTTTATTTTGGGTTACCTGGTCGTTTCAGCGGAGCCGGCTGTCCTGGTCCTGGGCAAGCAGGTGGAAGAGGTGACGGGGGGCTACCTGAATGCGAAAATTATGGGGCGGACCCTCTCCATCGGGGTGGGGATCGCCGTCGCCTTATCCACCCTACGGATTGTCCTTCCTTCCCTGGAAATCTGGCATATCCTTCTTCCCGGCTTCGCCCTAGCCATCGCCCTCTCCTGGTATGTCGATGACCTCTTTGTCGGTATCGCCTTCGACGCCGGTGGAGTAGCTTCGGGGCCTATGGCTGCCACCTTTGTGCTTTCCTTTGCCCAGGGGATTGCCAACGACTGGCCCACGGCCAACATTCTTTCTGACGGTTTTGGGATCATTGCCCTTATCGCCATGACCCCCGTCATTTCCATCCTTATCGTTGGCGCCCTGGTTAAGGTCCAGTCCAAGTCGGAAAAGACGCAAGATAGGGAACTGGCTGAGCCCCGGCCCATCCGGACCCTTCCGGCCCTGGAAGAAGGGCCCAAATTCTATGACCTCCTGGTGGTCACCTTGCCCCATGGCGGAGCCGACCGCCTGGTTGAAGTCGCCCGTAATCTGGGGGCGACCGGGGCAACCATCCTCCACGGCCGTGATGAAAGAGGCAAGCAGTGGGCCAAATATCGCTTGGCCTTAGACCCACAGAGAGACTTCGTATGGTTCCTGGTCGAATCGGACCGGTCGGATGCTCTGGCGGATTCCCTGACCAAGGAAGTCATATTGGGTGAGGCCCCTAGGGTGATTATCCTCCCGGTCCACTCCGAGGCCGGTCTTTCGGCCTTCGGGTCCATGCCGGATGAGGACTAGGCCATGAGCCGGATTCGCCTGGCCCATACGGCCGACCTCCACCTGGGCCAGGACCTCCCTTTCCTGGGACCAGCCGGCCCCCGGAGGGCCCAGGAAAAGATCCGGGCCTTCCGAGACCTCCTGGCCATCTGCCGGGATGAAGGGGTCCAGGTCCTCCTGATCGCCGGTGACTTTCTGGAGGGAAGCCCGCCCCAATCCCTGGTCCGGACCATCAGCCAATACATGGAGGAGGCCGGCTTTTTGATTTTTATTTCCCCGGGCAACCACGACTACATGAGCCTGGATTCTCCCTATGGTCTTTTCCCCTGGCCGGACAATGTCCATATTTTTCAAGGTCCTCCTGAACGGATGGACTTTCCCGACTTGAAACTTTCGGTCTATGGGGCGGCCTTCCCTTCCGCCCAGCTTTTCCGTCCCCTCTTTGAAGAGAAGGATTGGGCCCGTTTGCCTGGCCAAGCTCCGGCAGATGATCCGGATTGGGTCCATATTGCCCTTATGCACGGGGACCTGGTCCAAGGGGACCGGCCCTCCCTCTACCAGCCCATCCGCCCCTCCTCATGGCCCAGGGGCCTCTTGTCCTATGTGGGTCTGGGCCATATCCACAAGCCCTCACCGGTTCAAAAGCTGGGTAAGACTTCTTTTGCCTATTCCGGGACCCCCATGACATCTTCCTTTTCCAACCCGGGGCCCCAGGGCTTTTACCTGGGCTGGGTGGACTCCCAGGGAGCCAAGATGGATCGGCGGATCCTGCCCGGACCGGTATTTCTTGAAGAGGAAGTGGACCTCTCGGACTGTCGAACCCGGGAGGACCTGGACGACCTCCTCTTCCGAAGGCTCAGTCGCTACCCGGATTACCGAAAGAATTATTACCGAGTCTACCTTGTGGGTAAGCGGTCCGAGGGTTTGCACGTTAATGCAGGGGATCTGGAAAAGTCTCTAGGGGAGGACCTGTCCTACCTGGAAGTGGTCGACCGGTCATCCCCGGCCCTGGACCCCCATCTCTTGGTCGAAGAGAAATCCCCGGAGGGGGACTTCACCCGGTCCCTCCTGGACTTGGCCGGAAAGGAAATTGGGGATCTTGAGGAGGGGGGAGACGGAAAATTCAGGGAAGATCGGGTCCTCCGCCTGGCCTGGAAGCTGGGCCTGGAGGCCATTCAAAAGGAAAGGGATCAGACATGGTGATTCAATCCATCCAGCTTTGGGCCTTCGGCCAAATCAGAGAAGAGTCATGGACCTTTTCTCCCGGATTCCAGGTCATTTATGGGGAGAATGAGTCGGGCAAAACCACCCTCATGGATGCCTTCCAGATGGCCTTCTATGGGTCGGACCGTCGGACAGAGGACCCCCGGACCAACCTGCGAAAGCGCTATCTCTCCGACCGGGAGGGGGAAAGCCGGGTCCAGGTCCGCCTCCGAACCAGGGCAGGAAAGTCCCTCCGATTGGACCGGACCTTTGGAAGGACCCAGGCCAGGGACCGGGTCAGCCTCATCGATGAGGAGACCGGCAAAGAGATTCCCCTGGAAAGGAGCCAAGAACCGGGGGCCTTCCTTTTCGATATGGATGCGGAGACCTTCCGGAGGACCCTCTTCATCGACTCCGGAGCCGGGCCCATGGCCTCCAATCGAGGAAGGGATAGCCTCCAGGAAAAAATAGGCCGAATGGCCTCATCCGGACAGGAGGACCTTTCCCTCTCAGCCGTCGTTAAAAGCCTGGAAGAGGAGGCCGGATCTCTCCGGTCAAAATCGGGCCACCGGGGTCTTTTGGTGGACTTGGAGAAGGAAAGGGACCGGCTCATGGAGGAGAAGGGTCGGGCAGTCCGGAGGGAGGAAGAGGAAGCGGACTTGGCCCGAAGGCTGGCATCCTTGAAGGCTCATGCGGGAAGGATCAGGGAGGAGGCCGGTAGGGAGAAGTCATCCGACCTGGCCCAAATGGCAAAAAAACAAGAGGAAAATAGGGGTAAGGAGGAGGTCCTCCAGGATTCGATCAAGCGCCTGGAAAGGGACCGTCAATCGCTTTTGGAGGAGAAGAACCAAAAGGAAGGCAAGCTTTCCTTCATGGAGTCCTCCCTTGGTCAGGACAAGGGGGAAGGGGAGGATCTCGCACAACTTAGGGCCCGCTACCGGGAAATCCTGGATGAGGGCCAGGATCCACAGCCTTCTTCCTTAGGCCTGCCGGCATGGATATGCCTTGTCCTGGCCGGACTTTCTGTCCTTCTTTCTTTCCCATTAGAATCCTTCCGTATCTCCTTTATCCTCCTCAGCCTGGCAAGCCTGGGCGCCTTCCTCCATTTCTTCCGGGAGAGAAAAAAAGACTGGAAAACTCATCAGGTCAAACAGAAGAAAGCTTTGGAGGAGATGGTGGCCCTCCAGGACCGGATCCTGGCCCTGGAAAAGGGGACCGGGCCTTCAGTAAACGAAGAGGAGAGGGCATTGGAGGAGATTCGGGTCCTAGGGGCAGAGGTCTGGGACCTGGCTGACCGCCTTCGGGACCTGGAGGACGCTTTGGACCGGGCCCGGACCCAACTGGATGGGGTCAGAAGGGAGGGACAGGACCTCCGGGAAAGGGCCATACGGAGGGAAGGAAACCGGACCTCTTTAGAAGAAGAGCGGATCCGGGAAGAGGTCCGCCAAATGGAGGCGGAAATCCGAGCCCGCTATGGCTTGGAAGAAAGGGCAGAAAGTATCCAGGTCAAGATCAAAAGGCTGGAAGAGAGATTGGCTGGCCTGGAAGAAAGACGGGAAGCCTTAGACCTGGCCCGTCGGGCCTTTCTGGCTGCGGATGAGGACCGGAGGCGGAGGTTGGGACCCGGCCTCCAGCGGAGGACCCTGGACATCCTTGACCAAGTGGCTCCGGGCCGCTTCGAGAGCCTGGGCCTGGACGACCGCTTCCATTTGAGCCTGGAGGACCGAGAGGACCGGACCTACTATGATTGGCGGGCCCTTTCCCTGGGAACAGGAGACCAGGCCTACTTCAGCCTCCGCCTGGCCTTGGTGGAGTCCCTGGAGGGGGAGGATCCCTGGCCCCTTTTTATGGATGACCCCTTTGTCCACTATGATGACACCAGGGCGGAGGCCGGTCTTTCCTTCCTGACCCGGGACTCCCGTCAGAATAACCGCCAGATCTTCTACTTCACCTGCCATGGTCGGATCCTGGACCGGGCTCGAAGCGAAGAGAAAATCCATATCCACTACTTATGAGAGAGGACGCTCCGGCGTCCTTTTTCTTTGCCCCTAGTCCTGGACAAATACCCAATAGGGGTATATAGTATATGTAGAATGAATAATGAAAAGAAGGAGTCTTCTTATGAATACGATGAAAAAAGCAGAGAAAAAACAGGCGTTCGACGTCCGGGGGATGACCTGTGCCGCCTGCGAACAGGCGGTCACCAAGGCAGTCTCCAAGTTGGATGGGGTATACCAGGTCCGGGTCTCCCTCATGACCAATTCCATGGAGGTGGACTATGACCCGGACAAACTGACGGATACGACCATCGAAGAAGCGGTAGCCAAGGCCGGTTACCAAGCTGAGGTCAGGGAAGAAAAAAGAGGATCTAACAAGGAGAAAAAGAAGGACATGGGCCAGGCCATTTTCAAAGACCAGGCCAGGGACATGGCCTTCCGTCTCAAGGTCTCCATCCCCTTCCTACTCATCCTCATGTATTTTTCCATGGGTCCCATGGTGGGGGCCCCCCTTCCCGCCTGGATGGAAGGGGTGGAAGGGTCGGTGGCCTTCGCCCTGACCCAGATGATCTTGACCCTCCCCGTCCTCATCGTCAATCGGACCTACTTCATCCACGGCTTCCGGTCTCTCTTTTCAGGGGCCCCCAATATGGATGCCCTAATCGCCATTGGGGCCACAGCTTCCTTTAGCTATGGCGTATTTGCCCTCTACCGGATGGCCTACGGCCTGGGTTTCAACCGGCCCGACCTGGTCCATACCTACCTTCACGACCTCTACTTTGAATCCGCCTCCATGATCTTCACCCTGATTACCCTGGGCAAGTACCTGGAGGTCCGGTCCAAGATGAAGACCAGCCGGTCCATTGAAGCCCTCATGGACCTCCAGGCGGAGACCGCCACTGTGGTGGAGGACGGTCAGGAGAAGGTCCTCCCCATTGAAGAAGTAATCCTGGGCATGGTGGTCAAGGTCCGGCCTGGCGAGCGTATCCCCCTGGACGGGCGGATCATCGAGGGGAGGACCTCGGTGGATGAGTCCGTTATTACCGGGGAGTCCATACCGGTGGCCAAGGAAGTGGGGGACAAAGTAACCGGGGCCACCATGAACAAGCTGGGCTCCTTCCTCTTTGAAACGACTGCGGTCGGGGAAGATACCACTCTTTCTAAAATCATCGACCTGGTCCGTGATGCCAATGCCTCTAAGGCCCCCATCCAGTCCCTAGCCGACCGGATTGCCGGCATTTTTGTCCCGGCCGTTATCGCCATCGCCCTGGTGACCTTTATCGGATGGAACCTGGCCGGTCAGGGGATGGAATTTGCCCTCCGGACAGCCATCTCCGTCCTGGTCATTTCCTGCCCCTGTGCTCTGGGCCTGGCCACCCCGGTTGTGATAATGGTAGCTACAGGAAAGGGGGCGGAAAACGGCCTCCTGATCAAGTCCGCTGAGTCCCTGGAGGTCCTCCAGGAAGTCCAGCTGGTCGCTCTGGATAAAACCGGGACCTTAACTGAGGGCCGGCCCAGGGTAACCGATATTCTGGTTCATGGAGGGGAGGATCATGCAAGTCCGGAAGAGAAGGGGAGGGCCCTCTTGGCCCTGGCCGCTTCCCTGGAAGCCGGGTCGGAACAGCCCCTGGCCGAAGCCATTTTGAAGGCGGCGGAAGAAGAGGGAGTCAGCTACCGGGATGCCCGAGACTTCGAAGCCCTGGCCGGTCGAGGAATCCAAGGAAGGGTCTCCCTGGAGGATAGCCCTTGGGGCCAAGGCCCGGGTCTGGGCTTGGCCGGCAACCTCCGGCTCATGAAGGAGAAGGGGGTGGTCATTTCTCCAGATGTTCAGGCCCAGGCTGAAGACCTGGCCGGCCAGGGGAAGACCCCCATGTACTTTGCCTTGGACGGTCACCTGGTCGGCCTGGTTGCCGCCCAGGATCCGGTGAAAATGACTTCTCGGGAGGCTATCCGGGCTATGGAAGAGAGGGGACTGGACCCCATCATGGTAACCGGAGACCATGCCATGACGGCCCGAGCTATGGCCCGGAACCTGGGCATGGACCATGTGGAAGCTGAAGTTCTGCCCGGCGACAAGGATGCCATCATCCGGAAGTACCAGGACCGGGGAAAGAAGGTGGCCATGGTAGGGGACGGGATTAACGATGCTCCCGCCCTGGTCCGGGCGGAGGTCGGGATCGCCATAGGAGCCGGCACCGATGTGGCCGTGGAGTCGGCGGATATCGTCCTTGTCCGGTCGGACCTCCGGGACGTGGTCGCCGCCTATGACCTCTCCCACAAGACTATGGCCAAGATCAAGCAGAACCTCTTCTGGGCCTTCTTTTACAACGTCATCTGTATTCCTCTGGCGGCCGGCTTGCTCTATCCCGCCTTCGGGATCACCTTGAACCCCATGATTGCGGCGGCAGCTATGTCCTTTTCCTCCGTATTCGTGGTCATGAATGCCCTCCATCTCCGGACCTTTTCCTTCCACCATGAGGGACAAGAAGTTGAAGAGGACAAGGGGGGACAGCCTATCACCTATGGGATTTTAAAGGAAGCTGGTTTGAGAGAAGAAGAAAAGAAAGGGAATAAGGAGGAAAAAATGGAAAAAGTGCTGAAGATTGAAGGAATGTCCTGTGCCCACTGCCAAAAGCGGGTAGAAGATGCCCTCAACCGCTTGGAAGGGGTGGAGGCCAAGGTAGACCTGGAGGCCGGCCTGGCCCGGGTCAAGGGTGATCATCTGGACCTTGAAGCCATGAACAAGGCCGTGGAAGATGCGGGCTATGAGATGACGGGAGTTGTGGAATAAGATGCAGGCGGATAAAAAAAAGATCCTCAGACGGCTGAGGATCATCGAAGGCCAGGTCAAGGGGGTCATCGATATGGTGGAGGAAGACCGCTACTGCATCGACATCTCCAACCAGATCATGGCCATCAGCCAGGCCCTTAAGGGGGTCAACCGGGGGGTCCTCTCCGCCCACCTCCACCACTGCGTCCTGGATTCCATGGAATCCAAAGATACCGACCAGGTGGAGGAGAAGCTGGAGGAGATCAACCAGGTGATTGCCAAACTGTCGAAATAATCTGACCTAGAGGTTCCTCCAGTAATTGGGCCGGTAGGCGGAATAGGCAACAGCCTGGTCGATCTGAGCCAGCATGGTCTCCCTGTCCCGGTTGAGGGTTCCGGCAATGGAAACGGGGTTGGAGGCGTGGTTGGACCGAAAAACGGTTCCCGGGGAGTCCACTTGTTCTATAAATTCCCGCATCTCAGCCATCTTTTCATCATCGTTGATTTCGTAGAAGCGGCCTGCCTTTACCTCATCGTAAAGGGGGGCTCCGGGGCTGAGGTGGAGGCTGAGGAAGGCCACATAGTCGGGTTGGGACCGGTTGATGGCTTGGATGCAGCCTTGGATGTGGTCTTCCCTTTTTTCCAACTGACCCAGGCCCAGGATCATGGTGACCGAGGTCTTGATGCCGGCTTTTTTCGCCTTGAGGATGGCGGCAACGTAATCGTCCTGGGTCATATCCTTGGAAATCTCCCGGAGGACCTCATCCGACCCCGACTCCAAGCCTACATAGACCATGTCCAATCCGGCTTCCTTTAGGGACTGAAGTTCCTCATCGGACTTCCGGAGGATGTCCTGGGCCGTGGCATAGGAGGTCACCCTCTCCAGCTTGGGATAGAGGTCATAGGCCATATGGAGGATTTCCAGGAGGCGGTTGGTGGGAACAACCAGAGCATCACCGTCCGCCAGAAAGATCCGGCGGATTCCTGGGTAGGGGAGGGCCATCTCCCGGAGGTCGCCTAAGATTTCTTCCTGTTTTCGGATGAAAAAACGGTCGTCCTTATACATGGAGCAGAAGGTGCAGGTGTTGTGGGCGCAGCCCACCGTCACCTGGATGATGAGGGAGTAGGCCTCCGAAGGAGGTCGAAAGACATTGCCGATATATTCCATAGAATTCTCACTTTCTAGACGGACTTCGTTCTTCCTCTATCCTACCAAATAAATCATGAAGTAGTGAGGGTGACGCTTTTGGGGTAAGTAGAAAGGAGTGAAGAAAAAAGGAGGACATATGAGAGATTTTGAATTTCATCTGCCAACAAAAATTCTATTTGGGAAACATGAGCTGGACCACCTGGGCCAGGAAATCCGTGAAAACGGAGGAAGCAAGGTTCTTCTCGCCTATGGTGGCGGGTCCATCAAGAAAAACGGGATCTATGACCGGGTTGTCCAAGCCTTGGATAAGGCCCAAATCCCCTATGAGGAATTGGGCGGGATCCAGCCCAATCCCAGGGTGGATTCGGCAAGAGAGGGAGTCAAGCTGGTGAAGGAAAAGGGCTTGGACTTCATCCTGGCGGTAGGCGGTGGGTCCACCATCGACTGCGCCAAGCTGATTGCTGCCGGTGCATTGACCCAGGCTGACCCCTGGGACCTGGTCATTGGCAAAGCCCCCATCGAAAAAGCCCTTCCCCTGGGTACGGTCCTCACCCTTTCCGCAACCGGATCGGAGATGGACGATTCTTCGGTGATCACCAATGAGGAAACAATGGAAAAATTGGGCTGGGCCTCCAGACATGTCCTTCCCCGCTTCTCCTTCATGGACCCCGAATTCACCTATTCAGTCAATGAATGGCATACAGCAGCAGGTACCGCTGATATTATGTCCCACACCATGGAGAACTACTTCTCGGTGAACGATGATGCCTATGTCCAGGACTCCATGGCTGAAGGGATCCTTCGGACCTGCGTGAAATATGGCCCTATCGCCATCAAGGAGCCGGAAAACTATGAAGCCCGGTCCAACCTCATGTGGGCAGGGACCTGGGCCATTAACGGCCTCCTGGATACGGGGAAAACCCAGGCTTGGACCGTCCACCCCATCGAACATGAAATCTCCGCCCAGTATGACATCACCCACGGAGTTGGCTTAGCCATCGTCACACCCCGCTGGATGGCCCACCTCCTATCCGAGGAGACAGCCCCCAAGCTGGCCCGCTTCGGCCGTCAGGTCTTTGGCCTTCAGGGCGATGACGACATGAGCCTGGCCAAGGAAGCCATCCAGACCCTTTATGACTTCTTTAAGGATGAGTTGGGGATCCCCATGACCCTGAAAGAGCTGGACATCGGAGACGACAAGATCGACCGCATGGCCGATGATACCATCCGTCATAAGAACGGCCCCATCCAAGGCTTTATCGAGGTCGACCGGGAGGATGTTAAGGATATCCTCCTCCGTTGCCTGGATGAGGGAGTGGAGAGATAAGGGAAAAAACCAAATACGAACAGAAATTGGGGCTATGCCGGAATGCGACTTGCTTTTGGCATGGCCTCTTTCTATTGTTCCGAGGTACTTCGTATTGTTCTGTCAAAGTGATATAGTAAAGTATAGAAAGGGGGTGAAGGCCTATGGTGATGACCACAAGGGAAGCTGGTGAAAAGTGGGGGATTTCTGAAAGACGAGTCAGGACCTTATGTGCGGAAGGAAAGATTCCGGGGGCTTATCAGGAGGGACGCATTTGGAAGATTCCTTTTCAAGCGGAAAAACCGGCGGATGGGAGGTTCAAGTCGAGTAAGAACCTTCTTGAGCAAATTGACCGAAAGAAAAAGGAGTTGGATGGAAGACGGCCTTTGACGGATGGAGAAGTAGAACGGCTGAATGAGGAGTTTACCGTTGAATACACCTATAACTCCAATGCTATTGAAGGGAATACGCTGACCCTGCGTGAAACGGATCTCGTTCTCCGTGGCTTGACCATTGACCGGAAGCCATTGAAGGACCACATGGAGGCAGTAGGTCACAAGGAGGCTTTTGATTATATCTGTGAACTGGTTCAAGAGAAATCTCCTCTCAGCGAGAAGGTTATCAAGCAGGTTCATTTTCTTGTACTCGCCGATAAAAGACAAGACCGTGGAGTCTATCGGAGGGTTCCTGTTCGTATTTTGGGGGCTCAACATGAGCCTGTCCAGCCCTATTTGATTCAGCCAAAGATGGAGGAACTTCTTTTCGATTATGGAGCAGATCAATCTCATATTGTGACTAAGCTTGCCCGCTTTCATATCGAGTTCGAGCGAATTCATCCATTTATTGATGGGAACGGGCGGACCGGTCGCTTGCTGGTGAATTTAGAGCTAATGAAAGCCGGATATCCACCAATCGACATCAAATTTAAGGATAGGCTTGCCTATTATCAAGCCTTTGATGACTACCATGTCAAACAGAGTGTTTCAGCCATGGAAAAACTCTTTGCCGGCTATCTCAATGAAAGGCTTGAAATGTATTTGAGGATACAAAAAGATTAGGGGAAGACCATTTCTCTTTCATTTTGATCAAAAAATGCTGGAAAATGTTGGTTGATCCTAGCTTGTTGTTGATTCGCATTCCCTGGCCCGATTCGGTATAATATTTTGATAGATCAGTCAACAGTAATAAGCCATGAGGTAGAGAAGATGAAGGAAAGAGATGGACAAAAGAAGGGGAGCCGGGAGAGATTTGACTGGCTTTCTTTTCTTGATAAAAATAAAAAACGAATAAAGATTTTCTTCCTTGTTCTTATTATTCTCTTTTTGGCCCGGTCTTTTTACCGGTCCAACCTCAGCTTTCAGAAAAAGGAATATACCGTTACTTCGCCGGATATTCCCAATTCCTTTAACGGTTTTACCATCTGTCAGCTTTCCGACCTCCACGGCCACCTTTTTGGGGGCCAGGGTGAAGCACTCTTGGAAGCGGTTGAGGAAGGGAAGCCGGATATTATCGTTTTGACGGGGGATGTCATTTCCATCTCGGTCAATGAGCCGGCCAAGGAAGAGAAGGAAAGGCTGGGTCATTTTCTCAAGGCTTTAAGTAATATTGCCCAAACTTTTTTTATCCCCGGCAACCATGAGCTGGGGATGGAAGAGGTCTTTTCCCCCTTTTTCCTGAGTGACCTCTTGAAAGAAGCAGGGATTACCGACCTTTCCAACCGGACTCTTCCCCTCCTTCGGGGAGGAAAGAAAATCTATATTTCCGGTCTTAAGGAAGGTCGCTATTTCTATTCGAACTCGGCGGTCCAGACCCTACCTGTCCATGAATTTCTTGAACGGGGGAGGGATGAGGACTTTCATATCCTTTTGGCCCACAATCCCTTCTATTGGACGGAATATAAGACCTGGGGGGCCGACCTGACCCTTTCCGGCCATGTCCACGGAGGAGGGATCCGTCTTCCCTTGATTGGGGGAGTCTTTTCTCCAGAAGTGGCCTTCTTTCCCAAGTACGACCTGGGCTTATATGAGGATTCGCCCTATACGATGGTGGTATCGGCCGGCCTGGGCAATTCAGGCCTGCCTTTTCGGCTCTTCAATCCGGAAGAATTGGTCTTTGTCCACCTGGAATCCAAATCCATAAAATAATGATGACCTTCTATTCAGAAAAGAGGATCTTATGCGCAATAAAAAGACCGGTCAATTGCGGGGCCAGTTTTGGTCCCTGGCGGTTTCCGCCTTCATTCTGATCATGGCTATGGTGGCCATCCTTCCTATGCGGGGAAAAACCTATTCCAGCTATCGCCTGGACCAGGGTCTGGACCTGGAGGGGAAGCTCGACCTTCCTGAAAAGAATATGGAGGGGGCGGTCAAGAGAAAAGATGGCCCACTCTACGAAGGAAAGCTCATGGAGGGCCACCTCCATGGTCCCGGCAAGGTCACCCTGGAACCGGGAATGGTTTTCGAGGGGGATTTTGACCAGGGAAACATTCAATCCGGAAAAATAAATGTGAATGGGGAGGGGACCTACCTTCTCCAAGAGGACGGGTCTTGGGTCAAACAAGATGCCGAGAAGAAGTAAGAAAAGAGACGCTGATTTTATGACCAAACGCATACAGTGGCTGGACTCCCTCCGAGTCTATGCCTTTGCCCTCGTTGTTATCTACCATCTTGGCTCTTCCTTCCTTCCGGCCGGTTTTTTCGGGGTTAACCTCTTTTTTGCCCTCTCAGGCTTCCTCATTACCGGGAAATTTCTGGATGCTGTCCTCAAGGAAGAGAAAGAATCCTTTTGGATCTTTTTGAAAAAAAGAGGGGGACGCCTCCTGCCCGGCCTGGTCCTCATGTTCCTTGTCACCGGCCTTTTCCTCCTGGTGGCTTCACCGGACCTTCGGGTGGACTATTTCCGGCAATTTGCCGGCGCGTCCGGCTTTATGACCAACTGGTATGAAATCCGGTCCGGCGGCTCCTATGAGGCACAATTCATCCCCCATATCTATGTCCATACCTGGACCCTGGCCATTGAGATGCACTTCTACTTCCTTTGGGGCGGGGCCCTCTATTTGATTGCCCGAGGGGCCAAGAGTCGGGAGGGGAGAAGGAAGTCTCGCCCGGCTAGGGATCAGGTTCAGGTCCGTCTGTCGGTCCTTATTCTTTCTTTGGTCTTCTTTGTCTTACCCCACATCCTGATGATTATCGGATCTTTTCTGGGCTGGTCGACTTCCTTCCTCTATTTTTCAGATTTCACCCGGATGAGCCCCTTTTTTGCCGGCGCTCTGATGGCTTGCCTGACCGGGATGGAGTCGGTGGCCCCTCCTGTCCGAAAGCTGGCGGATGACTTGTCCAAAGGAATTTCATGGGCCCTTTTCCTGGTCCCCCTGGTCCTGATGGCCGTCCTTTCCTTCAACCTATCCTATGAGGACCCTTCCACCTACCGGTGGGGCTTCCTCATGGTTGACCTTCTTTGCTTCCTGGCACTCGGTGGTTGCCGGATCCTGGACCTTCAGTACGATGCCTGGAAGGAAATTCCTCCCATCCACTACCTGGCCCAGGCCTCTTATGGCTTTTACCTCTTTCATTGGCCCATCTATGTGGCCCTTTCGACCACTCCTCTTCCCGGGGGACTGACCATTTTCCTTACCCTGGTTTTGGCCTCCCTCCTTGCCTGGCTCAACCTCAATCTCTGGGAGCCTCTTGTCCTGGGTCGAAAACTGGCTCGGGTTTTCCAAAAGGAAAAAAGGAGAATTACAAACGGAGCCTTTATTTTGGCTATTCTAGGGGTTATTTTGGTCCTTATCCAGGGGATGACGGCCCCTCCGCTGCTTTCCCTGGATAACCAGCTCTGGTCCTCCTCCCTTAACCAGGAGCTGGACCAGGTGGTCGATGAGGGGGAGAAAGTAAAGGAAATGATCGCCCAGGAGAAGCTGGCTGAGCAGCAAAGAAAGGAAGAGGAAGCCATGCTGAAGAAGGCCCGGGCAGAGGGCTTTACCATGGTAGGGGATTCGGTAACCCTGGGAATGAGGAAGGAGATCCTCAAGGCCTTTCCTAAAGCCCAAGTTAACGGCAAGGTTTCCCGCTTCCTCCATCAGGGTCCGGATATCCTTCAGTCCATGGCTAAATCCGGCCACTTAAAAGAGATGGTCGTCATCGGTTTGGGAAACAATGTCTACCCCTCTTTCAAGAAATCCTGTGCGGAAATGATCGACCTCCTGCCATCCGGGTCCCGGATCATCTTTATTAGTCCCTACCAGAGGGATGCCAACAAGACGTCGGATGTCATAAAATATGCCAACTATCTCCCTGAATTGGAGAAGGAATATCCCTTTGTGACCATTGCTGACTGGAACCAGGCGGCCAGGACCCATCCCGACTTCTTCAAGGGGACGGATGGAGTCCACTTTTATGCCCATAAAGATGGGATTCCCCTCTATATCAACACCCTAAAAGAAGCAATCGCCAAGGCCTATAAGAAACCGGCTAAGCCCTAAGGAGGATGATATGTCTCTTGTCGACCTGATCCTAAAAAAAAGAGATGGAAATGAACTGACGGACGGAGAGATAGGAGACTTCGTCAGGGCCGTCAAAGACAAGACCATGGCCGACTACCAAATCTCGGCCATGCTCATGGCCATCTATTTCCGGGGGATGAGTCCCAGGGAGATTGCGACCTTCACCAGGGAGATGGCCCTGTCCGGCGAGACCCTGACCTTCCCCTCCATTAAAGACCCCATTGTGGATAAGCATTCCTCCGGCGGGGTGGGGGATAAGACCTCCCTGGTTATCTCTCCAATTGTGGCGGCATGCGGCCTCCCTATTGCCAAGCTGTCAGGCCGGGGTCTGGGTTTTACCGGGGGGACCATCGACAAGCTGGAATCCATACCCGGCTTCCGAACGGAATTGACCTCTGAGGAATTTACTCATTTTGTTGAAAAGGATGGGATTGCCATTATGGGCCAATCCGCATCCATTGCCCCGGTTGACAAGCTTCTTTACGCCCTACGGGATGTCACCGGAACGGTGGATTCCATCCCCCTCATTGCCGGGTCCATCATGTCCAAAAAGCTGGCCGATGGGTCGGATGCCATTGTCCTGGACGTCAAGTACGGGTCAGGAGCCTTTATGAAAACCACGGACCAGGCGGTGGAATTAGCCAAAGTTATGGTGGGGATCGGGGAGGATAACGGGAAAAACACCATGGCCCTGGTGACCAATATGGACCAGCCCCTGGGCTCTGCCGTGGGGAATAACCTGGAGGTCATGGAGGCGGTTGAAGCCCTCCATGGACAGGGACCGGAGGACTTCCTTCTGGAATGCCGGGCCATTGCCTCCGCCATGCTGGAGCTGGGAGGAAAATCCGAGGAGCCGGATGAAGCGGAGAAAATGGTCAGAGAGGTCATTGATAGCGGGGCAGCTTTTGAAAAATTTAAGACCATGGTAAAGAACCAGGGCGGGGATGTGTCCTTTGTGGAAGACCCCTCCCTCTTCCCCCAGGCTTCTTTTGTCTTGGAGGGGCATTCAGAAAAGGGAGGCTATATCGCCGCCATCAACACCGAAGAGATCGGGAAGGCCTCCCTCCTCTTGGGGGCCGGCCGTGTCCGATTGGAAGACCAGATCGATCCTTCAGTGGGAATCAGGGTCTTCAAAAAGATCGGTGACCGGGTCCGGGAAGGGGACCTTCTCTTTACTGTTCATGCCAATGACCGGACAAGGGGAGAGGCAGGGCTGAAGAAGGCCCTTCAGGCTTATGAAATTGCGGACCATCCTGTCAAAGGAGTGGACCACCCTGTTTTCTGCCGGGTGAAGAGACAAGGAGGAGAAGAAGTTGAAGAAAGAGTCTTATGAGACCTCCGCCTACCGCTATTTGGTGGACCAGGCCATGGAAGCGGTGAAAAGGACCTATTCTCCCTACTCCCACTTTGGGGTGGGGGCAGCCTTGGAGGACCAAGAGGGAAGGATATGGTTGGGCTGTAATATTGAAAATGCGGCCTATGGACCTTCCAACTGTGCAGAGAGGACAGCCATTTTCAAGGCGGTTTCAGAGGGGGTTAACTCTTTTCGCGCCCTGGCTATTGTGGCTCGAAAAGAAGGGGAAGAGGGGATCACCGAGGAAATGACCCCTCCCTGCGGGGTTTGCCGGCAGGTTCTCTCGGAATTCTGTTCACCGGATATGCCGGTTGTCCTGGCTAACCGGTCGGGGGAAATTGAAATTTACCTTCTGGAGGAACTCCTTCCCCTGGCTTTCAAAGGAAAGAATCTCAAATAAGATCAAATTGTCTCAAGCCCTTCCAAAGGATCTCATTGTCCGGAGGAAGGTTTTTTTCACGACGGCCTATGATAGAATATTCCCTGGATAGGTTTTATGCGATCTCTGTCAGAGCTTAACCGTTGCCATGGACAAGCATAGAATCTTGGAAGACTGTTCGATTCTCTTTGGAGAAGAAAAATAAGGAGGCAATGAATGAAAAAGTCTTGGCGAGGGCTTCTGTCCCTTGTATTGGCCTTGGCCCTGGTCCTACCTTTGGGTCTATCTGCCCATGCGGAGGAAGTCCCGGATAAGGAAAGGGTCATTACTGCACCGGGTCTAAAGGCGGGATCCGTTTCCGTTCCTTTCTATGGGAGTTTTGAAGACCTGAACAAGAATGACTATATGAACAAGGTCAATGGCTACCGGAAGGAAGCCATTGAAAAGGGGATTGTTGAGGGAAACTACCAAGCCCTGAAGTGGTCCAGTCAGCTGGAGGAGGCAGCTCGAATTCGAGCGGCAGAAATTACTCTTTCCTATGACCACAAGCGGCCCAATGGGGAGGAATTTTCTTCTGTACTTGAAGGAATCAATGCAGAGAATATTTCTAATGCCGATAGCTTGAAATTGGCCCTTGATGCCTTTTATGGGGAAAAAGAGGCCTATGAGAAAAAGGATGGAAGTAAATCTACCGCCCGCTATTCCAATATGGTGGATCCCGAGTTAAAATCCTTTGCCTTTGCCCGTTTCCAACGTAGTGATGGAAAGAGCGGGGTAGTGATGGTCTTTTCCACCAAGGAACCCACCAATGAAGGCCAGGCCTATAATTCCATGGGAAGCTACCGGGTCAACATTCCCGTTGCCGGCGCCAAGGCAACCAACCCTGAATTTGATAAATCCAAGATTGTCGTTACTGCAGGAACGGAACCCATTTTCCCCGAATTTGCCTGGGTAACCTATACGGGAGACCTCTTCCCCAACAAGACCTACAAGGTTTTAATGGCTATCGAATGGGAAAAATTTGACGCCTATAAGGATAATGCCGGCTACCAGGGCCGGATCATGGGAAAAGTGGCCGGGATAGATGTTTCCCTTCCTGTGGAAGTTCGTCCTGCAAAGTTAGAAAATTTTATTCTCCCTGACCTGATTGTGGTTACCAAGGGAACCAAGGTCGACGAACTCAACCTGCCCAAGGAAATCCGGGTCAAGTTTTCGAATAAAACAGAAAAGACCCTCCCCGTAGAGTGGAATTTGAAGGACTACCGGGAGCCCCGTCACTTGCCAGCCCAGAGGACCATTCAAGGACAGATTAAGTGGAATGATACAGCTTACTCTGTCCAAGCCAAGGCCCTGATTTTGCCGGAAGTGCCCGACTCGGTAAAAGTGGTCGTGAAAGAAGGAACAAATTATGTGGAGCCGACCGGGCGGATCCGTCTCTACAAAGGAGAAAAACTGAATACCCAGGACCGCTATCTCCTGACCTCCTTCCCATCAGAGGAAAATAAGGACCAGGCTTTGGCCATCAATAGCCAGTGGATCACCGGCTATGACCCCCAAAAATTAGGGGACCAGGACCTGGTTGTCGAACTCATGGGGAAGAAGGCGGTTCTAAAGATTCAGGTGGTTGAAGGCCCCAAGGTCGACCGGATCGGGGGATCTACCCGTTACACCACGGCGATTGAAGCTTCCAAGCGCTTCTTCCCATCCGGAGCAGATACCGTCTTGCTGGCCCGTGGAAGTGATTTTGCCGATGCCCTGACCGCAGCGCCTCTCGCAAAGGCCTTGAAGAGCCCCATTCTTTTGGCTGACGGTAAGGAAGTCTCCAAAGACCTTCAGGATGAGCTCAAGCGTCTGGAAGTCCAAAAGATTATTCTTATCGGTGGAAAGCTTGCTGTGTCCTCGGAAATTGAGGAAGCTCTGTCCAAGATGGATGGGGTAGAGGTGACCCGTTTATTCGGTGAAACCCGCTTTGAAACTTCCGCAAAGATTGCCAAGGCAGTCAAGGCCCTGAATGATAAGGACCAGGTAAAGACGGAAAAGGCCCTCCTGGCCTCGGGAATGATCGCTGCCGATGCCCTGTCCGCTTCCCCCTATGCCGCCTACAACCGCATGCCCATCCTGCTGACCCGGAAGGATAATCTGCCGAAAGAGGTCAGCCAGGTCATGAAGGATCTTAAACTCCAATCGATTGAACTATTGGGAGGAGATGTGGCCATCGATAACAAGGTCCAGGCAGAAGTAGGGAAGATAGTGACCAAGATGGAGAGGATCTACGGAGAAACCCGTTTTGAAACTTCCATCAAGATTGCAGAAAAATTCACTGGAAGAGATAGCCAAACGGTTTTCCTGGCTACCGGGATGAACTTTGCGGATGCCCTGGTCTTTGGCGCCATTGCCGGTGAAATCAAGGCGCCCATGATCCTGACCCGGCCGGAACGCCTGCCTGAGCAGACCAAGGATTACCTGACCCTGGTCCATCCTTCCCTGACCTATGTGGCCGGACTGGATTCTGCCGTCCATCAATCCGTTGAAAACGAACTTCGTCATTATGACAAGCTGGAAGTTTCTGATCCGTCCGGTGAAAATCAGTAGGGCTTGGACGAAGTAGATTAAACTTTCAAGTCGGTTTGGAAATAAAAAAGGGGCTGTATCAGAACGAGTAGATCGTTCGATACAGCCCCTTTTTTCGGCGAAAACTTCATTCCGGGGGGCCAAGCTGAGCCCCCCTTTCCGGCGAAAACCTCATTCCGGGGGGCCAAGTGGAGCCTTTTTCTTATTAATTTTGTCGGACCATTTGGTCTGCTTTCAAGGTTAAGGCGCATTCCATTCTTTTCCGGAAGAGTTGGCAGGAGAAGGGGACCGTGCCTTGTATAGTCCCGGAGGCGTGGTAGGCATTGGCTGCGCAACCGCCTGAACAGTAGAGTCTGGCCCAACAGTCCTGACATTCGGGCCGGGAATAGGTGTTGCAGGTTTTAAAATCCTTGATGATGGCATCCTTTTGGATCCCCTCAAAGACATTGCCGACGGTAAAGTTTTCATCGCCGACAAACTGATGGCAGGGGTAGAGATCTCCCCAGGGGGTGACCGCCATGTATTCTGTTCCGGAACCGCAGCCGGAGATCCGCTTATAGATGCAAGGGCCACCATCCAGGTTCATCATGAAATGGTAGAAGACGAAAGGACGGTCGCGGTCGTCCATGTCCTCTACTGATCCACCCTTTCGAATAACTTCATCGGCTAAGCGGTCCCGTCGGAGCATTTCGTCGGTCAGGAGGTCGTATTGAGACTCCAGGATGGGGAGGTCCTTTTCGGAGAGCATGTAGTCCTCCTCAGGGTCTCCAATAACAGGCTCCATGGAGAGGCGGTGGAAGCCAAGGTTGGCCATATGGAGGATATCCTGATAGAAGTCCGGGTTCTTTCCCGTATAGGTTCCTCGGATATAGTATTCCTTCTCTCCGCGGGACCGGACAAAGTCCTGGAATTTGGGGACGATGGTGTCGTAGGACCCTCTCCCGTCAATCCGGTGGCGGAGGCGGTCATGGACTTCCTTCCGGCCATCCAAAGAGAGGACGACATTATGCATGTGTTTGTTGAGAAAGTCGCTCACCTCCTTGTCTAAAAGGAGGCCATTGGTGGTGAAGGTGTAGCGGAAATTCTTGTCCTGCTTTTCCGCCTGAGAATCGGCATAGGCCACAGTCTCCTTGACCACATCCCAGTTGAGCATGGGCTCGCCACCGAAAAAGTCGATATCAAGGTTTCGGTGACTTCCAGAATTCTCAATCAAAAAATCGATGGCTTGCTTGGCTACCTCCAAAGACATGATGGCCCGTTCGCCATGGTACTTCCCCTGGGAGGCAAAGCAGTAGTCACAGTCCAGGTTGCAGGTATGGGCGACATTGAGGCAGAGGGCCTTGACCTGGGTTTTTCTTTGGGTCAGGTCAAGGGAGAGGTCCGCATAGGTATCCCGGCTGAAGAGGGAGCCTTCGTCAACCAGGGAGCGGATTTCCTCCCTGATCCCCTCAAGATCTCCGGCGGCTAGGTTGGGAAATTCTTGAGCCAAATCCCGGACAAGAGAGGCCCAATGATCATCGGTCAGGCCCTGTGTCGGATTGTCCGGAAATTTCCGGTTGATCCATTCGATCGCTTGGAAGCTGGGAGGATCGACAAGGTGGACACCACCGGAATAGGTGTCCACAACGATATGGTAACCATGACTGATAAAGGTATGAATCATGGGTGTCCTTTCTATCCATCTTTTTTCCATGAAAAAAGCCACTCCAAAGAGTGGCCAATTTCATTGTTAAAATGAAAATGGAAGTTACTTGACTTTTTCACAGTCCTGGTTGGCAACGCCACAGGAGGTCTTGCAGGCGGATTGGCAGGAGGTTTGGCATTCGCCGCAACCGCCGTCCTTTTGGCTCTGCTTCAGGTTTCTTGTATGTAGGCTTAAAATATGCTTCATGATGGATTCCTTTCCGAGTAAATTGAAGAAATAACTGTCTTTATTGTAGCTTTTTTGTCCTCATTCGTCAATCGATCGGAGGACCTGGATTTGGCGGGGGAAGAGTCCCCGGTCTGACCGGTAGTCCTGGCCATACCTGACCCATTCCTCCATGCAGGCCAGCCAGGCGTCCGTAATCCTTTCCCCGGGGAGGAGGATGGGGATTCCGGGGGGATAGGCCCAAACGGATTCGCCGGCAATCTTTCCCTCCGCCTCTCCTGCCCTGATGATCTCCATGGGCCGGTCAAGGGCCTGGTCGATCTCCATAGCCTTCGGAGGAAGGGGAAAGTTAGGGAGGGAGGGGGCGGTTTCCGCCGGATGGACCTGGCGGTCCAGGTCCAGGAGGGCCTGGGCAAGGCGGTCCAAGTCGCCGGGCTCATTTCCGATCGAGGGCATGGCCAGGATCAAGGGTCCCAGGGTCATCTCAAATTCAAAGCCCATTTTGCGGAGTGCCAGGGTGACCTCCTGTCCGCTTTCCCGGGTTTTCTGGCAGGAGAGGAGAATTTTTAAAGGATCTCCGGGGCCAGGAAGGTCAACGATCTGGAGGAATTTGAGATCACGAACCCGGTCTCGGAAGTCCCGGATTTCAATAAGTAGCCGGTCCAAGTCCTCCAACCCCTTATTTTCCATATAATTCAGGCAGGCATCCATGGAGGCCATCAAAGGATGGGAGGGGGAAGAGGTCTCAAAGATAGAGAGGTTTCGGGCCAGTTCCGCCGGATCTACCCGGTCGCCGCAGTGGACCAGGGCGGCCGGAGTCAGGGCAGGGAGAGTTTTGTGGAGGCTCTCCACCACCAGGTCAGCCCCCGCCGACAAGGCCTCGGAATAGTGGCCCTTGCCCAGGCGGTTGAGGTAGGTCAGGTGGGCCCCATGGGCCTGGTCCACCATGAGGAGGGCTCCGTAGTCATGGCAGACCTTGACCATGGCTTCCAGGTCGGATATGGCCCCCTCAAAGGTGGGTGAGGTTACCAGGACCAGCTTGACATCCTTTTCTTCTTCCAGCCGTCTTTTCAGGAGGTCAGGATCCGGGTCAAGATATAGAGGGAGGTCGGCTTGGAGCCTGGGGAGGAGGTAGGCTCCCCTTAGGCCTAAAATCTCCAGGCCATGATAGACCGACCGGTGGGATCCCCGGGAAAGGAGGACCTTATCCCCCCGGCGAGTCAGGGTCCTCATCCCGGAGAGGATGCCGGCGGTGGATCCGGCAATGGAGAAGAAGGAAGCCCGAGCTCCCCGGGACCGGGCTAATTCCTCCTGGGCTTCTTTGAGCCTGCCGGAGGGGTGGTGGAGGTCAGCCATCCCGGCGGTTTCCGTCATATCCAGGGCATAGGGAAGGACCGTCCCGAACTTCCGGGTGTTTTGCTTGTGGCCCGGCATATGGAAGGGGATGATCCCGCTAACTCCATAGGAGAGAATGGCATCCAGAAGATGGTCATAGCTTCTGTTGGGGTCCCACTTCTCCGGAGTAGGGAGGGGATTTTTATGGTTGGAGGGCTTAGCTACAGGTCCCCTAAAAGATCTTTGATCCGTCATCATTTTTCCTTTCCGACAAGTCCCGGCGTCTTGGGGCTTTTTATATTCACGACAAGTATAGCCCTTGCGGATAAAAAAACAAGAAAAAATCCACTATAGGTGGTATGATGGCTGTATCGTATTTTTTTGACTCCATTGATTCGTCTGAAGAAAATCAAGAGAAAGGACCCCTATGCACGCCTATCGAACGATCCTTCCCTTTCTAAAAAAGAATTACTGGCATTATATTATCGGCATTGTGGTATTGATGGTCGTAGACTTTGCCAACTTGCTCATTCCACAAATCTTCCGGTCATTCGCCGACCTGACCACCACCGGTCAGCTGACGGAGGAGAGCCTCATGGCCCTCATCCTCCGCCTCATCCTTATCGGCGCCGTCATGGTGGTTGGGCGATTCATCTGGCGGACCCAGATTTTCGGGACAGCTCGGAGGATGGACTATTGGCTCCGCGACAAGCTCTTCCAAAAGTACCTCAGCCTTGATACCGATTACTTCAATAAGAACCGGACCGGTGACCTCATGGCCCGGGCAACCAACGACATCTCTGCCGTCCGGGACTCCATGGGCGGGGGCGTCATGATGGTCATCGACTCCCTCTTTATGACGATTTTTACCGTAGTCATGATGGTCTCGACGGCGGGGCTGCTGACGACCGCTGTTGCCCTGGTTTCCCTGCCTTTTTTAGTGGTGGCTGTAGTGAAAATTATTCGTCCCCTTAACCGCCGGTCCCGGGTCGTTCAGGACACTTTCGGTGAACTGACCACCGAAGTCCAGGAGAACCTCTCCGGCATCCGGGTCATTAAAGCCTTTGCTATCGAAGACAACCGGTCCCGGTCCTTTGAGGCCATCAATGAAAAATATTCCGACAAGGTCATGGACCTCAACCGTATCGATGGCCTATTCGACCCCATGATCACCCTGATTTCCGGTTTTTCCTTTTTCGTCTTTATTATTTACGGGGCAAAGGGGGCCCTCTCCGGGACCATCACCGTGGGATCCTTTGTTGCCATCATCCAGTACCTGGACCTGATCATCTGGCCCCTGATTGCCATGGGCCTGGTCATCTCCCAGTTCCAAAGAGGAGTCACCTCATTGGAAAGGCTCAATGAGATCTTCCGGACCCGGCCCAAGGTCCGGGAAAATGAATTTGCTACAGAACTCATGGACCCCAAGGGGAGGGTGGAATTCAAAAAGGTCTCCTTCCGCTATGGTCCGGACAGCCCCTGGATCCTACAGGATGTCTCCTTCACTTTGGAGCCGGGTCATAGCCTGGCTATCCTGGGTAGGACCGGGTCCGGGAAGTCCACATTAATCAACCTCCTCCTCCGCCGTTTTGATGTGACGGAGGGAGAAATTTTAGTCGATGGGGTGGATATTCGAAACCTGACCTTCGAATCCCTCTACCGGGTCTTCGGGGTGGTGGCCCAGGAGTCCTTCCTCTTCTCCCGGCCCATCGACGCCAATATCGCCTTTTCCTCGGATGATTTGGATGAGGACCGGGTCCGTCGGGCGGCGGAATTTGCCCAGGTTGATAAGGATATTGAAGCCATGCCCATGGGTTATGAATCCATGGTCGGGGAGAGGGGGGTTACCCTGTCCGGTGGCCAGCAACAGAGGGTTTCCATCGCCCGGGCCTACTACAAGGATGCCCCCGTCCTGATTATGGATGACTCTCTTTCTGCGGTGGATACTGAAACGGAATCCCGAATTTTGGGCCAACTTGCCCAGCACAAAAAAGGGTTGATTATGGTCTCCCAGCGGATCTCCACGGTGGAGAGCCTGGAAGAAATCATCGTCATCGAAGACGGGAGAATCAGCCAGCGAGGCAGCCATGCCGACCTGGTCAGCCAGGAGGGCTTCTACAAGGAACTCTACCACCTCCAACTCCTGGAATCCCGCGCTCGCTCTTACGGAAAGGAGGAAGCCCATGCCTGAAATGGAAAAAGAACAGGGTTGGAAAAAGACGGATAATCATACTTTCAAGCGGCTCATGGCCTATGCCAAGCCCTATTGGGCCTGGTTCCTCCTGGTTTTCAGTTTGATCTTCGTCGCCATTGCCATGCGCCTGGTCCAGCCTCGGATTATCCAAACCCTCATCGACCAGGACCTCTCCGTCCTTGCCAACCCGGGGGCGGATGCCCCGGCCAAGGACCTGGCCATGGAAGGGGCCATCAGAAAAGCTCTGATCTACCTGGCTATGGTTCTGGGGATGTTCGTCATCAACTACCTGGGCTTCATCCTGACCCAGAAAACCGCCCAGCGGATCATCCGGGAAATTCGTTCGGATATTTATAACCATATCCTGGGCCTATCCATGAAGTTTTTCGACGACCATGCCATCGGGTCCCTGGTCACCCGGGCCACGAACGACCCTGAAGCCATCAATGAAATGTTCACCTATGTCCTGGTTTCCCTCTTCCAGTCTCTATTCACCTTTGCCGGGATTGTCATCATCATGTATTCCATGGATGCCCGCCTGGCCACTTTTGTGGTCCTCCTGACCCCCTTTATTGTGGCCATATCGGTCATCTTCCGGCGGAAGATCCGGGTTGTCTATAAAAAAGAAAGGGAAACCCTCTCCCTACTTAACACAAAGCTGTCCGAGAACCTATCTGGAATCTTTGAAATCCAGACCTTCAACGAAGAAGAGGGGATCTACCGGGAATTTGACGAGATTAACCAAAAGTACTACCGGCTGGGACGAACGGAGATTCTGGGTTTTGCCATTTACCGGCCGGCCATCGAAATCGTTCGGACAACGGGCCTGGCTCTCCTCCTTTGGTTCGGAGGTCTGGCTCAAATGAAGGGCCTGATCACTTTCGGTCTGGTCTATGCCTTCATTGACTACATCCAGCAATTCTTCCGGCCCATCCTGGAGATGGCCATGACCTTCAACGTCATCCAATATGCCATGACTTCGGCCAACCGGGTCTTCCACCTCCTAGACCAGGAGGCGGATATTGAGTCGGGAGACCGGCCCCTTCCCCGAGAATCCATTCGTGGGGCTATCGAATTCGACCATGTTTGGTTCCGCTACGATGAGGAGGGGGAGTGGATCCTCAAGGATGTCTCCTTTACGGTGGAGTCCGGTCAATTTGTCGCCTTTGTGGGCGCTACCGGCGCCGGGAAGTCCACCATCATGAGCCTGATTTCCCGATTCTATGACGTTCAAAAAGGAAGAATCCTCTTGGACGGGGTAGATGTCAAGGAATATCAATTAACCGACCTCCGACGGGCTGTGGGATTGGTCCAGCAGGATGTCTTCCTCTTTACCGGGGATATTATCGGCAATATCCGGGTGGGCAGGGAAAGCGTGGACCGGGAGGCGGCCTATGAAGCGGCCAAGCTGGTCCGGGCCGATGAATTTATCAAGAAGCTGCCTAAGAACTATGATGAGCCGGTTACCGAGAGGGGGTCCACCCTGTCCGCCGGCCAGCGTCAGCTCCTCTCCTTTGCCCGGACCGTTGCCGACCGTCCCCCCGTTTTGATTCTTGATGAAGCCACCTCCAACATCGATACGGAAACGGAAACCCTGATCCAGGAGGCCATCCAAAACATGTCCACTGATCGGACCATGCTGGCTGTGGCCCACCGAATTTCCACCATTGCCGGTGCGGATAAGATCATCGTCATGCACCATGGAAAAATTGCCGAAGAGGGGACCAGGGAGGAACTGATCGAGAAAAACGGTCTTTTCCGGGTCCTTTATGACCTCCAATATGCCGAAAGGGTATAAGCGAACTGGGAAATTCATGTATAATATAAATAATGAATGATGATGATTAGTGAGGAGGGACATCAGATGGCAAACGATGGACAAGGTCGAAATCACCCGTTTTCTCGAAAATTGAGGAACTTAGCCTACCAGGCAGCCTTCCAACATTGCCACCAGGAGATCCTGGCGGAGGAAGCTGCCCACCATACGCTTCAACAAGTCAGTCGGAAGGAGACCTGGTTCTCCGGCCAGACGCCCCTGGACCAAAAGGGCTTCATTGGCCTGGTTGCCACTTATTATGCTCTAAAGGATAAGGCGGAGGAGACGCCCGTCGAGGATGGAGAGAAAGAGGAATCGGAAGAGCTGGGAAAAGCGGATCCCGATAAGCTGGTTTCCACCTACCAGATGGCCCTCCAGGAGATGCCGGCTAGGGAAAAAGCTCTTTTCCTCCTGGCTGTTCACTTCCGTCTTTCCGATGAGGAAATCGCCAAGCTGGTCGCCCAATCCACCGGACAGATTTCTCGGGAAATCGAAAGAATTTCCGAGCAGCTGTCCAACCGGGTCCAAGACGACGAGGTGGAACCCACCCTTCGCCGGACCTCCATGCAGAAAGCCTGCGCCTTCCAGGTCAAGAGCCTGGTGGACCGTTTAGAGGCTTTTGCCTCCTTGAATGAACATACCTTTTCTTCGGATGTAGTCCCGGACCCCCAGGCACCGGTTTACCGTCCTGTAGACCGGCCGGTCTCCAGACAGGACCACCCTCAAAGGAGGGAGAAGGGTAGGGGTGATTCCCCGTCCAACTGGACCTTCTCGCCCACGGCCAAGTCCGCCTCCTCTCCCCGGTCCAAGGACCAGACCAAGGTGGCCACCAAGTCGGCCTACTATATTTCCGGGATCCTTGCTATCCTTGTCCTCCTGGTCTTAGCCCGTTTCACCATATTAAAGCCCAAGGACCAGGGAAGATTGGCTTCCTCAGACCAAAGCTCCACCAGTGAAGAAGTGGCCCAATCCTCCTCCGAGGAGGCACCGGTCACCCGGCAAACCCGTTCCGTCCCCAGCCGCTACTATGGAGCCTATGACAACACCATCCTCTTCGTCGATCCTGAAAACAATACGGTTTTTGAATTCCCCAAGGGAGGGGAAGTCAAGAAGATCCTGAACATTGATGAGGCGGCTTCCCAGCATGGCGGAATCCACCACATCGGAAAGGTGGATGACACCATCTACCTGGCCTTTATGGATGGAAAAGCCGGCCATATTTCCGGAGAACCGGCAGAATTAACCTTGGAACCCTATTGGCAGAAAGCCTGGTTTGAAGGACAGCTTGAGGGCCAGCCCCGGCTGGATGAGCCCTTGATTTACGATGGGGTGGCCTATCAGTTTGAAGATAAAGAGGACTAGTTCTCCTTAATCCAAGAGTTTTCATATAAACACCTGACCACCCCCGTCCTTCTTTGGGCGGGAGGTGGCTTTTTTGGAATAGTTTTTCACCTTAATGGAGTATTCATTATGAAAATAGATAGTGGGTTGCTAACCGATTTTATTATTTCCATACCATTTATTGTCTATTTCCTTCATCAGATACGCTCAAAATCGAAGTACTATATTTTCAAGTGTTTTGTTATATCTTTTTTGTGTTTTTACACCATTCTACTTGTGAAATACGCGGTTTTTCCCATTTATATCAGCGGATCCATTAAGGAAATGATGCGGGAAGAATTATCATTCTCTGAGAGTCTAGCTGAAAATATAAATTTAATCCCCTTTGTTAGGGGTTGGTATCCTAAAGATTTTATATTAAATATTATCATGACCCTACCATTAGGTGTTTTATTACCCTGCCTAATTAAAGGGATGACAAGGAAATCAATGACAATAGTTGGCTTAGGGGTTGGTATCGCTATTGAGCTGGTTCAGTTTTTGATATTCTTATTTCAGGGCTTCACATTCAGAGACATCAATATTAACGATAGTCTTGCCAATGCTATTGGTGTGATCATTGGATTTGCCATTTATACTTTCGCAGTCAGAATATTCATCGAGGAAACAAAAAGCACGCAAATAAAGACTTTGCGCATGGTTAGAAATTTTTTAATCGATCAAGGTCAATTTACAGACGGATAGGCCTTGTAAAAATGACTTGAAAGGGAAGTATAAATAGTGTAAACTAGAAAAGTATGATTCATTGATTGCGGTAGTAGCTCAGTTGGTAGAGCATCAGCTTCCCAAGCTGGGGGTCGCGAGTTCGAGCCTCGTCTACCGCTCTGTATCATGGCGAAGTAGCCAAGTGGTAAGGCAAAGGTCTGCAACACCTCTACCACCGGTTCGAATCCGGTCTTCGCCTTCATCAAGACCTGTGAAGAAGCTTCACAGGTCTTTTTTTGCTTATGGGGCATGGAAGCCGCCGGCATGCCCTTCTTCCCATGGGCCAACTTTTTTTTTGACGGCAGCTTTGGTATAATTTAGCCATCAATTGGGAGGAAAACTTTTTTTGAAAAAGGTGGCCTGCCACCTTTTCCTAGATGGGAGATGAGTATGGATATTATTCAACCGAGTATTCTTTCCGGCTTCATGGAGCTTCTTCCGGAGGACCAGGTCCGCTTCAACCGGATGAAGGCCATTGTCGAGAAGAACTTTCAGGCCTTCGGCTTTTGGCCCCTGGATACCCCGGCCATTGAAAAAACGGAAATTCTCTTTTCCAAGGGTGGGGGAGAGACGGCCAAGCAGGTCTTCCGCATTGAACGGGATGACCACTCCCAGGACCAGGCCCTTCGATTCGACCTTACCGTTCCCCTGGCTCGTTATGTGGCCCAGCACAATGCGGATCTGGCCTTCCCCTTCCGCCGCTATCAGATTTCCAAGGTTTGGCGGGGAGAGCGGTCCCAGAAGGGTCGCTATCGGGAGTTTTATCAGGCTGATATTGACATCATCGGCCGCCAGTCCCTTTCTCTTTGGAACGATGCTGAGGTTCCGGCGGTCATCTACAATATCTTCAAGGATATGGGCTTGACCCAGGCCTGCTTCCACATCAACAACCGGAGGCTTTTAAATGGCTTCTTCCTCTCCATTGGGGTGGAGGACCTGGAGGAGACCCTCCGGGCTGTGGATAAGCTGGGTAAGATCGGGAAAGAAGGGGTTCAGGAGATCCTGGAGGATCTGGGACAGACCTCGGACCAGATCGACCGGATCTTCCACTTCATCGAGGATGCCGGGTCCAACGAAAAGACCATCGACAAGCTTCGGGCCATGAATGAATCCGGAGAAATGAAGGAGGAGTTCAGCCGGGGCTTTGAGGACTTCGTCGAAGTCTACAACCACATGCAGGCCCTGGGCATTCCCACAGACAACATCAAAATCGACCTCTCCATTACCCGGGGGTTGGACTATTATACGGGCATGGTCTATGAGACCTTTATTAAGGGTCATGAATCCATCGGCTCGGTTTGTTCGGGAGGACGCTATGACAACCTCTCTTCCAACTTCTCCAATGAGAACTTCCCGGGGGTGGGCATATCGATCGGCTTGACCCGGCTCTTCTACCAGCTCAGCCAGGCCAATTTGGTGAACTGGGGAGAGGATCAATTCATCCGGGCCCTCATCCTTCCCATGTCGGAAGAAGACGGGGATTTTGCCGTCTCGGTCCTAAACCAACTCCGGGCGGAAGGCGTGACCTGCCAGCTCTATACGGAAAGCGGGAAGATGAAGAAGAAATTCTCCTATGCGGATAAGTTGGGCGCCGGCTATGCCATCATCATCGGTGAAGCGGAGAGGGAATCCGGAAAGATCTCCATGAAAAACCTGACGACCGGGGACCAATCCACCTACAGCATTGAAGAAGCTGTCCGGCTTTTGGCGGATTTGGATGAGGCCGATGAGCGATAAGGAAAGATTCATTTCAAGAAATCTTGTCAAGCCCTGGCCAAATGAGTATAATAGCAATATCTGAATATGGTGAGTTGACGAGAAGAGTAAGCACCAGGAGCGGAAAAACAGAGAGATGGGCCAAGGCTGAGAGTCCTATCCAAAGTTCGGTGTCTGAAGACCACCTCCGATCACCGCTGGAATGAAGAATAAAGTAGGGTGGAACCACGATGACGATCGTCCCTATACGACCGTCATCGTGTTTTTTTATGGACTGAATGGCTCCCCGACCCATCTAGTCCCCTTACCGATGAATCGGGAATTTTCGGAAAGGAAGCGCCATGAAAATTATTTGTAAGGATGGATCAGAATTAGAACTTCAGGAAGGGGCTTCGGCTCTGGATGGAGCCAAGGCCATTTCCGAGGGCCTGGCCCGGAATGCCCTGGCGGCAAAAATCAATGGGGAAGATGCCGATATTCGCGACGTCTTATCTGACGGAGACCGGCTGGAAATTGCTACTTTTGACGATGACCTGGGCAAGCACGCCTTCCGCCATTCCTCCTCCCACCTCCTGGCCCAAGCGGTTACCCGCCTCTATCCCAAGGCACAGTTTGCCATTGGACCGGCCATTAAAGACGGCTTTTATTATGACATCGACTTCGGCGAGGATGTCTTGACAGAAGAGGACCTGGCCAAGATTGAAGAAGAAATGCAGAAAATTGTCCGGGAAAAACTGGACATCGTCCGCTTTTCCAAACCCCGCCAGGAAGCGATCGATTATTGGAAAGAACACAATCAACCCTACAAGGTAGAGCTGATTGAAGACCTGCCGGAAGAGGAAGAAGTTTCCTTCTACCAGCAGGGGGACTTTATCGACCTCTGCGCCGGCCCCCATATCCAGAACACCGGAGAAATCAAGGCCTTCAAGTTGACTTCGCTGGCCGGTGCATATTGGAGGGGCGATGAGCACAACAAGATGCTGACCCGGATCTACGGCGTCTCCTTTCCCAAGAAGAAACTCCTGGATGAATACCTGGAACGACTGGAAGAAGCCAAAAAGCGTGACCACCGGAAGATCGGCAAGGAAATGGGCCTCTTCACCTTCATGGAAGAGGGTCCCGGCTTCCCCTTCTTCCTCCCCAACGGGATGGTCATTAAAAATGAGCTGATTGACTACTGGAGAGAGATCCATAGAAAAGCGGATTACCTGGAAATCTCCACCCCCCAGATCCTCAACCGCAAGCTCTGGGAGACTTCGGGTCACTGGGACCACTACCGGGAGAACATGTATACCACCAAGATCGATGGGGAAGACTACGCCATCAAACCCATGAACTGCCCGGGTTCCGTTTTGGTTTACAATTCCCAGCCCCACTCCTACCGTGACCTACCCCTTCGCTTGGCGGAGCTGGGCAATGTCTACCGCCATGAGCTTTCCGGCGCCCTCCACGGCCTCTTCCGGGTCCGGAACTTCACCCAGGACGATGCCCATATCTTCCTGGCTATGGATCAAATTGAAGATGAGGTCAAGCGGATTTGCGACCTGATCGATATGGTCTACAAAAAGATGGGCTTCAAGTACACCATCGAGCTTTCCACCCGTCCGGAGGATTCCATGGGAACCGATGAGGAGTGGGAAGGGGCCACCAATGCTCTGAAGGGGGCCTTGGAGCATATGGGCAAGGAATACACCATCAACGAGGGCGACGGCGCCTTCTATGGTCCTAAGATTGACTTCCAGTTGGAAGATACCATCGGAAGAACCTGGCAGTGCGGAACGGTCCAGCTGGACTTCCAGTTGCCCCAGCGCTTCGAGGCTGAATACATCGGTCAGGACGGCGAAAAACACCGCCCCGTCCTCATCCACCGGGTGGTCCTGGGCTCCATCGAGCGCTTTATCGGGATCCTGATTGAAGAGTATGCCGGGAACTTCCCCCTCTGGTTGGCCCCGGTTCAAGTGGAACTGATCCCGGTCAACAATAAGGCCCACGGAGACTATGCCAAGAAGATGAAGGAAGAACTTGAAGCGGTCGGTGGCCGGGTTAACCTGGACCTTCGTGAAGAGACCCTTGGCAAGAAGATCCGCGATGCCCAGCTGGCCAAGACCTCCTTCCAGATCGTGGTCGGGGATGATGAGGTGGAAAACAAGACCGTCTCCATCCGCCGTCATGGGGAGAAAGATAGCGAAACCATTCCCTTTGAAGAATTCAAGGCCTGGCTGAAGGAGCAGATTACCCAGCGAATCTAAGACCCTGAAGGGGCATGTACGATGAAGATTTTACTCTATGCCAGGGACTACGAAAAGGTCAAGCAATCCGGGGTGGGCAAGGCGATCGATCATCAGAAAAAAGCTTTAAGCCGGGTCGGCTGCAATTTTACCACCGATGAGACGGAGGATTTTGACCTGGTTCATATCAATACGGTTTTTCCTGCCTCTGTGCGCTTTGCCCGAAAAGCCCACCGGATGGGCAAAAAAAGTGGTCTACCATGCCCACTCCACCAAGGAGGATTTTAAAAACTCCTTTATTTTCAGCAATCAGCTGGCCCTGCTATTTAAACGGTGGCTGATCCATTGTTATAAGCGGGGTGATGTGGTTCTAACCCCTACGACCTAATCCAGAGGGATCCTATCAACCTACGGATTGGACCGCCCCATTAAAGTGGTCTCCAACGGGATTGATCTTTCCTTTTGGCGGGCAAGAGGGGGAGAGCGGAGCGCTTTTTACAAACGCTATCAGCTTGACCCCAGTAAAAAGTCGATCCTATCCGTGGGCCTGCCGATCAAGCGCAAGGGCATGGATGATTTCATCAGGCTGGCTCAAAGACTGCCCCAGTACGAATTTGTCTGGTTTGGCAAGCTGGATCGCGCCCTGATGAGCCCGGAGATCAAGCGGTTGCTGGAAGAGAAAACGCCAAACCTTCATTGTCCAGGGTATATTTCAAGTGACCTCCTTCGGGAAGCCTACTGTGGAGCCGACCTTTATACCTTCTTAACCCGAGAAGAGACGGAGGGGATCGTCCTTTTGGAGGCCCTGGCTTGCAGAAGTCCGATTTTAGTGCGGGATATTCCTATTTTTGAGGAGGACTATCAAGCAGGGGTCCAGCTTTACAAGGGGCGTAGTGTGGACGACTTTGAAGAAAAAATCAAAGCGATCCTGGAGGGGCGAGTGCCCAGCTTGATAGAAGCAGGTTACCAGGTAGCGGCGTCCAAGTCGATCGAAGAGACGGGTCGCAAGCTGGTTCAAATTTATGAGGCTCTATTGAAATAACACGAATAAGGAAAGTCTAAAAAAGGAGCTATGTCGAACGATTTGCTCGTTCTGACACAGCCCCTTTTTCTCTTATCCAATACAGTTTAATGTTCAGCAAGCTTTATGGTCAGTTGATCATATGCTTCGAGGTCAGAAAAAGTACTCTCTTTATCATTGATATTTGCAAGTTTACAGTGAAGAGGAAATAGGGAAGCCTGAACTTCAAAAACATCAACTTCTTTAGAAATACCATCCCGAAAATCCTTTTTATTCTCTATAGGAAAGGAAAGGGTGTTCGCATTGACTTCTATGGATGTGTCATTGATGTCAGTTGTCCTATGATTAAGATAAAAAAACTCTTACCCTGATCAGGGCAAGAGTTTTTGGTCACTGTTATTATTCAGTTTTTATTGTCATTCCATTATTTCACTTGGTCAACCAGGGCCTTGAAGTCCTCGGGTTGATGGATGGCCATCTCGGAGAGCATCTTCCGGTTGATCTCAATGTTGTTCTTCTTGAGACCGGCCATGAAGCGGGAGTAGTTGGTTCCGTTGGACCGGCAGGCGGCATTGATCCGGGCGATCCAGAGTTGGCGGAACTGGCGCTTGCGAAGCTTCCGTCCCACATAGGCATACTGCATGGACTTGATGACGGCCTGGTTGGCTGTTCTGTAAAGGGTATGCTTGGAACCGAAGTAACCCTTGGCCTGCTTTAATACATTTTTATGATTCTTTTTGGCGTTAACGCCACCTTTAACTCTTGCCATTTCCTACCTCCATCCTAACGGGGCAACATATCATCGATGCGCTTCATATCCGACTTATGGACCATCTTGGAATGACGAAGCTTGCGAACCGTCTTCTGGGGGTAATGGCCAGTAATATGGTTCATGCCTGAGGACCAGCGCTTGAGCTTGCCGGAACCGGTTCTCTTGAAACGCTTAGCGGAGGCTCTATGGGTTTTTCTTTTAATTTTCTTGGCTGCCATTGTTTTCTCCTATCTACTCTTTATCAGGGTTGGGTTCGAGGAACATCACCATATTGCGACCTTCCATGGTCGGCTTCTTGTCAATAACCCCGCTATCACCAACCAAGTCGACAAACTGGTCCAGGACCTCACGACCTAAGTCCTTATGACCCAGCTCACGTCCCCGGAAGCGGACGGAGATCTTGCAGGCGTCTCCACCCTCCAGGAAGCCCTTGACCTTAGCGGCCTTGGTTTCCAGGTCATGCTGCTCGATCCGTGGGGAGAGGCGCATTTCCTTGGTTTCCTTGGTCTTTTGGTTTTTCTTCTGTTCCTTGAGCTTCTTAATCGAGTCGTAACGGAACTTGCCGTAATCCATGAGCTTGGCCACCGGAGGTTTGGCTTGGGGGGACATGAGGACCAGGTCCAAATGTGCCTCTTCCGCCCTCTGTTGGGCCTCTTCAATGGGGATGATGCCGATCTGCTCGCCGTCATCACCGATCAAGCGGACTTCCTGGGCGCGAATCTGCTCATTGATGATTAATTCCTTAATGGTGCACCTCCTAAAAATAAAAAAATAGCGGACAAAGTGCCCACTATACTCATTACCACTGGAAAAGACCTTGAATAGGTCAAGGTGGAAGTTTTCACGAGTAACCGAACGAGCCCTGGCTGTCGGTGAGAGTGGGAACCCTGCTTCAACGCTCTTATTGTAAAGGCCTCTCGGCCATCTGTCAAGAGCTTCCCCTCCAATTTCATTGTCATGAAGGCGACTATCTATTAAAATAGACATGCTTAGCGGTTATAGAAAGGAAGGCCCCTATTCATGCAAAAAAGACCACTTATTGGGATAACCGGTCATTACACGCCTGATGACCGGTTGGGCCCTATGCTTCATATTGGAGTGTCCGGACAATCCTATGATGTGATAAACCATGATTTCATCTCTTCCGTTGAAAGAGCAGGAGGAATACCCTTTATTATTCCTTATACCGGCGATTCTGAGTTAAGAAAGACCTATCTTGGCCTGGTGGACGGCCTCATCTTCACAGGAGGGACGGACCCCATGCCCTCTCTCTATGGTGAGGACAGCCGAAAAGAGCTGGGTTCCACCGTTCCCGAGAGGGACATCCAGGAATTGGACCTGGCCCGCATGGCTTATGTCCAGGAAGGACTCCCGATTTTAGGTATCTGCCGGGGGATCCAGGTTTTCAATATCTCCCGGGGAGGATCCCTTTTCCAGGATATTCCCAGCCAGTATGAGAGTCAAATTGTCCATAGCAATGAGTCCATCCCAAAATTTTATGGGAGCCACCAGGTTCGTGTGGAAGAAGGCTCCATCCTTGAAGGGATTGTGGGAAGCGGGGAGCTTTGGGTCAATTCCTTCCACCACCAGGCGGTAAAGAAGGTGGGAGAGGGCCTGAAGGTGGTCGCCAAAAGCCGGGACGGCTTGGTGGAAGCCCTGGAAGGCGAGGAGCGTCAGGATCTCCTTTTCGTCCAGTGGCATCCGGAGATGATGGCCGAAAAAGATGAGGCCCAGCAGGCCATCCTGAATTGGTTGGTGACTCGTGCCGGAGAGAGGAAGAAAAAGTGAACTTTCAAAAACGCTTGTTCAAGAGAATTCAAAAGTCCCCTCCGCTTTTCTTCCTCCTCGCCTACCTGACCGTCATCCTGATCGGGACTCTCCTTCTCTGCTTGCCCTTTTCATCAGCAGAGGGGAACTTCACTTCACCCGTTGATGCCTTTTTTGTTTCGACTTCCGCCGTTTGTGTCACCGGCCTGACTCCGGTTACCACGGCCTCTTTCTGGTCCCCCTTGGGCCAAGCCATCATCCTCCTCTTAATCCAACTTGGAGGGCTGGGGGTCATGACGGCGGTCGGCGCCCTGGCCCTTTTGACGGGGAGGAAGTTGGGGATGAGCCAGCGGGTCATTTTCATGGAGGAAAAAAATGAGGATGAGCTAACGGGTCTGGTTCGTTTTTTGAAATTTATCCTCAAAGCCACCTTCCTGATCGAGGGGTTAGGGGCCCTTATCCTGGCTAGCCAGATGGTCCCTCAATTTGGCCTGGTCAAAGGCCTTATTTACGCCATCTTCTTGTCCATATCCGCCTTTTGTAACGCCGGATTTGACCCCCTGGGGCCGGTATCCCTATCGGACTATTCCTCCAACCCCGTGGTCCTCTTGACCATAGCTGCCCTCATTATCGTTGCCGGTCTGGGCTATGTCGTCTACATCGATTTTTTCTTCCGGAAGACCAAGAGGATCCGTCTCCAAACGAAAATGGTCACCGCTATGACCCTTCTCCTCTTGACCCTGGGCACCCTGGGCATCTTCCTCATGGAATATGGGAATCCTTCCACCATCGGTGGAATGGGTTTGGGGGAGAAGACCCTGAATGCCTTTTTCCAGTCGGCCAGCCTCCGGACTGCCGGATTCTTTTCCTTCGACCAGGCGGCCATGACCCGGCCTTCCTCCCTCTTTTCCTGCTTCCTCATGTTTATCGGAGGTTCACCCGGAGGAACCGCCGGCGGTCTTAAGACGACAACTATGGCGGTCCTGGTCCTTGGCCTGATTGCCCGCGTTCGCCATACCCGGGACCTCCCTGTTTTTCACCGGAACTGCACCCGGGAAAACTTCCAACAGGCCCTGATCCTTTTTACCGCTTCTATCTTTTGGATTACCATCGTCGGTTTTCTTATCCAGCTGGTGGAAGCCGACAAAGAATTTTTGGACCTCTTTTTTGAAGTGATTTCGGCCTATGGGACAGTGGGCTTGAGTCGGGGGATTACCGGAAACCTCCATGCCCTGTCCAAAATCTTAGTGGCCATTACCATGGTCTTTGGGAAGATCGGACCGGTAACCATGTTGGGTGCCCTCCTGCGGCCGGCCAAGTATCGGGGACACCGGGTGGCGGAAGAGTCCGTTATGATCGGATAAGGAGAGTATGATGAAAAATTTTGATAGCTTTGCGGTTTTAGGATTGGGACGGTTCGGGAGTAATGTCGCTAAGGAACTGGCCTCCCTGGGGAAGGAAGTCCTCGTGGTGGACTATGATGAGGACAAGGTCAATGAGATGGCCGAATTTGTCACCTATGGAGTGACAGCGGATGTGGGCCAGGAAGGGACCCTGGACGGCATTGGGATATCCAATGTCGACTGCGCCATCATCTCCCTGACCGAAGACTTCGAGGCCGCACTTATGGCGGTCACCATCTGCAAGGAGAAGGAAGTCCCCTACATCATTGCCAAGGCCATGTCCGAGCGCCATGCCCGGATTCTTCTACGAGTAGGGGCCAATAAGGTCATCCTCCCGGAAAAGGAAATGGGGTCCCGCCTGGCCCACAAGCTGGCCGGCGGATCCCTCTTTGATGCCCTCGGTGAATCCTCCGACTATTCGGTCTCCAACCTCCCCGTTCCTGACAGCTGGATCGGAAAGACCTTGGGTGATATCGGCGTCCGGATGGTTTACAACGTGACCATCATTGCTGTCCAGAGGGAAGAAGACCTCATGCTCAACCCCGCCACAGATTTGACTTTTGAAGTGGGGGACCGGGTCTATGTCCTGGGCAAGCAGGAAGACATCCTTAACTTGGACCACCGTGCCAAGGAAGAAGAGGAATAGGAGGAAGGGATGGACCGGATCGATTCAGCCGGTAATGGCCGCTACAAGGCCTGGAAAAAATTGAAAACGGTCCATGGCCGGAAGAAGCAGGAAGCTTTCCTGGTGGAGAGCCATAAATTGGTGGTGGAGGCCCTTCTTTCGGGCATGGATATGGAAGCCTTGGTCATTGACCGGGACAAGATGGACCGGACCCTGCCGCTTTTTATTGCCAATCTCAAGGAACGCCACCGGGAAAAAGCGGAGTTTGAAGAAGATATTTCCATAAAGGTGGAAAATGAGTTAAAAGCGATCCTGGGTTCCGGGGGAGGAGACTACATCAGCCAGGAAATCGCCGGTTGGGTGAAGGACCGGGCCGTCCTCCTGCCTCATGCCCTCTTTGAAGACCTCTCCTCCATGGAAAACTCGGATGGGATTTTAGCGGTCATCCGAGAACCGGGATCCGGCTCGGGCTTTTCCGGTTTCCGTCAACCGGGCCTTTACCTGGTCCTTGACGGCATTCAGGATCCGGGTAATCTGGGCACCCTCCTTCGGACAGGAGAAGCCTTGGGCTTTCACCGGGTCTTGTTGGTGGATTCCTGTGACCCCTCCAATGAAAAGGTCCTTCGGGCCTCCATGGGGGCCTCCTTCCGCCTGGAAATTTGCCGGTCCAGTGAAAAAGATGCCCTGGTATGGAAGGAAGAAAGCGGCATTCCCTGGCTGGGAGCGGATATGGAGGGGGAGGACTACCGACTTTTCCCCAAAAAGGATCCCCCTCTGGCCCTGGTGGTAGGGTCGGAAGGTCAGGGCATCCGACCGGGTTTTATGGCGGCCTTGGATGGGAAGGTCTCCATCCCTATGGCCCCCCAGGTGGAATCCCTAAATGCGGCTGTTTCGGGAGCCATCCTCATGGCCTACTTTTCAACCATCTGATGGGGCTGGGGAATGGGAAGGGTGAAGGATTCCCTCTTTTACGATATAATAATTTGTTAGTTACCAAGCATCATTGTCGATGGTCGGCGTCCGAGTCCGGGCCCTGCCTTCGCTTTACCGATGAGGAGGAAATATGATCGAAGAAGTCAGAGCATTAGTGGAGGAGGCCCAGGAAGCCATCCAATCGGCCGACCGTTTGGAGGACCTGGAAGACCTCCGGGTCAAGGTTCTGGGGAAAAAAGGAAGCCTGACCGAGGTCTTAAAAGGGATTAAAGACCTCAAGGGGGAGGAAAAGAAGGCCCTGGGGAAGGAAGCCAACTTGTCCAAGCAGGCCCTTTACCGGGCGATTGAAGACCGGAAAACGGAAATTATAGCCAACTCATCCGTCGTGGATGGGGCCTTGGACCTTTCCCGTCCGGGCAAGGCCCTGGAGACCGGCGCCCTCCATCCGATCACCCAGATGATGTACGACCTCAACGACGCCTTCCTTTCTTTGGGTTTCGAAATTTTCTCCGAGGATGATATCTCTTCGGAAAAGTATGCCTTCGACAATTTGAATTTTCCTCCCAACCATCCTGCCCGTGAGACCATGGATACCTATTGGCTGGAGGGGACAGAAGACAAGCAGGGCTACGAACGCTTGGCCCTCCGCCCCCATTTGACCGGGGCGTCCGTCCGTTATCTCAAGAAGCACGGGGCGCCGGCTCGTTTCGTCTACCCCGGCCAGGTTTTCCGGAACGAGACGACCGACGCTAACCATGAACGGGCCTTCTCCCAATATGAAGCCCTTATTGTCGACAAGAACTTCTCCTTTGCTTCAGGTCAGCTCCTTATTGACACGATTTTGGAAAAAGTCTTCGGCCACCCGGTCAAAACAAGGATGAGGGCCGGCTTCTTCCCCTTTGTGGAGCCGGGCTTTGAAATCGACATGGAATGCCAGGTCTGCATGGGTAAGGGCTGCCGGACCTGCCACCACAGCGGTTGGCTGGAAGTCATGCCGGGCGGGTCCCCCCATCCCAATGTCTTGAAGGCGGCGGGCCTGGATCCTGAGGTCTGGTCCGGCTTCTATATCAACATCGGCCTGGACCGCCTGGTCATGATGCGCTATGGGGTGGATGATGTCCGTCTCTTCCACTCAGGGGACCTGCGTTTCCTGAAACAGTTCCGTTAGGAGGAAGTATGCTCATATCCTACAAATGGTTGAATACTTATGTTGACCTGCCCCAAGACCTGACCATGGAAGACCTGGCCTATGACCTGACCATGCGGACGGTGGAGGTGGAATCCACCACGGACCTCCGTGAAAAATACCAAAATATTGTGGTTGGGATCATCCGGAAGGTCAGCCCCCACCCGGACGCTGACCGTCTCCGGGTCTGCCTGGTGGACATCGGCAGGGGAGAGGATGTCCAAATCGTCTGCGGAGGCAGCAACTTAATCGAAGGGCATGCGGTCATCTGCTCCCTGCCCGGAGCCCGGGTTGTCTGGCATGGGGAGGGGGAGCCCGTCAAGATCAGCGAAAGCAAGCTCCGTGGAGTCGACTCCTACGGGATGATCTGCGGAGCCAGTGAAGTGGGCTTGTCCGACCTTTTCCCTGCCCCGGAAGATCACCACATCGTCGACCTCACCGAATCCCTGCCCCAGATGACTTTCCGGGCCGGGGACAATATTGCTGACCTTCTCGGCCTGGATGACTTCATCATCGAAATTGAAAATAAGTCCCTGACCAACCGGCCCGACCTCTGGGGTCACTACGGGATTGCCCGGGAGCTGGCCGCCATCTACCACCGTCCATTGAAAGCCCTCCCGGATGCCGGGGACTTCTTTGACAAAGATGAGCTGGAGGATTTTCCCCTTTCCATTGAAGATCCGGAAATTTGCCATCGCTTCCTGGCCCTCCACCTGAGTGGGGTGGACGACCGGAAGTCCCCCCTCTGGCTCCAAACTTCTCTGATGAAGGTGGGCATCCGTCCCATCAATGCCCTGGTCGACTGGACCAACTACATGATGATGGTGACGGGAGTGCCCACCCACGCCTACGATGAGGACCACATTGTCGGAGGTCTAAAGGTCCGTCGGGCCGAGGAAGGGGAGGACCTGACCCTTTTGGATGGAAAAGAACTCCACCTGACCGATAAGGATATTGTCATCGCCGATGAGGATAAGGCCCTGGGCCTGGCCGGCTGTATGGGTGGGGCCCATGATTCCATCCAGGCTTCCACCAAGGAAACCGTCCTGGAGATCGCCAACTTCAAGCCCCAGATGATCCGGAAGACCGCCCAGCGCTATGGAATCCGGACGGAAGCCTCCCAGCGCCATGAAAAAGGCCTGGACACCCAGCGGATGGACCAGACCCTGGGAGTGGCCATGGCCCTTTTCCGTGAGCTTTTCCCGGAAGCCAAGGCCTTGGCCTATTCCGACCTGACCCTGGAGGAGACTCGCCAGGAGGAAGTGAAGATTTCCATGACCTGGCTCTCCGACCGCCTGGGACGTGAAGTGGATGGGGAAGAGGTTGAGGCTCTTCTCCAACCTCTGGGCTTCTCCCTGGAGAAAGAGGAGGACGACCATTACCGGGTTTTGGTCCCCAGCTGGCGGTCCACAGGGGATGTTTCCCTCCCTGACGATATCCTGGAAGAAGTGGCCCGGATGATTGGCTATGAGAACTTTGACCTGAAAGCCCCCCGGATTGCCCTGACCAAGGCTGTCAACCAAAGAAAAGAGGATTTGGACCGGGCTATCCGTGAATTCCTGGCCTTCCAGGCCGGAGCCTATGAGATCATGACCTATCCCTGGTCTCGGGAGGAGAGCCTTTCTGCCATGGGGATGGCTGAGGAAAAGTGCCTGACCCTGGCCCAGCCTCCGGCCCCCAACCAGGCCAAGCTCCGCCGGAGCCTGGCCGCCAACCTCATGGATGCCGTTGTATCCAATGTCCGTTTTTATGACCGATTCAAGATCTTTGAGTTGGCCCAGGTCTATGAGCCGGGGGAGAGCCATCCCTCGGAGGAGGCGGAGACCCTTCCCCTCATGCACCGGGAACTCTGCCTGGCCCTGGTCGGTCAGGATGCCAAGGACCTTTTCTATGAAGGCAAGGGGATCCTGGAAGCCATGCCCCGGGCCGTCCAAATCGATCCCTTGATCTTCCGCCAGGAGACCAAACCATCATGGGCGGACAATAACGCCTGGGTCAACATTTTCTACCGGGGCAAGTCCATCGGGTCCATGGGCCTGGTGTCCAACATGGTCAAGCGGGATATGGATCTGAAATACCATGATGCCTGCCTGGTTTGCTTGAATGTGGAGGTCCTGACCCCCTTTGATTCCCGAAGCAACCGCTACCAAAGCCTTCCCCTTTATCCCCATGTTTTCCAGGATATTTCCCTGGTCTTTGATGAGGGTATGGCTTGGTCCGCTATTATTAAACCCATCGTCGGAAAGGTCGAGTCGGTCTCTTTCGTGGATGAATACCGGGGAGACCAGATCCCCCAAGGAAAGAAGTCCATCACACTCCGGGTGGAGCTGGCTTCGGATGAGGGTACCTTGACCAATGCCCAGATCAATGAAAAGATGAAGGAAATTCGGGAGAGCCTGGAAGAAGTGGGCGGGTCCAACCGATTCTAAGAGCCAATTTTTTTCAGTGCGGAGAGGAGGAAGCCATGTCAGGCCAAGATCGGGAAGTCAACCGGATGCAGGTCACCATCAATGGGGACCGATATGTCTTAAAGAGCCGGAAAAATAAGGAAGAAATGGAGCGGGTGACGGACTATGTCAACTGGAAAATCGGAGAAATTAACCGGTCCGACCTCCGCTTTAACAAGACCATGCAGACCACCCTGGCCATGATGAACATGACCGATGACCTCTTCCTGGCCCAGGATGAATTAAGGGAAGTGGAGGAGGAGAAAGCGGGTCTTGAGGAAGAGGTCCGGGCCCTCCAGGCGGAAAATAAGGAGCTTAAGGACCGGATCCACCGCCAAGAGGAAGCCTCCATCGACCGGGAGGAAGACCTCAAGGCTCTCCGGGAAAATCTCAAGGCATCCGAGGACAAGATCCTCCTCCTGTCCAAGCAGTTTCAAGAGTACCAGCGGACCCACCGGTAAAGGAGCCCCTGATTGGTCAATATTTCCAAGGATAAAAAAAGGAAGGAGACCTTCCTTCCTGAAATCTTAGCGCCGGTTGGCAATGATGACATGGCCCGGGCTGCCTTTGTAGCCGGGGCCGATGCCATCTATCTGGCCGGCCTTTCTTTTGGAGCCAGGGCCTATGCTCAAAACTTTACGGAAGAAGGGCTCAAGGCGACCATCCGCACGGCCCACCTGTCCGGGATCAAGGTCTATGTGACGGTCAATACGGCCCTAAAAGAGGAGGAGGTGGACCGGGCCTTTGACCTCCTGGTCGACCTCTATGAGCTGGGGGCGGATGCCATTATTATCCAAGACCCCGGCTTGATCGCCCTGGCCCGGGCCCTCCTTCCCGACCTCCCCCTCCATGGGTCCACCCAGCTTTCCGTCAATGCTCTTTCCGGGGCCCGCCTGGCCCGGCAAAGAGGGCTGGACCGCCTGGTTATGGGGCGTGAAATGACCAAAGAAGAGGTAGCCTTGGTTCTGGAAGAGACCGACCTGGAAGTGGAGGTCTTTGTCCACGGTTCCCTCTGCATGGCCCAATCGGGTCAGTGCCTCCTCTCCTCCTTTGCCGGTGGCCGGTCGGGCAACCGGGGGCGCTGCGCCCAACCCTGCCGGAAGACCTACCTCCTAAAGAGGGGGGATGGCCGGGTCCTTGGGCCTGGAGACAGCTACCTCTCTCCCCGGGACCTCATGACCCTGGACCGGGTGGAGACCTACCGGAACATGGGGATCCATTCGCTTAAAATTGAAGGGCGGATGAAAAAGCCGGAATACGTCTATGCGGCGGTTAGGGCCTACCGAGAGGCTCTACGGGGCAAAAATCCTGATCCCACCCCCCTGGCCCTCATGACCAACCGGCCTTTCACCCAAGGCTATTTCTTCGGTGATTTCGGCCGAAGTGTCGCCTATCCCAAAGATGACCCGAATGGGATCTACCTGGGTCAAATGGACCGAAAAGGGGATACGCCTTTCTTCCGGCCCAACCGGGACCTCCACGAGGGGGACCAAATCCGGGTTGAAGGAAGCCGGTCAACCTTCCCCCTTAGCTTGACGGAGGACGTCCGCCGGGGTCAGGCCCTCTTTTTCCCTGACTATCCTGACCTGGTCAAAGGGGTTCCGGTCTATGCCATTTATACCGGCCTGGTCCGGTCTGCCCTGGAGGAGGATCTTAAGGAAGATGGCCCGGAAAGGATCCCTTTGAATATCGACCTCTCCTTTCAAGTTGGCCGGCCCCTGACTGCCTCATTTACCGGCGGGGGACGGACTATCCGGCTGGAAGGGGACCGGGTGGATCCGGCCAAAAACCGCCCCCTTTCCCGGGAGGACCTGACCAAGTCCCTGGCTAAGTTGGGCAATACCCCCTTCATCCTGGATGATCTTCATATTGATATGGAGGGGGAGGGCTTCCTCCCCATGGGGTCCATCAACGCCTTCCGCCGGAAGGGGGTGGACCTCCTCTTGGAAGAAATGACTTCTCTTTCCCGTCCTACCCTGGACCGGTCCACCCTTCGAAAGCGCTTGGCTTTACTGAAGGAGGACCGGGACCGGACCTCCTGGCCCCTGGATGAAGGGGGCGGGACCAGCCTATACTTTTGGACCAACCGGGGACCTTCTGCCTATTCCCCTTCCGAAAGGGAGGGGATGGATATCCTCATCACTGAAGATCCTGACCTGGTGTCCGACTGGATAGAGGCCGGCAAGGAAGTCTTCCTGGTCATCCCTGAACTCCTGGAAAGCCGGCATTTCCAAGACTTTCTGGACCGGGCCGGGGAGGCCCTGAAAATAGCCCGGGGAGTCTACCTTCCGACCATCAACGAATGGGGGAGGGTGGGGGATCTTCCGGGAGATAAGGACCTCGTCCTTGGTCCCGGCCTTCAGGTCTTCAATGCCTGGGCGGCCCATAGCCTCCGGAAAGAGTGGGAGACCCTCCTTGGCGAGGAAGCCTTCCTCCACCGGGTCCGGGCAGTCATTCCCTCGACGGAGCTCATGACTGAGGAATATGAGGGGCTGTTTACCTATCCCATGCCCTGGCTCCTCCCCGTCTATGGACGGTTGACAGGGATGGTCCTCCGTCATTGCCCTGCATCAACCATCAAGGGCTGCCAAAATGACCGGGATTGTGAAACCTGCCCATTTCGCAAGGACCTCTATTTGGAGGATGACTTCGGGGCCAGAGAGCTTATCCGTACAGGCCGGTTCAGCCGCCTTCTATTACCCGACCTCATGGACCTCCGGATCAAGCCGGACCTGGTCCGGGGGCTGACCTCTCGTTTCCTAGTCATCGACCGGGGGGAGGGGGAGGCCGGATCAGTAGCCGCCCAATGGAAGAAAGGGAATCTTCAATTGCCAAAAGGACCCGGGGAAAAAGATGGCCAGCATTTTCCCAGGGGATTGGGCCACTATACGATGAAGATGAAATAAGTTTGAAAACGACTATCGAGGAAAAAATTACCCTGAAAGTAGGAGAAGAATGGACCAGATCGTACTTGAAAGTTTAGAATTTGATAAGGTCTTGGACCGCCTGGCTCATTTCGCGGCTTCCCCCTTGGGAAAGGAAGCGGTGAAAAAGATCAGGCCCCTATCCGACCCTAACTACCTGAACCAAATCCAAGAGGAGACCCAAAATGCGGTTGACCTCCTTCTGGCCTATTCCAACCCTCCTCTCTTCGGGATCTATCCGGTCCGCCCTGCCGTGAAGCGGGCCAGCTTGGGCGGCATCCTTTCCATGGGGCAGCTTTTGGAAATTGCCGAAGGCCTCCGGGTAGCCAGGGCCCTCATCGACTACTGCAAGGAAGCGGAGGCCAGCTATTTTGTGGGCGAAATCCGGTCCCTCTTTGTCCAAAAGGCCCTGGAGGAAGCCATCACTTCCGCCATTGAAGCCGAAGGGGTCATGAACGATTCCGCCTCTCCTGCCCTCTTCCGGATCCGTCGGGCCATCAAGGCCAAGCAGGACTCGATCCGGGGGAAACTCAACGACATCATGATTTCCGCCGGTCAGGCGGGTCATCTGAGCGAAAATATCATCACCATGCGGGATGGCCGCTATGTCCTCCCGGTTAAGGCCAAGTCCCGGGGATCCTTCCGGGGCCTGGTCCATGACCAATCCGCATCCGGGGCTACGGTTTTCATGGAACCCCTGGCCATTGTGGAGCTCAACAACGAAATTCGGGAACTGGAAGGGGAGGAAAAGGAAGAAATCCAGCGGATCCTGGCGGATTTTTCCATGGAAGTGGCCGACTTTGCCGATGAAATTTCCGGAAACGAAGGCAAGCTTCAATACATCGACAAGACCTTTGCCAAGGCCAAGTATGCCCTGGAGATCCGGGGATCCCGGCCGGTCTTTACCGATGACCGGTCGATCGACCTTAAGGAAGCCCGCCACCCCCTCCTGGGTAAGGAAGTGGTCCCCATCGACTTCTCCTTGGGTAAGGACTTCAGCACTTTGATCATCACCGGGCCCAACACGGGAGGAAAGACGGTTACCCTAAAAACGGTAGGTCTCCTCCAGGTCATGGGCCAATCCGGCCTCCAAATTCCCTGTCGGTCCAACTCCAAACTGGGGGTATTCAAGTCCATTTATGCCGACATTGGGGACAAGCAGTCCATCGAACTTTCTCTCTCCACCTTCTCGGCCTCTATGGACAACATCATTAAAATCTTGGCCAATGCGGATTCCCGTTCCCTCCTCCTCTTTGATGAGATCGGTTCGGGAACGGACCCGGTGGAAGGGGCTGCCCTGGCTATGGCTATTTTAACCCGATTGACCCGGCGGGGAATCCGGACCGTGGCCACCACCCATTACAGTGAGCTCAAGCTCTTTGCCATCCGGTCTCCCGGAGTCCAGAATGCCTCGGTGGAATTCGATGTTCAAACCCTTTCACCCACCTACCGCCTCCAAATCGGCCTTCCCGGCCGGTCAAACGCTTTTGAGATTACCAAGCGTCTGGGTATGCCGGAAGACCTCTTGAATGAAGCCAAGAACCTGGTGGATTCCGACTCCGTCCAATTTGAAGATGTTCTTCAGGACATTGAAAAGAGCCGGGAGGAAACCCGACTGGCCCGGGAAAGCATGGAAAGGAAAAAGCAAGACTACCAGGCCAAGCTCTCCGCCATGAAAGCGGACCTTGACCGGTCCAAGGCGGACTATGAGAAAAAGTTGGAGTCGGCCAAAAAGGAGGCCAGGGACCTGGTCCAGGAGGCTCGTGACCAGGCCCAGCGGATGCTCCGGGAGGCCAAGAAGGCCATTGACCAGGTAGAGGATACCCGGGGACTGGACCGGGCCCTGACTTCAGTCAATGACCAGGCCAAGGCTATGGAAGGACGCTTGGGCGGACCGGACCTGTCAAAGAGGAAGAAGGCCCCCCACCAAGCCCCACAAGGGCTCAAGTCGGGGGAGGCTGTTGAAATCCTCACTATTGGAGATGAGGGCAGGATCGTGGAAGGCCCGGATAAAAACGGGGATGTCATGGTCCAGGTAGGGATCCTCAAGGTCAAGGCCAATGTCAAAGACCTGCGGAGGATTGAAGATGACCGGGATTCCTTGCCCAACCAGACCCAGACCCGGCTGATCATTCAGCGCAGGAAGGATGCCGGCATATCTTTGGAATTGGACCTCCGGGGAGAGCGATACGAGTCGGCCTTGGACCGGGTGGACCGGTACTTGGATGATGCCGTTTTAGCCGGGATGGAAAAGGTCCGGATCATCCATGGCAAGGGGACGGGAGCCCTGAGACAAGGGGTCCAGGACCTTCTTGCCAGAGACCGACGGGTCAAGTCCTATACATTTGCCAAGCCGGACCAGGGTGGGACCGGTGTGACCGAAGTGGAACTCAAGTAAAGGGAGGAAGAATGAAAGATTTTCAACTGGTTTATCGGAGACTATTTAAGGATATCAAGGACTCTATCAGAGGCCTGCCGGTCCTGATCTTAGCCTTTATTTTATATTTGACGGTGACCAGCCTGGTCAACACGATCTTTGCACAGATGGGCAATTCCATCCTGAGTGGATTTATCCGCTGGTTTATCCAACTGGCCATCCTGACCCACCTGGCCGGCCTCATGACCCGACTCCTCCGCAGGGGGAGTCTGAGCCAGGAGGATTTAATCGAATACGACCATGGCTACCTTGCCCCCTTAAGTCAGGTCTACTTCGTCTTTTACCTGGTGGAAATGGCGGCGACCAGCCTGGGTCGCCCCCTCATGGCCTCGACCGGCTATCTTGTTCTTTTCCTTGTCTGGTCGGTCTTTACCAGCCCGGCCTACGAAGCCGTCTACCAGTCCGGAGAAACGATGAATACCATCTTCCCCTCCCTCTTGAATTTTTGGAAAGAAAATATCCTCCTCATCCTTCCCTATGCTTTGGTAGCTATCCTCATCTACCGGGGTCTGGGAATGGGTTGGACCATCATGGCTTCAATCCCGGGGACAGGATCCTTCCCTTATATCCTGGGGTTGGCTGTCCTTAAAGCCATTTACTACTACACCAAGGGGCTCCTTTACCGGATCCTATCCGAGACCTCCAAGAGGTCCCGGGCCTACCATGAAAGGAGCCGGTCTTGAGACTTGAGGATTACTTCATCCAATTTACTAAGGAACTCGCCTACCTGGACTTGAAGGAAGAAGCCCAAAAGAAGTGGGGGATTGGTCCCCTTCCTATGCCCATCCGGGTTCAAGACTTTCTGGGAGGAATCCAAGAAGGACAACTGGACCGGGAGATTGACTATTCTTATTTTGTGAAGGGAATGATTTGGAACCTGGGGATCGATCCCGACTTTATTCATGCCAAGGATTATTTGGACCTTTTGAAAAGGACGGTCAAGGAAGCGGACCGATTTGCTCTGAATATGGGCCTGGAGGCAGCTGCAGAGGGGAAGAGCCGGGAGGCCCTGATCGCCTTCCGGGCGGCCGGGATCATCAACCCGGATAATCTCTCCGCCCAAGTCCACTTCGGAGACCTCCTTTGGCGGATTCCCTCTTTGAGCGAGGAGGACCAGGCGGATATGGTCCACCAAGCTTCCCATATTATGGAGGAAGCCTTGAACAAAGACGACCACTCGCCCTTGGCCAACACCGCCTTAGGACAAATTAACGAAGGGATGGGGCATTTTTCTAAGGCAACAGCCTACTATCAGCGGGCCCTGGAGTGGGCGGAGGACCCCGAGGTCAAGGAAGAAGTTCGCCGGGCCTTGGAGAGGATCGAACCGGAGACCGAGATCGAATCCGCCCTCTACTTCATGCGCCGGGCCGATTATGGCCAGGCGGTGGACATCCTCAGCAAGCTGGGCCAAAAGACCCGACGCTATGATGTATTCTATTATCTGGGTCTCTCCTATCAAAATATGTCCGCCTATGACCTGGCGGCCGGTGCCTTCCAGGAGGCCCTGGACCGGGGTGGAGACTTTGAAGACCTCTATAATGGTTGGGTCTATGCCCTGACTGCCTGGGGGAAGAGGGACCAGGCCCTGGCTGCGGCAAATAAGGGTTTGGACCACTATCCTTCCGCCCTCCGCCTTCGCTATAACCGGGCCATCCTCCTTTTCCTTGCCGGAAAAAAAGACAAGGCCATGGAGGATATCAATGAGCTCCTATCCTATGATGACCTTTCGGATGAGTTCTTCAATGAAATCATGTCCTTACGAGAGGAAATTTTTCAATAAAAAGGACCCCTACCAGCCTTTCGCTGGATAGGGGTCCTTTTTCTTATCCTTGAATTATTTTCCTTGGGCAACCAGGAGCTTGGCAATCTCATCGGCCTTTCCGCAGCCGGTGGTCAGGATCAGGTCGTCGGGAGTCACCTTATTCTTCAGGTAGTCCACCACATCCTGGTAGGTCTCCCGGTAGACCGCCCGGTCGCCGTGAGCCTGGACCTTCTCCACCAATTCCTCCGACCGGACAGACCCGTCGTCTTCTTCCCGGGCTCCGTATATTTTTGTGATGACCGCCTCATCGCAGTCCCCGAAGGTCTTGGCAAAGTCAGCCATCAGAGTCCGGGTTCGGGAGTAGGTATGGGGTTCAAAAACGCAGTAGAAGCGACCCTTGACATGGGGGTGGATGGTTTCCAGGGTGGCCTGGATTTCCGCCGGGTGGTGGCCATAGTCGGTCAAGACCCGGGCACCATGGAAGGTCCCCATATCTTCCATCCGGCGGTGGAGAGACCGGTAGGCTTCTAAGCCCTTCTTGATGGTTTCCATGGAGAGACCGGCTTCCCGGGCAGCCAGGCTGGCCGCCATGGCATGGCGAATGTTAAAATCACCGAGGACACCCAGTTTGATCTCCAAGCGAGTCCCGTCCTTGAAAACCAGGTTGAAGAAGGGCTGACCCAGGTCGCTATAGACGATGTTTTCCACATGGACATCCGCTTCCGGATTGGTCATGGAGAAAAAGGCCACCCGACCCTTGACGAAGTCCTTTAGGGTCCGGGAATAGGGATCATCCAGGTTGAGGATGGCCAGGCCGTCCTGGGGGATGTTTTCCATATAGCGCTCAAAGGTATGGATAATGTCCTCTAAATCCTTAAAGTAATCCAAGTGGTCGGCATCGATATTGAGGACGACGGCGATAGAAGGATAATAGAATAAAATATTTCCTTTATATTCGCAGCCTTCGGCCAGGAAGATATTTCCATCCCCGGTCCGGCAGTTTCCGCCCATCTCATCCAAGGCTCCGCCAATCAGGATGGTGGGGTCCCGGTCCTCCGCAGCCATGAGGATTTCCGCCATCATGGAGGTGGTGGTGGACTTCCCATGGGCACCGGAGATAGCGATGGAATGGGTGTAATTTCTCATGATGGCCCCCAGGACCCGACCTCGGGAGACGACAGGTCGGCCGGTTGCCCGGGCGGCCTTCAGCTCGGGGTTGGATTCCGGGATGGCATCGGTATAGACAAAGAGGTCCTGGTCTTGGATGTTTTCGGCCTTCTGCCCAAAGACGATGGGAATCCCCTTATTTTGTAGGTGTTGGGTGTAGGATCCTTCCTCTCGGTCGGACCCGGTAACGGTGAACCCTTTATCGAATAAAAGTTCGGCAATTCCGGACATGGAGGTGCCTCCGATGCCGATAAAGTGTATACTCTTTATTTGGGACCTTTTAGGGTCCAGATCAATCGTAAACATGCTTCCTCCTTCACATGAAATCAACTCATGATAACACAAAAAGGGACCTCATGGGACGGCCGGCCCTCTTGCGGGGGAGGAATGTGTATAATGAAAAGGAAATATTCAACCCTAGATATTTACAGCTGGGGGAGTGGCCATGGAATGGTGTGGAATCCATTTGGGAGGACTTGTATGAAAGCTGTTATTTTGGACAATAAATTTACCAAAGAACTGAAGGAGGAAGGAGGAGAGGATCTTCTTTCCCTAATGAATCATTCGCTGAGAGAATTAGTGGAAACCGCCTGTCGGGAAGGGGGCCTGGATCCCGTTCCCTTATCGGACTTATCGGGGGATGAAAAGGAAGTCTTTTTTATCTCTGTCGGCTTTCCCCTTCCACTGGGGGAGGCGGTCCGCGAGTTTCTCGACTCCGGGAATACGGCCTTTCTCTCCGAGGAAGAGGAAATTCTTGCCTATCGATGGGTGAAAGAGGAAGATAATGGTGACCTCCTTATCCAACTGAAGGGCCAAAGCCCTGTCTTTGAAGACCTGGTTCCCCTGTTTGACCACCGGGATGGAGAATTCTCCGGTTACGACTTGGGCCTTCCCCATATTACCGATTTTGCCAGCCTGCCCATTGCTGCCCATGCCATCCATGGAGCCGTTAACTACCGATTCATGAAGGCCGGTGTTCGGATTGACCGCCCCTTCGACACGGTGATTGATCCGGAGGCAAAAATCGGGAAAGGGACCTGGATTCAAGGGGCCGTTCGGATCACCGGGAAGACGGTCATTGGGGAAGGCTGCCGGATTACCGACGGCAGTGAAATTGACAATTCTACGATTGGGAATGGGGTCGTGATTAAATCCTCGGTTATCGAATCCTCCGTTATGGAAGAGGGGTCCAATATCGGCCCCTTCTCCCACCTCCGCCCCCAAGCCTATATCGGGGAAAATGTCCATATTGGAAACTTTGTCGAGGTAAAAAAGGCCAGCTTGGGCCGGGGAACCAAGGCCGGTCACCTGGCCTACATTGGGGATGCCCAGGTAGGGGAGGAGGTCAACATCTCCTGCGGGGTCATCTTCTGCAATTATGATGGGAAAAATAAACACCGGGCCCTGGTGGGCGACGGCGCCTTCATTGGGTCCAATGCCAACCTGGTCGCCCCGGTCGAGGTGGAAAAAGAAGGCTTTATTGCGGCCGGATCCACCATCAGCTCAAAGGTTGAGGAGGGGGCCCTGGTTGTTGAAAGGGCAGAGGTAAAAAAGATTCCCGGTTATGTAGCCAGGAGGAAGGCAAAGGGGAGTCTTTAAAGGGGACAATTTTCTATGAAATCCCGGGGGAGAAAAGCGCCCGCCCAAGATTCCTTGGTATATAATGGATAAGGATTTGTCGCTGATAACGTTAGGAGGAAGCATGGATGCACGTGGAATGAAGATCTTTTCCGGATCTTCGAACCGAAAGTTGGCGGAGGAAATTTGCTCCATTCTAAAGAAGCGTTTAGGAGATATGGAACTCAACCACTTTGCGGATGGCGAAATTCAGGTCAAAATCAATGAAACGGTTCGTGGGTATGATGTCTTTTTGATCCAGCCCACTTCCTATCCGGTGAATGAGCACTTGATGGAAGTCCTCATCATCTGCGATGCCCTGAAGAGGGCTTCAGCCAACCGGATCAATGTCGTGATGCCCTACTATGGATATGCCCGCCAGGACCGGAAGACAGCCGGCCGGGAACCCATTACGGCAAAATTGGTGGCCGACCTTCTGGAAGCTGCCGGTGTGGACCGGGTAATCACGGTTGACCTCCATGCCGGCCAGATTCAGGGCTACTTCGATATTCCCCTGGATCACTTGGCCGCAGGCCACCTCCTGGCCCGCTACTTTAAGCCCCTTGTTGATGAAGCTCCCGAAGATTGGGTGGTCGTTTCTCCTGACCTGGGCGGGGTTACCCGGGCCCGAAAGTTCTCCCATGACCTGGATCTCCCCATCGCCATCATTGAAAAAACTCGGCCTCGGCCCAATGAGTCCGTCGTGGAAAACATCATTGGCGATGTCCAGGGAAAGAACTGCATCATCATTGATGACATTATTGACACGGCCGGAACCATTACCAATGCGGCCAACTTCCTAGCTGAAAAAGCAGGAGCAAAAGACGTTTATATTACCGCTTCCCATGCCCTCCTCTCCGGCCCCGCTGTTGACCGGATTGAAGATTCTGCAGTGAAGAAGTGCGTGGTGACCAACTCCGTCCACCTGCCGGAGAGCAAGGAATGCTCCAAAATTGAAGTGGTTTCCATCGGTCCCCAACTGGCCGAAGCCATCCGCCGGATCTACAATTATGAATCGGTAAGCGAGCTTTTCTAATGAGCGAACTTTATGTCATTGTCGGCCTGGGAAATCCCGGGAACCACTATGAAAAGACCCGCCATAATATGGGCTTCCGGGTGGTTGACCGCCTGGCCAAGGACTGGTCGATCTCCGTCAACCAGGTCAAGTGGAAGGCCCTGGTTGGACAGGGCCAACGGGAGGGCCGAAAGGTCCTCCTGGTCAAGCCCCAGACCTATATGAACCTGTCGGGTCAAGCAGTCCAGGCCATTCAAAACTTTTATAAGCTGGATCCCGGTCACCTGATTGTTGTCTATGACGATATCGATATTGAATTGGGCACCATCCGGGTCAAGGGCCATGGGTCTGCCGGGTCCCACAATGGGATGAAGTCCATTGTCTCCTCCCTTTCTACTACGGACTTCCCCCGAATCCGCTTGGCTGTAGGCCGTCGGATGGCCAGCCAGGACCTGGCTGACTTTGTCCTTTCCACTTTCACGCCGGAGGAGGAGAAGGTGGTGGAGGATGAAGTTGATATGGCCTGCCGGGCTGTTGAAACCATCCTGGACCAGGGGGTGGAAGCCGCGATGAACCAGGTCAACGGTTGGGTCTCCGACCGCCTTCCCAAGCCAACGAATGAGGAAGAAAAAGAGAGAATCAACCGGGAAAAAGCCCGTAGGAACCAGGAGGCCTTTATCAAAGAGGCCAAGCGGTGTGGAGAGAAATAAACGATAGAATGAATGTTATTACGAATTTACTGAAATCGGATCGCTATGTAAACCGCTTTCTCCAGGCCCTGGAAGGAGGAGCGAAGAGGGTCTACCTCCATGGCCTCCTTCCGGAGTCAACAGGTCATTTTTTAGTCTTCCTTGCGGAAACTATCAAGCGACCTGTTTTTCTTGTGTCTTCAAGCGAGAAAAGGGCCATGGAATTGACGGAAGGGCTGGAATCCATTTCGGAAGGGAAGGCTTTATACTTTCCCAATGAGGAAATCAATTTTTTCCGGGCAGATTCCGTCATTTCCTCCAACCGGCAAAGACGGATGGAGGTCATGGAGAGGCTGGCTGCCGGAGGTCCCCTGATTGTCACCACCACCCTCCAGGCCCTTTCTCGGCCGGTTAGCCCTCCGGAGGTCCGACTGGCCAACCGTCTCAGTCTGGAACTGGGTCAGGAATACCCGATCGAGGATATCCTGGAAAAACTGGTGACCATGGGCTATGAGCGGGTCATGACGGTGGAACACCGGGGGCAATTTGCCCTCCGGGGTGGAATCATCGATATTTTTCCCCCCTCGGAAAAAAAGGCCTTCCGGATCGAATTCTTTGATGTGGAAGTGGATTCCATCCGGGTTTTTTCCGTAGAGGACCAGAGGTCGACGGATCGCCTTGATCGGATTGAAGTGGGGCCGGCGGAGGAAGTCCTCCTCCGTCCCCAGGATATTCGGGAGGCTCTGAAAAGCCTGAAGAAAGAAGCGGATTCCCTATCCAAGAAGAAGGGGGATAGGGAGGGGGGCCACCTGGAAGATGTCCTCAACCAACTGATCGAAGACTACGAAGAGGGGGGGAAGACGGGGCCCAGCGACTTCCTTCTTCCTTTCCTCCCCCCCGAGACCCTATCCTCCCTGGCTGACTATCTTCCGGAAGAGGGGGTGGTGGTCTTCGAGGACCTGGACCGAATCCTGGAGAAGGAGGAGGACCGGATCCGCATGGAGGCGGAGGACCTGGTCCACCAGATGGAACGAGGAGATATCCTTCCCTCCCATATGAATTTTATTAAAGAAAAGGAGGAAGTCCTGGACGATTTCCGGGACCGGGCCCAGGTCAACCTTTCCCAGATCCTCAAGCAATCTCCCCACTTCCGGGCGGACCAGCTCATCCAGATCCGTTCCATGGGGGTGGAATCCTTCAAAAATCGCTGGGATGACCTGGTTGCCACCCTTAGGAGGAGGCTGGGCCAGGGTTACCGGATCCTCTTTTTGGCCGGATCCTCGGCTCCGGGGATCGCCGACCAGTTCCGCGAGTCCGGTCTGGACAACCAACTCATCCTCCTTCCGGAATCGACCGGTTTGAATGAGAAAGGGGAATTGGATCCGGGTCGGCTCTATGTGGTCAACCGGTCTTATCCCCAGGGATTTCGCTATCCGGATTCCAAGTTAGCCGTCTTAACTATGACGGAGCTTTCCGGGGCAAAAAAGCGGAAAAAGATCCGCCCTAAGAAGAAGGCAGGGAATTTCCTTAATTACCAGGACCTGGATGTGGGGGACTTTGTCGTCCATGAGCTTTACGGAGTGGGTCAATTTAAGGGGACGGAAACCATGTCCATCGGGGGAATCACCAAGGATTTCCTCAAGATTTCCTACCGGGCCTCGGACATTCTTTATGTGCCCACGGATGAGATGGGGATGGTGTCCAAGTACATCTCCAAGGAATCCAAGGCACCCAAATTAAACAGTTTGGGCACAGCGGATTGGAAGAAATCCAAGGCCAGGGTAAAAAAGGCCCTGGATGCCATCGCTGAAGACCTGGTGGCCCTCTATGCGGAAAGGGCCAAGGTCCAGGGCCATGCCTTTGGATCGGATACCCCCTGGCAAGCCAAATTCGAGGAGGACTTCCCCTATGAGGAGACCCCCTCCCAGCTTAGGGCCACCGCTGAAATCAAAGAAGATATGGAATCCATCAAGCCCATGGACCGTCTCCTTTGTGGGGATGTGGGCTATGGAAAAACGGAAGTCGCCCTCCGTGCCGCATTTAAGGCCATTATGGACGGAAAACAGGTGGCCTTCCTCTGCCCGACCACCATCCTGACCCAACAGCATTACCAGACCATCAAGGACCGTTTCCGGAACTTCCCGGCCCGGGTGGAATTCCTCTCCCGCTTTAAGACGACCAGTCAGCAGAAGGAGGTTGTTAAGCAGATCGAGAAGGGGAGTGTAGATATCGTGGTGGGCACCCACCGCCTTCTCTCCAAGGATATCCATTTTCATGACCTGGGCCTCCTCATTGTGGATGAGGAGCAGCGATTCGGGGTCAAGGACAAGGAAAAAATCAAGAAGCGGTGGAAGAATGTGGATGTCCTTACGCTTTCTGCTACGCCCATCCCCAGAACCCTCCAGCTCTCTTTGACCGGGATCCGGGATATGTCCCTCCTGGAGGAGCCTCCGGAGGAGCGCTACCCCACGACTTCCTACGTCATGGAATACGATCCGGGGGTGGTCCAGGATGCGATTGAGCGTGAACTGGACCGGGATGGCCAGGTCTATATCATCCATAACCGGGTCTATGATATCAATAAAATGGCCGGTCATATTCAAAGCCTTGTCCCCGAAGCCAGCCTGGCCGTAGCTCATGGCCAAATGACCACCAACCAGCTGGAAGGAGTTATGGAATCCTTTGTTTCAGGGCAGGTGGACATCCTCCTGGCGACAGCCATTGTGGAGACAGGAATGGATATTCCCAATGTCAACACCCTGGTCGTTCTCAGAGCCGACCGGATGGGCCTCTCCCAGCTCTACCAACTCAAGGGGAGGATCGGACGGGCTGATCGGAGGTCCTATGCCTACTTCACCTACCAAAGGGACAAGGTCCTGACAGAGGATAGCGAGAAACGGCTGAAGGCTATCCGGGATTTCACGGAATTCGGGTCAGGCTATAAGATTGCCATGCGGGACCTGGAACTCCGGGGGGCCGGAAATATTCTCGGCGAATCTCAGTCCGGCCATATTGAATCCATCGGCTATGACCTCTATGTCAAAATGCTGGAGGAGGCTGTTTCTCGGGTTAAGGGGGAGGAAGCCGAAGAGAAGATCCGGGAGATCAATGTGGATATTAAGGCCTCCGCCTATATCCCGGACTCCTATATTGGTCAGTCGACGGAAAAAATAATGATGTATCGACAAATTGCCTCCATAGGTGATGAGGAGGATTATAGTACAATCATTGAGGAACTCATTGACCGTTTTGGCGACCCGCCCAAGTCCGTCATCAACCTGATGGATATTGTTCTGATCAAACGATGGGCTTCCCAGGTGGGCTTCAGCCAGGTCAAAGAAATCGACGATTTCGTCGAATTGAGGTATGATAGTTTTGATTTGTTTAGTGTTGAGGAATTGAAAGAGATTGCAGAGACCTTCCAAGGTCCACTTTCTTTTGATTTTCAAGCTCAACCCAAGTTCAAGGTCAAGTCCTCTCCCCATAAAATTCGGGAGTTGACCAACCTGGTGAACTTTGTACGAAAGCTAAAAGCGAAAACGATCTAATGGAGGAATGAATGAAAAAGCAAGTGAAGAAAATTTTAGCGGGAGGGATGGCTCTTTCCCTACTCTTAACCGGATGTGGTGCCGGAGGAAGCACCTTCGCCACCGTTAACGGGGAAAAGATCGCCCAGGAACGCTATGATGTCCAGTTGGATGTCATCAAGTCCATGATTGCTGCCCAATACCAGCTTCCCGAATCGATTAAAAAACAGCTGGTCCAGGAAGTCGTCATGCGCCAGGACCTGGAGAAGAACGAGGTCAAACTGACGGATGAAGACTATAAGGAAGACTTTGACAAGGCAGTCAAGGCTTATGGTGGAGCAGAGGGTTACCGGAGAACCTTGGAAGTCTTGAAGATCTCCGATGACCAGATGAAGGAGATGCTCAAGTTTGAGACCATCTCCCGTAAGCATAAAGAGATGTATGCCCAAAAGAATGCTCCCTCTGAAGAAGAAATCAAGAAGTATTTTGAAGATAACAAGGAAAGTCTGGTGAAGGTAGATGCCTCTCACATCCTGGTTCCTACAGAAGAAGAAGCCAAGGCAGCCAAGAAGAGAATTGACGGAGGCGAATCTTTTGAAGACGTGGCCAAGGCAGTTTCCAAAGATGGATCATCTGCACAGAATGGGGGTAGCTTGGGCCTCCAGAACCCCGGCAAGTTTGACTCGGTCTTTGCCAAGGCCCTCTTAGCCCTGAAAGAGGGCGAGCTTTCCGAACCGGTGAAAACCCAGTTCGGTTACCACATCATCCGCCTCAACAAAAACTACAACACCGCCGATTCTGTTAAGGATGATATTTTGACTGCCCTGACGGCCAATGCCTACCAGGAATATCTCCAGAAGTTGGTTGACGAAGCCAAGGTGGAATTCCCCGGTGAGAAGAAGGAAGAGGAATCCAGTCAGGCTTCTGACCAATCCGAGGCAGAGTCCGGAGAATCCAAGGAAGGATCCGGCCAGGAGAGCCAATCTTCTGCCGCTGAAGAATCCAAGTAAAGAAGGAAGAAAGATCATCGACAGGTCACTTTCCATTCCAAGTTCAATGGAAGAAATTGATAAAAAACGACCAAGCTTTTATTGGCTTGGTCGTTTTTATTTCTCTCTTTGGGTATAATAAACAGTGAATGTAAAAAATGAATGGTATGAAAAACAAGAAAATTTAGGAGGTTTACTTATGGCAACAAAAGTAGCAATTAACGGTTTTGGACGTATCGGACGTCTGGCTCTTCGTCGTATTCAGACCCTCAACGATATTGATGTCGTCGCCATCAACGACCTGGTAGACAAGAAGTTTTTAACCTACCTCTTCAAGTATGACACCATGCAGGGAACCTTTGATGGGGAGATTAAAGAGACGGAAGAAGGCTTTGAGGTCAATGGCGACCACATCAAAGTCTTTGCTGAGCCGGATGCCTCCAAGCTTCCTTGGAAGGATTTGGACGTGGATGTGGTTTTGGAGTGTACCGGTTTCTATACGTCCAAAGAAAAGGCCCAGGCCCACATCGATGCCGGGGCTAAGAAGGTCCTGATCTCTGCCCCTGTTAAGGGTGACGGTGTCAAGATGATCGTTTACGGCGTAAATGAAGACGTCATTAACGCTGATGATATCATCGTTTCAGGTGCATCCTGCACCACCAACTGCCTCTCTCCCATGGTCAAGGTTTTGAAGGAAAACTTCGGTATCAAGGTTGCCCAGATGTCCACCATCCACGGCTACACAGGAAACCAGGCCATCCAAGACTCCCCCAACAAGGCCAACAACTTCCGCAGAGGCCGTGCCGGCGCCCAGAACATTGTCCCCACCACCACCGGTGCTGCTAAGGCAGTCGGAAAAGTCATTCCTGAAGTCGAGGGGATCATCGACGGTACCGCCCTCCGTGTTCCTGTCGCCACCGGATCCATCACCGAGCTCTACACCGTGCTTGAAAAGAAGGTGACAACGGAAGAGGTCAACGCCGCCATGAAGAAGGCCGCTAACCCCTCCTTTGCCTACAATGAAGACGAAATTGTTTCTTCCGATGTGATTGGAACAACAGCCGGATCCATTTTTGATGCCACCTTAACCAAGGTCGTTGAAACGGGAGACAACCAGCTTGTCAAGACCGTAGCTTGGTATGATAATGAGTACGGATATACCTGCCAGCTGGTTCGGACCCTCGAATACATCACCAAACTTTCTAAGTAATTTGCCCCAAAGGCGGAAGAGGTTAGGCCTTTTCCGCCTTTTTCTCTGTAACCGCCGGACAAGCGATGTCTAGAAAGCTTCCGTTGAAGCTTGTGAAAGGAGATTCTATGGCAAAAAAAACCTTAGATGATATGAATTTTAAGAATCAAAGAGTCTTGGTCCGGGTGGACTTTAACGTCCCCATGGCCAAGGATGGTTCCGGAAAGATCATGGATGATGCCCGGATTCGGGCAGCATTACCGACAATCAACTACCTCATGGACCAGGGAGCCAAGGTCATCTTGCTCTCCCACCTTGGCCGTCCAAAAGGGGAGCCCTCGGAGGCCTTCTCCCTGGCTCCTGTTGCGTCCCATCTCTCCAGCCTCCTGGGACAGGAAGTCCTTTTTGCCGCTTCCGACCGGGTAGTGGATGATGAAGTGGCCAAAAAACTGGCGGGCTTAGAGGCCGGTCATGTGGCCCTCCTCCAAAACACCCGCTTCCGAGCGGAGGAGAAGAAAAACGACCCCGATTTCGCTAAGGATTTAGCCGCCTTGGGTGACCTCTTTGTCAATGATGCCTTCGGAACCTGCCACCGGGCCCACGCCTCCAACGTTGGCCTGGCCAGCCTTTTGCCCTCCTGCTTGGGCCGTCTGGTTCAAAAGGAGGTGGAGGTTATGGGCAAGGCCCTGGACAACCCCGCCCGCCCCTTTGTCGCTATCCTGGGAGGGGCTAAGGTATCCGACAAGATCGGTGTTATCGAAAATCTTTTGGATAAGGTGGACACCATCCTGATTGGCGGGGGCATGGCCTACACTTTCTTAAAGAGTCAGGGACTGGAGATCGGGACTTCCCTTCTTGAGGAAGATAAAATTGACCTGGCCCGGGACCTTCTGAAACAGGCTCGGGAGAAGGGCGTCCAATTCCTTCTTCCCCTGGATGGTGTCATTGCCGACCAAGTAGCTGAAGGTCAGGAAACCAAAGTGGTCAAGATTGACCAGATTCCTTCCGACAAGATGTCCCTGGATATTGGTCCGGAAACCGCCAAGCTGTTTGCAGAAGCCGTTAAAGATGCCGGAACTGTCGTTTGGAATGGCCCCATGGGGGTCTTCGAGATGGAGGATTTTGCCCAAGGTACCTTTGCCGTAGCTAAGGCCCTGGCCGAATGCCCGGGCGTCACCATTGTCGGTGGGGGTGACTCCGCCTCTGCCGTCGAGAAGGCAGGTTATAAGGACAAGATCACCCACGTTTCCACCGGCGGTGGAGCTTCCCTGGAATTCCTTGAAGGAAAGGTCTTGCCCGGCATTGCCGCCATTAGCGATCGATAAGGAGGACGTATGAGAAAACCACTGATTGCCGGAAACTGGAAAATGAATAAAACGCCCTACCAGGCGGGTTTGTTAATCCAGGAGATTAAAAAAATGGACCTGGATGGGGAAGTGGAGGCCCTGGTCTGTGTGCCCTCTATCGACATTCCTTCCGTCCGGGAGGCCATGGAAGGCTCATCCCTCCGCCTGGGCGCAGAGAATTTCTTCTATGAGGAAGAGGGGGCCTATACCGGAGAGGTCTCCGGTCCCATGCTCAAGGACTATGAGGTGGAATACATCATCATCGGCCACTCCGAACGTCGGACCATTTTCAAAGAAGATGACGCCATGATCCAAAAGAAGGTCAAGGCGGCCCTGGACCAAGGCTTCAAGCCCATCCTATGTGTAGGAGAGAGCCTGGAGGAAAGGGAGGCCGGTTTGGCTGAAAAGAAGGTAGCCGGACAACTTGCTGCCGACTTCCAGGGACTGGATGAGGGCGATTTCGACAAGATCGTTATCGCCTATGAGCCTATCTGGGCCATCGGGACCGGGAAGACCGCTTCTTCGGACGATGCCGAGGAAATGTGTGCCTTTATCCGGAAGGAAATCACCAAGTCCTTTGGAGAAAAGGCGGGACAAGCGGTCCGGATCCAATACGGCGGGTCGGTAAAGCCGGGCAATGTGAAAGAAATTATGAGCCGGGAAAATATTGATGGGGCTTTGGTTGGCGGAGCCAGCCTGGAAGCCGAGTCTTTTGCCCAGCTCGTGAACTATAAGAAAAACTGAGGAGGACCTATGTCTGCGATTATTGATATTTATGCACGTCAAGTTCTTGATTCTCGGGGCAACCCCACTGTTGAAGTCGAAGTAACGACTGAAGAAGGCGGCTTTGGCCGGGCCATCGTCCCTTCCGGCGCATCGACGGGCCAGTTCGAAGCGGTTGAACTCCGTGATGGAGACGACAGCTACTATGACGGGATGTCCGTGGAAGATGCTGTGGAAAATGTTAACGGCGAAATCTTTGAAATGCTCCTGGGTTGGGAAGTCACCGACCAGATCGGAATCGATAACATGATGATTGAAGCCGATGGGACGGACAACAAGGCCCGCTTAGGAGCCAACGCCATCTTAGGTGTCTCCCTGGCCTGTGCCCGGGCAGCGGCTGATGAGTGCGGTCTCCTCCTCTACAACTACCTGGGTGGAGTCAATGCCAAGACCTTCCCGGTTCCCATGATGAACGTCATCAACGGCGGAAAGCATGCTGATAACTCCGTTTCCTTCCAGGAATTCATGATTATGCCGGTTGGAGCGGAATCCTGGTCCCAGGCCCTGGAAATGTGCGTCAATGTTTTCCATACCCTCAAGGGAGTGTTAAAGGAAGATGGATTCTCCACAACTGTCGGGGATGAGGGCGGCTTTGCCCCCAACTTCAAGACCGATGAAGAACCCTTTGAGTACCTGGTCAGGGCCATCGAAAAGGCCGGATACAAGCCGGGCGAGGACTTCATGTTGGCAACTGACCCGGCCACGACGGAACTCTATGAAGAAGCCAAGAAAATCGGCAAGGATGGCTATTACTTCTGGAAGACCGACCAGTTTAAGACTGCCGATGAGATGATCGACTTCTGGGAAGAGATGGTCGACAAGTATCCCATCATCTCCATTGAAGATGGTTTAGCGGAAGAGGACTGGGATGGCTGGAAGAAACTGACTGACCGCCTGGGCGATAGGGTCCAGCTGGTCGGGGATGATCTCTTTGTCACCAATCCTGCCCGGCTGAAGAAGGGGATCGACATGGGGGTGGCCAATGCCATCTTGATCAAGGTCAACCAGATCGGTACTTTAACCGAGACCCTGGACGCCATCGAAATGGCCAAGAGGGCCGGCTACACTGCCATTATCTCCCATCGTTCCGGGGAGAGTGAGGATACCACCATTGCTGACTTGGTTGTGGCTACCAACGCCGGTCAGATCAAGACAGGGGCTCCCTCCAGAACCGACCGTGTTGCTAAATACAACCAACTCCTCCGGATCGAGGACTATGTCGGTGAGGACGGAAAGTACGAAGGAATGGATTCCTTCTACAACATCAAACGGAATAAGTAAGCAGAATGAGCATGAAAGAGGGGAAAGGGCATGGGTCTTTTCCCCTCTTTTTTCTTTCTCTAAAAAAGGCTTTCCCTCTTCCAAAACCAGCTTTTCTTTTCCAATAACCTATTGCTAAAACAGGCATTTCAACTTAAAAAAAGAGGAGTTGAAGAAAGTGGGCAAAGGAAAACCTTTCATATGGTCGAATCTTCCTGGCAATAATGGTAAAATAAGAAAAGATGATTGACCTGGATTGGAGGATCTTATGAGAAATCAGAACCAAATCTGTGCCATGCTCCTGGCCGGCGGTCAGGGGTCCCGGTTGAAAGACCTGACCAAAGATACGCCTAAACCCGCGGTTCCCTTCGGAGGGAAATATCGGATTATTGACTTTGCCTTGTCCAATGCCACCCACTCGGAAATCAGGGACATTGGTGTCCTGACCCAATACAAACCCTATAAGCTCAATGAGCATATCGGGATCGGGGATGCCTGGGACTATGACCGGACCAAGGGAGGTCTCCGCATGCTCTCTCCCTACTACAATGAAGAGGGAGGACGCTGGTATGAAGGGACGGCCAATGCTATCTATGAGAATATTGATTTCCTGGACCGGATCGATCCCCAGTACGTTCTGATCCTTTCGGCTGACCATATCTACAAAATGGACTATAATGACCTCCTCCTTCTCCATAAGAAGAAAGGGGCGGAGTGTACAATCGCCGTTATGGAAGTGCCTTGGGACGAGGCCTCTCGCTTCGGGATTATGAATGCGGATGAGTCCGGCCGGATCATTGAGTTTGAAGAAAAGCCGGAAAAGCCTAAGTCTAACCTGGCCTCCATGGGAATCTATATGTTCAATTGGCCCACCCTCCGTCGTCAACTGATCCGGGATTATAACGATAAAAATTCTTCCTACGATTTCGGAAAGGATATCATTCCCCACATGTTGGCGGAAGACCTTCCCCTCTATGCCTACCGTTTTGATGGCTATTGGAAGGATGTGGGGACGGTGAAATCCTATTGGGAAGCCAACCTGGAGATGATCGACCCGAATAACGGGCTGGATATTTATGATAAGTCCTGGCAGATCTACACCTCGGCCAAAAACCTCCCTCCCCATTATTTGGGTAAGGATTCTAAGGTGACCAATTCCCTGGTTAATGAGGCTTGCAACATCTTAGGCCAAGTGGAGCATTCTGTTCTCTTTGCCAATGTCACGGTGGAAGAAGGAGCCCTGGTCAAGGACTCCGTCATCCTTTCCGACTGCGTCATTAAGAAAAATGCCAAGGTCAACCGTGTTGTCATGAACGAGGGAGAAACCATTGAAGAAGGCGTTGAGATCGGTAGTGAAGACCTGTCTTCGGTCTACCTTGTTTCGGATGGCAAGGTCAATAAAGAATAGGAGGCCAAGATGAAAAATTGCAGTGGAATTATTTTAAGCCCGGGGAACAATGAGGATTTCGGTCCCCTTGTAAAGACCCGTCCTGACTATATGATCCCCTTCGGTGCCCGCTACCGGATTATCGACTTTTGCCTATCCAACATGGCCAATTTTAACGTTTCCCACGTTATGCTTTATGCAGGATCCAACATCCGCTCCACCATCGACCACATTTCCGACGGCTCCGACTGGGAGCTTAACCGGAGGTCAAACGGCCTCCTGATCAACCCTCGGGTGGAAAACTCTCAGACCGGAAAGCACTCCGATGTTGAAACTTTCTTTGGTTCTCTGCCTTTTTATGAGAATATGGCCCATGAAAACCTCTATATTGAGAACCCCATGGCCATTTCCAAGGTCAACCTCCAGGAAGCCTACAACACCTTCATCGAGGGGGACTACGATATTCTTATTCTCTATTCTGAGGAAAATGATAAAGACGGCCGTTACAATGGGATGAATAAGCTGATTTTGGATGAGAATGGTCGGCTGATTAATATCGGCTACAACCTGGGGACCAACCCCAAGATTGAGCTCCAAATCGGCCGCTACTTCATCAAAAACAAGGTCTTCATTGACCTGGTTAAGGATGCCATGGAAAAGGGGAATGCCAACAACCTGATCCAAGCGGTCCTCAACAACAAGACCCGGCTGAAGATCGGAACCTACAAAGTGGAATCCAAACTTTTCTATAACCACGATATTGATAGCTACTACCATGCCAATATGGCCCTTTTGGATGCGGAATCCTACCGGGAAGTCTTCCATAAAAACGGGATGGTCTATACTAAGTCAAAGGATGAGCCCTCCACCCTCTATACGGAGACGGCCAAAATGTCCAATTCTCTGGTGGCTAACGGCTGCATCATTGAAGGAGAAGTGGAGAATTCCGTCCTTTTCCGTGGAGTCCACATCCATAAAAATGCCATTATTCGGAACTGTATCATCAACCAGGGGACAGAAATCGAGGAGAATGCTGTTTGCGTCAATACCATCACTGACAAGAATGCCCTGGTGGGGTCCGGAGTCACCGTAGCCGGGTCGGCCAACAACCCCTATATGATTGGGAAGGACCAGGCCATCACCAACCCTGGCCTAATTTAAGGGGGTAAGCGTAATAATGAATATTTCTTTCCGGTAGAATGACCGGGAAGATTTGAAGTGAAGGAGGAAGCTTGAATATTTTATATGTCGCAGCGGAAGCAACACCTTTTATTAAAACCGGGGGTCTGGCGGATGTGGCCGGATCCTTGCCCCAAGCCCTGGCTAAGCTGGGCCAGGATGTCCGGGTCTGCCTTCCCCTCCATGGAAAGATCCCGGGAAAATATACGAGAGACCTGATAAAGATTACCGACTTTTATGTCGATATCGGTTGGAAGCATGAGTATTGCGGGGTTTATGAGCTGGTTACCGAGGGAGTAACCTTTTATTTCCTGGACAACAAGTATTACTTCAATCGGCCCAGCCTCTATGGCCAGTTTGACGATGGTGAAAGGTATATCTTCTTCGCCAAGGCGGCTGCTCGCTTGCCCAGGGTTTTGGATTGGCCGGTGGATGTCATCCATGCCAACGACTGGCATTCCGGGCTTGTTCCTGTCTTTGTCAACGACTACCGGACAGGGGATGCCTTTTATAAGGACGTCAAGACAGTCCTGACCATCCACAACCTCAAGTACCAGGGTCAGTTCGCCATGGACCTCTTCTATTGGACCAACCTCAATGGTTTCTATGCTTCCGACTATGACTTGAAGTTTTATGACACCATCAACTTCCTCAAGGGTGGGATTGTCCACTCGACAAAGGTAAATACGGTTTCGCCCACCTATGCGGAGGAAATCCACTACCCCTTCTTTTCAGAGGGAATGGAGAATGTCATCAACGCCTATGCTTTCAAGATTTCCGGCATATTGAACGGGATTGATACGGACAAGTGGAATCCGGAAAGGGATCCCCACATCGCAGCCAATTATTCCATCAGCAATTTGGAGGGAAAGAAGACCTGTAAGAAGGCCCTCCAGGAGCTTTGTGGCCTCCCGGTCCGCTCGGATGTTCCTCTCTTTGCCATGGTTTCCCGCTTGACGGCCATGAAGGGCCTGGACCTGGTCCGCTATATCATGGATGAATTCCTCCAGGAGGACGTCCAGTTTGTTGTCCTGGGGACAGGGGATGAAACCTATGAAGAGATGTTCCGCTATTTTGCCCATAAGTACCCGGAGAAGTGTGCTGCCCACATCTATTATTCGGATAAGGAAGCCAACCAGATCTATGCCGGAGCCGACCTCTTCCTCATGCCTTCGGTCTCCGAGCCCTGCGGCCTCTCCCAGATGATTGCCATGCGGTATGGGACAGTACCCCTGGTCCGTGAAGCCGGCGGCCTCATGGATTCGGTGGACGCCTACAACAAATACGAAAAAACCGGGGAAGGCTTCCGCTTTGCCCACGTCAATGCTCATGAACTCCTTTATGCCATGCGAAGCGCTGTGGAAGTTTATGTGAATCAGCCTGATGACTTCCGCCTGCTCATGAAGAATGGAATGAAGAAGGATCTGTCATGGAAGGCATCCAGTAAGGAATATTTAAAGCTTTATGAATCGCTCTGGTAAAATTTCTTGGACCAATCAGACCCTCCCCAGGGAGGACATAATCAATGAAAGAGGACGGCTAGACAGGCTGGAGGAAGAGGCCCGGACTCAAAGCCTGGGCTTGGACTACCGAAAGGATCGGTCCATCTTCCGGGTATGGGCTCCTCAACGGGAGGAAGTCCTCCTCCATCTCTACCGGAATAGGGAGGATCGGGAGGGCTTTTGCCTACCTATGGATAAGGCAGGAGGAATCTTCCAAGCCCGGGTTGACCGGGACCTGGACGGCTTCTACTACACCTACCGGGTTGGGGACCAGGAAGTGACCGACCCCTATTCTCTGTCGGCCTCCCTCAATTCCCGTTGCACAGCCATTGTCAATATGGAAGAGACCAACCCGCCGGGCTTTTCCTCTTCTTCTTTTGTTGACACCCCTCCAGACCAAGCCATTATCTACGAAGTCCATGTGGGGGATTTTACCTTTGACCGGACCTCCGGGGTCAAGTGTGCCGGAAAATTTTTGGGGATGGTGGAGGAGGGAAGGAAGTACCACTTTACTTCCACCGGCCTGGACCACCTGAAGAAGTTGGGGATCACCCATGTCCACCTTATGCCCATCAATGACTTCATCTCAGCAGATGAGGATCCGGAAGCCTTTGGCCGGGAGGATAACTATAATTGGGGCTATGATCCGGAGCTCTACAATGTGCCGGAGGGGTCCTATGCCAGCTGCCCGGACGATCCCAAGTCCCGGATCCGGGACTGCAAGGCCATGATCCAGGCTCTTCATGAGGCGGGTATCGGGGTGATTATGGATGTGGTCTATAACCACACCTGGAAGTCCTACGATTCCAACCTTAACATTCTGGCACCGGGCTACTATTACCGGTCCAGCCATGGCCTTTTCACCAACGGGTCTGGCGTGGGCAATGAGCTGGCTTCTGAAAGAACCATGGTTCGAAAACTGATCATCGACTCCCTTCTTTTCTGGCAGAAGGAATACAAGGTGGATGGATTCCGCTTTGACCTCATGGCCCTAACAGACCGGGAAACCATTGATCTTGCCCTTGCCCGTCTCCGGGAGGTTAATCCCAATATACTGGTTTATGGAGAACCCTGGACAGGTGGGCCTTCCGGCCTGGATTTCAAAGACCAGGTTCGTTGGTCCGGTCAGGTAGGGAAGGGCTTTGCCCTCTTCAATGAGGTTTTCCGCCAGATGGTCAAGGGAGACAATGATGGCTCGGGCAAGGGTTTTATTCAGGGTGCTGTCGGAAACAGGGAAGTCCTGACCAACGGACTCCTAGGCTCCATCCGGACCGACTCCATAGATGGGGGAGTCCGGGACCCCATTGAATCCATTAACTACTTCAATGCCCATGACAACCTGATTCTGGAGGATAAACTTTCTTTGACCAACCCGGATGGAGACTTAAATGACCCCATGACCCGGCTGGCTTTCGGCCTTCTTCTCACTGCCCAAGGAATTCCTTTTTTCCATGCCGGCAATGAATTTCGCCGGTCCAAGGCAATGAGTCCCAATTCCTATAATGCCCCTTATTCGATTAACGCAGTGAATTGGACCCTCAAGCTCAAGCGCCGGTCTCTTTATCACTATGTCCGTGATTTAATTCAAATCCGCAAGGACTTTCCGGTCTTTCGTTTGGCCAGCGGTCGGTCAGTTCGGGATAGGGTTCGGGTCATTGACCCCCAAAACGATAATATGATCAGCCTGGTTTACCAGGTTGATGAAGGAAATCACCGGGACTACCTCCTGGTCGTCCACCACAATGGATGGAAAGGTGGGGTTATGCCCACTTCCGGCCTCTTCCGGGCCCTAAAGGCCTACCAGCTCTCCATCCAAAAAATTTTCGACCCCAAGGGTAGGGTGGCGTGCAACCGGATAGAAGGAGGGGAGTCAGACCTGCCCTTTATCCATCTTCAACCCCTATCCACCACTATTTTTTCCATTACAAAAGGAGGATCTTATGGACTATAAAAATATCTACCGGGCCTGGTTAGAGGATCCGTCGATTGATGAGGCTTCTAAGGAGGAACTCAGGGCTTTGGAAGGAAATGAGGAGGAAATCAAGGACCGCTTCTATACGCCCCTTGCCTTCGGAACTGCAGGCCTCCGGGGAAAGCTGGGTGCAGGGACCAACCGGATGAACATGTATACTGTTGGGGCTGCCTGCGAGGGTCTAGCCCGCTTTATCGAGAGCCAGGGACAGGATGCCAAGGACAGGGGCGTTTCCATTGCTTATGATGTCCGTCACTTTTCCAAGGAGTTTTCCATTCTGTCCGCAGAGATTTTAGCGGCCCATGGCATTCATGTTTATATTCATACCGAATGCCAGCCGACCCCCCTCCTTTCTTATACGGTCCGAAAGACAGATTCCTTTGCCGGCATTATGGTGACGGCCTCCCATAATCCCAAGGAATACAATGGCTATAAAGTCTATAACGATGAGGGATCCCAGATCCTTGATGACTGGGCTAAGGCCATTGAATCGGAAATCGGACTGGTGATTTCCTATGGAGATATCAAGCGCCTAGCCTACGAAGAGGGCAAGGAGCAGGGGCTGATCGAGGAGATTGCCCAGGACCTGATCGAAGACTATATCCAGGACATCCTGGAATTACCCATCCACGACCAATCCATTGATAAAAATATTAAAATTGTCTACTCCCCCCTTAATGGAGCCGGAAATAAACTGGTCCGTCGGATCTTTAGGGAAAGAGGATTTGACAATATCCACATCGTCAAGGAACAGGAAAATCCCGATCCCGACTTTACCACCATCGGCTATCCAAACCCTGAGGATCCCAAGGCCTTTGCCCTTTCAGAGAAGCTGGGCAAGGAAGTGGGGGCCGACCTCCTCTTTGCCACCGATCCGGACTCCGACCGGTGCGCCTTGGAAGTCCGAAATTCGGAAGGGGACTTTGTCTTCTTTGATGGGAATAAGGTAGGGGCCCTGATTGGCTACTACATTATTTCTGAACGCCAGGCCAAGGGGACCCTGCCGGAAAACGGGGCGGTGCTCAAGTCCATTGTTACCGGAGACCTCCTGGCGGCCATTGCTGAGGATTATGGGGTGGAGTGCTTTGAAGTCCTCACCGGCTTTAAAAATATAGCCGCTCCTGTCAATGAATGGGATGAGACCGGAGAATTTGAATACTTGTATGGATTTGAAGAATCCATTGGCTACAATCCCAGCAAATTTGTCCGGGATAAGGATGCCGTCTCTTCAGCCATGATGATTGCGGAGATGGCCGCCTTCTACCGGGCCCAGGGCAAGAGTCTGCTCGATGTCTTGGATGAGCTCTATGAGGAATATGGCTACTACAATAACCGGCTCAAATCCACCGTCCTGGAAGGCATTGATGGGAAAGAAAAAATCAACCGGATCATGGAAGAATTCCGGGCCAATCCCTTGGAGAAGATCGCCGATATGACCCTGGATGAAGTCATTGACTACGAAAGGGATGACACAGGCTTGCCCAAGTCCAACGTCCTCCGCTATTTCTATGATGACGGGTCCTGGTATGCCATCCGTCCTTCCGGAACAGAGCCCAAAATCAAGGTCTATATGTACTCAGTAGGGGAGGACCTGGAGGATTCGGAAAGAAAGCTGACGGCTTTTGAGAATGCCACGGATGATGTCTTCGCCTCTGTCCAATAAAGACTTTCTTGATGGGCCCTGCCTTTCGGCAGGGCCTTTTTTAGTCAAAATTTCTCCACACAGCCTATGCTATAATTGGCCTAAAAGAGAGGAGGATTTATGGATAAAGTTTTCGACTTGCTGGAGCAAGTCTTTTTTAAGAACCTCTTTGGAGAAATCAACCTTTATATCATTTTATCCACGGTCATCAAGTTCGTCTTTGTCATCATCGTTTTGGCCTTCATCGCCCGGATTGTGAAGATGATTTCCATGGATATTCGATCATCCTATACCAAACCGGAGTCAGACAACCCCTACCTCCGCTTCCTTGGGGACCCGGCTATGGTGAATTTTCCGGTCCGAGATGAGTATTATTTGACGGATAATACCCGGATCGGACGGGCGGATGATAACAACGTCATCCTCAAGGACCGAACCATCTCCAAACACCAGGCTGTTTTTATCCAAGAAGGTCATAACTTTTTGATTGATGACCTTGGGGCCACCAACCCCACCCTGGTCAACGGTCAGGTGGTTGACCAACCCATGCCTTTACAAGACCGGGACATTATCCGCCTGGGCCAGTTGGACTTTATGTTCATGGAGGGTAGTGACCATGAATAAATTACATCTTTGGGAGGAAAAGCATGAAGACAACCGGCCGGTACAGAGTCACCACAAGGGGATACTGGGTCTTTTAATCACATTCCAGGTCCTGGCCCTGGCTCTGGCCTTTCTCTTTCATATCCAAGACCTGTCCGTGGACTCCCTCTTTTTCGCCGGAGGTTTAATCCTGACTTCCTCGATTTCCATTATCATCATCCAGAAGGTTTCCACCGGGGATCCCTACCCGCTGATGATTGTCAATATGATTTTTTCCATCGGCATTATTATGATTTATCGAATCCGGCCGGACCTAGGGGTCAAGCAGATGGTCACCTACCTCATGGCCCTCATCGCCTATTTTTCGGTCTATTTTATTTTGAAAGTAGGCCAGCGCTTTTGGGAGGGAAAGATCATTTTTTACTATGGAGTGACCCTCTTGCTCTTTGTCCTCACCTTGGTCTTGGGGGAGTTTTTACATGGAGCCAAGAACTGGATTACCATCGGAGGGATCCAGGTCCAACCTTCGGAATTTGCCAAAATCCCCTTTGCCTTTTTTGTCGCCTCCTGGTTTAAACGCTATGATGAGTTCCAAACTTCCCTTCTAAGAAAACTTTCCTTGACCCTGGCCACTTTCCTTTTAATCGGCCTTTTCTTCCTCCAAAAAGAACTAGGCACGGCCGTGGTCTTTTTTGCCGTCCTTTTAGTCGCCCAGCTGGCTTATGAGAAGAATTCCTGGATCCCTTTCATGAACCTGGTTCTGGCTGTGGCCGGCCTCTATGTGGCCTATCGGATCTTCCCCTATATCCAGGACCGATTCGCCATTTGGCGGGATCCTTGGGCGGATTATAACAATAAGGGCTACCAGGTCATCCAAGCAGCTTTTGCCCTGGCTGCCGGATCCTTCTTTGGGACCGGGGTAGGACTGGGTCAACCCGGGCGGGTCCCCCTGGGACATTCCGACTTTATTTTTGCTTCTGTTGTCGAGGAGTTCGGGTCCATGATGGGAATCTGCCTCATCCTTCTTTTTGTCATCCTCCTTTACCGGGGCTTTAAAACCGCTATGAACCAGGAGAGGGATTTTTACTCGGCCCTGGCCCTTTGCGTGGTGGTCATCTTTGCCGCCCAAGCCTTTATCATGTTTGCCGGCACCATGAAGCTGATCCCCTTGACAGGAATTACCATCCCCTTCCTCACCTATGGGGGATCGTCCCTGGTGTCCTCCTTTGCCCTCTTAGCTGCCCTCCAGGTCGCTTCAGAGGATTTGATGGGAATGGAGGCCTCATATGAAGCGGTCTAGAAACCGGATGCTGGTCCTTTTTTCCATCTTGATGGTGGCCTTTTTGGGCTTGGCCCTCTACCTGACCTATTTTGAAGTCATAAAGGCGCCGGCCCTCCGGGCCCACAACCTCAACCCCAGAAACTGGGTTGATGAATCCCAGTTCGGACGGGGAAAGTTCCTGGATCGAAATAGCCAGGTTCTGGTGGACCGGGTCAAGGAGGAAGATGGGACCTATACCCGATATTCCAAGTATCCCGCTCTTTATGCCCACCTGATCGGCTACAATTCCGACACCTATGGAAAGTCGGGACTGGAAAAGGCCTTAAACGGGAATTTGCTCAATTTAGGACAGGATAACCCTATCGCTGAACTCCGGGGGAAGGTTCTGAATGAGGGGGTGGGGAATGATGTTCAGCTGACCATTGACCATGACCTCCAGGCCTATACCTACAAGCTTCTCAAGGGGAAGAAGGGAGCAGCCGTAGCCATCAATCCCCAGACGGGTGAAGTTTTGTCTATGGTTTCTGTCCCCTCTTTTGACCCCAACAAGGTGGATTCCTCATGGAATGACCTCCTGGAGACCGAGGGAGATGTCCTGGTTAACCGGGCCATCAACGGTCGCTACACCCCGGGTTCAGTTTTGAAGGCAGTTTCTGCCATGGCCCTTCTGGATGCCGGAAAGGCGGAAAGCTATGAGGACAAGGGGAAGACCGTTGTCTCCGGGTATGCCATTGAAAATTACCAGGGAAAGGCGTATGGAGAAATTGGCCTACGGGAGGCTCTGATTCACTCTTCCAACACCTACTTTGCCGATCTTTCCCAGAAGGCGGGGCCGGAGGCATTTGGTCGAGTTTTTGACAACTTTAATTTCAACAAGGAAATTCCTTTTGACTTGAAGGTCACTTCTTCAAGGGCGCCTTTTAAAAGCGGAATGGACCCCACTCTTCTTGCCGCCAACTCCTTTGGCCAGGGGGAAATCACCCTATCACCCCTCCACCTGGCCATGGCTTATGGGGCCATTGCCAATGAGGGAGTTATGATGACACCGACACTCGTCAAGTCCATCATCTCGCCCAATGGGGGGATTCTTCGGGATTCAACAAGCAAGGTTCTCCAGAACATCGATAAGGACCATGCCCGGATGGTGGCGGACTATCTCCACGATACGGCTCAAGCTAATGGGGCCCAGGACCAGGTTTCCGTTCCCATGGCCGGGAAGTCCGGTACGGCACAGATTGCCGGTGGATCCACCAATGCCCTTTACTGCGCCTTTGCCCCCATGGACAAGCCCTCCATTGCCATTTGTCTGGTCCTTGAAGATGATGGGCGTATGGGCTACCAGGCCGCTCAACCTTTAGTTCTATCCATGCTTAATTATTGGTTTTCCCGCCAATAAGTCCATTTATTACATTAAAAAAAAACGGGTCCGGGGGAGTTTCCCGGACCCATTCTTTTCTTTCAGGACTATATCAATTTGTCTTTTAGGTTGTACCAATACCAATTGGAATTAAAGAGAATCCGGTGGATCTTTTTACCGGTTTGCCGGAAGGTGATTTTTTTTAATCCAAGGAAGTGTTCTTCCACCCCGTCCGTAACCAGGAGGGCCTTGTCCTTTTCATCCGGGGGAAAGGAAACCTCTGTTTCTGCCGATGAAGGGAGGACGATAGAGGAGGGGAGGGCCTCGTAGGTCTTAGACCGAAGCTGGTTTAAGGGGGTGATCTGGTATCCTTTGAGCGTTTGGTAGAGAATGGCCCCTCCCGCGGATAAGTTGTAAGCTGTGGATCCGGAGGGGGTGGAGACGATCAGGCCATCCCCGGCCAGGTGGAGGAGGGGAACCTGGTCAACGGATAGGCTAAAATGGACCGTCTTCCTCTTGGGCGACTGGACGGAGAATTCGTTGACACACCAACGTCGGTAGGTCCAGGAAGAGGTCTCCACCTCAGCTTCTACAAGGAGGAGTTCATCCATATGATAGTCGCCCTCGACCAGCTTCTTCAGGTTTTTATCTAAGCTATCCAGGTCGGATTCCTGGAAAAATCCCAAAGTTCCTGTATTGATCCCACAGAAGGGAATGGTGGAAAACTGGGACTTATGGACGGCATGAAGGAAGGTTCCATCTCCACCAATGACGAGGTTATAGTCGGCATGGTCCAGGTAGACAGGACTGATGCGAAATCCTTGGGGAACTAAGTAATTGACAATGTGGTCCCGGATGGCGAGAGCGGGCGGGCTGGGTTTTATGAAAAGATTGATAATTTTCGTCATCATGGAAACTCCTTTAGAAAAATGGCTTGAGACAATCAATGGATCAAGCTTCTTTACCTATTCTATACTACTTCTTCATGAAGAACTTGTGAAAGTCTTTTCCGATTGCTATAATATTTCTGTAAACGTCTTGTAACCTTTTGAAGAGCCTTTATATTTAATCGTTCTTTAAACGGTATATTAAAGATCCCTACTGCTGTTTGAGCAGGCGATCATGCATAGATAAAAGGAAGGTGCCATGAATAAAAATTTGACACGTTTTGCGACAGGGGGTCTTGCCTTGCTTGTCCTCCTCAGTTCACCTTTTTCTACCGTCCGAGCTTCGGATGGAGATGGGGAAGGCTCATCACAGGGAATTTATCAGACCTTGCTCCTAGACGATTCACAAGAAAGTGACCTGGAATCCGGAGAGGATATGGACATTACCGATTCAGTCAATCCGGAGGCCCAGTCAAGTCCACAAAAGAAAGATAGTGGGAAATCTGGAGAAAAAACGGAGGAGACAAAAAACAAGCCCAACCCCCTCCATCCCACCAATCCCCAAGCCATCCGGTCTTTCTCAACGAAGAAGTCCGGCCAGCTTTCCTCGGCATGGTCCCTGGAAAGGTCTCGAGAGCCGGGAAGAGTCAACACCAAGCGTGAGGAATACAAAAATCCTAAGGGTCAGGTAGTCAAAAAGGACAATGCTTATACATACCAGGAAGGGTCCAGGACACGTCTGGCTAAAAATGCTTGGGTTATGTTGGGAGGAAAGTCCTACTTTGCCGATCCCAATGGAAATCTTTATACCAATACACTTCTGGAAGTCGAGGGCAAAACCTATTACTTTGGCCCCCAGGCCTACAGCCTGTCCGGAATCGTCAATGTTAACGGAAAGTCCTATTATTTTGACGGAGAGAACGGTAATGCCATGATTCGAGAAGCCCGGACCCTAACTCGGGGGGGGACGACCTATATTATCGACAGCGATTTCACGGTTTCCAAGGATGAGCATATCTCCTCAGGACAAGACACCAATAATCAAGGGGAATTGGAGCTTATCCCTAAATATAATGATGATGGGGGTATGCTTGTTATCGATATTTCCAAATACCAGAGGCCTGCAGATATCGACTATGATCTTTTGTGCCAAAATATTACAGGGGTCATCCTCCGGGTAGCCCACTCCTGGCAGAACCGGGAGGTCCTTGCCCCCAATGAAGATCCCACTTTTGCCACTCATTATAAGGAGTTTCGAAAGAGGGGGATTCCGGTCGGTTGCTATTATTTTTCCACAGCCGTAACCTATGATGAAGGGGTCCAGGAAGCGATTAAAACGATGGAAATTCTGGGCAATCGCAAGCTCCAGCTTCCGGTTTACTGGGATACGGAAGATGAGTACAAGCAGAGAAAAATCCCTAGAGACCAATTGACCCAGGCAGGAAAGGGCTTTTTAGAAACCCTGGCCAACCGAGGCTATGTGGTTGGGGTCTACGCTTCTTCTTCTTGGCTCAACCACCATCTCAATATGGAGGAACTTCAGGACTATGAAACCTGGGTGGCCCACTATGGTCGGACTAGGGACGGGAAGAGCGTGAAAATTCAACGCCCCAACTACAACCGGTCCTACCAGATCTGGCAGTTTGAAAGTCGGGGACGGGTGCCGGGTTACAAATATAACCTGGATGTCAACTGGATGTACAAGGATTATCCCAAAATGATCGGTAACCATCCCAAATAAACAAAATAGGGCGTGGAAATGTTTGCAAGATCTTAAATGTTTTGCTATACTATAGATGTCCTTGATGTTGCCCGAACATTAAACCTACGCCGCTTATAAGGGATTGCGGAGTTTATCCTTCAATGACACGCCTCCTTCGAGTGGACTTCTGCGATGGATGACAGCGAACCCACCTTCACAAACAGAAGGTATTAAATTATTAGGGATCAAGGATCAACATACTCAATGTTGTGCACCCGGTCGAAAGGCCGGGTGTTTTTTTTTACCAAATCATTATTGTTGATATAATCCTTGAAAAATTTGGGTATAGATAGATAATAGTTACAAAGAAAATTGTATCTCACTTTTATAAGGAGGAAGCTATGGGAATTATTGATTACATTGAAGCAAAAAATAGGGAAAGAGTCATGAAAGCACGCGTAGAGGATGCCTCAAAAATCGGTATCGGAGTCCTCATGGGTCTGGCTATCGGCAGTGCTGCCGGCGTTCTTCTCGCCCCTAAGTCCGGTCAAGAAACCCGCGAAGACCTGGCAAAGATGGCCCAGGAAACGACGGAAAAGGTCAAGGCAAGCGCCCAGGATGCCATGGATAAAGCGGCTGAATACCGTAACGAGCTTCAATCCAAGGTGACAGCCATTGGCCCCGCTATTGAATCCGGCCTCTCCGCTGCTCAGAAGTCTTTAGATGAGAATGAGAAAGAAATCAAGGAGAAGGTGGAAAAGACGGTTGATGATGCCAAAGAAGCCGCCGAGGAAGTGAAAAACTCAGCCAAGGACACCGCCAAGAAGACCGGCGAGGCTGCAAAGAAAGAATATAAAAAAGAGGAAGAGAAGAACAATAACAAATAAGGAGGAGGACCATGCCAGGAAACGAAATGATGTTTTCCGTTTCTCTAAACGGACTCTTACTCGCCGTCCTCATCATCGTTGCTATTGTCGCTCTTGTCTACCTCATCAAAGTCTTATCAAAAGCTTCCAAGGCGGTTGATGCTGTAAGTGAGCTTTTAGAGAAAAATAAGGAAGAACTTGATGCGACGCTAAAAACTATTCCCACCATTACCGGGAAGACGGACCAGGCCCTGGGTCAGGTATCAAAGATTCTCGACCAGTCTTCACCGGACATCGTTGATACCATCAGTGGGGCAAAGGACACGGTCATCAGTGTCTCCCGCTTAACCACTGATGCAGCGGATACGGTGGAATACCTGGCAGCGACAGCAATTGACACCGCAGATTCTTTATCATCCGGGGTAACCAAGACCAATTCCACCTTGAGCTATGTTCGTGAAATCGCCAAGATTGCCAAAGATGTGATAGGGCGTTAGTAGAGAAGACCGAAAAAGCCATCCGTGCGATGGCTTTTTCTTTGCCAACATGAGTTCATGAATAGAGTGGGCCAGCTATCTAGGCTTGTTAACGTTTTTATGGTAAAATATAAGTGATTCCTGAAACTATTTTTTTTGAACGGAGTGCTCGCATGGGACAACCTACCATTAAAGATGTGGCAAAAATTGCCGGGGTATCAATTTCGACGGTTTCACGGGTGATGAACAAGTCAAAGCCCGTCAGTCCGGAAGCCCAAAAAAAAGTAGAAGATGCTATTGATAAACTTGGCTTCAAGCCGAATGAGCTTGCCCGGAGTTTGGTCATGAAAAAGTCCAACTCCATTGGCATTTTGATCAAGGACATTGGCATTGACTATATGGCCCAAATGGTCCGCGGTGCGGAAGAAATTGGCCGTATGTACAAGTACGATATCCTTCTTACCTCCAGCTATGGCGATTTAGACTTGGAGAAGAAGGCTGTGGATTTCCTCTACCGTAAACAGGTCGAGGGGATCATCCTGGTGACCGAAAAAATTGATCCGGAGATCATTATTAAGATTCGTGACTACCAGATTCCCTACATGCTTCTGGACCGCTACTATCAATCCAAGGAGACCCACACGGTTGCTATCGATTATAAGAATGCAATGAAAGAGATAGCAGACCACGTTTGTCGGCTTGGCAACAAAAAGGTTGCCTATCTCTATGGGAATAACACCTATGAGTTTGCCCAAGAAAAATTGGCAGGCTATGAAGAGGCCATGGCAGACCACGGACTGGAGACTTATCCCATTATGGCCGGGGATACGACCAGCGAGGCCGGCTACCAGGCTATGAAAAAGTTCTATGAAGAAAAGAAAGACTTTGTTGATGACCTGGACTGCCTGATGTGTCAAAGCGACCAATTGGCCTTTGGCGTCCTCTCCTACTGCTATGATCATGAAATCAACGTGCCGAATGATCTCCAGGTTACAGGCATTGGAGGGTCCAATTTTACACAAATTATCCGTCCCAAGCTAACGACGATCCAGGAGCCCTATTATGACATGGGTGCGGTGGCTATGCGGATGTTGACCAAAATCCTTCAAAATAAGGAAAGCATCAAAGAGCCGATTCGTTTACCGGTTCAAATTCTTGATGGTCAATCGACAAAGAAACGTTGAACTATTGAAAAGAATTACTGATTGAAGGTGAAGTAAGGAGCATTTGTTTATAAGGAGGTTTTTATGGCAGAGAAAAAAGTTACCGTCACCAATGAAACCGGGCTTCACGCCCGTCCGGCTGCAGCCCTTGTCCAGTTTGTCAAGAACATCCCTGGCGATGTGGAACTGGTAAAAGATGGAAAGGTAGCCAATGCCAAATCCATCTTCAACGTCATGAGCCTTGGAATTTCAAAGGGGACAGAAATTCTCGTTCGTGTAACGGGCGAGAATGAAGAAGAATACGTGGACCGGGTGGTGGATTTCATCCAAAGCCTGACGGAATAAGAAGGATAAAAGGGGGCGCCATCCGGTCCCCCTTTTTTATTTTTCTTTCACGAGGAAAGGAAAAGTGGAATATGCTCAAAGAACTGAAAGGCCTGACTGCCTCGCCCGGCATGGCTATGGGCCCGGCAAAAATTTATTCGAAAGTGGACCTGACTATTACAAAAGAAATGGTGGAGGGGGGGACGGAAAAAGAACTGGAGAGGCTAAAATCCGCCTTTGATTCCTACCTTGAAAAGCTCAAGAGTACGGAATCAGACAACGAAGTTCAGGCGTCCGTCACCCAGGCCCATATGGAACTCCTTTCAGATCCCTATTTTATTGAAACGGCATCCGGTCTGATCAAAGACGAAAAGGTTGGTGCTTCCTGGGCTCTTCGGGAGACCGCCAACCAGATGGCGGCCATGATGGAATCCCTGGATGATCCCTACTTAAGGGAAAGGGGGGCGGACTATAGAGACATCGGTCAAAACCTCCTCTATATCCTGGAAGGAGTGGACGGGGGAGACCTTTCCCATCTTGATGAAGACTGCATTGTTATTTCTTCAGAACTCACCCCTTCGGATACTTCCACCATGGACCGGGCCCATGTTTTGGGCTTTGCCAATGATCTGGGTGGGAAGACCTCCCATGTGGCCATCATCGCCCAAACCCTGGATATTCCTGCCCTTGTCGGTATGAAGACGGTAAGCCAGGAAGTGGAGGAGGGGGATGACCTGATCCTGGATGCCGACCAGGGTCTCCTCCTGGTCAATCCGGATAAAGAAACCAAAAAAGTTTACCGAGAGAAAATCCACGACCGGGAGGAAGAGAGAGCTCGCCTGGAAAAGGTTAAGGATAAGGAGGCCGTTACCAAGGATGGGAAGAAAATTGAGGTTGTCTGCAATGTGGGTAATTTAGAGGACTTGAAGGAAGGGCTAAAACGAGGGGCCGACGGGGTTGGTCTCTTCCGGACAGAATTTCTCTATATGGAAAATGACCATTTCCCCAGCGAAGAAGAACAATTTCAGGTCTATCAGGCAGCGGCTTCAAGATTGGGTCAGTCCCCCCTCCTTATTCGGACCCTGGATATCGGGGGAGACAAGTCCCTTTCCTACTTTGACTTTCCTAAGGAGGACAATCCTTTTTTAGGTTGGCGTGCCCTGCGGATTTCCTTCGACCTCCCGGAGGTTTTTGAAACCCAGGTACGGGCCATCCTCCGGGCATCCGCCTTTGGCAATGTGAAACTCTTTTTGCCCATGGTGGTTTCCGTAGATGAAATCTTGGAGGCCCAGGACCGGATCGCCTCGATAAAAGAGGACCTCCGCCAGGAAGGAATTCCTTTTAATGAGGAGATGGAAGTAGGAATCATGATCGAGACTCCGGCTTCGGTCCTCATTGCGGATGACCTGGCCCGGTATTGCGACTTCTTCTCTATAGGGACCAACGATCTAACCCAGTATATTCTTGCTGCTGATCGGGGGAATGATAAGGTCGCCGGCATCTACAATTCCTACCAGCCCTCGGTCCTCCGGGCGATAAAAAAAGTCATCGATGCGGCTCATGGGGCCGGCAAATGGTGCGGCATGTGCGGCGGTTTTGCTTCCGACCACAGGGCCACCTATATGCTTCTGGGCATGGGACTGGATGAGTTTTCTGTTGTGGGGTCCCAGGTGGCCAAGGTCAAGGACCTGGTCCTTGGTGCCCGGCTTGACTCCGCCCAGGCCTTTGCCGAAAAGATATTGGCCGCTGGCCGCTTGGATAAGGTGGAAAAACTGGTCGCTGAAAACCCGATCCAGTAAAAACATTTGAAAGTTTCTTTGAAAGATTGAAGAAATCTCCTTCTTCGTTACAATAGAAGAAAAGAATGAATCGGAATGAGGAAGCTTTGGCTTCCTCATTCTTTGTCTTTAAGACATTTGATCAAATTATCGAATGAATAAAGAAGGAGACTGAAAATGCGAAGAAAAACAATTTTATCCCTATTTCTTGTTTTTTCCCTTGCTCTTGTACTTGCAGGATGTGGGAAGAAGACGACTCATGAATCGGAAGAATCTGGTAAAAAGGAATCCCAACGGAAGGTCTATGTGACCACACCAGCCCTCTATGATTTTGCCCGGATGATTGGCGGGGAAAAAGTTGAGGTGAAAAACCTGGTCCAGGGAGGGGGAGACCTCCACCACTGGGAACCTAGTCCGGACTTGATCCGGAAGATCAACCAGGCCGATCTTTTCTTGATTAACGGTGCGGGTCTGGAGGGATGGTTGGATAATCTTAGCGCTTCTCTGGATCCCTCCATCAAGTTGGTGGATACTAGCCAAGGCATTGATCTTATCATGGCTGAACACGACCATGACGAAGATCACGACCACGACGAAGATGACGACCATGACCACGATGACGACCATGACCATGATGAAGATCACGACCATGATGAGGACCATGACCATGGTGGAATGGATCCCCATTTCTGGACCTCTCTCAAAGCGGCAAGAATCCAGGCGAAAAATGTCTACCAGGCCTTGGTTGACATGGATCCTGCGAATAAAGATTATTTTAAGGATCAATGGGGCAAGCTGGAGAAGGTATTTCAGGACCTGGGCGACAAGTATTCCAAGGCTTTGGCCGGAAAAGAAGGGAAGACCCTGATTGTTCCCCACCTGGCCTTTTCTTACCTTTGCCGGGACTACGGCTTCCAACAGGTGGGCCTCCAGGGTCACCATGCGGATGGCCAGCTTTCCGCCGGAAAGATCCGGCAAATCGTTGACTTGGCTACTTCACAAGGAATTACCACAATATTCTATGAGGGCTTTGGGGATGACTCAGCCGCCCAGAACCTGGCCATGGAGATTGCCGGGAAGGCTCTCCCCTTATATACCATTGAAAGCATTGATGATAAGGAAAGAGAAAAAGGCGAAAACTATTTTACCCTCATGGAAAAGAATTTGGAGTCCATTGTTCAATCTTTTGAAGGAGAAAGTGGAGACGGGGAATAATGAAGAATCAGCCGGTCTACCAAATCAAGGATCTTTCTTTTTCCTATGAATCGGGTCCGGTCCTTCGTGGGATTAATTTGGATATTCATCAAGGGGATTATGTGGGCATTCTTGGAGAAAATGGGGGAGGGAAATCCACCCTCCTCCGAATTTTGGCCGGGGAACTCCATCCGGACGGGGGTGAGATCCTCGTGTTCGGAAAAAGATCTTTTACCAGGGAGGTTAGGAAAGCTATTGGTTACGTTCCCCAAGTGGATCCTGCTAACCAGTCGGCCTTTCCCATTTCCTGCGAGGAGATGGTGGGTCTGGGACTCACGGGGGAAATTTTTCCCCGCTTCTACCGGACCCGGGGAGAAAAGGAGCAAATTGCCCACTCCCTCCACCACCTGGGTATGGAGGACTTCGCGAAGACCAACTTCCACGACTTATCCGGGGGCCAAAAACAAAGGATCCTAATTGCCAAGGCCCTGGTCAAGGAGCCCAAGGTCCTCCTCCTGGATGAACCCACGGTAGGTGTGGATGAGGCCCATAAGAAAGTTCTTTTTGACATCCTGGACCATATGAACCGGGTTCATGACATGACCGTGATCATGGTGACCCATGAAACCGCCCTGGGCAAGTCTCATTGGGGGAAAACTTATGAGATTTCTGACCATAGACTGGAGTTGTCATGCTAAGTTATGCCTTTATGCAAAGAGCTTTGCTCGTTGGACTCCTTCTCGGCTTGACCATCCCCATGATGGGGGTGGTGGTCGTCAACCGGCGGACATCGACTATCGGAGATGCCCTGGCCCACAGCTCCCTGGCAGGAATCGGCCTGGGCCTGGTCTTAGGTATTGCTCCTATTTATGGGGCCATCCTTATGACCCTGGTCGGGGCCTTTGCCATTGAAGGCCTTCGGCGAAAATTTCCGAAGAACGGAGACCTGGCCACGGCTATGGTACTTTCCCTTGGGGTAGGTCTAGCCTCTCTTTTCACCGATTGGGTTCCCATGGGGGCGAATATGGAATCCTATCTCTTCGGGTCCATTGTATCCAGCTCTACTCAGGATGTTCTGATCGTTGCGGCTCTCTCCCTGGTCATCAGCCTTTCTTTTGTTCTTTTTTACGGCCCCTTAGCTTTCCTAAGCCTGGATCCGGTAGGGGCGAGAATTTCCGGCCTTCCGGCGGAGGGGATTGATTCTTTCTTTACCTTTCTCCTCGCCCTGACCATTGCCGTCGCCTCCAAGACGATTGGTGTCCTCATGGTCTCCTCCCTCCTCATCCTCCCGGTGGCTACGGCCATGGTCACCTGCCATTCCTATGGATCCGCCGTCCGTCGGTCGATCCTCTGGGGACTGGTCATGGTCCTCTCCGGTCTTACCCTTTCCTACTACTTTTCTTTAAAGCCCGGTGGAGCCATTGTCTTGATCGGTGTCTTCATCTTTCTCCTCAATCTAGCCATCCGGTCTTTTTATCGAAAGCATATTCAGTTTAAGGATGGGTAATTTTACAAATCCTTGAAAGAATTCAAAGGGCCTTTTTTTTGAAAACGGTTCTATGGTAAAATAGAAATCGGGCTGATTTCCCCCGGGAAGTCAGGCCCGGTTTCTTACTGATTACGACCGATTTTTACGAAGGATGAGAAGGAGGGAAATCTTGTGCAGGCGACCTTAAAAAAATTATCATTAATTTTTCTCGGTTCATTTATCATGTCCTTGGGGGCAACCTATTTTTATGTCCCCTATAACTTGGCTGCCGGCGGGGTGTCCGGCCTATCCATTATCATCAACCAGATTTTTCCCTTCTTGCCGGTTGGTTTATTAATGAACCTGGGCAATGTTCTTTTCTTTGTCATCGGTTTAATTTGCCTGGACCGGTCATTCGGCGTCTACACCCTCTTCGGCGCTTTTTCCTATTCTCTTCCCGTTTTTTTTATGGAAAGATATTTCATGCCTTCCGAACCCCTTACGGATTCTCCCATCATCGCCCTCATCATTGGGGCAACCCTTTATGGGATAGGCTTGGCCTTTGTCTTTCTCCAGAATGCTTCTACCGGGGGGACGGATATCGTCACAAAAATCCTCAATGTTCACTTCGGGATTTCCTATTCGACCGGCTTCCTGATTTCGGATGGAGTGGTCGTCCTTTTATCCGGCATTTTCATTTCGGTCAACAAGGCTCTTTATGCGGTCGTGGCTATTATGGTTCAATCGGCGATCCTGGACTATGCCATCACCGGTTTGGACCGGCGGATGGTCCTGAATATCATCACGAAAAAACAGGATGAGGTTTGCGCCTTTATCATGAAAGACCTTAGGAGGGGGGTTACCCTTCTTTCCAGCCGGGGCGGTTTTACCAAGAAAGAAAAAGAGACGATTGTTACCATCGTCCGGAAGCAAGAGTACGCGAAGATAAAGACCCTGGTGGAAAGAATCGACCCCACTGCCTTTTTCTACGTTTATAGCGCCAGTGAAGTCATGGGAGAGGGATTTACCTTTCCCAAGACCAAACAGGTGGACAAGCTCGTAGAAAACATAATGGAAGACTAGGGAGTTAAACATGGAACTTGGAAAACGCCAATACTTAAAAATTGAACGGATTCGGCCCATGGGGGCAATCTTAGAAGGAAATATCCTTTTGCCCAAAAAGGAATGTCCGGAAGATGCTCAAGTTGGCCAGATCCTGGATGTTTACTTATATACGGATAGTGAGGACCGACCCATCGCAACAACCAGAGAGGTCATGATTGAATTGGGTGGTCTGGCGATACTGGAGGTGGTGGACACAGCCCGAATCGGAGCCTTCCTCCACTGGGGTCTGCCCAAAGATCTTTTTCTTCCAAGAAGTGAGATCATCGGAAAGCTGAAAAAGGAGGACCTGGTCCTGGTCGCCTGCTATTTGGATAAAGAAGGTCGTTTGGCAGCGACCATGAAGGTGAACCCCTATTTCCAACCGGCCAGAGGTCTGAAAGAAAACGACCAGGTCCAGGCCCGGGTCTATGCGAAAAATAGAGACTACGGGTCTTTCTGCCTGGTCGAGGGAAAGTACAATGGTCTGATTCCCACCGATAAGACGGAAGGAATTTTACAAATTGGTGAAGAAGTAACCTGCCGGGTAACCCATGTGAAAGAAGACGGGAAGGTGGACCTATCCATGAAAACTCGGGCCTATCAGAGGTTGGATGAAGATGCCCGAACCATCTACCAAACCCTTTCGGCCAACCATGGCTTCCTCCGCGTCAATGACAAGTCCTCTCCCGCGGATATCAAGCTCCTCTTCGGCATGTCCAAGGCCCAATTCAAGCGGTCCGTTGGAAGGCTCCTGAAAACAGGGGCTGTTCGTTTCGAAGGGGATGGCTTGTCTATTAATCCATCAAAGGACCGAAATGATAAGCGGTAATCATAAAGAGTTTGACCAGATGGGAAGCGATTTTGAAGGAGAGGAAGTGCTCTCCCATCCCATCTTCCAGTATTTTGCAAAAATCGCTGCCATAGCCCGTCCTTCCCGCCATGAGGAGGTCTTGGGCAAGGCCCTGACTTCCATGGGCAGGGAATTGGGTTGCCGGGCCTTTTCAGATGATTATGGAAATATCATTATTGAAGCACCTGCCGGGCCGGGGAAGGAAGAGGACCCCTTTTTGATCCTCCAGGCTCATATGGACATGGTCTGTCGACAAGGGCCCGGTGCCGACCGGGATCCTGCGAGCCAAGGAGTGGATTGGTTTTTCGAGGACGGTTGGATCCGGGCCAAGGAGACCAGCTTGGGCGCCGATGACGGAATTGGTCTTGCCACGGCCCTGGCTTTTATCGCCCAGGAAAAGGACCGACCCAGGATCCGGCTCATTTTCACCAAGGAAGAGGAGGTGGGGATGGACGGGGCCAAGGCTTTGGACCCCGACCTTCTATCCGGAGATTTTCTGATTAACCTGGATAGTGAGCAGGAAGGGATCGCCGTTGATGCCAGCCCGGGTTCGGTCGTCGGCCATTTTCAAATGGACCTGGACCGGGAAGACCTTCCTGAGGACTGGTCTTTAGCTCGGATTGAGTTGGGCGGCCTCCGTGGAGGCCACTCCGGCATTTCCATCTTAGATATCCATACCAATGCGATTAAGTCCATGGCCGAGCTCCTCCGTAAGCTTCCGGGAAATCTGGACTATCGCCTGGTATCTTTGAAGGCTGGCCTTGCTTCCAACGCTATTCCTGACCATGCCTTAGCCCTGGTCGCTTTTCCAAGAGTAGGAGAAAATTTCTTCCGGGAAAGATTGGACGAGGTGGGAGGGAAAATGAAAGAATCCCTTCTGAAAAGTGATCCGGATGTATTTATCACCATGACCCCTTCTTCCGAGCGAATTCGCCCCCTCAGTAAAATGGTCAGTCAAAGAGTCCTCTCCCTATTAGAATCCCTTCCACACGGAATTCAGGACCTCTCGGAGGATAAAAATCAGGTGGTGACGTCCACTAACCTTGCCTTGGTAGAAACCGGTCATGAGGTCCTTTCCTTCACCATCCTCTCCCGGTCTCTGTCTTACACCCTTTTGGAAGAACTCAATGGAAGAGTTCAGGAAATCAACAGGGTCTTCCAGGCTTATTGTGACTTTCACCTGCTTTATCCTGTATGGGAATCCAAGGAAGACTCTTTACTCCGAAAGGCCTACCGGAAAACCTATTTGAAACTGTTCGGACAAGAGGCCCGGGTGCAAACTATCCATACGGGCCTGGAAACAAGCATCTTTGCCAAGAAAAATCCGGACCTGGATATTCTTTCCATGGGGCCGACCATTGAACAGGCCCATACCCCCTTTGAAAGGCTGGATGCCCAATCCTGCCTCCGAAACTTTACTCTTCTTCGGGAATTGGTCAAAGAAATTTCAACAGGGGCTAGGGAAGAGGAGAGGGAAAGTGTATAATGGTGGAAAGCGATGACTTTAATTTTTATGGAGGAGACTATGACCGATAACAGCCAAAATGACCGGATCCAAGCGGACGAACATGGCCATGATTGCCAGTGTGGGCATGACCATCATGACCACCAGAAGGAAAGCCTTTTATTGACCCTTGAGGACGATAGCCAGGTTGAATGTGAAGTCCTAGCCATTTATCCCCTGGAAGGCAAGGAGTATATTGCCCTTCTGGCAGTGGATGATGAAGACGGAAAAGTCTTGCTCTATGAATATCAAGAATCGCCGAACTCGGATGAAGTTGAATTAACCATGATTGAATCCGAGGAGGAGTTTACCCGGGCCGCTGATGAATTCACTCGTCTCATGGACGAGGAAGAATTAAAGGCGGATAATTGGGAAGACGAGGATCTTGACTAAGTTCTAGCCCGGACAATATTGTAACCAATGAAAAGAAGGAATAAATAGAAAGAGGGTAGCCATGCTGACATTTGTTTTAGGACCATCCGGATCCGGAAAAACCAACTATCTCATTCAAGAAGCGAATGCTGAAAAAAGATCCGGCAATGGAAATATTGTCTTCATTGACTCCGATAATGCACAGATTTTCTCCCTGGACCATGACGTTCGCTTAATTGATGCTCATGAATTTGGAATTGACAACCTGGATCTTTTGGAAGGATTTTTAGCCGGTATCGTTGCTTCTGACTATGATATTGAGAAGCTTTATCTGGATGGTCTCTATGACTTAATCGATTTTTCGGATAAGATCCATGACTTGATTCCCCGCTTCCGCCAACTTGCGGATAAGAACAATGTTCAGATCTATATGGGTTTAGCCCTGAAAAAGGAAGATTTCCCGGTGGATGCCGATCTTCAATTTGTAGAGCTGGACGACTAAGTTTCAAGTAAGCGAAGCGGCGCTTCCTCCGGAAGCGCTGTTTTTTTACTCTTTTCTGTCTACTGGTTAAGGATGGAAGAAAAGAAAAAGGAAGGAGACGGGGAAATGAGGGAAATTGAAATTGGACCGAATGATGGGGGACAGCGCCTGGACCGCTTCCTTTCCAAATATTTGCCCAAAGCATCCCCGTCTTTCCTCCAAAAACAGGTTCGGAAAAAGAAGATTAAGGTGAACAAACAGAGGGCAAGAGCGGAACAAATCATAGCGGTGGGCGATCGGATCCAATTTTACCTCTACGAGGAGGTCCTTCAACCTTTAGAAGAGGAAGCCAGACCTCGTCGGTCAAGAATTTCACTATCCATCCTCTATGAGGATGACCATATCTGTATTATCGACAAGCCGGCCGGACTCCTATCCCATGCGGCATCAAAAAAAGATTACGGGAATAACCTGGTCGATGCCCTGGAGGCCTACCTGATCGACAAGGGGGACTATATCCCTCGATTGGAGCATTCTTTCCGGCCTGCCTTGGCTAATCGTCTGGATTTTAATACAGCCGGCCTGGTTATTGGCCTGAAGAGTCATAGGGGGGCCTTGGCGATAAACCGGGCACTTTCTGAAGGAAAAATTGACAAATACTATCGGGCCTACTGCCACGGTTTTATGGAAGGTCATTTTACCATCGATCGGTCCCTGGAAAAGCAGGGACAGACCATGGAGCTTTCTCAAGAGGGTCAGGAGGCCATCACGGAGGTGGAAGTTCTGGAAGGTCATCCGGATTGGTCTTACATTCAAGTCCGCCTCCGGACCGGCCGATACCACCAGATCCGGGCCCACCTGGCTTCCATCGGTCACCCCCTTGTTGGGGATCGGCGATACGGGAAGAAAGGAGATGGTTCCTTTCCCCACCAGCTCCTTCTTTCTTTTGGTCTGGTTTTCCATGAAATCGAGGGGATGGATGAATTAGAAGGGTTGAAAGTTTTTTCCAACCAGAGGGCTGAATTTGATAGACTGAAGCTAGCGGTTGACCGAGCATTCCAAAATGAAAGGGGGATCCATGGCCGTTAAAATTCTTTTGGTAGAAGATGAAGAAGCCATCCGGAAGTTCACAAGGATCAATTTAGAACAGGAAGGATGGAAGATCTATGAGGCGGAAAGTGGGGAGGAAGGATTAGAAATTGCCCGCCGGGTAGAGCCGGATCTAGCTATTCTTGACCTCATGCTTCCCGGGATTTCCGGATATGATGTTTGTGAAACCCTCCGCCGTGAAAGACCAAAAATCGGGATTATCATGCTTACGGCAAAAAGCCAGGATGTGGACCGGATCTTGGGCTTGGAGAAGGGGACGGACGATTACATGATCAAACCCTTTAACCCCCATGAGCTGGTCCTCCGAATCCAGTCCTTGATCCGTCGGTTGGACATTGATACGGATGAGGAAGAGTTGAGGATTGAGCAAGGCCCCTTTGTTCTGGACCTGGAAGCCAGAACGCTTTATAAAGAGGGTCGGGAAATTGACTTAACCCCAACGGAGCTGTCCATCATCAAACTGTTCTTCGAGGAGTCGGGCAAGGCATTAAGCCGGGATTTCATCCTGTCCGCCATCTGGGGAGAAGACTATAATGGGGAGACCAAAATTGTCGATGTCAATGTCCGAAGAATCCGGGCTAAGGTGGAAGAAAATCCGGCCAAGCCTGTCTATTTAGAAACTGTATGGGGAGTGGGATACCGGTGGAAGAAGATCAAGTAAAAATCGAATCCAGGGCAAAAGATTTTCGACGAAATACCCATACAGTGACGGATACCATTTCCTTCCGAGTGATGGGTCTTTTTGCTGTGGTTATTTTTTTAGTCATCTTGGTTTTTGAGCTCTTTTACCTCCACTCGACCAAGTCCTATTATTATGAGAATGTCGCAGCCACCCTTTCCACCCAAGCCAACTACAATTCCGACCTTTTCCTGACCTACCTTTCCAACCAGGATCTGAATGCAGTCGTCACTGAAAACAAAAACCAGTTTTATCGGTCCAATGCTTCTCAGGTACAGATTCTTTCGAATTCCGGCAAGGTGCTTTTTGACTCCATTGCTTCCAAGCAATTGGGGACGGTTTTGGAGACACCGGATGTGAAAGAGGCCCAGGAAAACCGGACCGGACACCTGGTTTACACGCCATCCTATACCGATGAGCCTGTCATGTCCCTTTCCCAACCCCTTTGGAACCAAACCAACCAGGTGGGAATCCTTCGTTTGACCACCTCCTTGGATCCGGTGAATTCCATGATTAATCAGAGGGTCCTCCTCTCCTTGGTTTTTGCCGTCTTTGCCCTTATCCTGGGTGTCACCATTTCTTTCTTTGTTTCCGCTTCGATTTTAAAGCCGATAAAAAATTTAACCCGAGTAGCCAACAAGTTGGCCGATGGTCAGTTGGATGTTCGAGCGGATGAAGACAACATGGGGGAAATTGGGGACTTGGCTCGTACCATGAATATTATGTCGGACAACCTCCAGGAGAAAGACAAGCTCAAGAACGACTTCATCTCCTCCATTTCCCATGAGCTAAGGACCCCCATGACCTCCATTAAGGGTTGGTCCATCACCCTCCAAACCCCGGGGATCAGCCAGGAAATCCAGGAAGAAGGATTAAAGATTATTGAGAAGGAATCCGAGCGTCTTTCCGCCATGGTGGAGGACCTTTTGGATTTTTCCCGATTTTCTTCCGGACGGATCAAGCTATCCAAGACAGAAATTGACCTGGTTGACGTGGCTAACCACCTTATTTCTCAGGTTCGCCCAAGGACCCAGGAAAAAAAGATTGATGTCGTCTATCGCTATTCTTCCAATGTCATTCCCATTATGGCTGACGAAAACCGAATTAAGCAGATGTTCCTCAACGTCCTGGACAATGCTATCAAGTTCACCAATGAGGGGGGGACCATTTTCTTTGAGATTCAGGAAGAAGATAACATGGTTACCGCTTCGATTACCGATACCGGGATCGGGATTTCTGAAGAAGAAATCCACCTGGTGACCGAGAAATTTTGGAAGGGGTCTTCCTCCCAGTCCCATTCCGGTCTGGGCCTTTCCATTTGCGAAGAGATTGCTAAGGCACACGGAGGCTCATTAACTATTAAATCAAAGCTGGGAGCGGGAACAACGGTCACCATGGTCCTGCCGGTTTCCTTAGTCTAGGAGGATCCTTATGCGCCATTCTTTTTCTCGTTCGATAATTAAAGGGACAATCTTGGTCCTCCTTTTTTGTCTCTTCCTAACCGCCTGTAGTTCAGGGTCCGGTGACTCAAACACGGTCACCTTGGATACTATCGAAGCCCCTAAAAACAAAGATCTTCCCTTGATTGGCCTTTGGCGAATATCGGAAATTGTCCCAACCGGCGCCCAGAATGGGGGGAAGCTTGCTTTCAAGGAAGGCGATGCTTTTTGCTTGACTCCTCAACTGGTGGCCATCAAAGATTACATCACCAACAAACCGACCTTTTCAGCCAAGTTTGTCCGTTTGGATGATTATTTAACGAGCCGTCTAATTAATCAATCCGCCAAGGACCTAAAGGCAGAAGAAGCCACTATATTAATGATCCGAGACAGCGATGTTTTTTCCCTGGACTTGGTTGAACTCAGTGATGGTCGGGTTTTCTTTATCTATGATTCCACCCTCTACTTCCTGACCAAAGAAAGCAACCAGGTTCCCCAGAAAATGGTGGAGAACTATTTGAAGTTTTCTGCGGTAAAAGAGGTTAAACAACCGGGACTGGCGACGAAGAACCTCCGAATGAGCCTGGTCGGTCTTCGTGAAACGGTGGAAACTGATGATGGAGAGCCGGTCGATTCTTATTCAACCTACATGATCTTTGATGATCCGAAAAGCGAAAAACCCATCATCTCGAAAACAACGGGGCTTTTTACCGTGGATAGTGAAAACCAAGCCTACATCTTGGCTTATGAGCCTTCTCGGATCAACCCCCAAACCAACATTCGTCAGGGTAAGTTTATTTACTATTCTGCTTCAGATCCGGACAGGAAAAAAGCGGAGGTTCTCATGGATCAGAACGCCCGCCAGGTGACTTATATAGGAAATAATATGGTCTCTTTTTCCCGGAAGAATCCTGCAGCAAAAAAGGAAGCGCCACGGAGGTATGAACTCCGCCGACTGGATGACCTGGTAGTCCCCTTGTCTCTTTCGGTGAAAGACATAGCTCCTTTGAGCGAGGTCCAGGCCTTCAAGGAGCAGATTCAAACCCAGAAGTCCTTCACGGATCCCCAGGGGCTGATCAAAGATAATGATGAAGAAACGGACCTTTACAATATTGGAGTCATCCGGGAAACGGTCAACTGGTCCTTTGTCACCTCCAAGTTTTGGAAGGTGGGGGAGCGCTATGTGAGTGCCCTGATTCCCATCAACTTGACCACAGACCTTCCCATCTTCGAAACCAGCAAGAACCCGGTATCCTGGTCCAAGGTCACCACCCGTTTTACCGGGGTCCAAACCGCCTCGTCTCCTCCGGACCAAGACCTGATTTTGGTGAAAACAGAGGATGAGCTCCACTATTTTCACATTTCCCAGGGATCCCTGGATCCAAAATCCGCCGTGTCCATCCAGCTTAAGTCGGATTCTTCGGTGGTCTCCATTGCCCACTATAGTGGGGACACAGCCTCCCTCATCCGAGACCAATTCCTCCACCAGCGCCTGTCTCAACCCCAAATCATTTACAACAATTAACTACAGCTTTTGTTGTTTTTCAGAAAGTCCTCCTCCATTTGCTTGGGGGAGGGCTTTTTTTGGACCAGGACCTCCTTTTCTTTATGACTGCATTTTTTAATGGCAGCCTCCAGCTTCATGGCCGTAGAACGTGAGGAAAAGGGCCATGAGGCTGCCAGTCGGACCGGCCTCCGAGACCTGGTGTACTTAGCCCCCCGCCCCTCCTGGTGGAGGCGGATCCGGTCTTCCAGGGACCGGGCATAGCCGGTGTAGTAGGTCCCGTCAGAACATTTTAAAATATAGGTGGTATAGGTCTTTTTTTCATTCAACATCCCCGTCCTCCTTTTTGGTCTTGACCTTCATCGCCTCGAGGACCAAACTTGAAGGGAATCCCCTTCGGACCAAGGCCTGGTAGGTGCGGTTGAAGTCCTTTTGGTCGGAAAGGTCTCGCTGCCTATATTTCCGATCCAAAAGCCTTTCGATATTCTCCCGCTCAAGGTCATTGTCCAGCCCGTCTAAAGCGGGCCTAATGAAATCAGGGGAGACCCCTTTTTGCCGGAGCATGGCAAAGATTTTTCTTTTTGACCAGGACTTGGTCCGGGCCTTCTCTTGGGCGTAGCGGGCGGCATAGCGAGCATCATCCACCAGCCCCCGTTTTTCCAGCCAGGCCAGAACATCCCGACGGACGTCTTCACGGATGCCTTCTCGGATCAATTTCTGATCGATCTCGAAAGCGGTCCTCGGTTGGTAGAGGGCGTAGGCCTCCCCACGAAAGCGGGCCAGGTTTCTCTGGTCTTCCGCCTCCATGAAATCATGGGTTTCCGGAGAAATAGGGTGGCCCTTATGGAGGGCCAGCTTGATGTAGCTTTCATAAGTGAGATGGAAGATCTCCCCACTGGAGATTTGGTAGACAAACCAATTTTTCTTCTCATCGTATTCAATTTTTTCGATTTTCATGGTCATTGTCTATCCTTTCTTCTCATCTCACCGCTTGTGCTTGTTCATGGTTTACTTTATGATACACTAAAAAGACGGTTAATACGGCAGGTCCAGCGGGACAACAGATCGTTGAAACACTTTGGTCCCTAATCGGATCTTTTAAAAGGAGGAAAAGAAATGGCAGAGATTAAATATGACTTGGTGGAAAGACTGGGTGTTCTAAGCACCGATGCCAAAGGATGGACCAAGGAGCTCAATCTGGTTTCCTGGAATGAACGTCCGGCAAAATATGATATGCGGTCCTGGAACCCCGACCATACACGGATGTCCAAAGGCATTACCTTCAGTGAGGAAGAAGCCCAGGTCCTCCTCAATATCCTCCAGGATGAGTTCAAGAACTAAAATAAGTAAGAAAGTAGGGAGAGGATGAAGGAGAGAGAAATTAAGATTATCGGTCATGACAAGGAAGCCCTGATTCAAGCCCTTCTGGACAAGGGGGCAAGTGACCAAGGGGAAGAAGTCCAGACCAATATTCGGATTTCTTCTTCCAGCCACCCAGTGCCCGACCATGCCTATCTCAGGTTAAGAAAGGTGGTCAAGGGGGGAGAGACCCTCCCCCTGGAATTCACCTACAAAGAGCGATTGGAAGGGGCCGGAGCCAGGATTAATGAAGAGACTACGGTTCATATCCAGCCGGAAGAAGGAGACCTCCTGCTCAGTCTCCTCGACCAATTGGGCTATGATATCCGGGAGGAAGGCTATAAAACCCGACACACCTTCTTTTATAAAGACTTCCGGGTTGAGTTTGACCAATGGGATGCCCAAACCCTTTCTTATCCATATATTGAAGTAGAGGGGCCCTCCGTAGAAGCCTTGAACCGGTTTTTGGAGGAATTTTCCATTCCTTCCGGTCAAGTGACCACCAAATCCATCGGTGAACTCAGGGCGGAGGAGAGAAAGAAAGACCCCCGTCTATAACCCCATTTCATTGACAAGAAAGCCGGCAAATCCTATAATCAAGCTAGCAGGAGTGGACTCCTGCTCTATTTTTTAAGGAGTATATTATGGATCAACAAAAGAATATTATTACCCGCCAGGGTTATGAGGAATTGAAAAACAAGCTCAACTATCTGAAAACGGTAGAAAGACCCAAGGTTACCGAAAAAATCAAGGTGGCCAGAGGCTTTGGCGACTTGTCTGAAAATGCGGAATATGATGCTGCCAAGGAAGAGCAGGCCAAGTTGGAAGGGGAGATCCAGGAAATTGAAAGCATCCTGGAGCGGTCTGAAATCTTTGATAAGGACCCGGCGACCAACACCGGGGAGATCACCTTGGGCTCGGAAGTGGTTGTTTTGGACATGGAGTTCGATGAGGAGCTTACCATGACGATTAAAGGCGTTACTGAGGCCAACCCACGGTCCAATATCATTTCTCTGGAATCCCCCTTGGGCAAGGCCCTTCTAGGTCACCGGGAAGGAGAAACGGTCCTCGTTGAGGCGCCTGTCGGAAAGATCGAATATAAGATTTTGAAGGTGTTGAGTTAACCGCCCCGTTTCAGCTAGGGGCTAGGGTGTTTTTATGAAAGGAGCGGCCATGGCCAGGAAAGACCTTACCGATAACGAACTGATCAGGATCCGGATTGATAAGCTCAATCAATTAAAAAAAGAAAACAAAAATCCCCATGAAATCACCAAGTTTACGGTGACTGCCCATAATGATGACCTGGTGGACCGTTTTGAAGACTATGAGGGGAAAGAAGTCACCATTGCCGGTCGGATCCTGGCCAAAAGGGGACATGGTAAGATTTCCTTCATGGATGTCCAGGATGGCTTTGGTAAGATCCAAATCATCGCCCGTTTTAATGAAATGGACGATTTTTCCGTGATTGACCTTTTGGATATCGGAGACATCATCGGCGTCTCCGGCCTGGTCGTGGAGTCGGACCGGGGGGAGAAATCCATCGCAGCCAAGACCATTACCCTCCTGACCAAATCCATCCGTCCGCTCCCGGAAAAATTCCATGGTCTGAAGGATCCGGACCTCCGTTACCGCCAGCGCTATGTTGACCTAATTATGAATCCGGAAGTCAAAGACGTCTTCCTCAAGCGGTCGGTCATCATCTCCTCCATCCGTGAATTCCTGGATGGCCGAGGATTCTTGGAGGTGGAAACCCCTATCCTGAACACCATCGTCGGAGGAGCTAACGCCCGCCCCTTTATCACCCACCACAACAGCTTGGACATTGACATGTACCTCCGGATTGCCAATGAGCTCTATCTCAAGCGCCTGATTGTCGGCGGCTTTGACCGGGTCTACGAGATGGGGCGGATGTTCCGGAATGAGGGCATGGATGCCACCCATAACCCGGAATACACCGCCATGGAACTTTACCAAGCCTATACCGACTACGAGGGGATGATGGAGATCACGGAGAACATGATCGCCTATGTTTGTGAAAAGATTTATGGGACGACCAAAATCGACTACCAGGGCCGGGAAGTGGACTTCAAGCCGCCCTGGAAGCGGATTACCATGACCCAGGCTGTCAAGGAATATGCCGGAATTGACTTTTCCCAGGTCCGTGATGACCAGGAAGCCAGGGCTTTGGCGGATAAGCATGAGATCCCCTATGAAAAAACGGATGGTTGGGGCAAGATCCTCTCCCGTTTCTTTGATGAATACGCCGAGGATCAGATGGTCCAACCCACCTTTGTCTACGAGTATCCGGTGGAGATTTCTCCCTTAGCCAAGCGGTCTCCCCAGGATCCGGAGATGACGGAGCGCTTTGAAGCCTTTGTCTGCGGTTGGGAAATCGCCAATGCCTTCTCCGAACTCAATGATGCCCAAGACCAGCACCAGCGCTTCCTCCACCAGGTGGAGCTCCGGGAGAGCGGGGATGATGAGGCGGGCATGATGGATGAAGACTTTATCAACGCCTTGGAGATTGGACTTCCCCCCACAGGGGGGTTGGGAATCGGGATCGACCGGATGATCATGGTCCTGACCAACCAGTCCTCCATTCGTGACGTTCTTCTTTTCCCGACTATGAAACCCATAGGCAAAAAAGATGAGGAAAATCAAGGTTTTTAGGAGTTCGTGAATCAAAAGGACAACAAAAAGACAACATTTTTGACACGAATAATACTTGACAGTATGGAATAATAAGTTGTTAGTCTGAAAGAACCACTTGAATTTTCGTTATTGAAGTGCTTTTTATATAAAGTACTGACGCCTAAGAAAAGCGAATTCATGGTCGAAAACGCGATGTCAAAGCGGTATGAATGAATTCATACCGCTTTTTCAAATAGATAATTTAAGAGGTAAATAAAAATGAGATGGATAATAAAAATAATCTTTTTCCCAATCAGCTTCCTGCTTAGTATTCTCACTACCTTCCTGACATTCTTACTCGGAATAGGGACGGCACTGCTATATTTGCTTATGATGTTTTGCATATTTGGAGCCATTGCAGCTTTTCTACAAAAAGAAGCTACCATCGGAATAGAGGCATTGGTATTAGGATTTTTGTTAAGTCCTTATGGAATACCGATGGTCGGAGCAGCTGTTATAGCATGCCTTCAGGGAATCAATGAAGAGATAAAATCAATTTAAAAAATTTAATACAAATGGTAACCAAAGGCGATAGAAGAAAAACTATCGTCTTTTTCTTTGCAAATTTTAAGAGAGGAGGTGAAGCGATGGACTTTGACTATTTCTATAACAGAGAAGCAGAGAGATTTAATTTTCTTAAAGTACCGGAGATATTAGTTGATGGAGAAGAATTTAAGGGGTTGTCAGCAGAGGCAATTATCCTTTATTCCATGCTTCTAAAACGAACGGGAATATCTTTTAAGAATAACTGGATAGACAAAGAAAATAGAGTATTTATCTATTTTACCGTTGAAGAAATTATGAGAAGAAGAAATATCTCAAAGCCGACAGCCATAAAAACATTGGATGAGTTAGACAGTAAAAAAGGAATCGGACTGATTGAAAGAGTAAGGCTTGGACTTGGAAAACCTAATATCATTTATGTAAAAGACTTTATGAGTGTATTTCAAGCAAAAGGAAATGACTTTCAGAAGTCAAAAAACTTTACTTCAGAAGTAAAAGATGTTGACCTCAGAAGTAAAGAAAATGAACTTCAGGAAGTTAAAAATGTTAACTCTAACTATATAGAGAATAATAAGAGTAAGTATAGTAAGAGAGAATATAGTTTTTGCGAAAACGGACTTGGAACATTTCAAAATGTATTTTTAACTGATGAAGATATTTCTGATTTACAAATCAAACTAAATGCACAGCTTGATAATTACATTGAACGCTTATCTGCATATATCAAGAGTACCGGAAAGATCTATAAAGACCATAAAGCGACGATCCTTTCTTGGTTTTATAAAGATCAGGGTAAAAGCAAGCAGGCGAAAACATCAAATGTCCCGACATGGGAAGAATATAACAAAGGAGAACATTTATGAAAAGAGAATTAGAAAAAATAATGATAGAGGATGTAGAATTTGCCTATGATTCTGAAAAAGAATATATCAAAGATGGACACGCATATTGCAAAGTCTGCCACGAAAGAAAAGACGGTGATGTAATGGAATTTTTCGGAAACAAAATGATATTAAGGGTAGCTTGTAAATGCGATAGAGAAATAGAGAAACAAAGGAAACGAAGAGAAAAACAGATGGAAATTGAAAGGTTAAAAAGAACCTGCTTCAATTCCATGAGGGAGTGGTCATATACCTTTGAAAATTATCAGGGAGAAGAAAATCAAAGCCTCATGATTGCAAAGAATTTTGTAGAAGATTATGAGAAAATGAAAAAAGAAAATATCGGACTTCTCTTTTATGGCTCTGTAGGAAGCGGAAAAACCTATCTTGCCTGCTCCATTGCAAATAGCCTTATTGAACAGTATCAAATAAGTGTTAAGATTAGAAATTTTGCACAGATTATCAATGAACTTCAAAAAAGCAGCTTTGATTTTGATAAAAACGCATATATTGAATCCCTTGTAAATATTTCCGTTCTTATCTTAGATGACTTGGGAATTGAAAGGGATACAAGCTATGCTAAAGAGCAGGTATATAACATTGTCAATAGCAGGTACCTAAAACAGAAACCAACAATTTTTACAACAAATCTTTCCTACGACACAATTCAAAACTGCAAGGACAGTGTTGAATATCAAAGAATCTATTCAAGAATTATTGAAATGTGTATTCCCGTTATGGTTGTAGGTGAGGATTTCAGAAAGTTTATTCAAAGAGATAAGCTAACTCGCAATAAAGATAGATTACTGAACGGAGGTGAAAGGACTTGATCAATGAAGAAATTGCAAGAAAAACGCTCAACATGGAAGTGAGAGCTGGCAAAGTAACAGGCAAGATACTTTTGGATTTGATAAGGAAGTTACTGAAAGAATCAGAAAAAAACGGTGGACTCGAAAAGCTCGCTGGGAGTAAAGGGAATGAAGTAAAACTAAAAGATATGGTTAAAAAGGGACAGCTTGAAGAGATACCAGTAGAAGAAACAGAATTGAAGGAACTGAAAAAAGAACTGAACAGATATGGAGTTAAGTTTTCGGTAATGAAAGATAAAGAATCAGGTAAATACTCAGTGTTCTTTCAAGCAAAAGATATGAAAGTGATGGACAAAGCATTTAAGCACGCCCTTTCAGAATCAGAAAAGAAAACGGAAAGGAAAGAATCTATTCATAAAAACATTGAGAAGTTTAAGGAGATGGCTAAAAATTCTGTTTCTAAAAATAAAATCAAGAACAAGCAAAAGGAGCAGAGCCTATGATAGAGAAAATACTAAAGGACATCAAAGGCTTGTTTAAGGTGCAGGATAAGGCAAAGTTTCTAAAGCAGAACATTCCCTATCTTGCATTTTTCTATGTTGGCAATATCTTCTCTCACCATATACGAGCCTATACTGGTGGCGATGTAATAGACAAAATCTTTCAAGGGATATTAGAGCTTAACACCATGAGCTTTATTCCAAGCATTCATCTAACTGACATTCTAATAGGCATAGGAGTAGCAGCTTTAATTAAATTCATTGTCTACAGCAAAGGCAAAAATGCAAAAAAGTTCAGACAGGGAAAAGAGTATGGTTCAGCAAGATGGGTTGCATAATATTAACTGAACAGGAGTGATATATAGACACAAAAAAGGAGGATAATGCCATGATAGAATATCACAATAAAATTACAGCACTATACTCCCGCCTTTCAGTTGGTGATGAAGATAGAGACGGTGGCGAGAGTAATAGTATTGTAAATCAAAAAGCCTTTTTAGAAAGGTATGCAAGAGATAAAAAGCTGATAAACATTCGTCACTATATCGATGATGACGAAAGCGGTAGGTTCTTTGACCGTTCAGCCTATACACAGATGATAAACGATGTAGAACAAGGCAAAATCGGTATTGTCATCATGAAAGATATGACAAGATGGGGAAGAGATTATCTTCAAGTCGGAAACGCTATGGAGATATTTAGAAGAAACAATGTACGCTTTATCGCCATCAACAACGGTATAGATAGCATAGACCAAAATACATTGGAATTTGCTCCCTTTATCAACATCATGTCAGAGTGGTATGCAAGAGACATCAGCAAGAAAGTAAAGACAGGAATTAAGACCAAAGGAGCAGACGGAAAGCCTGTCGCAACAGAAGCCCCATACGGCTATATAAAAGACCCTGAGAACAAAGATTATTGGATCGTCGATAAAGAAGCTGCCGAAGTTGTAAAACTCATTTTTAGGCTATTTATGGAGGGGAAAAACAGAAATCAGATAGCTGTTTACCTGAAAGAAAAAGAAATACTAACTCCAACCTTTTATATGAAACAGCAAAACAGAGGAACAGCAAAAAACAAACCACTAAATGAAGAAAACAGATATAACTGGAACAAAGCAACTCTAACACGCATACTGAAAAGACAAGAGTATTGTGGTGATGTAGTCAATTTTAAGACCGAAAAGCATTACAGAGATAAGAGAAACCATTATGTAGATAAAAGCAAATGGCAAATAACAGAAAATGTGCATGAGCCAATAATAGATAGAACTACCTTTGAAAATGTAGAGCGTATGTTAAAAAATGCACCTGTAAAAAGACCAAACGGAGATGGAGAAATTCACGCACTTTCAGGCTTGATGTACTGTAAAGATTGCGGAACAAAAATGCACATTCGCACCATACACAAAAATGGAAGAGTACAGCATGTAACCTATTGCAGTGAATATGCCAAAGGGAAAGCAAAGCACCCCAAATGCAACTCCCCACACCGCATTGATGTAGATGAAGTTATGGAAAATATCGCAGAAGTCTTGCGAAAGATAGCACAGTATTCTTTGGAAAACAAAGCAGAATTTGAGAAACTTGTAAAAGGGAGTCTGTATAAAGAACAGACCGAAGAATTCAAGAAAAATCAAAAGCGTATGCCACAAATCACAGATCGAATGGAACAGATAGAAAGAGTGATGAATAAACTCTATGAAGATAATGCACTTGGAAATATGGATACAGAACGCTATGAACAGTTATCAAGAAAGTATGCAGAAGAATACTACACCTTAAAAGCAGAAAAAGAAGAAATCAAAGAACGCTTATCCGAATGTGAAAATGCAAACCAAAGAGCAAAGAAATTTATCAGACTTGCAGAAAGCTATTCCAACTTTGAAGAACTTACCCCTACCATTATCAATGAGTTTATCAGTAAAATCGTAGTGCATGAAAGAGATGTAAAAAGAGCAAAATATGTAGTTCAACGAATAGAGGTTTATTTTAACTATATCGGAAAATTTGAAAATGAACTTACAAAACAGATAGAGCCGACAGAACAAGAAATGCTACAGATGAGGGAAGAAATAGAAGAAGCAAAGAAAGAAAAATCACGAGCTTATCATAGGGCATATTCTAAAGCATACAGAGCCAAAAATCTTGAAAAGTGCCGAGAGTATGAGAAATTAAAAGCAAGAGAATACAGAGCAAAAAAGAAGTTACAGGCAACAACTTAAAACTAAATATCAACCAATCGCAAAATAGATTTCCTAATTACAGGAAATCTTTTTTTGTGCAAGTCGAAAGGAGGAACTAAATGGCAGAAAATACGAACACTCAAGTAAACGAAACACACGAAGAAGAACAAGAAGAATCCCAAAAGCCTGACGGCATTCTTACAAAAAAGATAAATGGAAAGACTTTTGTAACAGAGATATATTTTGACAAAAAGAGCAAGGAAACATTTCAAGATAAACTGCTCAAGGTAATACATTCTAAGGGGGAATAGTGGGGATGAGTAGGAAGTTTGGCAGTAGAAAAAATAACTAAAAAATGCTATAATATTAGTCTATATTAACAAAAAAATTGAATTTGTGAGGACGCAAAAATGTTTTTTGAAAAAATTGATAAAAATAGTTGGAAACGAAATGAGTATTTTGAACATTACTTTACGAATATACCTTGCACATACAGTATGACTGTTAAATTGGATATTACACAAATAAAAAAGAAACGAATGAAATTATACCCTGCGATGCTTTATTATCTTGCAACGATTGTAAACCGTCATTCAGAGTTTAGAACGGCAATTAATCAGGAGGGTGAACTGGGAATATATGACGAGATGATACCCAGCTATACAATATTCCATGAGGACACAGAGACATTTTCCAACCTTTGGACACCATACATACCAGATTTTGAAGCATTTTCTATGGCGTATGCGAATGATATGCAACGGTATGGAGGCAATTATGGAATGATAGGAAAACCAGATGTACCCGAAAATGTTTTTAACGTATCGATGATACCATGGTCAACCTTCGATGGCTTTAATCTGAATTTACAGAAAGGATATGATTATTTGATTCCTATTTTTACGATGGGGAAATATTACAGAGATGATGAAAAAATCATACTTCCTCTCGCTATCCAAGTGCATCATGCAGTGTGTGATGGATTTCATATCTGCCGATTTGTAAATGAACTGCAAGAATTGATAAATAATTAAATCCCAGTTTGTCTAACTAACAATTTAATAAAAACTAACACAGAAACAGTAAATCAAAAAAGGTTTACTGTTTTTCTTTACTCAAAATTAGAAAGGGAGGAAATGAGAAAATGAAGAACATAGAAGAAAAAATCTTAATGGCAGATGAAGAAATCAAGCAGTTACAAAACAAAAGAAAAAAGCTCATCAGTCAGCAGAAACAGGAAGAAAGAAAAAAGAGAGATAAAAGGATATATGAAAAAGGAGCAGTCTTTGAAAGTATCTTTACCGAAAGTAAAAATTTAACCAAAGATGAATTTTATCAGTTAATCACATCTCTAATTCGTAAAGAAGAAGCCAATATCAAAATACTAAAAATTATAGAAAGCAGAGAAGAAACAGAAAATCAAAATATAGAAAACCAAGAGGACGAAACGGACATCGAAGAATAGTCCCTTGTTTACAAGGGCGCACATATACACCTTAACAGGTGCGTGCGTTCTCCGAAGGCTCTTAGCAGAGGGCATATCAGCTAACGCTGATACAGGGGAACTACATTCCCCTACGGAAATAAATTTCCTACCCCTTGTGTACTTCCCAAAAGAAATCGGATATAAAGCTATCCGATTTTTTTAGGAAGTCTTATCTATCGCCACATCAACGTATCAGAAAAACGAAAGGAGGTTTTTGACTATGGCGATATATCATCTTTGCATAAAGATTATTTCAAGAGGCAAAGGCAAAAGTGCAGTAGCAGCTTCCGCCTATCGAAGTGGCGAAAAGATAAAAAACGAATATGACGGCATAGTCCATGACTTTACAAGAAAAGGTGGAATAGCCCATACAGAAATTCTTTTACCACAAAATGCACCACAGGAATTTTCAGATAGAGGAACATTATGGAACAGTGTTGAAAAAATAGAAAAGAGTAAAAATTCTCAACTTGCAAGAGAAATTGAAATTGCATTGCCTAAAGAATTAGACAGGGAAAAACAGATTGAACTTGTAAGGAACTATGTGAAAGAAAATTTTGTAGATGTCGGTATGTGTGCAGATATTGCCTTACATGATAAAAATGACGGAAACCCACATTGTCATATCCTATTAACCATGCGACCACTAAATGAAGATAAAACATGGGGAGCAAAATCAAAAAAGGAATATGTCCTTGATAAAAATGGCGAAAAAGTAAAACTAAAAAATGGTAATTACAAAACAAGAAAAATAAATACAACCGATTGGAACGAGCAAGACAAAGCGGAAGAGTGGAGAAAAGCATGGGCAGACATTACAAACAAATATCTTGAAGAAAATAGTATACAGGACAAAGTAGATCACCGTTCTTATCAAAGACAGGGTATAGAGCAAATCCCAACCATTCATTTAGGAGTATCAGCAACACAAATGGAGAAGAAAGGCATAGCCACAGACAGAGGAAATATCAACAGAGAAATCAAACATCAAAATTCGATTTTAAGAGAAATCTCAAGAAGAATAAAGGCATTACTAAATTGGATAAGAGGAATTGGAAAAGAAGAAAAAACAGAAAAAGAAAATACAAAATCCACCCTCCCACCCAAAGAGAACCTGTTATTCATCTTTGAAAATCTTATTCGTAAAAATGCAGATAACAACAATGCAGACTTGGAAAAATATATTGAGAGTTGTCAATTACTAAAAGAGAAAAACATCAATTCATTATCTGAACTAAAAGAAAGCATTACTAATTTACGAGATAAGAATTACAAGACCACAAGAGCCTTAAAAGATACTGAGAAAAAGATTGATGAAAAAACACAACTCATCGACCAATCAGAAAAATATTTGAAGTATAAGGACACCTACAAAGCCTATACCAAGACAAAGAAAAGCAAACAGGAAGATTTTTATAACGAGCATACAGCAGAACTTATTTTATTTGAAAGTGCAAAGAAACATCTGAAAGAGCATTTAGGAGAAAGTAAGACCTTAGCCATCAGCAAATGGAAATCAGAACTTGCTACTTTGAAGAAAGAGAAAAAGAGCCTATATAATCAAATATTAGAGATACGAGAAGAAGTAGAACAGGCAGAAAAATTTAAGGTTTGTATAGAGCAATTACAGGTACAAGAAAAGCAACTATCACAGGCAAAGCAGAACGAGTTAGACCTATAAAACTAAGTGGGAAAGTGGTATAATGAAAATAATTAGTTTCACATAACTTGCAAAATAAAATGAGAAAGGAGGGACATGGAGATGAACAAAAATGAGTTGCTTAGTGGTGTTGCAGATACTCTATATATTCCTCTTATAGCAAGAGTTTATGCGTCTGAAAAATTTCCTGATTTTTTTTATGATGAAAAAGCATTATCCTTAAAACAACATATACCCACAAACAGTATAGAAAGTAATACTACTGAATATTTTTATATGGCAAGTGTTTGCAGACAACAAACGATGGACAAAAAAATTATTAGTTTCATCGAAAAAAACAATGAATGTAATATTGTCTTTTTAGGTGCAGGATTGGAAACAGCATATAATCGCATAAAAAATGTTAAAGTTAATTTCTATCAAATCGATTTGCCGGATGTCATAATACTAAGAAAAAAAGTATTAGGAAATGCCGATAATGAAAGATTGATAGCAGGGGATATGTTTACTCTTGATTGGATAAAAGAAATAGATACTTCTTTGCCGACAATGATTGTAGTTGCAGGAGTATATCAATATTTTGATAAAGAAAAAATTGTAGATATGATTAAGGGCATGAAATCATTGATTCCTAACGGAGAATTGATATTTGACGCAACAAATTCCAAGGGATTAGAGCTTGCAAATAAATATGTAAAACAAACGGGAAATGAAGACGCACAAATGTATTTTAGCGTAGATGACCCAAAAGAATTTGCAAGCTGCACGAATACAGGGTTAGTAGAAGTTACAGGCTTTTTTGATGGAGCATTAAAGCATTGTAAGGGATTGAAATTAAAAACAAGAATATATATGTATTTTGCGGATAAGTTAAACAGAACAAAAATTATACATTTGAGTTTCTAACCCAATATCTAACTAATAAATTTTAATAAAGCTAACAGCAAAACAGTAAATCAAAAAAGGTTTACTGTTTTTTTCTTGTCTAAAAGTTAAAATTCTTTATAGAAAAAGCGTCCATAAATATAAAAAGATACTTGACAAAACGCTTCCTGGGGAACGAGAAAAGATATAGAACCGTATATGGATGAAAAGTTCCAGAACAATATCTTGCTTACACAAACAGAACGATTAACTATGAACGGCAGACCAGCTAATCCAAAGTATGCAAGAAATAAAAATGTTTTGGTTATAGGTGGTTCAGGCTCCGGAAAGACAAGATTTTATGTTAAACCGAACTTAATGCAAATGCACTCGTCATATTGCGTGACCGATCCTAAAGGAACAATAGTTCTTGAGTGTGGAAAGATGCTTGAAGATAATGGATATGAGATTAAAATTCTAAATACCATAAACTTCAAAAAGTCTATGAAGTACAATCCATTCGCGTATATCCGTTCTGAGAAAGATCTTTTAAAACTCGTTCAGACAATCATCGCAAACACTAAGGGCGAGGGAGAAAAAGCGGGTGAAGATTTTTGGGTGAAAGCTGAAAAGCTCTACTATACGGCACTTATCGGCTACATCTGGTATGAGGCTCCAAGAGAAGAAAAGAACTTTGCAACACTACTTGATATGATAGACGCTTCAGAGGTAAGAGAAGATGATGAAACCTACATGAATCCGATTGATAGACTCTTTGAAGCATTGGAAAAGAAAGAACCGACACACTTTGCGGTGAAGCAATATAAAAAGTACAAATTGGCTGCTGGAAAAACTGCCAAGTCTATTCTAATATCTTGTGGAGCAAGACTTGCTCCTTTTGACATAAGAGAGCTCAGACAACTAATGAGTGAAGATGAACTTGAGCTTGATACACTGGGAGATAGAAAGACAGCACTCTTTGTTATCATCTCCGATACAGATGATACTTTTAACTTTGTGGTATCTATTATGTATTCTCAGCTATTTAACTTGTTATGTGATAAGGCAGATGATGTGTATGGAGGAAGATTACCTGTTCATGTAAGATGTCTACTTGACGAGTTTGCAAACATCGGCTTAATTCCAAAGTTTGAAAAACTGATAGCGACAATCCGTTCCAGAGAAATATCAGCGAGTATAATTCTTCAAGCACAATCTCAGCTAAAGGCAATCTATAAAGATAATACTGACACAATTGTGGGCAACTGTGATAGTACCTTGTTTCTTGGTGGCAAGGAAAAGACCACATTAAAGGAACTCTCCGAAACACTGGGAAAAGAAACGATAGATTTATATAACACATCGGAAACAAGGAGTAATCAAAAGAGTTTTGGACTTAATTATCAAAAGACAGGTAAGGAGCTTATGAGCCAAGATGAAATTACGGTCATGGATGGCGGTAAATGTATTTTTCAGCTTCGTGGTGTCAGACCTTTTCTATCAGATAAATTCGATATTACAAAGCATAAGAACTATAAGCTACTGGAGGATTATAATAAGAAAAACTTGTTTGATATAGAAAGCTATATGAAGCGAAAAGGGAAAGCAAAATTAAATAGAGAAACAGTTATTACAAGAATGCAGTAAGTCTAAAAAAGATAGATTTGCTGCTTTTTTATTACTCAAAGTCAGGAGGTAAGATGATAAGAATACGAAGTCCCACTAAGAAAAAAGTAAATAGGATGACCATCAGCGATTGGAAAAGAAAAAATTCCGGTCGCTTTTTTTATTTAAACAAAAAGGAGAAATTTTTAATGAAGCAAGAAATGATTAACATCAATGCCAATTTATTGGCAGAGCCCACTTTTTCAAGTTTTGACAAAGAGGGAGAAACTGTTGAGGTTGCAAACTTCACGCTTGTAAAAAAGTACGGGAAAGGCAAGGAGTATATCAACTGTGCAGCTTATGGAGAAAAATCGGAGAAAGCAAAGGACTTTGAAAAAGGCGATTTGATTCATATCTTTGGCTACTTTAAGAAGCGTGAAAAAGAGGGAAAGACTTACAAAAACTTTGTAGTGAAGTCATATAACAAGATTGAAAAGAAAGAAGAAAACAAGGAGGAATAAATTATGGAATTTTTTACACAGGCAGTTAATGTATTAAAGATTTTGGTAATGGCAGTAGGTGCAGGACTTGGAGCATGGGGTGTTATCAACCTGATGGAAGGATATGGCAATGACAATCCGGGTGCAAAATCTCAAGGTATTAAGCAATTTATGGCAAAATAAGGACGGAATAACACAACAAATTCTCTAAAACAAAACACTAAATCAATGTAAGATTGAATGAAATCAATATTTATGCTATAATTAAATAAATCTAATGAAGAGAAAAAGAGGAATATTATGGCATTAAACTATAAACCATTATGGATACAGTTAGCAAAAAAAGGATTAAAGAAAACAGATGTAATAGCTATGGCAGGACTAACAACAAATGTTATGGCACAAATGGGCAAGGATAAACCAATTACATTTAAAAATTTAGAAAGAATATGTAAGGCTCTATCTTGCACTCCTAATGATATTATTAGTTTTGAAGACAATTTTAGTGAAGAGGAATAGAAAATGAGTTTAAAGACATAAGATCAAGTCAGGGATTATGCGAAATTAGTATTAGGGTTTGATGAAGTTGAAGACTTTATAGAAATTCATATAAATGAGGTGGAATAAAATTGGGGAATCTATCACAAATCAGAAGAGCTGAAATGCTTGAATACCTAAATCATCAAAAAAATTCATACAGATGATGAAAGTAGGATTGCACTTGGCAAGATTGAAACAGTCTTAACTGAGAAAAAATATGGATTAGTTTGGGAAGAAAACGAAGAAGTAGGTAAAAGTAAAAAAAGAACAATTAAGATTTTTTGGGTGGAGGTAATTCATGGATTTTGAATTTATTATGTATCATTTTTTAAGTGGATGTATTCCTGTATTTTTAGCAGTAGCTATCTATTTTGCTATTTTATATGTAGTTGAAAAAAAACAAACAAAAGGGCATATAATATTATCCTTTGTTTTCTGCTTTTATCTCACAGGGGTATTGGCGGCGACGGGTATTGCCATGAAAGGTTCATTTGCCCCAAGAATTGTTTATATTCCTTTTGTGGATATGATTAGAGGTCCAATAGAAACGTTTTTAAATGTAATTTTATTTATACCATTGGGATTTTTTCTACCATTTCTCTATAAAAAATATAATAGATTAGCAAATATAGTTTTAGCTGGATTTCTTATATCCTTATCTATTGAGTTTGTTCAGATGTTTGGTATGGGAACAACAGATATAAATGACTTGATAGCAAACACTCTTGGCACGTTTTTGGGATTTGGTATTTATAAATCATTTAGCAAAGCTGTTCCAAAATCTTGGATTAATCAGACTCAAGTTGATGGTTTTCAATGCTATTATGAACTGTTATTTTTTGGGGTAGGCTCATTAGTAATAATGCTCACTGCTCAGAGATATATTTTTAACATATTATTTGCTGCAAAGTTTTAATTAGTGGTTAGATGTAGGAGAGGTAATAACAACTACTAAAACATTCTTAAACACTTACTATTTAATAAATTTTACCGCGGCTAATGAAATATGGTAAATATATTCTATACTACTGTTTCTAAGGGCAGATCTATCTCCAACCCATTCCCGGGAACCTATGGCGATTGGTATAAAAATGATTTTGGTTATCTTTATAGCTACTAAACTTTAAAATCATAAAGTAAAAAAATTGGGGCAACAGCAAAAATGTTGTTGCCCTAATTTTTGAAAATCATCGAGGAGGAAACATGAAAAAAATTATACATTTACTTTTTTTATGCTTAATTTCAATATTTGTTTTTTTCTGTATTGAATATGTTGTATATAAATTCTTTATTCTCCACAATCCATTATATATAGTTACATTTATATTGTTTTTGGTTGTGTTTTCTTTGGATATTCATTTGTTGAATAAAATGAATTTTCCATATAAGATAATTTCCCCAGCGATTGCGTTAATAACAGTATTTTTAGGTTTGGCACTTTTGAAGTTTTTGCTACCTATTTTGAAATAAATATCGGTTAAAATTAGGCTGAGGAAAGGAGGAATTGCTATGGCTTGCACATAAGAATTCAGGGAGCATATCGTGTACACATTCCATGCTTTTTGTAAAGTCGTTATCCGAAACGCCAAGTACAACGCTTTGTGGACATGGCGCAGGAAATACCAAAGAGAAATATCAGCAAGTATAATTCTGCAAGCACAATCTCAATTAAAAGCAATTTACAAAGACTATGCAGATACAATAGTTGGTAACTGTGATTCTACACTCTTTTTAGGAGGAAAAGAAAAAACAATAGTAAGAGAATTTATCTAATACACAAATTTTATGAAAATTACAGATGATTGTGTATATTTAAAGAAAATGAGGTGAGTCGTGAAAAGAAGAAAAGTTAGAATCAAGCTTTTTATTTTATTTATTGTTTTATCAATAATGTGTTTTCCAATAAAATATCATTATAAAGATGGAGGATCAATTTCATATAAAGCTATTTTATACTCATATACAAAATATCACAAATTGGAAGATGATGGTTCGTATTTTATAGATACTGAATTTTTAATTTTCCCATTTAATTTTTTAAAATAAAAGAGGAGGCTCTACTTCTACGAATGATAATATCGTTAAGCGTGCAGTTGATAGAGGAGCTGACGTAGCAGTAGGTTGGACAAATACTGTAAGTGCAGGTTCACATACGAATTGGCTAAAAAGATACAATAATGCTTTGGCTAACGGTAAATCTGTGTCACAGGCAATCAATACGGCAAATTCTTATATTTATACTCCAGGTTCTGGGGTAAAAAATGTAAAATATTATGGTAATGAAAGTGTAAAAATCACTTCAACGAGTCGTGCTGCAACACTTAATTTATATGATTCACCTATTTTAAAAGTTGATAATAATAAATTTATACTCAAAAAAATTATTGACTTAGCTTTAAGTAGTAATGGATTTTTTGAAACGGAAGATTTTCAGGGATACATCTATCCTTCAGATGAGGGGTATTTAGTAGATGTTTACTATAAAACTAATGGAATTGTAACGAATGCGGCAATTACTATTCAAATTGATTATAATGGTCAAATTATAGGACTAAAAACAAATAATATTGAAACGAACTCATTAGATGGCGTTCCATCAATTTTAGAAAATGAGCCTGTAGTGTTTGCTACAGATAGACTTAAATTCGTGTTGCAACTACAGAGCTAAATTCTATACAGAGTTCTGAGAGTGTATCTAATCAAATTCAATTTGAATACTATGATGTTGAAGAAAAAACTACGTATTTAGTGACATATACAGAGATTGTAGATGATGTAGGAGCAAAATATGTCACAGAGAATATTTCTCCAATAAAATAAGTGGAAATGAAATAAAATAAAAAACATTATAGAGAAATAAATATTAAAAATAAAAGTCAACATCAATATAAGATTCTGACTTTTATTGTGACTATAAATATAACTTATACCCAATTTTAGGAGGTAGTAATATAAACATTTTAAACTTAATATTCAAGTCGAGAGACAAACCCAAAGACGGGGAGAGTATATCTTCATCGTCTTTTTTTAATACAAGAAAGGAAATTAATATGAAAAAATTAGATCAAATAAGACAAGAGTCAAAAGAAATAAAAGATAAAATTGATAATACAGAAGAAAGATTAAGGCAACTAAAAAATCAAGAAAAGAAGATATTAAAACAAGACATAGTAAAAAGAAGAAAAGAAAGAACTCATAGGCTAATAAAAAGAGGGGCAATCTTAGAAAGCTTTATAGAAAATGCAGAAGAACTAACAGATGAAGAAATAAAAATCCTACTAGAAGAAGCAACAAAGACAAAAGAATTTAAAGAAACACTAAAAATAATGAGAGAAAATTAAGAAAAATAAAGGGGTTTGTAAATAATCAAATCTCCCTTAGATTTCTAAGGGCGCAATTATACACCCTAAAGGGTGATTGCGTGCCTTTAGAGCCAAACCCTTGCAGGGAGCAACAACCATTCGCTTTTTAAAAGTCAAGGGTAAATAAACTCGCTAACGCTCGCCCTTGACTTTTAAAATTTGAAATGAACAAAACAATTAAGCCGACATACTGAAACAACAAAAATTAATTCAGTAGTCGGCTTTTTTAATTCTATCATTTCAAAACGCTCATTCACAAAGTGGATATAAAAATCTATTAAGCCTCCACCTAAAACAACAAAAAAAGAAAGGAAGTGATAAAAAATGGCAGACAGTTTTCATTTTTCAGTAAACATAATATCAAGAGGAAAAGGAAAAAGTGCAGTAGCAAGTGCAGCATATATAAGTGGAGAAAAAATAAAAAATGAATGGGACGGAGTAACCCATGACTACACCAAGAAACAAGGAGTAATTAGCAAAGAAATATTTTTGCCAGATCACGCACCAGAAGAATATAAAGACCGAAAAACCTTGTGGAACTCGGTAGAACTATTTGAGAAAAACTCTAATGCTCAACTTGCAAGAAACTTTATCATATCCCTACCAAAAGAGTTAAGCATAGAAGAAAATAAAAAGATGATAGAAGAATATGTTCAAAACAATTTTGTAAAAGAGGGAATGATAGTAGACCTAGCAATTCATGATGAAAGTAGAGAGGGAAATCAAAATATTCATGCTCATATTATGACAATAGTAAGACCAATAAATGAAGATGGAACATGGGGGCAAAAAAGTAAAAAAGAATATATCCTAGATGAAAAAGGAGAAAAAGTATTAAACAAAAATGGAAAACCAAAGACAAGAAAAGTAGAACTAACAACCTGGAACGATAAAGGCAATGTAGAAAAATGGAGAGGAAATTTTTCAGACCTTTGCAATGAATATCTAGCAAAAAATAATATAGAAAAAAGAGTAGACCATAGGAGTTTTAAAAGACAAGGTATAAAACAAATACCAACAATACATCTAGGAGCAAGTGCTAGTGCAATGGAAAGAAAAGGAATAAGAACAGAAAAAGGAGATATAAATCGTGAAATAAAAAAACAGAATGAACTATTAAAAAACATAGGCAATGAAATAAAGAAAATAACATCATGGTTAGCAGGCTTCAAAGATAAGCTAAAGGAATCATACAAGGAATATAAAGACCAAAGTAAAAAGCAAATCGAAAATGAATCAGGACTCTTTAACCTCTATGAATATTTAAGCTTCTATCAAGAAATGCAAGAAAATAATAGAGCTGGATTATCATTTTATGGGAAAAGAAACAAAGCAATCTATGATCTAAAAAGATATGCAAGTGGAATAAATTATATAAGAGAAAATAAAATAAAAACCATATCAGAACTACAAGGGCATATAAACACCCTAAGAAGTAGAAACTCTGAAATATATAAGACCATAAAAGAAAACAGTCAAAAGATAGAAGACCTTAATAAGTGTTTAGCCTATGCAAAGACTGTAAGAAAAACAAAAGCAACCTATCAAGAATATGAAAGCAAGAAAATATTCAAAGAAAGCTTTTACAAGAACAATCAAAATGAAATAGACCAACATATAAGGGCAAGAAACTTAATTGAAAAAATCAGTGGAAAGAAAAATTTAAGAGAAAAAGAATGGTTAGGAGAAATTAAAAACTTAGAAGATGAAATCAGTAAATTAAATACAGAGTCAGAAAAGATAAGGGAAAGGTACAAGGAAATAAATCATATTAAATATGCAGTAGAAGTAGTAAATGAAGAATATGGTATCGACCTATCAATAGAAATTGACAAGGCAATTAAGAGAGGAGAAAAAGAAAGTATCATAGAAAAGATAAAAGAGTATAAGCAAGACAGTGATAGTTTTAATAAAAAAAGACAAATGACTAAAGACTATTACAAAAATCAAGAAAGATAAAACCTGGTAAAAATATCTTATCCAAGCTATAATATGACCAAGAAAATAAAGGCAGATCTAGGAGGTAATAGAGATGAATAAAAGACAAGAGCTAATAGATGAACTCATAAAAGCAGATCAAGATGGAATATACAAAACATATAAAAGCACAGAAGAAATAAAAGCGATGAACAATGAAGAAGTGCAGACTATATATTCCAACATGAAAAACTATCTATCAGACAAAAGAACACACACAAACTACTAAAGGTGGAAAGGTATTGTAAGCTATTTTAAAGTATAAAAGGTACAAAGACCTAAGAAATATATAAAAACATCTAAAATAAGCATTCCACCACCAACAACAATAAAATAAAAACAAGCAAAGGGAAGTATAGAAAAATTAAAACCTATACTTCCCTTTTTTAAATTCAAACAAAGGAGAGAAAAACATGATAAACGAAGAAATAAGCAAAGAAGCAGGTCAAGCAGCACAAACCATAATATCGAAAGCATAAAGAGCAAGATGAGAAGTCTGGCAGAGAAGAAAAATATTATAAACATGTGATGCTATAATATTTGTATTAGCATTATCGGGTATAATTTAATAAATCCTTGTACAATTTAAATGAAAGGTGGTGGAAATATGGATATAATGAAATCTTTTAACTTAGCAATAGACTATATTGAAGATAACTTAACTGATGAACTTGATGAAAAAGAAATAACACGGATAACAGGATATTCATTTTCAATGTTTTCAAGAATATTTTCAATCGTGTCAGGATATTCATTATCTGAATATATAAGGTTAAGAAAGATGACAAATGCTGCAATTGATTTAAAAAATTCAGATAAAAGAATTATAGATATTGCAATAAAATATGGTTATAATTCTCAGGATTCTTTTGCTTTAGCTTTTAAAAGTTTTCATAAGCTAACTCCAGGACAAGTAAAAAGAGGACAAAAGTATCAATATTTCCCAAGAATCTACTTTTCAATTTCAGTTCAAGGAGGAAATCAAATGGATATTAAGATTGAGAAAAAGAAAGCGTTTAAAGTAGCTGGTATTAAATCAGATGTAACTAAAAGTTCAAATTTCCCAAAAGTTTGGGATAGACTGGTTGAAAAAGTACCAAGAGAAAAATTTGAAGAGTTTGGTAATGGTCAAATCTTTGGCGTAGGATATGACTATATAATGGATGAAGAAGATTCATTTATATACTTAGCTGGTTTTGATTTGACGGATGAGGTAAAAGCTGAGGAATTAGGTTTAGATATACTCAGCATTCCTGAAAAAGAGTATGCTATTGTAAGCTTAGAAGGTCCTATACCAAAGTGCATTCACGAAGGATGGAAGTATATTATTTCATATTTCTTCCCTAAAGAAGGATATAGACATGATGAAAGTCCCGATTTTGAAGTATATGGAGATGGAGACCCTAATTCAGAAGATTATCAAATGGAATTATGGGTTCCTATAGTAAAAGAGTAATTTAAATTTGTTTAACGGCATCTATCAAATGGTAGGTGCTTTTTTGATTGCTATTAGTAAAAATAGGAATGAGTAAAAAGTCCTATGAAACTTGACCTAACAACGGGAGAAGCAACAATACCAAGGGAAATAGAATACATCTATCCATGTATCTTTAGCAAAGAAGATATAAAAACATCAAAATAAAGCATTCCACCACCAACAACAATAAAATAAAAACAAGCAAAGGGAAGTATAGAAAAATTAAAACCTATACTTCCCTTTTTTAAATTCAAACAAAGGAGAGAAAAACATGATAAACGAAGAAATAAGCAAAGAAGCAGGGCAAGCAGCACAAACCATAATATCATACACAATAAAGGCAGCAAAAGAATCAATCAACTTAGACAAAGAAATAAGAAAAAAGATGAATGATACTTTAGAAAAAGCAAGCGGAAACCTCAAAAGCCTTATGGGCGATGAAATGAAACTAAAAGACCTCTACAAAAAAGGACAACTAGAAAATATAAGCATAGATCAAAGTGACCTCAAAGACTTAAAAAAAGAACTAAACAAACTTGGAGTAAGTTTCTCAGTAATGAATAACAAAGAAAGCAAAAATTATGAAGTATTCTTCCAAGCCAAAGACATAAAAGTAATGGAATATGCCTTTAAACAAGTCATAGCCAAGGAAAATAAAAAAGAAAAAGAAAGTATCCTAAAACAAATAAAGAAATACAAAGACCTATCCAATAACAAGGATAAGACAAAAGAGAAAGTCAAAAGGAAAGTAAAAGAAAAAGTAAAACCAAATAAAAAAGATATGACCAGAGAAATCTAAGGGAGTAACGAAAAGTTACACCCTTAAATACCTACAAAAACAAGACTTCCGAAAAGCAGAAGTCCAGAATTCCGAAAATCGGAAATCAAGAATTTCGATTATCGAAAATCAAGAAAGGAGCAGATATGGCAACAAACAAAAGATATTATTGGATAAAATTAAAAGAAGAATTTTTCACAGACAAAATAAACAGAGGACATTGTCCTTAATGAGTCCAACCCATGTCCGACAAGAGATAGAGAAAGAGAAAGATATAGAGATAGATAAAGAGAGAGAGGGAGAGATAGAAAAAATTTAACGTTTTTGGTATAATCACATTAATTAAACTAAATGTGTAATGATAAAATGAGCTTGTTTACCGTAAGCTGATTGTGATAAAAAGATTAAAACTCCCACCATTGGAGCAAGAAATAGATAAAATAAAGAAAATCAGATTGGAGTGATGAGAATGAATAAAAAAGATTTAGCTATTGTAGGAGATAGTGAATATATAAAAATGCTTGAGAAAATAAAAAAATCATATACAAGCAGACAACTTAAAGCAGCAGTTTCGGTCAATTCTGAAATGCTAAAGTTTTATTATAGTTTAGGAGAAGAAATTATTAGCTTAAAGGCAGAAAGCAGATGGGGTAGCGGATTCTATAAAAAATTAAGTTCGGATTTAAAAAATGAAATTCCCAATGTCAAAGGATTTTCTGTTACTAATTTAAAATATATGAAAAAATTTTATGAAATGTATTCGCCATTAAATCGTCCACAGCTTGTGGACGATTTACAAATATCTAAAGTCGGTGGAGATTTTAATATGATTTTTAGTATCCCATGGGGACATCAAAGATATATTATGGATAGATGTGAGGGAAATTTGAATAAAGCATTTTTCTTTATATCTAAAACATTAGAAAATAGCTGGAGTAGAGCTGTGCTTTTAAATTTCTTGGATACAGATCTATTTGAGAGACAAGGAAAAGCAATAACAAATTTCACAAATAATTTGCCTGCTACACAAAGTGATTTAGCCAATGAAATGACGAGAGATCCGTATAATTTTGACTTTATATCTATAAGGCAAAATTATGATGAAAAAGAATTGAAAGACGCTTTGATGGATAATATTCAAAAATTCTTATTGGAGCTAGGGACAGGTTTTTCGTTCGTGGGCAGAGAATATAGACTTGTCGTTGGGAATTCAGAAGAATTTATTGATATGTTATTCTATAACATCAAGCTACATTGCTATGTAGTTGTGGAGGTTAAAATTTCCGCATTTAAACCTGCGGATATAGGACAACTTGGAACCTATGTAACATCTGTAAACCATATATTAAAGGGAGATGGAGATAATCAAACAATAGGTCTTTTAATCTGTAAGACAAAGGATAATGTATTGGCAAAATATGCTTCTGAAAGCTCAAGAGAGCCTATTGGAATTTCAGAATATCAACTACAAAACTTAATTCCTGAAAGTTTAAAGGGAGCATTACCAACCATAGAAGAAATTGAAAACGAACTAAAATAAATTTGAAAACGTAATAAATGTACGCAAGGCGGTAGAAATAAAAACTATCGTCTTTTTTTATTTGAAGAAAGGTAGGAGAGCATGGCAGATAAAAGAATGTTTTCACTAAAGATAGTGGATAGCGACTTATTTTTGGATATGCCACTAAGTAGTCAATGCCTGTATTTTCATCTATCAATGAGGGCAGATGATGATGGTTTTGTAAATAATCCTAAGAAGATCATCAAAATTATAGGAGCTAATGAAGATGACCTGAAAATACTTATTGCCAAAGGCTTTGTAATTGTCTTTGATCAGGGAATTATCGTCATTACTCATTGGAAGATAAATAACTATATTAGAAAAGACAGATATAAACCAACAATGTATATAGAGCAAAAACAACAGCTCTATCAAACAGAAAATGGAACATATATTTTAGAAGAAAAATTTGGTTGTCATCTGGTTGACCAAAGGTTGTCAAGTGGTCAACCCAGTATAGGTAAGGGTAGATTAGATAAGGTTAGTATAGATAAGGGGAGAGAAGAACAGTCCACCCCCATCTTTTATGGAGAATACAAAAATGTAAGGCTAAGCAAAGAAGAATATAAAAATCTAAGAGAAAAACTAAACTCACACACAGAAATAATGATAAATAAACTATCAAGATACATGGAAAGCAGTGGTAAGACCTATCAAAACCACTATGCGACAATCTTAAAATGGTATGAAGAAGATAAAGATAAACTAAGACATCAAGGAGGAAATAAAAAAATGAACTATGATGTAGGAGAATATTTATAGGTAAAAAGAGGTGGAAAGCCACTATTAAAGACTTTAAGTCTAAAAAGGTATCAAAGTATGCCAGATATAATAAAAATACAAATATGACACTTAAAAGGCGATTAGAAAATTAAAAATCTAATCGCCTTTTTTTATTGCATGAAAGGATAAGCTATGACAAAAAGACAAACAAAATACATTGTAAAAAGAAATTATGATAATAGAAGAACAGATACGGACGCTTTTCTAAGACTAATAAAAAAATCAAGCAAATTAAATAAGACTAATGAAATTGAGTATAACAAATATAATATTGATAGCAATAAAAAAGAGTGCTATAATAAAAATAGTTTTAGGGAAAGTTGTGTTATTTCTGAAAACTCAAACAAGGAGGAATAGGAAATGATACAAACAAATTCAAATCACTTTTCATTCAAAGCTGCAATTTATTGCAGACTATCTAAAGATGATGAGCAGAAAGGAGAGAGTGCCAGTATACAAAACCAAAAGGAGCTTTTAGAAAACTATGTAAAATCAAGAGGTTGGAGTATTTACGATGTATATATAGATGATGGATATACTGGATTAAATACAAATAGACCGTCATTTCAAAGACTAATTAGAGATATTGAAAACAAAAAAGTAGATATAGTCATCACTAAGGACTTATCAAGGCTTGGAAGAAACTATTTGCAGACTGGATACTATACAGAAAATTTCTTCCCAAAGAACAATGTCAGATATATAGCTTTAAATGATGGAGTAGATACCTTTCAAGAAAACAATGAAATAGTTCCTTTTAAAAATGTTTTAAACGAGTTTTATTCAAGAGATGTTTCCAAAAAAATGAAATCTGCCTATATGACAAGAGCAAGGCAAGGAAAATTTATTGGTTGTCTTGCTCCAATAGGATATAGGAAAGACAATGATGATCCACATAAATTAGTAATTGATGATGAAACTTCATGGATTGTTGAAAAAATTTTTGATCTTGCTTTTAGTGGTTACGGAGTACAAGCAATTAGAAGAAGACTTTTTGAAGAAAAAATACCTACACCCACCTGGTGGAATAGAAAAAAAGGACTTAGAAATAAAAAAACTAAGTTAGAAATGACCGTAGATGGTGGAGAGTATTGGTGGGACTGCACAACCCTAAAAGAAATTATTGAAAACCCAGTTTATATTGGTCATATTGCTAGTCAAAAAGTTAATTATAAATTCAAAGTAGGTTGGTTATCCGATAAACCTAAAGAGGAATGGATAATCGTAGAAAATACACACGAACCAATTATTTCTGAAGATATTTATAATATAGCAAATGAAAAATTAAAGAGCAGGAGAAGACCATTTAAAAATGGAGAAGAAAGTATATTTGCAGGCATTGTGAAATGTCCCGATTGTGGAAAATCTTTAAATCTTGGAAGAAACAAATCGAAAAAAAGAGAAAAGTTACTCACTTGTAACACTTATAGAAGATATGGAAAGTCATTATGTAGTCAACATAGAATTTATTACGATACTCTTTATGAGATAGTGCTTAAAGATATTAGGAAAAATGCAGAAATAGCATTAAAAGACGAAAAAGAAATTATAAAAGCACTTGAAAGATCACGAGAAATTGATAATGAAGAAGAACAAAAATTTATTATGGATAAGATTTACGAAGATCAGATAAGAGTAGAAGACTTAACTAAAAAGATTGAAAGACTATATGATGACTGGATAGATAACAAGATAAGTGAAAGTAACTTCCAAAAAATTCTTGAAAAATCACAAAACGAACAAGATTATCTAAATCAAAGAATAGAAGATAATCAAAAATTGATTGTTAAAGACGATCTTGAAGATATTAATGTCAAAAAATGGATTGAACTCATAAAAAAACATAGGGATATAAAGAAGCTGGACAAAGAAACCTTAAACGAACTCATCTCAAAAATCTATGTTCACGAAAAAGAAGTAGTGAATGGAGAAATCACCCAAACAATTGATATTTACTACAATTTCATAGGAAATACAGACACACTACAAGTATTTTACAATCTCTAATTAGGCATAAAGCAGCTTATGGCAGGAGGCGGTATTGTCCTAATCGGACTTAAGCTGATTCCACTTCTTGCCAATGTACTCAAGTAAGAAGAAAAGGAGAGCTTAGATGTTTGGAATATTCGACAAGATAGAAGAATTTTTTAAGGAACTTCTACTGGGCGGTATCCAAGCAAACTTAGAGTCCATGTTTCTTGACATCAACGATAAAGTTGGTGCAGTTGCAACAGATGTAGGAAAAACTCCCATGGGGTGGAACGGAGATGTATTTGCCTTTATCAAAAGCATTAACGATTCCGTCATTATTCCCATAGCGGGACTAATCATCACAGCAGTCCTTTGTATTGAGCTTATCAATATGGTAATGCAAAAGAACAATATGCATGATACGGACACCTTTGAATTTTTTAAGTACATCATTAAGATGTGGATTGCTGTATGGTTAGTATCTCATGCTTTTGAGTTTTCAATGGCAGTCTTTGATGTGGCACAACATATGGTAAATAAGGCGGCAGGGGTGATAAATACCTCTGCCACCGTTTCCGGAGATCAGATAGTGGCAATGATGGATACCTTAAAAGAAAAGGGGCTTGGAGAGCTTGTCATGATTCTCTTTGAAACCTCACTCATAAAGGTTGCCATAGAGGTAATTTCCATCGTAATTATGCTTGTGGTTTACGGAAGAATGTTTGAGATTTATGTTTACTCATCGGTTTCAGCTATTCCATTTGCCACAATGGGAAACAAAGAGTGGGGACAAATTGGAACAAACTATATCAAAGGACTATTTGCACTGGGGCTACAAGGACTCTTTTTAATGGTTTGTCTTGGAATATACGCAGTATTAGTTAAGACAATACAGATAACAGATATACACACAAGTACCATGACGATACTTGGATATGCGGTTTTGCTGGGACTAATGATGCTAAAGAGCGGAACTCTGGCCAAAAGCGTATTAAATGCACACTAACAGAAAGGAAGGATAGGATGATCAAAAGAAAAACAGTATTTACAGCAGTAGTAATCGGAGCAGGTGTTATAGCGGTGATTGATAGAATCAAACTTTTTAGCAAGATTAATGACTTGGAAGAAAGAACAAAAGACATCGGTCGCTGCCATAATGATTTTTGCTTAATGCAGGAAAGATATAACAAAAATACAGATAAACAGATAGAAAGCATTCAGGAAGAAATCGGCTCTGTTTATGAACACATGGCAGAGCTTTCAAAGGAAAAAGAAGATGGGAGGTAAGTTATGGCGTATGTACCAATCCCAAAAGACCTAAAGAAGGTAAAAACAAAGGTAGCTTTTAACTTAACCAAAAGGCAGATGATAGGTTTCACACTCGCAGGACTGGTAGGACTACCAGTCTATTTATTTATGCGAAAGATCGTTCCAAATGATATTGCCGTCATATTTCTCATTGTGTCCACACTCCCTATATTTTTCATCACTCTTTTTGAAAAGGACGGACTGACATTTGAGAAATATTTTAAATATATTTACCTTCATAAGTTTTATCAGCCACAAAAAAGAGTGAGAAAGGAGGTTTACCTTGAAAGACAAAAGAAAGATTCAGCAGGTAAAGTTAGAACAAAACAAAAAGAAGTTAAGAAGTCAAAAACAGGACTTAAAGCAAAATAAGGGAAAATCTAAAAAAGATAAAGGCGGGCTACTTGACCTTATTTTTAGAAAAGAACCAAAAAGATATACTGTCGAAGATACCATTCCCTATCTTAGGCTCTTAAAGAGCGGTATATGTCAGCTTGACGAAAAGCACTTTAGTAAAAGCATAGCCTTTCAGGATATTAACTACCAACTTGCCTTAGATGAAGATCGAGACTTGATTTTTAATCAGTTTGCAAATTTTCTAAACTCCTTTGATCCAAGTATCAGTATTGAGTTTTCATATATCAATCAACTTGGACGAAACGAAGAAATGAAGTCGGCAATTCAGATACCGGATAAAAAGGACGGTTTTGACGATATACGTCTTGAGTTTAGAGATATGCTTAAAAGCCAGATTGTAAAGGGAAATAACGGACTGAAAAAATCAAAGTATGTCACCTTTACAGTAGAAGCGGATAATTTAGAGCAGGCAACATCAAAACTTGAAAGACTGGAGATAGATATATTATCTAATCTAAAGAGTATGGGAGTTCGTGCGGAAAGTTTAAGTGGAGAAGAAAGACTCAAGATTCTTCACGATATATTAAATCCCAATAAGACCTTTGAGTTTTCATACAAAAATCTGAGGAAAAGGGAAAGCACTAAAACATACATTGTACCTGATGAATTTAACTTCACGCCTTCAAGGTACTTTAAGTTTGGAAAATTTATCGGGGCAGTAAGTCATTTTCAAATTCTTGCAAGTGAGCTTTCAGACCGTATGCTTGCCGAGTTTTTGGATATTGATGATAACATCAATATTTCATTTCATATTAAGGCAATCGACCAATCGGAGGCTATTAAAATGGTAAAGAGAAAAAATACCGATATTGACAAGATGAAAATTGAGGAAAATAAGAAAGCGGTAAGAAGCGGTTATGATATGGACATTCTTCCATCGGACTTAATCACCTATGGAGAAGATGTAAAGAGTCTCTTAAAAGACTTGCAGACAAGAGATGAACGAATGTTTGTGGTAAGTATCGTCTTTATGAACTTTGCAAAAACGGTGCAAAAGCTTGATAACACAATCTCTCAGATAAGTTCCATTGCAAATAAGCATAACTGCAAGCTGAAAAGACTTGACCATACGCAAGAACAAGGACTTATCAGCGTGCTACCTCTTGGCGTAAACAAGATTGAGATAGATAGAGGACTAACCTCATCATCTACGGCAGTTTTTATGCCCTTTACCACAGAGGAGCTTTTTATCAATTCAAGTAACAGTCTTTATTACGGACTAAATGCCTTAAGCCATAACCTGATTATGGCAGATAGGAAAAAACTCAAAAATCCAAACGGTCTAATCCTCGGAACTCCCGGAAGTGGTAAATCCTTTAGTGCCAAAAGAGAAATGGCAAATGCAATTTTAGTAACGGACGATGATGTGATTATCTGCGATCCAGAGGGCGAGTATGGAAACCTTGTGCGACAGTTTAACGGAGAAGTCATTAAGGTTAGCAGTAAGTCAAAGGATTACCTGAATCCCCTTGATATAAATATGAACTATGGCGATGGGGATGCGCCACTGAAAGACAAAGCAAACTTCATTATGAGTATGCTGGAGCTTGTAGTAGGCGGTAGTGGTCTTACGGCAGAAGAAAAGTCCGTTATAGACAGGTGCTTACCTAAGATTTACGAAAAGTATTTTGATAATCCAACTCCTGACAATATGCCAATACTGCAAGACCTATACGATATGTTAAAAGGACAGGAAGAAAAGGTCGGTAAAAAGCTGGCAACGGAGATGGAAATCTATGTATCAGGTTCCCTTAATGTTTTTAATCACAGGTCAAATGTGGACTTAAATAAGAAACTCCTATGCTTTGATATTAAAGAGCTTGGAAGTCAGCTAAAGAAAATCGGTATGCTTGTTATACAGGATCAGGTGTGGAATAAAGTATCTCAAAATAGAGGAAGCAAGGCTACAAGGTACTATATAGATGAGTTTCACTTGCTATTAAAAGATGAGCAGACAGCATCTTATTCTGTGGAAATATGGAAGCGTTTTAGAAAATGGGGAGGTATTCCAACAGGTATTACGCAAAATGTCAAAGACCTACTTATGAGTAAGGAAATTGAAAATATCTTTGATAATACCGACTTTGTCTTAATGCTAAATCAAGCGTCAGGAGACAGAGAAATTTTAGCAAGAAAACTTAAAATCTCGCTTCCACAGCTTAGATATGTTACCAACTCAAATGAGGGCGAGGGACTACTGTTCTTTGGGAATACCATTGTTCCATTCCTTGATAAGTTCCCGAAAGATACAATTCTCTATCAGAAGATGACTACCAAGCCTGAAGAAGTGAGGTAGCCTATGGGGAAAAAGCTGAAAAAGGATTTTAGGGAAAGGCATAAGGCAAGTCTTGAAAGAGAAATGATCCATAGTGAAACATTCACTACATCTGAAGAAAGTAAGCTAAAGCATAACGATGATTACAGAGGAAAAATCGTCCATGAGAAAGACAGATTTCAGGACAAGGTTCATAAGAAAATAAACAAGGTAAGTGCTGATAATGAAAAGGCTTATGGAACATCTAAGAGAAACGCAAGATATAGAGCTTCTGATAAGGATAGTGTAGCTGCTGTAAGTGAAACAGGAAGATCTGATTATATTACGGAGGTAAAGGATGGAAAAATCTATGATCCTTTAGGAAAAGACCTTGATAATGACGGGATTATAGACAGATATGATAATGACTTTAGGGACAGCGACTACTTTGAATCGACCTATGATGTGGATGATAATCTCCATAAAAAA
>NZ_HE978585.1:1311380-1329447 GCF_000311985.1 Kallipyga massiliensis ph2 | reverse complement strand
AAGTTCCTCTAAAAGTTATGAGGCTAAAAAGAGAAAGTATAAGAGGAAAAACTACACCGAAAGCCTTTATACAAGAAAAAAAGAAGATGTGTCAAAGGAAAATAAATCTGGAGGTAAAAAGACTGGAAAAGATGCTGCAAGCGAAAAAGTTCATAATAGCCTTTCTAAAGAGCAGAGGAAAAAGCTAAAGAAAGATATGGCAAAGGTATCTGCCCTTTCAGGACTTGCCAAAGGAAGTGAAACCGTAAGGGATTATCTTTCTCATGGAAGTGATGAAAATAAAGGGGTGGAAGCAGGAGAAAAGACGGCGGACGCAAGCTCTAAACTCATTCATGGCATAAAGAAATATTCTGATAAGAAAAAGGCGAAGAAAGGATACGATCTTACAAATAAGGATTATAAAATCAGGAAGCGAAAATCGAAGCTTGAATTTCGTGATGCCAGAGAGAACCTGAAAAAGACGAATGAATATAAAAGAGCAAATGCCTATAAAAGATTTCAAAAGAAAAATCAGGTAAAGGCAGCCATTCGTCGTGAGAATAAGTCAAGGCTCAGAGATCGGATTAAAGAAAACCTCATCGGCTCGTTGAAAGGCTCAAAGAAATTTATAGTAAGAAAAGCAAAGGGACTTATGATTATTTTCATAGGTCTTATTATTTTGGGAACTTTCTTTATCAACTTTGCAGGAACGGGAATGACAGGCTTTATGAACTCCACAAGTTCTGTTCTTACAACAAGCTATTTGTCAAAGCCAAATGTCCTAAATGAAATCAATCAGAGCTTTTCTGCTATGGAGAGTGAGCTTCAAAATGAGGTTGATCATGTCAAAAATAACTATCCCGGCTATGACGAGTACATCTTAAATAATACAGAGTATATTGGTCATAATGTCCATGAGCTTTTATCCTATATTACATCAAGATGTGGAGAGGTAAAGAGTGTATCGGAAGTAGAATCCATATTAAAAGAATTGTTTGAGTCCATGTATGACCTTGAATATAGGGAAGAAGTTGAAATCAGATACAGGACAGTTACAGAAACCTATACCGATGAAGATGGCAACGAATATACCGAAAGTCATGAAGAACCTTATGAGTATAAAAAGCTCATTGTAACGCTGCATAAAAAAGAGATGGACAGCATTATCCGAAAGGTCTTTGCAAACTATCCAGACAACCTAAAGCATTATGAAGCCTTATTTCTTGCACAAGGAAATATGGGAGAAGCCTTTGGAAATTCTGACCTTATCAGTGCAAATGGTGGCGTAGGTGGTGGAGTTGAGTATGAAGCATCAAGTGAAGTTCAAAAGAAGATTGTTAATGCTGCATACATCACGCCATCTCCAGGTGCAGGCTGGTGTGCCATGTGGGTATCACAGGTCTATCAAAATGCAGGGCTTGGATATATTGGCGGAAATGCCTGCGATATGTACCGAAACTATACTTTTACATCAGACAGGTCAAAACTCAAGGTGGGAATGCTTGTAGCGGTGGAAAGCAGTAGTAGCGGAAGCACAGCAGGACTTACCTATGGTCATGTAGGAATTTATATTGGAGATGGTAAAGTTATGGATAATATTGGACGAATAAGAGTAACCACTTTAGACAATTGGATTGCGTCTTTCTGCAAGCATCATCCCGTAGGATTTGGATTCCCACCAAACGTAAAGAAATAGGAGGTAACAATGTGAAACGAGAATTAACGGTAGTGAAAAACAAAATAAAGAAGTTGAAGGATAAAAAGGCTCTGATTGATGAAGAATTGGAGCCTTTATTTATTCGTGAAGAAGAACTTGGAAACGAAGAAATCATTGCCATTTGCAGAAAGAACAACATTACAATCAGTGATTTGATGGCAAAGGTAAACAGACAAAGAGTAGAAATGAAAAAGGAGAAGTCAAATGAAAACCAGTTGGAAAAAGAATAAGAAGTTTTGGACAGCAGCACTTGCAGTCGTTGTAAGTATAAGCTGCCTTTTGGGTCTTTGGACAGTTGTTTATGCTCATGAGCAAAGCTTAACGGAAGCACCTACAAGCGATAAAGCTGTCCAAACACAAGTGGAAGTAAATGTAAAGTATATCTTTGAAGATGAAAAAGTTTATAAGGAAGAAAAGATAAAAGCTGAGAAAGGACAGCTTCTTGACAGCGGTGATCTGCCGATGCTCCCTGATAATATGAAATTTATTGATGAGTTTCTATTTTATGAAGTAAAAGGCGATGGAAATGATGAAATTATCCGAAAGGTAGCAAAGACTGAGGTTAAAGATAAAGAGACTCAGACAGAAGAAGAAAAGCCGAAAGAGGATGAGAGCTCGCAGACGAAAATTCCAAAGACGGAAGATAAGTCAACGCAGACAGAGCTTTCTAAAGATGATATTTCTAAAATGGAAAAAGATGCAAAGGAGCTTCAGGAAAAACTTGATAAGTTAAATAGCGAAATGAAGGATAAAGACAAATTAAGCGATAAGCAGAAAGAAAAAATCAAAGAACTTGAAGCCCAGATTGAAAGCTTGAAAGAAAAAATGAAAAAAGATAAGGAAAATAAGGACTTATCAGAAGACATGAAGAAGGAAATGGATAAGCTGAATAAAAAGATTAAAGAGCTTGAGGGAAAGGCAAATGAAGCAAACAAGGCTCCCGTAATATCTAATCCGTCTGTACCGAACAGCCCTATTTCCGGAATTAAGACAAACTCAGGCATTTCAAATCAAACACCTGTAAACAACACAGGAAAAAGCACAACTACACAGGCGAGTTCAGAAAATACTGTAAGAGATACAAGTAATTCTGAAACGAAAGAGAAAGATATTCGCTATCCTAATAAGCTGACACCGAAAGCTCCTGCCAATAACAATCAGGATTCATCTATGGACGGGACAAGTAAGACTGTCAATACTAATAAGGGAGTAGCTTCTGCTCCATCAAAGGCAAGAGGAACCGTTACGGAAAATAAGGACAATGCGAATAAGGACTATCCTATTCATCACGGGGATAGCGGCGATAATAAAGAAACGGATCTGTATTCTGCTGATGCAAGACAGTTTATTACCTTTCAAACGAAAAACGGTAAGACCTTCCATCTCATCATCAACCACGATGAGACACAAGAAAATGTAATGCTTTTAACGGAAGTATCTGAAGATGATCTTCTAAATATGGTTGAAAAGAAAGAGGCTCCGAAGCAGGAGATTAGCAAAGAGGAGCCAACTAAGGAAGAAGTAAAGCCTGAGAAAAAAGAAGAAAAGAGTAATTTAGGAACATACATTATTCTGCTTCTTGTTATAGGCGGAGCATTAGGAGCAGGTTATTACTTTAAGGTCGTAAAAAAGAAAGAGGATAAGGAGCTTGAAGCATTAGAGGAAGAAGATGATGATTTCTTTTCGGAAGCAGAAAGTGAGGAAGAAATAGGAGAAGCAGAAGAAACAGAAGCTTATGATGAAGAATAAATGCATCTTAAAATATATTGTTATGGGTGCAAACGCAGGGCGGGAGAGTAAAATCTTTCGCCCTTTTACAATGAAAGCAGGAGGAAAAATATACATGGAACATATACTTGTGATAGCAGAAAAACCGAGTGTAGCTATATCAATTGCAAAGGTAATAGGAGCTACAAAAAAGAAAGATGGATACTATGAGGGAAATGGATATAAGGTATCTTGGTGCGTAGGTCATCTAATTCAGATGGCAAATCCGGACGCTTATGATGAAAAATACGCTAAGTGGAATATATCGGATTTACCGATTATTCCGAAGCAGTACAAATTTGAAGTGGCAAAGGCTACAAAAAAGCAGTTTAATATCCTTAAAAAGTTGATGAATGATAAGGAGATTGATACGGTTATCAATGCGTGCGATGCGGGAAGAGAAGGAGAAAGTATTTTTCGACTGGTATATAACGAAGCTAAATGCAAAAAGAAAATGCAGCGTCTTTGGATTTCGTCAATGGAAGATAGTGCTATCAAAGAGGGATTTTCCAATCTAAAGAATGGTGAAGATTACGATAAGCTCTTTGAATCGGCACAGGCAAGAGCTATTGCAGACTGGCTTGTTGGAATGAATATCAGTAGGCTCTATTCTTGCCTGTATAAGCAAAATTACAGTGTCGGGAGAGTGCAAACCCCAACACTTTACATGATTGTAAAAAGAGATGATGAAATAAGTAATTTTAAGAAAGAAAAATACTACACCGTAGAGCTTTCTATGAACGGCTTTACATTATCGACAGACAAAATTGGTGATGAAATAACCGCAGAGCAGCTTATTAATTTAATAGGCGATAATATTGAAATAACTGATGTCATTCAAAAAGAAAAGATTACAAAGCCGGATTTACCCTTTGACCTAACAACACTTCAAAGAGAGTGTAATAAATATTTTGGATATTCAGCAAAGCAGACGCTTGATTACGCTCAAAGCCTGTATGAAAAGAAACTTATTACCTATCCAAGAACAGACAGCAGATGCTTAACGGAAGATATGATTGTAAGTTCGGTCAATAACATTTTAGGGAAAAATGATTTTGATACAGAGCGTATCAAGACGGTATTTAACTCAAAAAATGTTACGGATCATCACGCTATTATTCCGACAGTAAGCTCGTTGAGTGAAGATTTATCGAGTATCCCTGATAGTGAAACAAAAGTATATAGGCTTATTTCTAATAAGCTTCACGCAAGTGTAGGCTATCCATTAGTGGAAAACACAACAAAGATTGTAGCTGAATTTGACGGGTTTGAATTTACAAGTTCAGGAAGGGTAATTAGAGACGAGGGCTTTAGCAAATACCTTAAAGAATACAAGTCCAAGAAGAATGAGTTCATAGAGCTTCCTGATGTAAGTATTGGTGATGTTTTAAGTATTGAAAATAAAGAAATTAAAGAAAAATTTACTCAACCACCGAAACACTTTACTGAAGATACGCTTCTAAAGTCTATGGAGATTGCAGGAAATGAAGCCTTAGAAAAAGGTGTAGAAGTGGAAAGAAAGGGACTTGGAACACCTGCAACAAGGGCAGGAATTATTGAAAACTTAATCTATAAGGGTTTTGTCGAAAGAGATAAGAAAAATTTGATTGCCACGCATAAGGGGATCAGCCTTGTAACAATAGTATCCGATGCCTTTAAGTCAGCGGAAACAACTGCAAAGTGGGAAATGGAATTAGCGGATATTGCCAAAGGGAAATCTTCAAAGGAAGAATTTTTAGAAGCGATTGAAAATGAAATAAAAGAGGTTGTTCTGACATATAGTAAGTAATAGATAACTAATTCAGAGTGGAAAAAAAACTCCAAAAGTGCTATAATTTTGTAGGAAAAGTAGGGCGAAAGGAAGTATATATGGAAGATATATTTATGGATACTGCAAAAGTTATGGCAAAAGGACAGGTTACTATTCCGAAAAGGATAAGGGAACTTTTAAATTTAGAAAATGGAGATTATGTTACTTTTGTAGTTAATAAAGATAAAGTGCAAATTCAAAATTCTAAGGCTTTTATTGAAGAAAACATTAAAAAATAACAGCACGTTTTTAGAGGTAGGTGAAACAATGAATAAGGATAAGATGGTATTGCAGAATACAGATATTGGAAAAGATAATCATCAGTTTGATGATATTGTTAAGATTGTCGAAAGTGCAAAGGATCGTGCTTATAGAAAAGTCAATGAAGAATTGATTTTGATGTATCAGGAAGTGGGAAAGTATATAAGTGAGAAAAGTAAAGAAGCAGGTTATGGGTCAAATTTTGTGGAAAATGTTGCCGATTTTTTCTCTGAAAATTATCCTGATTTAAAAGGATTTACCCGTAGGGGGCTTTATAGAATGAGGCAATTCTATGAGCTATATAAGGATGATGAAAAAGTGTCAACGTTGTTGACACAATTGAGCTGGTCTAATCATTTGAAAATAATGTCAGGATCTAAAAGTAAAGAAGAAAGAGAATTCTACATTAACTTAGCAATTAAGGAGAATCTAACTCACCGAGAGTTGGTAAGGCAGATGGACAGTGGCTATTATGAACGTTATATGCTTTCAAATAGTAACGATTTGCCTGCTATACAAAGGGCAAAACAAGAGACGCATAATTTGTTTATGGACAGTTATGTTTTAGAATTTCTTGATGCTCCCAAGATTGGAAATGAAAGAGAATTTCAGAAGTCAATTCTCCAGAATCTGAAGAACTTTATTTTAGAGATTGGGAAAGATTTTTCCTTTATAGGTAATGAGTATAGGGTACAGGTTGGCAATCATGATTACTATGTAGATTTGTTATTCTATCATAGGGGACTATCTTGTTTAGTTGCATTTGAATTAAAAATTGGAGAGTTTAAGCCGGAATATATCGGAAAAATGAACCTGTATTTAGAAGCACTGGATAGAGAAGTAAAGAAACAAACTGAAAATCCAAGCGTAGGAGTAATCCTTTGTGCTTCAAAAGATGATGAGGTAGTAGAATTTGCATTAAGTAGAAGTCTTTCGCCTACAATGGTATCGGAGTATACATTAAAACTGATAGATAAGAATTTGTTGCAACGAAAATTAAAAGAATATGTAGATATTGCGGAAGAAACAAACGAATAAAATTTAATAAATATAATGCGTAAAAGGTGATTAGAGTAAAATCTAACCGCCTTTTTTTTGTTTGGAAAAACGAAGGAGGTAAAAATGCGAATAAATGATTTTCATAACATTTTGGAGCTTATAAAACAAGATGTGCTTCATAGTGAAGCAGAGTATCTGAAGCTCTTAAAGGTTGTCGGAAACAATCAAAGATATGACTTTAGAAGTCAATTAAGTATCTATGATAAAAATCCTGAAGCAATAGCTTGTGCCAAGTTTGACTACTGGAGGGAACGTTTTAATCGAACAGTAATGCGAGGACAGAAAGGTATCCCCATTTTAGAGAACTATGGCACATTCAAAAAAGTGGACTATATTTTTGATATAGGTCAGACAGTTTCAAGAAACAGAGATGTCAATGAAGTAAATCTTTGGAAGTTTGACAAAGAAAATCATCAAGATGTGTTAAAGGAAATGATAAAAAGCGAGGGCTATGAGGAAAGTGAAAGCACACTTGAAAACATCTTTTCTTTAAGCAGACTCTACGGTGATGAAAAAATAGAGACCTTAATGAATGAACTTAGAGTAGCGGATGAGGATAGAATATCCTTTACCAAGTTTGTAAGGGACTCGGTAAGCTATGCGGTAGCGTCAAGATTTAAGTTAGATTATTCGATAGATTACGAGCTTTTAAGAGAGAATTTTCAAAGACTTGACAGCATATCTCTAATGAGTCTTGGTGAAACCGTATCGGATATTAGCGGAAAGATTATTGATGCGACCATTCAAAAAAGCAAAGAACTTGAGCTTCAAAAAGAAGTTTTAAGAGGAAAAGAAGCGGGATATAATAAGATTAAAGAAGAATTAGAGGAGGTAGAAGCATATGTACTTCGACGAGATGATCAGGAAAGAAATGAAAACGAGCGAGTTCTCCGAAATGGAGAGTACGGACGAGATAATAGAGAAAATCAAGGAGAATACGCTAAACAGCTTGGAGGAAGAGACGGACTTCATAAGGAAGTATCCAAATCCGACCTACGCAGTGATGAGGCTGGAGTTTCTTTCACAGAGCGAGGAGCAGAGCCACTTCGAGATGTTAGTAGATCTATACAAGGAGAAGAAGTTGACAGGACGCCTGATGGACATTCAGAAACAGGCGATAGAATTTATGAGAACAGAGAAACCGAAACTGATGGCAGCTTGGAAGATAGAGGACGAGAACAATCCGCAGTATGGGGCGATGATTTCAGCCCTAAAGGAAGTGACCATCAAGGAAGTAGTGGAAATTTAAAAGAAAATACTGAGGCAGAGATAAGAGAAGCTGAAAAGGCTTCTTTTTCTTTACCAGAAAACTCCTATGGACAGACACGCCTTACGATTCCGCTAACTGAGAATGATATAGATACCGTCCTTATTAACGGAGGAAATCACGATGGCGGCAGACTTCCTGTTATTGCTGAGTTTTCCAAAGAAAAAACAGTAGAAGAATTAGGAGAATACCTCAAAGATACCTTTAAAGGCGGAAACGGGTTTTACATTGATGAAAGAGAAGTATCTTCCTGGTATTCGGATAAAGGCATTCATTTAGCCTATGGAACTTCTGCAAGAGAAGATGATACGCAGGTCTTAAACTGGAATGATGCTGCAAAGAGGATAAATGAACTTCTTAATAGTGGGGAATTTGCTACAAATGTAGAGCTTTTTGAAGCTCTTGATTATGAAAGAGATCGGATTTCAGAATCTCTATGGTATCTATCTCATGATTTAAGTGAAGAAGGAAAAGAGCAAGGATATTTTGAACTTTTTGAAAGAGGCGGGGGCTTTTCGGAAGAAACAAAAAGATTATCTGAAGCATTAAAAAATCCTGAGTATCTGAAAGAAACAATCAGAGAATATGACAGATTTTTAGCAGGATATAAAGAAAATAGGAATGTACTAAGGTTTCACTATCACAAGGTAGATAGCCTTTATCAGAAATTACAGGAACTTGAGCTGCCACGAAAGGAATATAGCACCAATTTGACAGAACTTCCGAAGGTAAAGTCCTTTATTACAGAAGATGAAGTCCTTGAAAGTCTTTCAAGAGGAAGTGGCGTTGATAGAGGAAAAGAACGAATCACCAAGTTTTTTAAAGAAAATCATACGCTTCAGGAAAAAGCGAATTTCTTAAAAGACGAATATGGAATTGGAGGACATTCCCATGCTGTTTCCGGAGCAATGGGAAGTGATGAATGGCACGATGCTAAGGGACTTAAATTACAGAAAAATGATTGTAATGATGTGTTTCTTACTTGGACAAGTGTTGCAAAGCATATCGACGAGCTGTTTTCTAAAAATCTTTATCTTGAAGAAAAGGAAACAGAAAACAAGTCAGAGATTGAAGAACCACAATATTATTCCAAAGATGATCCTGAAAACTTAATGACCGATGAAATGCTTGAAAGAGTGCCGGAACTTTACGCACAGGAGGATGTAGCATTAGCGGATAAAGAGGTTCATGCTGCATATATCATTCCTTTCCGTTCTAATTGGACTTGGTATATGACGGAATATGACAGGGAAAGTGGCGATGCCTTTGGACTGGTACTTGGGATTGAACCTGAATGGGGATATTTTAATCTTGAAGAACTAAAGGAATTAAATGCCCAAAGGCTTATTTTAGAAGATTTTCCAAAGACCTTTAGAGAGCTGAAAGATACAGAACTTAAAAAGCAGATGGATGAGCAGGAGCTTCAGTCTGTCTTTAATGGAGAACTTAGCTTTGTAGAAGAAGAACTTGAAGCACCTGAAGAAACAGAAGAAGTTAGAAGGGCTGACACAGTTCAAGCTACCTTATTTGATTACCTAAAGGTTAGAGAAGAAGTAGAACTGAATAAAAAAGAGGAAATCCCTTTAGAGGATTTTGCAGTTAAAGCAGGTGATACCGTCTACTTTCATCATGAAGAGTACAAAGTCAGAGAAATTTCTAAAAATGAAATCACAGGAAGAAATGACTTGTGGCTTGATCCTGTAAGGCAAGGCAATCATCAAATTCCGATTGTAGCCTTTACAGATAATGAGGATCTTATGAAGCAGATAAGCCTTGAAAGACCGAACTTTATTGTCGGAGATGAAGTCAAATACAAGGATAAAGACTATACCATCACACGCTTTGATGATATGGGAAATAACCTAAAGACGGTAACGGTTAAGGACAATACAGAATATCTTGGCGGTATGATAACAGGCTCCGATGTGATTCCTTATCGTCTGGAAGGCGACCTTGAGAGGGTATTTCAAAATCAAACATATAAACATCAAGAGCAGACTACTGAAGAAACTCAAATAAGGGAAGTGGAAGCTCATAACTTTAAAATTAAGGAAGAAACGCTCCCGGACAAGTTATCTCCAAGTGAAAGGTTAAATAATAACCTTGAAGCAATCTCTATGCTGAGTCGCATTGAAAGCGGACAAAGAGAGCTTGACAGTACAGCTCAGGAAGTTTTAGCAAGGTATGTAGGCTGGGGAGGACTTGCTGATGTATTCGATGAAGAAAAAGGTGGACAGTGGAAAGAAGCAAGGAGCTTTCTAAAAGAGAACTTATCGCAGGCAGAGTATGAAGCTGCAAGAGAATCTACTTTAACGAGCTTTTTCACACCGAAAACAGTGATTGACGGAGTGTATAAGACGCTTTCGGATATGGGATTTAAACAGGGAAACATTTTAGAGCCAAGTATGGGAATAGGAAACTTTATAGGCAATATCCCTGATGAAATGAATAAGTCTAAGTTTTATGGTGTAGAGCTTGACTCTGTAAGCGGTCGAATTGGAAAGCTGTTATACCCTGAAAGTGATATACAGATTAAGGGGCTTGAAGAAACTTCCTTCTCCAATAACTTCTTTGATGCGATTATCGGCAATGTACCCTTTGGAGAATATAAGGTAAATGACAGGGAGTATAACAAAAATAACTTCCTTATCCATGATTATTTCTTTGCCAAGTCCATTGATAAAGTAAGAAACGGAGGTATTATTGCCTTTATTACATCAAGCGGAACGATGGATAAAAAGGACGAAAGTGTAAGACGCTACCTTGCAGCAAGAGCAGAGTTTTTAGGAGCGATAAGACTTCCGAACGATACCTTTAAGGGCGTAGCAGGAACAGAAGTAACCTCAGATATTATCTTCCTAAAGAAAAGGGACAGTATCAGAGAAAGGGATGAGGATTGGATTCACCTTGCTGAAGATGAAAACGGGCTTTTATATAACAAATACTTTGTTGATCATCCTGAACAGGTGCTTGGTTCTATGGAAGAAATATCCGGAAGATTTGGGAATACAATAGCTTGCCTGCCAAAAGAAAACACAGACTTAAAGGAGCTACTGACAAAAGCAAGCGAAGAAATCTCTAAAAATGCTAATTATGAAGAAATAGAGCTACTTGATGATGAAATTACCTCAATTCCTGCCACAGATGATGTTAAAAACTTTTCATATACCATTATTGATGATGAAGTTTATTACAGAGAAAACTCCCTGTTTGTAAAGAAAGAAGTAACGGATAAAAACAAGGAAAAGATTAAGGACTATCTTGAGTTAAATGTTGCCTTAAAGGACGTTATTTACAAACAGAAAGAAGATTTTTCAGATGATGAAGTAAAGAAAGCTCAGGAAAAACTAAATGAAATTTATGACAGCTTTTCTAAGAAACATGGATATGTCAATAACCTTTCTAATACCAGAGCCTTAAAAGAGGATAGCAACTTCCCGCTTGTTTCTTCCATTGAAATCCTTGACGAAGAAGAAAACTTCAAAGCAAAGGGAGATATTTTCTCCAAGCGAACAATCACAAAGGCGAAGGTTATCGACCATGTAGACACTTCCCTTGAAGCTCTTGTTTTATCGGTATCTGAAAAAGGATATGTGGATTTTGAGTATATGGGAAGCCTTACAGATAAAGACAGACCGACTTTGATAGAAGAACTTAGAGGAGAAATCTATCTAAACATCAGAGAAGAACAAAACTTTTATAGACCATTATCTTTTAACCTTGAAGATGGAGATCTACCTTTTGCCTGTGCAAACGGCAGTAATTCATATAAGTACGGCTATGTAACAAAGGATGAGTATCTAAGCGGAAATATCAGAGATAAGATTGCTATTGTAGACAGTTACCTTGCAAAGTTAAGACAAACCGAAAGAGAGTTACCTCATCTTGGCTATGAGGAAGGTGGCAAAGAAAAAGAGCTGATAAGCTATGAGATGAACCGTTTGGAATATCAAAAGGCAGAGCTTACAAAAGTTCTTCCAAAGGAGCTTGAAGCAAGTGAAATCAATATAAGACTCGGAGCTACTTGGATACCGAATAAGGATATTGAAAAATTCATCTTTGAAACGCTGAAAACTCCGGGATATGCCAAATGGGATATTAAGGTTAAATTTTCAAATCTGACAAGTGAATGGAATGTTGAAGGAAAGAGCAGGGACAGAGGAAATGACCTTGCAGAGATGACCTACGGCACCTCAAGGGTAAATGCCTATAAGCTGATTGAAGATGCACTGAACTTAAAAGAAACAAAGGTATTTGACCAGATTGTAAATCCGGACGGCTCGAAAACTTCTGTATTAAATAAAAAGGAAACGCTTCTTGCAGGACAGAAACAGGAGCTTATAAAGGAAGAATTTAAGAACTGGATATTTAGCGACCAAGAACGTAGAAACAGACTTGTAAAGTTATATAACGAGCGTTTTAACTCTATCCGTAACAGAGAATATGACGGCAGCAACCTTTCTTTTGAGGGAATGACCACAGAAATTGATTTAAGACCTCATCAAAGAAATGCCATAGCAAGAAGCCTTTATGGAGGAAATAACTTGCTTGCCCATGTGGTAGGTAGTGGTAAGACCTTTGAAATGGTGGCGTCTGCGATGGAAAGTAAAAGGCTTGGAATGTGCAGTAAGTCCTTGTTTGTTGTTCCCAATCACTTAACAGGTCAAATCGGTCGTGAGTTTATGCAGCTATATCCGTCAGCTAACATTATGGTTGCAGATAAGAAAGACTTTGAGCCGAAAAACAGAAAAAGATTTATCGGAAGAATTGCCACAGGAGAGTATGATGCCGTTGTAATCGGGCATACACAGTTTGAAAAGATCCCGATGAGTAAGGAATATCAGGAAAAGCATATTCAAGATCAGATTGATGAAATTATAAACTATGTGGAGGAATATAAGCATGACAGAAATCAGAATTTTACCGTAAAGCAACTTGAAAAAACAAAAAAGAAGCTGGAAACAAGGCTTGAAAAGTTAAACGATGATTTTAAGAAAGATGATGTCATAACCTTTGAGGAATTAGGTGTAGATAAGCTCTTTATTGACGAGGCACATAATTACAAAAATCTCTATCTTTACACCAAAATGAGAAATGTAGCAGGTATTGGGCAGTCTGAAGCCTTTAAGTCCTCCGATATGTTTATGAAGTGCAGATACATGGATGAAATGACAGGTGGAAAAGGTATTGTCTTTGCCACTGGAACGCCTGTCAGTAACTCGATGACAGAGCTTTATACTATGCAGCGTTATCTTCAGTATGAAAGCCTTAAAAAGAATAATTTGGAGCATTTTGATAGCTGGGCTTCTACCTTTGGTGAAACGCAGTCAGCTTTTGAATTATCTCCTGAAGGGACAGGGTATAGAGTAAAGACAAGATTTTCCAAGTTCTATAACCTTCCTGAACTAATGTCTATGTTTAAAGAAGTTGCGGATATTCAGACAGCAGATATGCTTAATCTTCCTACACCTGAAGCACACTATGAAGTTATTAAAACTTTGCCAAGTGAGGAGCAAAAAGAAATCCTAAAGAGTTTATCGGAAAGAGCTGAAGATGTGAGAAACAGGGTAGTAGAGCCGGATGAAGATAATATGCTGAAGATTACCAATGACGGTAAGAAACTCGCCTTAGATCAGCGTTTAATCAATCCACTGCTTCCGGATAATCCTGACAGCAAGGTCAATGTGTGCGTGAAAAATGTTTTTGCCATTTGGGATAAGACAAAAGAAAATAAGTCTACACAGCTTCTTTTCTCCGATATGTCAACTCCAAAAGGAGATGGAGAGTTTAATATTTACGATGATATTAGAGAAAAACTTGTGGCAATGGGAATACCGAAAGAAGAAATAGCCTTTATCCATGAAGCAAATTCTGATAAGCAAAAGGATGAACTCTTTGCAAAGGTAAGAAAAGGTGAGATTCGTATTTTAATGGGTTCAACACAGAAAATGGGAGCCGGAACGAATGTGCAAAACAAGCTGATTGCACTTCATGATTTAGATGTCCCATGGCGTCCTGCCGACCTTGAGCAGAGAGCCGGAAGAATTGTAAGACAGGGAAATGAAAACAAGGAAGTGAATATCTATCGTTATGTTACGGAGAATACCTTTGATGCGTACCTTTGGCAGACCATCGAGAATAAACAGAAGTTCATTTCTCAGATTATGACAAGTAAAACACCTGTCAGAGTGGCGGAAGATGTGGACGAAAGCAGCTTAAACTATGCAGAGATTAAAGCCCTTGCTACAGGTGATCCGAAAATCAAGGAGAAAATGGACTTAGATAATGAAGTTACAAAACTTAAAATGCTTGAAGCAAACTACAAGTCCAACCGTTACAGATTAGAGGATAAGGTTGCTAAAAACTATCCGGAAGAAATTTCAAGAACAGAAAAACTCATAGAAGCTGTCAAGAAAGATATATCAGAAGTTGAACCTAAAGCGGAAGGAGAGGAAAAGTTTACTTCCATTACCATTTTAGGTGAGAAATTTACGGATAAGAAATTAGCCGGAGAAAAGCTGCTTGAAGCTATTTCTAAAGTAAAAATCAATGAAAGCAAAGTTATCGGTAAGTATAGAAACATGGATTTAGAGGTAAGTTACAATTTCTTCACCAATGAGCATAACTTCAGCTTAAACGGTGCTGCAAAGCATTCAGGAGAGCTTGGAACGAGTGCGGACGGTAATATTACAAGGCTTGATAATGCTCTTGAGAAAATGCCTGAGAAATTAAAGAGGCTTGAAGAAAAGCTCTTCAGCACAAAAGAACAGCTTGAAAATGCCAAAGAGGAATTACAAAAGCCTTTTGAAAAAGCTGATGAACTAAAGGATAAGGTGCTTCGCTTGGCAGAACTGAATAAGCTCCTTGATATGGGAGAAGTGGAAGAAAAGAGAAATGATAATCCCCTTGCAGAAGATGTAAAACGAGCCATCATTGACTTCTGCAACAGAGAGTATGAAGAAAATCATAGTTATGATGAGTTTGACGTTCTATATCCTGATTTAAAGCACATAGGAATTGCTTATACTGATACACCGGATGAAAGACATGGCATACAGTTTGAGTTAGATCTTGAGAATTATACAGCAACTCAATATGTAAATGATGTTGTAGTAAGTCATTATGATTATGTAAAGGAAAATGGAAGTGTTGAAAAGGCTCTTGATGTCATAAAATTTGAAATGGAAAATGGAGAGTTTAATACCTTTGTTTCGGTAGATGAAGAAGAATTAAAGCAAGCAATGGGACTTAAAATTGATGATGAAGGTAACTTCTATGATCCACTTTCTAAAGACCTTGATAATGATGGAATTGCTGACAGATATGACAATGACTTTAAGGACAGCGATTATTTTGAGTCAACCTATGATGTTGAAGATAATCTGCATACCAAAGAGGAAGCCACACAGAAAACGGGTGATAAACCATCTATCTTAGGACAGATAAGAGCCTATCAGGAAGAAAGTAAAACAGAAGAAAAACAAACTGCAAAAGAACAGGAATATGTACGATAAGGGATGGAAACCTCCCTTTTACCATGAAAGGAGATAAAACATGGATTACAAAACAATGAGAAATCAGATAGAAGATATGGTAAGTGATAATCACAAGGACTTTGTTAAGGCGGTTATCAGCATGGAAAAAGGTATCAACGATGAAAGTGCTTTGGATAAGCTCTATGAGGCTTATATGGACAATGACACCGTTAATTTATTGCATGAGGAATTTGATTACATGATTGAAGATTTAAGAGAACAGGGGCAGATTAAAGATCTTCCTTATGTTCAAGAGGAGAAAGATAATCTTGTTAATATCGTTGGAAATATTGTAGGAAAGATCGATGTAGTTGAAAGAGAAAATAAGAACGGAGAAGCCTTCAAGGTAGTAAATTTCTCTGTGGCATCTAAAGATGATGAGGGGAATAAGGTATATCATAATTGCTCCGCATACGGAGAAAAGGGTGATATTCCAAAAGACTTTAAGCAGGGAGATTTTGTAAAACTCTTTGGACAGATCAGAACTTCCGTTGACGATAACGGCAAGGAACATACTAACATCAGGATACTTTCTTCAAAGCTCTTAAAGGCAAAAGAACAGATGAAAGGTCGAGATGAAAAGAAAGAGTCTGTGCTTGGAGCTATCAAAAAATATCAGGCTGAAGATAAGGAAAAGCCTAAAGAAAAGAAAGAAACATCAAAAGAAGCTGAGAGATAAACTTATGGTCGGTGTGGTCTTAGGACTGCACCGACTCTTTTTTTTATTTGCGAAAAAAGGAGATAAAGATTATCTCTCCATCTCCTTACCCATATAAATTCCGTAATTTTTTCGTATCTTATAAAGCTCGTCCATAGTGGATTTTGAGGAAGAATACTCTTGCATAAGGGTGTTCTTTTTTTCTTGTAATTTATCAAGCTCAGCTAAAATATCCTTTGAATTTGGGAGCTTGGAATAGGATTTTTTAAGCTCTGAGAGAGCCTTTTCATATAGGGTAATCTGAACTTTGTACTCTTCAAAAAATGCCTTGTCAGACGGATTAGCAGTATATTCCTTGTAGCACGCTCTGTATTTTTTAACGGTATGAACTTGTTCCATAGTGGTAGAAAGCTTCTGCATTTCCTTATCAATAGCCTTGATTTTCTCTTGTATATTTTGCCTTTCATCGGCTGCTTTTTGAATATACTCGTCAAGCTGTTTAACGGATTTAATGCCATGTTCTCTGATATAAATAACAGACTCAGCCATTGTATGAAGGTTATGTTTGGTTGCCCAATATTCGTAGCCTTTGCTTTCTTTTACTTTAACATTTGTGTTCATGTCAATAACATTGCCGATGCGTTTTTTGACGGTAGGAGTCTTGATAAACTCTCTTTCTGCAATTCGTTCTTTTAATCTTTCTTCGGTATAATCTTCTCCGATTGTTTTAGCCCTTGTAAATCTCGCCTTACCTTTTGGCTTAAAAGCAATGTGCTTACCGTATTTGATTTCATAGCCAAGATCAGTCATCTTCTTTAAAAATTCGTCCCAGTCCTTTGACTGTTTTATTATTCTATCAATGTCAAATTGAAGCTTACTTTTCCAAGAAGCGCCATGTTTTGCCTGTTCGTTTTCATACCAAGATTTACCGTTAGTCTTATATTTTTTCTTATAGCGTTCGTAAAACTCGTCAATGACAGATAGGTTATTTTCTTTGCAGAGTTTATCGTTCTGATAACGGATTTGATGGTAGCTTTTCTTGTTAGACTGGTAGCACCTACCTGTTACCATATTTACATTATTGAAGATGATGTGATTGTGGATATGCCCCTTATCTACGTGAGTAGATAAGACAAATTCGTACTCATCTTTGAGTATCTTTTTACACAGCTCCATACCAATCTGGTGAGCCAATTCAGGACTTGTTTCTCCCGGTAAAAATGATTGAATGAGATGTCTTGCAAGAACGGTTCCTTTTGTTCCTGCGTCATTTCGTGTCCTTAAAAACTGAGTGTGAGCAGTTGATTCGTGGCATTTATGAGTGCTTACTAAAAGCTGCTCGTCTGTTTTATCTCCATTTACAATGTAGTCGATAGCAAGATTAAGAGTCGATTTTATTGGATGTATTTTTGTAATAGCCATTATTATTCACCTTCCGTTTCAGATGTTCTTTTCAGAAGTAGTGAATGAATTTGCCACAGCTCTTTTGAGAAATGTTCAATCTCTTTTTTTATATCACTGATGTCCTCTTTGTAGATTACACCTGTCGAATTTACTCGCTTTGCAATCTGATTGATATTGTTTGTTGCATTAGAAAGCAAGCCTTGTAAATCCCTGAAAGGCTCTAAATCCACTTGATAAATTTCCTTTTCCAAAACGCATTTGCGGATGAAATGGCTCATGTTTCTACACTTCGCAAGTCTTTTTTTCTCTTCAAAAAGAGCCTTTTCTTCTTCAGTTAGTTTAATTTCAAGTCTTTCGTTTCTTATTCTATTTGCCATAGTTAGTTACTCCTTTGAATGTATTTCGGGGTCTTAGGGTTCTCCCTAACAAGTTAAAAATTGATAAAAAAAGAAGCAGATCCCAAAGGGCTGCTTCGTCAATTTTTTCGTAAGTGTCCGTACACTTACTGTGCTTGCTACAAAAGATAGCAAGCATTAAGCATATTTTCAAAACAGTATATCAAATTTAACAAGAGATGGGAAGAGGGAGGCTCATATTTATGGTATAATAG
>NZ_HE978585.1:1069442-1310442 GCF_000311985.1 Kallipyga massiliensis ph2 | reverse complement strand
AGAGGCTCATATTTATGGTATAATAGTAAAATAAATAGCAAAAAATTATCAAGAAGCGAGACAAAAGGTATGGAGTTAAATAGAAAGAGTATTATCGAAAACGCCTACAATGGGTATATTTTTTCGGAGAAGAAAAATGTTGATAATGCGAAAGTTTATCGTTTTAGAAACGAAACGGGTACAGGAGAAATGCGTTGTTATGATTTGCTTGAAGGAATTCAATTATCTTATAACAACTTAAATATGGAAACAACACATCAAAAAATAACACCTAAAGAAGGAATCTTACAAATTGATCATTGCCTTGAAGGGTGCTATGAATTTAAGCTGGAAAATAATGAACGCGCATTTATTGGAAAAGGAGATTTAAGTGTTTTAGAACTTGGGAAAGTACCGTTTGAAAACTCTTGTATTCCCATGAAAAAATATGTAGGGCTTTCTCTTTTTATTGATATGAGTATAGCACAAAAGTCCATTTCAAAATATTTTCCATATGGAAATATAGATTTGTTTGAAATGCGGGATAAGGTGTGCAAAAATGGGGCGGCGTTAATTATCCGCTCTCGTCATGAAATCAATCATATTATTGGTGAATTATATAGGGTTGATGAGAGGATACAGCTTCCATATTCAATAATTAAAACAATAGAACTATTACTATTTCTGAGTTTAGTTGAAAGTAAAGACACACATAAACTTCCATCCTTTTCTGAGCCTGTGTACGAAGCAACTCAAGAATGCTACAAAGCTCTTATGGAAAATCCTTTTGACAGATATTCTATTTCTGAACTGGCAAAAAAATATGCAATTTCTGAATCAAGTCTTAAAAGATGTTTTGCTTATATAACAGGAAATTCAATAGGCAGTTTTATTAAAAAAACTTGTCTTGAAGCGGCAGCAGAGTTACTAATTCATAAGTCAAGTATGTCTATCGGAGAAATAGCGGATTTAGCAGGATACTTAAATCAAGGCAAGTTTTCTTCAGCTTTTAAAAAACATTTTGGAGAGACACCACAACAATATAGGAGTAAATCTGTTTGACCTGTTTGGAGCAAATAAAGGTCTAATAGGTTATAAGAGAAATATCCATTTTGATGTAACATAGTTGCTGAAGATGGACATTTGTTGCAGGAAGACCATCCGGTCTTCCTATTTTTTTCGAACAGATGTTAGCTTTATCTAACCAAAAAGGAGGCGTTTAATATGACGAAAGAAAAAATGACGGTAAAGGATATTGTAACGGTTGCCGTTATGATGGCTCTGTTCTATGCAATAGCATTTTTAGTGGGAATGGGTACGGTAGCTATCCCTATTCTTTACCTTTATGGAACAGCAGGCATTGAAATGTTTTTGGGTTCAATTTTTTACTTGGTAGCAGCCAACAGAGTAAATAAGCATGGTCTTTTATTTGTTTGGGTAATGATATATGCACTTATTACCGCAGCGATGGGTTATATGTTTATGGTTCCTTATTTTATAGCTGTTGCAGTGATTTCTGAAATTGTGATGATTGGTAAAAACACATATAGAAATCCTGTTAGAAACATGATTGGCTGGAGTACATATGGAATCGGCATGGTATTGGGAATTGGCGTACCTTGCTGGGTTGCATGGGAAAGCTATCAAAAACAGGCACTCGCAAGTGGTTTTGCAGATGCTACGATGAAGCTTCAGTATAATATGGTTTCTTCTCCGAAATTGATGCTCGTTGGTGTAATTATAACGGTAATATTATCTGCATTAGGTGTGCTTATATCACAAAAAATTCTCAAAAAACACTTTGAAAAAGCCGGAATTTTGAGTTAAACAATGAGCTGCGAGAAAAGACTAAGAGAATTAAGTGGTATAGGTGCGCTATTATTAACATTTCTCGCCTGTATGGTATCTATTTTTACTGAAAGCTATTATATGCACGCTTTGTTTGTGATATGGCTGGCTATGCTTCTTGCATATTTCGGTTTTGTCAAACAAAGCGTGCAATATGTGTTGCTTTATTCATTTACAACATTTTGGTTGATAATGATGATTCCAAAAGGAGTGATGATAATATCGCCGATGTTATTAGGAATGATATATAAATTTATTGTTCCTATTATGGCTGCCTATTTAACTTTCAAAATACCATCAGGAAAATTGATTGCTGTATTTCAGAAAAGCTCAATGCCACAAAATATACTTCTGATTTTGGTGATTATGATCAGATTTATTCCAACCATATCAGGGGAAATAAAAACGATAAAAGAAGCAATGAAGGTGCGTGGATTAACCGGAAGTAAAAAAAAGGTGTTCTTTCATCCATTAAGAACTGTTGAGTATGTAGTAGTCCCTTTAATTTTTCGTTCAATTAAAGTTGGAGATGAACTTGCTGCAGCGGCTATTGTAAGAGGTGTTGAAAACACCGGTAAAAAACAAAGCTATTATGAAACAAAAATGAGTAAGACAGATATTGTGATTTTAACGATCAGTCTTTTATTGCTAATCGTTTGCATTATTTGAGGAGGGGAAATTGATGAAAAGTGAAGTAAAGATTCATCATGTAAGCTATTCATACAATAAAAATGAAATGCAGCTTAATGACATCAATTTAAACATCCTACAAGGGGAGTGTATTGCAATCATTGGAGCTTCAGGTTGCGGAAAATCCACATTAACAAGAGTGATAAACGGGCTTATACCGTCGTTCTTTCAAGGAGAGTTAAGCGGAAAGACTTTTATTAAAGAGAAGGACATACATCAATTACCATCTTGGGAAATAGGGAAAATGATTGGTAACGTTTTTCAAGATCCAAGAAGTCAGTTTTTTTCCAATGAAGTTGCCGGGGAAATTGCGTTTGGATGCGAAAATATGGGACTTACACATAGTGAAATAATAAAGCGAGTTAATCAAACTGTAAAAGAAATGGGAATTGAAGATTTACTCAATACAAGTATCTATTCCTTATCATATGGCATGAGACAAAAAGTAGCAATATGTTCGGCAAAAGCAATGGAGCCTGACGTATATGTATTTGATGAACCATCAGCAAATCTTGATTTAAGTGCAACATATCTTCTTGCAGACTTAATAAAAAGATTAAAAAACAGTGGAAAAACAAGTATTATCGCAGAACATCGACTTTTTTATTTAAGAGGTATTGCTGACCGATATATTTTTATGGAAAACGGAAAAATAATTAAAGAATATTCATCAAATGAAATACAGGAACAAAAGTCTGAGGCGCTTAATAAAAAAGGGCTTCGTTCTTTGCGTTTTGAGGATATTTCTATTCCAAATACCGATTTGAGCGGAATCACATCGCCACATCCAATATCGGTAACGGGCTTAAGTAAAGATTTTAAGAACCACCAGCTGCTTAAAAATATAACTTTTCAATACGATAACAATGAAATTATTGCTTTGGTTGGTGCAAATGGTGTGGGAAAAAGCACATTAGGAAAGGTTTTTGCAGGCTTAATGAAAGAAAGTTCCGGTGAAATCTTAGTGGATGGAAACTCAAAAAAATACAAGCAACGCATTGGGAAAATTTGGTATATACCTCAAGATTTAGATTCTCAACTTTTTGGAGAAGATTTAATAGACGAATTAACAACAGGATTAGACAATCCTGATAAAAACATAGATAAAGCCGAAGATATATTAAGAAAATTAGGCTTGATTGAGTTAAAAAATAAACATCCTGCAACTTTGTCTGGTGGACAAAAGCAAAGGCTTGTTTTAGGTGTTGCTATGATGAGAAATGCTCCGATGATTATATTGGATGAGCCAACATCCGGTTTAGATTTTAACAGTATGGAAAAAGTTAGGATTTTAATTAAGGAACAACAAAAGAATGGAACCAAATTTCTGATTATCTCTCATGACATTGAATTTATTGCAAGAACTTGCAATAGAATATTAAAACTTGATGATGGGGAAATTACAGAAGATTATTATTTAGAAAATATACAAGACTTATTAAAGTCAATGAATGCGAAAGAGGTGGAAAAATGGATGTGTTAAAGAAGCATTTAGGACAAATTTTTTTTGCAGTTTTTGTCGCAGTCCTTGGGGTGCTTTGTGGAGTTTTGCCATATTTTGCAATGGCGAAAATCGTTGAACATATAGCTGCTGGAAAAATAAATTTTATGATTTATAAAGAGCCTATTTTAATAATTTTATGCGGACTTTTAGGAAGTGTTATTTTTCATGAAATATCAACATTAACTTCTCATAATCTTGCTTTTCGTATTATTGAAGATGAGAGAAAAAAACTTGCAAGAAAAATAAGCAGATTATCTATGGGGGAAGTTGAGAAAAGGAGCAGTGGTGAATGGACACAGTTTATGCTTGAAACTTTGGATAAAATGGAACAGCCAATCGCACATGTAATCCCAGAAGTAATCGCAAATGTTATTATTCCCATCGTGTTAGTTATTATTATTTTTGTGCTTGATTGGAGAATAGGTCTTGCCAATCTTGTAACTCTTCCAATCGGTGTATTGTTCTCGTTTTTAATGATGGGAGGATACGAGGAAAAATCTCGTAACTACCAACAAGCTGCAAAAAACATGAATACTACTGCGGTTGAATATATTAGAGGTATTCAGGTTATCAAAGCTTTCAATAAATCAGCGTCATCCTATGGAAAATTTGTAGATGCCGTTAATAAGAACAGGGACAGTATGCTTAGTTGGTATTTAAGTGTTTGTTTTTATATGACTGCTGCAATGGAAATTCTGCCTTCAACTATGTTGTTTGTCTTGCCTATTTCTTTGTTTCTATACATGAAAGGGAGCATTTCTGTTGGCATTCTCATTATGTGTGTGCTGTTATCTTATGCATCTTATAAGCCTTTGATTAAAGCAATGAGCCATATGGATACAATGGCAAACGTAAGAGTAGTGATTGATGAAATCAAGACAGTAATGAATTTGCCGGAGCTTGAAAGAGGAGATAATTGTAATACGATAAGCTCTTACGGCATAACCTTTGAAAATGTAAGTTTTGGTTATAACGACGAAAAGAAAGTATTTGAAAATTTGTCTTTTCATGCAGAAGAAAAACAACTTACAGCTATTGTAGGATATTCAGGCAGCGGAAAATCTACCATTGCAAAATTAATTGCCGGATATTGGAATGCTGACAATGGAAAAATTTGCATAGGCAATGTAAATGTAAAAGATATTTCTCTTGAAAAAAATATGGAACTTGTAACCTATGTTTCGCAAGAGAATTATCTTTTCAAAAAAACCATTTTAGAAAATATGAAATTGGCTAAGCCTGATGCGAGTATTGAAGAAATTGAACAAGCGTGCAAGAAAGCCAGTTGTCATGACTTTATTATGAGCTTGCCTGACGGATATAACACGATTGTTGGTGAAGCGGGCAATAATCTTTCGGGTGGTGAACGTCAAAGAATTACCATTGCAAGAGCGTTGCTAAAAGATAGTCCTATCGTTCTTTTGGATGAAGCTACTGCTTACTCTGATCCAGACAATGAGGCAGAAATTCAGAAATCTATAGATGCATTGGTTAAAAATAAAACCGTTATTATGATAGCTCACAGACTTTCGACTATAATTCGTGCGAACAAGATTATTGTAGTAACCAATGGAGAAATAGAAGCTGAAGGAACACATTCCGAGCTTCTTGGTAAAAGCGAAACCTACGCAAAAATGTGGAAATCGCACATTAGTGTATATCAACAGGCGGAGGTAAAGTAAATGAGAGATTTAATTAAAAAATTATATGCTATTGCAGGCAAAGAATCGTCAAAACTCAGTAGAATGCTTCTATTTGAGGTGCTTAAAAGTATTTTTGAGGGCGTTGCGCTGGGAGCTATCATGCTTTTTTTACTCAAAGTATTTCAGAATATTTTTGAGCATAGAGAAGTACTTATACAGGATGTATATATTGTATTTGGCGTGGCAATGTTAAGTGTTGTAGGAAAAATACTATGTAGTTATATGGCAGATCGCAATAAGTATATTGCTACTTATAACATGGGAGCAGAGAACAGATTATATATCGGCGATCAATTAAAACGAGTAAACATGGGATATTTCAGCAACAATCGACTTGGAAATATATCCGGAGGATTAACGACAGTAATCGGGGAGCTTGAAACCGTAGGTGTAAATATTATTGAAACACTTTTTGTAGGAGTGATTCAAACAGCAATCATGGCACTTTTTATGCTTCCGTTTGATATGGTTACAGGGATTATCATATTAGCGACCTTATTTGTGGGGATGTTAAGTAATGCCCTCTTTCAGAAAAAAGCAGATGAGTTGACGAAGAAACTACAATCATTAAAAATCAACTTGAATGCAACCACTTTAGAATATGTAAAAGGAATTAGCGTTATCAAGTCTTTTGGAAAAGGGAAAGAAATGATAACAGAATTAGACAGGAATATCTCTGAAAGCCGCAAAGGATTTATCAATGTTGAAAAAACAGTTGCTCCTGCCGCTCTTATTTTCCTTTTTATTTTCAAACTGGGTATTTGCGCAATTATACTTTCTTCAGTTTTCCGCTTTTGTTCTGCTTCGATTCCACCATATAAAGCGGTAATGCTTATAGTATCAAGCTTTATTGTATTTGCAGGATTTGAGATGGCTGGAAGTATGCAAAATATAAGGGGGGTTGCAGTACAAAATTTAGATGCCATATCCAAACTTCGAGAGCTACCAACAATTTCAGAAGGCAATGTAACGGAATTGAATGTTGCCAAAGTTGAGGTTAATAACGTGAAATTTTCTTATGAAAAACAATCATTGTTTGATGGAATAACTCTTTCTATATCGGAAGGAGAGACAACAGCTATTGTAGGCGGTTCAGGAAGTGGAAAAACAACACTCTGTAACTTAATATCACGATTTTGGGATGTTGATGGCGGCGAAATCTTGATTGATGGGAAAAATATAAAAGATTTTAAATATGACAACCTGTTGTCTAATTTTACTTTTGTTTTTCAAGATGTGTACCTGTTTGATGACACAGTAAAGAATAATATTAAGTTTGGTAATCCTGATGCAAGTGATGAAGAAGTTATGGAAGTTGCTAAACAGGCACAGTGCCATGATTTTATTATGGCACTACCTCAAGGATATGATACGGTTTTGCAGGAAGGAGGCTCTAACTTATCAGGAGGCGAGCGTCAAAGAATTTCCATTGCCAGAGCAATGCTTAAACCAAGTAAGATTGTGATTTTGGATGAGGCAACATCAAGCGTAGATCCTGAGAATGAAGAACAACTTATGGTTGCTTTACACAATTTACTAAAAGGTAAAACTGTACTTGTCATTGCACATAAATTGGAAACCATTCAAGGTGCAGATCAGATTGTTGTAATGGATAAAGGTAAGGTAGAAAGTGTTGGAACACATGGGGAGCTACTTGAGAAATCACAAATTTATCAGCGATTTATTTATCAAAGGGAAAGAGCAATCGGATGGAAAATCAAATAGCAACATTTTTAGAAGGGGGACTTTAGAATGAAGCAAGATATGAAAGAACAACTGTTAACAAAAAGACCGATAGATTTACTATTTCAGCTATCTATTCCGGCGGTTATCGGAATGATAGTAATCGGTTTGTATCCGTTAATGGACGGGATATTTGCCGGGAAAATCATAGGGCAAACTGCAATGACTGCCTGTGGCGTTGCGATGCCACTTACTTTTTTTAACAGCGGGGTGTCTACACTTCTTGGCGTAGGTTCTGCATCTGTTTTATCACGAGCGATTGGTAAAGGAGATCAGAAAACCGTAGATAAAATCATGGGCAACCTGATTTTCTGGGTGATTTTGTTTTCGGCAATCATAACAGTTGGAGGAATACTACTTGCACCACATTTTTTAGATATGGTCGGAGCAACGGGTGAGATCAAAGCTTATGGTATCAGATACCTAAGAGTAATCTTTATCGGTTCCCTCTTTGTAAATTTTACACAGTCCGCAAACATGGTTATGCGTGGCGAAGGTCTAATGAAAAAAGCCATGATGATAATGGGACTTGGAGCTTTACTGAATATCATTCTTGATCCGATTTTAATGACAGTTATGGGTGAATACGCCATTGAGGGTGCCGCACTTGCTACTATTACAGCCCAATTTGTTCAAGCAGTTGTAACGCTGCACTACTTCCTGAAAAAGAGCAAGGTTGTAAAAATTCATAAGATTAAGTCTGATGCGGAAATAAAAAAAGAAATGTTTGGAGTAGGCTCATCAGCTATGATGATGCAGCTTCTGTTTATGATTCAGCAGACAATGCTTTATAAAATGGCATTTAAGTATGGCGGAGATCCAAACGGAATTTTGATGGCAGCATCGCTTCGTGTATATGCCTTTTCGTTCATTCCACTTTGGGGAATGAGTCAAGGATTGCAGCCTGTTGTCGGAACAAACTTCGGAGCAAAGCAATATGACAGAGTAAGGCAAGCAATGAAGGTGTTTTCTATCGGAGGACTTGTGCTTGCGGCAATCTTTTGGATTCCATCATTATTGCTATCAAGTCAGATACTTTCCTTGTTTGGAGTAGAAGCAAGTATCATAACACAGGGAGTTGGGAATTTCAGGCTATTCTATTCTGTATTTATTCTGTATGGAGTAATGGTAATGACAATTACATTCTTCCAATCAATCGGGAACGGAAAGAAAGCAGGAATTATTGTTATGCTTAGACAGCTCTTCCTATTTGTTCCTGCAATGGTTCTTCTGCCAATGGTATTTGGAGTAAAAGCTGTTTGGTTCACACAGCCCCTTGTTGATTTCATTATGATTGTTGTGGGCATCTTTATGATGCTTGGAGAACTAAATAAGATGAGCAAAGAAAAAGTACAAGCATAAAATTTCTTATTATGTGCGTGGATACCTGAAATAGTAGAAGGGCTTAATATATGAGGAATAGTTAGTTGTAAAATGGAGGGACAGGATATGATAAAGGCTATATATTTCTTTGAAGCTATAACTCAAAACAAAATCCTTCCTTTTTCTTATAAGATTTACAGTTGTCTGTCTTTCCATATTCTCGTCTAAACAATTAAATATAGTTAAGGAAAGGACGGGTTTCTTTCATTTCAGAGGACTTCTTATGCCAAGATGCAGGAGTCCTCCTTTTTTTGTCTGAAAAACAAATAGACAAAAAGAAATGGAGGAAACTTTATGGCAAAAGAGTATTACCTTTATGTCAGAGGGCAAAAGGTAAAAGTCAGTGAAGATATTTATAAAGTCTACTGGCGAGAAAAAGAACACGAGAAGTATTTAGAGCAGGTGGACAGAAAAAACCACCTGCTTTTCTTTTCCTCTTTGGATCATGATGGACATTTTATAGATAACATCGCTGATGAAAGCGTTGATGTAGAAAAGATTGTTGAAACACAGATGATGATTGAGGCAGTCAGAAATGCTATATCAAAACTAAACGATGAGGAAAGGGACATCATAGAGCGTTTGTATTTCGATGATGAAACGCTATCAAGCATAGCGAGAGGCAAGAAAGTGAGCTATCAAGCTATACAATGGCAAAAAAACAATATTCTTAAAAAGCTAAGGGTGCTATTGGAAGAATTTATGAAGTAATCGCCTTGTGCATGAGGGCAGATTTTCCTTGTATAAAGTGAAGGGAGATCTGTCCTCTTAATTTAATTGAAGAATTATTTTCAAGAATAACTTAAAAGAAAATCTCTCTGAAAGCCAATAGGCAATTGTTCCTTGACAACTGAATAGACCAAAGGTAGGACTTTATCTACTTGTGGAGGATTATGACTTACGCCATGACCTTTCTGCTGAAAGAAATTTTGGTTTTATGAATACTGAGTAAATCAAGGAAACAAGAAAGCGAGCGATAAATAAGAATACATAAAAACAGATTTGGCAACCTGTTCAATGAAGCAAGTAGTGATAATGATACTTCAATAGTTTAAGCCGGCTCGTCTGGAATAAGAGGCGGAGGTGAGATTCCTATGTTGCTGCCAAGCACCTACCAATGTCGTAAAACTTATAAATATATTATAGAGAATGATTCTAAATAGTATTGACAAAATAAAAGATTATTTGAAAGGAGGTAAAACTCGTGAAGAACAAGGTTAATGCAAAAAGATTTGTCAGATATAAGGAAGGTGCAGAACTGTATTCAATGTGTCAGACGAAATTTGAAGAAATAGCGAAAGAAGCTGGTGCGGTTTATAAGCTAAACAAATTAGTCTTAGTAAATTGTGATATTTTAGACGACTATTTAGAGACCTTTCGCATGATGCCCTACCAAACATAAATGTTCTGCAATGGTAAAACGCATTGACAAAACGTCGGACAAAAAGTATAATCAAGTTAGATTGTGAGAAAGGAGCATGATATGAGGAAAATGGGACGTCCTTTGCTTGAAGACCCTATGATTCATAGAGTTACGATTAGAATGACCGAAGGCGAATATCAGGAACTCAGGGGATATGCTAAGTCTCATAATTTGACCATGTCGCAGGCGGTTAAATCAGGGTTAGGGAAGTTATATGCTGACTCCTTGAAAAAATGACGAAAGTTCTCTCTTCTATATGTTGTATAGAAAGGAGAATGAAAGATGTCCGCAAGAAAAGACCCTAAAGGTAGAGCTTTAAGGAAAGGAGAAATTTATAGAGAAAGTGATGGAAGATACGCTTATGGCTATGTAGATCCTTACGGGAAAAGGAAGTTTATTTACTCAAAAGATCTTAAAAAATTAAGGGAAAGAGAAGAAAAACTCTTCAAGGATCAGTTAGATGGCTTAAATGTATATGTGATGGGAAAAGCCTCCTTAAATTTTGTTTTTGATAGGTATATCTCTACAAAATCTGAGTTAAGGGAAACAACTTATACGAATTACACATACATGTATGACCGCTTTGTAAGAGAAGGATTTGGCAAGAGGAAAATTGGAGAAATCAAATATTCTGACGTACTTTATTTTTATTACGATTTGTTGAATGATAGAGGACTTCAGGTAAACACATTAGAAACTATCCATACAGTTCTTCATCCGACCTTTCAATTAGCGGTAAGGGATGACATTATTCGAAACAATCCAAGCGATGGAGTAATGGCTGAGATTAAAAAGAAGAACACTAAGAAGAAGAATATGAGACATGCGTTAACTATTGAGCAACAGAGAGCGTTCATGAATTATATCGCTTCGAGTCCGATATTTGTCCACTGGAATTCGATATTTACGGTGCTGCTTGGCACAGGCTGTAGAATTGGAGAAGTAGTAGGACTTAGATGGTCTGATATAGATATGGAGAAAAGAACCATAGATATAAATCACAGCATGACTTACTATCCAAGGAGAACGGATACCTATAAGTGTGAGTTCAAAGTTTCTTTACCAAAAACAGAAGCAGGCACTAGAATCCTGCCTATGATGCAACCAGTTTATGAGGCTTTGCAATCGGAGTATGAAAGACAAAAAGAAGATGGCTTTTGTACAGCAGTTGTTGATGGCATGAGTGGATTCATTTTTTCAAACCGTTTCGGTATGATACATAATCCCGCAGCAATCAATAGAGCTATTAGAAGAATTCTAGGGGCTCATAATGCTGAAGAAATTGTCAAAGCCAAGAAGGAGAAAAGAGAGCCTATAATAATTCCACACTTCTCTTGTCATCATTTACGCCATACTTTTTGTTCAAGATTTTGTGAAAACGAAACGAACATAAAGATTATTCAAGAAATCATGGGACATGCTAGCATAGAAACGACGATGGACATTTATGCCGAAGTAAACAGCGACAAGAAAAAGGAATCAATAGAAAAATTAACGAAAAATTTGGATGTTTTTTAAGCAAAAAAATAGAAGTTGAATTTGTGGTTTGAAAGGACAACAATTAAGTCTGAGGACAACACAAAAGACAACAAATTTCCAAATTATACTGCCGAATAGTACTTGATAATACTTTTATCAAAATGCCTAAATTGTTGATATTACAGAAGGATGGGGGATAATATGTTAAATGAGGAACAATTCCCGACCATGAAGCCTCTGGGGCTGGGAAATGGGGGAAAGAAGGAGGATGGTCCATCAGAAGGCCTGGATATTCCCTATCTGAAGGCCGAAGACCTTGATTTTTCCAAAGTAAAAATAGAGCCTCTTTTTGAAGAAATGGTGGACTTTGATACTTTCTCCAAGATGGACCTCCGTGTTGTCAAGGTCAAGGACTGCCAGGAAGTGCCCAAGAGCAAGAAGCTCCTCCTATTTAAGTTGGATGATGGAAGTCAAGAGGGCAGGACAATCTTGAGCGGAATCCGGGATAATTATGCCCCAGAGGACCTGGTAGGCAAGACCCTCCTGGCCATCTGCAACATTCCTCCCCGAAAGATGATGGGGGTGGACTCCGAGGGCATGCTTCTCTCGGCCATTCATGAGGAAGAAGGGGAAGAAAAGCTCCACCTCATCATGTTGGATCCCAGGATCCCGGCAGGTGCAAAACTCTATTAAAAATAGTGCGTCTCTTTCACCGGCGGGTGAGCAATCAAAGTTCATCCGCCGAGGAGAGAGTTGAGTTTTCTCTTGAAAACAAGTACCATAGAAAAGGCACACAAGAGGACGGTTTTTTTTTCAGAAAAGCCCAAGCTAAACCGCTGGATAATAAGGGGGATGGATGATAATCTACACGGATACAGCTTCAGATATGACCAAAAAAGATGCAGAAATCCGCGGTCTTTCCCTTTTTGATATCGGTGTTGACTTTCCGGACGGGGTCTTTTCCTTCCAGGTTGAAGAGGACAAGGACCGGTTTTTCCGTCGTCTGGAAGAATCCGGAATAGCAAAAACCTCTTCTCCTTCCATCGGATCCATGATCCGGGTTTTTGAAGAAGGGAAGAAAGCGGGAGAAGAAATTGTCTATATCACCATGTCCTCCTTCCTCTCCTCAACCTATGAAACGGCTCTTCAAGCCAAGGAAATTGTCGGTTATGGGGGAATCTATGTTGTCGACTCCCATATGGTCTGCAAGGGCCAGGCCCTGATGGCCGAATGGGCTGTGAAGATGAAAGAAGAAGGAAAATCCAGTCAGGAGATTGTCGACTGGGTGACAATGCGTAGGGACGATTTCCGTTATATGGGTACTTTCATGGGCCTGGACCACCTAGTTAAGGGCGGACGACTGCCTGCAGCCGTTGGTCTGGCAGGAAAGATGCTTAACATCAAGCCGGTCGTCTCCATGGATGGGGGAGTACTTGGCCTTTACGGAAAGGCGCGTGGAATCCGGGCATCCATCAAGAAAATTCTTGACCGCTATCATTCGGAAGAAGTGGACCCGGACTTTCCGGTCTATTTCATCTATACCTATCCCGGGGAAGAGGGAAAAGAATTTATCGACTATGCCCAAACTCTTTTGGGGGACCACAATGGCGAAATTGCCCAGATGGGCCCGGTCGTCGGGACCCATATCGGGCCGGGTTGCTTTGGATTAGCCTACGTCGTCCGCCATCAGGAGGAATAGGCCACCTATGTAAAATGCAGTAAAAAAACTTGTGAAATCCACTTGCATTCCACCGAGTCACCTGTTATACTATGTGAGTCACTGTGATGGAGGTCCGGTGTAGGAGACCCTCGCTTGAGGGCCTTTCTATTCTAACAGCGTCCAGTATGCCTTGTTAGCTCAGCTGGTAGAGCGCGCGGCTGTTAACCGCGTTGTCGTAGGTTCGAGTCCTACACAAGGCGTTTGCCGGGGTGGCGGAATTGGCAGACGCAAGGGACTTAAAATCCCTCGATCTGGATAAGATCGTACCGGTTCGACCCCGGTCCTCGGCATCTGCAGTTCTTAAATGCGCGGGGTGGAGAAGAGGTATCTCGTCGGGCTCATAACCCGGAGGCCGCAGGTTCGAATCCTGCCCCCGCAATCATCTCCGCCACCGAAATTACTTAAATATCTTTGGCGGAGTAGCTCAGCTGGCTAGAGCATTCGGTTCATACCCGAAGTGTCAGGGGTTCAAGTCCCTTCTCCGCTATTTAAGGCCCTATGGTCAAGCGGTTAAGACATCGCCCTCTCACGGCGGTATCCCGGGTTCGAATCCCGGTAGGGTCATTGGTCACATTTGGCCCGGTAGTTCAGTCGGTTTAGAATGCCAGCCTGTCACGCTGGAGGTCGTGGGTTCGAGTCCCATCCGGGTCGTTTTCAATAAGGGCGAGTACCGAAGTGGCCAAACGGGACGGACTGTAAATCCGTTAGCTTAGCTTTCAGTGGTTCGAATCCGCTCTCGCCCAATTCAATATGCGGCAGTGGCTCAGAGGTAGAGCATCGCCTTGCCAAGGCGAGGGTCGCGGGTTCGAATCCCGTCTGCCGCTTAAACTTGAAATAAGTGTCAGTCTATCCTATAATGTAAGAAGGCTAGGCCACCACTTAAAAAGCAGTCTCTTCCGCTTATGCGGGTGTAGCTCAGTGGTAGAGCTCCAGCCTTCCAAGCTGGCTACGAGGGTTCGATTCCCTTCACCCGCTTGTTCAGAAAAATTGATATGTGCCATTAGCTCAGCTGGATAGAGCGTCTGGCTACGGACCAGAAGGCCTGGGGTTCGAATCCTCAATGGCACGTAAACCGCCTGTATTTACAGGCGGTTTTTTTTTAAGAAAAAAGCCGGGATTCTTTCCGATTTCGCCCAGACAAAGTCTGATTTTTTGATATACTATTAAATACCGTAATAAAAGCATTTTCATGGAAGGGAGGGAGACAATGCTTGATCGATTAGAAGATCTGGAAGAAAGCTTGGAATATCAATTTCTTTTTGAAAGTGATAGCGATTCCATTCACCTCCTTCTTTCCATGATGGATTTGGACCATCCCTCTTCCAACCTCCAGCCCCGCTATGTCCTGATGAAGGCCATCAACACCTCTCTCTTCCGGGCCCTTGCGGACCGGAAGGACCGGTATTTCATCATGAGGTCCATCCAAAAACTCATCAATGACGATGTTCACCGCTTTGAACTGGCCATCTGTCTGAAAGCTTATCCCTTAGGAAGGGAAGAGTCCATGGATTGGGTGGATAAGCTGGAGAGGGTAGCCTTGGAGACCTACACCCCCCAAGAGCTCAAGCACCAACGGATCCTCTTTCAAACGGCCAAAAACGGCCCGGCTATGGCGGTGAAGAGTCAACTTTACCACTGGCTTAAGGTCCAAACCAATAATTATAAGGATCTCTACCGTTTCTGTAATGTTTTTAGCCAGAAAGTCGTCAAGGGAAAGATCTACCAGGTCAACCACCACCTGGACCGGCAGATCGTTTTGGACTTTGACCATCTTTCCCAACTGACCTCGGAAGAGTCCATTTTAACTATAAAAGATCTTAATTTTATTTATCGGAAATTCCGTCAGTACCTGGCTTCCAATGCTTGTCGGATTTATAAAGACAATATCTGGAACGGGATCAACGATGCCGTTCTGGAAAGGTATATGCGGTGATCCTTCTGGGTATCGATCCGGGCCTAGCCTTAGTGGGTTATGGTGTTATCCGGATGGATGGGGGAAAGATTACCCCCTTGGAATACGGCTGCATCGAAACTCTGGCCGGAACCCCTCTGCCGGAGCGTTTAGGGATGATCGACCGGGAAATGGGAAAACTGATCGATGAATACAAGCCGGATCAGATGGCCTTTGAAGAACTCTTTTATTACCGAAATAAGACGACCATCATTTCTGTGGCCCAGGCCCGGGGAGTGGAAATTCTGGCCGGGGTAAAAAGAGGATTGCCCATTTACGAATTCACCCCTCCACAAATCAAACAGGCCATTACCGGCTATGGACGGGCGGATAAACTTCAAATTCAGCGTTCCATTCAAGCCCTACTTGGCCTGACGGAACTTCCTAAGCCGGATGATGCGGCGGACGGATTGGCGGTTGCCATGACCCTGGCTTTTTCCCAGCGTTTCAGAGAAGACTATCGAATGGAGTAGGCATGATTTCTTATATCAAAGGCGAGGTCACCGAATTGGACGAAGAAGGCCTGGTCATCGAAAACAATGGAATGGGTTACCAGCTTGCGGCATCTGTTCAATCGATGTCGCATTTTCGTGTGGGGGAAAGCTATAAAATCTATACCGTCCAGGTGGTTCGGGAGGACGACATCAGCCTATATGGTTTCTATGAGGAAGAAGAAAGGACCCTTTTCCTCCTTCTCAACCGGGTTTCCACTATCGGCCCAAAGGTTGCCCTCTCCATCCTCTCCGCCTTGACGGTGGATGCTGTGATTGGAGCCATCCTCAACAACGACCCCAAGACCCTGGCCCGGGCTCCCGGGGTGGGGGCCAAGACGGCTTCCCGGATCATTTTAGAACTGGTGGACCGGGTCAAGAAATTGGGCTACCAGGTCCAGCCGGAAGAAGCCCGGCCATCGGCCGATCCCGGTGATTCCCAGAACTACCAGGTGGCCATCCAAGCCCTCCTCAACCTGGGTTATGCCCGCAACGAGGCGGAACACGCCCTCAGGGATTGGAATCCCGAGGAAGCCCTGGAAGAAGGAATCCGCCACGCCCTCCGTCGTCTTTCCTAGGGGATAGGCGATTCATCGGAAAGGAGGAAAGATGTCTGAAAGAAATGGCCACCGGATTGTGGGACCCGGCCTGAGCAAAGAAGAAGTTCCTTTTGAGGGGTCCATCCGTCCACGTTGGCTCAATGAATATATCGGTCAAAAAAAGAATAAGGAACAGTTAAAGATTTACATCGACGCTGCCCTGAAAAGAGGTGAGGCCTTGGACCATATCCTTTTGGCAGGCCCTCCGGGTCTAGGGAAAACCACCCTGGCCACCATTATATCCAACGAAATGGGGGCCAATATCAAAATTACATCCGGCCCGGCCATCTCCAAGCAGGGGGACCTGGCCTCCATCTTGACCAACCTCCAGCCGGGGGATATCCTCTTTATCGACGAAATCCACCGGATTAACCGGAATGTGGAGGAAGTCCTCTATCCGGCCATGGAGGACTACGCTCTTGACCTCATGGTCGGGAAGGGAACCATGGCCCAGAGCCTCCGCCTGGACTTGTCTCCTTTCACCCTAATAGGAGCCACCACCCGGGCCGGCATGTTGTCCTCCCCTCTACGGGACCGTTTTGGCGTCCTCATGTCTCTCCAACTCTACGACAGTGTGGACCTGGCCCAAATCGTCAGCCGGTCAGCCTCTCTTTTGGGGGTGGAGATGGACCCGGATTCGGCCCATGAGATTGGCCTTCGGTCCAGGGGAACCCCCCGGGTGGCCAACCGCCTCCTCCGCAGGATCCGAGACTATGCCCAGGTCAAGGGGGATGGTCGAATCACCCTTGAATTAACCCGGAAGGCCCTGGAAATGTTGGAGGTGGACCGGCTGGGACTGGATAAAAATGATGAAAAAATTATACGGATCCTGGCCTCCCACTTTGGAGGAGGACCTGTGGGTATCGACACCATGGCGGCTTCCGCTAATATGGAGGCGGGGACGATTGAAGAAGTCATTGAACCTTACCTCCTCCAAATCGGCTTTTTAGTCCGGACGGCCCGTGGCCGGATGTTGACCACCAAGGCCTATGACCATTACGGTCTACCCAGGCCCGACCATATCGGCAAGCCGGGAGATAGGGAAAAGCCCCCGGAAGAAGAGGGCCAGGTGGAGATGGATATTCTTGAAGAGGAATGAGAAAGAAGTTTTATGAAAACCAGTGAATTTGATTATCAACTTGACCCGGCATTAATTGCCCAACATCCTACCGACCGGCGGGAGGACTGCCGGCTCATGGTCATGGACCGGTCGACCGGGGCCCTTGACCATGGCCACTTTTATGACCTCCCTCGGTTCCTGGAACCGGGGGACACCCTGGTCCTGAATGATACCCGGGTAATTCCGGCTAGACTCTTCGGTCACCGGCCGGGGAAGGGGGAGAAGGTGGAAGTCCTCCTCCTTCGGAATCGTGAGGGGTCGGTTTGGGAGTGCCTGGTCAAGCCGGGTAAGAAAGTGAAAGAGGGACAAGTCCTTGAATTTGGCGAGGACCAAGAATTGACCGGAAAAGTCTTGGACATCATTGAAGAAGGCCAGCGCCTGATCGAATTCCACTATGAAGGAATTTGGGAAGAAGTCCTGGACCGACTGGGGAATATGCCCCTCCCTCCCTATATCACAGAAAAGCTGAAAAACAAGGAGGACTACCAGACCGTCTATGCCCGGGTCAATGGGTCCGCAGCAGCGCCCACAGCCGGCCTACACTTCACCAGGGAACTTCTGGATGACTTGGCCGCTATGGGGGTCCATATCGCCTATTTAACCCTCCATGTCGGCTTGGGGACCTTCCGCCCTGTCAAGGAGGAAGAGGTCGAAGACCATGCCATGCATTCGGAATACTATGTCCTCCCCAAGGAAACGGCTGAACGGATCCGCCAGACTAAGGCGGAAGGCCACCGAGTCATTGCCGTGGGAACCACAGTGACCCGGACTCTGGAGTCGGTGATGAAGAAAAAGGGGGAGATGGTGGAGGATTCCGGCTGGACCGATATCTTTATCTATCCCGGCTTTGAATATGAGGCCATCGATGGGATCATCACCAACTTCCACCTCCCCAAATCGTCACTCATTATGATGATTGCCGCCTTTACCGGTAAGGACAAGATTATGAATGCTTACAAGACAGCCAATGATATGCGCTACCGCTTTTTTTCCTTTGGGGATGCCATGCTGATTGCCAATTTTAAACAGGATGGGGAAGACCATGACTAGACCGGTTTCTTTTGAACTCCAACACCAATCCAAGGACTGTGGAGCCCGGGCGGGGATCCTCCACACTCCCCATGGAGACATCAAGACCCCGGTATTCATGCCGGTGGGGACCAAGGCTACGGTCAAGACCATGACTCCGGAAGAGCTTAAAGATTTGGGCGCCCAGATTATCCTGGGCAATACCTACCACCTCTTCCTCCGTCCCGGCATGGACATCATGGAAAAGGCGGGGGGACTCCACAAATTCATGCACTGGGATAAGCCGATCTTGACGGACTCGGGGGGATTCCAGGTTTTCTCCCTAGCCAAGCCCCAGGATATGACCGAGGAGGGGGTGACCTTCTCCTCCCATATCGACGGATCCCTCCAGCACATCAGCCCGGAAGTCTCCATCCAGGTTCAACAGGTTCTGGGTTCGGATATCATGATGGCCTTTGATGAATGCGTATTCTATGAGGCGGATTGGGCTTATACGGAGGCCTCCATGGAAAGGACCCTCCGCTGGTTGGACCGGTGCATGGAAGCCCACACCCACTCCAACCAGGCCCTCTTTGGCATCGTTCAGGGGGGATTTTTTGAGGACCTGCGGGACCGGTCCCTCCGGGAAACAACGGCCCGTGACCTGGACGGCTACGCCATCGGAGGCATCTCCGTGGGCGAACCCCATGCCGACTTTACCCGGATCCTGAATTATACGGCCCCTAGGCTGCCGGAGGATAAGCCCCGCTACAACATGGGGATCGGAAGTCCGGACTACCTTTTTGAGTCGGTCCAGGCGGGGATTGATATGGCTGACTGCGTCCTACCCACCCGGGTGGCCCGAAATGGCCTGGCCATGACCCACCGAGGAAAAGTGACGGTCAGAAATGCCGCCTACAAGGAAGATTTCGGCCCCCTGGATCCGGATTGCAATTGCTACACCTGTCAAAACTACACCCGGGCCTATATCCGTCACCTCCTCAATGTCAATGAGATCCTGGGAGCCCGCCTCTTGACCATCCATAACCTCCATTTCCTCATCTCTCTGATGGATCAAATGAGAAAAGCCATCTTTGACGACCGGTTTTTAGCCTTCAAAAAAGACTTCCTCAGGGCCTATGGTGAGGAATAGGCCCTCCTTGCCAGGGACTTGTTTCTTTGGATATAATAGAGGCGTTGAAGAAAAATAGAGAAGAAAGATATTTCGTTTATCATGTAAAAATAAAGGAGAATCAATATGCCCCAAGGTAGCCAATCCATTTTAATGTTTGTCGGAATGATCGCCATCTTTTACTTCTTAGTCCTCCGTCCCCAGAAGAAGAAGGCCCAGGAAGCCCAGAAAATGAAGGATGGAATGAAAATCGGAGATACCATTGTCACCATTGGCGGGATCCGGGGACAGGTGAGCCGGATTACTGAGGATTCCTTCTTTATCAAAACCGGTCAGGATGGCCAGGAGATTGAATTCTTAAAGCAGGCTCTTTCCTACATCGTAAAGCCGGTGGCCGGATTCGACGCGGGCAAGGCGGAAGAAGACGAGAGAACCAATGCCGACCGCCTGGCCAGGGAAGAGGAAGAAGCTTCCTTCAATCGGGGTTTGGATGACCCGGATGAGGACCGAGGAGACAGCGACCTTTAAGAAGTGGATAGAATAGACCTAGAGGCGGAGGATTCCGTCTCTATTCTTTTTCAGAGGAGGAAATGTGGCAGATTGGTATATTAAGAATCATCGTCGAGAAGCAAAACGCTTGAAAGAAGAAACCGGCATGTCAAGCTTGGCTTCCCTTCTTCTGGCCAATCGGGGAATTCGGACCTATGAAGAAGCCAAGTCCTATTTTTCTCCGGATCTTTCGGGACTTCATGACCCCTATCTTTTCAAACAAATGGAATTGGCTGTCTCCGCCATCATGGACACCTTGTCCTCAGGTCTTCCCATCCGGATCATCGGGGACTATGACCAGGACGGGGTGGCAGCCACAACTATCCTGGTCAAGGGCCTCCGTTCTCTTGCTCGGGAGATGGGGGAGGATCCCTTCCGGGCAGTATCCTATGCCATCCCTGACCGGATCACGGATGGCTACGGGATCAACCGCCGACTGGTGGACCAGGCCAAGGAGGAGGGGGTGGCTCTGATCATCACTTGTGATAACGGGATTGCCGCTTTCGATGCCCTGGACCACGCCCTGGAAGTGGGGATTCCGGTGATCATCACTGACCACCACCAGATCGAGGAAGAAGAGGAGGAAGGAGAGGTTCGGGAGAAGGTCCCTCCCTGCCTGGCCTTCCTCAACCCCCATTCCAAAGAGTCCGGCTATCCTTTCCCTGACCTCTGCGGGGCCGGGGTAGCCTTCAAACTCATCCAAGCCATTTACCAGGGACTGGGCGAAGATCCTGACCGGATCCGTCCCCTCCTTGCCTATGCCTGCCTGGGGACCATCTGCGACGTGGTCCCCCTCCAAGGGGAAAATCGAGTCCTGGCCAGTCTTGGACTATCAGTCATCAATGAGAGCCCGGATCCCGGCATCTCCGCCCTCCTCCGACATAACAGCTGGGATAAGGAGGTGGACACCTATGTCGTGGGCTTCATCATCGGGCCTGCCATTAACTCTTCCGGAAGGCTCATGACGGCCAGGCTGGGCGTGGAACTCTTTTTAGAAGAAGATCCGGATACCATCGATGCCTATGCGGAGGAGCTCGTTGCCCTCAACAATGAGCGGAAGGAGATGACCCGGGCCGGGGTGGAAAAGGCCACTGAACTAATTAGAAGTCAAGAGAAGTTGGACCAGGTCCTGGTCCTCTACCTCCCGGAAGTCCATGAATCCCTCTGTGGCTTGATTGCCGGACGGATCAAGGACCTCTTCTACAGACCCTGCCTGGTCTTCACGGATGCTGAGGAAGCCGGAGAAGGGGAGGCCCTGGTCAAGGGGTCCGGCCGGTCCATAGAGGCTTATAATATTTTTGAGGCCCTGGACCGTCACCGGGAGGATTATGTGGCCTTTGGGGGCCATGCCATGGCCTGTGGAATGAGCCTTTATAAGAAGGACCTGGACCGGATGAAGAAAATTTGGAACCAAGAAGCCGGTCTGGGTCCGGAGGAGCTCACTCCCCGGATCGGCCTGGATGCCGCCCTCCCCCTATCCATGGTCAAGGCCCCCGTCATGCGGATTTTGGACCATATGGCGCCTTTCGGGGCCAATAATCCCAAGCCCATCTTTGGGACAAAAAACCTCAACGTCCGACAATTCCGCCTGGTCGGAAAGAATAAGACCGTTCTTCAAGTCCGCTTTGATGACCAGGGGACCTTGGTCAATGGGGTCCTTTTTCAGGCGGATGAAAAACTCAAGAGCCTGGCCCAGGAGGGACCGGAAGGGGCCATTGATGAACTTCTCGCCGGAAAGGACCTCCCGGTGACCTTTGATATTTGCTACCAGCCGGGCTGGAATGAGTTCCAAGGGAAGAAGACCATCCAGATCAAGCTGGTGGACATCCGGTTCAGCCGGGGCTTTTCCCGCTCATCAACCATGAGATATGGTAAAATGAATAGATAATTCCACATCTATTCCATTCCCTGTCCTGACCACCCCGGGCATGGGGAGTCGTCCATAGGAGAAAGGAGGGACCATGACTATCGACAGCTTGGTCGAAAAAATCCAAACCTATAACCCGGATTGCAATGAGGCACTGATTCGCAAGGCCTATGCCTATGCGGACCAAGCCCATTCGGGCCAGGTCCGGAATTCCGGCGAGCCCTATATTACCCACCCCCTCCATGTGGCCTATATTTTGGCGGAGCTCAAGATGGATGATCCCACCATCTGTGGAGGCCTTCTCCACGATGTCCTGGAGGATACGGAGATCAGCTACGAACAGATGGAGGACGACTTCGGGTCGGAAATCACCACCTTGGTCGATGGGGTGACAAAGCTGAAAAAGATTGCTTCGCGGTCAAAAATCGACAACCAGGTGGATAACTATCGGAAGATGGTGATGGCCATGGCCAATGATATCCGGGTAGTCATCATCAAACTGGCTGACCGCCTCCACAACCTCAGGACCTTGGACTATAAGGAAAGGCCTAAGCAGATTGAAAAGGCTAAGGAAACCATAGAAATATACGTCCCCATTGCCCACCGTTTGGGGATCTTTGCCATCAAGTCGGAGCTGGAGGATCTCTGCCTCAAGTACCTGGATCCCCAGGCCTATTATGAGATTGCAGAACTTGTCGATAAGAAACTGGAAGACCGGAAAGAGGAAATCGAACGGATTGAGGACATGCTGAGCCAGAAGCTGGATGAGCTGGGAATGACCTACGAAATTACCGGCCGGCCGAAAACCCTCTACTCCATTTATAAGAAGATGTACAAGCAGGACAAGTCCTTTAACGAGATCTTTGATATCACGGCGATCCGGGTGATCGTGGATACCGTGTCCGATTGTTATTCCGTATTAGGTGTGGTCCATACCCTCTGGAAGCCCATTCCCAAGCGCTTCAAGGATTATATCGCCATGCCCAAGCAGAATATGTACCAATCTCTCCACACCACAGTCATCGGCCAGGACGGTCAGGTTTTTGAAGTCCAGATCCGGACCTGGGAGATGCACCGGACGGCGGAATTCGGGATTGCCGCCCATTGGCAGTACAAAGAAGGAGCCAAGAAAAAATCCGAATTCGATGAAAAACTCACCTGGGTCCGCCAGCTCATGGAATGGCAGAAGACCACCACGGATTCCCAGGAATTTTTGGAGACCCTGAAAGGGGACTTCTTCTCCGATGAGGTCTATGTTTTTTCACCGAGAGGGGATGTGATCGAGCTGCCCAGAGGGTCGACCCCCATCGATTTTGCTTACCGGATCCACTCGGATGTGGGCAATGCCTGCGTGGGTGCCAAGATCGATGGCAAGCTCCTCCCCTTGGATACCCAGCTGGAAAACGGCAATATTGTTGAAGTCATTACCTCGAAAAATTCAGCCGGCCCCTCCAGGGATTGGTTGGATATCGTCCAGTCCTCAGGCGCCCGGTCCAAAATTCGTCAGTTCTTTAAACGGGCCAACCGGGATGAGCACATCGAAAACGGCCGGGACATGATTATCCAGGAAGTCAAGAAGGATGGTTATCCGACCAAAAAGGTCATCACTCCGGAAGCACTGGAGAAGCTGGTGGACCGGATGTCCTACTCTTCTCCGGATGACCTTTTGGCAGCGGTCGGCTTCGGGACCCAGTCCCTTGCCGCCATTGTCTCCCGCCTGGAAGACATCTACGATAAGGCCCAGAAGAGGAAGGAATTGGAGGCCATGGCGGAAGGCGCCTTGGCCCAGGCGGACCGGGAAAAGGCCCACACTAGCGACCATGAAGGCCAGGAGAAATCCAATTCGGTTTCCGTAGTGGGCGAGGGGACGGACAATTTGGAAGTCAAGTTCGCCCAGTGCTGCTCACCGGTTCCCGGCGACGATATCGTCGGTTACATCACCCGAGGACACGGGATCACCGTCCACCGGAAGTCCTGCCCCAACATCCGGTCCAACCAATCGCCGGAGAGGCTGATCGAACTCGAGTGGAACAAGATCAACCAGACCACCTTTGATGCCTCCTTGACCATAGAAGCCATGAATGTGTCCGGCTATGTCGCTGATTTGGCCCAACTCATCGTCCAAATGGATATGGAGATGAACGGGATCGAGGCCCGGTCTCGGGAGGATTCCACGGTCATCATCAAGCTGACCGTCCGGGTGGAGGATAAGGACCGGATGGAGGTCCTGATCCGGAAGATCCGGGAAATGGAGCCGACCCTGGCCGTCTACCGGGTTCGGCATTAAAGCGGAAAGGAAAGTTCCCATGAGGATTGAATGCTTCACCACCATGGCAACGGAAAATATCTATCTCTTGACCGATCCGGCAGAAAAACGGGCGGTCATCGTTGATCCCGGCGCCCCTTCTCCTTCTTTGGAGGACCGGGTCCGGGAAGAAGGTATGACCATTGAAGGTATTTTACTCACCCATGGCCACGCCGACCATTTTGGAGGAGCCGACCACTACCGGACCCTCTATGGGGCCCCTATTTGGGCCAGCGAAAAAGAGAAGGACCTCCTTTTGGATCCGGAAATGAATGTCTCCCTGGCCTTTATGGGCAGGGCCATGAGCCTGACCTGCGACCACTATTTCAAGGAAGGGGACCGGGTCACTTCTTTTGACCTGGAGGTCTTGGAAACCCCCGGACACACCGGTGGTTCCGTCTGCTTCCGGGGTCAGAACTTCCTCTTTACCGGGGATACCCTCTTTCAGGGATCCTGCGGACGCTGGGACCTTCCAACAGGAGGGATGCACACCCTCTTCCGTTCTCTGGGGAGGTTGTTTCGCCTGGAAGGGGACTACCGGATTCTTCCGGGACATGGTCCGGAGACCCGACTATCAATAGAAAAAGCCACATCGCCCATTATGGACTATGTGATTATGCAAGAAGACCGTGATCGTAAGCAAGGGAAAGAAAAGGAGTCGTGATGGAAACAGTAAAGGGATTAAAGCGGACCCATTATTGTGGGGACCTTCGTTTAGAAGACCAGGGAAAAGAAGTCACCCTCATGGGTTGGGCCAATAAAACCCGGGACCTGGGCGCCCTCTCTTTTATTGACCTGAGGGATAAGACGGGGATCAGTCAGCTGGTTTTCAATAAAGATGAGAATGAGGCCCTCTATAATAAGTCCAAGGAAGTCCACCAGGAATACGTCTTGGCGGCCAGGGGAGTTGTCCGGGAAAGGTCCTCCAAGAACCCTGACCTTCCAACCGGAGAGGTGGAAGTGGAGTGTTCGGAGCTTCGGATCTTGGATGTGGCCAAAACTCCGCCGATCTATATCAAAGACGATGATAATGCCAGTGAAGAAATTCGCCTAAAATACCGGTATTTGGATCTACGTAAGCCTAGGATGCAGGAGATGCTGACCAAGCGGGCGGAAATCACCCGCCTCTTCCGGGAATTCCTCCATGATCAGTCTTTCGTGGAAGTGGAGACCCCCTTCTTAGGCAAGCCGACCCCGGAAGGAGCCCGGGACTACCTGGTTCCCTCCCGCGTCAATCCCGGCTATTTTTATGCCCTCCCCCAGAGCCCCCAGCTCATGAAGCAGCTCCTCATGATTGCCGGAACCGACCGCTATTATCAGGTCGCCCGTTGTTTCCGAGATGAGGACCTCCGGGCTAACCGTCAGCCGGAATTCACCCAGGTGGATATCGAAATGTCCTTTGTGGATATGGACGATGTGATGGCCATGAACGAAGAGCTCTTGGTCTACCTCTTCAAGGAGTTCAAGGGGATTGAACTGAAACGGCCCTTCTCCAAGATGTCCTATGACGAGGCCATGGCAAAGTATGGTTCGGATAAGCCCGACCTCCGTTACGGCTTTGAGATCCATGACCTGTCGGGAATCGGGGAGACGGCCGACTTTGACCTTTTGAAAGTATCGCCCGAAAATGGCGATGCCGTCCTGGGGATCAACTTCAATGGTTTAGCGGAAAAGTATAGCCGTAAAAAGCTGGACAAGCTGGCCTCCTATGCCAAGGGGATTGGGGCGTCCGGCCTGCTTTGGTTGAAAAAGGAAAATGGGGAAGTGGCTTCTTCTTTCAACAAATTCCTGACCGATGACCTGGTGGCCTATCTTGACCGGGAATTGGACCTCCAAGATGGAGACCTGGCGGTCATGATGGTCGGAGACCGGGCAAAGACCCAGGATTATATGGGCATGGTCCGGATCCATATGGCCGGTGAAAACTTGACCTTCGATCCTGAAGACTTTGCCATGACATGGATTGTGGACTTTCCCATGTTCGAATACTCCGAAGAGGAGGGCCGGTATGTGGCCATGCACCATCCCTTCACCCACCCGGTGGAGGAGGATATTCCCCTCTTGGAAAAGGAACCGGAAAAGGTCCGGGCCAAGGCCTACGATATTGTCATTAATGGAGATGAATGCGGGGGAGGATCCATCCGTATCAACAATGCTGAACTCCAGAACAAGATCTTCCAACTCCTCAAGCTGACCAAGGAGGATATCGAGAACCGTTTCGGCTTCTTTACCGAAGCCCTCCAATACGGAACTCCACCCCACGGCGGAATTGCTTATGGATTGGACCGCCTGGTCATGACCTTGATCGGGAGAGATTCCATCAAAGACGTCATCGCCTTCCCCAAGACTCAGACGGCCTCCGACCTGATGACCCAGGCTCCGACCTCGGTAACCCGGGACCAGCTGGATGAGCTCCATCTAAAAGTAGAAATGGACCAATAGATCCCGTCGAGTTCGAATATTCGACCTGTGAAAGGGGATAGACGATGAAAAACAATGGATTTGTAATGGAAAATAAAGAGGGCCTCTCCCATATTTTAGTCTACCGGGAGGAGGCCTGTGGATCCTGTTCGGCCTCCGGCATCTGCAAGAGCAAGAAGGCCTCTACCCAGTGGGTGAGGAATTCTTTGGATGCTCAGCCGGGGGATACGGTCTCCCTGGATATGCCTGACCACATCTTCATCGGGTCGGTCTTTGTCCTTTATGTCCTCCCCCTCCTCCTCTTCCTGGCAGGCCTCTTCTCCATCTATCTGGCGACGAAGGATGAGGTATTGTCTTTCATCGGAGGCCTGGTGGGGCTGGGAGTCTTTTATATCCTTGCCCGCCGGATTGATCAGTCCGCTTCCAAGGATATGGTCAAGATGGTTCGGATCCTCTCCCAGGAGGAGTTGGGCACCATCGCTTCCTGCTTGGACAAGAAGGGGGACGACAACGATGGCGGAGACCAGGATTTGGGGGTTTCTCATGTCTAGACCGGTTGTCGCCATTATTGGTCGCCCCAATGTGGGTAAGTCCACCCTTTTCAACCGCCTGGTAGGCGGCCGGGTATCCATCACCGAGGATACGCCCGGCGTTACCCGGGACCGGCTCTACCGGGAAGTGGAATGGCAGAACAACTACTTCCTCCTCATGGACACCGGGGGACTGGAGTTGGGATCCGATGACCTCTTTGCCAAGGAAATTGAAATTCAGGTGGATATGGCTCTGGAAACCGCCGATCTTATCCTCTTTCTGGTGGATGGTCGGGAGGGGGTTTCCAACCTGGACCGGATGATCGCGGAAAAGCTCCACAAAGGGGGACGGGATCCCCTGGTTGTCGTTAACAAGGTGGATACCCACCACACCCCGGATACGGTTTATGAATTCTATGAGTTGGGATTCCCCGACATGGCCATCATTTCTGCCGAGCAGTCCTTCGGTTTGGGCGACCTTCTTGACGAAATTATTGACCGCCTGCCCAAGGAGATCAGCCATTCCATCGAATCGGACGCCCTGAAGATTTCTGTCATCGGAAAGCCCAACGTGGGCAAGTCCTCCCTGATCAACCAGCTCCTGGGGGAGAACCGGATGATTGTGACCAACATCCCCGGAACGACCCGGGATGCCATCGATTCCTATTATGAAAGGGACGGAAAGGAATACATCCTCATCGACACGGCCGGCATGCGACGCCAGCGGTCCATCGACAACCTGGTCGAGCGCTATTCGGTCATCCGGACCCTGTCTTCCGTCGACCGGTCCGAAATGTGCCTCTTCCTCATCGATGCCACCATGGGGGTGACGGAACAGGACAAGCGGATTGCGGGCTACGCCCATAACAATGCCAAGGCCTCGATTATCGTTGTGAACAAGTGGGACCTGGTCGAAAAAGAAACCAATACGATGAAAGAGTATGAGGATAAGATCCGCAACGACCTGGCCTTCATGCCCTATGCCCCGGTCGTCTTTATTTCCGCCAAGACGGGCTACCACATCGCCCAACTATTTGAGACCATCAACCGGGTGGATGAGAACTATTCCTACCGGATGCCGACCTCCCTTTTCAACCAGGTTCTCCGGGATGCCACCATCATGAGCCCTCCTCCGACGGACAAGGGCAAGCGGCTGAAGATATACTATGGGACCCAGGTCACCACCCGTCCCCCCAAGATCATCTTCTACTGCAACGATGCCGATATGTTCCATTTTTCCTACATGAGATATCTTGAGAATACCATTCGGAAGAATTTTTCTTTCGAAGGGGTTCCCTTGGTCCTGGAAGCCAGAGAAAGAAAGGAGAGGGAAGAATGAATATTCTTCTTATCATCGGTGCGTATTTATTGGGGTCATTCCCCTCAGGTTACCTGGTCGGAAAGTGGATAGCCAACAAGGATATCCGTCAGTATGGCTCCGGAAATACCGGAGCGACCAATGCCCTCCGGGTCTTGGGTCCCAAGGTGGGCCTGATCACCTTCCTCCTGGATTTTTTCAAGGGGGCTTTTCCATGCTTTTTAGCCCTCCACTTCCATATGTCGGAGTGGACCTTGGCCCTAACCATGATTGCGGTCAGCTTGGGCCATTGCTATTCGGCCTTCCTGGGCTTTAACGGAGGAAAGGCGGTGGCGACCACCTGTGGAATCTACTTCATCATGGACTACCGGATCCTGGTCGTCTTTGCCATTGTTTTCTTTATCCTGGTCTTTGCGACCGGCTACGTTTCCCTGGGCTCCCTCTCTTCCAGCTTGGCGGGAACCATCTTTGCCCTTATTTTCTCTCCCTATGGGGCATGGGTGAAAGTGGCCTTCCTGGCCTTGGTCGCGATCATCTTTTACCGTCATTCTTCGAATATTGGCCGTCTCCTTCGGGGAGAGGAATCATCCTTCAAAAAGAAAAAGTAGGTTTTTATGGTTGACGTCAAGTTTTCATCGAGGAGAAAAATTCTTCTGGCCGGTATCCTTTTTTTCCTGGTCCTGGCTCTTGCCCTCTTTAGCCTCTTCGGGCATACCAAGACCTTTACGGTCATGCCCCAAGAAAGGCTCCAGAGTGCGGAGGAGGGGGAGGGACTCTTTGTCTTCTACCAATATGCCCCCCTTCTTTATTCAGGGGAAGACATGTCCGGACTCGATCTTGATCTCAACCAACGCTATCCTGACCGGACCCCCCTGGGGAAGTTGACGGATTCCCTTCGTTCCAAAGGAAAGGAAATCCTCGACCACCGGGAAAGCCTCCGGTCCAAAGGCGACCGAGTCCAAGCCATTCATTTCCCCATCGAAGGAAGGATGCCCCTGCTCCCTGCAGCCATAGGGGAGGAGGGCGACCGGGAAAATTATCAAACCCCCTTTTCCACCCAGAGCCAGGAGGGAAATCATTCCTACCCCCTTTTAGGGGATGACCGGCCTGTTCCCGACCTGAATGAGAAGGCCAGGGACTGGGAAGAAGACTATATCGAAAGCTGCCTTTCTTCCGGCCAGGTTCTCTCCTCTCCCTATGGGCGGATCATTCTTTCGACAGATGGCTTGGAGGAGTGGATCACCCCCTCTATCCTTTCTGCCCTGGGGCCCGGAGACGTACGAAAAAAGGCCCTGGGTCTTCCCAAGCGACAAGAAGGCCTGACTTTTGTTGAAGACCGGATCTTTTATTTAGTGGTGGACTTGGGCCAGAGTGTGGGGGAGAGGGACTTCCAGCCGGGTCAAGGGGTAAGCCTTCAGATTGACGGATCTATTGACCTGGAAGGGCGTTTGGATCGGATGGTGGAAAGCAAGGAAGGGGAGGCCCTCTACATCTTTTCCCTCCGCCAGGGTTTTTCCAAGATTTCAGGAAAAAGATATTGTTCCGTCAAACTCTTAGAGGACCAGGAAGATGCCTTCCTTCTTCCCATCAATACCGTGGCCAGTGACGAAAAGGGGCAGTCCTATTGCTTCCGCCTGGACCGGACCAATTCTGCTCAAAGAGTTCCGGTCAAAATCCTGGAGAAAAAAGGCGACTATCTTTATGTTTCCGCCAAAGCTCCGGAGGACCCCAAGCTCCCTCGTCTTTCTGCTTACGACCAGGTCCTCTATAAGCCGGCAGCCATCCAAGAAGGAAAGAACTATTAGTTGGGGAAGAAAGGGGATAAGACCATGTCCGTAAAAGAAAACCTTGATGAGATTCAGGACCGGGTCATCCGGTCAGCAGAGAAATTCGGTCACTCCTGGGAGGACATCCACCTGGTGGCTGTGACCAAGTTTGTGGATGAGGACCGGATCCTCCAGGCCTTGGATTGGGGCGTTAAAGAAGTGGGGGAAAACCAAGTTCAGGAGATCGAGCGGAAGATGGAGATCTTCCAGGGAGCCCAAGTCCACATGATCGGCCAACTCCAGTCCAATAAGGTCCGAAAATTAACCCATGGAGTGGCCCTGATCCAGTCTATCGACCGGAAATCCCTTCTCAAGGAAATAAACCGAATTGGCCAAAGAGAAAATATGATCTTCAAAGGACTTATTCAAGTCAATAACGCCAAAGAGGAAGGGAAGGGGGGAGTCTACAAGGAGGACTTACCTGAACTTTTGGACTATGTCGAGAGCTTGGACCACGTCCATATCGAAGGGCTCATGAATATTGCCCCCTTTTTGGATGATCCGGAGGAGGTCCGTCCTTACTTCCGGGATATGCGAAATTTATTCGAAAAAATCAGCCAGATAAGCTATAATCAAATCAAAATGAATATATTATCGATGGGAATGACTCACGATTATGAGGTTGCCCTGGAAGAAGGGGCCAATATGGTCCGGATCGGGCGGGCTATTTTCGGCGAGAGGGATTACAGCAAATAAGGAGGAAGCATGGGATTTTTTGACAAGATGAAGAATGTCATCGGCGTAGAGGATGACTACTATGATGATGATTACACCGATGATTACGACCACGACTACGGTCGGGATGACAAGGAAGAAGTAGAGGCCCAAGAGCCTGCCACTGCGCCTTCCTATTCTTCGACCTATTCCGCCTCTTCCTATAGCTCAGGATCCACCACTAGCCGTCGGGCCTCCAATGTCGTGTCCATGGCGGCAACGAATCCGAAGAGCCGGATCAACATCCATGAGGCTATTGAATATGATGATGGCGCCAAGGTCATCCAGTCCATCGCCCAGGATAAGACGGTGGTTCTCAATTTGGAATTGGTTGAGCCCGACAAAAAGCAGAGAATTTTTGATTTTGTCAATGGCGGTCTCTTCGCCCTGGATGGAAAGATTGAGAAGGTCACCAAGGATATCTACATTCTGACTCCAAAGGGTGTCCAAGTGGATAAGAAGACCAAGGAAACGGTCGAGAAGGATTCTCCCTACCAGCTTTAACGATGATTTCTCTTTGGCATTCCGCACCCCTCCCGGTCGGAATGCCTTTTTTTCATTTTATGTCGTAATATTGGAACACTTTGGGCCAAATATCGGGAAATTCGGGCCTTTTTTCCTGCAAATACCCTTTATGATAAGGATGGTGGTTTATGTCAATTTTGGTGATTAGCTTGGTGGTCATTGTCCTGGACCAGGTCAGCAAGTGGTGGGTGGTTGAAAACCTGGCTTCCGGAAAGAGGATTCCGGTTCTGGGGTCTTTTATGGAATTTTCCTATTTGGAGAATCGGGGGGTGGCCTTTGGAATGGGCCAGGCCCTGGCTCCTTTTTATCCCGTCTTAGCTTTAGCCATTGTTATCGGTCTGCTTTACTTCTATCAAAAAGAACTCAAAGGGAAATCCCGCCTGGTTGACTTTTCCATAGCCTTCATCGTGGGTGGGGCCATCGGCAATGTCATCGACCGCTTGGTCCATTCCTTCGTCGTGGATTTCATCAGCCTCCATTTCGGGACCTATTCCTTCCCCGTTTTCAATGTCGCGGATTGTTTTGTCAGCCTTGGCGTTATTTTTCTTCTCATCTATTTCTTCTTTTTCAGCGAAGAGAACAAAGAGAAAGGAGGGGAAGACCATGACCGTACAGATCGGGAATGACTGGGATGAGATCCTGGCCGATGAATGGCAGAAACCCTATTATCAGGAGTTGAGGACCCTGCTTATTGAAGAATACCGCCACTATAGGGTCTACCCTCCGGCTGACCACATCTTTGATGCACTTAAGTATGTTCCTTTTAAAGACTGTAAAGTGGTTATTCTGGGCCAGGATCCCTACCATGGACCCAAACAGGCCAACGGTCTTTCCTTTTCCGTTCAAAAAGGCGTACCCATCCCGCCATCCCTCCAGAACATTTATAAGGAGTTGGAGGAGGACCTGGGGATCAGCCCGCCCAAGCACGGAGATTTGACGGTCTGGGCCCAGCAGGGGGTTCTTCTGCTGAATGCGTCCTTGACGGTTCGGGCCCATGCGGCAAACTCCCATGCGAATATCGGCTGGCAGGTCCTGACCGATCGGATCATCCGGGAACTGGGCCGGCGAGATAAGCCCCTGGCTTTTCTTCTTTGGGGTCGTTTTGCCCAGTCCAAGGCCAGGTATGTGACCAACCCCTCATCCCTGGTTCTTTCTTCTGCCCATCCTTCTCCACTTTCCGTCTACCGGGGTTTCTTCGGATCCCGGCCCTTCTCGAAAATCAACCGATTTTTAGAAGAAGTCGGTCAGGACCCGGTCGATTGGAGGATTCCGGATGATGAATAAGGAAAATGAGGCTTGGATCGCCTTTGATCTTTTGGAAGAGGAGGAAGTCGGAGACCGTTTGGACCGGGTCCTTGCGGACCGCTTCGAAGACCTATCCCGGTCAAAGATCGCCCAAGCTATCAAAAGAGGGGCTGTTCTGGTCAATGGGGAATCCGTCAAGCCCTCAAGCCCGGTTGCCTATGGGGACCATGTGGACCTGGACCGGGTCTTTTTTGTGAAAGAAGAAATCAAACCGGAAGCCATGGACTTGGACCTGATCTATGAGGATGAAGATCTCCTGGTGGTGAATAAAAAAGCCGGATTGATTGTCCACCCCAGCGACCGGGTCCGGTCAGGAACTCTGGTTAATGGCTTGCTTTACCTCCGGGAGAAAGAGGGTCTCACCCTCTCCAATGTCAACGGAGAAGAGAGGCCCGGCATCGTCCACCGCCTGGATGCCCAAACTTCGGGCCTCATCATCGTTGCCAAAAACAATTCGGCTCATCGGATCCTGGCACAAGCCTTCCAAGACCGGGAGGTCAAGAAGACCTACCTGGCCTTGGTGGAGGGAGACTGGCCGGTAGAGGATTTCCGCGTGGACCTTCCCATAGGAAGGAATCCTGCCAATCCGAAGAAGATGGCTGTGGTTGAAGGAGGTAAGGAAGCCATCAGCACTTTTTCCTGCCTTGCTCACCAGCCAAAGGCCTCCCTCCTGAAAGTGGAAATTAAAACAGGACGGACCCATCAAATCCGGGTCCACCTGGCCCATTGTCACCACCCGGTGGTCGGAGACGGGGTTTACGGATTCCGTAAACAGAAGATCAGGACCAGCCACCAGATGCTCCATGCCTGGAAAGTCGCTTTTTCTCATCCCCGGACCGGTCAATGGGTGAGTTTTGAAGCGGACCCGGATCCGGAATTCCAGCAAGTTTTGGACAAGCTGGGCTTCCCGGAGGCTTGGAAAGGGAGTCAGTGTTTGAATGAATGAAAGGAAAACTTATGTTAGGACGCACCATGACCTGTCAGCTTGACGGTCTTTCGGTGGGGATTGTTCAGGTGGAAGCGGAGACCCTCGGTGGGTTCTCCGCTTTTTCTATTGTTGGCCTGGCCGGCCCCTCCATTCAAGAATCCAAGGAACGAGTTCGCTCTGCCATGCGGGCCTCGGGAATCGCCCTGCCGCCCGGAAAAATTTTGGTTAACCTCTTTCCCGCTGATGAGCGAAAAAGCGGGACCCAATGGGACCTTCCCATCGCCATGGCCCTGGCTTCGGCCATGGGACTGGTTGACCCTAAACGATGCGCCCGTGCCGCCTTTGTCGGAGAACTGGGACTGGATGGGAGCCTCAGGCCCATCGCCGGTGTTTTTCAAATGGTCCTGGGATTGGTCGGCCAGGTGGAGGAGATCTTTCTGGAGGAAAGCCAGGCCAGGATTTGTTCCACTATTGAAGGTATTCGCATTTATCCTGTTAATAGCCTGGTTGACCTCCTTCGACACTTCCGGGGAGAAGAAAAGATCCTTCCTTGTCCCCATCGTAATCTTGTCAAAAATCAGGGAGGCGAGGAGGATGGTCTTTTGGACTTCAAGGAAATGAAGGGGCAAGACCAGGTCAAAAAAATCATGGTCCTTTCAACCCTGGGTCACCACCACCTCCTTTTAATTGGTCCGCCGGGGAATGGAAAATCCATGGCCCTGGAAAGGGCTGGAACCATCCAGCCTGACCTGGAGGGTCAGGCCCTACGGGAGGTCATGGGGGTCCGGTCTATTTTCACCGGAAAGGAAGAGGAGATCCTCTCAACCCGACCACCCCTTCTTATGCCCCATTATTCCATCACCAGGGCGGGACTCGTTGGGGGAGGCAGTCCCATCCAACCGGGGGTGATTACTAGGGCTCACCGGGGTGTCCTGGTATTGGATGAACTCCCCCTATTCTCAAACGAGTGCTTGGATGCCCTCCGTCTTCCTATGGACCGGAAGGAAATCTCTCTTCTCCGGAACCACCGAAGCCGAACCTACCCCTCGGACTTTCTCCTTCTCTCAGCAATGAATCCCTGCCCTTGTGGCTATTATGGGGCAGAGGACCATGATTGTGCCTGCTCACCTTTTCAGGTCAAGTCCTACCGGGAGAAAATATCTCAGCCCCTCCTTGACCGCTTTGATATGGTTTTTGAAGTAGGACCAGTAGATAAAACCGGGAAAAGTTCTAATAAAGAAAAGGATTCAACAAAGATGAGGGAGGAAGTGGAGGAGGGAAGAGACCGGATCCAATTCATGAAGGTGAAAGAGAAATGGCCTCCCAAAGTCAGCCCAGGAGGAAAGGCTCTGTTGGAAGAAATTTCCGTCTTCTTCCATCTTTCCTCCCGAAGTCTGAATAAATTACTCGCCCTGGCTGCTAGCCTATGTATTTTACGAGCTGGTGAGAAGATTTCCGAGGAAGACCTGGCAGAGGCCTTCCAATACCGCCGGGCACGCTATAAATACTGGGAAAAATAGAGCATTTTTTATACAGAATTTTCCGGAAAGATTGTATAATAATGAAACAATTGTTATAATAGCTTTGACTATTTATTTCTATGAGGAGGTAATTATGATTTCAGCCAACGATTTAAGAAAAGGAACCACTTTTGTTTACGAGAATGATGTCTACGAGATCATCGATTTCCAGCATGTGAAGCCCGGCAAGGGGGCCGCCTTTGTCCGGTCAAAGATCCGTTCCGTCATGTCCGGGGGGTCCAAAGAAGTGACCTTCAACCCCAACGATAAGTTTGAAGAAGCCCGGATTGAAACACGTGAGATGCAGTTCCTTTACAAGGATGGGAACCTCTACTATTTCATGGACCCCGAATCCTATGAGCAGATCCCTCTGGAAGAGTCCATGGTGGAAGAAGCCATGAAGTACGTCAGAGAGTCGGATTCCGTCACCATGCGCTTCTACCAGAACAAGCCTTTCAACGTGGCCCCTCCCAACTTTGTCGAGCTGGAAGTGACCCAGACCGAACCCGGTGTCGCAGGGAATACGGCCACCAATGCCAACAAGCCCGCCACTGTGGAGACCGGGGCTACCTTTGATGTCCCCCTCTTTGTGAATATCGGCGATGTCATTAAGATCGATACCCGGTCCGGCGAATACCTGTCTCGTGTATAATTTCTCAATTTATAACGGAGGAGGCCTAGGATGAAACGTGCGGAGCAAAGAGAGTGGTTGGTAAAAATCACTTATGAGGTCTTGTCCAATCAATGTGAGATTGAGGATATTCCTGCCCGCTTGGAGAGTCACGGCCTGCCTAAGGATAATGCCTATTTGAATGAGTCCCTCCAGTCTCTAAGCGACCACAGGGAGGAAATCAACCGGCGGATCGAAGGTCGCCTGGTCGGATGGTCTTTGAACCGACTAACCTTGATCGATAAGGCCATCCTTCAGGTGGCAACGAACGAGATCCTCTATATGAAGGATATTCCCAATGCGGTGACCATCAACGAATGCGTAGATATTGCCAAACGCTTCTCGGATGACCAGGCCTACCGCTTTATTAACGGGGTCCTGTCAGGGATTGTGAGCGACCAATGAGAAGGGCCATCACCGTATCCCAGCTGACCCTCTACTTGGAGAGCCTCTTTAAGCGGGATGTCCACCTTCAAGGGCTCCTGGTCAGGGGCCAGGTGGTCAACCTGAAAAAAGCCCGCTTCCTCTATTTTGACCTTAGGGATGAGGATTCCCTGATCCATTGTGTCTCCTTTGACCGGTCACTGGACCGGTCCATAATCCAAGAGGGGATGGAGTTCCTGGTCTCCGGTTCCCTGGCCCTCTACCGGGCCGGGGGAATCTACCAGATCCGGGTGACCGAAATCGAACCCATCGGCCAAGGAGCCAGGCTCTTGGAACTTATGGCCCTAAAAAAGAAACTGGCGGAGGAAGGCTTATTTGACCCGGGCCGGAAGCGGCCTTTAAAACGCTATCCCCGGGGGATCGGCCTGGTGACTTCAGCCAGCGGGGCGGTCCTTCATGATTTTTGTAATGAAGTCAACGCCCGCTATCCCTTAGTCCCCATCTACTTTGCCCCGGCTTCCGTCCAGGGCCAGGCGGCCAGCGGGGAAATCATCCGGGCCATGGTGGACCTGGTGAAATTCTCCGGTCAGAGACCTATTGATGCCTTGGTCATTGCTCGTGGCGGGGGATCCGGCGAGGACCTCTCCGCTTTCAATGAGGAGGCCCTGGTCCGAGCCATCGCCCGATCACCCATTCCGGTGGTTACTGCTATTGGCCACCAGGTGAATACCAGCCTTTCTGATTTGGCCGCCGACCGGAGAGCTTCAACCCCGACGGAAGCGGCTTCTTTAGTCACCCCGGACCGCCTCCAGATCCTCCAGGAAGTGGATGGCTGGATGGGACGGGCTCGGGCGACCACTTTGGAAAATATCCACCGGAGGAGTCGGGTCCTTTATGGTTACCGCCAGCAGACAGAAAGCCTCCATCCCGGGGTTCGGATCCACAACTCCCTCCTCGCCCTGAGCCGGATGAAGGGGCAGTTGGAAGGGTCCATGCGGGACCAACTGGACCGAAAGAGGAAGTCACTTAGCCGGCTTAAGACCCTGGCCGATAAGGGCTATCAGAAAGCCTTGGAGAAGAAGAATCAAGCCCTTCGGAGCCAGACCTGGTCGGTCTTTCAACTGGACGGAAAGCCTGTTCAAGGAGATGAGGAGGTTCTTGTCGACCAATCTTATCTCATGAAATCCATGGCCTACACCTATCAAATTGCCGTAGAAAAGAAGGTGAAAAATGACTCCGACAACCGATGATAAGCTGACTTTTGAAGAGGGGATGGGCCGGCTGAAAAAGCTGGTTGAATCCCTCCAAGGAGACCACTCCTTGGAAGAAAGCCTGGCCATCTACAAAGAGGCCAAGGCCCTGGCCGATCGATTGGAAGACCGCCTGGAGGAAGCCGAACTTTCCGTCCGGCAGCTGGAAGGTCAAGAGGTGGATGTTACCCTGGATTCTTCTTTGGAAGGGAGACCGGACCATGGCCGGATGGACTGACTGGAAGAAGGCCCACGAGGATTTCACCCAGACCTTTGACGAACGTTTAAAGGCGATTCTTTCCCGCTTGGATCCTGCCTGGCTTTCTTCCTTCAATGAAGCCGGCGGGAAAAGAATGTCGGAGGAAGAGCTCCGATCGATGGGCCGGCAATTGGAGATGGGGGAGGCCTACACCTACGCTTCCTTTGGAGGGAAAAGGGTCCGACCCTTTTTGATGGCCCTGGCCTATGGTTTATTGGGGACTGACCCCACGGACCGGCCTGCCCTTCTTGACCTGGCGATTAGCCTGGAATTGATCCATTCCTATTCTCTGGTTCACGATGACTTGCCTGCTATGGATAATGACCGCCTCCGCCGGGGACAGGCTTCCTGCCATGTCCGCTTTGGGGAAGACCGGGCCATCCTTGTAGGGGACGGCCTCCTCAACCTCTCCATGGAAGTGGCCCTGGAGGCCTTGTTGAAGGCTCCACATGAGGAAAAAGAGAGGGTCACACGGGCCATGGAGGTCCTCTACCGTCTTTCCGGACTCCATGGGATGGTGGGCGGTCAAGCCCTGGACCTCCGCCCTGACCTCATCCAAGACCCAACCTGGACCCGAATTATGGTGGAAAAGAAGACCTGTGCCCTCTTCATGGCGGCCTGTCAGATGGGGGTTATTTTGGCCGGTGGGCATTCCAAGGAGGAAGACCGGGCCGGCGCCTTCGGCTACCACCTGGGCATGGCCTATCAAATGAAGGATGACGTCTTTGACCGGGCAGAAGATCAAAAGAATCAGAAAAGGACCCTAGCCGACGACCTTGGCCTGGAGGGCCTGGATCTGGCTCTGAAAGGGGAAACGGAAGAGGCCCTGGCCCTTTTGGAGGGCTTTGGCCGGCCAAGCCTCATGCGGGATTTCGCCCGAGCCTTAGTTGAGCGCAAAAAATAGAAGTGAGGATGAAACGATGAAAAAATATAACCGCCAACGGTTGATCCTGGACTTAATTGAAAATAACAACGTACAGACCCAGGAGGAACTCTCGGAACTCTTGAAAAAAGAAGGAGTAGAAGCCACCCAAGCTACCATTTCCAGGGATATCAAGGAGCTCCGGATTACCAAGATTCAACTGCCCAATGGCTTTTATAAATATACGGTACTGGACCCCATCCAAGATTCCCTTAATGAGCGACTGACCAACATCCTTCGCTCGGCGGTCCTCTCCGTTCACCACAATGACAGTCTGATTATCATCCAGACCGTCCTCTATTGCGCGGCGGTCTGCGGGATGGCGATTACCAATGCCAAGCTCAATAATATTGAAGGCATGGTTACAGGAATGGATACCATCTTTGTTGCCGTAGATGATAAGTCTCAGATTGAAAATACCATTAAGGATATTCAGGAGCTCTTAAAGTAATGCTGGACCAACTCCGGATAAGAAATTTTGCCCTGATTCAGGACTGGAAAGTGAATATCCGGGAGGGGGAAACGGTCGTGACCGGCGAAACCGGATCAGGAAAGAGCCTCTTTGTCTCTGCCATCCAGTACCTGATGGGGGGGACCATCGACCGTGAAATGCGTCGGGATCCCGACCGGGACCTGGTGGTCGAAGGCCTCTTCCGCATGGAGAAACTCTCTCCGGACTTTCGCCACTTTCTGGATGAAAATGACATTCCCTGGGATGAGGAGGGGAGTTTTTTGATCCGCCGGTCCATGGACAAGAGGGGGAATAGCCAGCGGGTCAACGACATGGCCATCTCTCGGAACCTTCTCCGGTCCCTGAGCGACTACCTCATAGACATCCATGCCCAAAATGCCCAAAGTCTTTTGAAGACCAGGGACCGCTACCTCCCCTTACTGGATACTTATCTGGGGGAAGAGGCTGAGGATCTCAAGGGTCAACTCGTAGCCCTGCTCAGGAAGCGGAAGGTCTACCTCTCAAAGCTTGATGACCTGGACTTGGCTCCGGATGAGCTGGCCAGGGAGAAAGATCTCCTGGCCTACCAAATCGGAGAAATCCGAGAGGCCAATTTGGAGGAGGTTGATGAGGAGGCTTTAAACCGGGAATACAAGACCCTGGCTTCTGCTGAGGAAAGGGCCAAACTGGCCGGTCAGGTTCTCTCCGGTCTCCGGTCGGATGGCCAGTCCCTCCGCTGGGGACTCCAGTCCATGGCCCACCTTTTGGAAGACCTTTATCGGAAGGATCCGGATAGCCAAGCCATGAAAGACCTGGCCTGGCAGATGGAGGCAGAGGCCGAGGCTCTGGAAGATCAAGTGGAATCTTATTCGGACAATATTATTCTGGATGGGCGGAGGATGGCGGAGATCCATGAAATTTTTCAGACCCTCCAATCCCTTCGAAAAAAATATGGCCAGACCTTTGAGGAAATTTTAGCCTACCTGGAAAGGGCAGAGAAAAAAAAGAAGGAATTGGAATCCGTTGAAAGCCTTCGGTCAACCCTTATCGACAAGGTCAAGGGCCTGGATGGGGAAATCGAGGCTGTTTCCGGCCAGCTTTCCCGCCTCCGGAAGGAAGCCGCCGGTCACTTGGAAGACCGGATCCGGGAAGAACTCCAGGAGATGGCCATCAAAAAGGTGGACTTTCTTGTTAACTTTCAGGAGAAAATCGTAGGGCCGGACGGACGGGATGAGGTGGATTTTATGATTTCCACCAACCCGGGCCAACCTCCCGAGTCCCTATCCAAGGTCGCCTCCGGCGGAGAAATGTCACGGTTTATGTTGGCATTCAAGATTGTGGTTGCTCAAATCCAGGACCTGCCTAGCCTGATTTTTGATGAGATTGATACGGGAATTTCCGGACGGACAGCCCAAGTGGTAGCGGAGAAGATCAGCCGATTATCCGAGGACCGACAGGTTATGGTCATCACCCACCTTCCACAAATTGCTGCTTTAGCTGATCACCACCTGAAGATTGACAAGAAGGTGGAAGAGACCTTCACCTATTCCTACATCCGAGCCCTGGACTTCCAGGGGCGGGTTGAAGAGGAGGCCCGTTTGATCGGCGGGGCCAGGCTGACGAATACGACAAGAAGATCAGCGGAAGAAATGTTATATCAAGCCCAGGAGCTCAAGGCAAGGGGAGCGGGCGAGAGGAGGGAATAAATGGCGGAGAAAGAAGAACGCTTGGAAAGCATGATGGAGACAACGGTGAAATCCGAAACCATCTACGATGGAAAAATCATCACCCTAAAGGTGAATACGGTGGAGCTTCCCAACATGAAATATGCCAAGAGGGAGATCGCCCTCCATGCCCGGGGCGTCGGGATTATTGCCCTGACTAACCGGGGAACTATGTTCATGGTCCGCCAATACCGTGCCGGTGTGGGGGAGGTCCTTTTGGAAATCCCGGCCGGCCTGGTCGACCCGGGGGAAAGTCCCCAGGAGGCGGCTGTACGCGAGCTTCAGGAAGAAATCGACCGTCAGCCGGAAAAGATGGTCTACCTTCTCGATGCCTATTCCTCGCCGGGCTTTACTAACGAAAAGCTTTCTCTCTTTCTTGCCCAGGACCTAAAATATAGTCCAAAGGACTTGGACGCAACGGAGTTCTTAAAGGTGGAGGAATACCCCGTAGAGGAACTTTTTGAGATGGTTAAGAACTTTGATATTGTTGATGCCAAATCCATCATCGCTATCCAACACGCTTATTATGAATGCTTCCTGCCCAATCGGGAAAGCTACTTAAAAAAACGTCAGGAAGACCAAGCAGAGGATGGTGGCAAGCAATAGAAAGAGGCCTTCATGTTTCGAAATTTGGAAAATCTGGATTTAATCGACACGGTGGCCATGATGGTTGCCCTCCTCTATACCATCGTTTCCCATGAATTAGCCCATGGGGCGGTGGCCTATGCCAATGGCGACCCTACGGCTAAAGAGGCCGGTCGACTGACCTTGAACCCCATCCCCCATATTTCCTGGATAGGACTCCTCTCCCTCTTGGTTTTCCGCTTCGGCTGGGCCAAGCCGGTCCCCATCAACCCCTACCGGTTCAGGAAGCGCCGTTTAGGTCTCCTTACCACCTCTTTGGCTGGTGTGACCATCAACCTGATTTCCGCCTTCCTGGCCCTCTTTTTTCTCTCCCTATTTTATGGACGCTATGCCCTTTTGGATGCCCTATTGACCTATATTGCCATTTATGGGGTTTCCTTTGCCGTCTTCAATCTCATTCCTATTCCTCCTCTGGATGGATCCAAGGTCGTCATGTCCTTCCTCCCGGATGAATGGTCCTTTTGGATTTCTCAAAGAGAGCGCTATTTCAACTATGTTCTTCTCGCCCTGGTTTTCACAGGAGCCCTATCCAAGTTCATGATCCCCATCATGGACCGGATTTTTTCTTTTATGCTTTCTCTTTTTATGGGTGTTTAGATGGCTGGTATTCAAGTCAATGGTCCTCATTATTCGGGCCCCATGGACCTTCTTCTCGACCTCATCAAAGATTCAAAAATAAATATCTACGATATTGAAATCTCCTCCATTACCGAGGACTACCTGGAAGCCATGCAGAGGCTGACCATTCCCCCGGAGGAGGTCTCCGACTTTATCCGGATGGCGGCCCTCCTGGTCCTGATGAAGGCCAGGAGTCTGGTCAAGGACCAGGAGGATACGGACGATGACCTTCCCACCAGGGAGGAGATGATTGAACGTCTGGTCCGCTACCAAGTTTACAAGGAAATCTCAAGTGCACTGGCTAAGGCTTATGATAGGGCCGGACTGATTTTCAGAAAGCTTCCGGAAGATGGAGCGGCTTATCGTCAGGAAGAAGAGGTCATTCCTGAGGATCCCGGGGCCCTTTACTTTGCCCTCCAAGCCCTAATCGCTCGAAAAGAGGAGGGGGAGAAGGAGGACTTTCAAGCCTACCGGATTCTTTCTTTGGAAAAGTACCCCGTTGAAAAAGTGGCGGCAGAGATCCGGGACAAGCTCCGGACCGGTCAGCACTTTGATTTTTTTGACCTCCTTCCCTTTGCCCAATACAACCGCCCCAGGGCTATTGCCACCTTTCTTTCCCTCCTGGAGATGACCCGGACCCAGTCCATCCGGCTTTGGCAAAAAGAAGGAGAGATGGCCTTTCAGGTGGAAGTTCTGGACAGGGACCGATTGGAAGAAGTGAAGGAGGAAAACCATGAAGGAGATGAAGATGGAAGAGAAGGAAACGAAGGGAATCATTGAAGCCCTTCTCTTTGCCTGGGGAGATCCTCTAGCCTTTTCTGAAATCGGAAGAGTTTTGGAGATGACACCGGGTCAAGTCAAAAAGATCATTGAAGAGATGGCAGAGGACTTTAATGAGGAGGGTCGGGGTCTGGTCATTCGCTTTTATGACCAGTCCGCCCAGCTGACCACCCGAGCAGACCATTTTCCTGCCTTATCTCGCCTTTTTGCTGAGACCAGGAAAGACCGCTTGACCAACTCTTCCCTGGAGACCCTGGCCATTATTGCCTATGAGGGACCGGTGACCAGGATCGACGTTGATAATCTTCGCGGGGTGACTTCTTCCTCCTCCATCGATACCCTCATGAAGAAGGGCTTGGTGGAGGAGGCAGGCCGTTTGGACCAGCCGGGAAGACCCATCCTCTACCGGACTACCCTGAAATTTCTAGAGAAATTTAACCTTGCCTCATTGGATGACCTCCCCAGCTTTGAAGCGGTAAAGGAGGCCATCCATGAAATAGAGGAAGGAAAGTCCGATGCGGATTAACCGCTACCTGGCCAAGTGCGGTCTGGCTTCCCGGCGAAAGGCAGAAGACTATATCCGGGCGGGGAGGGTCATGGTTGGAGGGGAGGTCCTCCGGGACCTCTCCTACCAGGTCCAAGCCGGCGACTGCATTCGGGTTGATGGTAAGGAGGTCCGGATGGAGGAGGAGGTTTTTTTTCTCTACCATAAACCCGTAAAGGTCCTGGTATCCCACCACGACCCCTTCCACAGTCGATTGATCTATGATGACCTGCCCAAGATGGATTCTCTTTTTGCAGTGGGCCGTCTGGATTTTGACAGCGAGGGCCTGCTTTTTGTGACCAATAGGGGAAATCTGGCCCAGACCATCGCCCATCCCTCCTACCAAATGGAGAAGGAGTATTGGGTCTTCCTGGACCGCCCCCTCCCGGCTATTGATGAGGCCTGGACCCGTGCTGGATTGACCTTTCGAGGGATCCATTACCGGCCGGACCATTTGGAATTTTTAACCAAAGAGGAGATTGATGGTCGCTCCTATGCATTGACGGATTGGCCTCCCGAAGGAAGTGGGAATGGTCAGTTGGTCAAAATCATCCTCCATGAAGGGAAGAAGAGGGAGGTTCGCCGGTTTTTTCAGGGCCTGGGTTATGAGGTAATCCGACTCATTCGTGTTCGACTGGGTCCCTTGAACATTGGCGGACTTCGTGCCGGACAATACCGGCCCGCCCGTCCCGAAGAGATCTCCGCTCTGGAAGAGTGGGCAAGCATGGTTCGGAAAGGGAATAATTAACAATGGGAAATGACAAGATGCCTATCCTTCCTCTCGCCATCATTGGCATGGGGGCGGCCGGATCCATGGCCGGGATCGCTGCCGGAAAGTTGGTGGACACCGCCCTTTTTGATGGCAATGAAAAATTAGGAAAGAAAATTTATATCACCGGGAAGGGCCGTTGCAATTTGACCAACACGGTCTCCATGGACCTTTTTCAGAAAAATGTGACCCGAAATCCCAAGTTCCTCTATTCGGCCTTTCACGCCATGACCAACCGGGACCTCATGGCTTTTTTTGAGGCAGAAGGGGTCCCCCTTAAGGAAGAGAGGGGAGGGCGGGTCTTCCCTTCCTCAGACCATGCTTCGGATATTAATCGTGCCCTGGAATCCTGCTTGAAGGAAGAGGGGGTCAGCCTAAGGAAGAATTGCCGGCTCAGAGCTTTGGACCGGGTGGAAGAACCGGGACAAGGGCCTCATCTTTTCAAACTCACTTTTGACCGAGGGAGAGGGGAGAGAACCGTCTATGCTCGAAAGGTCATCCTGGCCACAGGGGGCCTTTCCTATCCCTCCACCGGGTCCAGGGGGGAGGGCCATGACCTGGCGAGAAAGTTGGGCCATAGGGTCACTCCCATGACTCCCTCCCTGGTGGCTTTCCGCCTAGGGGACCCCTGGATTCCCTCCATTCAAGGCTTGAGCCTTCGTCATGTAAGCCTGGAAGCCAGACTGGGTAAAAAGACCTGGACGGAGTTTGGAGAAGCCCTTTTTACCGACCGGGGTATTTCCGGTCCCATTGTCCTGACTCTTTCCTCCCTTTTATCAGGGAAAGACCTGGACAAGCTGGACTTAAGCTTGGACTTCAAGCCGGCCCTGGACCGGATGGCTCTCTCCCAGCGTTTGAAAAGAGAGCGGGATCAGGGGCCCAACCGGTCCCTAAAAACCCTCTTCTCCTCCTTCTTGCCGAAATCCTTGGTTCCCATTTTTCTGGACCTGGGGGAAATGGAGGGGGACAAGCCCTTCCACCAGATGACCCTGGAGGAGGAAGGTCGCTTCATTGACCTCCTCAAGGCTTTTCCCTTGACATTTTCCCGCCTGGAAGGCTTCAATCAGGCGGTGGTCACCCGGGGTGGAATTTCCGTCAAGGAAATCAACCCCTCCACCATGGAATCCAAAATCTGTCCCGGCCTTTACTTTGCCGGAGAAATTATGGATGTGGATGCCATGACCGGAGGTTTCAATTTGCAAATTGCTTTTTCTACGGGTTACTTGGCCGGACTTTCCGCCGGTCAATCCCTCATTGATGAAGATCAGGAGGAAATATGAAACGACAAGCTATTGCCATAGACGGGCCATCCGCCTCCGGAAAGTCTACCATTGCCCGCTTACTCGCAGACCGTCTCCATATGGATTACTTGGATACGGGGGCCATGTACCGGGCTATTACCCTTTTTGCTCTGGAATCCGGTGTTGATCCCGAGAATGAGGAGGAAGTAAACCGCCTCCTCGACCGGGTGGAGATCACCTTCAATGATGGAGACATCCTGGTCAACGGAAAAGTTTGTACGAGAGAAATCCGAACTGATGAAGTGACAAGGGCCGTTTCTCCGGTCTCCTCCTATAAAAAGGTCCGGGAGAAGATGGTGGATCAGCAGAGGAAGATTGCCGGTGACCGCCCGGTCATCCTCGACGGACGGGACATTGGAACAGTGGTCCTCCCGGATGCCCTTCTCAAGATTTTTTTGACGGCTTCCCCTGAAGTTCGGGCCCAAAGACGGTTGAAAGATGATAAATCCTCATCTACCATGGACTACCAAGCCCTTCTTGTCTCCATCAAGAAACGGGATGATTTTGATAGCCATCGAGCCATTTCTCCCCTCCGGCCGGCGGAAGATGCCATCCTCATCGATTCCTCGGATATGACCATTGACCAGGTTCTGGAAAAGATCCAGGGGCTCTGGGAGGAGAAACAATGTACTTTGTAGTCCGGGCCATCCTCCGCTTTTTATGCTTTTTTGCCTTTAAGATCAAGGTGGTCAACCGGCCTACGTCCGACCCTAAGGAGGGCTTGATCATTTGCCCCAACCACCAATCCATCTTAGATATCGTGGTCATGGCTGTGACCTATCCGGGCAGGATCACCTTCGTTGGAAAAAGAGAATTGGAGAAGAGCCGACTGGCCTTTTTCTACCGGTCCATGGGGACCATATTCATTAACCGTGACCAGGTGGAAATGGAAACCATCCGGACCATCATCCACCGGCTGGGACAAGGGGAGACCCTCTGTATCTTTCCGGAAGGAACCCGGGTCAAGGAGGTGGATCCCCGCAATATGAAAGAGGGGGTGGGTCTCTTCCTTCAACGGACCCAGTGCAAGCTTCTTCCGGTCCATATCCAAGCCGACTACCGCTTTCGTGGGAGGATAACCGTAGAATACCGGGATTATTTGGACTATGAGGAGGTAAAGGCCTTGCCCCGTAAGGACCAGCGTCCCTACCTGTCACAGAAAATCTTCAATGCTATTTATGCTACGGATTATCCGATCAGCGATTTTTCCCAGAAGGACTAGACCAAGGAGAAGGAGGAGAGGATGAAAATTAGAGTGGCCGATTCCGCCGGCTTCTGCTTTGGCGTTAGCCGGATCGATCGGAAGGCCCAAGAGGCGGTAAAAGAAGGTGGAAAAGTCTATTCCTATGGTCCCCTTGTCCATAATCCCCAGTATGTGGAGATGATGAGGAAAATGGGGATTTCCGTCATCGAAGACTTTGGTGAACTGGAAGAGATTGACCCCCAATCCACTCTTATTCTCCGGGCTCATGGCATAAAAAAAGAAGAAAAAGAGTGGATGGAGGCCCGTGGTTTCCAGCTGGTGGATGGAACCTGCCCCATCCTTTTAAGCATCTATAAACAGGCGCAAAAGGCGAATGAGGAGGGCCGCCAGGTGGTCATCATTGGAGATCCCGACCACCCTGAGGTTGAAGCCATGAAGTCCTACCTTGATCCGGATACCAAAGTGATCCGGACGGAGGAAGAGGGGGAGAAATTCCAAGCGGACCGCCCTCTTTTTATCATTTCCCAAACGACCAACCGGAAGGACTATTTTGAGGCGGTTGGGGAAAGAATTTTAAACCATAATGCCGGCATAATGAAAAACACCATCTGCAATGCCAGCCGGGACCGTCAAGAAGCGGCCAGAAAATTGGCCCAAGAATCGGAGGCCATGATCGTCATTGGAGGAAGGAATTCCTCGAATACGGAAAAACTCTACCAAGTTTGCCGGAAATACTGCCCGAATGTGGTAAAAATCGAAAAAATTGATGAATTATCTTTGCAAAGATGGGCATTTTTTAATAGAATAGGGATTACAGCTGGTGCTTCGACACCAGATTGGATTATTGAGGAGGTCGTCAAAGGAATGGACAATTTTACAAGTGAAGATTTCATGGAACAAATCGAAGACAGTATGGTGAGAATTTCCCCGAGAGATATCGTCAAGGGCGAAGTCATTACCGTAAAAGAGGATGAGGTGTTCGTTGACATCCAATTCCGGGCAGATGGGATCATCAAGTCCGAGGAAATGACGGATGAAGAACAGGCAAATCCGAAAGAGGCCTTCCATGAAGGGGACGAGATCGACGTCTATGTCATCAAATTGGATGATGGTGACGGCAATGTGGCATTGTCGACACGTCGTGTTGAAGGGCTGAAACATTGGCAGCAATTAGTGGATAAGTTTGAAGCAGGCGAAACCGTTGAAGCCTACGTCAGCGGAGAAAACCGCGGCGGTCTTGTTGTGAAAGTGATGGGCATTAATGGCTTTATTCCTGCATCACAAATTACCACTTATTTTGTAAAAAACTTCAAACAATTTGTTGGTCAGACTTTGGATTGTAAAATCCTTTCGATTGACGAGAGAAAACGCCGTGTTGTTTTATCCAGCCGTGCCGTCCGTGAAGAGCAGCTGGATGATGTTTGGGAAAACATCGTCGTTGGTCAGCAGATCAAGGGCAAGGTCGTTCGGATGACCGACTTCGGTGCCTTCGTTGACCTCGGTGGGGTCGATGGATTGATCCACGTCTCCGACATTGCATGGCAGAGAATTGATAAGCCCTCCGATGTTCTTACTGTAGGCCAGGAACTGGAACCCGTTGTTCTGAAAGCCAACCGTGAACGCAACCGTATCTCTCTCGGTTTGAAGCAACTCCAACCCAAACCCTTTGATGTTTTCGCTGAAAACAACAAGGCCGGGGATGTGGTCACCGGGACTGTCGTCAATATGCTCGAATTCGGTGCCTTCGTCCGTCTGAAAGAAGGTGTTGAAGGCCTGATCCATGTTTCCCAGATTGCCAACCACCATGTCGAGAAGCCTTCGGATGAGCTCAACATCGGTGATACGATCGAGGTAAAGATTCTTGACATCGATATGGATCGCCAGAGAATCGCCCTCTCCGCCCGTGCTCTTCAGGAACCTGAGGAGAAGGAAGATGCCGGAAGAACGGCTGCCCAGGATTTCTCCCGTTATGAGAGACCTGCCAAGGATGCCGGAGAATCCAAGCCCAAGAGAGCGCCAAAGAAAGACCAGGCGCCCAAGAAGCAAGAGGTGGCCATTGACTTTGAATCCTCTTCGGATATCGGAACCAACCTGGGTGACCTGATTGCGGCCAAGCTGGGACAGACCGAAGAAAGCGCTCCTGCCCAAGACCTTGAAAATGAAGAAGCAGAAGTTGCTGAATCTTCGGAAGAAGTGGAAAATATCGAGGAAACTTCCTCTGAAGAGTAAATCAAGACGTTTATGAAAATCAATCTTACGAGGGAGCAGGCTTCTGCTTCCTCTTTTTATTCGAGATGAGGACCTGTAAATGAGGAAATACCATATTATCACCCATGGCTGCCAGATGAATGACCATGATAGCGAGCGGATAGCCGCCATTCTGGAGAATTTGGGCTATGAGAAGACGGAGAGTCCTGACCGAGCGGATTTTATTTTATTTAATACCTGCCTTGTCCGGGAAAATGCTGAACTCAAGGTCTTTGGTCAGGTGGGTGCCTTAAAGGGCTGGAGGGAGGCCGATCCCAAGCGAATCTTAGCCGTCTCCGGCTGCATGATGCAGACAGGGCCTGCAGGGGATATTATTCGGGACAAGTATCCCCAAGTGGACCTGGTTTTTGGAACCAAGAATATCGAGAAGCTCCCCATCCTTTTGAAAGAACTGGAAGAGGAGGGAAGGGTCTTCGATACTTCCACCTATTCGGTGGATGGGTCCGACCTGGACCTTGCCTTCGACCGGAAAAGTTCTTTTTCCGCCTATGTCAACATCATGACCGGCTGTGATAATTTCTGCTCCTACTGCATCGTTCCCTATGCCAGGGGAAGAGAGGCTTCCCGGCCTCCCCGAGAAGTTTTAGAAGAGGTGAACTTTTTGGCTAAAGCCGGCTACAAAGAAGTCACCCTTCTAGGGCAGAATGTCAACTCCTATGGAAAGGACTTCCAAGTCGATTTTCCCTCCCTTCTTGCGAAAGTAGCCGAAACTCCTGGAATCGACCGGGTCCGCTTCATGTCCTCCCATCCCAAGGACCTGTCGGATGATCTTATCCATGTTATTGCTAAATATCCCAATATTGAACGGCACTTCCACCTTCCCCTTCAATCAGGGTCGGATAAGGTCCTCCGGGAAATGAACCGTCACTATACTAGGGAAGATTACCTGGCCCTTGTTGATAAGTTGAGGAAGGCGGTTCCGGACATCACCATCACTACCGATATTATCGTGGGTTTCCCGGGCGAAAGCGAGGAAGACCACCAAGCCAGCTTGGACCTCTGCCGGAAGGTGGAGTATGATAACGCCTTTACCTTCATCTATTCTGTCCGGCCCGGTACCCGGGCGGGGGAGAGGGAGGACCAAGTCCCCGACACCATTAAATCCCGTCGCTACCAGGAACTCTGCGATGTCCTTTATCCCATTTTCAACCGAAAGAATCAGGCCATGGTAGGCAAGAGGGTAGAGGTTCTCTTTGATGGTCAGTCAAAGAATGATCCCCGGAAGATTTCCGGAAGGGACTCCGGCTACCACCTCATCCATGTTCCCGGAGACCAAAACCTGGTCGGACAAATCCGACAAGTGGAAGTTACGGAGGCCAACTCCTTTGCCCTCATGGGTAGGGTTTTAAATTGATAAAAGAAGAAGATGATCTTCATCAAAAATAATAATTATACGATTAGATAAATAGAAAGGAGGTGGACCTATGGTATGGGACCATATTGATTTTGAATCCCTTTCGCCCATGATGCAGCACTACGTTTCCACAAAAAGAGCCTATCCGGATGCCCTGATTCTATACCGACTGGGTGATTTTTATGAGATGTTTTTTGAAGATGCGGAAGTCGGATCCAAGGTCTTGGAAATTGCCTTAACCGGAAAATACTGCGGTCTGGAAGACCGGGCCCCCATGTGTGGCGTGCCCCACCAGGCCATCGATTCCTATACCTCCAAATTGGTCGACAAGGGCTACAAGGTCGTCATTGTGGACCAGATGGAGGATCCGGCCCAGGCGGTCGGCCTTGTGAAAAGGGCGGTAACCCGGGTCTTGACCCCGGGCACCCTGACCGATGCGGATGCCTTGGAAGGAAAGGAGAACAACTTTCTCCTTTGCTTCTATTTTTACCAAAAAAAAGCGGCTCTTTGCTATGCGGACCTCTCCACGGGGGAAATCGCTACAACAGAAGTTGACATGGTTGAGGACCCTGTTACCTTCACCCACAATTGGATGGCCACGATCAAACCTTCGGAAATCCTCCTTTTGAATGATGGGAACAACCGGGAGATTTTGGAGAAGGTCTCCTTATTTTTAGAAAAGCTTGCCGTTTTTATTAGCCGGCTGGATGTGGATCCCAAGAAAGCAGCCCAGGCTAGGGACCGGGTGGAAAACTACCTGGGACCGACCGGTCGAAAAGAAGTGGAGAGGCACCTGGTTGCTGCCATGGCTGTCTCTTCTCTTTTGGATTACATCTATGCCTTCCAGGAAGACAAGCTTAGCCACCTCAACCTTCTTCAATGGCTGGAAAGCGACCGGTATATGATGGTCAATGCCAGCAGTCGGGAAAATTTGGAGCTGGACCGGAACCTCTTTAACCATTCCCGGAAGGGGAGTCTCCTTGACATCATGGACCGGACAAAAACCGCCATGGGGGGACGTCTTTTAGGCCAATGGCTGGATATGCCTTTAATGGAGCTGGATGCCATCAACCAACGACTGGACCTGGTGGAAGCTTTCAAGGACAGGGTCACCCTCAGCCTCCCCCTACGAGAAAGCCTGTCCAAGGTCTATGACCTGGAGAGGCTCCTGGGAAAGTTCTCCTACCAGAGGGGAAATGCTCGAGACCTCCTCTCCCTGGCCCTTTCCCTAAGCCCCCTCCCCAAAATCCAAAGCCTGGTGGAGTCCACCGACTCCGCCCCTGTTCGAGACTTTTTTGGCCATCTCGATAGCTTGTCCGATATTAAGGACCTGATTGACCGAGCCATTGTCGATGAGCCCCCGATCACGATTACGGATGGGGGGATGATCCGGCCGGGATTTTCGGAGGAATTGGACCGGATCCGGTCAGGATCCGATGAAGCCAAAAAGGCCTTGGTCAAGTATGAGGCGGAGGAAAAAAAGAGGACGGGGATCAGCAACCTCCGGATCATCTACCGGAAGAATGCCGGCTATTTCATTGAAGTCACCCAGTCCAACCTCTCCAAGGTGCCTTCCGATTACCGCCGCCAGCAGACCTTGAAAAACGCTGAGCGTTACACCACTGACTACCTGGAGAGCCAGGCAGGACGAATTACCGGAGATGAGTCGGCAATCAAAGAGATGGAGTATGCCATCTTCCAGAAGATCCGCCAGACCATTTCGGACCAGGCCATCCGGATCCAAGACACGGCAAAGCTTTTAGCCAAGCTGGATGTCCTCCTTTCCCTTGCAACATTGGCATCAGATGAGGACTATGTCCGGCCCCATTTCCATAAGGGAGGCCAAGACCGGATCACCATCATTGAAGGGCGTCATCCGGTGGTGGAGGTCATCCAGGAGGAAGAATTTATCGGCAATGACCTGGACATCGGGGCCAAGGACAACCGGATCCAGATCATCACCGGTCCCAATATGGCCGGGAAGTCCACCTTCATGCGACAAAATGCTCTGATTTTGATTATGGCCCAAATGGGAGCCTTCGTTCCGGCCAAATCTTGCGACCTCCCCATTACCGATAAGGTCCTGACCCGGATCGGGGCCCGCGACCACCTCCAACGGGGAGAATCCACCTTCATGGTGGAAATGAAAGAAATGGCGGAAATCCTGGAAGAAGCGACTTCCTCCTCATTTTTGGTCCTGGATGAGGTAGGTAGGGGAACATCAACCAACGACGGCCTATCCATTGCCTATGCGATTTTGGAATACCTGGATGCCCATCAGAGGCCCAAGACCCTCTTCGCTACCCATTATCACGAGCTTACGAGTTTAGCGGGGAAGAAGAATTCCATCAGCAACCGGAAGGTGGATATCAAAGAGGAGGATGGACAGCTGATCTTCCTCCGGAAGGTGGTTGAAGGGATGACGGACCGGTCCTACGGGATCGAGGTGGCCAAACTTTCCGGCTTACCTGGGGAAATCCTGGTCCGGGCCAACTACATCCTATCCAATATTGATGCCATTAATGACCTGTCTTTTGTTAAAGAGACTCCCAAGGCCAGTGACCACCAGGAGGATTTTTCCGACTTCCGTCGAAGGGCCCTCCTTGAAGAAATGGCCCGGATCGATGTTAATGCCCTTTCTCCGGTCCAGGCCCTGACGACTTTGGACGGTTTCATCCGGCAAGCCCAGGAGATGATTGAGGAGGATGACCGATGATCCAGCGCTTAGATGGAAAAACGATAGAGAAAATTGCTGCCGGTGAAGTCATTGAAGGCCCTCTTTCGGTGGTGAAGGAGGCTGTTGAAAACGCCATTGATGCCGGAGCAGACGATATTTCTGTGGAGATTCTTGACGGGGGAAAGACGAAGATCGTCATTACCGACAACGGGTCCGGGATTCCCAAGGACCAGGTTCCCTTGGCCTTCGAACGACACGCTACCTCCAAGATCAGGGATTTTGAGGATCTCTACCAGACCCTGAGCCTCGGATTCCGTGGCGAGGCCCTGGCTTCCATCCTGTCCGTTGCCCAGGTAACCTGTCGGACAAGGACGGCCGACCAGTCTTCCGGCTATGAATTCACCTTTAAAGAGGGAAATCTCAAAGAAGTCAACCCCATAGCCATGTCTGTGGGTACCCAATTGGTGGTCGAAGATCTTTTCTACTCCCTTCCTGTTCGTAAGAAATTCATGAAATCGGACAAGGCAGAAGGGAATAAAATTTCCCGCCTCATGTATGCCTTTGCCGTCGGCAACCCCAAGATTTCCATTCGCTTCACTCGTGACACCAAGAGGATTTTTCAGACCCACAAGGACCGGTCCCTGGACGAAAACCTCCTGGTTCTTTTCGGAAGTTCCTATTTTGATGCTCTTTTGCCCATCGAGGGGGAGAGCCCCCACTTTAGGGTAAGAGGTCGAATCGGAAATAACACCTTTTACCGGGGGAACCGGCAGATGGAATTCCTCTATATCAATGGCCGCTATATTTTGGATGACCGGATCCAGGATGAGATGGAGGGGTTGTTCAAGTCCATCATCCCAAACGGGCGTTTTCCGGCCTATCAGATTTTTGTTGAAACCGAGGCCAGGAACTTGGAAGTCAATATCCATCCCAATAAGCAGAAGATTACCTATGATTTTCCGGATGAGCTTTTGGACCTTTTAAAAGAACTGGTTTCCCGAGCGCTTGCTCATAAGCCCTCTCTTCCTGACGGGAAGGATCAGACGAGTCGCCAGGGCCTCTTTCGGGACCTGTCTTCCGAAGACGCCTATAAGGAGATCGTCTCCTCCTATGCCTGGTCGGATAAGGGAGCCCCAAGTCTGGGAGAAATGGACCGGCCCTATGGTCCCGACTTTGGACCGGATCCGGCGCTTTCCGAGAAGGGAGAATCTGATTTGGAGGCTTTCGATGAGGAGGCATTGGAAGTCTTTGAGGATGAAGGGGAAGTCCTGGACTTTTTCTCTTCAATCAATAGGAGAAATCCGGTGGATGAGGACCGGGAGGAAAAAGAGGATTCCCCCCTTCCTCCCTATGATGACCTGGTCTTTGTGGGTATCCTGTTCAAGACCTATATCCTTTTGGAGGACCGGGGGAGGGATAAAGTCTTTTATATGGACCAGCATGCGGCCCATGAAAGGGTTAATTATGAACGCTTCTGCCGGGAGATGAAGGAATCCAAGCCCCATGTCCAGCTTCTTCTTGAGCCCTTGACCCTGGAGCTCAACGACCTCCAGCTTAACGGTTTGGAAGAGCGAAGGAGGGCCCTGGAAGAGATGGGCTACCGCTTCGACCTCTTCGGCGAAAAGACCCTTCTTTTGAGGGAAATTCCCCTTTTATTTAAGAGCCCCAGGGATGACCGGGTATTTTTAGACCTCCTTGACATGGATATCCCACAGGAATGGAGAAGACATGAGGATATGCTTGATCGGATGGCCATGAAGGCCTGCAAGGCTTCAGTCAAGCAGGGGGATAGTCTCCATCCCCAGGAAGTGGAGGCTCTCTACCAAGCCCTTCGCTCCTGTGCCTATCCCTTGACCTGCCCTCATGGCCGTCCTACCGTCATCGTGAGGACCAAAAGAGACTTGGAAAACCGCTTCTTAAGGAATAAGTAGGGGGGGCCATGCCAGAAAAGATTATTTTTTTAGTTGGCCCGACAGGGGTGGGAAAAACTTCCCTCTCCTTGTCTCTGGCCACGGCCATTGATGCCCAAATCGTCTCCATGGATTCCATGCAAGTCTACCGGGGAATGGACATTGGAACAGCCAAGGCGACCAAGGAAGAGAGGGGAGACCTTGTCCACTATCTCCTGGATGTGGTCGACCCCGGTGACCGCTTTACTGCCGAAGATTACCAGGGCCTGGCCTACCAAGCCATCCGGGAAATCCGTAAAGAAAAGAAAGTTCCCCTTTTCGTCGGAGGGACCGGCCTTTATATGGATGCCATCCTCCACGATTTCCAGTTTGGTGGGCTGAATATCAATGAGGACCTCCGGAAGAAACTCCATGCCGACTATGATCGGGAGGGAGGCCAGGTCCTTTTGGACCGTCTTGCTGAAGTGGATCCTGTCACGGCCCGGACCCTTTTTCCGGGTGACCGGAAGAAGATCATACGAGCCCTGGAAATTTTCTACACGACAGGGAAGCCCATGTCGGAAAAAAAACAGGAGGAGGCCTTCTCTAACCGCTGGGACCCCCTGATCTTTATTTTGGAAAAAGACCGTCAGGACCTTTACCAAGCTATCAATAACCGCGTTCTTTCCATGGTGGATGAAGGCTTGGTCGAGGAAAACCGCAGGCTCCGGGAGGAGGGATGGCCCAGAAAGTCCCAGGCGGCCTCAGCCATAGGCTACCAGGAGGTCGGCTGGTATTTTCGCGGTTTGGTGACCAAGAAGGAAATGGTTCGCTTAATCCAGCAATTTTCCCGAAATTATGCCAAGCGACAAGTGACCTGGTTTAAACGCTATAAGGAGGCCTACCACTTTAGACTGAATGAGGACCGGGATCGGGAAGAGGCCCTCGAGACCATGGTGGAGTTAGCAAAAAATTTTTTAGAAAAGGAATCGACAAAGTGAAAAATAAAGACCTGCATGACATCTATCTTTCATCCTTTGGCATTGGGGAGGAGGCCATCGAAAGAGTCTCAACCGCCGAGGCCGGTCTGAAAGACCGCTTCCAGGCCCTGGAGGACATTCGCTCCTATAACCAGCTCAAAGTTCTCCATGCCTTCCAGGACAATCGTCTCTCCCAGGCGGACTTCTTCTCCGCTACCGGCTATGGGTATGGGGATAGCGGGCGGGACAAAACGGAGGCCATCTTTCGGGATGTCTTTCGTGCCCAGGCCTGCATCGTCCGCCCCTCCATCGCCTCGGGGACCCATGCCCTCTCTACGGTACTCTTTGCCTTGCTTTCCAAGGGAGACCGGATGCTGGCGGTTACGGGCCAGCCCTACGATACCCTCCAGGAAGTCATTGGCGTTAAAGGGGAGGAAGTGGGGACACTTTTAGAAAAGGGGATTGACTACTCCGCCATCCCCCTCCTGGAGGGAGGAGGGATCGACTATGAGGCCTTGGACCTGGCTTTAAAGGATCCGGTTCACCTGGTCGAACTCCAGAGGTCCACCGGCTATACGGACCGGAGAGCCTTCACCATTGATGAGTTGGGTCAGGCCATCTCCTTTATTAAAGCCCGCCAGCCGGAGGCCATCGTGATGGTCGATAACTGTTATGGGGAATTTACCGAAACCCGCGAGCCCCTGGAAGTGGGGGCGGATATTCTAGCCGGTTCTCTGATTAAAAATCCGGGAGGCGGTATTGCTGTCTCCGGCGGCTATATTGCAGGTAGGGAAGACCTGGTCACCCGGTGCATGAACCATCTGACGGCACCCGGTCTGGGCAAGGATACGGGCCTGACCTTCGGGACGACACGGACCACCCTCCAAGGCCTATTTCTGGCCCCCCATGTGACCATGGAAGCCCTAAAAGGAGCCCTCCTATTTTGCAAGGTCTATGAGGATATGGGCTATACCTGCTATCCCGCCATGGATGATCCCCGGTCCGATATCATCCAGGCCATTGCTTTACAGGATCCCGACCGCCTTATTGCCTTTGTCCGGGCCATCCAAAAGGCAGCTAGTGTGGGCGCTGAGGTCGTGCCCTATCCCTGGTCCATGCCCGGATACAGCGACCAGGTTATCATGGCGTCCGGGGGCTTTATTGACGGGTCATCCATTGAAGTTTCTGCCGATGGCCCCCTCCGGCCGCCTTATATTGCCTACTACCAGGGAGGATTGGTCTATGACCAAGCCAAATTAGCCCTTCTATTTAGCCTGGAATCTCTGGACAAGGAATTATAAAATAAACAAAAAACAGGGAGAAAGTGATTCTTTCACTTTCTCTCTGTTTTTTCTTGACAAAGAACATTTGTTCGTGTATTCTAGAGACAGATCGAACAAATGTTCTAAAAGGAGAAATACCCATGAAAAAAAGAACCCTAATTGTGAATAAAAGAAGATTTATCAGCTTCCTTTTTGTTACCGGCCTTTTCCTCTTTGCCATCTTTTTTGCCGGTTTTACCTGGATGTCCAACCGGATGGCCTACGGGATGGCCGATCAAGTTCAAAGCCAAAACCCATCCTGCAAACGAATTATTGTTCAGGAAGGGGACACGGTTTGGGCCCTGGCCAAAAAAGAAAGCCGGGGAAAAAATAGGGATACCCGAGAGCTTGTTCGAGAAATCTATCGGTTAAATAATTTGGGTAAGTCGACCCTGCACCCGGGTCAACCCCTACTTATCCCAAATATTTAATAAATGAAATGCTGCCCGAATTGGCGGACCGGTTTGATCACCGGCCCGTCAGGCGGCATTTTTTTTGCTGAAAATAAGATGATTTTTCTCCCTCTTCTTTTTCTTGTGATAAGCTTAAAAGGAGTTTTTTCCAAGCCGGAACTAGAGAATTCCGGTTCGATGAAAGAGAGGGTCTTGCCGTGAAAGTGGGCTGTGTAAAAGAGATAAAGAATAATGAATACCGTGTAGGATTGACACCGGATGGGGCCAGGGATTTTATTGCCCACGGTCATGAGGTTTATTTAGAAAAAGGAGCCGGCCTGGGATCAGGATTTCCTGATGAGGATTATCAAGCTCTGGGCGTCACCGTTTTAGATCGGGCGGAAGAGGTTTGGTCCAAGGTGGAGATGATGGTCAAGGTCAAGGAACCTCTGGAGGAGGAATATCCCTTCTTAAGAGAGGGCCTAATCCTCTTCACCTACTTCCACCTAGCTGCCGCTCCTGACCAGGCTGAGACCCTTTTAGACCATAAGATCAAGGCGGTGGCCTATGAGACCATCGAAGAAGAGGATGGATCCTTGCCCTGCCTGGCCCCCATGTCCCAGATTGCAGGGCGGCTTTCTATCCAGGAAGGGGCAAAGTACTTGGAGAAACCCTTTGGTGGGGCGGGAATCCTCCTCGCCGGCGTGCCGGGGACTCCGAAGGCCAACGTGGTTATCCTGGGAGCCGGAGCGGTCGGCGCCAATGCCTGTAAAATCGCCTTGGGTATGGGGGCCAATGTATCCATCCTCAACCGGTCAATTAAGAAGCTGGAATACTTGGACAATATTTTTGGCGCCCATGTTCAAACCTTGGTCTCCTCCGACTCCAATATTGAAAGGGTGCTTAAGGATGCGGATTTGGTTATCGGGTCGGTTTTGGTCCCCGGTGGGGCTACGCCCAAGCTCATCCGCCGCCGTCATCTGAAAATGATGAAGAATGGAGCCGTCTTTGTGGACGTGTCCATTGACCAGGGCGGCTGTGCAGAAAGTTCAAGGCCAACCACCCATGATGACCCCATCTATATTGAAGAGGGGGTAATTCATTACTGCGTCACCAATATGCCGGGGGCTGTTCCCAGGACTTCCACCATCGCCTTAACCAACGCCACCCTCCGGTATGGCCTGAAAATAGCTGACCTGGGCCTGGAAAAGGCTGCAATCGCTGATCCGGCCTTGGCAAAGGGGGTTAATTGTTATCTGGGTATGCTAACCAATGAAAATGTGGCCAGAGCTACGCAAAAAGACTATACGCCTTTGGAGCTAGCCATTTGTTCGAAATAAGAAAGAAAAATGATCAAAAAAAAGAGGACCTCAAGGTCCTCTTTTTTTTGATGCGGGTGAAAGGATTTGAACCTTCACGAGATTGCTCTCACTAGTCCCTGAAACTAGCGCGTCTGCCGTTCCGCCACACCCGCATATTGGGCAACATAGATATTATATGAGATGGATGGAGAAAATGCAAATTTATTTTTTGCGCTTTCTTCTCTCCGCCTTTGATATAATAAGCAAAGACTGATAGGGGAGGGGATGGCCCATGGACATGGAAATCCGGGAAGGACAACTGCATAGTCGGGATAAGGAAATCCTTCAGATTGCCCTTTTGGCCGGATCGATTTTGACCTCTTCAGCTGCTGAAACCTACCGGGTGGAGGACACCATGGAGAGGATCCTGGCTTTATCTGACCACCAGGACGTGGACGTGGTGAGTTTGCTCACGGCCTTAATGGTCACCATTACCTTTGATGATAAAACCTATATCACGGCCATTAAGCGGATCAAGTCCCGTTTCTTTGACCTTTACAAGATACAAAGGGTCAATGAGATTTCCCGGGCTTTAACCTCCCACCAGATGACCCTGGATGAGGCGTATATGGACCTGGTCCTTCTCTCTCAACAAAAAAAGAAGATTCCCCATGCCCGGCTCATGAACTTCCCCTTTGCCTGGGGCTTTTGCATGATGGGGGGCGGGGGGATCCTGGAGTCCTTCCTGGCCGGTGTCGCCGCTTATCTTACGGTGGTGACGGATTTTGTCCTTCCCAAGAACATCGACCAAACCTTCACCCCGGCCTTTTTTAAGACCGTCATTGCCAGTTTTTTCCTGGCCTTTTTCTCCAAGCTCATCCCCTCCGTCCGGATGGATCCTATGATTTTGGGTTCCCTCATCATGCTCTTTCCGGGAACGACCTTTACCAATGGCATTCGGGATATGATGAAGGGGGACTATATCACCGCAGCCGGCAACCTTCTTTCCGCCATGGCCACCGCCTTAGCCTTGGCCTTCGGAGCCGGCTTCTCCCTTTTAATCATTAACTGGATTTTTTAGGAGGTCTCTATGATTGAAAATTTCTTCCTTTCCAATCCCTACCTCCTCATTTTATGGGAATGTCTGGGGGCTCTTTTAGGGGTAACCTTCTTTGCCCTAGCTCTGGGGGATTCAAAAAAAATGGCGGTCACGGCAGGTTTTATGGCCTTTTTCGGCTGGGGAATTTACACCTCCACCTGGCATAAAATTGGAATCGTTCCTGCCGCCTTTCTCTCCTCAGCCTTCATTGCCTGGTGTGCCCAGGAGGGGTCCAGGATCCTGAAAGGCCCGGTCACCCTATTCCTGATCCCGGCCCTGGCCTCCCTGGTTCCGGGGATGCAGCTCTTTCAGATGGTTGTGGGCTTTATCACCGGAGATTCGGCCCTGGCCACCCGGAAGATGATCGAGACCCTGTCCCTGGCCCTCTCCATCGCCCTAGGCGTCATCATGGTAGAGGCCCTATATATTATGAAAAAAGGAATTGTCCAACGGATAAAGAAAAAGAAAAGCTCCCAATATTAGGAGCCTAGAAAGGAAGAATCATGCAAGAAACCGAATATCGCTACGATACCCAGCTTTTGATTGAAGGAGAAGGTCTGGATGAGGATGCGATCCATGACTACATTGAGAATAATTTTAAAGGGGACTGCCTCCTGGCTGTGGGGGGCGATGACCTGATCAAAATCCACTACCACACCAATGAGCCCTGGGATGTTCTGAAATACTGCCGGAGCCTGGGCGAGATTTTTGACATTGTGGTGGAGGATATGGACCGCCAATCCCGGGGACTCAAGGGCTAGTTCTCTTCCCCCTTGTTTGGATCGAGGTGGGGGAGGTCCATCTGAGAAAGAGGGTTTTTTTCCATCCCCTGTTTCACCATAGGGTCATCCACGTGGGTGTATATTTGGGTCGTGCCGATGGAGGCATGGCCCAATATTTTTTGAAGGGTCCGAATGTCCACCCCTTCCTTATACATGAGGGTAGCGGCCGTATGACGGAGCTTGTGGACGGAATAGCGGGAGGTATCGAAGCCGGCATCTCGGAGGATCTTTTCAATCCGGTGTTGGACAGCCCTCTGGCTCATCCGTTTTTTTCGGGAGGAGAGAAAGAGGGCGGATTCGCCGGGAACAATGGGGCGGACCGAGAGGTAGGAGGAGAGGGCGGCCTGGAGGGCCTCGGTAATGTAGACCGTTCTTTCCTTATCCCCCTTCCCAATCACATTAAAATGATCATCTTTTAGGGAATTGAGGTTGAGGGAGACCAGCTCGCTCAAGCGGATCCCCGTGGTCAAGAAGGTCACCAGGATGGCTACATCCCGGAGGCGAAAAAAGCGATTTTCCTCCCGAGAAGCTTGGTCAATCAGCTCGATGGCCTCTGCTAGGGTTAGGTAGACCGGCTGCCTTTTTTTCTTTTTCGGCGTGGTGAGCTTATCCATGGGGTTTTTATCCAGGACTTCTTCAAAGACCACCAAATACTTAAAAAAGCCCCGGAGGGCGGAAGTTTTTCTGGCCCTCCGGTTAGCGGAAGGCATATCCCCATCCTCGCTAAAGGCCAGGAAGGCTTGAAGGTCGTGGAGGCTGGCTTTCTGGATATCTTCGATTCCCATATCTTCAATAGGGATGGCATCAAATTCCATCCGGCGGAATTCCGAACCACCCTTCCTCTTTCGAAGGAAGCGGAAAAAGGCGGTCAGGTCATAGGTGTATTCCCGGATGCTGGTAGGGGCCAATCCCTTGACGGTTTTTAGGTAATTGATGTAATCCTCGAGAGGAAGCGGTAAATAATCAGTCATGGTGTCCTCTTTTCTTTCTCCCTGCATTTTACCATAGTGGGGGAGGAAGGGGGAGAAGGAGGATTTGTTCCCTGTCTTTCCATGAGGTATAATTGAAAAAGATAGGTAACAAAATGGATACAAGTCCGACAAGGGCGGATTTGGCCATATACCGGATAGGTAAAATTTGTTCAATGAGGAGAGATTTGTCATGAAAGTAGGAAAGATTAGTGTAAAAGAAGCCGCGGGAAAAACGCAGAAGCTCACCGAAGAGGTCTTGACTTCAATAAAAGAATCCGTCGTGGGTAACCAAGTCGTCATCCGAAAGATGCTCATTTGCCTCTTGGCCGGGGGTCATGTTCTCTTGGAGGATGTGCCCGGAATCGGGAAAACCACAGTAGCCCGAGCTCTTGCCCGGGCTGTAGGCCTGGACTTCCAACGGATCCAGTTTACCCCGGACCTCATGCCCTCGGATGTAACGGGCTTTAACATCTACAACCCCAAAACATCGGAATTTGTCTTCCGCGAAGGGGCAGCCATGACTCAAATCCTCCTGGCTGATGAAATCAACCGTTCCTCTCCAAGGACCCAGTCAGCCCTTTTGGAAGCCATGGAAGAGGGCCAGGTCACCGTGGAGGGAAAGACCTACATCCTGCCCCAACCCTTCATGGTCATGGCCACCCAAAACCCGGTCGAACATGTGGGTACCTACCCCTTGCCGGAAGCCCAGATGGACCGGTTTATGATGCGCCTATCCATCGGCTATCCTTCCAAAGAAGAAGAAATGCTGATTATGGACAAGGATGCCCTTAAGCATCTTTCCGAGACCGTTCGAGTGGTCGCGGATGGGAACGAAATCCGCCAAATCCGCGAAGCCGTGGAAGATGTCACGGCATCCGATGAAGTCAAGCACTACCTCCTTTCCCTAACCAGGGGTAGCCGTGAATCCGAATGGGTGGAACTGGGCGTCAGCCCCCGCGCCTCCATCATGCTCCTCAAAGCTGCCTCTACCCTGGCCCTCATGGAAGGTCGAACCTATGTCAAGCCGGATGATATCCAACGGATGGCCCACGACGTCCTTGACCATCGGATGATCATGAAGGCCCAGGCCCGGGGGCAGGGCATGACTTCCGCTGACGTCACCGACCGCCTCCTGAAAGAAATGGTCGCCCCCCGATGAAAGCCATCCGACCCCGCTTTTTTTTCTGGGCTCTGGGTTGGCTGGTTCTTTTCGTCCTGGCCAACTTACAATTACGGCCATTTCCCCATATTTTTATTATCTTTTGGACCCTCCTACCCATTCTGTCCATCATCTTCTCCAAGCTCTCCGACCGGAAACTCAAGGCCAAGCTGACCATCCGTCCACAAGTCCTCCAAAGGGGCCAGGAAGGTCATTGGATCTGCCAGCTGACCAATGAATCTCCGTTTATGGCCTTTTTTCTCCTCTTTCCCGACTTGAAAATTGTCCAGGGGAAAAAAGAAAAACCCATGGAAGTCATGCTCCAGCCTAAGGAGACCCGGACAGTAGATCTGGCTTTTATGTTGCCCTTTACGGGAACTTACACCCTGGAAACCAAAGAACCCATTTATGAGGACTTCCTGGGCTTCATCCGGATGTCCTTCAGCCAGGACCGGCTCAGCCATATGGTCCACTGCTATGCCCTGCCCAGCCTGAGTCGCGGAGAGGCCGGATCCGGACTGACCTCCCTTGCTGATGAACTCGGGGACCCCATTCAGAAAAAAAACTTAACCACAGTAACGGATGATCTTTTTTCTATCGATCCCCTAGCCCAAGGAGAGTCCATGGCTCATGTCCACTGGAAGTTAACGGCCCGCCTCCAGGAGTTCATGGTTAAACGCTATTCGGATACTGACCAGGAACCCCTCCGGATCATCGTCCATACAGCAGATGTGGAAGGACCTTCGCCCCACTTTATGACAGCGAAAAAAACGGACCTTCATGGAGACCGGCTCCGCCTGCTCATGGACCGGAATTTCTTCCTTGACCAGATCTATACTTTTTCCAAGACCATGCTGGACCGGAGGCAGGTCGTCCGCATTTCGGATGTCCAAGGCCAATATAAGACCTTTCCCTCCATCGCTGAAGAGGGAAAGCTCCGACTTTGGTTAGCCAGGCTCCCTTTCCGAACCGGGGGCCTTAACTGGAAGATTGAGCCCATGGGTGATAAAGCCCAGGTTATCTTTATCCAGCGCTTTGACCAGGAGTCCTTGGGGGCCCTAATCCAGGCCTATGAGTTGGGGATCTATTTCATTTGTTTATCCTATCTTTCTATGAATGATCCGGATATGGTAGAAAAGGTAAAAAAAGCTGATTTTTCCTGCCTATGGTTGGATGAAGAGAAGGGAGGGGGCCATGAAAACTAAAAAAGAATGGGCGCAGACCCTTCAATCCTGGCTAACCTCTTCGGTATTCGCCCTCTGTCTAAGCTATTTCGGACTTCGTCTTGTTGGACAGTATGCTCCTTCTGTGGGGGTCAACTTCCTATTCAGTCTGGCCATCGTTCTATCGGTCTGCCTTCTTTCAGGACTTGTTTTCAAATATTGGAAGATTTCACTTCCGATTGTCGCTTTATCCCTTCTCCTTTTGATTGTCCAGTGGGTAAGCGGTTCAGATTTCGGACTGTCCTTTCTTTCTCCTTCATTTTGGCTGTCAAAGGAAGGGGCCTTTCAACGGATTCTCGGTTGGATTCAAGCCACCTCAATAGAAGATCCTTTGCTTATGCCTCAGTCGATTCCCAATCTTATTTTGTTTGGAAGCTCTCTTCTTTCTGTCCTGACGATTTGGGCCCTGCCCATTCCTTTGCTAAACCTCCTCTTTTTGATTGGCCCTCTCTTTTTTATTGAAGATTTAACCGTTGATCTACGGTGGATGCCGGCTCTTCTTGCCGGGTTATTTTGTGTCTACGCTTCCTATGCCTTTAGACAGGATCCGGCCGGAAGGGACCAAAGACCCCCGATCAGCTTCGGGTTGACCTTAGTGGGCCTGACCTTCCTCCTTTCCCTGGTTATCCCCAGCGATACCTTCTTCAATCCCGACTTCCACCGCTTCCTCAATGATAAGAGGCCCATGGAAGGGGGAGAGGTTACCGCTTTCTCTTTAAAGGAGTTAGGTTTTTATCCTCAGGGAAACCTTCATGTCGGCGGTCCCGTAAAGCCTAGTGAGGACCCTTATATCGATGTGACTGCCGGCCCGGATGCCCTTTACCTGCGTGGGTCAACCTATGATGCCTTCGATGGACACTCCTGGTCCTATAAAAATGAACAAATCCTAAAGGTCTTTCCCTGGGATTTGAATTTTTTTGACGATGTCACTTCGGATAAGGCCAAAAGCTTCTGGTTTACGGATAAGGCTGTCCGAGACCGGGCTCTCCAGGATGGTCTGATTAAACCCACCATCCTCATCCAGCGACCCCATAGAGACACCAAGGTGGTCTTCACACCGGGAAAGCCCGGACTTTTAGGCCGCCTTCTTCAGGCTCCTGATGGCCCAATCAATCCAATGGATCCCTTTACCGGGCTTCAGATCAACAATTCTTTTCTCTATAGCGAGAATGGGATGGTGGTCTCGGAATCTCCCTATCATGAATTCGGCATGGTCTCCATAGACCACTATATTCCCCTGAGAAAAGTGGTGGATCCCCAAAGCCTGGCCTCCTACACACCGACAAGGGTGAAGGGGGAGAGGGCCTTGGAGAATAATGTCGCTGTCTTGGACTCTAGCCTTCATGAGATTGTCTATGGGGAAGAAAAAGACTTTGCCAGCTTGGTTAGCCAAATCCAAGACCATTTCTCCCGGAACTACAGCTATAATTTAAATGCCTCCACGATTTCTGATGATGAATTATTTATTGATAACTTTTTGACAAATAAGGAAGGCTATTGCGTTTACTTTGCCTCAGCCATGACCATCCTGTTGAGGGACCTGGGTTATGAAACCCGATACGCCGAAGGATTTGTCCTGCCTTTTATGGACATTGCGCCGGATGATGTGGCCAACCGAACCTTAACCGCCAACCAGGCCCACGCTTGGTGTGAAGTCCATATGGAAGGTTTGGGATGGATTCCTGTCGAAGCCACACCATCTTCACATATGGAGACCTTATCCGGTTTATCCTTAAACCATCCGGACGATCAACCCACTCCGGAGGAACCGGAAGATAGCCAAGAATCCTCAGAAGATCTTTCCGAAGAATCAGGGCCTGAGGCGTCAATAGACGAAGAATCTTCAACGCCAATAGACAACGATACCTCTGAGGATGAAAAATCGCCTAAAAGCCCTCTGGAGGCCTCTGGAGCGAAATGGATGGTATTCGGCTTAATTATCCTCGTCTTCGCCTTGGGATTGGCCTTTTATGTCATCGGAAAAGACCGACGTTGGAAAGAACGTCAGTTGCCGGCATCTCTGGATCGGGCAAAAACCGGTCCAAGGGAAACCATGGATCGAATCTGGACAGAGATAAAGCGTATGGGTCAAGAGGAAGGACTATCCATCCAAAGGAAGGACACGGTTAAAGACCTTCTGGATAAACTTTACGTCAAGTATGATTGGAAGGAGATCAATGAGGTCCAAGCGAGTTTGGAAGCTTTCCGTTACGGTGAAGAAGAACCAACAAGGGAAGATCTCCAAGCCATTCACCGTCTCTATATCAAATTGTCCGCAGAAAGAAAGAGGAAATTGTCGAAGACAGGATGGCTCTTCGGGGAAGTCTTCAAGGTGCCAAGAAAGCCCTGGTAGACTGGCTTCCGGGCTTATTTGTCCGGGCCCCCTCTGTTGTCACAAAATATGTATTTTGTGACATAATTTATATTTTGAAAACCACGGCCTTGGTCGGTCTCCTCTCCCCTCCACTATGATCTCGGGAGGATTTTGAGGATGCTAGAATATTTGCTGGAGATTCTGGCCAGGCCTTTTCCCTTTAAACATGGTAAAATAGACCAATCACTTGAGCATATCAGAGAGGAGTTTTTATGAATCCCACGATCGATACAAATTCCGTTCAGGATGAATGCACCAGCAACTTCATCCACCAAATTATTGATGAAGAACAAAAACCCGGTGGACGGACTCATGGCCAAAATATCCACACCCGCTTTCCCCCGGAGCCCAATGGCCTTCTCCACATCGGCCATGCCAAGGCCATCTGCCTGGACTTTGGTACGGCCGAAAAATATGGGGGTCTCTGCAATCTCCGGATGGATGACACCAACCCGGTTAAGGAAGATGAAGCCTTTGTTCGGGCCATCAAAGAGGACATTCATTGGTTAGGCTTCGACTGGGGTGACCGCTTTTTCCATGCCTCGGATTACTTTGAAAAGATGTATGAGGCGGCCCTCCACCTTATCCGTCGTGGCAAGGCCTATGTGGATGACCAGACGGCTGAGGAAATCCGGGAAAGCCGTGGCGACTTTAACCGCCCCGGGATAGAATCCCCTTACAGGGAACGGTCTGTCGAGGAGAACCTGGACCTATTCCAACGGATGCGGGCCGGTGAATTTAAGGACGGCGAAAAAACTTTACGGGCAAAAATTGATATGGCCTCCGGAAATATGAATATGCGGGACCCTGTCATCTACCGCATTGCCCACAAGCCCCACCACATGACCGGGACAAAATGGTGCATTTACCCCATGTATGACTTTGCCCATCCCTTGGAGGATGCTTTTGAAGGGATCAACTACTCCCTCTGCACGGTGGAATTTGAAGCCCACCGCCCCCTCTACACCTGGGTCGTCGAGGAAACCCAGGTGGAAAATAAGCCCCGACAGATTGAATTTGCTCGTCTCAATATGACCTACACCGTCATGTCCAAGCGGAAACTCCGCTATCTCGTGGAGGAAGGCCTGGTGGACGGCTGGGATGACCCCCGCCTCCCCACCCTGATCGGCATGCGGCGTCGGGGCTATACTCCTCAAGCCATCCGGAATTTTATTGAGGCTGTTGGTGTCTCTAAGACCGACTCTATTGTCGACTTCCAATACCTGGAGTATTTCGTCCGGGATGACCTCAACCAACATGCTCCCCGAGTGATGGGCGTCCTGGATCCCGTCAAGTTGGTGATCGATAATTTCCCCGAAGAGGAGACCGTGGTCTGCACCATCAAAAACCACCCCAAGGATGAATCCATGGGAACTCATCAGGTCCCCTTCGGCAAAGAAGTTTGGATTGATCGGGATGACTTTATGGTTGACCCACCCAAGAAATACTTCCGTCTCTTCCCCGGCAATGAAGTCCGGCTTATGAACGCCTTTGTGGTCAAATGCACCTCCTATGAGACGGATGATAATGGCCAAGTGACCTGTGTTCACGCCGACTACGATCCCGATTCCCAGGGTGGGAATCCCGCTGACGGCCGGAAGATCAAGGGAACCATCCACTGGGTTCCTGTGAAAGAAGGGATCGAATGCCAGGTCAACCTCTATGACAAGCTCTTTACTGTGGAGAATCCGGATGGGGATGACCGCGACTATACGGAGCTCATCAACCCGGACTCCCTCAAAGTCTTGAAATCTTGCTATGTGGAGCCCTACCTGGCCCAGGAAGGTCGAAAACAGGTCCAGTTCATGCGGAAGGGCTTCTTTATTGAAGACACGAAGTCAAGGGCTGACCATCGGATTTTCAACGAAATTGTCTCCCTGAGAGATTCCTACAAAGTAAAGTAATAATCCATTAAAGGAAGTATCCATGAATGTAAAAAAAGTTTACCGTGGCATGGACACCGTTTTACGAGTTCGGACCAAGCCTGCTTTTTCCAAGCGGGCTTTAATCCTTCTGGCCTCTTTTCTCCTGCCCATCCTGCTCTTAATCCCCGGCTTTGTTGTGTCCGGAATCTTCCCCTTCGGGCCCAATACCACCATGGCTGTGGACCTTCGCCACGAATATGTGGGCTTCTATGAGGCTTTCCGTCATAGCCTATCGGAACCGGGGGGCTTCTTTTACAATTGGACAAAATCCTTGGGCGGAGGGATGGCCGGGACCTACTCTTATTACTTGCTCAGCCCCCTCCATTTCATTTTCTTCCTCTTTTCCAGGGAAGACCTTCCCTTTGCTATCCAGATCGTCCAATGCCTGAAAATCGGCTTAGCCGGTCTAAACTTCTCTATCTTTTTGATGGGCCATGAAAAGGGACAGGACGGAAAAGTGGTCCTCTTTTCCACCCTTTATGGCGTCCTCTCCTTTGCTGTGGCTTTTATGCTCAACCACATGTGGCTGGATGTTATCTTGGTCTTTCCGCTGGTGGTCTTGTTCTTGGAGCGACTTTTTGAGGGAAAGAACCCCCTCCCCTATGCCCTCTCTCTGGCCTATATGATCCTGGTGAACTACTATATGGCCTTCATGGCTTGTCTTTTTTTGGCCTTTTATTCGGTCTTTAGTTTGATTCGTGCGCCCAGGGATATCAACTTTTCTCAAAAAGAATGGGTCAAGGACCGTTTCTTCCAATTTGTCCGTTTCCTCCTTTACTCCCTTATCGGGGCAGGATTGGCAGCAGTTGTTTTGGCGCCCACCCTCTATTCCATTGTCTTATCCAAGGGATCCTACACCCAGGAATTCCTTCCGAAAATCGAATGGAACTATCCCCCCTTTGACTTTTTTGCCAAGATTATTCCCGGTGCTTTTTCCTATGACCAGGTCCCCTACGGCTTGCCTAATATTTTCGTGGGTAGCTTGGTGAATATCCTGATTATCCTCTACTTTTTTCAAAAGGGCATTTCCTTCCGGGAAAAATTAGGGGCATTCTTCGTCTTGGCTGTCCTTTATTTCTCCATGGGAATTGATGCTCTTAACATGATATGGCATGGGATGCAACACCCTCTTTGGTATATTTACCGCTACTCCTGGCTCATGTCTTTTTTCATGGTCTACCTGGCTTACCGGTCCTTTGACCGGATCAGGTCCACCCGCCCCATTGCTTATCTCGCCACCCTGGTCCTTTACGGCGGTCTACTGGCCTACCTCTATTTTAATCTGGACCGCTTTAAGGATTTCCTGACCCTCTACCACCTCCTGGCAACCGGAGTTATCATCCTTGTTCTGGTCTATCTCCTTCATGCCAGGGCATCTTCCCCATCTTTACTTTTCCGTCGCCAGTTGACAGGAATCCTGGCCCTGGTGACCTTTGTGGAGATGGGAATCCACGGGGCCTTCCTGACGGGCTGCTATGACTACGAATCTCACCAGCAATTCCGCTTTTTTGAACAAGCTTTAAAAGAGACTGTTGATGAGATCCTGCCGGGAGAAAATGACTTTTACCGGATTGAAAAGGACTTTCAGCATGACAATAACGACGGTATGCGGTTTGCTTATCCCTGTCTCTCCCATTTCAATTCGGATTTGAACCGGACAACGGTTGATGTCATGTCGGGTCTGGGTTTTCCGGTAACCTCCAATTCTGTAACGGGATCCAACCCCACCAAGTTGACGGATGGCTTATTTGGACTCCGCTATTACCTGGTTTCCAAAGTAAAAGATAATGGCCAGGTTCCCTATTACTCCCATTTCAAAAAAAACTCCTACCGGCCGGACATTCGAGATATGAAAAAGGTGGGATCCACGCCATATATGGATGTCTATGAGCTGGACCAAGCCCTACCCCTGGGCCTTCTCGCTGAAGAAGGAATCCGGAACTTTCATTTTGGACGGAAGAACCCCGTGGATAGTCAGGATATGATCGCTAACTTTTTGGATGGCAATCCCGGGTCCATCAACTACTTCCAACGAGAGGTTTGTGATCTGACAGAAAGAAAGAATATGAAGGAAAGTCAGTCCAAGGACAATCTCTCCCGCTTCCGCCAGATTGAAGACGGAAAAGAAGCCTCCCTCAACTACCATTTTCAAACAGAAAAAGGAGCCTCCTATTATCTATCCATCTCCAACACCCTCAATAAGAAGAACTCCAAACTTTCTTTAAATGGCGACCCCTTGCCTTCAAAACGAAACTCATCCTTCAGCTTTTCCCAGGTTTATAATGTGGCGGCAAAATCTGACCCAAGTCGGGCCCAGAATTTGAAGGTGACTCTCGATAAGAAGAAAACTAACTTCACCATCAATAACATCTCCCTTTTCCGCTTTAATGAAATGGCTTGGGACCAGGCCAAGAATTTCCAAGAGACGAATGGCCTGAAAGTGACTTATTGGCAAGATACCTACTTGGAAGGAAGCTTTCAGGCAAAAAAGAATACTCCCTACCTCCTCCTCTCCATTCCCTATGATGAGGGCTGGACATTCTTTGTGGATGGCCAACTGGTCCATAGTCAAAAAGGCTTGGACGGTCTGACCCTGGTCTCCGTTCCTGAAGGAAGCCACCGTTTTTCCATGACCTATACCCCGCCCTATTTGAATTATGGGGCCATTACATCCGCCCTTTCACTCGTGGTCCTTCTTATCTTTGAAATGACCTACCTCCGCCTAAAACAAGGTCGTAAGACAAATCTCCGCCGTGGAAGCTTTCGCTATCTGATCGCTTATGAACCCGAGGATGAAGCAACTTTCGACGAGGTGGAAGAATGAGCCTCCGAACGACCAGAATCCTCCACCTCATTCTTCGCCTGGCCATGGTGGGCTCTCTAGTCATTTTTTTCCTTAATAAAAATAAGGACCAGCTCCCTATCTTGGAGTTGGTCCTTTTGCTGGTCTTTATCCTGGCTGCCTATCTGGATTATAACCTCTGGCGCTGTCCTCATTGCGGCTTTCACCTTGGAAAGATGATCCCCTTTCCCCCGGCCTGCCCCCACTGCGGGAAGAAGATCCGGCCCGGAGATAGGATCCACGCTAGAGAAAACAGACAAGTGCAGAAGGAGACCATGGATAAGGAGAAGGATGAGGACTAATTCTTCTCCTTGATTTTGGAGAAGATGTAGCCGACAATCACACCCAACAAGGAGAAAAAGATCCAGGAAAAACCGTATTCGGCGAGAGGGATGTGGTCAAAGGCTTTAACGAGAGAGAGGTCTTTAAAGCCATAGGCTCGGATGCTATCGACCACTGAGGCAATAAAGGTGAAACTGATGGAAAATTTGTATACCCAGTGGCTGATCCGTCCTCGGTCAAGAAGGTTGAGGATGGTAAGGAGGATCATGACCGGGTAGACCACGAAAAGAAGGGGGGCCGATAAGGAGATGATCCGGTCAACCCCAAGGAGGGAGATGGCACAGGCAACCAAGGTGGTTACCGTCACCATCAACTTATAGGAGATCTTTCCCTTGGTAAAATCCCGGAAGAAGAGGGAGGTAGCATGGGTCAATCCGACGGAAGTGGTTAGGCAGGCCAGGAAGGTGCATAGGCTTAAGGCAATTTTACCAAAGGACCCCATGGTCATCTCAACAATTTTTGTCAAGAGCTCTGTCCTCTGCATTGAGGGATCTGCAAAAGTCGAGGAAATAGCTCCCAGGTAAGCCAGACCTCCATAGACCAGGGCCAGGAGGAAACAGGCAATCCCACAGACCCGGGTCATGGTCCAAGACAGGCTTTTTTTGTCCTGGATCCCCACCTCCCTGAAATGGGAGAGGAAGGTGGCGGCGATAATAACCGCAGTGATGGCATCCATAGTTTGGTAACCCTCGACAAAGCCTGCTCCCAGCTGGTTTTCCACCACCTGGTCGGAAGAAGTCAGGGGGGAAAAAATTCCGATAACAAGAATAATGACAAGGATGATGAGGAGGGCCGGGGTCAAATACTTTCCGATGAAATCAACCACGGAACTCCCATTGATGGAAAAGAAAAAGGTCAAACCAAAGAAAAGAAGAGAAAAGAGGATGGGGTTGAAGTCCGGAAAAAAGGGCAGGACCGACATCTCGAAGGTGGTCGCCGCCGTTCTGGGCACAGCAATGATAGGGCCGATCAAAAGCATGATAATAATTCCCAGCAGGACCCCAAAATTCCTGGAATACTTCCGGCCAAATTGCTTCATATCCCCTTCGCAGTAGACGGCCGCTTGAAATCCCATAAAAAGAAAGATAATTTCGGATAAAAGAAAACCGAATAGGGCAACCGGCCAGCTGGCCCCGGCCTTTAGCCCCATCATAGGCGGAAGAATGAGGTTCCCTGCCCCGAAAAAGATGGCAAAAAGGGCTAGGCCGGATACAATTATTTCTTTGTTGGATATTTTTCGGGATGGGTCCATAGTTTTCTCTCTTTCCGATTATTTATTGGGGGACATTTTTCATTGTAGAAGTTTTAATAATGATATCATTTCTCCCGATCTTTTTGTACAAAAAAGAGCCTATCCCCTAAGATAGGCTCTTTTCCTTTTGTTCATTTATTTTGCAAATGCTTGTGCACGGGTCTGACGGATCATGTTGATTTTGATCTGGCCGGGGTATTCCAAATTTTCTTCGATCTTGTGAGCAATCTCATTGGCCAGAACGGTCATCTGGTCTTCAGAGATGGCTTCCGGCTTGACCATGATCCGAACCTCACGTCCGGCCTGAATCGCGAAAGAATTCTCAATCCCCTTGAAGGAATTGGTAATCGCCTCCAGGTCTTCCAGGCGCTTGACATAGTTTTCCATGGATTCGCGACGAGCTCCCGGTCTGGCTGCAGAAATCGCATCAGCCGATTGAACCAAGAGGGCCTCGATCGTGGAAGGCTCCACATCGTTGTGGTGGGACTCAATGCAGTGGAGGACTTCCTTCTTCTCCTTGTAGCGGCGGGCCGCTTTAATGCCCAACTCGACATGGGGCGCATCGATCTCATGGTCGATGGCCTTGCCGATATCGTGGAGAAGTCCACCTCTTTTTGCCACCTTGACGTTGGCCCCCACCTCCTCTGCCAGCATGCCGGCAATATGGGCCACTTCAATGGAGTGGGCCAGGGCATTTTGGCCATAGGAAGTCCGGTATTTAAGCTTACCCAGGATATAGACCAATTCGGGATGCATATTCCGAATGCCGACATCATTAAGGGCTTCTTCACCGGCCTTTTTGATGGTCTGGTCAACTTCGGACTCTGCTTTTTTGTAGAGTTCTTCAATTCGAGTGGGGTGGATACGGCCATCAGCAATAAGCTTTTCCAGGGCCACCCGGGCTTTTTCCCGACGGACCGGGTCGAAGCAGGAGAGGACAACAGCTTGTGGAGTATCATCGATAATCAGGTCCACGCCGGAGATGGTCTCAAAGGACCGGATATTCCGACCTTCCCGGCCGATAATCCGTCCCTTCATTTCATCGTTGGGCAAGGAAACTACGGTTACCGTTGATTCTGCGACATAGTCTGATGCATAGCGTTGGATCGTCCGAGTGACTATCTCCCGGGCCATATCTTCCGCCGTCTCTTCCGTTTTCGATTGGTATTCTCGGAGAATCTGGGCCTGTTCATGAATGGTCTTGGCCTTCATCTCCTCCAGGACTTCTTCCTTAGCCTGGTCCTTGGTTAAACCGGAAATCCGCTCCAGCTCTTCCTGGTGTTTGTTAAGGAGGGCAACAGCCTCCTCCTTTGTTTGGGCCAGCTTTTTCTCGTCGGATTGAAGCTGGTTGAGCCGCCTTTCAAAGCTGGCGGTTTTGGATTCAAGACTATCTTCCCTCTTTAAGACCCGGCGCTCCATGTCCTGGAGTTCACTCTGGCGCTTAAAGTATTGGGCTTCCTGTTCGTCTTTCATCCGATGGATTTCATCCCGAGCTTCCAGTAGGGCTTCCTTTTTTGCAGACTCGGCGTCTCGGTTAGCCTCATCGACAATCTTTTTCGACAAGGACTTGGCCGATCCTACCTCCGACTCAAATTGATTCTCCTTTACCTTGCCTCCGATAAAGAAGAAAGCAGCAGCACCCACGAGAAAGGCCAGGATAGACATAATGATTAGATCCATCGTTCACCTCCTTTCATCTGGAATATAAAGGTACATTTTTAATGGGAATCAGTCGATATCAAAAAATGCGTCGTCGTCTTCCTTGTCACTCACTGGGGAAACGGCATCTTCCTGATCAGGACCCGAAGATCCTAACCGATTGTCGGACTGACTGGACTGGATGGTTGCACGAACCTTTCCTTCGATTTCTTCCAAAATGTCTGGATTCTCCTCAAGGAAGGTCTTGGAATTTTCACGGCCCTGGCCCAGCTTAACATCATTATAACTGTACCAGGCACCGGCTCTTTCCACAATTCCCATATCGTTGGCAGTATCTAAAATCGTGCCAATGCGGGAAATGCCGCTACCATACATAATATCAAACTCCACTCTTTTGAATGGAGGAGCAACCTTATTTTTCACGACCTTGACCCGGGTTCGGTTTCCGATGACGTCATTGCCATCTTTGATCTGTTCACCCCGCCGGATCTCCATCCGGACTGTGGAGTAAAACTTAAGAGCAATTCCGCCCGTAGTCACTTCCGGGTTTCCATAAAGAACCCCGATCTTTTGACGGATCTGGTTGAGGAAGAGGACGGTCGTATTGGTTTTGGAGACGATAGGTGTTAGCTTACGAAGAGCCTGGCTCATTAACCGAGCCAAAAGCCCCACATGGGTATCCCCCATCTCTCCTTCAATTTCAGCACGGGGTACCAAGGCGGCGACGGAGTCAATAACAACAATATCAACGGCATTGGAACGGACCAGGGATTCACAAATTTCCAGGGCCTGTTCCCCATCATCCGGCTGAGAGAGGACAAGATTGTCGATATCCACCCCTAAATTCTTTGCATAGCCCACATCCAAAGCATGCTCCGCGTCGATAAAGGCGGCAATACCACCCATCTTTTGGGCCTGGGCAACGGTTTCCAAGGCTAAAGTGGTCTTCCCGGAAGATTCCGGACCATAGAGTTCCACAATCCGTCCGCGGGGAATTCCACCGATTCCGAGGGCAATATCCAGGTTCAAGGCCCCGGTGGGAATGGCAGCAATTTCCATGTGGGGCATATCCCCCAACTTCATCACTGATCCCTTGCCAAACTGTTTTTCAATTTTATTAAAAGCCATCTGGAGGGCCTTATCGCGGTCGCTCACTTTTAGGTTTTGATTGGCCATTCTTCCTCCTTCATATAATTATAGAGAGTTCGCTAAATTCGATCAAATCAATTTTAGGCATTCTCCAGGTCCAGAACTTCCTTGTTCTTGACCAGGTAGTCCAGGCCGGACACGATAGTCAGGCCTAATGCCAAATAGAGTAGTACAGTGGACAAGGAGCCCAGGAAGGTCCATCCAAGCCGGTGGATCAAGAAGGGCTTGGAAAGAAAGACAATAATGGCTAGCATCTGGATGAAGGTCTTGTATTTTCCCCACATGGAGGCGGCGATGGTGATTCCATCAGCAGCTGCCAGGGTACGGAAGGCGGTAATCATCAGCTCTCTGGCTAAAATGACCAGGGCAATCCATCCGGCCACTTCACCCCGGTCAACCAGGAGAATAAAGGCCGCTTGGGTTAAAAGCTTGTCCGCCAGGGGATCAATAAACTTTCCAAAGGTGGTAACTAAACCCCGTGACCTGGCCATCCGGCCGTCGATAAAGTCAGTGATGGAGGCCAGGATGAAGATGAAGACCGGCCAGAGGCTCTCCTCAGGGAGGAGGTAAAATAAGACGATGAAAAGGGGGACAAGCAATATCCGGACCATGGTGATTTTATTCGGCAGGTTCATTGAGATTCCTCTCCTTCCATTCCTCAGGATCCCCTTGAACCAAAACTTCTCTGGGCTTGGATCCGTCCTGCGGAGATACGGCACCAATGGATTCCAAATCATCGATAATCCGGCCGGCACGAGCGTAGCCGATCCGGAAGCGACGTTGGAGACCGGAGATGGAGGTGGTTTCTTCATGGGAGATAAACTCCAAGACCTCATCCATCAGGTCATCCATGGGCTCATCCTCCCCTCCCCCATCGTTCCCGGAAGAGGGGTCTTTTTCAATCTTTTCAATAAAGCTGGTGTCATACTGGGCATTGTGCTTTTCTTTGATAAATCCAACTACCTTGGATACTTCGTCATCAGAGACAAAGGCTCCCTGGACCCTTTTGGGCTTAGGTAGGTTGGAGGGATAATAAAGCATATCTCCTTTCCCCAGAAGGGTCTCCGCTCCCGATTGATCCAAAATCGTTCTGGAGTCGATCGAAGAAGAAACCTGGAAAGAAATCCGGGAAGGAATATTCGCTTTAATGGTTCCGGTGATGACGTCAACCGAGGGACGCTGGGTGGCGATAATCAGGTGGATGCCACAGGCCCGGGCCATCTGGGCCAATCGGGTGATGTGGGCTTCCACATCCTTGGATGCTACCATCATGAGGTCGGAAAGCTCGTCAATAATCACGACGATAAAGGGGAGCTTCTCCATTCCTTCTTCCACCAGGCACTTTTCACGGTAACCTTGGATATCTCGGACGGAATATTTGGAGAAGAGCTTGAACCGTCTTTCCATCTCCTGGACGGCAGTATAAAGGGCCTTGGCCGCCTTCTTGGGATCGGTGACCACCGGGATTAAGAGGTGGGGAATTTCATTGTAAACGGAAAGCTCCACCACCTTGGGGTCGACCAGAACCATCCTGAGGTCGGAAGGTGAATATTTATAGATCAGGGAAAGAATAATTGTATTTATACAGACGGACTTTCCTGATCCGGTTGCCCCGGCAATAAGAAGGTGGGGCATCTTGGCAATTTTAGCGACGATGGGCTTTCCGGATATGGACTGACCCAGGGCAACAGGCAGGGAATCCTTGGCCTGGCTAAACTCGGGTGCTTCAAAAATCTCCCGGAGACAGACCATATCTGCAGAGGGATTGGGTACTTCGATCCCCACATAGGGCTTGCCGGGGATGGGGGCCTCAATCCGTATATCCGCTGCTGCCAGGGACAGGGCCAGGTCATCAGCTAAGTTGGTGATCCGGGAGACCTTAACTCCTGCAGCCGGCTTGAGCTCATAAAGAGCGACCGTGGGTCCTCTTTGAATGGAGACCACTTCGGATTCGATGCCAAAAGAAGCGAGGGTGGATTCGATAATCCGGGCATTTTTCTTCAAAACTTGAGGATTCATGTCCGAAGAATGGGTCGGTGAACGAAGGAGGTCAAAGGAAGGAGGAATATAATCCACTTCTTTCTTATCCACAGAAAAAGCAAGGTCCTCATCAGCCGATTCAGTAAATGATTCATCTTTTATCGAATGGTCCACCCCTTGGTGACGGGCGTAATCATTAATAGGGATAGGGTCCTTCTTAACAGGGAGGACTTCTTCCTTCTTCTCTTCCTTCCATTCCTCCTGATCAAACTGAAGGAGAGGCCCCGAGACTTCCTGATTAAAAGTCTCTGATTGGGATTCCTTCCTCCCCTCTCTTGTTAGGGGGAAGGGGTCATCCTTCTTCTTTTCTTCCTTTTTCCGGCTGGAAGCCTCTTTGAACTCCCGGACCGACCTTCTCGTCTTCTCAAAGAGACCGGAGAAGGCATGACCCATAATTTGGAAAAACTCCACAAAGCCAAGATCGAAGAGGTGGAGAAGGAAGAAAAAGACACAGAAAAAGGAGAGGAGGTAGATGCCGATGGAACCGATGACCTTGGAAAAGAGGAAACCAAAGAAGCCGCCAAAAAGGCCGGGACCTCTTTTTACCAGTCCCCACTCCCCCGCCATCTCCATGGATGTTTGAAAGGAGCCATCCGGGTTGACCCGGGTCCAGAGAACCAGGGACAGGCAAAAGAAAAGGGCGAAGACGAAAAGAACGCTTCCACCAAATTTTGACCGCCACTGTCGGGCCCACTCCGTGCAGAGGAAGAGCAAAAACAGAAGGGGAATGCCATAGGCCATGAGGCCAAAAAGGGTAAAGAAAAAATTACCAACCTTGGCGCCAACAATCCCGGTCATTGACTGGAAATAGATGGACGCCGCCATCAGCAAAAAGAGGAAAAATCCAAAAACCAGGAGTCCCTCTCTCTTCCCCTCTTTCTTTCGATTCTGTCGTTTCCGCTTATTCTGTCCTGCCATGGAACCTCCTAACACTACCCTTAATTATACCATAATAGAAGGAACATTTTCCCTCCAATCTCCCTTCCTCCAAACTTGGAACAAAGTGAGATGGAGGGAAAGAAAAAGGCTTAGACCGAAAGTCCAAGCCTTGATATTCTTCATAATTATCCAGAAAGGGATTAGAGGAGGTCTTTACGAGAGAGGTTGATCCGACCCTGGTCATCAATTTCAATAACCTTGACCTTGATCTTATCTCCGATATTGACCACATCCTCCACCTTGTTCACCCGGCGGTTTTCCAGTTTGGAGATGTGGACCATGCCTTCTTTCCCGTATCCCAAGTCAACAAAGGCACCGAACTTGAGGATGCGGACCACGGTCCCCTCATAGACATCGCCGACTTCCACATCTTTGACGATGTTATAAATGATTTCTCGGGTTCTCTCACCGGATTCCCCGTCCACAGACATGATGGTGATCAGACCGTCATCATCCGTATCAATGGAAGCACCGGTTTCTTCAATGATGGAGTTGATGGTCTTCCCACCCTTGCCGATAACGTCGCGGATCTTTTCCGGATCAATCCGCATGGTAATCATCCGAGGAGCGAAGGGAGAGAGTTCCTTCCGGGGCTCGGCGATTGCCCCGGTCAGGACATCCAAAATTTCATACCTTGCTTTCTTGGCCTGGGCAAGAGCCGTCGTCATGATGTCCTTGTCAATTCCTTCAATCTTGATATCCATCTGGAGGGCCGTAATCCCTTCCCGGGTTCCGGCCACCTTGAAGTCCATATCGCCCAGGTGGTCTTCCAGGCCTTGGATATCGGTCATAATGGAGGTCTTGTCCCCTTCTTTTATTAGACCCATGGCAATGCCGGCAACCGGTGTTTTAATGGGAACACCGGCATCCATCAAAGCCAGGGTGGACCCGCAAATGGAAGCCTGGGAGGAGGAGCCGTTGGATGAAAGAACTTCTGAAACCACCCGGATAGTGTAGGGGAAGTCCTCCAGGTCAGGCAGGACAGGCAGGAGGGCCCGCTCAGCCAGGTGTCCATGGCCGATTTCCCGTCGACCGGGAGACCGCATGGGCTTAACATCCCCCGTGCAGAAGGGAGGGAAGTTGTATTGGTGGAAGTAGTTTTTCACAATCTCTTCCGCATGGAGACCATCGATATATTCCACATCTCTGGGCCCGCCAAGGGTAACAACAGACATGACCTGGGTCTGTCCCCGGGAGAAGAGACCGGATCCATGGGTCCTTGGCAGGACGCCGGCTTCCGCATGGAGGGGACGAATCTCGTCCATAGCCCGACCATCGGACCGAACCTTATCCTCGGTAATCAGGCGGCGGACCTCATCACGAATGATCTCTTCCATTATGGTGTCGATATCACCCTTCTCCTGGGCAAAGGTCTCCCAGTCGGCCGCTTCAAATTGATCCATGGTCTCTTTTTTGATCTGGTCGATCCGGTCATTTCTGGCCACCTTATCATCCGAACGAAGGGCTTGAAGGAGGTCTTCCTTGCAGGCCCGCTCCACCCGGATCCTGAGCTGGTCATCCGGCTTGTGGACAGAAAAAGCCATTTTTTCCTTGCCGACTTCCTCTTGGATCCCTTTAATGAAACGGCAGATGGCCTTGATTTCTTCATGGCCATAGAGGATGGCACCTAACATCACGTCTTCGGAAAGTTCGTTGGCTCCGGCTTCGACCATCATAATGGCTTCTTCCGTCCCGGCGACAGTGAGGTTGAGGTCGGAATGAAGGGCCTGGTCCTCGGAAGGGTTGATGACGTATTCCCCATCAATATAGCCTACAATGACCGCTCCTGTCGGGCCATGGAAGGGGATATCTGAAATGGAAAGGGCAACGGATGACCCGTTCATAGCAGCAATTTCAGGAGGATCCTCCGGGCTGACCGAGAAGACCGTGGCAATGACCTGGGTGTCATTCATGTAACCTTCCGGGAAAAGGGGCCGGAGGGGCCGGTCCATCTGACGAGCGTTCAGGGTGGCTTCCTGGGACCCTCTCCCCTCTCTCTTGTTGTAGCCACCGGGAATTCGCCCGACCGCATAGAGCTTTTCCTGATAATCGCAGGTCAGGGGGAAGAAATTCTGGCCCTCCCGGACCTCCTTAGAAGCCGTTGCGGTGGTTAAAACAGCCGTATCACCGGCCTGGATCATACAGGCTCCATTGGCCTGTTCGGCATATTTTCCAATGGTCACGGTAAAGGCATTGTCCGTGAGGGGGGATTGGTATTGGTACTCCTTAATCATGTTGCCTCCTATGGCGGTTTCTAGGTGAAGATACGCCCTTCGTAACGACGAGTTTCTATAAAATTCAACATTGTTCTATTATACCCTACTTCTCCGAAATTATGGCCTCGTCGACACTATTCCCCAAGGGAGTTCGGATGGACAGGGCCTTGGGCAAGACCCGGATCCGGCTCTCCTTCCCCTTAAAGCCTTCTTCCCCATCCAGGGTCCAAGCCAGGTCGTCCTGAGAAAGAATATCGAGCTTGGTGGTCCTGAGACGGAGGATCAGGGCATTGTCCCGGCCGGCTAAAAGGTCGTGGAGGGCTCCCGCTAAATCCAGGGGCTTGGCAGCAGCTTTAACCAAAAGGACTTCAAAAAGGCCATCATAATAGTCCGTAGGTCCCGTTATCGAGCTAAAGCCGGCTACGGATTCAGAATTGGAAACCAGTCCCAGGATATAATCTCCTTCCAATTCACCCTCATCGTAGCGCAACTTCAGGGAATGCGTTTTTATCTGTGTCAGGTCTTTAACACCCTCAAAGAAATAAGCCAGTCGTCCGAGAAGGTTCTTCTGGTCTTGGGAGGTCCGGTAGGCCACCGATGTAAAGAGGCCAAAAGCAGCGACATAAATAAAGGACCGGTCATTCAAACTTCCTACATCAAAAAGAGAGGCCTTCCCCTGACAGGCCAGGTCAACCAGGTCATCTCGGTGGAGTTTACCCATACCCACTCCACTGGCGAAATCATTGGTGGACCCGGCTGGAATATAGGCCAGGTCCGGCCTGGGGTTGAGGGATAGGAGGCCGGAAACTACCCGGGAGAGGGTTCCGTCACCCCCCAGGCAGATGACCAGGTCAACCTCCGGTCCCCATGTTTTGACAAAAATTTCTTCATCCCCTTCTTTTTGGGTGGCCAGGACCAAGGGAAGGTAGCCTTCCCGGGTTAAACGGTTGGTCAGTGGTGCAAGAAAATGGCCGGCTTCTTCCACTCCGGCTACGGGATTAAAAACGACAAGGGCTTTTATCATACCTGCCTCCTCATCTTCATCAGATCATCAAAAAAAGAGTGCGCTCGGCACTCTTTTTCAGTCTATGGTTTTGGACTAGCCGCGCAATTCCAGCTTGGCGATGATTTCGCGGTAGCGTTCGATGTCGTTTTTCATCAGGTGGTCAAGAAGGCCCCGACGACGACCGATCATTTGATACATACCACGGCGGGAGGAGTTATCTCCCTTATGTCCACGAAGGTGTTCGGTCAGGTCGGAAATCCGCTTGGACAAGAGGGCGATCTGAACTTCCGGTGAACCCGTATCATTCTCATCTTTTCCGAATTCACGAATAATTTCTTGCTTTTCTTCTTTGGTTAACATTTATTTCTCCTTATGATTCTATCTTCCCAGTGCAAGAACCATTTCTCTACACCGAGCAAGAAGTACCAGAAAATACTACCATAATATCCCAACAGAATCAAGTCATTCGCCCATTTCCTTGATCTTTAACCGTAAAATTCCTTCATCCTTTTTGATCTGGTCGATTAATTCCTCCGCATTCCGGAAGACCAGGTCCTCTCTCTCGAAAAAGAGGAAAGAAAGGTCAAGGTCCGCTCCATAGAGGTCCCCCTGAAAGTCAAAAAGGTGGCATTCAATTTTCACCGGACCATTTTGAACAAAGGTGGGATTGGAGCCGATATTGGTCATCCCGTAATAGCTTTTCCCTTGGATCATGGACCGGGTCAGGTAAACGCCATCGGCCGGGAGGATATAGGGAAAGTCCAGGCCAATATTGGCGGTGGGAAAACCAAGTCTCCTCCCCCTCTGTGCCCCGGAAACCACCCGACCCGTCATCCGGTAGGGTCTACCCAACATGGCTTGTGCTTCTTCCACCTGGCCATGAGCCACCGCCTCCCGGATTCGGGAAGAAGAAATTCGACCTCCCCCATCTTCCACATAGGGAAGAAGGGAGACCTCATAGCCCAGCCTTTCCTGGCCTTCCAGAAGGTCACTGACCCTCCCCTGGGCCAGGCGGCCATAGGAATAATCCTTGCCACAAACCAGGTGCTTCACACGGAGGCGGTCCAAAAGAAAGTTCTCCAAAAAGTCCTCTTTGTCCATGGTCATGAAATCATGGTCAAAGGTCTTCAAAAAGACAAAATCCAGGCCCATTTGGTCCAGGATTTCCAACTTATCCTCCAAGGAGGTCAGGTGGCGGACCGGGTTATGGGTAATCTCTTCCAAGGTATGTTGTTTGAAAAGGAGGACCGAGGAATGAATCTTCTCTTGCCGGGCAAAATCCATGGCACGATGAATAAGGGCCTGGTGGCCCCTATGGATGCCATCAAAATTGCCCAGGGCCATGGATTGGTCCCCCGGGGAAAATGAATCGGCTTGGTCACAATCGATAATTTTCATCTTCATCCTTTAATCATTTCTCTTGCATCATATTTATCCCTAACTCCTCGCTGTACCTAGGCCAGGACCTTCTTCATCCGGAGTCTTTCTTTTTCACCGTCAAAATACCCCAGACCGATGAAGCCCCGGGGATCATAAATCCGGTAGAGCTTATCCGGTGGAGAGTCAGCCAACTGGGGCTGGCGGATAAAGCCGCCTAAGCGGAGGACCTTTCCTTCTGAAGATCCCAACTCCAAAACAGGAAGATGGGGAATGGATTGATCCATGGGTAATAGAAGGGAAGCAATCTCCTCCCGTTCCATAGTCCGGAGGCGGGAAATGGGAACGGCCCGGTCGATGGAAAAAGGACCTACCCGGGTCCGGACCAGGCGGCTGGTTGTCGCCCAAGTCCCCAGGGCCTTGCCTAGGTCATCCACCAGGGTCCGGATGTAGGTCCCCTTGGAACAGGAGCAAGTGAAGTCCACCCCCTCCTCATGGAAGGCCATGGGCGAGAAGTCATAAATGGTGACTTCCCTGGCCTTCCGTTCTACCTTCTTTCCCTGGCGGGCCAGGTCATAGAGACGCTGGCCTTGGACCTGGACAGCGGAATACATGGGAGGGACCTGTTGGATGGTCCCAATGAAAGCCTTCATGGCCCGACGGATTTCCTCCGGACTGAACCGGGTTTGGTCGGATCTTTCAGTAATCTCCCCGCCCAGGTCCAGGGTGTCCGTCCGGATCCCGAAGACCAGGCTCCCTTCGTAGGTCTTTCCCTGTTCGCTGATGTAGTCGGCCAGTTTGGTTGCCCTGCCCAGGCAGATGGGGAGGACGCCGGTGACCTGGGGGTCCAGGGTTCCGGTATGGCCCATCCGCCGCTGACCGGTCGTTCCCCGGAGGATGGCTACCACATCGTGGGAGGTCATCTCCTCTTCCTTAAAGACATTGAGAACCCCCTCCATATCAGCCTTCCTCCCCGGGGGCCAGGAGGGCTGTGGGGTCCAATTCTTCAAAATAGGTCTTGATCTGGTCAAGGGACTGGTTTTTTGGCAGGGATAGGGAGGCACCGGCCGCCTTGATATGGCCCCCTCCTCCGAAGGAACGGGCTACTTCCTCCACATTAAAGAAGCGCTTGGACCGGAAGGAGAACTTGCTGGATTTTTCCCCCATTTCCTTGACCAGGCAGGCCACTTCCACCCCATCCAGGTTTCGGAGGACGTCGACTACGCCCTCCGCCTCCCCCATGGTGATGGAATAATGGGCCAGGTCTTCTTGGCTAACCGTGGCCAGAACAACCCTTCCATCCCGGAGGAAGGTGGCCCGGTCGACGACGGCCCCCTTAAAAGCAAAGAGGCGGGGGTCAACCGACTGGTATTCATGGAGGTAGACCAGGCCGGGGTCGGCACCCCGGTCGATGAGGTCGGCGGCCAGGCGGAGGCAGCGGGCCCGGGCCGTGTCGTACATGAAGCGGTTGGAATCGGTGGTGATGCCGGCAAACAAGGCCGTCGCTGCCGGGGCCGGAATAGAGAAACCCTGGTCAATTAAATAGGCCCCTAAAAGCTCACAGGTGGAGGAGGCATCCTTGACCTGGCAGACCAGGTCACAAACCCCTTCGTTGACCTGGTGGTGGTCAAAATTGACGGTCATCTGAGCCCTATCCAAGAGGACGGCGGAGTCTTTTAAACGGTCACGGTCTCCCAGGTCCACCATAACAAAGAGGTCATAGGACTTATTCGGGTTAAGTGCCTGAAGACGGTCGAAACCGGGCAGGTAAGCCAAGTGACGGGGCCTTTCATTGTGGATCATGTCCACTTTTTTCCCCAGGGACTCCAGGGTCAAGCCCAGGCCCAGGATGGATCCCAGACAGTCTCCGTCGGGATTGACATGACCTGAAATGGCAATGGTTTCCGCCTCATGGATAGCCTGAGTAATCCTAGGCCAGGTCGGATGGGTCATGGTCCCCTCCCTCCTCATCCAGGTCCCCTCGGGCCCTCTGACTCTCCCGGTCTTTTTGGATGACCTCTTCAATTAAGGCATCCATCTTCATCCCCCGGTCGATCGATTCATCCAGGTGGAAGCGGATATCGGGGATCTGGCGGAGGTCCATCTTGGTGGCCAGCTGGTTCTTTAAAAAGCCAACCCCGGCTTCCAGACCTTCAATCGTTTGTTTTTTATCCCATTCCTTTCCCATAACGGAGATATAGGCATCGCAGTAAGAGAGGTCGGAAGAGACGGTAACATCCGTCACTGAAGTCATGGGTGCGATCCTGGGATCCTTCATCTCGTAAATGATGGCATTGGAAAGAACTTTTTTAATTTCCTGAGAAATACGTCCCATTCGTTTATGGTTCATCTTTCTCTCCTTTCATAAGGCAGGTCTAGTCCAGCTTCTGGGCCACTTCCACCTCATGGTAGCATTCGATCATATCGCCTACCTTGATGTCGTTATAGTTGGCGATGCCCAAGCCGCCTTCATAGCCGTGGGCGATTTCACGGACATCATCCTTAAAGCGACGGAGGGAGGCAATATCCCCTTCAAAAATAACCACATCGTTCCGGAGGAGGCGGGCCTTATAATTCCGAACCATTTTCCCGGAAACCACATAGATTCCGGCGACCAAACCGGCATTGGGAACCTTGAAGGTGTCCCGAACCTCGGCACGGCCGGTGACCTCTTCCACAATATCGGGCGAGAGCATGCCTTCAATAGCCTTCTTGATATCTTCGATGGCATCGTAGATGACCCGGTAGGTCCGGATGTCGATGCTTTCTCTGGCCGCCTGGGCAATAGCACCCTGGTTGGGCCGGACATTAAATCCGATGATGATGGCATTGGAGGCCACGGCCAGCATGACGTCCGATTCGGAAATCCCACCAACGGCTCCATGGATGATGTTGACCTTGACCTCTTCATTGGAGAGTTTCTCCAGTGACCCGGCCAGGGCATCAATGGTCCCTTTGACATCTGTCTTGACGACCAGGTTAAGTTCCTTTAGGCCTTCCTCGGAAATCTGCATATGGAGGTCATCCAAGGAAACATGGGTGGTCATGTTAAGACGCTCTTTACGGGCCCTCTGGGCAGCCTTTTCAGCGTATTCACGTGCCACCTTCTCATCCTTGACAGCATAGATCTTATCCCCCGCCTCCGGAAGGTCGGAGAGGCCCATGATCTTGACCGGCATGGAGGGGCCGGCCTTCTTGACCCGCTTTCCAAAGGAATCTTCCATGGCCCGGATATGGCCGGAAACCGTCCCTGACACCACATAATCATCATCGGTCAAGGTTCCCTTTTGAACCAGGATAGAGGCGGTAGCCCCCTTGCCCTTTTCCAACTGAGATTCGATGACGACCCCGACAGCCGGACGCTTGGGGTTGGCCTTGAGCTCCAGGATTTCAGAAAGAATGACGACATTGTCCAAAAGGTCCTCAATCCCTTCCTTGGTCTTGGCGGAAACGGGGACCATGATGGTATCGCCCCCCCACTCCTCGGCAACCAGTTCATATTCCATGAGCTCCTGCTTGACCCGGTCGGGGTTGGCCCCATGACGGTCCATCTTGTTGATGGCAACGACAATGGGGACATTGGCGGCCTTAGCGTGGTTGATGGCTTCCACGGTCTGGGGCATGACGCCGTCATCGGCGGCGACAACCAGGATGACGATATCGGTTGTTTTCGCTCCGCGAGCCCGCATCTGGGTGAAGGCTTCGTGGCCCGGGGTATCCAGGAAGGTCAGCTTATGACCGTTCACATAGGCCACAGAAGCACCGATATGCTGGGTGATTCCCCCGGCTTCTCCCCGGGTTACTGCAGTTTCACGGATGGCATCCAAAATGGAGGTTTTTCCGTGGTCGACGTGACCCATGACGGTGATCACAGGTGGACGTGTTTTTAGGGTCTTGGGCGAATCTTCAAAGTCCAAGTGGTCAAAGATCTCATCCTGGAGGCTTTCTTCCGGTTCGGTAATCAGGACACCGAAGTGGTCAGCCACCTTCTCGGCGGTTTCAAAGGTGATGGATTCGTTGAGACCGGCCATGATCCCCATCTTGATTAAAACCGTAATCACCTGCATGGCATCCTGGTGGATGACCTTGGCAAAATCGCCTACGGTGATTTCCGCCGGAATTTCGATGATGGCATCGAATTCGTCCTCTTCTTGAGGAGGTGTTATCTCTTCTTCTCTGGCCTTCTCCGGCTTTTGAGCCTTTTCTTCCTTCTTGGCCTGGGGCTTTTTCTTCTTTTCTTCCCCCTGCTTGGACGCTTTCTTCTTTGTCCGCGCCTTGGCCTGGTTCTTGAGCTTTGCCTCCAGCCGGTCTTCCTCTTCCTCCTCCAGGTCTTCGCGATTTTTCGCCTTCTTATGGGAAGGGGATTTGTCTTTTTTCTTATGGTCTTTCTTCTCTGCAGAAGGGGCGGCAGCCTTCTCTTTCCGGTCACGAGCATTCTGTCGGTTTTCCCGGTAGATGGCTTTGACCTTCTCGATATCTTCATCCTCTATCGTTGACATGTGGGAAGGGTAGGTCAGGTTCAGCTTCTTTTCCATCAAATCCCGCAGGGCTTTTGTGGGGACATTCAACTCTTTAGCAACTTCATAAACTCTCATCGTCCACCTCTATTCTTGTGTTACATGCATGAGCTCCTCATAAATCTCTTGGGGCGGGTTTCCCCTTAGGGCGGCATTGAGCCGCTTGCTGTCCAGAACTTTTTGAATACAGGCCTCCGACTTGCAAATATAGGCCCCTCGTCCCGGCATCTTCCCCGTTCTATCCAGGGAAAAGTTTCCCTCCTTATCCTTAACAACCCGGATAAGTTGGTCCTTTTCCTTCCTCTCTAGGCAAGCCAGACACTTGCGCAAAGGAGATTTTTTCATATTAGAAGACGTCCTCCTCTGCCGGGGATTCTTCCATGCCGGCTTCCTTTTCAAGATCCGGATCCTCAGAATCCTCATCCTCCTCGGTCAGCTGGAAGGCTTCGGGATCCTCAAAGTACTGGGATTCTCCTTTAATATCAATCTTCCATCCGGTTAGTCGGGCCGCCAGGCGGACATTCTGTCCTTCTTTTCCAATGGCCAGGGAGAGCTGGTCATCGGGGACTACCACAACGGATGTTTTTTCTTTTTCGTTAATGATGACACGGGATACTTTGGCCGGGCTCAAGGCATTGGCAATAAAGACCTGGGGGTCGGTGTCATAGATGGTAATGTCCATCTTTTCCCCACCCAGTTCTTCGACAATAAAGTTAACCCGACTTCCCTTATACCCAACACAGGCTCCGATGGGGTCCACATCGCTTTCCGTGGAATAGACGGCCACCTTGGACCGGGACCCGGGTTCACGGGCTACGGAATAAATCTCCACGATCCCTTCACCGATCTCGGGAACCTCCTGTTCAAAAAGGCGGGTAACTAAATTGGGGTGGGCGCGGGAGAGAAGGACCTGGGCTCCCTTGGAGGAGTTTCTCACATCCGCCACATAAAGCTTGACCCTGTCCCCGGGTTTGAGGTGTTCTCCGGGAATCTGTTCCTTGGAGGGGACGATCCCCTCGGTTTTTCCCAAGTTAATAAAGACATTCCCCCGGTCTACTCTTTGAACCGTTCCATTGATAATTTCCCGGACCTGGTCAATGTAGGCATCGTAGATGGTTTCCCGCTCAGCATCGTGGAGTTTCTGAATGACGATATTTCTTGCCGTTCCTGCTGCCACCCGGCCAAAATTTTCAGGGGAGACTTCCACCCGGACCTGGCCCCCTACTTCGGCGGAAGGATTGTAGCCCTTGGCTTCCGCCAGAGAGATTTCCGTAACGGGATCTTCCACTTCATCCACCACATTGCGGAGGGAGTAAACCCGGATATCTCCGGATTCCCGGTCCATCACCACGTCAACATTGGTCCGGTCGTCGTAGTTTTTCTCATAGGATTTCTCCAGGGCTTTTTCAATAGCTTCGAGGATGACCTCCTTGGAGAGCCCCTTGGACTTTTCTAAAGCGTCCAAGGCTTCAATCAGATTCTCGTTCATACTTCCTCCTAAAATTCCAAAGCGACTTTCACGCTGGCAACCTGGTCCCTTTGCAAGAGGACCTCTTGACCTGCCAGGTCATCTTCTTTTTTCTTCTTGCCTTTTTTTCTTCCGACATCCGTTTGGCGGACCAGGACCCGGTAGGCTGAATCATCGTAGTCCACAAGGTCACCCTTTAAGGCCTTAATCCCTCGATAGGTCCCATAAAAGGTGAATTCCAATTCCTGACCCCGGTAGATTTCCAAATAGCGGTCTTTGGTGATGGGCCGGTCCAGGTCCGGGGAGGAAACCTCCAGGTTGTAAGCTCGGTCCACCGGATCCAGCTCATCCAGGAGGGGACTGAGAACATCGTTGACCTTTTCACAGTCGTCAATGCCGATCCCGTCAGGATGGTAAATATAGAAGCGGAGGGCCTGGCCGGAAGAATCCCGGATGAATTCCAGGTCCAGAAGTTCATATCCTGCCCGGGCCACCGGTTCCGTCAACTTCAATTGAAGGTCCTCAAGGGCCTGTTTGTTCATGGATTTCCTCCTTAAAAAAACAAGAGCGGGAACCCGCTCTTGTCACACACATCCAATCATCTTCTGTATTTTACCACATTTTCCGGCTATAGACAAGTCAGAAGCCGATGAGGAAGGACATCTGGTTGGAGGAGGGATAGGCATCCAGGAGGCCATTTGCTTCCAGAGATTCCATCCCGGACTTATTGACCCCTGTGCGGTCCTTAAAGTCCTTCTTGGAAATAAAGTCTCCCTTCTCCCGTTCCCGAACGATGGCTTCCCCCATGGCCTCAGAGACGCTGTCCAAGGCGGAGAGGGGTGGGAGGACGGTCATTTCATCATAGACAGTGAAGCGGTTGGCTTCCGAGGTCATGAGGTCAACCGGGTGGAAGTGGAGGCCCCTGGCCAGCATTTCTTCGACCACTTCCATAAGGGTAATCTTCCCCTCATTTCCCTCGTCGCCGGCTTTGAGCTCCTCTAACGTCCGTTGCGCGGTCTCCAGGTCGTTAACCAGGAAGGCGGTGGAGAAATTGCTCAACCTCTGAGTGAAGTAAGAAGCGTAAAATGCAGCAGGCCTGTGGACTTTGAACCAGGCAATCCGGAAGGACATCATGACATAGGCAGCCGCATGGGCCTTGGGGAACATATATTGAATTTTCTGGCAGGATTCAATATACCAGTCCGGCACGCCGGTTTCCTTCATCTTGGGCAGGTATTCCTCCGGAATCCCCTTCCCCTTCCGGACCTTCTCCATAATCTTAAAGGAATCCAGCTTGTCCATCCCCATGGCGATGAGGTTGTTCATGATGTCATCCCGGGTGCAGATGGCATGGGTCAGGTCGATGGTTCCCTTTTGGATGAGCTCTTGGGCATTGTTGAGCCAAACATCCGTTCCATGGGAGAGGCCGGAAATCCGGACCAATTCAGCAAAGGTGGAGGGCTTCGTATCCTTGAGCATGGATCGGACAAAGTTGGTTCCGAATTCGGGAATCCCCAGGGACCCGTCCCGGCTGTTGGAATAGTCGGCCAAGGCATTCAGGGATTCCGTCCCGGAAAAGAGGGCCATGGTGGGAGGATCATCAAAGGGAATTTCCATGGGGTCGATCCCTGTCATCTCCTCCAGCTGGCGGATGATGGTGGGGGTGGTCTGCCCCAGTTCGTCGAGTTTAAGGAGCTGCTCCTCCAAATAGCGGTATTGGAAGTGGGTGGTAATATCGGAATTAGGGTCATCCGCCGGGTACTGGATGGGGGTGAACTCGTAGATTTCATTGTCCTTGGGAACAATAATCAGGCCACCCGGGTGCTGGCCAGTCGTCCGCCGGGTCCCTTCCATCTGCTTTTGAAGGAGGGAAATTTTAGCCGGAGAAAGGATCCGGTCTTCCTCGGGAACATAGCGAGCTTCCTGGTACTTGCGGATGAAACCATAGGCGGTCTTCTCCTGGACCCCGGATACCGTTCCGGCCCGAAAGACCTTGCCTTGACCAAAGAGTTCTTCGGTGTACTTATGGATCGTGGCCATGTATTCGCCGGCAAAGTTAAGGTCGATATCCGGCTCCTTGTCCCCATCAAAGCCCAAAAAGACTTCAAAAGGGATCTCCTGGCCGTCCCGGCCCATCTCTGTCCCGCAATGGGGGCAGGCTTTGGGTGGGAGGTCGAAGCCGGAGCCAACAGAACCATCTTCAATAAATTCGCTATGCTTGCATTGAGGGCAGATATAGTGGGGTGGTAGAGGGTTGACTTCGGTAATCCCGGCGGCAAAAGCAGCAAAAGACGAACCGACCGATCCCCGGGAGCCCACCAGGTAACCATCCGAATTGGACTTTTTTACCAGGCGCTCAGCGATGATATAAAGGGAGGCATATCCGTGGGAAATGATGGAGGTCAGCTCCCGATCCAGGCGACGGTCAATCAGGTCAGGTAAGGGATCTCCATAAATCGCCTTAATTCGGCGGTAGGAGGTCTCCTTAAGCTCCCGGTCGGCCCCTTCCAATTCCGGGGTAAAGGTTCCATGGGGAATAGGAATGATCCTGTCAATGGTTTGGGCCAGGCGGTTGGGATCCTCCATAACAACCTTCTGGCGGGTCTCCGGATCCAAATAGGAGAAGGCCTCCAGCATTTCCTTGGTTGAAAGAAAGCGGTAGCGACCATTGTAGTCAAAGTCGATATTCCTCTGGTAGTTGACCAGGATATTCCGGGCCAGTCTCTCTCCCGGATCCAGATAGAACGGCATGCCGATCGCGCAGCAAGGAAGGTCCAGGTCCTGGGCCAGGCGGATGATGGTCCGGGTGATCTCCTTAAAATGGTCCAAATCTCCGACAAGCTCTCGCCGGAGGGCCTTGTCCACAAAGGAGGGCGGCTGGATCGTTAAAAAGTCATAGCGTGAGGCGATTTCTTTCAAACTTTCATCCGGCCAGCGTCTGGAAATGGCTTCAAAAAGATCGGAGCCGACGAAGCCCGACCCATAGAGAAGACCTGAGTGGTTTTCCTCCAGAAGGGAGGCGGGAATACCTGGGCTTCGCCAGAAGTAGTCCAGGTTAGCTCGGGAGACCATGTGATAGAAATGAGCCAAGGCCTCCTGTTTCTGGACGTAGACCAGGACCTCCCGGTCCTCATGTCTGGCCAAGGGATATTCCGATGGAATTGCATTGATATCGGCCAAGGCGATTCCCTGGTTTTTGACCTCCTCCCACATGGCTAGGAAGGCATCCGCCGTCGCCTGGGCATCGTCAATGGCCCTGTGGTGGTGAAAGGAAGGAACCTTGAATTCCTTACAAACCGTATCCAGCTTATGATTCTTCAAACCGGGACGAAGAGCCCTGGCCAGGCCTAGAGTATCCAGGGAGAGGGGGTGAAAATCCAGGCCCAGACGGAAGGCATTTTCCCGAATAAAGCCGATATCGAAGTCCACATTGTGGCCCACAAAGGTAGAGCCTTTAGAAAACTCTAGGAAATCGGGCAGGACCTTCTCTATAGGATCGGCCGTTCTGACCATAGCATCAGAAATGGAAGTGAGCTCTGTTATCCTTTCAGGAATTGGACGGTTGGGGTTAACAAAAGCAGAGAATTCTCCAACCTTGACGCCTTCTTTTATTCGAACACCACCGATTTCAATGATGGCCTCCTGGAAGGGGGAAAATCCTGTCGTCTCCAGGTCAAAGACGGTAAAATCCTCCGGGATCCGGTCCAAGTCCTTTCGATAGGGGTTAACCAGAATTTTGTGGTCATCCCGAAGAACCTTGGCATGGAGGCCATATATGGCCTTGATATCAGACTTCTCAAAAGCCTGCTGGAGGAGGGGGTAGGATTGGACATTGCCAAAATCCGTTATGGCAAAGGCCCCCATCCCCAAATCCCTTAACCTCTTTTCCAGACGTGGAATGTCGATCAGGCCTTCCATGGTAGTCATCTGGCTGTGAACAGAAAGTTCCACCCTTTTTATGGGTGAAGGGTCGGCGATTTCCTCCGGACAGCCCTTCCGGATTCCCTGGGCCATGAAAACTAAAGACTGGTCAAAATCATCGTATTGAAGTTGGCCCCGGACCTGAACATAATCTCCATTTTTAAAAGCAAGGGCCCGGTCACTTTCTTTGTCCTTGACAAAGATTTTTCCCTTCTGGCATGCCCCCTCCCGGTTGAAGAGGATAAAGCTGAGGATGAGGCTACCTTTCTTCGTCGTTCGGCTTGTTATCCCCAACAAAAAACCTTCCACCAGGCTCACCCCGGATGCCTGGGTCAGGTTCTCTAAAGGGGTCAGGTCAGGTTCTTTTTTGGGGAATCGGCCAATGACCCCGTCCCTTGTCCCCTTCTTTGGAGGGGTCTTTTCTTTTTTCACCAGGCTGACGGCCTCCTGGTAAAAGCCTATAGTACTTTCCCCTCCAAAAGTCATGGCTTCCGCTTCTTGCTCAGAACTCTCGGAAGCTTCTTCCCCCTTTCCGGGATCCGCATAAAGGAAAACCGGACAGGCAAAATAAGCGGAAAGTTCTCCTTCCAACTCCTTTTGATCAACCGCCGACAATTGGACAGATAGCAGTAAAGAAAGAGCCTCTTTCTCCTGAGAATAAGAGGCTCTGATAATATCGGCATCCAAAAGCCCGTCGGCCTTTCTTTCCATGTCGGGATTTTTTCCGATCTTTTGGTAGAGTTCCCTAACTTTCATGGTCCATCCGTTCTATTTCTTCAAAGAGAGCATCCAGCAACTTTTCCTCCGGGACCTGGCGGAGGACCTTCCCCTTGCGGAATAGGACACCCGCCCCTTTGTTGCAGGCGATCCCGATATCCGCTTCCCTGGCCTCCCCCGGTCCGTTCACGGGACAACCCATGACGGCCACGGTGATGTTTCGGTCCATGCCCTTCAGACCCTTGTCCACCTTTTCGGCCAAGCCGATCAGGTCAACCTTGGTTCGGGCACAGGTAGGACAGGAAACCAGGTTGGGGCCCCATTGACGGAGGCCAAGACTTTTTAAAATCTCCATCCCTATGGTGACTTCCTGGACAGGATCTCCGGTGATGGAGACCCGAATGGTATCCCCGATCCCCTGGTGGAGGAGAACCCCCAAACCGACGGAGGATTTGATGGTTCCGGCAAAGGGTGGGCCGGCTTCCGTTACCCCCAGGTGGAGGGGACAGGAGGAGACTTGGGCAAAAAGCTGGTTGGCCCGGATCATGGTCCCAACATCTGACGATTTGATGGAAACGGCAACCTGGTCGTAGCCAAGGTTTTCAATGGCCTTAACCTCCTCCAGGGCCGAATAAACTAAGGACTCCTCATTGACCCCATGGTATTTATCGATCATGGACTTGTGGACGGAGCCGGAGTTGACCCCTACCCGGATGGGGATGGATTTATCCCGGCAGGCCTTGACGATCCGGTCCAGGTCCTTTTTTGACCCGATATTTCCGGGATTAATCCGAAGGGCATCCGTTCCATATTCAATGGCATACATGGCCAGGTCCGGATCAAACTGGATATCGGTAATGAAAGGAATATGGGTCCTGGCCTTGATCTCCGGAATGGCTTTGGCGTCTTCCAATGAATTGATCGCTGATCGGGAAAGGTCACAACCTTCCTTTTCAAAGGCCAGGATCTGACGAACCGTGGCCTCAACATCCTTGGTATCCGTATTGGTCATGGACTGGACGGTGATCGGAGATCCTCCTCCTATGGCTATGCCCCCTACAAGCAGCTTTCTTGTCTTATTGTGGGTCCACATGGCCCCTCCCCTCAACGGTTTCAACTAGCTACTGGAAGATGTTCCAGACGTCTTTAATCGATACAAGCAGGATCAGTGCAATCAGGAAGATGAATCCGGCAATGGTAATTTTGGATTCGATCTCCTTTTTTATGGGTTTGCCTCTTAACTTCTCCACCAGGATCAGAACCAACTTGGATCCGTCCAAGGCCGGAATGGGGAGAAGGTTGAAAAAGGCCAGGTTAAGAGAAATATAACCCGTGAAAAAGAGGAGGGGAGCCATTCCTTCTTGGGCAGCATCACCAATTAGACGAACCACCCCTACCGGCCCGGAAAAAGAAGATAGTGAAAGTCCGCCTGTGAAGAGTTGGCCGATGGTGACGAAGATCATGACGTAAATGGAGACCATCTTGTCAAAAGCCCCTTTAAAAGCATAGGCCAAGTCCTTATCCCGGTCAGCAATGAAGCCCAGGAGGTAGTCTCCATTTTCCTCCCGGACGGGTTCAACGGACACATCGTGCGTGGCATTGTCCCTTAAGTAGGTCAGCTTGAGCTCTTCCCCCTTGCTTTCGTGGATCAACTTAGTGAGCTGGTCATAGGAGTCCACCGGACGATCATTGATGGCAGTGATGGTGTCCCCTACCTTCACTCCTTGCCGGGGAAGGTTTGAATTTTCTGAAAATTCCAGAATTCGAGGGACCGGCTTCCCTGTCATCCCAAAAAAGAGAACAAAGCAGATATAGCAAATGACCAGGTTCATCAAAGGCCCGGCTAGGATCGTCAGGAAGCGGCCGAGGGCAGGAGCCTGGTCAAAACTGTCCTCTGCATCCGATTCCTCATCTTCTCCTTCCATGGCACAAAATCCCCCTAGAGGGATAGCCCGCAAGGAATAGAGGGTCTCCCCCTTCTTCTTCTGAAGGAGGGCAGGACCCATGCCTACGGAAAACTCATTGACTCGGATACCCTGCTTTTTGGCCATGATAAAGTGACCGAATTCATGGAACAATATGACCACCATAAATACAAAAAGTGCTGCGATAATTTTTAACATAAAAAACTCTTTCTTTTTCGAATAGGAGACCCTAAAAACTTTTCCTCATGAGTACATCGGGCCTTCTTTCACTACGCCTCCATTGTACGAAATCCATAATGAACCATCAATATCAAGAAAGTATCAAGAGGTCCCATTACGGACATAAAGATAGGATCAAAAAATCAAAAAATATAGAAAACGAAAATCAGCCAGATGTAGGGAATGGTAAAAACAACCGAATCAAAACGGTCCAAAAAACCTCCATGGGAACGAAGGATATGGGAAAAATCTTTGATCCCCGTCTTCCTTTTTAAGGATGAAGCAAAAATATCCCCCAATTGGGCAATGATGGACCCGATAGCTCCAATGACCAGCATGGGGATTAGGGATAGACCCTGGTAAAAAAAGCTTCCGATCCCACAAAGAGCCATGGCCCCTACCATCCCTCCAATGGAACCCTCCCAGGTCTTGTGAGGAGAGATTCGAGTCAAGGGGGTTCGTCCAATCCATGAGCCTACCAGGTAGGCAAAGGAATCCGTCCCCCAGGCAATGAGGAAGATGAAGAAGAGATAGGTCTGCCGGTCATTGGGAAAAAAGTAAACAAAGCAAAAGAGAAAGCTGATATAGATGGTTGAAAAGAGAACTTCCATAATGTCCTTCAGACCCTTTTGTATCCGGAAAATGGACAGGATAAAAAGGAGGACGATGGCCAGAGCCCAGACCGCCATGTAGAGATAGAGGTTGCTCAGGAAGGCGGTAACGTTGGCAAAGAGGTTCAGGACCTGTCCCCAAATCCGGAAGGGAGAAGATCGTTTGGGGTCCAGGGCATGGAAGACCTCCTCCAAACAGATGAAGGTGATAATTTCCATCCCGATAAAGAGGACCAGCCGATTAGCGGAAAAGATCATTAACAAAATAAATAGGAGAATGCCGGCTCCTACAGCCAGGCGGGAAAGAAAGTTTTTCATGATGTCAGCCCTCCAAACCGGCGGTTTCGTTGGGAAAAGGAAAAGCATGCTTGGACCAGGTCCTCTTTCGAGAAGTCGGGCCAATAGCAATCCAAAAAGGCAAATTCCGCATAGGCCGCCTGCCAAATCATAAAATTGGACAAACGAATTTCCCCCCCTGTTCGGATGATCAAGTCCAGGGGAGGAAAATCCCGGGTATCCAGGAAGGCATCCAGGTCCTCTGCTGTCAGGTCATGTGGACTTATGCCCGCCTGACCGGCCCGGCGGAAGGCCCGGATGATCTCATCCCTCCCCCCGTAGTTCAGACCAATGTTAATGACCAAGCCTTGGTTATTTTTGGATTTTTCAATGGCATATTCCACAGCCTTGCGGGTGGGCAAAGGAAGGCGGGTTATGTCCCCCATGACCGTAATTTTAGCCCCTTCGTCCATAAGCTCTTTAAAGTGGATTCTGACCACTTCAATCAATAGGCTCATCAGGGCGGCAACCTCTTCTTTTGACCGTTTCCAGTTTTCCGTGGAGAAGGCATAGAGGCTTAGGACTTCGATGCCCAACTCATCCGCCCAACGGCAAGCCTCGATGACCTTTCCCGCACCGGCCTTGTGGCCCTCCGTCCGAACCAATCCCCTTTGCTGGGCCCAGCGACCATTTCCATCCAAAATAATGCCGACATGACGGGGACCGTGGTCAAGGATTTCTTCAATTTTCTCCCGGCTTTCCATTGTCTCCATCATTCAACCTTACTCAAACTTCCATTAACTCTTTTTCCTTATTCTTAGTGATCTCTTCCATCTTTTCGATATACCGATCGGTCAGCTTTTGGAGATCATCTTCCGCACGGTAGCGGTCATCCTCGGCCATCTCCTTGTTTTTCTCGGCTTTTTTGATCTCTTCCATTCCTTCGCGGCGGATATTTCGGATAGCGACCTTCCCCTCCTCCATCCGCTTATTGACCTCTTTGACCAGGTCCTTCCGACGCTCTTCCGTTAATTGGGGGAAGGGAAGACGAATGGTCGTTCCGTCATTGGAGGGGGTAATACCCAGGTCGGAGCTGAGGATGGCTTGCTCGATGGGTTTCAGGTTGGCCTTATCCCAGGGGGTGATGGTGATTAAGCGGGCTTCCGGCACGTTGATGGTGGCAGCCTGCTTAATCGGTGTCTCCACGCCATAATAGGAAAAGCTGATGGCATCCAGGAGGTTGGGGTTGGCTCTACCGGCTCGGATGTACTTAAAATCGTATTCCATGGATTCCAGGGACTTTTTCATCTGACTTTCGAGTTCACTTTTCTTATACATACTGATTCCTTTCTCCTTGGGAAGTCGATATGCTGAAGGCCAGCATTATATTAGTTATTCTCGCTGGTAATGGTTGTTCCCAGGTCTTGACCCCGGGCGACCTTCACCATGTTCTCCGGTTGGTCAATGCCGAAGACCAGAATGGGGAGGTCATTGTCCATGGCCAGAGAGGTTGCCGTGGAGTCCATGACCGTAAGGCCCATGGTCAAGACATCACGATAAGTTAAATGGTCAAATTTTTGAGCATCCTTAAATTTGTTGGGATCCTTGTCATAGACCCCATCGGTTCCCTTTTTCCCGACCAGGATGCAGTCGGCATCAATTTCCAAAGCTCTCAGGGCTGCCGTGGTATCGGTCGAAAAATAGGGCAGGCCGGTTCCGGCGCCGAAAATGACAATCCTTCCTTTTTCGATATGGCGGATGGCCCGGCGGCGTATATAAGGTTCAGCCACTTCCTGCATCTGGATGGCCGTTTGAACCCTTGTCTCCACCCCTAAATTTTCTAAAGAAGCCTGAAGCCGGAGGGCGTTGATGACCGTGCCCAGCATCCCCATGTGGTCAGAGCTGGCCCGTTCAATAGAAGTCGATGACCGTCCCCGCCAAAAGTTCCCGCCACCGACAACGATGGCCATTTCAATCCCTAAATCATGGACTTCTTGGATGGATCGGGCGATCTCTTCAATGGTTTCATCATCCAGGCCAACCCGGTTGGGTCCGGCCATGGCTTCACCCGATAGTTTTAAGACAATTCGTCGATAGGAAAACATAATCCCCCCTCCCTATTTGATCCTTTTAATTTTACCATAAAAAAGAGGAAGGGTCTCAGACCCTTCCTCTCATATTTTATCAATACGTAAATCTTAGCCGTTAATCTGCTTGGCCACTTCCTCAGCAAAGTTCTCTTCTCTCTTTTCCAGACCCTCGCCCACCTCATAGCGGACAAAACGACGGATGACGATGTTTTCACCGATCTTGGAAATGAGTTCCTTGCGGATGGTATCCACGGACTTATCGGTATCCAGGATGAACTTCTGGTCCAGGAGGCAGATTTCCTCAAAGTACTTGCCCATCCGGCCTTCCACCTTCTTCTCAGCGACGAAGCGACGGCGGTCTTCCGGAATGTTCTGTCCTTCATTCATGGCCTGCTGGGTCAGGATTTCCTTCTCATGGTTGACCTCTTCTTCAGGAACGTCAGCCTGGGAAACGTACTTGGGGTTCATCGAAGCAATGTGCAAGCAGAGCTGGTGGACAAACTGAATAAACTCTTCGTTACGGGCGGCAAAGTCGGTCTCGGTGTTGACCTCTACCATAACGCCGATCCGGCCGTTATGAACATAAGTGTCGATCAGGCCTTCTGCCGCAATCCGGTCACTCTTCTTGGCCGATTTGGCAATGCCCTTTTCACGAAGGATATCGGAGGCCTTGTTAACGTCTCCGTCCGCTTCCACTAAAGCTTTCTTACAATCCATCATACCGGCACCGGTCATTTCACGGAGTTCTTTTACCAATCCAGCAGTAATTTTCATATTTGCTCCCTTTCTCTACAGGTAACGATTGTTAACCAACAGCCAAAATTGCTGCCTAGCTTATTCTTCTTCAGCGTGATCCAATTCCTGTCCAACCTCAACGTCTTCTTCGGTCAGGTCCTGGCTCACTTCTTCGGGGGCCTCATCTTCTTTGGCTTCTTCTTCAACCTCAACCTGGCTATCATCCTCTTCGGCAGGGGATTCTTCGTCATCCATTTGAACGCCTTGTTTTCCTTCCAGGACAGCGTCAGCCATGGTCTGGGTAATCAGCTTGACCGAACGGATGGCATCATCGTTTCCGGGGATGGGGTAATCCACTTCATCAGGATCCGCATTGGTGTCCAGGATGGCGACAACGGGGATGCCCAGTTTCTTGGCTTCGTTGATGGCAATGTGCTCTTTCTTGGGGTCAACGATGTAGATCAGGTCGGGCAAGCCACCCATATCTTTAATTCCACCCAGGAAGCGGTCCAGGCGCTCATATTCATGTTCGAGTTGGGCAACTTCCTTCTTTGGCAGAAGGTCAAAGGTTCCGTCTTCAGACATTTTTGCAATCTCTTCCAGACGGTCGATGGACTTGCGGATGGTTTGATAGTTGGTCAGCATACCGCCCAACCAACGCTGGTTGACATAGTACATGTTGCAACGCTTGGCCTGGAGTTCGATGGAGTCCTGGGCCTGCTTTTTGGTCCCGACAAAGAGGATCTTTCCGCCATCTTCAGCGGCCTGACGAACTGCCTCATAAGCATCGTCAATCATCCGGATGGTCTTCTGCAGGTCGATGATGTGGATCCCGTTTCTTTCGGTGAAGATATAGGGAGACATCTTGGGGTTCCAACGACGAGTTTGGTGGCCGAAATGGACACCGGCTTCCAGCAAAGCTTTCATGGATACTACGGACATAAGAAATTTCCTCCTATTGTGTTAAACTTCCAGCCCTCTCAAATCCGCACCAATCACCGAAATAAGCCCGGTGACACACGGCTATGGATATTCGAGAACTGTGTGACATACCCGGTTATTATAGCGTAAAAAGGTCAATCCGACAAGCAGAAAGGGGCATTTTTCAAGTCTCCACCCCTCTTTTTATGATTTTTTCTTGTCTTTCTTCCCTTCCCTTTGGTCAAAATTGTGGTTTGGGCAATCTTCATTGGCGCAGATCACCAGATCCTCCCTCCGATTCTTCCGGTGGACCAGAAGGTCACCGCACTTGGGGCAGGTCTCCCCGGTCGGCTTATCCCATGTGGCATAGTCGCACTTGGGGTAGTTCTGGCAGCCATAAAAAACCTTCCCCCGCTTGGAGACCTTTTCGATGATCTCTCCTCCGTCCTTGGGGCACTTCACCCCTATTTTTTTCACAATGGACTTGGTGAAGGTGCAGTCGGGGAAATTAGAGCAACCGATAAACTTACCATTCCTCCCGTGCTTATAGACAAGGTCATGACCGCATTCCGGACACTTCTCCCCGGTAGGCTCATCTTTAATCCGATAGGACCGGTCATCTTCCTTGGCTTTGGCCAGGTTCTTTTCGAAGACAGCATAGAAATCCCCTACCATCTTTTGCCAATCCAGTTCCCCCTCAGCCACCTGGTCCAAGCGGTCTTCCATTTGGGCGGTAAAGTTGATGTTAATAATTTTTTCAAAATTTTCTTCCATAAAATCATTGACTTTTCTTCCCAGTTCAGTGGGCTGGAAGCGCTTATCCTCCAACTTGACATAGAGCCGCTTTTGGATGGACTTGATCACCTGGGCATAGGTGGATGGACGGCCGATTCCGTTTTTCTCCAAGGTTTGAACCAGGGAGGCTTCGGAGTAACGGGCAGGGGGCTGGGTAAAATGCTGACGCTTGTCCAGCTTCACCGCTTTGAGGGTCTCACCCTGGAGGATCTCCGGAAGGATGAGGGACTTTTCCTGGATGGGCCAGACCTTCTGGAAGCCGTCAAAGTTGGGCTCCACACCGTTGACCCGAAAGAGGGCACCGGCATTGACCATATCCACTGTGGTTGCCTGGTAGGAGGCGGACTTCATCTGGGAGGCTACCGCCCTCCGCCAGATCAAATCGTAAAGGCGGAACTGGTCATTGGTCAGGTAGGACCGGATGCTTTGGGGATCCCGGGTAACATCCGTAGGCCGGACCCCCTCATGGGCATCCTGCTGGTTGGCCTTCTTCGAAGCATAGGAAATCCCCTGGGTGGCATAATTCTTTCCGTACGTCTCCGTGATATAGGCCTTGGCTGCAGAAGTAAACTCCTTGGAGAGGCGGGTGGAGTCTGTTCTCATGTAGGTGATCAGACCCACTTCCCCATGCCCCGTGGAAAGACCTTCGTAGAGCTGTTGGGCCACCATCATGGTCTTGGAGGTCGAGAAATTCAACCGTCGGGAGGCCTCCTGTTGGAGGGTGGAAGTGGTGAAGGGAGGGTAGGGCCGCTTCATCCGCTTTTTCTTCTCTATGGATTTAACCGTGAAGTCGGGGCCCAGGCTCTCAACCAAGGCTTTGGCCTCCTCTTCCGTCGCTAAATCCACTTTCTTTAGCTTTTTACCCTCATCCATCCCCATAAATTGGCTCTCAAAATTGACCCTGTTTTTATTATGGATAGCGTGGATGGTCCAGTATTCCCGGGGGATGAAGTTTTCAATCTCCCTTTCCCGGTCCACAATAATTTTGACAGCAACGGACTGGACCCGGCCGGCAGAAAGGCCTGACTTGACCTTCTTCCAGAGGATGGGTGAAATTTCATAGCCCACAATCCGGTCCATGACCCGACGACCCTGCTGGGAATCAACTAGGTCCATATCAATGGTACGAGGGTTTTCAATCCCCTGCTTAACCCCCGATGGGGTGATCTCCTGGAAAGAGATCCTATTCTTCTCCTGGGGGTCCATGCCCAGGATATGGGCCAGGTGCCAGGAGATGGCCTCGCCCTCCCGGTCAGGGTCGGTGGCCAGATAGGTGATATCGGCATTCTTCTTGGCCTTTTTCAGGGCATTAATGGTGGATCCCTTTCCCCGGACATTGATATATTTGGGCTCGAAATTATTTTCAATATCCACGCCGAACTGGCTCTTAGGAAGGTCTCGGAGGTGGCCTTTGGAAGCGAGGACTTCATAGTCCTTTCCGAGAATCCGGGATATAGTTTTTGTTTTCGTCGGTGATTCCACAATCACGAGTTTCTTGGTCATAATCCATCCTATCTATCCGAATTCATCATTGAACAAATTTCATGAAATGCGTTCCCGAATCTGATAACGGCCGGACAAATCCTTCTCGATAATCCCCTTCATTTCCATCAGGGTCAAAACCGTCCAAATGTCGGAAAGCTCTCCGCCCAGCTCCCGAATTAAAAGTTCGGGATACATGGGCCCGGAAGATAGCCTATCATATATCAAGACCTGGTCCTTTGGCAAATTCAGAGTTTTTACCCGCAACTTGTCTTTTTCAGGAGGTCTTGAAGGGATCCTCCCTTTCAGGGCCATTAAGATATCCGAGGGCCGCTGGGCCAGCATGGCCCCTTGTTGGATGAGCCAGTTGCAGCCGGAAGACCGGGGCTGGTTGATGTTCCCCGGTATGGCAAAGAGGTCCCTCCCCTGTTCCCCGGCAAATCGGGAGGTAATCATGGTCCCGGACTTGTCCCGGGCTTCCACCACCAGGGTGGCCATGGATAGTCCGGATAAGATTCGGTTCCGGTTCATAAAGTGGTGCTTAAGGGGTGGACTTCCAGGCGGGTATTCGGTCAAGATTCCGCCTTCCCGGCAGATCCTCTCCGCCAGGTTCCGGTGGCTGGCCGGGTAGACCCGGTCAATCCCACAGGCCATAACGGCCAGGGTTCGACCTTTCCCCTCCAGGGCTCCCCGGTGACAGGCTCCATCAATCCCCAGGGCCAGGCCGGAGACAATGACCAGACCTGCCGAGGCCAGGTTCCTGGCAAAACGGTTGGCAACACTTAAGCCATAGTTGGAGGCCTTCCGGGTTCCTACCATAGTCAGGCAGGGACCCGATAGAACTTCCTTTTGACCCCTACCGTAAAGAACGGCAGGGGGATCAGCCATCTCCCGGAGGAGGGCGGGGTAGTCAGGATCCAGGTAAGTGAGGATCCAATAGGAAGGATCCGGCCTAGGGTCGGGCTGCCGGTCACCATTATTCCCCTCTTTCAAATATTGGTAGAGCCGGGCCGGTTTAGCCGGAAGAGAGGAGAGATCCACCTCCTCCGATTTCAAGTCAGCCAACATGGCCCGGGAAAGAGCCATGGGGTCCGAGCCGGTTAGAGAAAGGTCAATCAGCCTGGCTCGTAGGACCTCCTTTTCTTCCGGACTCCTGGGCCAAACCATCAGGCTCCTTCTTTCAGAGCAAAGGCGTTCGGAATCCGGTGGATGGTTTTCTCCCTCAGGTTGACCTCAACTACATCAAAAAGATAGTAGGTCCAGGTCCCTTGTCTGGATTGTCGGGAGAGAAAATGAAAGGCCGTCCGGCGGATTTTATCCCGCTTTCGCCGGTCGACAAAATCGGCAGGCCGCCCATACTTGGACCTGGTCCGGGCCTTGACCTCCACAAAGCGGAGGCAGTCTTCCCGGCTGACGATGAGGTCGATTTCGCCAAAGGGAGACCGGTAATTTCTTTCCAGAACTTGGAAGCCCTGGGATTGGTAATAAATAGCAGTCGCCTCCTCTCCCCATCGGCCTTTCTCTCCCTCCGTCATCTGACTAATTTGGAAACTCCCATCCGAAGGGGCTTTTTCTATTTTCTGACCGGATCCCTCATGGCCGGTCTTCCTTTTCTTGACATCCTGCATGCTTGAATAATCCCTCTCTGTGGATAAAAGACATGCGGTGGATGGGCAATAATCCGTATTTCTCGATGGCCTCGTAATGCTTCTTGGTGCCGTAGCCCTTGTGACTTTCAAAGCCATATTCCGGGAATTCCTTCCCGTATTGGACCATCATCCGGTCCCGGGTTACCTTGGCAATAATGGAAGCACAGGAGATGGCATAGACTCGGTCATCTCCCTTGATAATGGATCGCTGTGGAAGGCTAGTCTTCACCTTCTCCGCATCCACAAGGACCAGGTCCGGAACCACAGGCTTACCTTCTCGGTCCCGGAGTCCTTCCAAGGCATCCTTCATGGCCGCCAGAGTGGCCTGGCGGATATTCATTTGGTCAATTGCCCTTTCATCCCGCATCCCAATCCCCCATGCTAAACATTGAGAGAGGATCCTGTCATATAAGGATTCCCGCCTTTTCTCCGTCAGCTTCTTGGAATCCTTGACACCCGGTATCGGTTCACCGCTCGGCATAATAATAGCACAGGCAAGAACCGGTCCGGCAATGGGGCCCCGTCCCACTTCATCAATACCGCAGACCAAATTAACCCTTTCCATTTCTTTTTCCAGGGCCTCCTGGTCTTCCGGTGTCCAGTGGTCACGCTTCATCCTTATCCTCCGGAATCTCCAAGCTGATCCGACCCAGCTTTCCCTTTTGAAAGTCATCTAAAAGCCTGGCGGATACCCGGTCATAGTCCGTATAGCCCCCCACCTTGGCCCCCATTTTTTTCCCAATCCGGTCCATGGCCTCCAGACCGGATAGGCCGGCAGGGAGGTCATAGCGGTCTACCAGGACTTCTCCATAGTGATCGACCATAAAGTTGATGAAGGCATAGCCGATTTCCTGGAGGTTAAGAACCTCCTCTTTGATGGCCCCGGTCCAGGATAAATGAAGGCCCTGGGTCCGTCCCATCTTCTTGACCATAATGCCCGGGGTATCCAAGAGGAGGAGGTCAGTTGGGGTCTTAATCCACTGGTTGGCTGTGGTGACCCCCGGCCGGTCTCCCGTTTTCGCACTTTTCCGTCCGGATAGCTTGTTGATAAAGGTGGACTTGCCGGAATTAGGGATCCCAAATACCATCATCCGGATCTCCCGGTTTTGAAGTCCTTTTTCTCTTCTTTTCTCCAGGATGGGCCGGCAGAGGACCTTAGCCCGCTTTTCCACAATAGCGGAAAAGTCCTCATCCCTGGCATTGAGGGCCAGGACGGATTGGTCTTTCCTTTCAAGAGCCTCCATCCAGGCCTTGGTTTTGTCAGGGTCCGCCAGGTCGGCTTTATTCAGGATGATGAGCCTGGGTTTACTTGCCGTAATGGCTTCCAGGGCCCGGTTTCTTGAAGACTCGGGAATCCGGGCATCCAGGACTTCACAGGATAGATCCACCTGGTCAAACTGGGTTTTGATCCGGTCTGTGGCTTTTTTCATATGGCCGGGAAACCAATTGATATTCATAGGACCTCCTTCCTAGAAAAAACCAGCGTCTGGTTGGACCAAACGCTGGCGGAAGAATTTAATATTCCTTCTTTTCCTTAACCTTAGCCCGCTTACCGACACGGTTTCTAAGGTAAAAGAGCTTGGCTCTGCGCGCCTTACCCCGGCGGGTAGCTTCAATCTCCTCTACTCTGGGGGAGTGAACCAGGAAGGTACGCTCTACACCCACGCCATAGGACAGACGACGGACGGTGAAGGTTTCATTCATGCCCCCACCTTGTCTTTTAATCACAGTACCTTCAAAAATCTGAATACGCTCGCGGGATCCTTCCTTGACCCTGTAGTGGACCTTGACGGTATCGCCCACGCGGAATTCAGGCATTTCTTTTCTCATTTGCTCCTGTTCGAGCTCTTTAATGTAGTCCATTCTTACCTCCTCAGTATTCTCTCAAAGATTCTTCTTCGATGGTGGATTTTCTTGGCAGTATTTTTGGTATAAATCAGGTCGCTTCTTCTTGGTGTTTTCCAGGGCCGATGCCTCCCTCCACTCGGCAATCGCCTTATGGTTTCCGGAAAGAAGAACCTCCGGAACGAGATAGCCTCGAAAATCTCTGGGCTTGGTGAATTCGTCATGCTGGAGAAGGCCATTGGCCAGGGAATCGGTCGATGCCGATTCTTCATTTCCCAGAACCCCGTCAATCCAGCGGACCACGCTATCAATCAGGACCATGGCTGGAAGTTCCCCGCCGGTCAAGACATAATCACCGATGGAAATCTCCTCATCCACAAAGTGGTTGACCACCCGGGAATCAACCCCCTCATAATGGCCGCAAAGGAGGACCAAGTGGGGCATTTTCGCCAGGTCCCTGGCCTTATCCTGGTCCAGGACCTTCCCTTGGGGAGAGAGATAGATGATATGTCCATCCTCCCCCTTGACCGACTCCAGGGATTCCACAACCGGCTCTGCCTTCATGAGCATGCCGGGGGCTCCCCCGAAAACGCCGGCATCAACTGTCCGGTGCTTGTCGTAGGTGAAGTCTCGGATGTTAGTTACTTGAATATCCAGTTTCTTTTCTTTCATGGCCCGGCCGATCACCCCATAGGATTCCATAATGGTGAAGATGTCGGGGAAAAGAGTCAGGATATCAATTTTCATCAAAGAGTCCTTCCCATTCATGGATGACGATTTGCTGACGGTCCAAGTCAACTTCCCGGATAAAGGCTTTGACAAAGGGGATGAGGACCTCCCGTCCCTGGTATCGAAGGGACAGAACGTCATTGGCCCATGTGGATATTACGGATTCCACTCTACCCCGGTCCAGACCTTCTTCATTCACCACATCCAAACCTTCCAGGTCCAGGATATAAAAGCGGTCCTTGGGAAGGTCGGGGAGGTCGGTCCGGTCGACGTAAAGAGAAAATTCCCTCAGGGCTTCCGCCTGGTCCAGGGTCTGACAGCCTTCCAGATAGAGAATGCCGAAAAGGCCCTCTTCCGAATAGGACTTGACCTGAAAGGTCTGTCCTTCTCCCCTTTCTCTCGGTCCCTTTAAAAGGATGGTTTGACCCGCCTGAAAGCGGTTAGGGCGCTCATCGGAAACCTTGATCTTAAGTCCCCCTCTTACACCATGGGGTCGGACAACCTGACCCAAAAATACCGGATTACTCATCGAGAGAAGCGATCTCCAAGCTGACTTTCACATTTTCTTTAATGGCACAAGCCTTTAGAATTTGTCGCATGGAATTGGCAATCCGGCCTTGCTTTCCGATGACCTTACCCATATCTTCGGGATTGACCTTTAAGGTTAAGTCAACGACACCGCCCTCGGAATGCTCTTCGATTTGGATGTCTTCTTTGTGGTCAGCCAGACTTTTTGCCATCATCTCCAATAAATCTCTCATGGAATTATTCCGCTTCTTCTGTGGCTTCTTCGCCAGCTTCAGCCTCTTGTGTCTCCGCTTCCGCTTCTTCCGGAGCTTCCGCTTCCTCCTGGTCATCCTCTTCAGGAGCTTCTACGGCTTCTTCCTTGGGAGGCAGGGGTTCAGCGTCATAGTGCTTCTTAGGTTTGGCTTCATTGGAGCAACCCTGCTCAATGATTCCCTTCCCTTCATAGACACCATACTCCTTAAACAGGCGGTTAACGGTATCCGAAGGCTTGGCTCCATTGCTCATCCATTCCTTGACCTTATCGGCGTTAATCCGGAACATCCGGGGATCGGAAATGGGGTTGTAGAAGCCGATCTCTTCAATGAACTTGCCCTTAACGGCCCGACGGGAGTCGGCAACAACAATCCGGTAAAAGGGTCTCTTTTTTGCACCAATGCGTTTCATTCTAATTTTTACAGCCATGCATTCCTCCTACTTGAAAAACCGCTGGAAGGGGTTTTTCTTGTTCTTTTTCAGCTTGTTCATCTGCTTCATCATCTTCTTTGTCTCCTTGAACTGCTTTAGGAGACGGTTGACGGTCACCGGAGACGTTCCGGCACCCTTTGCGATACGCTCACGCCTTGAGCTATTTATTATATCGGGATTCCTGCGCTCTTCATCGGTCATTGACGTGAGGATCGCTTCGATGTGGACGATTTGTTTATCATCCACATTCATTCCCGCTATCGCCTTTTGATTGAGTCCCGGGATCATGCCCAGGATATCTTCCAAGGGGCCCAGCTTCTTCATCTGTTGGATCTGGTCATAAAAGTCATTCAGGTCCATCTGGGACTTCCGGAGCTTGGCCTCCATCTCCCGGGCCTTTTCCTCATCGAGCGAGGCCTCAGCCTTTTCAATCAGGGTGAGGACATCCCCCATCCCTAGGATCCGGGAGACAATCCGGTCGGGGTAAAATTCGGACAGGTCGTCCAGCTTCTCTCCCGTACCCACTAGTTTGATGGGCTTTTCGGTTACGGCCCGGACGGACAGGGCCGCTCCTCCCCGGGCATCGCCGTCCATCTTGGAAAGGATAATGCCGGTGAGTTCAATCTCTTTATTAAAGGTATCCGCCACATTCACCGCTTCCTGGCCGGTCATGGCATCGACCACCAGGAGGGTTTCTTGGACGGGAACCGCTGCTTTGATATCCCGGAGCTCTTGCATTAAGTCCCGGTCAATTTGGAGGCGACCCGCCGTGTCGATGATGGCGATGTCGTGTCCCGTTTTTTTGGCCTCCCAGACCCCTTCTTTGGCAATATCGACAGGGGATTGGTCAGTCGGCCGGGTGAAGACTTGGGCTCCTGCCTGTTTCCCCACCACCTTCAACTGGTCGATGGCGGCCGGGCGGTAAACGTCACAGGCAATCAGGAGGGGGCGGTGGCCTTTTTTGATGTAGAACTTGGCCAACTTCCCCGCATGAGTGGTCTTCCCTGCACCTTGAAGTCCGCAGAGAAGGATAACCGTAGGTGGAGAGGAGTAGGTCAAAGCCTGGTTATCATCGGACATGAGGGCGACCAGCTCTTCACGAACGATCTTGACCACCATCTGGCCGGGCGTTAAGGACTTCATAATGTCCTCTCCCATGGCCTTGTCTTTGACGTCCTTGACGAACTTCTTCACAACCTTGTAGTTGACATCCGCTTCCAAGAGGGCCAGACGAATTTCCCGCATAGCCTGGTCAATGTCTGCTTCGGAAAGGCGGCCTTTTCCGGTTAGCTTGGCAAAGGTGTTTTGCAAGCGGTCTGCTAAATTTTCAAACATAAATCAGCCTTCCCTCCTTTCCTTAAAGAGGATGGTATTAAGTTGGTTGATAAGGGGCTTGATTTGATCGGCAACTTCAGGATCCAGTCCATCGACCGTCCGGTCCAAATCTTCAATCACTGATTGGCAAGCCAGGACCATCTCCACATGGTGGACCTTGTCCTCCATCTTTCTCAACTTGGTCCTTGCTTTCCCAACCTGGTCGGAAACGGCCTGCTTGGAGATCCCGGCATTGTCGGCAATTTCCTGGAGGGAGAGGTCATTGAAATAGTAGGCTTCCATCAGGTCTTCCTGGTTATCGGTCAATAGGGAACCGTAAGCCGACAAGAGCAAGCCGATCTCAATATTTGGGTCCATGACTCGTCCTCCTTTTATCAACGTTCCTATTCTAAACAGGAAAGCCTCCCCTGTCAAGTCTTTTTACTTGACAGGGGAGGCTTTTTTATAAAACGGTCAGGAAAAAATCGCTTCGACAAAAGAAGCCGGGTCGAAAGGACGGAGGTCGTCCATCCCTTCCCCAACCCCGATCCACTGGACCGGTACCTGACACTCATGCTGGAGGGGGTAAACCACCCCACCTTTTGCCGTCCCATCGAGCTTGGTCAAGACCAGGCCCGTAATATTCGTCACCTCATTAAAGGCCTTGGCTTGAAGGACCGCATTTTGTCCCGTCGAGGCATCCAATACCAGGAGGGATTCCAGGCAGGCTTCCCCATACTCCCTTTCGATGATGGAGTGGATTTTCTCCAGCTCCTTCATGAGGTTCTTCTTGTTGTGGAGGCGGCCGGCCGTATCAATAATCAGGACATCGCTGGACCGGTTCTTGGCCTCCTGGATCCCGTCAAAAACAACCGAAGCGGGATCGGAACCTTCTTCCTTTTTTACTAAGGGAACCCCGACCCGGTCGGCCCACATTTGAATCTGGTCGATGGCGGCAGCCCGGAAGGTGTCTCCGGCGCAGAGGAGGACGGACTTCCCTTGACTTTTCAGGTAATTAGCAATCTTGGCGATGGTGGTAGTCTTCCCCACCCCGTTTACTCCGATGACCAGGAGAACGGTGGGTCCCTCCCTCCGGACAATGTCGGTCACGGCAGAGTCGGTCAAAAGCCTCTGGGCCATGATCTCCTTGAGAGCCTGGATGACCCCATCCGTCTCCCGGATCCTTTCTTTGGCCACCCGATCCCTCAGGTCATCAATGATAGCCATGGAGGAATCGAAACCGATATCCGCCATGACCAGGGTTTCTTCCAGGTCATCGAACATATCATCGTCGATCGTAGCCCGACCATTGACGATATTGTCCACGGCCCCGGCAAAACTGTCCCTTGTTTTGGACAGGCCTTCCTTCAGTTTGTCAAAAAATCCCATTGTTAGGCTCCTTCCCCACTAATCTCTTCTTCAATCTGGTCAAAGCGCAAGGACACCACCCGTGTAATTCCCTTATCCATGGTGATCCCGTAGAGCATATCCGCCGGCTCCATGGTGGTCTTCCGGTGGGTGATGATGATGAACTGGGTCCCTTCCGTCAATGTTTTAATGAAACGGACATAGCGGCCGATATTGGCCTCATCCAAAGAGGCATCAATTTCATCCAGGAAGCAGAAGGGGGCAGGATGGATGGAGAAGATGGCGAACATAAGGGCTAGGGCCGTCATGGACCGCTCTCCACCACTCAGGAGGGCCAGAGACTGAAGCTTCTTGCCCGGAGGTTGGGCCTGGATGTCGATCCCGGCCTGCAGGGTATCCTCCGAATCCAGTGTAAGCTTGGCCTGGCCTCCGTTAAAGAGAACTTGGAAGATCCGGTTATACTCCCGGTTGATTTCCTCAAAGGCCGTCTGGAAGCGTTCCTTCATGACCCGGTCCAAGTCGCTGACCATCTCCCGGATATCTTCTTCGGACTTTTTCAGGTCTTTAACCTGCTGGTGGAGGAAGTCCACTTCCTTGGCTAATTCCTCATAGGCCTCAATGGATTCATAGTTAAAGAAGCCGATCCTGGACAGTTCCTTTTTAATGTCATTAACCTTGGACCGGGTAGTCTCCACCGGAATCAGCTTATTCAAACGTTCCTCGACGGCTTCCAAGGATAGGTCATAGCTTGCCCGATAGTCTTCCCGGATCTCCGCCTTCCGGTTCCTCACCTGGTCCAGGCGGAGGCCCAGCTGGTAGTCTTCTTTCTCCAGTTCATTTTTCCGGGCCAAACCGGTCTCCTTCCGCTTGACCTGGTCAGCAATCTTCTCTTCCAGCTTGGCCCTCTCTCCTTCAAGGGCCTGGCGGTCAAGGACGAGTCGATCGGCCTCCTCGGCCCATTTTTTCTCTTTTTCCTCGGCCTCTTTTAAGAAAGCCTCATTGTCCGCCATTCGAGCGAGGAGACCGGTCCTCTCTTCCTTGTCGGCCGTATCCTCCTGGAGGCTAACTTCCAAACGCTCCTGGATATCCGCCAGCCGGTTCTTCTCTAAAACCAAGTCCCTTTCCTTGAAGCTGAGTCGGTCGGTCAGGAGGGCCCTTTCTTTCTCCCTCTCATGGGCTAGGGCCATGGAGGCCCGTGCCTTTTCCAGGGCAAGGTCCAAGGCTTCCTGGGCCTTATCCCTGTCGACGACCAATCTTTCCCTTTCTTCTTCATAATCTTCCAAGGAGAAGGTGGATTTTTGCTGGAGGAAGGTCTGGAGGCGGTCATAGGCATCCCGGCAAAGGCCGATCTCGGTGGAAAGTCGGGCCCCTTCTTCCAGAAGTTCCTCCCTTCTCTCCCGAATTTGGGCCAGGACCCGGTCAAGGTCCTCCCTCTTTTCCAACAGGAGGGCCCGGTCTTCCTCCGACCTACGGAGGAGGTCCTCCTTCCGGAGGATTTCCTTCCGGAGATCCTCCATCTCCTCCTTGAGCTTCTTGACCTGGGTCTCCCGGTTGATCAAAGATCCCTCATTGCGCTGGTAGGTCTTTCCACCCACCATAGATCCCCAGGAATGGATGACATCCCCTTGAAGGGATACGATCCGGATCCCTGGGAGCTTTTTTTTGGATAGGACGACCGCATCATCCAGGTCCTTGGTGAAGACCGTTTTTGCCAGGAAATGTTCCATAATGGGGCGGAGATCCTCAGAAAAGAGGACGGCATCCATCCCCATGCAGGCCACTTCCTCTTCCCGGATCTTGGGAGGGCGAGTCCCCTGGATCCGGTCCTTGGGGAGAAAGGTGATCCGGCCTATTCCCTTTTTCTTGAGGACATTGATCAGGAACTTCCCGTCTTCCTGGGTCTCCACCACGATGTTTTGAAGGGCAGGGCCTAAGGCCACGTCGATGGCCTTCTCATAGGAGGGTTTAACCTCAATCAGATCAGCCAGGGGGCCGATGATCCGCCGACCCACTTCCGGCTCTCTCTCCCCCAGGCGAAGGAGGTCCTGGACCGACCGGTGGTAACCTTCGAAATTATCGATGAGGGATTGGAGGACCTGGAAGCGGGACCGCTTGGCTGCCAGATCTTCCAGGAGGACCCGGTAGCTATCCCGGTTCTGGTCCATCTTCTCTTCCCCCGCCTGGAGGTCCTCTAGGGTTCGGGCAAGGTCCTCGCCCGTCCGCTTAAGTTCATCGGACAGGTCCTTTTGAGACCGGTCGATATCTTCTTTTTTGCTGACCAGTCCCTTCAAGCGGTCTTCTTCTTCCTTGGCCGCTTGTCGCTTAGCTTCCTGGTCGACTTGGAGTTTTCGGTCCTGGGCCTGGGCCCTTTCCTTCTCATATTCGAGAAAGGACAGGCGGTCCCGGATTTTTTCCAGGCGGATTCGGGCCTCCTCAGCCCCATCCTTCCCTTCCTCCTCCCCTTCTTCCGGAGAAAGGCCGGCCACCCGGGCCTTCAAGTCCTCCACTTCCTGGGTCAGGCGAAGGATGGATCGGTCAGCTTGGGACCGGTCCTCCTCCAGGCCCTCCACCCGGACTTGGCGGTTTTCCATAGCCTGGTTGAGCCTTTCCAAGTCACCGGTAAAGAATTTCACCTGCTCTTGGCGGACGGAAACTTCCTGGCGGAGGGCAAGGGTCTTATTTTCCAGGGTCCTGGACCGGCCTTCCAACTCTCCCAGTTCTTCCCTTCCCCGGTCAATGGAGGACTGGAAGGGGGCCAAGAGGGCTAGAGCCTTATCCAGCTCGCCTTCCACTTCCAGGAGTTCCTTCTTTACCCTCTCCCGGTCAGCGAGGATTTCTTCTTCCGTCCGGTCTGCCCGGTCCAGCTGGCTCTTCACCAGGGAAAGTTCATGCTGGTTGAGCTCCCTGGTCAGGGCAACCCCCTTGCGGGCATTGTCCGCCTGAATCTTGAGAATCCGGGCCTCCTGGTCTTTTCCCCGAAGGTCCATCCTGAGGGAAGCCAGGTGGTCTTCTGTCTTTTCCAGCCGGTCCAGAGCCTCCTTTTTCTTATACTTGAACTTGGCGATCCCGGCCGCCTCATCGAAAATGGCCCGCCGGTCATCGGACTGGTTGGACAAGAGGTCTTCAATCCTTCCCTGGCCGATGAGGGAATAGCCCTCCTTTCCAATCCCCGTATCAAAAAAGAGGTTCCGGACGTCCTTCCGCCGAACCTGGTTCCGGTTAATCAGGTATTGGCTTTCCCCGGACCGGTAAACCTTCCGGGAAACCGTCACTTCCTCATAGGGGAGGTCGATCCCTCCATCTGAGTTATCAAAGGCCAGGGTCACCTGGGCCATATTCATGGGCTTGTGCCAGCGACTCCCGGCAAAGATGACGTCCTCCATTTTCTCTCCACGGATGGACTTGGCGGAAAGTTCCCCCAAGACCCAGCGAACGGCATCTGAAATATTTGATTTTCCTGACCCGTTGGGACCAACAATGGCCACGAAGTCCTTGTCAAAGGAAAGGCGGGTCTTTTCCGCAAAGGACTTAAACCCGTACATTTCCAGATATTTCAGTCTAGGCAATGCTGTCACAACCTTTTCTTTTCATCTTTTCCAAAGCGGCCTTGGCCGCATCCTGCTCGGCTGCTTTTTTTGACTTTCCTTCCCCCTGGGCTAACTTTCGTCCATTTACGAAGACCTGGACCCGGAAGATTTTATCATGGGGAGGTCCTTCTTCTCCAACCAGCTTGTATTCAAAGGTCTTTCCCGCCTTCTGGACCCTTTCCTGGAAGGCTGACTTGTAGTTTAGAAAGAGAGAATGGTCCTTTTCTTCCAAGTCTTCCAGTTTGGGAAGGTAGGCTTTCAGGGTCGTGTAGAGGAAATCATAACCTCCGTCCAGGTAGATGGCCCCGCAAAGGGCTTCAAAGGCATCCGAGACGATGGAGTCCTTCTTCCTCCCCCCCTGTTGTTCCTCCCCATTGCCCAGGACCATGAGGTCGGGCAGACCCCAGGACCGTCCCAGGAAGGCAAAGGAGGGCTCACAGACCATCTGGATCCTTTTCTTGGTGAGGACCCCCTCAGGCTCATCCGGAAAGGCCCGGAAGAGGAGGTCGGAAACCAGGAGTTCCAAAACCGCATCCCCTAAAAATTCCAGGCGCTCATTGGATTCCACCCCTTCCTGCTTGCATTCATTGACAAAGGAGGTGTGGACCAGAGCCCGGTCCAGGAAGGCTCTTTGACGGAAATGGTAACCCAGACGGTCCTGGAAGTTATCCAAGGCCAATTCCCTTTCCCTTCCCCTCTTATTCATGGGTCCCACTTTCACCAGGCTCCTGGATTTGAGCCATGATCCTCGCCAAATCCTTCTCTACCTCTCCTTCTACATGGGCTTCCGCATAATCCAGAGCCTCCTGGATAGCCAGGGCGAAGGTCTCCGGACTGGCGTTCCCGTGGGCCTTGAATACCGGCTTCCGGGCGCCCAGCAAGGGAGCTCCTCCGTGGCGGGTATAGTCCAGGGGAGAGAGCTTGGCTTTCAGGGACTTTTTCAAAAGAAGCCCCCCCAGCTTGGTCCCGACCCCCTCCATGATGGCCTCCTTAACCAGGCCCAGGAGGGTGGCCGCCGTCCCTTCTGCTGTTTTTACGGCAACATTGCCGGCAAATCCGTCGCAGATGAGGACCTCCCCATCCAGGTTGAGGAGGTCCCGGGCTTCCGCATTCCCTATGTAGAGAAGGTCGGTCTTTCTAAGGAGTTCGGCCGTTTTCAGGACCCGGTCATCCCCCTTGTGGTCTTCCGCCCCAACGCTCAGTGTCGCAATCCGGGGCCGGTCAATCCCCAGACCGGACTTGGCATAGGCGGAGGCCAGGACAGCAAATTGAACCAGCATCTCCGGGGTCGTATCCATATTGGCGCCCGCATCGGCAAGGATGATGTCCCTGCCCGTCACATTGGGCAGGATGGCGGCCAGGCAGCAACGCTTGACCCCCTCCAGGCGTTTGGTGATGAAGGTTGCCCCGGCGAGAAGAGCCCCGGTAGAACCTGCAGAAAGGAGGACCTGGGCATCCTCTGCATTGAGCCGGTGGAAGGCCAGGACCATGGAGGCGTCTTTTTTCCTCCGGATGGCCATAACCGGAGATTCATCATTGGAGATGGCCTGGTCACTCCCGATCCATTCGATCCGATCCCCATATTCCTCAAGGAGGGGGGTAAAGTCATCCTTTGGACCAACCAAGACGGCCTGAAAATTCGGATTTTTTTTCATGGCCAAGGCCAGTCCCTGGGCCACCATCTTGGGCCCCCGGTCTGCGCCAAGTCCATCAATTACAATCTTCGTCATCATTACTTCCTTGATCTCTAAAAAATAAAGTTTATGTCCAATCGGTTTTGGCTGAAAAGCTACAAAAAAAGAGTGTAGACCCTAATCGGGGCACTACACTCTAGTCGGTCAAACTAATCGTTAACTTGGACGACTTCTTTGCCATCATAGTAACCGCATTCGCTGCATACCCGATGGGGTAGTTTCGGCTCACCACAGTTAGGGCAAGTTTGGGTCGCATACGTCTTTAAGCGATAGGATGAAGCTCTTCTTTTATCTCTTCTGGTCTTAGATGTTCTCCGCTTGGGAACGGCCATGTCAAACACCTCCTTGAAAATAGTCTCGTTATGAATAACATAGAAATTATAGACTTGAAGCCGGACTTTGTCAAGGGCTCTTCCGACTGATAGAATAGCTTATGAAGAAATTTTCATGCCATATCCCCTCCCGGGTCGAATAAAACCCCCTGAAAGGACCTCCTATGAAAGTCAAAGGCATCATTTGTGAACTCAACCCCCTCCACCAAGGCCACCGCTATCTCATGGACCGGGCCATGGAGGGCGAAGACCCTGAGTCAACCTGCCTGGTCGCCGCCATGTCCGGCCCCTTTGTCCAACGGGGGAACCCGGCCATTTTGGATAAATGGACCCGGGCCCGAATTGCCGTCCTGGAAGGCTTTGATTTGGTCCTGGAAATCCCTGCCGCCTACGTCCTCCAATCTGCCCGAACCTTTGCCTATGGCGGCCTCCGGACCCTCTCCCTCCTCCCCGGCTTCGAGAGTCTGGTCTTTGGGGTGGAAGAGGACTTTTTTAGCCCTTCCTTCCAAAAGACTCTGGCCCGCCCGGAAGAAGATGAGGTCCAGGAAATCATCCGGGAGTACCTCCGTCAGGGCCTCTCCTACCGGATGGCCGTCAGCCGGAGCCTGGGACTGGACTTGGGGCCTAATACCATCTTGGCCATGGAATATATGGCCATGGCTAAGAAACTCGCCCTCCCCATCCGCTTCCAAGCCATCGCCCGCCAGGGGATGGGCTACCACCAAAAGGAAATGGTCGGAGACTTCCCTTCCGCCTCCGCTATCCGCCAGGCCCTGGTTCAAGGCCTTCTGGATAAAAAGGACTTGCCTGGCGGTCAGGAAATCACCCAGAACGCCTTCACGGAATCCCTGGACCCTCTGGCGTCCTATCTGGACCTTCGGGATATCCTGGACCCCTTGGACTATGCCTCCTCCCCTCTCTTTGAAAGCGGGATGGACTTCCGCTTAAAGGCCTGTCTGGATGAAAGGCCCGGCGTGGACGAGGCCATGATGAAAGCCGCCAACAAAAGGCAGTCGGCCTCCCGCTACCGGCGGATGCTGGTGACCTCCCTCCTGGGCCTGGAAAAAGGGAAAATCCCCCCCATCACCTTCCTCCGACCCCTGGCCTTCAATGAAAAGGGGAGGGTCCTCCTCCGCTCCCCCTCCTGCCCGGTCATCCAAAAGCTGCCGGCTTCCAATTTGAATGGCCCGGAAAAGGACCTCATGGCGGTCAACCTCAGGGCTCAGGCCCTCCAGGAATACCTCCTAGGCCTTCCCCCAAAGATGGACTACAAACAGTCCTTCTTCCTCCCCTCCTCCCACTAGCCCCGGAATCCCGGGGCTTTTTTTATGACCCTAGTCTTTCTCCATCATCCGCTTGGACGCAGGCCTTAGCCACTTCCGTATCGGGGACCATGGGCTGGGAGCCCCGCCCCACCGATTGGCTGTCCTCATCCCCCTTGCCCAGGATGAGGATGAGGGTCTTCCTCCCCTCTCTTTCGTAGCGGTCTCGCCCGGCCCGGAAGGCTTCCTTTATTGCCCCCTCCCGGTCCAGATTAATCTCATAGGATCCCCCTACCTGGTCCAGGTAATGGGCAATCTCCCTGGCGATTTTCATGGGGTCCTCATCATATGGATCCTCCAGGGTCACGTAGGCATAGTCCATGGCCTGACCCACCAGGAGGCCCAGATCCTCCCTCCGGTTGATGGCCTTGCCGCCGGGAGATCCAAATACAGTCACCTTATAGTGGTCGAGGTAGATCCTCTCCATTTCCCGGAAAAGGACCTCATAGGAAAGCTTGTTGTGGGCATAATCCACAATCAGGCAGACTGCCCCGTCAGAAGTTTCAAAGCGCTCGGTCCGCCCTTGGACATGGGCCGAAGCCAGGCCCTTTTGAATGACCTCATAGGGGAGGCCCGCCCGGCGGGCCATGGCAAGGGCCATGAGGGCATTCTCGCCATTATAATGGCCCAGGGTGGGGACCTGGACCCGGTTTTTCTCCTCCCCCTCAGTCACTTCCATAACAAAGCCGTCATCTAAATCCTCGATCAGACGACCTTGGAAGTCTCCCCTCTCTCCCATGGATAAGGTAGTCAATCGTGGGCATGCTCCTGCCCTTTCCATAACCTCATTTAAGTGGTCCGTGGCCAGGTTGACATAGGCATGGTCCGCCCCGTCAAAGATTTTCAGCTTGGATCCGAAATAATCGGCAAAGTCCTTATGTTCGATGGGAGAAATATGGTCCTCCGAAATATTTAAGAAACCGGCGTGGCTGAAGTGGAGGCCCTTGGTCCTTTGGTATTTCAGGGCCTGGGAAGAAACCTCCATGACCACCCTCCGGCAGCCATGGTCCCGGCAGGCAGCCAGGGTCCTATAGAGCTCCAGGGGTTCCGGGGTAGTCAGATGGGAAACCCGGGCCTCTCTCCCGTCATAGGTGGTGGTGGAGGCCAGGAGGCCACAGGGCCCTTCCCCGGTCTCCTCCCCATAGGTCTGGAGGATCCGGTGGAGGTAGGTGACGGTGGTGGTCTTCCCCTTGGTTCCCGTTAGAGCAAAAATTTCCAGGTCCCGGTCGGGATGGCCATAATAGAGGGCAGCCATGGGGGCCAGGACCTCTCGAAGGTCCTCCACTTTTAATAAGGGAATGGAGACCCCATAATCCTTCTCAGAGACATAGGCAATGGCCCCCTTTTGGATGGCTGAATCCAGATAGGAGGGATTAAAGTGAGCCCCCTTGCAAATAAAGAGGGAGGATGCTTCCACCTCCCGGGAATCGTAGGTGACCTGGTTGACCGGGAGGTCGGCCCAGGCTTGGTCCACAGGGAGGTCCAGAATTTGGGCAAAGTCCTTCAAATATAGGGTCATGGGCTTTCCTTTCTAAAAAAGAAAGGGGATAGGTAGACCTATCCCCTTATCGTTGAATTGTAGAATGGGACCTAGGGTAAAACCGATATTAGTGGAGTTCCTGGCGGTTCCGGTCCAGTTCGTGGATGACGGTGTTGAGATTTTCCTGGGTGTTGGCCAAGATCTCATCAATATAGGCGAAAGTGGATTCCCGAATCTGCCGGGCCTGCTCCTCAGCCTTTTGGACGATGTGTTCCCCGGTCTCGGTTGCCGCCTGGGTGATCCGGTCCTGGGAAACCAGCTCTTCAAACCGTGCCTTGGCCTGGGCGTCGATGGCATCCACCTGCTGCTTGGACTTGGCTTCGATCGCAGCAGCCTGGTCGTTGGCTTCCTGGAGAATGCGGTCCTTCTCATCGTTGACCCACTTGGCCTGGCGGATTTCCTCCGGCAGGGTCTCGCGGATTTCTTTGATGATATCAAAGACCTCATCCGGGTCAATGGAGACCTTTTTTGAAAAAGGAATATTGGTTGCATCCGAAAGGACGTCTTCGAGTTCTTCAATGAGTTGCAAAATATCCATCGTTATCCCCCTACTATAAACACTGAATTTGCTTCATTTTTTCGTCAACAACCGGATCAGAGAAAAACTTTTCATAAAGCTTTCTCGCCACCGAACAAGGCACCAAACCCGAAACATTCCCTCCATAGGATGCCACTTCTCTGGCATAGGAGGAGGAAATGAAGGAATACCTGGTTTCCGTCACTAAAAAGAGGGTTTCCAGGCCCGGACACAAGGAGTGGTTCAAAGCCGCCAGCTGTCTTTCATATTCATAATCCGATGGAGTCCGGAGTCCTCGAAGGACCGCATCCGCATCCTTCAACCGGTAATAATCGGCCAGTAAGCCGGAGAAAACTTCCACCTTTACATTATCAATATCATATAACAGTTCCTCGAGCATTTCAATTCTTTCCTCGGTGGGAAAGAGAGGCTGCTTTTGGTTGTTTTCAAGGACGGCAACAATGACTTCATCGAAAAGGGAGGCCGCTCTCTTGATGATGTTGAGGTGGCCAAGGGTCACCGGGTCGAAGGACCCGGGAAAAATCACTCTCATTGGATAGACTCCTTCAGAACATGGATCCGGTTAAATTTTTGGGCCCGGGTCCGGAGGACGGTAAAGGTCGGAGGAATGGTAATTTCTTCTTCGCTGGAGCTTTCAACCACCAGGATGGCATCCGGATTGAGGACCTCTTTTTTTAGGATTAAATCCAGGGCTTCCTCCACCATCTTCATCCCATAGGGAGGGTCAATGTAGACTAGGTCAACCTTCCTGCCCAGGTCATCCAGCCTCCGGCGGTAGTCCCCGTGGAGGATAAGAGACCGGTCCCCATAACGGGTTTTCTCCAGGTTTTCTTTGATCACTCCGACCATGGGGCCCGATTGTTCGATAAAGATGGCGTAGTCACAGCCCCGGGAGAGGAATTCAATCCCGATCTGCCCGCTCCCTGCAAAGAGGTCCAGGCAGGTCAGGCCCTTGGACAGGGGACCCAGGATATCAAATACCGTTTCCTTGATTTGGTCCCGGGTGGGCCGGGTCTTCTGACTTTTTCGGGGGCCGACAAGGGTCATCCCCCGCCTTTCGCCGGATATTACCCGCATGGTCCTTCCTTTCTTCTCATTTTTGAGATCAGTTTCTGGAAATATGAGCTGTTTTTTCCATTTTATCAAAAATTGCCGACCGGAGGGGATCTTTTATGGCCTTCAAAGCCTGGGGATCCCCTTCCAGGATTCCGGGGCCGAAGGTCCGGGTCAAGGACTCCTCCGCCTTCAAAAAGAGGGGGTGGTCAGGCCGGGTCAGGAGGTCCTGGAGGCCCATGAGGCGGTCGGGGAGGAAGCCGTGCTGGCTCTCCCCAAACGGGTCACCCCCGCCACGAAGGGCCAGGTCCTTCTTAGCGATGGCTAAGCCGTCTTCGGTTGATGCCAGGAATTTCAGCCGGCCCAGGGCGGTCTTGGAGGGTTTGTGGTAGACAAAGACCGCATAGGACTTGTCCTTCCCCCTCCCCACCCTCCCTCGGAGCTGGTGGAGCTGGGAGAGGCCAAAACGGTCAGCGCAGAGGACCACCATCAGTCGGGCGGTGGGAACATCCACACCCACCTCGATAACGGTGGTGGAGATGAGGATGGAGGTTTTTCCGGAGGCAAAGCCCTCCATGACCCTCTCCTTTTCCGGACCTGACATGGGACCGGTCAGGGCATCGATCGTAACCCGGTCTCCATAGTATTCCCTTGCCCGCCGGCAGACTTCCTCTACCGACCAGAGGGAAAGGTCATCCTCCCCTCCTTCGATCCGGGGACAGATGATATAGGTCTGTCCTCCCTCCCGGGCCAATTTTTCAGCAAAGGCAAAAATCCGCTTCTCATACCGCCGGTCCAGGACGAAGGAGTCCACCGCCTGACGCCCGGGAGGAAGGCCCTTGAGTTGGGTGAGGTCCAGCTCCCCCATGGCCACCAGCTCCAGGGTCCTGGGGATGGGGGTGGCGGAAAGGACATAGGAATTGGGGAGGATGGCCTTCTCCTGGAGGCGGGACCTTTGGTTGACCCCAAACCGGTGCTGCTCATCGGTCACGACCAAAGCCAGGGAGGAAAAAGCCAGGCTATCCTGGAAGAGGGTGTGGGTCCCGATATAAAGGCCGGCTACCCCACTTCGGGCTGCCTCTTCCACCTCCGCCCTCTCCTCCCGGCTGGATGACCCCGTCAAAAGGAAGAGAGGGAGGTCCAAGTCGGCAAATAGGGCCTTGGCCTTGTCAAAGTGTTGGCGGGCGAGAACTTCCGTCGGGGCCATGAGGGTCGACTGGTAGCCGTTAAGATGGGTCAGGTAGGCCAGGGCAAAGGCCAGGACCGTCTTTCCTGACCCCACATCCCCCTGGAGGAGGCGGTTGGCGGGGCGGGGGGAGAGGAGGTCCCCAACCATCTCATCCAGAGCCTCCCCCTGACCGGGGGTTAGTTCATAAGGAAGGGCCTGGAAAAAGGGCTGGAGAGATTTTCCTTCCATGTGGGGGGCCTTTTCCCGGACCCGACGGGCCTTTACCGTGGATTTGACCAGGAGGTCCAAGATGGCCAGGCGGATTCCCACCCCCTCCAAGCCCAATGCCAGGTCCTCCTTGGAGGAAGGAAAATGAATCCGGCGGAAGGAATCCAAGAGAGGAGGAAGGGAGAGGGGGCCGATGAGGTCAGGGCAAAAAGGATCCAGGTCCTCATCTTCCAGGAGGTCCAGGGCCTGGTGGACCGCCTTGACCCGGAGGTCCTGGGAAAGCCCCTTACAAAGCCGGTAGACCGGACGGATGCCCAAAAAAGTTTCCACCTTATCCCGGTTCTTCCGGTTGACCATGGCCGGGTTGGCCATCCTCCTCTTTTCGGGGTCATAGGTCCCGTATAGGAAAAAGGAATCTCCACAATGAAGATTCCTTCCTAAATAGGCTTGGTTATGAAAAACAACATCCACTTTCCCCGTATCATCCAAAAAAGAAGCCTTTTGGATGGACTGGCGGCCTTTAAGACGGATAAGACGGCTTAGTGAAGTCAGGCCTACCTCCAGGACCAGGTCAGTCTTTTCGCCCAGGTCGGCCAGGTCTTCCACCGGATAGATCCGGGACCGGTCTTCATAACGGGTAGGGAAATCCCAAATGAGGTCCTTCAGGCTAAAAATGCCTAATTCATGAAAGAGGGCAGCCCTTTTGGGGCCGATCCCGTCTAAACGTGTAATCTCCATTATTCAATCGAGAAGATATAGGAATAAGTGGGCTGGCCGCCATAGACGACATCCACATCTAACAGGGAATAAGTCTTGGAAATTGCTTTTTCCAGTTCTTTTTGGTCCTCTTGCTTGACCCCTTCTCCCGGGTAGACGGTCAGGAGGGAGGCATCGGCGTCCACATATTTGGCCAAAAGGTCCAAAACCAGGGCCTTGTCATCCTGGCCGGTGAGGACAATCTGGCCGTCGATCAGGCCGATCTTGTCATCTTTTTTAATGACCATCCCGTCCAGGCTGGTATCCCTGACCGCATAGGTGACCTGACCGGTAATGACCGATTCCAAACTCTCAGTCATGGCCTCCCGGTTTTCTTCGTCGGACAAGTCCTCATCAAAGTGGAAGAGGGCTGTGATCCCTTGGGGAATGGAGGTGGAGGGGATGACAATCACCTTGGAGGAGGACAATTCATCCACCTGTTCAGCCGCCAGGATAATATTTTTATTGTTGGGGAGGATAAAGACCGTATCCGCATTGACCCTTTCCACGGCGTCGTAAAGTTCCTTGGTGGAGGGATTCATGGTCTGGCCTCCGGAAACCACTTCATCGACCATGAGCTGGTTGAAAACTTCCTTGAAGCCTTCACCCAGGGCAACGGCGACAAAGCCGACCTTGGACCGGGCCTTCTTCTCTTCTTTTTCTTCTGTAACTCCGGAAAGTTCATAAATCTTGGCATCCACATGGACCAGGTTCATCTCAAGGATCCGGGCCCGACGAAGGATGGAGGCAAGCATATCCCCAGGACGGTCACAGGAGGCCTGGACCAGGAGAGCCTGACCGGAATGCTCCACCATTTCCACATGACCATGGTGGTTCATGTGGCGGACTAAACGCTCTTCTTCGATCCCTTCCACCTTGACCTTGAGGAAGTAGTCGAATTGCTGGGCTTGGTGGGAATCCTTCTCGAAGTCTGAAATGGCCATGGCATTTTGGGGAGAGGATTCGGCCTCCAAAAGATGGGAAAGGTCCTTGTCGACCAGCTTTTCCACAAAACCGGTTAAAAGGTAAACGAGACCCTGACCACCGGCGTCCACCACCCCCGCTTCCTTAAGGGCGGGCAGCATATCCGGAGTTTTTTGGAGGGTCAGGGAAGCCTGTTGGAGGGCCCCCACAAGAAAATCCTCCAGATTGGGATTATCCGCATTCCGCTCGGCAAATTCAGCGATCCCCCGGGCTACGGTCAACATGGTCCCTTCCGTGGGCTTCATCACGGCCTTATAGGCCTTTTCCTTGGCGGACAGAAAAGCCTTGGCCGCCAGCTTGGTGTTGAGGATTTGTGCCCCTTTTAAGGCATCGGAAATCCCCCGGCAGAGCTGGGAAAAGATGACTCCCGAATTCCCCCGGGCCCCCATTAAGGTCCCATTTCCCAGGGCCTTAGCATAGGCGGAAACCGAGTCCTCCTTGGCCTTTTGGACAAATTCCATAGCAGAAGCCATGGTCATGGTCATGTTGGTTCCCGTATCCCCGTCAGGGACCGGGAAAACATTCAGTTCATCGACTTCTTCTTTATGAGCAAGCAGGGATTCGTAGGCAGCCTGGAGGGCATCTCGAAATTGTGCCCCGTTGATATATTCCATTCTCCCTCCTTAGAACCGGATCCCCTGGATATAGAGCTCCACGGTTTCCACTTTAATTCCAGTGGATTCTTCCACACTGTAGTTAATCTTTTCAATCAGGTTTTGAGCAACCGTGGCGATCCGGATCCCATATTCCATGATGACCTCAATTTGGATGATGACGGTCCCCTGTTCGGTGGGAATGACCGTAACTCCCCGGTTCATGTTCTCAATGCCCAGGAGCTCATAAAGCCCGTCTTTGGCATTCCTGGCCGCCAAACCGACTACGCCATAGGATTCCATGGCCGCCTGGCAAGCAATATTGGAAATCACCCGGTCATCAAATAGAATGGTCCCGAGTTCATTAGTTATTCTGGATACCATAGATCCTCCTCATCTTTTCATTAAAACGATTCTAGCTTATTATATAAGAGCCGACAGGAACTTGCAAAGGAAGTCCGGCCTTGCTATAATGTCATAGTTAGTTCATGCATGAAAAGACGAGGAGGAAACATGTCAAAAGTTTGTGATGTTTGCGGTAAGAGAAAAGCATCAGGTAACAACGTTACTTTCTCCCATAGAGGTATCAAGCGCACTTGGACTCCCAACCTTCGCAAGGTTCGAGTTTATGATGAGAAGGGTACACCTAAGAGACTGAATGTTTGCACGCGTTGCCTGAGAAACGGAGCAGTGAACCGGGTTAAACCCGCAAGCAATAATTCGGAAATGGATCTCCTGTTTACCGAAGAAGTTGAAGTCACTGAGGAAAACCAGGTCAGCCCTGAAGACCAGACGGATGTCCAAGAGACCGGTGAAAGTGTAGAAGCCTCCCCTGAGGCCTAATCTCCGTCAAAAGACAAAAATAAAAAAATCCCCCTAGCCCTGAACTCGAGACGGGACTAGGGGGATTTTTTTGACAAGGCGGGAAATCAGGTATCCTCCTCATCCTTGGAATAGAAGCAATAGACCCCACCTCCCCCTTCAGCCCGGACTTCCATTCGGTTTTGGGGAGAGAGAATGTGGTTGGACACGGCCCGGGAGGTCCCGGCTACCAGATGGAAGCGATCAAGGTCGTATTCGAAGCCTTCCAAGGACAAATAGACGTCCGGATCCAGGGTAAAAAAGGAGACATAGGTCCCCTCCTCCGCCATCTCCAATACATAGGAGCCGGTAGGAAGGAAGCGGACTTGATTGTTCCGGCCTTCCATCCGGACATCCATCCCCCTTTTGCTAAAGGCCTCCAGAAGGAGGAGGTTGGAAAAAGAATGGTCCAAACGGGATCCCGTTCCTCCTAAGAAGAGAACCTCTTGAAATCCCATATCCAGGAGGATCTTTAAGGCCAGTTCGGAATCCGTATCATCCTTGTGGGTGGGAAAGCTTTCAAAAGAGGTCCCCTTTTCTTCCCAGATCTTCCGGTAGGCCGGATCTCCAAGCCGGCTGGAGGAATCGAAGTCCCCCACCACCCGGTCTATGGGAAAATCGTAGCCCTTGACATAGTCAAAGCCCCGGTCGGCACAGATAACATAATCCGCTTTTTCGAGAAGCTGTGCTATCCGGTCGGGGGCAGGAAGGTCCTCTCCCCCGGCCACCAGGAGGGCTTTTTTCTTTTCAATGGGATTCATGGTTTTCTCCTCTCCGGAAAAAGTCGGTTTAATACCGGCTGATGATCTCTAAAAATTCCCTGGCATTGGTTTCCGTTTTCCCTGGAGAGAAAACTGCCGAACCCGCCACCAGCCAATCCGCTCCGGCCCGGATGACCTCTTCTACATTATCTTTCTTAATCCCCCCATCCACCTCCAGGATGATCTTTCGTCCCGACCGGTCAATCTTCTGACGGATATCTTTTATCTTTTCCAAAGCGGAGGGAATAAAGGATTGTCCCCCGAAGCCGGGATTGACGGACATAACCAGGATCAAGTCCAATTCATTCATAAGATAGGAAAGGCCTTCTGTCGATGTGCCGGGATTGAGGGCCAGTCCGGCCTTCATCCCCAGGGCATGGATGGCCTGGATGGTCCGGTGGATGTGGGTGGAAGCCTCCAGGTGGACGGTGACCAGGTCACAACCTGCCTTTTTGAAATCCCCTAAAAAGGGATCGGGTTCCTCGACCATGAGGTGGGCGTCGAAGAAGAGGTCGGTCCTGGGGCGGAGCTTTTGAATGAGCCCCGGTCCAAAGGAAATATTGGGCACATAGTGGCCGTCCATGATATCCAGGTGGAGGTGGTCCACGCCGGCCACCTCGATTCGATCCAATTCCCTATCCAATTGGGAAAAATCGGCAGAAAGAAGGGAGGGTAGCAATACTTTTTTCACGAAAAACTCCTTTATTTTATGGGCCTTAATAGGACCGAAAGCCTTCAACTTCTTCCAAAATCTTTAAATAAGACCGGTAGCGACTGGGATGGACCTCTCCCCTTTCCAAGGCCTCTTTAACCGCACAGGCCGGCTCCTTCCGGTGGAGACAGTTGCGAAACTTGCAGGCGTCCTTCAGAAGGGTGAACTCCGGGAAAAAGTCCTGGACCCGGTTGATATCCTCCACTTCCTCCAGACTGAGGGTTGAAAATCCGGGAGTATCAAAAAGATAACCCTCCTGACCGATTTGAAAAAGGCGGATCTTCCGGGTGGTCTGGCGGCCTCGGAGGATTTTTTTCGAAAGTTCCCCAACTTGGACATCCAGACCCGTCATCTTGGCAACCAGGGAAGATTTTCCCGCTCCGGATGGACCGGCCAGGGCAGAAATTTTTCCTTGGAGGGCACCAACCAGGGGGACCAGGCCTTCTCCCGTAAGGGCGTTGGTTTGGAGGACGAAATAGCCGATGGACTGATAAAGTTGGGTCCACTTATCCAATTCCCCTTCGGCGGCCCGGTCCATCTTATTAAAACAGAGGAGGACAGGGAGATTCCTTCTTTCAATGGAGACCAGGATTTTATCCAGGGCCAGAGGGTTAAGGCTGGGCTCTTCGATGGTTTGAACCAACAAGACCTGGTCCACATTGGCCACGGGAGGACGGAGGAGGAGGTTCTTCCGGGGGTAAATTTTATGGATGGTTCCTTCCGGACTATCCTCTCGAATAAAGACTTCCACCAAGTCGCCCACAACAGGCCGGAGATTTTTATCCCGGAATACCCCACGACCCTTGCAGGGGACCAGGATCTCTTCCCCATCAACCCTACAGTTCACCAGATAGAGGTCTTTTTCTGATTCAACAATATGACCCTTAAGGCTTGGACTCTCCTTCATAGCCCTCCCTTCTTTTTAATCGCGATTCCCGGGTTGTTCACCACTGGACTGACCCGGCTCATTGGCCTTGGCCGGCTTGCCGTCATAGAAGATCCGGAGGTCGGCGTCCTCTGCTGTCCGAATATGGATGGGGATGTAGCCGGACCGGTTGACATCTTCCGCCTTTAACTTGCCCTGGAAGATGGCTTTGGTCGTGCTCTGTTTGAAGTCAAAGACTTCAACGTTGAAAGTCTCCTTCCCTTCCGGGGGATAAATCCGGAGGGTAAAGTCCACCAAGTTAAGCTCCGGGTTTGCCTTGGGACCGGACGAGATAACCAGATTAATGGTGGTGGAAGTGGGCACTTCCTCCCCCGCTTTGATAGACTGCTCAATGACGATCCCTGAAGGATAGGAGCTTTCCCTGGGTTCGATGGAGCCCAGCTTGAGTTCCGCTTCCTGGAGGAGTTGGTTGGCCTTGCTTTGGTCCGCACCAATAAGGACGGGGACCTTGCTGGTCTTCTCCTCCGGACCGTCGGAGACCACCAGGTTGACCCTTCCCCCCTGCTCCAACCTTTCATTGGCCCTAGGTTCTGTCCGGATGATATGGCCCTTTTCCACCTCATCCGAATTTTCAAAGATATTCTGCCCCATGGTAAAACCGGCATTGGTTAGGGTGGCGGCGGCGTCTTCCTGGCTGGACCCGGTCACATCCGGTATGGGGAGGGTGTTTTTCCCCTGGGAAACCTTGAGTTCCACCTTGGTTCCCTTGTCCACCGTCGTTCCGGACTTGATGGACTGCTCCATGACTAAACCCTCATCCGTCTTGTCATCATAGGTTCTCTCCACGACCTCGCCCAGGAGGTCATTATTTTTCAAAAGATCCATGGCCTCATCCACCGATAAGTTGATCACGGGAGGAACCCGGGTTTGGCTGGCTTCCAGGCGGTTGGCGTTTTGCCCTCCGAGGATGGTGGTGACCAGAAGAACGGTGGCGACGGCCACGGCGACCAAGACCAGGGCAAACCAGGGGAAGCCCGACTTCTTCTCTTCTTCCTCCACCGGGTGGCTGGGATTGCTTTCATAGACCACTTCCCGATGTTTTTTCCGCGCCGGCTTGTGGTCCTCGGGCCGGTAGTTCGGCATGGGTGGCGGGGTTTTCATGTAGACGGTATCCCGGTTGGAAAGGTTCCTGAAATTCTTCAGATCCCCCACCAGGTCGGAAGCGGAGGCATACCGGTCTTCCGGATTTTTTTCCATACAGGTCAGGATAATCCGGTTGAGGGCCGGAGACAGGTCCGGGTTAAGGTCAATGGGAGGGACGGGGCTTTCCTGGATATGCTTGATCGCAATCCCCACGCTGTTATCCGCATCAAAGGGCACCTGACCGGTGGCCATCTCATACATGACCACACCCAAGGAATAAATATCCGATTTGAAGTCGGTAAACCGTCCCTTGGCCTGCTCCGGAGAGATATAGTGGACCGTCCCCAGGATGGAGTTGGTATAGGTAACGGTGGAGGCTGAGGAAATTCGGGCAATCCCGAAGTCAGCGACCTTGATATCCCCGGACTTCATGATCAGAATGTTTGCCGGTTTGATGTCCCGGTGGACCAGGTTGTGGTCATGGGCACATTGGAGGGCCATGGCAATTTGGCTCCCGATCCGGGCCACCACTGAGGAGTCCATCTGCCCTTGGGCGGCGATGGCATCCTTTAGGGTGGATCCTTCGATGAGCTCCATAACGATATAGTGATATTTCTGTCCCTGGATCTCCTCGCTGCCGACATCATAGATATTGACGATGTTGGGGTGGGATAGAGAAGCGGCGGCCAGGGCCTCATTTTCAAACTTCCGGACGAATTCCTCGTCCTCAATATATTGGTTTTTTAAAACCTTGACGGCTACCTTTCTCTTTAAAAGGATATCTTCAGCCTCGTATACATAAGCCATGCCGCCAACCCCAATCCTCTGGAGGATTCGGTAACGGTTGTTTAATAAAACTTGGTCCATGTCGCTCTCCTATATTCAAATACAGTCACCGTAATATTATCGGCTCCCCCTCTATCTAAGGCGGCCTGTACGAGACCGGTCACTTGATCCTTGGCCTCGCTTGTCGTTAGTAAAAGATCTAAAATCTCCTGGTCTTCCACCATGGTGGTTAGACCGTCGCTGCAGAGAAGGACGGTATCCCCCTCTTCCAGGTCCAGGTAGTCCAGCTCCACCTCCACCCTCTCATCCGTTCCCACCGCCCGGATCAGGGTGGAACGTTCAGGGTGGTGGCGGGCTCCTTCTTCGGTCAGGAGTCCCTGGTTGATGAGCTTTTGAACCAGGGAGTGGTCCTCGGTCAGTTGGCGGAGGGACCGGTCCCGCATGAGGTAGACTCGGGAGTCCCCCACATGGGCAATGATGGCCCTTCCCTCATGGACCAGGACAAGTACGCAGGTTGTCCCCATATTGAAGTAGTCCGGGTTGGTCTTGGCCAGGTCATAGACCGCCTTGTTGGCAGCCTCCACAGCCTCAACCACCATCTTTTCGTAATCAGTCCTCTCCTTGGCGGAGATGAGAAATTCCTGGATGGTTTCACTGGCCAGTTTGGATGCCGTGTCCCCGGCCCGGTGGCCCCCCATTCCATCGCAAACCACGAAAAGGGCCAGACGGGAAGAAAAATAGTTCACATAGGAGTCCTGGTTGTTGGACCTTTGGAGTCCCTTATCGGTGAGCGAGTAGGTGTTCATGATGGTCCTCCCATCCCTTGGTAGAGGATTCGAAGCTGGCCACAGGCCCCGTCGATATCCTCTCCCCGTTTCCTGCGTATACTGGCATGGATGCCCCGCCTGTGGAGGGCTTCCTCAAAAGCGAAGATCCTCTCCTCCCCGCTGGGCCTCCCCTTGTATTCTTTAATAGGATTCAAGGGGAGGAGGTTAATATGCCACATGGGCCCTTTAAAGAGGCGGGCCAGGGCGTCCAGGTCTTGGGGGCGGTCATTCTCTCCCTCTATTAAAACATATTCCAGGGAAATTCGCCGTCCCGTCTTTTCAAAATAGGCCATGCAGGCCCGGATGATCTCCTGAATCGAGTAGCGGTTGGCGATGGGCATGGTCCGCCGCCGGTCCTCATCGGAGCTGGCATGGAGGGAGATGGCCAGGTTAATGGGAATCCCCTCCTCCGCCAGATCATAAATCCGGGGGACCAGACCACAGGTGGAGAGGGTGATAGCCCGGGCGGACAAGTTTTTTCCCTTGGGGTCGGTAATGAGGCGGAGAAAGCGAACCACTTCATCGTAGTTATCCAGGGGTTCCCCGATCCCCATGAGGACAATCCGGTCCACCCGGTCTCCTGTGATTCTTTCCGTCTGATAGACCTGGCTGAGAATTTCTTCCGCCTGAAGGTTTCGGGCGAAGGCGGCTTTGGTAGAGGCACAGAACTTACAGCCCATCTTACAGCCCACCTGGGAAGAAATACAAAGGGTAGTCCGGTCGGGATAGGGCATATAGACTGTCTCCACAGTATTCCCATCCTCCAGGGCGTAAAGGAATTTCCGGGAACCGTCCCGGGAAAGGAGTTGGTTGACTTCCTTAACGGTCCGTAAAGGGTAGTCTTTTAAGACCTCCCTTAAGGCCTTGGGGAGGGTGGTCACCTCATCCAGGGAATCCAAGCCTTCCGCATGGAGGGCATGGAAGACCTGTTTGGCCCGAAAAGGCGCTTGACCCAGTCCCTTGAGAAGCGCCTCCAGTTCTTCCAGGCTCATTCCATTGATTCCTCTTTCCATCCTTCCTCCTTTCTCCAACCTTATCGATCCGGCCCCTCTCCTCGGTCTAGTCCTGACCTTTTCCCTGAAAGAGGACCCCCGCCTCCAAGGGATTTCCGTTCAGAAAATCCCCTACCGCCATGGCCTTCTTTCCAGGTGCTTGAAGGGAGGTGATAAGAAAAATTCCCTCTCCGGTCCTCACCCCCAGGCCATTTTTCTCAACAGAAACCAAGGTCCCGGGCTCTTCCGGGCCGGCCCCTTCCAGGGCGGAGGCTCCATGGACCTTGTAGGTCTTGCCCAGGTAGTCGAACTTCGCCCCCGGCCAGTTCTTTAGGGCTCGGACATGGTTAACCAGGTCCTTAGCGGGCTTGGTGAAATCCAGGTAGGCATCTTCTTTGGTCACCTTCCGGGTCTTGGTCACCAGGCTTTCATTCTGGTCCTCCTTAACTTCCAAATAGCCCTCATAATCCCGGAGGACCTCCACCATCAGATCGGCGGAAAGGAGGGATAGGCGGTCCTCCAGGCTCTCCAAATCGTCCTCCTCATGGATCTTGATCCTTGCCCGGGCCAGAACTTCTCCCGCATCCAGGCCCTTTCGAACGATCATGGCGGAGACCCCGGTCTCCTCTTCCCCGTTTAGGAGGGCGGCCTGGATGGGCGAAGCCCCCCGGTACTTGGGCAGGAGGGACCCGTGGAGGTTGAGGATATCCTCCCCATAGGTCTGGCGGAGCTCCTTGCCGATCATCTGACCATAGGCGATAACCACCAAAACCGTCGGATCGGCCTCCTTGATCCTGCGTATCGCTTCCGGGCTGTTGACATCCTCGGGAGAGATGACCTCCAGACCATGATCCAAAGCATAAGCCTTGACCGGGGTCGGTGTTTTTTCCTTCTTCCGGCCCCGGATCCGGTCCGGCTGGGTGACGACTAATACAGGGTCCATGTCCTCTTCTTCAACCAGGGCATCCAGGCAGGGAAGGGCATAGACCGGTGATCCAAAAAATGCAACTTTCAATTTCACCCTCCTTATGGGCAAAGACCCTTACTCCTCGGCCAGGCTGGCCGAACTCTCTCCATCATCGGATTGGTCCTGGAGGATTCCATGGGACTTCAGATAATCCACCTGTTCTGGGGTAGGATTGGCCAGGTTGATTTCTTCCACCACCCGGTCACGGAAGAGGATCCCATCCAAATGGTCGATTTCATGGCAGATGCAGCGGGCAAAAAGTCCCCGGGCCTGGACCTCATGGTCCTCCCCCATCTCATCCGTATAGCGGAGTCGGACTTCCTCCGGACGAAGAACTGTCCCGTTGAAGCCGGGTAAAGAAAGGCAACCTTCCACATCCTCCTCCAATATTTCCGACCGTTCAATAATTTCCGGGTTGATCATTTTGATGGGCCCCTGGCCCACATCAATAACCACCATCCGGCGGAGTTTCCCCACTTGAGGAGCAGCTAGACCAACTCCCTCTTCCTTGTACATGGTCTCCACCATATCATCCAAAATCTTCCGGATCCGGTCGTTGATTTCTTTGACAGGGCGGGACTTCTTTCGAAGAATGGGATCGCCCTCGATTCGCAAATTCATGAAAGCCATATCTCATCTCATTTCTATGTTTAAAAAATGGACACAGGGTCCATGGTAAGGACAATGTTGATTTTGGGCGTGGAGGGAAAAGCATCCAGGATCTCCCTCCCTAGACCCCTCAGATCCTCCTGTTTGCTTGACCGGACCATGATGCCGAAACGGTAACGCCGGTTCATCCGCTCGATGACACAGGGGGTCGGGCCTTCCACCTGACCTTCCTCCAAGCGTCCCAGGCGGCTGTCTATAAAAGCCCGTAGGTCATAAGCCTTGTCAAGAAGGGCCGCCCGGTCAGGGGAGGTGATCCGGATGTGGAGTTCCCGGCTGAAGGGAGGGTAGTGGTTCATGGCCCGGATCTTCTTTTCCCACTGGTAGAAGGCATCCACATCATATTGGGCGGCTGTCACAATGGCGGGATGGTCGCTTTTATAGGTCTGGATAAAAACCTGACCCGGCTGGTCTCCCCTCCCTGCTCGGCCGGCCACCTGGGTGATGAGCTGGAAGGTTCGCTCGTTGGCCCGGATATCAGGAAGGTTGAGGGAAATATCCGCTGCCATAACACCGACTACGGTGACCCGGGGAAAATCGAAGCCTTTGGCAATCATCTGTGTCCCCAGGAGGATGTCGATCCTTCCGGCCAGCATATCCCGGTAGACCCGGTCGTAGGCCCCTTTTCGGGTCATGGTATCAGCATCGGCCCGAACCACCCTCGCCTCGGGGAAGAGTCTTCGCACCTCTTCTTCCAACTGCTCGGTTCCTGCGCCGAAATCCCGGATGGCGTTGGACCCGCAATTGGGGCATTTCTTACCCAGGACCTTCTCCCGCCCACAATAGTGGCAAACCAACCGCTTCCGCCCCTTGTGGTAGGTCATGGCCACATCACAGGCATCACAGCGGTAAACGTAACCGCAGGACCTGCAGAAGACGAAGGAGGTATGGCCCCGCTTATTGAGGAAGAGGATGACCTGGTTCCCCTCTTTCAGGGCCTGGTCCATGGCCCGGTAAAGGGGGCGGGAGAACATGGTCCGGTTGTTGGCTTTAAGTTCCTCCCTCATATCCACCAGCTGGACCTTGGGCATGGACCGGCTGCCGACCCGATTAGGGAGGTCCAGTCGAGTGATCTCTCCCTCGTCCACCCGGTAAAGGGTCCGGATAGAGGGGGTGGCTGTCCCTAAGACAAGGCTGGCTCCATGGTAATCTGTCCGGAAGCGGGCGATGTCGTAGGTGTGGTATTTGGGATTTTTCTCGGAAATATAGGAGCCTTCATGCTCCTCGTCGATCACGATTAACCCCAAGTTTTCAAAGGGGGCGAAGATGGCCGACCGGGCCCCGATGGCGATGGAGACTTCCCCCTCCCGGATCTTTTCCCACTCCTCATAGCGTTCGGAAGTCGAGAGGCGTGAGTGGAGGATAGCCACTCGGCGACCGAACCGCCCCTCGAAGCGGGCGATGGTTTGGGGCGTCAGGGATATTTCCGGGACCAGGACGATGGCCTGCTTGCCCTCACGGAGGACCTTGTCGACCAGTTGGAGGTAGACCTCCGTCTTCCCCGACCCGGTCACCCCGCAAACCAGGTAGGTCCCCCTCTCCCGGACAATCCGGTCGAAGACCTTCTTCTGGTCTCCGGTCAAAGGGAGCATGGGGTCCCTCCCCCCGACCTCCACTTCTCTCCGGGCCACCCGCCGGTCTGCCTTCTCGATCCACCCCTTCTCCAGAAGGGCTTTCAAGGTGGATGATGAGGCCCCGGTCGCTTTCAAAAGGACAACCTGCTCCTCCTCCCCTTCCTTTCTCAGGTAATCCATGACCTTGGTCTGGCGGTGGGCCCTCGGAGGGACCGAAGAGGTCTTCCCCTCCTCCGTCAGCCGGTAGAAAGACCGGATCTTGGGGACAAATTCGCCGATGGCTCCGGGAGGAAGGACGGACTGGAGGGCGGAAGCCCAGTCGGACAAGGTCGTCTCAACCAGAAACTGAGCGATAGCCAGGGCTTCCTCGGGAAGATCAGGGAGTTCTTCGATTTTCCGGATCACCTCTTTTGTGGGGAAGTCGGGGACCCGGTCTGTCACCTCCAGGACCATGGCCGGAGTTTTTCGGTTCCCCCGACCAAAGGGGACGTAGACAGCTGACCCCCTTTTCACGGTTTTTTCCAAGTCCGAAGGAAGGGCATAGGTAAAGGGTTTGTCGGTCATCCGGGTTCCGGAATTAACCAGGACCCGGACAAAGAAACTATTCATAACCCCCTCCTTTCCCCTCATCTTCTCTCTTATTTTCCGGCTTCCCTTTCCTGAAGAAGGCCAACTACCCGGTCCAGGATCTCCCGGGCCACTTCCTCCTTGGATTGAAGGGGGAGGTCTTCCCGGTCCTTTTTCGTGAAGATGGTCACGATATTGGTGTCCCCCGCAAAACCGGCTCCTTGGGCAGAAACATCATTGGCAACAATAAAGTCCAGATTCTTTTCCTTGAGCTTTTTCTTGGCATAGTCCTCGACGGACTGGGTCTCCGCCGCAAAGCCCACCAGGACCTGGTCTTTTTTTTGACCGCCCAAGGTCTTGAGGACGTCCGTGGTCTCCTTAAATTCCAGGGAAAAGCTCCCGCTTTTTCCCTCCTTCTTCATCTTCTGGTCCAGGTAGTGGACCGGGGTCATATCCGCCGGTGCTGCCGCCATAATCAACGCCTGGGCCCCATCGAAGCGATCTTTCAAAGCCAGGTAGAGGTCCTCCGTGGAAGTGACGGGGACATCCTCCACCCCCTTGGGGACAGGGGCTTGGAGGGGGCCATGGACAAAGGTCACTTCCCCGCCTCGCCTTGCCGCCTCCCGGGCAATGGCAATCCCCTGTTTGCCGGAAGACCGGTTGGAAATGAAGCGGACCGGGTCAATCATCTCCCGGGTCGGTCCCCCCGTCACCAGGATCTTAGTCCCGACCAAGTCCTTCGGCGCAAAGAAATCCTCAAGAACCCGGGCCAAATCCTCTGCCTCGGGCATCCGCCCCTCTCCTTTTTCATCGCAGGCCAGGAGGCCGGAGTCGGGCTCAATGATCCCGATCCCCCGGTCCCTTAAGATTTGGATGTTTTCCTGGGTAGCCGGATTTCGGTACATAACCACATTCATGGCCGGTGAGACCAGGACGGGGCAATGGGCTGCCAGGGCGGTAGAAGAGAGGAGGTCATCGGAAATCCCCCGGGCCATCTTGGCCAGGATGTTCGCCGTCGCCGGAGCAATCAGGAAGACATCCGCCCAGCGGGTCAAGTCAATATGGGGGATAAAGTGGTCCTCCTCCGAAAAAAGGTCCTTGTAAACCTTGTTCTTGGACATGGTCTGAAAGGTTAAGGGGGTCACAAACTGACAGGCCCCCTCGGTCATGACCACCCGGGTCTGGGCACCTTGCTTATTTAGAAGAGATAAGAGGGTCAGGGTCTTGTAGATGGCGATTCCACCGGAGACCCCAACCAGGATTTTCTTTCCTTGAAGCCGGTTCATGGTCCCCTCCTTAGCGCATGACCTCGTGTTCTGCAATTTCTTCCATCAGGCGGTTATCCTGGACATTTTCCTCCTGACCCGGGTCCTGTTCCTTCTTGACCACAGCCCCCTGCATGATCTCATCCAGGGCAACGGTGCAGGCCTTCTTCCCCGTGGACTTGACCAGGGGCTCCGACCCGTCCGTGAGCAGGCGAGCCCGCTTCATGACCATGACACAGATGTCATAGCGGGACTTGGAAATTTGGGCTAATTCTTTAAAGGATGGGTTAATCATGGTATTCCTCCCGGTATTTTTTCATTAAACTGGCATCAATTCGCTGGTTTTCTGCATCAATGATATGGAGGATGGTTTCTGCGCACTTCTCCACCTCATCATTCACCACGGCGTAGTCGTAATTATGAAGATTGGCCAATTCTCCTTCCGAATTTTTCAGACGGAGGGCAATCTCTTCCTCCCCTTCTGTCCCCCTGTTGTGGAGGCGGTCGGCCAGGTCTTTGACCCGGGGCGGAAGAAGGAAGATAAAGACCCCTTCATCCAGGTTTTCCTTGACCTGCATGGCCCCTTGGACGTCGATCTCCAGGATAACATCCTCTCCCTTTTCCAGGTTGTCCATGACATAATCCCTGGGTGTTCCATAGAAGTTTCCATGGACCTTGGCAAATTCGATCAGCTTGTTTTGATCAATCAGGTCCTGAAATTCTTCCATAGAGTAGAAAAAGTAGCTCTCTCCGGAAAGCTCATGGGGGCGTTTGGGCCGGGTGGTGGCCGAAATGGATAGCTTGAGGGAGGGGCGTTGGCGCATGATCTCTGCACACACCGTCCCCTTGCCGACTCCGGAGGGTCCGGAGACGATAATCAGGTGACCTTTTCTTCGCATGGCATCCTCCTTATTCGATATTTTGAATTTGTTCGCGGATTTCTTCGATGGTCGTTTTTCCTTGAATGGTCCAGGATCGGATGGCCTCATCATTGGACTTGGACCCGATGGTGTTGACCTCCCGGTTCATTTCCTGGACGATGAAGTCCAAGGTCTTTCCGACCGGCCCTTCTTTATTGACCGTATCGTGGAAGGACTTGATGTGACTCCGGAGGCGGACAATTTCTTCGTCGATGGCTGCTTTCTGGGCAAAGAGGGCCACTTCATTTTCCAGCCTCCCCTGGTCCAGGACCGTCTTTTCAGAGAGAAGGTCCTCCACCCTCTTGTTGAGTCGGTCCTTCTCTTCCTGAACCAGGTCCGGTGCCCTCTCCTCTATCCGGTTGACCAAATCCTCCAGCTTATCCAGCTTTTCTAAGAGATTGTTTTGTAACCTCTCCCCTTCCTTAGCCCGGAGGTCTTCCACCCGGTCCAGGGCCCGGTCCACGACTTCCATGGCCAGGGTCTGCCAGGATTCCTCATCAATAGCGGGCGGGCAGGGGACCATGATGCCGGGGAGTTTGACCAGTTCATCCAAGCGAAGCATGGGGCCCCCTTCACTCGATAGGTATTCCTCCGTAAAATCCTCCAGGTCCTTGGCCACCTGGAAGAGAGCTTCCTGGTTGACCCGGTAGCCGGCATCCAGGGTCTGGGAGAGGTCGGTCAAGGTAAGGTTAACCCTCCCCCTGTGAATCCTCCCCTCTACCTCCTTGCGGAGGAGGGGGTCCAAAAACCGGAGTGGGTCCGGTAGATGGATATAGAGGTCTAAAAAACGGTTGTTGACAGTGGAGATTTCTCCTTCAAGGCGAAGGTTGCCAAGGGATTGGGCAGCCTTCCCGTAACCGGTCATGGAAAGCATGGTTTCCTCCTTTGATCAATTGTACTTTAAGCCTAAAGCATGGAGGGGATCTTTTCCAGTTAATAATACATTTTTGTAATACTTTCCTTCTCTTCTTTTTTGTTTCTTCGTGTTTCCTCTTCCCCTCATCCCCTATGAGCCGGTTAGCCACATGATATAATGGGAGAAAGACTAGAAAAGGAGATCCTATGACTTTTGACGGAATCACATGCCGGGCGGTGGTCTTGGAATTGCGGGAAAAAATCCTGGGCGGCCTGGTCCGCAAGATCAACCAGGTGGGGCCTTCCACCCTGACCCTTTCCATCTACGCCAACCGGTCAAACCACTTGCTCTACCTTTCGGCAGACCCCTCCAAGTCCTGCCTTTTTTTAAGTGAAAAAAAATATAAAAATCCCACCAGCCCTCCCGACTTCTGCATGGTCCTCCGGAAGCACCTGGCCTCTGCAAAAATCGAGGACATCCGCCAGGAAGGAATGGACCGGACGGTCCGCCTGGTCTTCTCTGCATCAGGGGATTTGGGCGAAAGGGTGACCCTGTCCTTAGTTGGCGAATTTATGGGCAAGTATTCCAACCTCATCCTAGTTGACGAGGAAGGCCAGGTTGTCGATGCCATTCGACGGGTTTCCCGCCATATGTCCCGGGTTCGACAGGTCTTCCCCGGAAAGGCCTACGAAATCTTTCTCTCGGATAAGCTGGATATTTTACAAGAGGATATTTTCCTGGAGGACCTGGCCAAGGACATGCCGAAATCAGCCCAGGCCAACAAGATCTTCATCCGTAATCTAACCGGATTTTCCCCCCTGGCTGCCCGGGAAATCCTATTTTTATCCGGCATGGACCCCGACTGCCCGCTTGGGCAAATCACAAAGGAAGAAATGGACAGGATCCAGGAGGTCTTCGACCACCGGGTCCGGGACATCCGCCAGGGATCCTTCTCCCCCTCCCTCTACCTGGGTTCCAAGAGCCTCTATCACGCCTTCCCGGTAACCTATCTAGGGCCAGCTGACCAAAGTTCTCCCTCCATGTCCCGAGTTATGGATGACTATCTCTCCCACTTCGGCCGAGATGACCAGGTAGGCCAGGTCAAGTCCAACCTCCAGGCCCTCTTGAAAGGGCCCATGGAAAAGGGGGAGAAAAAGCTCCTCCGCCAGGAAGAGGACTATAAAAAGACCCTGGACCGGGACATTCTCAAGGAGGAAGGGGACCTTCTGGCCGGCCAGGTCCACCGGATCAAAAAAGGAGACAAGTCCATTACCGTCCCCGACTTTTACCACGGTGATGTCCCCCGGACCATTGAACTGGATGCCAGCAAAGACCCCTGGGAGAATGTGGAAAGCCGCTACCACAAGTTTTCCAAGCTCAAGAGGGCCAACCTCCTCCTCTCCCGGTCCATCCCCCAAGTAAAACAAGACTTGGACTACCTGAGCCAGTTGGCCACCATGCTGGACCATGCTGACTCCATGGAAGACTTGGAAGAGATCCGCCAGGAGATGGTCGACCAGGGTCTCCTCAAGAAAAGGAAGAAGGGGAAAAAGGATAAGGCTCCCCGGTCCAAGCCACCCTACCACTTCCGGACCGAGAATGGCCTGGATATTTATGTTGGCCGAAATAACAAACAAAATGATGCCCTGACCCTCAAGCTAGCCAATAAAGAAGATATTTTCTTCCATGCCCAGGCCATCCCCGGGGCCCATGTCATCCTCCGCCTCCCCTCCGGACAGAAAGCGGAAGAAGAGGACCTGGAAGCAGCCGCCTGGCTGGCCGCTAGCCATTCCGCCCAAAGCGATGAGGGAAAGGTCAGCGTGGACTATACCGAGAAAAAGAATGTCTACAAGGCCAAGGGGGCCAAGCCCGGCATGATCTATTACAATGATTTTTCCACCATCCTGGTCAATACCCAAGCCCGGCCCAAACTGGACCGGGTCGAATAGCCCTGAAGGGAGTCTGCCTTGAAATTTTTCCACCTTGCTGACCTCCACCTGGGAAAAAGGGTCCACGATTTTTCCATGCTGGAGGACCAGGAAGACATCCTCCGCCAAATCCTCGACCTCTGCGAAAAGGAGGGGCCGGATGCCATCCTCCTGGCCGGTGACATCTACGACAAATCCACCCCATCCGCCCAAGCGGTGGACCTCCTGGACCGGTTTTTAGTGGACCTGACCCAAAGGGTGGACCATGTCTTCATGATCCCCGGCAACCATGACTCTCCGGAAAGGCTGGCCTTTGGGAGCCGCCTCATGTCCCGGGAAGGCCTCCACATCGCCCCAGCCTACCAAGGCCCCCAAGCTCCCTATGTCCTGGAGGATTCCCATGGTCCCCTCAATATCCACCTCCTCCCCTACCTCCGACCCGGTTTGGTCCAAGCCCAATTTCCGGAGGAAGAAATCACCTCCTACACCCAGGCTGTCGAATCCGCCATCGCCCATCTTTCCATTGATTCCGGAGAAAGAAACCTCCTGGTGGCCCACCAGTTCGTGACCGGGGCGGAGCGGTCGGATTCCGAGCGGGTCATTGTTGGCGGGTCGGATAATGTTTCCGCTTCCGTCTTTGAGGCTTTTGACTATGTCGCTTTAGGCCACATCCATGGCCCCCAGAATATCCTCAGCCCCTGCCTCCGCTATGCGGGATCCCCTCTCAAGTATTCCTTTTCAGAGAAGAACCAGGTCAAGTCCGTCACTGTTGTAAACCTGGAAGAAAAGGGGACGGTCCAGGTATGGACCCTTCCCCTGATTCCCAGGCATGACCTCCGGGAAATCCGGGGGAATCTGGACGACCTCTTAGCGTCTGCCCCCTCCTCCGGACCGGAAAAAGAGGACTACATCCGGGCCATCCTGACTGATGAAGAGACGCCTCCCATGGCCCTGGCCAAGCTGAGGAAGGCCTACCCCCGGATCATGCGGCTGGATTTGGATAATCGCCGGACCCGCCATCAATCCTTTGTCGACGACAAGGTCCGGGAAGACCTTTCGAATCTTGACCTCTTTTCCGGCTTTTATGAGAGTCAAAACGGTAAGCCCCTGTCCCCTGACCAAAAGGCCTATGTGGAAAAGGTCTTCAAGCGCATCGGAGAGGAGGACCAATGAAACCCCTTCAACTCACCCTATCCGCCTTCGGTCCCTACGCCGGGAAATGCCATCTTGATTTCAGCCGCTTGGGTCCTTCCGGTCTCTATCTGATTTCCGGGGATACCGGTGCGGGGAAGACCACCCTCTTTGATGGGATTTCCTTCGCCCTCTTCGGTCAGGCCTCCGGGGACAACCGTGACCCCTCCATGCTCCGGTCCACCTATGCTGACCCGGAATGCCCGACCTTTGTGGACTTCACTTTTTCCTATAAAAATAAAATCTACCGGATCATCCGGTCCCCGGCCTATGAGCGACCCAAAAAAAGAGGCCAGGGAACCACCTTCCAGCCTACCAGGGCCAGCCTGACTCTCCCTTCCGGCAAGCTGATGGCCAAGACCAGCGAGATCACCTCCTATATTGAGGAGCTCCTGGGGGTCAACCGGGATCAGTTTGCCCAAATTGCCATGATCGCCCAGGGAGACTTCCGCAAGCTCCTCTTTGCAGAGACCAAGGACCGGATGGAGATCTTCCGCAAACTCTTCCACACTGACCCCTTCCGTCGCTTCCAAGACCTGGTCAAGGAAGACCTGGCTGACCTGGTCCAAGAGAGAAAGGAAGAAGAAAACCGTCTCCACCAATATCTTGAAGGGCTCCTGGTCATCGACCATGACCCCTCCGGTGATAAAATGACCCCTCTTTTCCCTTCCAAACAAGTCCGCTTGGACTCCTTTAAGGAGAGCCCTTTCGATGAAAAAGACCTCCTCTCCTTCCTTTCTTTTTTAGAGGAAGAGGACCGGGCTGAATTGGCTCAAGTTGAAGGATTGGTTCAAGTCAGGGAGGGAAATGTCCAAAGGATCCAGGCCCGGATCCTCCAAATCCGGGAGAGGGAGAAAAACCGGGAGGAGGCCCTTCGTATTCAAGAAGCCGTAGAAGAAAAAGAGCAAGATAAGGTCCTTCTAGAAGATAAACTGAATAAGCTGGATGCAGAAAAAGAAGATTTTGACCGCCTCCTCATGGAAAACAACCGCCTGGAAAACCTCCTCCCCGCCTATGAAAAATGGAAAGAAAAAGATTTGGGCCTGTCTAAGGACCGGGCTCAGCTGGAGGGTTTGGAAGAAATCCTCCATGAGGAGGAAGATAAGCTGGTCGAGCTGGACCGGGAAAGGGAGGAGAAGGCCGATCGACAAAAGGATTTGGCTGACCTTTACCGAAAGAAAAGGGACCTGGGCCAAGCCAGCCAAAAAGAAGAAGAGAGCCTGAAAAAACTGGACCGGCTCAAGGATTTGGTGGAAGAGAGGATGGATCTGGCAGGAGAAATCCGGGTGGCTCAAGAATCCTACCTTCGAAAAGAAAAGGAGGCCGGTCGAGCCTATGAGGATGCCGTCTCCCTCCGCCGGGCCTTCCGCCTCGCCCAGGCCGGACTCATGGCCCGTGACCTGGCCCGGGGGGATCCTTGCCCGGTCTGTGGGTCCAGAGACCACCCCCGGCCGGCTAGCCTGACCCAGGACCCTCCCCGGGAAGAGGAGGTGGACCGGGCAGACCAATCGGCCAAAGAGGCCCAGGATGAGGCTGGTCAGTCGGCTTCCCAATTGGCCGGCCTCCGTGCCGAGGACCGGGAAAAAGAGAAGGCCTACCGGGACTTGGCAAAGGACCTGGGCCTTTCCTTAGCCGGAGGGGATTCCCTTGAGGACAGAGAAAGTCATCTCAACCATGACCTGGACCGGATCCTGTCCCTGCATTCCCATGCCGAAGAGGAGCTGAAAAAAGGCCGGGTTGAGGAAAAGGAATTGGACCGGGAAATTCGGGACCAAGAAAATCTTCGGAAGGAGATCCCCCTTATCCTTAAAAAATCGGAAGAAACCAGGACCCGGCTTGCTTCAAAGCGTGAAGAAGTCATGACCCTCAAGATCCAGGTCCAAAACCTGGAAGACCAAATCAGGGAAGGCCTAGAATCCCTCCCCTATCCCAGCCAAAGGCAAGCACAAGACGCCTTGGATAAAGGCAAGTTGGACGTCCAAAACTATGAAAAGGAAGTCCGGGAAAATCGAGAAGGCCTACATGATTTGGAAAAACAAATTCAGTCATTGATCGGACAGATCCAGTCCCTGGAAAAAAGAAGGAAGGCCCTCTGCCAAGACCCCTTGGAGGAGGCCCTGGTTGAAGAAAGGGAAATGGAAAAAGACCTGGCTGAGGCCAGGAAGGATCTTGAGGAAATCCGCTATCGGTTGACTTCCAACCGGAAGTCGGAAGAAAGGATTCGAAGTGTCCTGGATAAGCTCAAGGCCACGGAAGAAAGATGGACCCTCCTCCAGCCTCTTTCCGCCACCGCTAACGGTCAGATTCCCGGAAAGGCCAGGATCAGCCTGGAATCCTACGTACAAATGCGGTTCTTTGACCGGATCCTGGACCGGGCCAACCTCCACTTCTCCCAGATGACCTCCGGCCAATATGACCTCATCCGCCAGGAGGACCCCCAGGACCTCCGGTCCCAGTCGGGTTTGGACCTGGCGGTCATCGACCATGCCAACGGGTCGGTCCGGTCTGTCAAGTCCCTGTCCGGTGGGGAGACCTTTATTGCCTCCCTCTCCCTTGCCCTTGGCCTCTCAGAGGAGGTGGAAGCCTGGGCCGGCGGAATCCAGCTGGATGCCCTCTTTGTGGATGAGGGTTTCGGGTCCCTCGATGAAGAGACTCTAAGGCAGGCTATAGCCGCCCTGGAATCCCTGACCCAAGGTTCCCGCCTTGTGGGCATCATTTCTCATGTCAGTGAACTCCAGGAAACCATTCCCAAACAGATCGCAGTCACCAAGAGAGCGGATAACCAGGGATCCCAAATTCAGATCATCAACCAGGAATAAAAAAAGGACCAGAACGGGAGCACCCGTCCTGGTCCTTTTTCATTGATATTACTGAATGCCGACCAGGTTCATAAAGAAAGTGATGTTGGCAGCATTGGTGAAGTTGGAGAACATACCTCCAACAACAGGGACAATAATGAAGGCCAGCTTGGAGAATCCATAGACCGAGCAGACAGCTGTCATGTTGGCCATGGAAGCCGGAACGGCGCCCATGCCGAAGCCGATGTGACCACCCGCCATGACGGCTGCATCGTAGTCCGAGCCCATGGCTTTGAAGGTGACAAAGTAGGTGAAGAGGATGGTCGCGATGGTTTCAGCGGCCAAGATCAGAATCAGAGGAATAGCCAGAGCAATGAGATCCCATAGGGCCATAGACATGACGGCCATGGAGACGAAGATACTCAGGCAAACCGAACCGAAGATGTCGATCTCTTTGGCCGGGGTGGCCTTGGAGGTCCCCTTGATGGCATCATAGACGTTGCGGACAATGGCACCGCCGATCATACCCATGACGTGGACCGGAAGGGTGACGCTCGGAAGAAGGATCTTGAAGAGGTCAGCTAGGTAAGCCCCGATGCCAAGACCGATGAAGATCATGGCGGACGCTAAAGCCACACGCTTCTTGTCCAAAACAACTTGATCATCCGCCTGGTTCTCCAAGAAGGCTTCTCTGGAAGCTTCCGCTTTCTCCTGGTTGACAGGGGTGGCAAGGTTATATCTTTTAATCAGACGGGTTGCCACCGGGCCGCCGATGATAGAGCCTGCAGCCAGACCATAGGTGGCGGCGGCGACAGCGACGGAGACAGCTCCGGTTACCCCGGCGTCCTCAGCCAGAGGGGCAAAGGCGGCGGCGTTGCCGTGTCCCCCGGTCAGAGGTATGGACCCGCACATGAGACCCAGCTTGGGGTCCAGCCCGACGACAGGAGACATGCCGACCGCAATGGCGTTTTGAAGAACAGCCAGAACAGCAGCCAGGACGATGAAAATAAGGAGCTTGCCGGAAGATTTCTTGATGAGTTCACCGGAGGCTTCAAAACCGGATGCCGTGAAGAATAACTGCATAAAGAAGGACTGAAGGCTGGTGTCAAATTTGAATTTCACCAGGTTCAGCTGGTATAAAATCAAAGTTAAAATAGCAAATAAGGTGCCACCGACTACCGCTTCAGGCAGGGACCAGCGAACCAAAAAGGGAATTTTTTTCCGCAGGTATCGCCCAAAGAAAACTAAAAGGACGGCTAACAAAATTGTCTTGGCCGTATTCATTTCAATAACCATATGTACTCCCTCAAAGTGAAGTTTTTGGAACAGCAACTTGGGAAGTCGCTGTTCCAAACAGGTTCTATTTACTTATGTTTAATAGGTCAAATTATGGAGATCAACTAAACATATTCAGAAGGAGTCCTGCAGCAACAGCCGAACCGATGACGCCGGCCACATTGGGGCCCATGGCGTTCATAAGGAGGAAGTTGGAAGGATCTTCTTTTTGACCCACCCGTTGGGCCACCCGGGCAGCCATAGGAACGGCAGAAACGCCGGCAGCTCCGATGAGGGGGTTGATCTTCCCGCCGGAAAGGACATACATGAGCTTTCCGAAGAGGACACCGGCCGCCGTGGCAATGGCAAAGGCGACCAGGCCCATAAGGATGATTCCCAGGGTTTCAGCCGTCAGGAAGGAGGGCCCGGTGGCGGTCGCTCCAACCGTCAAACCTAAGAGGATGGTGACCACATACATGATGATATCAGAGGCAGCGGTGACCAGGTGGGGAACGACGCCCGATTCCTTAAAGAGGTTTCCGATCATCAGCATCCCGATCAGGGGGGCTGCAGAGGGAACAATCAAGGAAACGACGATGGTAACAATGATGGGGAATAAAATTTTCTCCCGCTTAGATACGACGCGGACGGATTCCATCTTGACCTGGCGTTCCTTCTTTGTTGTCAGGGCCCGCATGATGGGGGGCTGGATGATGGGCACCAGGGCCATGTAGGAATAGGCGGCGACAGCAATGGCACCTAAGAGGTGGGGAGCCATCTTGGAGGTCAGGTAGAGGGCGGTCGGACCGTCTGCCCCACCGATAATCCCGATGGAAGCCGCTTCCTGGGGGTTGAAACCCAGGGCCAAGGCACCCAGGAAGGCACCAAAGACGCCGATCTGAGCGGCAGCGCCTAAGAGCATGGACTTGGGATTGGCAATCAGGGGGCCGAAGTCTGTGGAAGCTCCAACGCCCATAAAGATGAGGGGTGGGTAGATGCCTAGGCTTACGCCCTTATAGAGGACATCCAGGAGTCCCCCCTCGTCCACCAGACCGGCAAAGGGAAGGTTGGCCAGGAGCATCCCGAAACCAATGGGGATCAGGAGGTAGGGCTCATATTCCTTTGCGATAGCCAGGTAGATCAAGGTACAGGCGACCACAATCATAATTAAGGACCGAATATCCATCCCGGCAATCCCCGAGGATAGGAAGAGATCCTTTAGCATATCAACCATAGTCTACCTCTCTATTCTAATGAATAAAGGTCAGCACCTGCATCAACGGTCTCTCCATCCGACACAAAAATTTGACCAATGGTTCCGGCTTTCGGAGCCATAATTTCATTTTCCATCTTCATGGCTTCCAGGATCATGACCACATCACCGGCTTCAACGTGGTCACCGGCCTGGGCCTCGACCCGGAGGATCTTCCCTTGGATAGGAGCAGTTTCCACCTGGCCATTGCCTGTGGGGGCATGAGCCGGAGCGGCGGGAGCAGCAGGTGCTGCAGGAGCGGGAGCGGGTGCGACCGGCTTGGGCGCTTCAGGAGCTCTGGAAATGGGACCGGAGGCCGCCGGTGAAGAAACAGCGCCTTCCGCCACTTCCTTCAGGGTCACTTCATAGTTCTTACCGTCAACAGTTACCATAAAAGTTTTCATACATTCACCTCACTAATTTTTTGATTCGCTGGCCAGGCAACTGGCGACAATGGCAGCAATCAGTTCACTGTCCTGTCCGGGACTGGATTCAACCACCGGCTGAGGACGACTTGGGCTTGGCTTGCTTTTTTTGACAGGGGCCTCTTCTTCCTTTCCAACATACTTCAACAAGGAAATAATGAAGGAGAGTAAGATGAGGACGCCAAAGACGATCAGGATCGAAAAGATCGAAGTCGTCAGTCCCTGTGCAATGGTATAGTTTGGCATATCTTCCTCGTTTCCGCAGTTCATAAAACAATAAATAGTGATAATTTCTATATTTGGGGACCGGCTTATCGAACCGGTCCCTTCATATATTCAAGTTCCTTAGTTTTAGGCCTTGGCCTGGACCTTAGCATAGGCGTAAATGGCCGCCCCCAAGGCACCGACATATTGGGAAAGATCGGAGGTGGAAACCTCATGCTTGAGCTGCTGGCTCAGGGCATGGACAACCCCCTTGTTCTGGGCAACGCCACCGGTCATGACCACCCTGTCCCGGATCCCGATCCGACGGGCTAGGCCGACCACCCGGGCGGTAATGGCCCAGTGGACTCCGTTAGCGATATCCGCCTTATGGACCCCCTTGGCCAGCTGGCTGATCACTTCACTTTCCGCAAAGACTGTGCAGGTGGACGAAATGGAGATCTGCTCTGTGGACTGGGCGGCCAACTTGTCGAGGTCGGACACATCCACTTCCAAAATCCGGGACATGACATCCAAAAACCGTCCCGTCCCTGCTGCACACTTGTCATTCATCTGAAAGTTTACCATAGCCCCATTGGAAATCTGGATGACCTTGACATCCTGACCTCCGATATCGATGACCGTCTGGACATCCGGAAAGAGATAGCTGGCCCCCTTGGCATGGCAGGACAGCTCAGACATCTGTCCATCCGCCCTTTCAAAGGTATTGCGCCCATAACCGGTCGTCAACAAAAAGGATATGTCATCGATGGTCAGACCCGCATCTTCCAGGACTCCGTCAAAGGCCCGCATGGGCCCGGAGGTCCCGGTTCCTACCGGGATCAAAGATTTTCCGACGATTTCTTTTCCGTCGGCTAAAATAATGCTCTTGCAGGCGGAAGAGCCAATATCCAGGCCCATGGTATAGATCATAGTTTCACTCCCACTCTATTTAGAAGATGGCTTTGTTGGCCTTCACCTCATCAGCCAAGGCCTGAAGAGCCGTCTCAAGCTGTCCGAAATCCCTCATCTGCATATCCACACCGATCTTGACATGGCGGACCCCGGCATCATTCAAGGCCTTGTTGAGGTAGGGATATTCCATCTCCTCAGGGTCGCAGAAGGTCATCATGAAAACGACCAGACCGTCGGCCTTATTTTCCTTTACCAAGTTTACCACATAATCCGCCCGACGGTTTTGGTGGGATTCTTCATCATAAAGAAGGACGTCATAGTCCTGGGCACCGAATTGGCGGGCCAGGGCTTCCATGGGGTCTCCTTCTTCCGGCGCATCCACCCGGAAGGACCGGGATTCATTGGCCACATCGTCGGCAACAATGGCAATGTCGTTCTTGTCAAAGATGGAGAGGAGGGTGGGATTGTCACAGATAATGCCTGAAGTTACCAGACGGACCCCCTGCCAATTGGATTCTGGGAGGGCTTCCAGTTCTTTATTCAGCTCCTCCAGCATCTCGGTGTGGTCTTCCTTCCGCATGAAGTAAGAAGCCTTCAAAACGGCTCCCCGGTCCACGGCGGAAACGGCTTCGGGATGGTCGCCAACCAACTTGACGAACTTCCTCCGGGCCTGACGGTTCCTATTGTAGACCTTGATCGTCTCGCTTAATGCCTGGTCGGTAATTTCCTTGCCGGCAATCTTCTCCAGCTCTTCCTTGACATTCTTATACTGGGAAATGCTATAGCGAATTCCATATTCCTTAGCCCGGTTCTGGGGATGGGCCAGGAAGATGACCGGCATCTTTCCCATCTTCTCCATGGCTACCCGGATATTCTGGCTCATGGGCCGGAGGGTGTCACAGAGAACGGAGGTGATGACCCCGTCCAGGTCATCCAGGGTTCCATCCAATAGCATTTCCAAATCCAACTGAGCTAAAGAACAATAGAAGGAAGCGCAGTATTCCTTGGACAGGGAGATGTACTTGTCGTTGGTCCCCCAGAGGCCGAAGGGAACCATACCGGCGGCATGGACCAGCTCCTCGGGCGCATAGTAGGGCATGCAGCCGATAGCTTTGTAGCCCTGAGATTTGTAGGAGGCCAGCTGGGCCTTGGGGTTGTTGGCAATTTCGTTAAAATCCTTGAGCAATGCATCAATGGCCATTACTTGGTCTCCTTTCTCATCTGTCTTCTTTCTTCCATGGCTTCCACTAAGCCCTGAACCCGGGTCTCATATTGGGCCACGTTGAAGTTTCTCGGATCAGCCTGGTCTCCGTCAAAGGCGGCGCAGGGGATACCCAGGTTTTCCGTCCACCGTCTCTGCATCTCCGGCATATAGCCCGACCAAGGCTTGCAGGAACGGTTGTAGTTGATCAGGGCCCCTTCAACCCCGTTCTCCCTCATGAGTCCCTCTCTCCACTCAACGCCTTCTTCCAGGCAGACGCTGTTGGGGGCCTTGCAGTAGGCTCGGGCCATGGAGTCGATATCGTCATAGACAAATCCAAAAGCCGGCGCATAGACAACGGCCGTTACGTTGATGCCGTTTTCCTTGAGGGGGTGGTAGAGGTTCCGGAGGCCCGGCCAGCAAGGAATGCCTTCAAAAAGGATCCGGTAGTTTTCCTTAAAGGGAGCCGTGGACTTCCCTTCCTCATGGTAGCGTTGGAGGTCTTCTGCCAATTGTTCAAAGGCTTTTGCTGTTTCCGGTTTGGCACGGGCCGTCACTACGTCGGCCATATGGTTGAAGAGGTCAAAGCCGGACATGGGTGAAGGTTCATAGGAGCAGAACTTGCAGACCTTGAGCCAGGCTTCCGAGGTCCGGTTGGCATTGGCGCAAACTTCCTTGAACTTTTCCTCATCAAACTTCTTTCCGGAGATCTCTTCCAATTGCTTGATCGCATCCTGGAACTGGGCCTTGAGATATTCCACGTTGTCATCCGACACGCCGAATTCATTCCGGTAAGGGATATCCACCATAATCAGGGGAATGTTGTGCATGCGGGCGATATTTTCATACCACTTGGTCATGCAGTTGCAGATGTTGTTGCAGCAAAGGACGAAGTCCGGCTCGGGAACCCGGCGGGATTCGTTGGTTGTCTCAATGCCGGCGGCATAGGCCAGAGAGATCCGCGCGTAACCGCAGATGTCGTTATCATAGCCCATGTCCTCCGCTTCCTGGCACATCCTCTCTCCGTCGTGGCGTGCGGCAATACCGGCCGCCTGGTTCTCAGGATAGACGACCGCCAGGTCGAAGGCCTCGGCCAGCTCGCAGGGGAACTTGGAGGCAGACCAGCCCACAGGCTTTCCGGCTTTTTTATCATCCCAGGCCTTTTGGTAAACATTGGTCACAATATCCTGAAGGGCTTTGGCACCGGGTAAAACTTCCCTTTTCTTTTTCTTTGGGGCTTCCTGTTCAACTTTTTGTTCAACTTTCTCAGCCACAATGAGCTCCTTTCATCAATATGGATTTCACTCCTCAACGGTTAATGAAGATTGTCGTAGTCCCGGATGACCCTGGGGGTCAGCATCTGGTGGATGGGACAGATGGAGTCGGGATTCTGGTAGTAGCCTTCAGCAAAGGCGATGATATAGGCCCGCATCTTGTTCATTTCCACAATTTCATCGACCAGTCCAATCTTGGCGCAGTATTTTGGTGTAGATTTTTCCTTGTAGTTTTCGATCAAGTGGTTCATCTTCTCGATCGTGGGTTCCAGGTCGTGACCGGCCGCTTCTTCCTTCACCAGGCGGCGGGAGTACATGGCGGCAGCCGCTGTCTCCCCGTTCATGACGTTCATCTCGGTTGCTGCTGTACCCAAGGAGAAGACGTTGGTCGTATGCCCCTGGGGACCGCCCATGACATAGTGGGCTGCAGCGGAACCGGTCCGGACGGTGATTTCCATCTGGGCCAGCTTGGAGTTCTGGATGGAGTAGATGAGGGATTGACCCAGGCCCAGAAGTTCGGCCCGTTCGGCGTCATCCCCGACATCGATGCCGGTGGTGTCCTGGAGCCAGACAATGGGGATCCGGTCTCTTGCGCAGAGGCTGACGAATTCGTTCATCTTAATCAGGCCCTGGCGGTAAAGTTTCCCGCCCAAGCCCACTCGGCCCTGGACATATTCCGGATAGTTCATGATCAGGCCCTGGTTGTTGGTTACGGTTCCCACCAAGAGGCCATTGACCTTGGCCAGGCCGCAGATGATTTCCGGACCATAGCCCTTCTTGAATTCCATAAACTGGGAATTGTCGAAGAGACGGGCAATCAGCTCATAGGGCTTAAACTGGCGCTTCTGGTTGTGGGGAATCAGGGTATAGAGGTCTTCCTGGGAATACTGGGGTTCCTGGGGGTCATCCACCCGGAAGAACTGGAGGTTATAGGCCGGGAGGTAGTCGATATACTTCCGGATACCGGCCAGGACCCCTTCCTCATCCGCATAGACTTCACGGAAGAAGCCGGTTTCCGAATAATGGACCCGGACTTGACCGGGAGCCTCGGATGTCCCCTTTTTGGTCGCCTCAATCAATTGCTGGGCCCCTTCCAGGTCCATATAGCCCTTGGGGTTCATCCCGCCCAGGATTCCTGCACCGCCGACCGCCATATTGGCCTTCTGGTGGGCAATGAGGATGGTGGGCGAGATGGAGTGGTATCCCCCACCGGCCGGGTTGGTTCCGAAAATCCCCACGATGACGGGGATGCCCAGCTGGTTGAGTTCGGCATTCCGGTAGAAGGGGGCCCCGCCTCCCCGGCGGTTGGCATAGACCTTCTCCTGCTCATCCAACTTAACGCCGGAGCAATTTAATACATAGACCAGGGGAATTTTCATGAGCTTAGCGGTGTCGGAGGCCCGGATCAGGTTCTCCGACTGTCCGGGAACCCAGGCCCCTGCCAGCTTCTTGTTATCGGATGCGACGATGACGCACCACTTGCCGGAAATTTTTCCCAGCCCCTTGATAATTCCCGTGGACCCGTTTTTATTGTCCTGGGGGTTGTAGAGGCTGTTTAAAGGGAGGAATATCCCGTCATCCACCAGGATCTTAATCCGCTCCATGGCGGTCATTTCCCCGGATTGGTGGACCTTATCCGTGGGCTTCCCGGCTTCCCGGGCTTCCTGGATTAATTCCGCAATTTCTTTCTCAATGGCCTTTAATTCCTGGCAATTTGCTTCATCCACCTTCCTAAGAGGACTTCCTACAGAAGGCATAGCCTGGAAATATGAGGGCATGGAATAGAGTTCTTGACTCACGCTAGCGTCTCCTTTCATGAAAGGGCCCCGACCGGGGTCCTTGCCCTTATCTACTTCTTCAACTTAATAAATACCTGACCCGGGTCAATCTCTTCGCGGATAATCCGGATAATCTCAGGATCCGGTCCTTCCATAAGCTGGGCACGAGAGGTATCAATCTCGAAGCCGGTATTCTCCTGGCAGATTTCAGGGCTGGAGTAGGGATAATAGTAGGCTAGGTACATTTTCTTCGTTTCGTCGTCAAACTTGAAAATGCCCAGGTCGGTGACCACCATCCGAGGACCCCGGTCCTCAGGAAGTCCGGCGGCTTTCCGGCTGCCGGGCCCGGTCATCCAACCGGGACTGGTGATATAGCCAATCTTGTCAACAAAGCGTCTGGATTGGTGTTGCATCATGATGATGGTGTTTTGGTAGGTGGCAATCCCGTTGGCTCCGCCGGATCCGGTGAAGCGAACCTTGGGATTGTTGTAGTCTCCAATGCAGGTGGAGTTGACGTTGCCGTAAATGTCGATTTCCGCCCCTCCGATAAAGGCAATCATATTGTCCTTCTTATTGAGGTAGGAATTGGTTTCAAAGCCCACAAAGCGGACGTTGGGCCACTGGACGGCGCAATGGGCCATAAAGCGGAGGTCTCCCACTGAACGGGGAACTTCAACCGGGGCACAGTCCATCAAACCGGACTCCACAATCAAGTGGCAGGAGGGCTGGATGACTTTCTTGGCCAAGGATGCCCCGATCAAAGGAAGGCCGGTTCCGACGGTAACGATCTGGTCTTCTTCAATGAACTTAGCGATGGCATAGGCCTGCATTTCTTGTTTGGTATATTGTGTATAATCGCTCATGTCTCTCTCCTTTCTCCTGATTTATTTGATGGACGTGGAGTAACCCAAACCCGGAACTACTCTTAACTTGGTCAGGCGGGCGCCACCGATTTTATCCAGGAGCTGGTCTTGATTTTCAACGGAGTAGATCCACTTCTGGCAGTAGTCTTCAAAGGTCTCAGGAGGATTCTTTTCATCGTATTCCAGACCTTTTTTCTCCAGGCTGGCCTTGGCATCGGCAGCATCCTGGTAGCGGGAAGCCTTGTCATACTCCCGGAGGGCTTGGGGATCGTCATCATAATAGCCATAGCACTGGGAGGGCCATGCACCGAAAGGAACATGGACCACAGCATCTACACAGCCGCTGAAGATGTTGGGCTTGCTGGGATCCTGACGGATAAATTCATTGGAAACCAATTCATCACAGGTGATGATGACCTTCTTGGCGGCGATAGCGATATCGACATCGTGGAATTCGTCTCCCATGATGATCGCTGTTCCGTCGGGGCTGGCCATCTGGGCATGGATGATGGCGGTATCCAGCCGGGGTACGGGGACGGCGAGGATTTCTTCGCCGGGTTTAAAGGGATTCTCCATCCGAACCAATTTCTTGTTGTCCACCTTGTCCAGGGTCTTTCTCTTTTCCTCGGACATCCCCCAATACTCTTCCAGGCCGGAAGCCTGCATTAAACTCACCGGGAGGAAGGGAAGGCCTAAGGCGGAAGCATGGAGCTGGAGCATTAAAACGTCTTGCGAATAGTCCTCATAATTCAGTTGGCCGCTTTCAATGGCTGCCCGGAAACGACGAGCCACATTGGTAAATCCGGAGTTGGCCGTATAGCAGTTGATGTAGGCCTTGACTCTTCCTTCACCGATCAAGAGGTCCCAATCGCCCCCACCCGGTCCGGGCCAACCCACAAAATCCTTCTTTCCCTGACGCAAAATCTCGTATACGGCCGCATAGGGCTTGCGGTTGGTGGTAAATCCGCCCAAGCTCAGGACGTCGCCATCTTCTACATATTTGGCAACCGCCTCCGATAGTGACATCGTTTTGTCCATGTCATCCTCCTTCAACCTTTCAGGTGTCAATTTTGACTGGCCTTCAAACTTGAATGCTTTCCGTATCATGGAACGCATTCCCAGTCTTTCTATTTAATGATATAAGATAGGGACTTTTTCGTCAATTTATGCCCTGGAATTCTTTAGACTTTTTTCATCTGTTATAATACAAGTATCATTTATATCCCCTAGCCCCTATTGGACTTATTTCAGCAAAGGAAAAAGCATGTCAACGATTCAATCCATCGACCGGACCATCGATATTCTCAACCATATGGTCTTAGACAAGGAAAGCGCCATCGCTGACCTCTCCCGGGACCTGGATCTGGCTCCCTCTACCGTCCACCGGATTCTCCAGACCCTCCAAGCCCACTCCTTCGTCGTTAAAAATGAGGAGGCCAAAACCTACTCCCTGGGCCCTGCCCTCATCCGTCTTGGCCAAAAAGCCTCCGCCAACAATTCCCTCCTCAAGCTCTCCCAATCCATTCTCAAGGGCTTATCCGAGGAGGTGGGTGAAGACACCTACTTCGTCATCCGGTCCGACTACAAAGGGATCCTCCTTTCTCGATACGAGTCCCCCACCCGGTTAAAGATCGTGGAGCAGTTCGGCTATGGTCTGGACCTCCACTGCGGGGCCATCCGGAAAGTCCTCCTGGCCTTCTCCGGCCCGGTCTTTTGGAAGGAATACCTGAACTATATCGGAAAAGTGGGAACCGACTACCCCATTTCCTCCCAAGACCAATTGCTGGAAGACCTTCGGGACCTGGTCAAAAACAAAGGGGGCTGGTCCTATGGCGATTATATTCCCGGTTGCTATGGGATCGCTGCCCCCGTCTTCAACGCCGACGGGTCCCTCGCCGGTTCCATTGGAACCATCGTCCCTGAGCTCCACCTGGCCTCCAAGGAACTGGACCAGCTGGTCAGCCTGGTCAAAAAATATGGCCTTCAGTTCTCCCAGCTTCTAGGTTACCAATAAGGACTTACAAAAAATGAAAAGGAGGAAGGAATTTCTAATCAATTCCTTCCTCCTTTTTGTTCCACAAAGAATTTATAAGGCACGGATAAGGGCATCGACGGATGACTCCTTGGTCGCCCATGAGGTGACAAAGCGGACCGAATACAGTCCCTCCCCCTCCTCCGCCCAATCTTCAAAAGCGAAGTTCTCCCGCAATTCCCGGATTTTTTCTTTGGTGAAAATGGGGAAAATTTGGTTGGATTGAGCATCTTGAATCAGGTCGTAGCCCTTTTCTTGGAGGGCCTCGGCCAGCTTCATGGCCAGTTTGTTGGCATGGTTGGCCAGGTCATAATAGAGCCCGTCCTCGAAGAGAACTTCAAACTGGATCCCGGTGACGAAGGACTTAGCCAGGATAGCCCCGTTCTGCTTCATGATGACCCGGAAATCCTCCTTGAGTTCTTCTTTCATGATCACCAGAGCCTCCCCGATCATAGCCCCGTTTTTGGTTCCCCCAATGAAGAAGGCATGGGAATACTTAGCGAAGTCCGCCAAGCTCATATCATTGGCCGGCGAAGTCAAGGCTGACCCCAGTCGGGCTCCATCGATATATAAGAGAAGGTCCCGGCTCTCACAATAGTCATACAGAGCCTTGATTTCTTTTTTGCTATACACCGTGCCCACTTCCGTCGTGTCCGAGATATAGACCAGCTTGGGATGGGCTGTATTTTCTGCTTGATGGCTTTGGACCAAGGGATCGATGGCTTCCGGACGGAGCTTGCCGTCCGGGCTATCCGCCAGGTAAATCTTGTGTCCACGAGATTCAATGGCCCCGGCCTCATGGTCATGAATATGGGCTGTCCGGGCCCCTATGACCGCCTGGTGGGGACGGAGAAAGGCAGCGATGGCGACCAGGTTGGCCTGGGTTCCGCCCGGGATAAAGTGGATATCCCCATCACTCCGGCCCATCTCTTTATAGAGAAGTTCCTTGGCCCGGTCGCAGTGGCTATCGTAGCCATATCCGGCCTGGGGGGCAGTCAGGTAGTCCCTCATCCGGTCCAAAATTTTGGGATGGCAGATTTCAGAATAGTCGTTGACAAAATACTCCATAAAAACTCCTTTGGAAAGCAAAAGAAAAAGGTGTCCAAGACCGGCTTGGGCACCTTTTTTGATCAATTACATGGATTCAGGGGCAGAAATTCCGATCAGCCACAGGGCGTTTTCCATGACTTGGCGGCAGGCCATGACCAGGCCGATCCGCTCATTGGAAAGCTCGGGATCTTCGGGAACGATGACCTTGGAAGACCCATAGAAAGAATGGAAGGCGGTGGCCATCTGCATCAGGAAGTTGCAGATTCTGTGTGGCCGGCGAAGGACCGCCGCTTCCTCAACGATGGAGGGGAAGTCATCCATGAGCTTCAAGAGGTCCACTTCCTTTTCCTCATTCAAGCGGGTGAACTCGGTCTGTTCCTTAAATTCAGGGGCATTTCTCAAGACACCGCAAGCCCGGGCATGGGCATACTGGATATAGTAAACCGGGTTTTCATTGGAATGGGACCGGGCCAGAGCCAGGTCGAAGTCCATCTGGCTCTCCACTGCACGAGAAGCAAAGAAGTAGCGGGTGACATCCACGCCGACATCATCAATCAAGGCCTGGATGGTGATGGCGTTGCCGGACCGCTTGGACATCTTGACTTCCTGGCCATCCTCCACCAGGTGGATCATCTGGATCAGGTCCACTTCCAAGTCGTCAGGGCCAAAGCCCAGAGTCTGAAGGCCCGCCTTCATCCGAGCCACATAGCCGTGGTGGTCCCCACCCCAGAGGTTGATCATCTTGGTGTAACCGCGGTCATGCTTAAATCTGTGGTTGGCTAGGTCCGGGGTCATGTAGGTCAATGTGCCGTCGGACTTGACTAAGACACGGTCCTTATCATCCCCCCACTGGGTGGTCTTGAGCCAGAGAGCTCCATCTTCTTCATAGGTGACGCCAAGGTCTTTGAGCTTTTGGATGGTTTCCTCAACCAGACCGGAATCGTAGAGCCACTGTTCACTGACCCAGGAATCAAACTCCACCCGGAGGTCTTTAAGGACCTGCTCAATTTTCTTGAGCTCCACCTCATAGCCCTTCTGCTTAAAGTGTTCGATCCGACCTTCCTCCTTGTGGAGCCAGACATCCCCTTCTTCAAGAGCAATATCCTCACCGATCTTCTTCACATCATCAGCAAAATAGCCATCTTCCGGCATTTTTACATCCTCGCCGAAGAATTGGGCATAGCGAGCATAGACGGACTTGCCCAGGTTGATCATCTGTGCACCGGCATCGTTAATATAATATTCACGGAGAACGTCGTAGTTGGAGGCCTTATAGAGTCGGCAGATGCAGTCTCCCCAAACAGCACCACGGGCATGGCCCAGGTGGAGGTCACCGGTCGGGTTGGCAGAAACGTACTCGACCAAAACGGGCTTACGGACGCCGGAATAGTTCCATCCGTACTTATCTCCCTTTTCAAAGACCCGGCTGATGACAGCGCCCAAAGAATCGGATTTCAGGCGGAAATTAATGAATCCGGGACCGGCCACTTCCACAGTATCAATCAAGTCCTTCTCCTGAAGGAGGGCCTCCTTCATTTCATCAGCGATGGCCCTGGGGTTCTTTTTCAATCGCCCGGCAAGCTGCATAGCAACCGGGGTGGCATAATCGCCATATTCCGTGTTTTTGGGGATCTCGATCGTCACGAGACCTTCCCCTTCCACTCCGTAGAGGTCTTTCACAACCCCTTCAACAGCACTTTGAAGTTTGTTTTCATTATTCATAAGCTACTCCCATCTGACCATACTAAAAATAAACGAATTTGATTCATTTTACCATATCTTGAGTGATATGGGCAGAAAAAAGCCCCCGGCTCAAAGCCGGGGGCAAGTGAATCATTTACTCGATGATGAAATAGCTTAAGACATCATCTCCGCTGCGGTTAAGATGACGATGTTGGCAATACCGACGATGATGAGGAACTTCCACACGAACTTCAGGTAGGTGGAGTACTCAACACGGGAGGCAGCAACGCCGCCCATAACAACACCCGAGGTCGGGGTGAAGTAGTTGATGACGCCGGAAGCGGCGGAGAAGACCATAATCATGATGGTCGGATTGAAGCCCAATTCTGCAGCCAAGGGGCCCATGACCGGGATGGAGAGTCCGGCCAATCCGGAAGTGGAGGGCACCAGGAAGGAAAGAATCAGGTAGATGATATAGGCCAGAGGAATGAAGACCAGGGCAGGGACGCCGGAGAGGAGCTGGGAAGACTTGTCCAGGATCCAGAAGTCCATGTGGGTGGCATTCATGACAACGGTGATACCACGAGCAGTTGCAATGATCAGGGCAACGGAGATCAGGTCCGCTGCACCGGCCAGGAAGGAGTTAATGAAGTGCTTCTCCGAGAAGCCGGCAATCACTGCAACGATGATAGAAGCAAAGGTGAACCAGGCGGCTAACTGAGTGAAATACCACCAACCCAGGGGCTCACCGGTCAGGAAGTCAGTCCAACCCATGGCAGCCAGGAAGGCATCTTCGTCGCCGCCAAAGACAAGGTCGGGCCAGGAAATCAAAGAAATGATCATAACAATAAAGGAGATGCCGAAGACGGTCAGGATAGCCTTATGCTTGCCGGTGAATTCCAATTCGGCAGCCTTGGCGGCTTCCTCGCCCAGTTCTTCTTCCATGATCTGCTGTTCACGGACAGTTAAAAGGGTGGAACCCTTGTCCGCCTTAACCTTCTTGGCATAAGAAGTGACATACCAAGCTGCAATGGCATAGGTGGAGAGCCAGAGAATAACGCCCAGGCCCATGATTAAGGTGACATTGGGCTCAATGCCGACGGACTTGAGGGACGACATGGCAACGCCGGTAGCAAAGGGGTTAATGGTGGAACCCAAAACACCGGAGGTAGCACCGATCAAAACGGTGGACAGGGCAACCAGGGTATCGAAGCCGGCGGCGACCATGGCGGTGGTAATGAGGGCATAGAAACCGATGGTTTCCTCAGCCATACCGTAGGTGGTTCCGCCCAAGGAGAAGAGGAACATCAAAATGACGATCAGTCTTTCTTCCTTGCCCTTCATCTTTTTAACCAGGTGGAGGACGCCGGCTTGAAGGGCACCGGTTTCCATAACGATACCGATAAATCCACCAATGCAGAAAATAAAGACGATAAGGTCAGAGGCATCCATAAAACCATTGGGGATGGACATGAAGAAATCTTTAATCCCGGCCCCAACAACCTCAACATGGTTGCCTTGCTCAAGAATCTCAAGGAGAGAGCCGTATCTTTCAGGATCCAAGTTCTTGATCACGCTATCAGAAATGGGTGATCCGGACAGAACTGCAGATACAATGCAGAGAACGAGAAGGATCAGCATCAAAATACTAAAGGCTGATAGGGACCCTCTCTTTTTCTTTTCAGTCATAAAATGACTCCTTTCGGAATTTTTGCTCTTCGTGAGAAAAGCATTTGACAGATGATCCGCCTGAAGGCCCATTCATGAGAATGGGCCTAGATGCGGGGGTCTTTCCTACGAGTAAATGATTGTTCCGGTCTTTCCTTCCAAGGCTTCCTTGGCTCTCTCAAGAGAGGTAATCAAGGCTTCCTTGCCCTTGTTGGCTTCAACAAAGGATAAGCAGGCTTCCACCTTTGGCAACATGGATCCCTGGGCAAACTGACCTTGGTCAATATAATCCTTAGCCTCTGCCACATCGATCCTCTCCAAAGCCTTCTGGTCCGGCTTATTGTAGTTGATATAAACCTGGTCAACAGCGGTTAAAATCACGAGGAGGTCGGCACCGATATCATTGGCAAGTTTGGCCGAAGACCGGTCCTTGTCAATGACGGCCGGGACACCCTCATAGCCGTATTCCTTTTCAATGACGGGGATGCCGCCACCACCGGTGGTGATGACAATATCGCCCTGAGCAACCAATTGGTCGACCACGTCAAGCTCAACAATCCGCTGGGGCATGGGCGAGGCAACCACCCTCCGCCAGCCGCGGCCAGCGTCTTCTTTGACGGTCCAGCCCTTTTCCTTGGCTTCCTTTTCGGCAACTTCCTGGGTCATGAAGGAGCCGATAGGCTTAGTCAGGTTTTGGAAGGCCGGATCCTTTTCATCGACAACAACCTGGGTTACCAGGCAGGCCACCGGGCGGTCTTTGATCCCCCGCTTGGCCAGCTCATTCTGGATGGACTGGACCAGGTGGTAGCCGATATAGCCCTGGCTCATGGCCCCACATTCAGGGAAGGGCATGGCCGGGGTCTCTCCCCCATTGGAGGCGGAGAAGGACATGGCGTTGTTGATCATACCAACCTGGGGACCGTTCCCGTGACCGATGATGACATCATAGTTCTCGGAGAGGTCAACAATGGTGGAAGCGGTCTTCTTTACCAGGGAGAGTTGTTCTTCAGGCGTGGAACCCAGGGCGTTTCCGCCCAGGGCCACGACGATTTTCTTTCTTGTCATAGAGTAAATCCTACTTTAAGGTGGCGAACATGACCGCTTTGATGGTGTGCATACGGTTCTCTGCTTCATCAAAGACCCGGGATTGCTTGCCCAAGAAGACCTCGTCGGTCACTTCCATCCCGTTCAGGTCATACTGATCGCCGAACTCCTCGTTGATTTCACGACCGGTAGAAGTTTCCAGGTCATGGAATGAGGGCAGGCAGTGGAGGAAGATGGCTTCAGGATCAGCCAGATTCATCAATTCCTGGGTCACTTTGTATTTGTGAAGTTCAGAAATCCGCTTCTGGTAGATTTCGTGGGGCTCGCCCATGGAAACCCAGATGTCAGTATAGATGGCATGGGCACCCTTGGCGGCTTCTTCCGGATCTTCAGTGAACTCAACAGTGGAGTTATAGTATTTTGCGAATTCCTTGGCCTTGGCAATGAGGTCCTTCTCCGGCCAGAGGTCCTTGGGACCGCAACCGACGTAGTTGAGACCCAGCTTGGCACAGGTGATCATTAAGGAGTTGGAGACATTGTTCCGGCAGTCGCCCATGAAGACAAATTTGAGACCCTTCAGATAGCCGAAGTTCTCACGGACGGTCAGCATGTCGGCCAACATTTGTGTAGGATGGGAAGCGTCGGTCAGTCCGTTCCATACGGGAACACCGGAATATTTTGCTAACTTTTCAACCAGTTTTTGGTCGAAGCCGCGGTATTCGATACCGTCATAGAAACGGCCTAATACTTTAGCGGTGTCTTCGATGGATTCCTTATGTCCCATCTGGCTTGAGCCGGGGTCCAAGTAGGTGACGCCCATACCCAGGTCCATACCGGCTACTTCAAAGGAGCATCTGGTGCGAGTGGAGGTCTTTTCGAAAAGAAGAACAATATTCTTTCCTTCAAGATACTTGTGAGGAGTACGGGTGTGCTTCAGGCTTTTGAACTTGGCGGAAAGGTCGATCAAGTAGGTGATCTCTTCCGGGGTGTAATCTTGAAGGGTCAGAAAGCTCCGACCCTGAAAATTAATTGGCATAGTTTGCCTCTTTCTAATGGTTAATCATAGGCCGGGTCAAGAGAACCCGGCCCATGGGTCAAGAACAGACTACTTGGTCAGCTTTTCGATGGGCTCACGAATCAGAGGCATGGACATGCAGCGTGGGCCACCACGACCGACGGTCAGGTTGTCGGAATCGAGTTCCAGAACTTCGAAGCCGGCTTCCTTCAAGGATTTGTTGGTCGCATAGTTTCTCTTGTAAACCAGGATTTTTCCGGGAGCCAGGGTCAGGGTGTTGGACCCGTCAGTCCACTGCTCTCTCTCGGCAGCAATGACATCGCCGGCGCCGCAGGGGAAGAGACGGACTTCTCTGCCCAGGATGTTGCTGAGGATTTCCTGGAGGGAACCCTTCATCTCCTTAATGACGATCTCGCCTTCCTTGTTCTCGTCCTTGGTCAGTTCGAAAACGCGGAGGGTGGCAGTGATGCCGGGATGGTAGGTGAAGGCATCGTAGTCGATCATAGTGAAGACGGTGTCAAGGTGCATCATGGCACGGTTATTGGGAATATCAAAGGCATAGATTCTCTTGATATTGTTGGCCCCCTTCTCCCAATAAATGTTATGGGCTAATTTCTGAAGGGCATCCGCCTCGGTCCGCTGGGAAATACCTACAAAGAGGGTATTTTCATCGACGTTGAAGACGTCACCACCTTCGATGTGGAAGTGCTCATGACGACCGTAGAGGTTGGGAACCTTGCCGGCATATTCGGGGTGGTAACGGAAGATATAGTCGCAGTAGATAGTCTCACGGTTTCTGGTCACGGAGTACATCTTGTTGACGACAGCGGAGTCACCAACAGAAGCAAAAGGATCGCGGGTGAAATAGAGGTTGGGCATGGGGTTCAAGATCAGCTGGGAGCTTCTATCCAACTCGTCAATCAGGAAGTTGGTTTCCACTTCGGGCAGCTCATCGAATTTGACACCGGCCATGGTCTTCATGACCAGTTCCTTGTTGTCCTTGTACTGGCTGAAGAACTGCTTAAGAATGTCATGATAGGTTTTGGTAACGATTCCTGCGTCATCCAGGAATTCATCTAAAAATTGGTCTTTAAGGTCGGGGTTGGCATCCAGAGTTTCAGCCATGAGGTCTTCCAAGTAAACAACCTCTACACCCTCTTCACGCATAATGTCAGTGAAACGGTCATGCTCGGCCTGGGCCTTGCTTAAATCAGGGATATCATCGAAGAGCAACTCTTCTAGTGTGTTGGGAGTGAGATAGAGCAGCTCATCACCGGGACGGTGGACGAGAACCTTCTTCAACCTGCCAATCTCACTAGTAACATTAATTGGGTTCATGTAATCTCCTTTCAAAGATTAAAATAAAGTGACCTTAAATCAACAAGGATTAATCGTTTTCCAGCCTGGTGTACGAGGACACTAAAAAAGGAAGAATCTCTCCACAAGGGGGCTAATGCAAAAGCAAAACCCTCTCTATGTTCAGGACCTCCCACTTCTATCAAATTCGATAGAAGTTAAGCGGAAGTCCATCTTCATGGTGAGATACTCCCTATCTGAAAAACTATCTTCCCTAGGGATAATATATCATAGTTTCTAAAAAAAAGAAATAATTTTTAAAATTTCTAAGGCCAAGTAAAAAAGCCTGATTATCAGCAATCAGGCCTTACAATAATTAGCATTTCTATTCATTCTGTCCATGTGTTAGGAATGGCTAATTTTTCCGCTTCCTGACCATGTCCCCTACTTGGCAGAACTCCTCCAAGGGGATCCAATAGTCCTCCATAGGAACTTTGGCTTCCTCCTGTCGGGATCCTTCCTGATCCTCGATATGCGAAATTTTGAAGGAAAGGGTACAAGATTTTGCCCTGACCATTTCCACCTCATCGCCTCGAGAAAACTTATTCCGGCATTGGATGAGGACCCGTCCCCCGGCCCGGTCGATTTCCCGGACCACTCCAATGAAGTCATAATCCTGGATATACGATGTGGTGTCATAATTCTGACCGCCCAATCCGGGATTTCCAAAGAGGAAGCCGGAGGTGAAATCCCTGTGGGAGGTCTTGGCCAGCTCCTTCATTAAGTTATCAACCAGGTCCTGGTCCAACTTCCCTTCCAGGGCGGCATCTATGGCCTGGCGATAGGCCCTGACCACACAGGCGACGTAGAAAGCAGTCTTGACCCGACCTTCGATCTTAAAAGACCGGATGCCGGCGTCCATGAGGTCGGACATATAGGGGAGGAGGCAGAGGTCCTTGGAATTTAGAATGAAGGTCCCTCCCCCATCCTCCCCGATGGGATAAAACTCCCCCTCCCTTTTTTCTTCCATAAGATGATACTTCCACCGGCAGGCCTGGGCGCAGTCGCCCTGGTTGGCATCCCTACCCGTCATATAGTTGGACAGGAGGCAGCGGCCACTATAGGAAATACACATGGCCCCATGGACAAAACACTCCAGATCCACATCTTCATAGGCGTTTTCCCGGATCCGGCGGATTTCCTCTAAACTGAGTTCCCGGGCCAAGACGAGGCGCTTAGCCCCCAGGTCTGCCCAGAAGTTCACCGTATCTGACGAAGTGATGGAAGCCTGGGTGGAAACGTGGATTTCTACGTCTGTATTATTCTTAAAAGCCATAAAGATACCGGGATCCGAAACGATGACGGCATCCACTCCAATGGATGCCAGGAAGAGGGCATAGTCCTTTAAGCCATCCAGGTCATTATCGTGGGGAAGGATATTGGTCGTCACATGGATCTTGGCCCCCTTGGCATGAGCATAGCGGACGGCTTCTTCCAATTCCTCCCGGGAGAAATTTTTTGATGCCTTCCGGAGTCCAAAGCTCTCCCCGCCCAAATAAACGGCATCCGCCCCGAAGTGGAGGGCGGATTTCAGCTTTTCCATGTCCCCTGCGGGAGCCAGGAGTTCAAACTTACCTTGATTTGCCATTGGCGGTCTCTGTTTCCATAATGATCGAAAGGATCATGGGGTTTCTCTGGATTTCTGCATAGACATAGGACTTGATCTTATCCCGGATTTCCGACTTGAGGAAAGACCAATCCTTGATATTCTTCTTTTCCGCATTGTCGAAGATGGCACGAACCTGCTTTTTAATCTCCTGGATCATGTCGATGTTGTCCTTCATATAGACAAAGCCTCGGGAGATGATTTCAGGTCCGGCTGCCAGGTGGGCGGAATTCTTGTCCACTGTTGCCACAATGACGATCATCCCGTCATCCGATAGGCGCTTGCGGTCGTTCAGGACCACATTGCCCACATCGCCGACCCCCAGACCGTCGATCAGGACCTTGCCGGCCTGGACTTCATTATCCGTATTCGCCTTGACATGGGCCCCACGGCGCTCAAATTCAAAGACGGTTCCGTTTTGTCCCATCAGAACGTGGTCTTCCGGCATACCTAAAGACATGGCCAGTTCTTTATGGGCGACCAGCATCCGGGTTTCCCCGTGGGCCGGAATAAAATATTGGGCCTTGACCAGGGAGTGCATGAGTTTGAGCTCCTCCGCACAGGCGTGGCCGGAGACATGGACCTCAGCCAAGGAAGAATAGATGAGTTTGGGCCCCATCTCCGTCAAATTGTTGAGCATATCCCCAATAGCTTTTTCATTTCCCGGGATCTGGGAAGCCGAAAGGATGATGGTATCCGTAGGCTGGATTTGAATCTGGCGGTGGGCATTGTTGGCCATCCTGGACAAGGCCGACATGGGCTCACCCTGGGACCCGGTAATTAAAAGGGTCACCTGTGAAGGCTTGTAGTTGCGGACCTCATTGATGTCGATCAAGGTGTTTTTCTTGACCTTGAGATAGCCCAGGTTCATGGCCACATCCACGTTAGTCAGCATGGACCGTCCTGACAGGGCCACCTTCCTGTGGTTGGCTTCCGCCGCCCAGATGATCTGTTGGACCCGGTGTAGGTTGGATGCAAAGGTGGCGACGATGATCCTGTCCTTTGCCCGGTTAAAGATGTTCTTGAAGGTTTCCCCCACTGTCCGCTCGGACATGGTATAACCCTGGTGCTTGACGTTGGTTGAATCGGAGAAGAGGGCAAGGACCCCTTCTTCACCGAGGCGGGCCAGAGCCTGGAGGTCGGTGGGTTGTTCATCAATGGGGGTGAAGTCGAATTTGAAGTCACCGGTAAAGAGGACCGTACCAACCGGGTTGTGGACAGCAATGGCACAGGCATCGGGAATGGAATGGGCCACCCGGATGAATTCACATTCAAAGGCGCCCAGCTTGATCCGGTCACCGGCCTGGACATACTGGATCCACTTTGTGGACAGGCCGTGCTCATTAAATTTGTTCTGGAGCATGCCTCCGGTCAGGCGGGTGCAATAGATATTGACGGGGAGCTTTTTTAGAACATAGGGTACCGCCCCATAGTGGTCTTCGTGTCCATGGGTGATCAGGATCCCCCGGATCTTGGACTTATTTTTTTCCAAATAGGTGATGTCGGGAATAACCGTGTCAATCCCAGGCATATCCTCGTCCGGAAAGGTCAATCCGCAGTCGATGACGATGATGTCATTCCCGTATTCCACAGCGGTCATGTTCTTCCCGATCTCTTTCAGGCCGCCAAGAGGGATAACCTTAAGCTTTTTTGACCGGCTGGCGGGCGCCTGCTTTTTTTCCGGGCTTCTGCCTGTAGGCTTAGTTGACCTTGTACGGGTCCTGGTTGAAGAGCCAGTCTCCCCCTTTTTCATTGAAGGGCTCGATCCTCCGGTTCTTCTTCGACCGGCGGACTTAGCTTTCGCCTTTACTCGGGAAGAGGAAGCATGAGATGGCCTCCCCCCTTGACCGGACGCTTTCATCCGGCCCTGATTATTGTTCGTTGTCAATTTCCATTCCTTTCCTTGTATTCCATGCTCTCTCATCGTTCCGGTCCTTGAGGATGTCCTGATAGGCCTCGTTCGCCTCCTCATATTCCTTGGCATCCTCCACCAGTTGAAAGACCATATCCTCTTTGTCGGAATAATAGCGGAAAAGGACAGGATCCTTGGTCTCCGGATCCTCTAACCAGCAGTAGTCCCTCTCATCTAAGGTGAAGGAAGCGAGAATTTTTACCTCAACGGCCTCCCCTCCCGCATAGAGGGTGATGGTTTCTTTCTCTTTGTTTTTCATGATGAAAAACTCCTTTTCTCTTTATCCAACCAAGTTTGCAAAATAAACGTCGCAGCAATAGAGTCGACGTATTTTTTTCGATGTTCACGACGGACACCCGTTTTTTGAAGGACCCGGTCGGCGGATAGGGTCGTCATCCGCTCATCCTGGTAAACCACCGGTTGTCCGAGTTCTTTTTCCAAGGCCCGGCCTAGGCTTTTGGCCCGGTCAACGGACCGTCCCTGATCTCCATTCATGTGTTTAGGGAGACCAAGAACAACTTCCCGGACTTCTTCTTTTTGAATAATGTCCAGGATTTTTTGGATATCTTCTCTTTGGGAAGTTCTCTGAACGGTGCCATGGGCCTGGGCAATCAAATAGGAAGGGTCGCTTAAGGCCACCCCGATCGTCTTACTGCCCACATCCAAGCCCATTGCCCGACTCATCCTTCCCCCATCTCTTTCACTCTTGCTTGATCTCTCGGTTATTCCTATTCCATCTCTCGGAAAAGCCAGGCCGGACCCATGATCCGGCCTAGGCATTCTATTCTAATTCTCTTTTTCCTCTGTCTCCGGGTCTTCTTTTAAATAGTAGGCCAGGAGTTCCTCCAGGAGCTCATCCCGGTCGATTTGACGGATGAGCTTTCTGGCCCCCTTGTAACTGGTAATGTAGGTGGGATCCCCGGATAAGATATACCCGATCATCTGGTTAAATGGCGAATATTCTTTTTCTTCCAGAGCTTGGTAGACTTCTTTGAGGATTTCCCGGAATTCTCTTTCCCGGTTAATCGGCGTAAACAGCATGGTTTCTGAATAATCTTTGGCCATTTCCATCCTCCTATTTCAATTGTTCCTTCAATCGATCTTCTAGCTTGGCAAGGGCCTCATCAATTGCCCCGGGATCCTTACCGCCGGCTGTGGCAAAGTTTGGACGTCCTCCGCCGTTTCCACCGGTGATCTGGGCCAATTCCTTGACCAGTTTCCCGGCATGGCCTCCCGCTTTTACCGCTGCTTCATCCATGGAGACCACCCAGAAGACTTTCCCGTCCAAGTCGGAGGCAAGGACCAGGATCATCTTCTCCTTCCCTTCTTTCAAGGCATCGGCTGTTCCCTTGAGCTCATCCATGGTCTTCCCGGACAGGTGGTCCTTGACCAGGGTAAAGCCTTCAACTTCCAGGGTACGGCTCTCCAGTTCCTTCGACAGGTCCTGGGCCATCTTGGATTCCATGGAAGCCAGGCTCCGCTTGAGTTTCTTATTCTCATCCAGAAGCTTGAGAATCTTTTCTTCCAGATTGGATCCGCCAACTTTGATCAAGTCCTCCGCATGCCGGATGGTCTCCCGGTCATCCCTGGCCATCTCATAGGCCGCCCGACCGGTAACCGCTTCGATCCGCCGGATACCGGATGAAATCCCCTGTTCAAAGAGGATGCGGAAGGAGCCGATCCGGGCCGTATTCTCCACATGGGTTCCCCCACAGAGTTCCTTGGAAAAGTCCCCCATGGAGACGACGCGGACATGGTCCTTATACTTATCTTCAAAAATTCCGATGGCTCCGGTTTCCATGGCTTCCTTCAGGGGAAGGATGTCCGTGTGAACCGGATAAGCCTCATATATCGCCCGGTTAACGATAGCTTCCACTTCCTCGATCTCCCGGTCGGTCATGGCCTCATAGTGGGAGAAGTCGAAGCGAAGTCTCCGATCATCGACATAAGAGCCCGCCTGGTTGACGTGGCCCCCTAACACCTGGTGGAGGGCCTTGTTCAGGAGATGGGTGGCGGAGTGGTTCTTCATCACATCCCTCCGGAAATCCCGGTCCAAAAGGGCTTCCAAGTCATCTCCGACAGACAGGGTCCCCTCCAAGACCTCCAGGACGTGGATGTAGTGGTCGTCCTTATCCTTTTGGGTATCCAGGACCCGGGCCTTCCAACCTTGGCCTTCCAAATATCCCCGGTCGCCGACCTGTCCCCCGCCTTCCCCGTAGAAAGGCGTTTGGTCCAGGAGGGCCTGACCCTCCTGACCGGCTTCCAGTCTCTCGGTCTCCTTTCCCTCATGGAAGAGGGCCAGGACCTTACCCTGTCCCCGGAAGGACTCATAGCCGGTGAAGTCGGTGGAGGGGTAGGCGGTCAGGTCCAGAACCTTCTTATCCTCCCATCCGTGACCTCCCTTGCGGTTGGTCCGGGACTGGATCCTCTGGTCCTCCATCATTTTGTGGAAGGCCTCCTCATCCACCTCAATCCCCCGCTCCTTGGTAATTTCCCAAGTCAGATCCAGGGGGAATCCATAGGTATCATAGAGTTTAAAAGCATCTTCACCGGAGAGGACCTTTTCCCCGGATTCCTCCACCTGGGCCAGACGGGATTCCAGGAGTTCAAGGCCCTGGTCGATGGTTTTCTGGAAATTCTCTTCTTCCCGGACAGCAATCTTGAAAATCCGGTCCCGGGATTCGGTCAGGCCGGGATATTCTTCTTTATAAACAGGAATGACCTGGCTCATGGTCTTGGTCAAAAACTCCCCTTCAATCCCTAAAAGTTTCCCATGGCGGTAGGCCCGGCGGATGAGCCGGCGAAGGATATAGCCCCTTCCCTCATTGGAAGGAACCACTCCGTCATGGATAAGGAAGGTCATGGCCTTGGAGTGGTCAATGATGATCCGCATGGACTCATCCACCTTTTGGCTTTGGCCATACTTCTTCCCGGAGAGTTCTTCGATCTTCTCCCGGAGGGGCATGAACTCCTCCAGTTCAAAGATGTTGTCCTTATCTTCCGTAATCAAGGCCAGGCGCTCCAGGCCCATTCCGGTATCAATATTGGGGTGGGCTAAAGGAATGTAGGTGGTCCCGTCAGACTGGCGGTCAAACTGGGTGAAAACCAGGTTCCAAATTTCCATAAAGCGGTCGGAGTTTTCGGTGGGGTTGGATCCTTCCCCATAAGCAGGACCACGGTCATAGTGGATTTCCGAGCAGGGGCCGCAAGGTCCCTGGTCCAGCTCCCAGAAATTGTCTTCCTTTCCCAGCTTGAGGATTCGGTCCGTAGGAATCCCGATTTCATCCTTCCAGATTCCGTAAGCTTCGTCGTCTTCAATAAAAACGGACACCCAAAGACGGTCCTTATCCAGGCCGATTTCTTCGGTTAAGAAGGTCCATGCCCAATGGATGGCTTCCCTCTTAAAATAGTCTCCAAAAGAGAAGTTCCCCAGCATCTCAAAGAAGGTCCCGTGACGGGCAGTTTTGCCGACGTTGTCAATATCCGCTGTTCGAACGCAGCACTGGGATGAAGTGGCCCGGTTCTTGGCCATCTTCTTTTCCCCCATAAAATAAAGCTTCAGAGGAGCCATGCCGGCGTTGATGAGCAAGAGGCTGGGGTCATCTTCAGGAACTAAAGAAAAACTCTTTAACCGCACATGGTCCCGGGCCTCAAAAAAGTCCAGGAAAAGCGTGCGACATTCGTTCAAATTGATTTTTTTCATGGTCATCTCCCTTTTTTTACCTGGGTCAATTATATCATAGAGCCCATCTCATCAATGCACCAAAAGGAGGACCAGCTGAAAAAAGAGCTGGTCCTCCCACCACATTCGCTATTATGGATCCGACCCGGATCCTAGACCGCCTTGTAAATCTCGGCCATATCCGCCAGGGTCTCCCCTTCGACCGCCTCTTCGATGGCCCGACTCATCCTCCGGATGATCAGGCGGGTGGGGCAGTTGGTGTTTCCTCCCGGGCATTCCCCACACTGGGTGCAGTCAGAAAGCCAGAGGTCCCCTTCCAAGGTCTTCAAAAGGTCCAAGACCATGATGTCTTGGGGGTCCTGGACCAGTTCATAGCCCCCCTTGACTCCTCGGATGGACCGGAGGAAGCCGTCCTTTTTAAGGGTTCGTAAAAGCTGTTCCAGATAATTGTCGCTGAGATTGAGACTTTCGGCAATTTCCGTCGTAGGTATGGGGCCCTCCCCTGCCTTAGCAGCAATGTAGGTCATAGCCCGGAGGCCATAGCGACTTCTGGTGGTCAGTTTCATGGCAAACCCTCTCTATATCCGCAATACTCATTCTTCCGGTAAGCGGAGAAATCAAGAATGAAAAACTGTAGTAAATTACTAGACTTATTTTACTACAAAATTCAAGATTTTTTTAGGGATATAAATGGTTTTTACCAATTTTTTATCCAATAAGTGACGGGCGACCCCTTCATCCCTTTGAGCCAAGTCGAGAGCCGTGTCCTGGTCAGCATCAATGGGCACCTGGATGTAGCCCCTCAGCTTCCCGTTGACCTGGACCGGCATTTTTATGGTCTCGCCCAAGAGCTTATCCTCATCATACCGGGGCCAAGAACCGTCGGTGGCCAGATGGCCTTCAAATCCTGCTCTCTCCCAGAGTTCCTCGGTAATATGGGGAGCGACCGGGTTGAGGAGGGTCAGGTAAACCTTCCAATCAGCCTTGGTCATGGATCCCAATTTCCGGATCTCATTGGACAGGGTCATGAGCTGGGCAATGGCCGTGTTGAACTTGAGGGATTCGAAGTCTTCCGTTACCTTTTTGATGGTCTGGTGGATGGTTTTCTCCAGGTCGGGAGTGAAGTCCTGGCCATCGGTTAAGAGTTCTTCCATCTTCCAGACCCGGTCCAGAAACTTCCGGCAACCCAGGACCCCCTGGTCGGTCCATGAGGCGGAGTTGGTGAAGTCTCCAATGAACATCTCATAGGTCCGAAGGGTATCCGCTCCGTATTCCCGAACGATCTCATCCGGGTTGACCACATTCCCCCGGGACTTGGACATCTTCTCCCCATTTTCGCCCAGGATCATCCCATGGGAAGTCCTTTTGTGGTAGGGCTCCTTGGTGAAAACCACACCGATATCGTAAAGGAACTTGTGCCAGAATCGAGAGTAGAGAAGGTGGAGGGTGGTGTGCTCCATTCCCCCGTTATACCAGTCCACCGGTCCCCAATACTTTTCCGCCTCCCTTGAGACGGCCTTTTTGTCATTGTGGGGGTCCATATAGCGGAGATAGTACCAGGAGGAACCCGCCCACTGGGGCATGGTGTCCGTCTCCCTCTTGGCCGGCTTGCCGCAGATGGGACAAGTCGTGTTGACAAAATCTGTCATCTCCGATAGAGGGGATTCCCCATCCCCTGTTGGCTCATAGTGGTCCACCTCCGGCAGTAAGAGGGGGAGGTCCTCTTCGGGGACGGGGACCCAGCCATGGTCCGGACAGTGGACCATGGGAATGGGTTCACCCCAGTAACGCTGGCGGGAAAAGACCCAGTCGCGGAGCTTATAATTGGTGGCCCCCTCTCCCAGTCCCTTATCCTCTAACCATTTCGTCATGAAGGAAATGGCCTCTTTCACCGGCTTTCCGTTGAGGAAGTCGGAATTGACCAGGGTCCCCTTTTCCACATCGGTGAAGGGAGCTTCCTCCACAGGGACCTCTGCCCCGGAGACGACTTCAATGATGGGCATGCCAAACTTTTTGGCAAATTCCCAGTCCCGGCTGTCATGAGCCGGAACCGCCATGATGGCTCCGGTTCCATAGGAGGTCAAAACATAATCGGAGATCCAGATGGGGATTTCCTTCTGGTTGGCCGGATTGATGGCTGTCAGACCTTCCACCATAACCCCGGTTTTTTCCTTGGCCAGCTCCCCACGCTCGAAGTCCGATTTCAGGGCTGCCTGGTCCCGGTAGGCCTGGATGGCCTCCCAGTTGGTGATCCTCTCCTTATTTTCATCAAGGATGGTATGTTCAGGCGCCAAGACCATATAGGTGGCTCCGAAAAGGGTGTCGGGCCGGGTGGTATAGACGGTGATCTCCTGGTGACCTTCTTTGATAGCGAACTTGACATTGGCCCCATGGGACCGGCCGATCCAGTTGATCTGTTGTTGTTTGATCTGGGGCATGTAATCCACTTCATCCAGGTCGTCGATGAGGCGGTCGGCATATTCGGTGATCTTGAGCATCCACTGGTTTTTGACCTTATGAACCACGGGTGTTCCGCAGCGCTCGCAGGCCCCGCCTACCACCTCTTCATTGGACAGACCCACCTTGCAGGAAGGACACCAATTGATGGGGACCTCTTTTTTATAGGCCAGGCCGTGCTTATAAAGCTGGATAAAGATCCACTGGGTCCACTGATAATAGTCGGGATCCGTGGTGGAAAATTCACGGTCCCAGTCAAAGGAGAAGCCGATAGCCTTAAGCTGGTCCTTAAAATGGGCCACATTCCGCTCAGTAACCAAGGCGGGATGGATGTGGTTTTTTATGGCATAGTTTTCCGTGGGAAGGCCGAAAGCATCAAAACCCATGGGAAAGAGGACATTATATCCTTCCATCCGGCGCTTCCGGGAAACAATATCCAGGGCCGTATAGGGCCTGGGATGGCCGACATGAAGCCCCTGTCCCGAAGGGTAGGGGAATTCCACCAGGGCATAGAACTTCTTCTTGTCGGAATCATTGTCCGCATGAAAGACGTCCTTTTCCACCCAAAAGGCCTGCCACTTTTTTTCAATTGCATTGGGATTGTATTCCATAAATTGACTCTCTTTCCTTGACCAATTTAAAGGCTGCCGACCGTCCGAGGGTATGGGAGGACATCGCGGATATTCCCCATGCCCGAAAGGTACATGACCAGACGCTCGAATCCCAGGCCATAGCCACCGTGGACACATCCGCCGAAGCGTCGGAGGTTGATGTACCACTCATAGCCTTCCGTCCCCATTCCCTTCTCATTCATGAGGGCGGTAAGCTTGTCCGGATCCGTTTCTCTCTCCGACCCGCCGATCAGTTCGCCGATGCCGGGCACAAGCATATCAAAGCAGGCCACCGTCTTTCCATCATCATTCTGCTTCATATAGAAAGACTTGATCTCTTTCGGGTAATCAGTGACAAAAAGAGGACCATGGACCACTTCTTCCGTCAAATAGCGCTCATGCTCGGTCTGGATGTCGGACCCCCACTTGACCTTGTAGTCAAAACGGTCATTGGCTTTCTCCAGGATTTCAATGGCCTCGGTATAGGTCATCCGGGCAAAGCTGGAGTGGCGGACCTGGTTGAGCCGGTCAATTAGGCCCTTGTCAATCCATTGGTTGAAGAAGTCCATCTCCTCGGGAAGAGCTTCCATGACGTGGTTGATGACGGATTTGACCATGGCTTCCGCATTATCCATGGTCATGGCATTGTCGGCAAAAGCCAACTCGGGCTCAATCATCCAAAACTCAGCCGCATGCCGGGTAGTATTGGATTTTTCCGCCCGAAAGGTGGGACCAAAGGTGTAAACATTGCGGTGGGACATGATGAAGGGCTCGACTTCGAGCTGGCCGGAAACGGTGAGGTTGACCTCTTGGCCGAAGAAGTCCTCCCCATAGTCCACTTCCCCCTCTTCCGTCTTGGGGACTTGCCCAAGGTCCAGGGTGGTTGCCTGGAACATCTCCCCTGCCCCCTCGGCATCCGATGCCGTGATGATGGGGGTATGGACGTAGGTGAAGCCTTCTTTGTGGAAGAAGTCATGGATGGCATAGGCAAGCTCCGACCGGAGGCGGAAGACGGCCATAAAGGTGTTCGTCCGAGACCGGAGGGAGGGGTGGTCCCTCAAGAATTCAAAGCTCTGCCGCTTGTTCTGGAGGGGGTAGTCCAGGCTGCAGGCATCCAGGAGCCGGATGGATGAGGCTTGGATCTCAAAGGCCTGCTTGGCCTGGGGAGTGGCGACCAGCTTCCCTTGAACTTCAATGGAAGATCCATTGGGAATGTGGGCAACCTCCCGGTAGTTGTCCATGTCGGATGATGCCACCACCTGGACAGGCTTGAAAAAGGATCCGTCGTTGACGATAAGGAATCCCACATTCTTTGAAATCCGGGACTGCTTGATCCAGCCTTGGATGGTTACTTCTTTTCCGACATAATCATCCATATGCCGGTAGAATTCTTTAATTTGCATTCAGGCCTCCTTATTATTGAAGACCATCGGAAGGATCCCCATCGGAATCCGACTTCCGGCCTAAAATTTCTATTTTTTCTTCGAGGAATTCCTTCATTTTCCCCTCAAATCCATGCGTTGTCGGCTGATAAAATTCGCCTTCCATTATCTCATCCGGGAGGTAGTTTTGCAAGACAAGGGCCCCGGGGTAGTCATGGGGATAGAGGTAGCCCAGGCCTCGGTTAAGGTCCCCTGCCCCGGAATAGTGGGCATCCTGGATGTGGAGGGGGATAGCCTGGTCAGCGTGTTTGCGGTAGTAGTCCAGGGCCCTGTCTATCGCCAGGTAGGCCGCATTGGACTTGGGGGCGCAGGCCAGATAGATGGTCGTCTGGGCCAGGATGATCCGGGCCTCCGGCATCCCGATCTTGTAGACCGCCTCCATGCAGGACTGGGCCAGGACCAGGCCCATGGGCTGGGCATTGCCGATATCTTCCGAAGCCAGGATGACCAGGCGGCGGGCGATGAACATGGGGTCTTCCCCACCGGCCAACATCCGGGCCAAGTAATAGATGGCGGCATCAGGATCGGACCCCCGGACGGACTTGATGAAGGCGGAGATGGTATTATAGTGCTCCTCCTCCCCCTTATCGTAGCTGAGGACCTTGCGCTGGATGGAATTTTGGATGTCCTCGACATCCAAAACCAACTTGCCTTCTTTGCCGGGGCTGGAAAGAAAGGCGATTTCCAGGGAATTCAGGAGGATCCGGCTATCCCCGGAGGAGGCAGAAATCAGGGTCTCCCTCGCCCCATCCGTCAGGCTGATGTCTTCCTTCCCCAAGCCCTTTTCCGGATCGGTCAGAGCCCGGTCAAGGATCTTGCCCAGGTCCTCCCGGTCCAGTCGGTGGAGCTCTACCAGCTGGCAGCGGGAAAGGAGGGCCTTATTGACTTCGAAAAAGGGGTTCTCTGTCGTGGCCCCGATCAGGGTGATGGTCCCGTCTTCCACATGGGGAAGAAGGGCATCCTGCTGGGCCTTGTTAAAGCGGTGGATCTCATCAATAAAAAGGATGGTCCGAATATTGTCGAAGCTGATGGCATCCTGGGCTTCCCGGATGACTTGTCGAACTTCCTTTACCCCCGCCGTGACAGCCGAGATTTTTTTGAAGGACCTCCGGGTGGTTTGGGCGATAACATAGGCTAAGGTGGTTTTTCCGGTCCCCGGGGGGCCAAAGAGGATGAGGGAGGGCACTCGGTCCGCCTCAATCAGCCGGCGAAGGGCCTTTCCTTCCCCCAGGATCTCCTCATGGCCCATAAATTCATCCAGAGACCTGGGCCGTAGGCGGTCGGCCAGAGGGGCCGTCCGGCGAATTTCTTTTTCTCTTTGAAGGTCAAATAGGTCCATGACGTCCTCCTTTCCATGAAAAAAAGAGAGCGCAAGGCTCTCTTTATCCGTCTACATTCTGACGGGTTAATCTTCCTTATCCTCATCCTTCAGAAGCTCCAACTCGTCATAGAACTTCTCCACATCTTCAAACTCCCGGTAGACCGAGGCAAAGCGGACATAGGCCACCTTATCGATCTTCTTGAGCTGGCTCATGACCAGGTCACCGATATAGGTCGAGGAGACTTCCTTTTGGTTGAGGTGGTTGAGGGCCGTTTCGATCTCATCCGCCGCTTTTTCCAGGCGGTCAACGGCGATGGGTCTTTTTTCACAGGACTTGATCATCCCCCGGAGAACCTTAGCCCTGGAGAAGGATTCCCGCGTCTTATCCTTTTTGACGACCACAATGGCCTGGTCTTCAAAGCGTTCATAGGTGGTAAAGCGCTTGTGACACTTAAGGCAGACCCTCCGACGACGGATGGCCATGTTATCTTCAGTCGGACGTGAATCAATCACCTTCGTGTCCAAAAATGAACAGAAAGGGCATTTCATATTAGCGGTACTTTCTCAGGAAATCAGGGATATCCAAGCCGTCATCCTGGCGGTCCTTGGACGGGGAGACGGTCTCATCCTGCAAGTCCTTGGACGACTTAGAAGATTCACTCTTGTTGGCATTGAGCTGCTTGGAGTCGAAACCGGTAGCAATGACGGTGATCTTGAGGTCATCGCCCAGGGATTCGTCGGTCCCGGCACCGAAGATGATGTTGGCGTCGGAGTCAACCGCTTCGCGGATGAGCTCAGCCGCTTCATTAACCTCGAAGAGGCCGATATCGGCAGCTGTGACGTTGACGAGAACAGCCTTGGCTCCATCAATGGAGGTCTCCAGCAAGGGGGACTTGACAGCGGCCTTGGCGGCATTGACAGCCCGGTTTTCACCGGATGCCAGGCCGATACCCATGTGGGCAATCCCCTGGTCTTTCATGATGGACTCCACGTCGGCGAAATCCAGGTTGATCATATTCGGAACGGCAATAAGGTCGGAAATGCCTTTGATACCGTTCATGAGGACCTGGTCAGCCATAGCGAAGGCTTCCCGCATGGTTGTCCGACGCTCGGCAATCTGAAGGAGGCGGTCATTGGGGACAACGATCAGGGTATCTACCTTGTCCTTAAGGGCCTGGATGCCTGCTTCAGCCTGGCTGGCCCGCTTCCGTCCTTCAAAACCGAAAGGCTTGGTCACCACGCCTACGGTCAGGATGTCCATCTGCTTGGAGACTTCGGCAATGATGGGGGCTGCACCGGTCCCGGTACCCCCACCCATTCCGGCAGTAATAAAGACCATGTCGGTGTTCTGGAGGAGGTCCTGGACGTCGGACTTGGATTCTTCCGCCGCCTTGGAGCCGACTTCCGGATTTCCGCCGGAGCCCAAGCCACGGGTGAGTTTGGTCCCGATCTGGAGTTTTCGGTCCGCTTCCACCACATCCAAAATCTGCTTGTCCGTATTGATGGCAATGAACTCAACGCCGTCCAGACCTTCCGTCTGCATCCGGTTCAGGGCGTTGTTTCCGCCACCGCCGACACCCAACACTTTGATTTTTGCTAAACCGTCGTTGTTCAATTCCATGTCAAAATTACTGGTCATTGGTCCCCCCATACTTCTTCTACGCTCGGAGTCTCAGGCAGGAACCGCCTCAGCTCCGACTCTTACGCCCGTCTTTCTGTTTTACTTTTCTGTACCGGCTTCCTCTGCTTCAGTGACGACAATCATTTCCCGACCATCTTTGATGATGATTTCCTTGGCAGGAATGGACTTGGTCTGAATTTCCTTTAAAGCGGCCGTTACGTTGTTGAGTTTTTTGAAAATGTCATCCGGTTCCCCAAAATGAACGAGAATATCTTTAACCATTATATCAATGTTGCCCGTTTTATCAAAGCTTACAAGCTTGATATTGTCCGATAATTTCGTTTTTAGGAGGGCAATCATGAAGTCGATATCCCGGGGATCATCGGAGAGGGTTTTTCCCTTTTCAATGCCCCCCTTATTCCACACGACTTCCAGGGGAACCACCCGGTCTTTGATCACATTGCCTTTTCCCTGGTCCAGGACCATCCCCAGGTTGTCCACCTGGTAGGGCGGATCTCCCTTGAGATTAGCCAAAATATAGGATTCCTTGACCAGAACATTGATCCGATCAGGCAGTTCTTTGTCGATGGTTACCTCCCGGATCCCCTCCACCTTCTGCAGGTTCAGGATGGCTTCCTTGGGTGAATAGAGAAAAATATTTCCCCTGACCTTCCCCATCTGGTCCACCACTTCCCGGTCCGTTAAAAGGGTGTTCCCCTCAACGTTGACATATTTAATGGTGAATGTTGAAGATTTAAGAGCAAAACCGACAATTCCTAGCGCCAAAAGGAGGAAGACCAGGACAAAGAGACGGATTCGCCTTCTTTTCTTCATTGGCTTTTTCTTAGTTCCCATGGGTCTGCCCTCCTTCCTTGGATGGAGGCCTTGTCCTCCCGGTCCGGGATAAGGACTCCGCTTCTCTGGAGATGTTCAGGACAATCCCCATCATCATGGAAACAGCCAAGAGGGAGGATCCTCCGTAGGAGATAAAGGGCAGGGTGATTCCGGTTGGCGGAACCCGGCCGATGGTCACCCCGATATTGACCATAGCTTGAAAGGCAATGATAAAAGTGAGACCGAAGCCCATGAGCTGGCCAAAGCGGTTGGGACAGGCCCGGACAACCTTGACCATCCGGTAGATCATATAGGCATAAAGGATAATGAAGAGGGCGGCCCCCACAAAGCCCAATTCCTCGGAAAGGACGGCAAAAATAAAGTCATTGTGGGGCTCATCGGCCAGGTAATCGAACTTCTGCCGACTCTGTCCAAATCCCACCCCGAACAGGCCCCCTGTCGTTACAGCAAAGAGAGACTGCATGAGCTGCCAACCTTCATTCAGCGGATCCTTCATGGGATCCAGCATAACGAGTAGTCGGTCCAACCGGTAGTTTCCTTCTCTGGGCCAAAAAGCATAGAGGAGGCCGGCTATGGCAAGCAAAACCACCGGAAGAATTTCCCGACTTTTCATCCCCCCAACGAAAAAGAGGACTAGGAGGCTGACAGAGATGACGATGACTGCGGAGAAGTTGGGTTGGAGGCTGACGGGGAGGACGGTGATCCCAATAAAAACCATGATCAGAAAAAAGGACCTCCAGGCTTCCTTCCCCTTCTCCAGGGCCCGGTTCCGCTTGGCAAGGTAGCGGGCCAGGAACATGACCGATCCGATCTTGAGATAGTCGGACGGCATGATGGTAAAGGATTCATGGCCGATCCAGCGGTGAGCACCGTTACGAACAACCCTGATCCCGGGGACAAAACAAAGAACGCAAAGGATAAAGGCCAAAAGATAGAGGAAATAAGCATAACGCCTATAGGTCCGGTAGGGAATCCGGGAGACCAGGACCATGGCAAAGATGGATATTGCCGCCCAAACCAGGTCGCGTTTTAAGACATAGTTGGGGTCCCCAAATTCCCGGAGGGCCCAGGGAGCCGAAGCGGAAAAGACCATGATGACGCCGAAAATGATGAAGCCCAAGGCCAGGGCAAAAAGAAGGCTGTCGACCTTCCCCTCCGGCCTGGCCAGGAGGTGGAAGAATCCGGCTTTCTTTTTTTTATTCACTTTTTCTTTGGCTTTTCCGGCTCTCATGGAAACTCCTTTTTAATCCCTATTTTTTCAAGTTCTTAACCAAGTCCTTAAACTCCCGGCCTCTTTCTTCAAAGTTATTATACATGCCCCAGGATGCTGATGCCGGAGAAAGAAGGACCACGTCCCCTGCCTGGGCCAGGTCGTGGGCCCGGTTGATGGCCTCCTTGAGGCTATCCACCATGACCACCCGGTCCCCCATTCCCCGCTCTTCCATTCCCTGCTTCAGACTGTCCCTGGTCTGGCCCATGAGGATCATGGCCTTTCCCTGGGGACGAAAGGCCTCATAAAATTCATCAAAGGGGACGTGCTTATCGTAGCCGCCTGCGATGACGATGAGGGGGGCCTGGAGGGAGTGGATGGCCTGGACGGCGGAATCCACATTGGTGGCCTTGGAATCATTGATATAGGTGACCCCATCGATCGTGTCAACCACCTCCATCCGGTGTTCGATCGCCCGGAAGCTTTGGAGGGCTTTTTTGATAATGGGCCAGTCCAAGCCGATATCATGGCAGAGGCCGGCTGCAAATAGGGCATTATCGACATTGTGGCTTCCTACCAGGGTCCAGAATCCGGGTTCCCGGATTTCCCGGGCCCATTCCCCTTCCGGGTCGATCCACTTGACCTGGGCCTTGAAGCGGCCGGATTCAAAGGCCTCCTTGGAGGGCCGGTCATGGGGGTTGAGGTAGAGGATGTCCTCCGGCCCCTGACCCTTGGAGATGTTGAACTTACAGGCGGCATAGTGGGCAAAATCCCTATGCCAGTCAATGTGGTCAGGGGTGACATTGAGGATGGCCGCAAAGCGGGGCTTGAACCGGTCCACCGAGGCCAACTGGAAGGAGGAGGATTCGATGACCAGCCAGGTGTCGGGGTCCGCCCTGTCCAAGGCTTCAAAGACCGCCAGGCCGATATTCCCACAAGCAATGGCGGGATGGCCGGATTTATTGAGGATATGGGCCACCATGGAGGTGGTGGTTGTCTTTCCATTGGACCCGGTAATGGCCACCATGGGCTGGTCGGGAAAGAGCCGGTAGGCCAGCTCAATGTCGGAACAGACCGGCAGGCCCTCTTCCCTGGCCCTTTCCAGGAGGGGCTTGTCCAGGGGGATGACCGGAGCCTTGACCACATAGGCCAGGTCGGACCAAGGGATCGAATCCAGGTCCTTAGCCAAGTCCACCTTGGAGGGGTCAAGACCCTCCTTGACCAGGTCATCAAGCTTAACCTCCTGGTCATTATAAAGAGTCACCTGCCATCCTGCTTTGGGGAAGGTGGAGAGAATGGCCTTTCCGGTGACGCCCAGGCCATATAAAAGAATCCGATTTTTACCTTCAGGGCTTTTGATCTTCATGGAAACCTCCTAAAAAATAGACAGGGTAAGCAAGGAGAGAAGGAGGGAAACCAGGCTGAAGGCGATGGTGATCTTCTCTTCGGGATATCCGGACAGTTCAAAGTGGTGGTGGATAGGGGACATTTTGAAGATCCGCTTCCCCCCCGTCCGTTTAAAATAAGTGACTTGGATGATGACGGATAGGGCTTCCATCAGATAAACTCCGCCCAATACCACCATGAAAAGGAGGCGGTTATAGAGAAGGAGGAGGGAGACAATGGCGCCTCCAATGGCCATGGACCCCGTATCCCCCATCATGACGGAAGCGGGATGGGCATTAAAGAAAAGATAGCCCACCAGGGCTCCGGCAAAAATCAAGGCATAGTAGTAGATGACATTGCTAACCGCATAGGGATAGATGAGGGCGGCCAAGGCGAGGGCAAGGAAGATAGGGATGGAAACCCCGGTGCATAGGCCATCCAGGCCGTCCGTTAAATTGACCGCATTCACTGACCCCACCACCACAAACATGAGGATGGGAACCCAGAAAAGGCCCAAGTCCAGGGTGACATTGAAGAAGGGAATCTTCTGCCGGGCCAGGTCTCCATTGACCAGGAAGGCCAGGCTGACCAGGATAAAGGAAAGGCCGAATTGGAGGTAGAGCTTTTGACGGGGGGTCAAGCCCTCATTCTGCTTTTGTTTGACCTTCTCATAATCATCCAAAAAGCCGATCAGGGCAAAGCCCAGGGTGCCCAGGAGGAGAAAGAGGCTTTCCGGGCGAAAGCCGGTGAAAACGAAAAGAAGGACCAGGCTGACCAGGGTAAAGACGATCCCCCCCATGGTGGGTGTTCCTGCCTTTTTATAGTGGGCTTTATTGCCTTCTTCCCGGATGGGTTGGCCGATCGCCTTCTTTCGGGAAAAGCGTATCCAAAAGTAAGTTCCCAAGCCGCTGAAGAGGGTCGCTAAAAAGAACGTCAGTAAGCCCGGGTATTGTAATTCCATCATCATTTTCCTTTCCGTATGATCAGAAACAGGGAGCAAAAGCCTTGTTTTAATTTCCTTCTTTTTCCTTGTCTAAAATGAAGCGGATCCGGGTGGTTCCCGGGACCTTTGTTCCCGGCTTGGGATCCTGGTCAACGACCTTCCCCTCCCCCCTGGTATCAAAGGGGATAGAGGTCGCCTGGAAGGTGTCCTCCACTTCCTTCTTGCTGGCTCCCGTCATATCAGGAACCAGATAGGAGGCCCGGTCATCGGGATAGAGGGTGATGGTTTGGCCTTCCCGGTAGAGCCCTCCCGCCTTGGGCATCTGACTCCCAATGACAGAAAAGTCCGACATGGACCCATAGCGGGTGAAGGGATAGCCGGTCTTTTCGGCTTCTTCCACCGTTTTTCCAACGAAGTCCGGCAGGGCTTTGCCGTCTGACGGACCCTTTTCCCCTTCCTTCTCTCCCCTCTCCACATACCGAGTCAGGGTCTGGCTGGCCACAGGAACGGCAATCAGGGATCCGTAGCCCTGATTGTTGGGAGTGTTGACCACAATTAAAATCGACAGCTTGGGGTCATCCGCCGGATAAAAGGCAAAATAGGAAGCGATGGTATCCCGGGTATAAACTCCATCCTTAGCGATCACGGTGGTTCCGGACTTTCCGCCAACCGGCTTGCCCTGGAGTTCTTTAAAGGGCTTGGAGGCTGAGGCCTGGAGGTAATCCCGCATGGTTTTGACCGTGTCCTGAGAGAAGATGGGGTCCCCTTTTTCCACCTGGTAGGAGGAAAGCAGGGTCTTATCGGAATTCATGGATTGATAAAAAATATGGGGCTGGATATAGTAGCCACCGTTGATGGTGGTGTTGGCCATGGTAAGGATCTGCAGGGGAGTAACGGAGAGGCCGTGGCCATAGGACATGGTGGCAAAGCGGGCCTGATCCATGGCGGACAGGGTCTTGGGGATGACTGATGAAGCTTCGGCCGGCAGGTCGATCCCACTCTTCCCACCCATATGAAGGGCCCGGAGGTAGGAGGTGAAGCGCTGGGGGCCAATCTTCCAGACAATCTGGACGAAACCGCTGTTGCAGGAATTGACCAGGGCATCCTTCAGGAGCTCTTCGCCGTGGGCCCGGCCCCTATCACAGGAGATCCGGGTTTGGGGGGCAATTTGAATAGAACCCTGACAGAGAACATGGTCTGTATCCTTGGAAAGGGCCTGGCTGTCCAGGGCCAGGGCAGTGGTGATAGATTTGAAAACGGAACCCGGCTCATAGAGTCCGGAAACCGCCGGATTCTTCCAACGCTCATAAAGAAGGTTAAGCTTGTCTTCCTCCGTCATGGAGTCCCAACGGACACGGTCTTCCGTCTCCTCGGGCTGGCGGGGTTGGTTGGGGTTGAAATTGGGCAGGCTCTCCATGGCCAGAATCTCCCCGGTATTGGGGTTGGAAATAATCCCGGTGATGGATTTAGGATCATATTTTTGGACACACTTGGCCATCTCCTCCCGGAGGATTTTCTGGGCCTCCAAGTCGATGGTCAGACAGATGGATTGGCCGTTAGAAGGATCAAAGGACTTCCCTTCTTCAGTGGGAACTACCCGTCCCCGGAGGTCCTTGGTAAAGACATCTTGGCCGGCCGAACCTCTCAGGACCTGGTCGAATTCCTTCTCCGCCCCGTAAATCCCCAGACCCTCATCATTGGTATAGCCCAGGGTTTGGGAAAGGAGGCTGTCATTGGGATAAAAGCGCTGGCTTTCATGCTCCAGGGACACCGCCCGGATGCCCGAGGCAGTTAAAGCCTGGATCTCCCCATCGGACACCTTGTCTTTGATCCGAATATAGTCCTTTTTGGAATGGAGGCTGTCCATAACCTTGGCCGGCTCCAAGCCCAATATGTAGGAAAGGGTATCCGACACCTCCTGGTAGTCGGCAGGGTCCACCTGCTTGGGCGAAAGATAGGCAGAGGTGATGTTGACAGAGATGGCCAAGGGCTCCTGGTTCCGGTCATAGATGGCCCCCCGCTCCGCCTGGGCGATTTTCTTGGTCCGCCTCTGGGCATAGGCCTGGGCTCGGTAGTCGTCGCCTCCAATGACTTGCAAAGAAAAAAGCCGGAGGAGAAATATGACCGTCACGACCAGGAGGCTGAGAAAAATAAATTTCGTCCTGGCATGAAGGTTAATTTCATTCGGCTTTTTTGTTCGTTTAAATTTTCTGAAAAGCATGCCTCACCACCTGGTTTCTGAGCGGCAGCGATTATCTTCCTTGATCAGCCAGTTGATTTTGACTGCCGGGATCCTTGTAGACATCCTTGGGATTGGCATGAATGGAGATGATATCCTTGTCTTGGGGCTTGACCATATGAAGGCGTTCTTTTGCCAGCTTTTCAATCCGGTCCGGATCGGTATAGGGAGCCATTTTCATGGTCAGGAGATCGGTCTCTGATTGGAGAGCTTGGACTTTTTGCCGCGTTTCATTGATTTGATTTTGAACCATTGATACTTCATTATAACTGATTAAGTTAGCGATAAGCAAACCAACAAAAGCGGTCAACATGACCAAAAGAGATAGCCCCTGGGCAGGAGTGAAAATTGCCCTCTGCCCGGTCCGGGCAGTCTTCGATTTTGCTCCGAATCTTTTCTTTCCTTTGGCTCCAACTTTTTTGGGAGATTGCCTCCTCCCCTTCTTCTGAGCCGGCTCCGGCAGGTCCTGAATGATTTCAATCCGGCGTCTCTGGGCCGGTCTCTCCATGATGTACTGTCTTGCTGGCTCACCCATTGTTATCCCCTAACTTTTCTACAATCCGGAGTTTGGCTGATCGGGCCCTCGGATTGGACGCGGCTTCCTCCGGGGAAGCCTCAATCGGTTTACGGTTTATCCATTGAATTTCAGGCCGGTGTCCGCAAACGCAAACCGGAAAATCCGGTGGGCAGATGCATCCGGCCGCCATTTTTTTAAAGGCTTTTTTTACAATTCGGTCTTCCAAAGAGTGAAAGTCGATGACACAGAGCCGGCCACCTACTTCCAGACGATCCACTGCCTTTTGCAAGGTCTCTTCCAGAACATCCAACTCATGGTTGACTTCGATTCGGAGGGCTTGAAAGACCTGCCGGGCAGGGTGCTTGTCCATCCTGGCCCCCTTGGGTACCGCCCACTTGATGATGTCCACCAAATCACCGGTAGATTCAATGGGCTTGGTCTTCCGGGCTTGGACAATAAATTCCGCAATCCGGTCGGCCCACCGGTCTTCTCCATAGTCATAAATGATCCGGGAAAGGTCCTCTTTGGAATAGCTTCGGAGAATATCCTTTGCCGTCGGGATCTCTGCAGACCGGTCCATCCGCATATCGAGCTCAGCCTCCTGGTGGTAGGAGAAGCCCCGATCCCCCTGGTCCAATTGGTAGGAGGATACGCCGATGTCCATGAGGATCCCGTCCACCCGGTCAATGGCCAGGTGATCGAGAATATGGTCGAGGTCTTTGAAATTGGCGTGGACAAAACGAACATGCTCGGCCCAGGGGGCCAGATTCACCTTAGCGGCGTCTAATGCCTCGACATCCTGGTCGATGGCGATGAGTCTTCCGTTTGTCAACGCTTTTACAATCTCTTTCGAATGGCCTCCTCCGCCAACCGTACAGTCGACGTAGGTGCCATCCTCTCGAATGCGCAGACCTTTCAAGGTCTCTTGAAGGAGGACAGGCGTGTGCTGGAATTCCATAAGCCCTCCTTGCTAGAGATCCGTATCGGTGGCATTCAGAGATTCTGTAAGCTCGTCATAGTCCATGGCGTCGGAATCCATATAGGAGGCCCAGGCCTCTTTGGCCCAAACCTCGATCCGGTCACTGACGCCTACAATGACGGCATCGTTTTCAATGCCGGCATAGGACCGTAAATGGGGTGGAATAACAAAACGACCTTGCTTGTCCAAGCTGACTTCCATGGCTCCGGCATAAAAGAGACGGGAGAAGCCACGGGCTGCCTTGGCCGTCAATCGGAGCTTGCGGATCTTTTCATCCATCCGCATCCACTCCTCCTGGTCGTAGATAAAGAGGCAGTCTTCCATACCTCGGGTGATGTAAAAGGGTTGGGAAAGCTGGTCGCGGAACTTAATCGGCAGGGAAATCCTCCCCTTGCTATCCACGCTGTGGTTGTATTCCCCTAAAAACATAACTTTCCTCCACTTTTCTCCACTTGCTTCCACTTAAATCCATTTTAGGCCATATATTCTGAAAGAACAAGGGCTAATTCATTGTTTTTCTAAAATTTTGCATAAAAAAAGAGCAAGCTTCTTTCAGCTTGCTCCCTTGATAGGGCTTGGATTTTCAATCTTTTTCAGGGAAAGGCTCCTCTATTCTTGAAAAAGTGGAGGGAATTCCCATCAAAGTGATGAAAAAGATTCATTTTCCTTATGGTGATAGGGATTCTTGCCGGGTATGGAGGCGTTATCCGGCTTTTTCGAAAGGATGATGAACCAGACCAGGCCGACCACAATGCCCAGAATGGCCAGAATCTGTGCCACCCGGAAGTCTCCAACCATGAGGGAATCCGTCCGAAGACCCTCAACAAAGTAGCGGAGAATCCCATAGCCCACGAAATAGAGGCAGGTCACCTGACCGTCCCTCCTGAGCCACTTCCTCGTATAGAGGACCAAGAGAAGGAAAAGAAGGATATCTCCCAGGGACTCATATAAAAAGGTGGGATGGTAGGATACCCCGTCGATAATGACCCCCCAGGGAAGGTCGGTGGGCACTCCATGGGCTTCATTATTGATAAAGTTTCCCCAGCGTCCAATCCCTTGGGCCAGGGCTAGTCCGGGCATGATGATGTCCGAGAGGCGGGGAAACCAGAATCCCTTCTTTCGGGCGAGAACCAAGCCCACGATAAGTCCGGCAATGATCCCGCCTTGTATGGCCAGGCCCCCATCCCGGATGTTGATGACATCCAGGAAGGAGTCGTAGCGGTGCCATTCAAAAATGACATACCAGAGCCTGGCCCCTACCACACCGAAGGGAAGGATCCAAAGACCGATATCATAGGCATTATCGGGATCCATCCCCCGTCGACCCATCTCCCTGGAGACCAGGTAGAGGGCCAGGACCATCCCGGTGACGATGATAATAGCATACCAGTAGACGTCAATTCCAAAAAGGGAAAAGGCGACACGGTCCCCTGTATATTGCATAGGCATTCCTTTCTTCGACTAGGCTTCCTCCCAGTTGGAATAAACATCCTGGACGTCGTCATTGTCCTCCAGGTCGGAAATCAGCTTTTCGATCTGGCCGGAGGCCTCTTCGTCGGCCACCTTGACCTTGTTCTTGGGCAGGTAACCCACCTGGGCGGAGGAAAAGCGGTACCCCTTTTCCTGGAGCTTCTTACTGACCGTGATAAAGTCAGCCGGCGGACAAGTGATCAAAAAAACATCCTCTTCGCGGACCAGGTCTTCAGCCCCGGCATCCAGGGCATCCATCATGACCTCATCCTCATCCTTGCCCTCTCCATCAACGACGAAAATCCCCTTCCGGTCAAATTGGAAGGTGACGGAACCCGGGTTCCCCAGGTTTCCCCCGTTCCGGTCAAAGATATACCGCATCTCCCCGGCCGTCCGGTTCTTGGAATCGGTCAGGGTCTCCACGATAATAGCCACTCCTTCCGGTCCATAGCCCTCATAGACGATGGAGAAAAACTCAGCATTGCCCAGCTCGCCGGCTCCTTTTTTGATGGCCCGTTCAATGTTGTCGTTGGGCATATTTTCCGCTTTGGCTTTTTCAATGGCCGATTGGAGGGCGGAGTTATATTCCGGTTCCGGGCCACCTTCCCGGACGGCCACCATGATGGCCCTGGACATCTTGGTAAAGACCTGGGCCCTCTTGGCATCCTCTTTTCCTTTTACGTTTTTCACCTTGCTCCATTTATTATGTCCTGACATGACTAACCTTCTTTCCTTGTTTGATCAATCTCTATATTGTCATACCCCTTATTTCGGATTCACTTCCGGGAGCATGAGCCTTTGTTTTTCCTCAAATTTTGCCTGGCCGGCACTGATCTCCATGACCTGGGCCCGGATCCAACCGACCCGGTCTTCCGGGATGAGCCAGGTTAGAGCGACCCGGTCCGTAAAGACCCGGTCCCTTTCGACCACCGGGGATTCCTGGAGGAGGTAGTCGCATTTCCCCAAGCTCTCGTAGGCAATCTGAATGTCCACTTCTTTCCAGGGGACGTAGGAAGTGACCCGACCGGCTTCCAGGGCCTCCCGGGCTGCCTGGCGGTAGGCCCGGACCAGCCCCCCGGCCCCCAGCTTGATTCCGCCGAAATACCGGGTGACGACAATGACCACATTGGTCAGCTCCATCTGTTTGGCTGTCTCCAGGATGGGCATACCGGCTGTTCCTGAGGGCTCACCGTCATCATGGAAGCGTTGGATGAGGCCGGCCTCCCCGATGATATATGCCCGGCAGTGGTGGGTGGCCTGGGGGTGGGCGGTCTGAACGCCATCAATAAAGTCCAAGGCCTCTTCCTCTCTTTGTACAGGGCAAGCCTGACCGATAAAGAGGGATTTTTTGATGTCCAATTCAATCCTTGACGCTTTTTCTATAGAATAAAAAGTCAACTCTCCCCCTCCTCTCACGGGTCATTCTTTATCCCCTCCACCCTCCAAGAGATCCGGCGGAGGCTTCCTTCTTTCCAAGGCAGGATTCTTCTTTAAGTAGCTATCCAAGACTCTTTCCCTGGTCCGGACCCACCAATGGAGGCCTTCTTCGTCCCCCCACTCCCTGATAACCTGTGACTGGTCACGGAAGACTTGGAGGTTGCCAATGGCTTCGTAGGGAAGAAGGAGGTGGACCCTGTCTTCCTCCCCATAAAGCTCCACAAGAATCCGGTCGACCAGGCCTTCCACCGACTCCGGATCCTTGGCTGAAATTCGTAGGGTCCTGTCCCGGTCGGTAACAAGGGGTGGTCGGGCCAGGTCGGATTTGTTCATAAGAAAAAGGATGGGCGGCGGGTCCCCCTGTTTGCGTAGGGTTTGAGTGACCAGGTTAATTTCCTCCTCATAGGCCGGGTTGGAGGCATCGATAAGGACTAAAAGGAGGTCGGCTGACTCTGCTTCCGAGAGGGTGGATTCAAAGGAAGGCAGGAGCTTGTCCGGAAGGTCATGAATAAAACCCACTGTATCCACCAGGAGGAAGGGAGGCTCTCCTTCTTTTTGAATTCTCCTTGTGGCGGTATCCAGGGTAGCAAAAAGCCGGTCATCAGCATAGACACCCTTATCCGACCGGGCAGGCCCGCCAAAGCGATCCAGGGTCCGGTTCATGAGGGTGGACTTGCCCACATTGGTGTAACCGACCAGGGCAACCAGGGGGACGGAACCCGACCGCCTCTTTTCCGCCGCCTGGGCGGCCTGGCCGGAAAGCTTGTTTAGCTTTGCTTTAATGGACTTGACTTGGCTCAATATGGCCCGACGGTCGGTCTCCAGCTTTTGTTCGCCGGGCCCCCGGGTCCCCACCCCGCCTCCCAGGCGGGAGAGGGATTCCCCATAGCCCCGGAGGCGGGGTAGTCGGTATTCCAGCTGGGCCAGGTGGACTTCCAGTTTAGCCTTCTTGGTTCGGGCCCTTTGGGCAAAAATATCCAAGATGACATCCACCCGGTCCAGGATCTTGGCATCAATGGCATCCTGGAGATTTTTTCGTTGGGAACCCGTCAGTGATTCTTCAAAAATAACCAGGTCCCAGCCATTGGCCTTGACCAATTCCGCCAGCTCACTCACCTTCCCAGATCCAATCAAAGTCTGGGGCGCATAGGAGGAAACTTCTTGACTGACGATAGCGGCAACATGAGCTCCGGAAGAAATCACAATGTCTTTCAATTCTTGCTTTCTTGCTTCTATCTCGTTTTGGTCCTGATTGGTAAAAACAAAAACCAAAACCGCTTCTTCTGCCATCGTCTCCTCCTTTCATCATTATCTTATACGTTAAAGAGGATAACAGATTCCTGTTCAAGATGAAAGCGCTAGTTAATCTCCCCTGTAGGTGAGCAACTATCGTTTTTGTGGTAAAATGCTCTTACTATGATATGCCGAATTTTAACCATTTTTTCCGCCAGTCCGGTTTGAAAAATCAAGTCGGCTGACGGCAAAACTTTTTGGAGGACATTTTGCATAAATCAATCGGAAAAACGATCGCAAACAGCATAGGGATTTTCTTCGTCTCCCTTCTGATCTTCTTAGGCATCCTTGGCGGCTACCTGGCCGGTTCCATGCTCCTCATCGCCTCTGAAGCTCCTGAGGTGGATTCCAAGGAGCTCCTTTCGGGCTTAACCGAATCGTCCAAAATTGTCGACCAGGATGGGAAGCTCATCAAGCAAATTGAAACGGCTGAATTCCGCAAGGTCATCCCCTATGACAAGATTCCGGAGGACCTGGTCAACGCCTTCGTCTCTGCGGAAGACAAGCGTTTTTGGACCCATAATGGGGTTGACCTCTTCGGCATTGCCGCTGCCTTGAAGGATTTGATGAGTTCCGGCAGCCTTCGCGGGGCTTCGACCATCACTATGCAGCTGGCCCGGAATGTCTATTTGAATTATGACGTCAACTGGACCCGGAAGATCCAGGAAATGTACCTGGCCCTCCAGATGGAAGAGGCTCTTAGCTCCCGCCTGGGCAAGGAAGAAGCCAAGAAGAAGATCATGGAAAGCTATCTCAACCGGATTTTCTTCGGCCAACAGGCCTATGGGGTCGAAGCTGCGGCGGAAGTCTACTTCTCCAAGCCCGCCATCGACTTGGACCTCCCCCAATGCGCCACCCTGGCTTCCGTCGTCCCCGCCCCCTCCCACTACTCCCTCTATTCCACCTACCGTCCTTCCCAGGTGACCGATGAAAGGGTTCTGGGCGAGACCACCATCAATGGGGAGCGTTATGTCTGCGTCTACAATGCCCCCGCCTATGAGCGGTCCAAGTACGTCCTTAAGGAAATGCTGGCCAACGGCTATATCACCGAAGACCAATATGAGAAGGCCTCCAAGGTGGATGTGGCGGGGACCATCAAACCGGTGACCAAGCAGATGGAAGCCTCCACCTCCTATTTCACCGACCTCATCCGCGACCAAGCCATCCAAATTCTTATGGACCAGGGCAACATTTCAGAGGAAGAAGCCAAGAACAAGCTCTTCTATGGTGGCCTTTCCATCACCTCAACCATCGACCTGGCCCTCCAGGAGAAGCTCCAACAATCCATCTCCTCCATCAACACGACAGTCAACCAAACTGCCGGAGGCGCTTCCCGAAAATTCCGCCTCAACCTCAACTACGACCGCTGGGGCAACGTCCTCAACGCCAATGGAACCATCATCTACTTCAAAAAAGAAAACCTCATGGATGACCAGGGCCGGGTGGTCCTGCCTCCAAAGACTTTCACCCAGGAGGAGGACGGGTCTTTGACCATCCAGCCGGGCAGGGTCCGGGCCTACAAGGGATCCCTGGATATCACCAACTTCTACACCTGGGATGAAAATGATGTCTTCCGGACCCACCAAGTGGGATCCATCGCCATCGGCGAGGACTATGTTTCCAAGGACCAGGACGGGACCATCCATATTTCGGCCGACTATTTTAAGACCAGTGAGAATCAGCTCTATTCCATCCGAGAGGACGGGGCCCTGGTCATCAATGCCGACCACTACACCTATGATGAAGTAGGCGTCAAGCAACCACAAACAGCGGTGACGGTCCTTGATACCAAGACCGGTGAAGTCCGGGCCATCATCGGCGGGCGGGAGGATGATAACAGCAACTTCGTCAACCGGGCCTACGGCCTCCCCCGGTCCCCCGGTTCTTCCATCAAACCCATTGCGGAGTACACGGCCGCCCTTGCCCAGGGCTATAACCAAGCCTCTCCCATGGACGATGTCCCCATCTCCATGGTGGACGGTAAACCCTGGCCTTCCAACAACAATGGACGCTACCAGGGGATCGTCTACATGAAGAAGGCGGTTTCCGAATCCCTCAACCCCCCTGCTGTCCGCTGGTTGGACAAGGTCGGCATGAAGGCCACCAAGGACGCCCTGACCCGCTACGGGATTATCAACAAAGACCACCGGGACCGGGACCACTTTATTGAAGAAAGCGAGTCCATCGGCGGGGCCAATGATGAGAACCTCTCCCTGGCTTTAGGGGCCATAACCCGGGGACTAACCACCCTGGATATGGCCAACGCCTACCAGGCCATCGGCAACAACGGGAAGCGGATACCCGCCCTGGCCATCTCCAAGATTGTGGATAATAGCGGGAAGGTTTATTTCGAAAATAAACATCCCGAAACCGAAGTCCTCAATCCCCAGGTCAACTATCAACTCCTGGATATGCTCCTGGCGGCATCCAAGCAGTCCTGGATCAACCCCAGCATCTACATCCGGGGTCTTGACCAAGGAGCCAAGACCGGGACGACCAACGACAATAAGGACTACTGGTGCTGCATCACCAACCCCTATTACACCACCTCCGTCTGGGTGGGGATGGATAATGCCCAAATGTCCATGGCCTCCAATTCCGCCGACGGGGTCACCATCTACGGAAGAGTGGCCAAGATCCTCATGGAGGACAAAGAACCGGCGAAATTTGAAAAACCCGAGGGGGTCTATCCCACTTACCTCTGTGCGGCTTCCGGTCTCAAGCCGGGTCGCTTCTGCAAGCACGATGACCGCCATCCCATCATACAGGTCCTCTGTTCCAAGGAAACCGAACCCAAGGATGTTTGTGATATCCATGTATCCCGTCTGGTGGATACCCGGAACCTCCTCCTGGCTACCTCCAAGACACCTGAAAAGGTCAAGGGCTACTGGGTCTTCACCCAAAGAAAAGAACCCTATGATCCACAAAAATTCAATGGAATTACCCCGGAAGACTGGCGGACTGAACTGCCTACCATCTATTCAAACCTTGGTCCTGTTGAGCCCGAATCCTCTGATTCCGCCGAGACCGAAGAGAGCAAGCCCCCTGAAGATAAACCGGGAGAAGCTGTCAACCGGCAACAGGGAGGTCAGGCCGGGGCAGAATAAGAAAGAGACAAAAGACCAGCCTTCACATGAGGCTGGTCTCTCTACATACGAAATGCGAAAGGAAGGGACCATGGCAAAAATTCTGATCTGTGAAGATGAACGCTCCATCCTGAATATTGAAAGAGCCTACCTGGAAAAGGAAGGCTATGAAGTGACCACCTCCACCAACGGCAAGGAAGGCTTAGCCCTCTTCCGGAAGGTCCAGCCGGACCTGGTCGTTCTGGACCTCATGCTTCCGGGCCTGTCCGGCGAGGACTTCCTCAAGGAGATCCGCCGGGAAACCAAGACCCCTGTCATCATCGTCTCGGCAAAAACCGATGTATCCAACCGGATCGGTAACCTCCGGGAGGGGGCTGATGACTACATGACCAAGCCCTTTTCTGCCAGGGAGCTGGTCGAAAGGGTCAAGGCCATCCTCCGCCGGGTCTCGACATCGGAGGAAAGCTCCACCGCCCTCCTCTCCGGCGATGGTCGGGTGGAGATGGATCTGGAATCCATGCGGACCTATAAAGACCGGGAGGAAATCCACCTAACCAAAAATGAATTCCTCATCCTCCAAACCCTTCTCTCCCACCCCAAAAAGATCTTCACCCGGGACGAAATTATTGAAGTGACCTTTGGCATGGACTATGAGGCCTATGACCGGGCCATCGACACCCATATCAAAAACATCCGCCAAAAGATCGAGGATGATCCCAAAAATCCGGAATACATTCAAACGGTCTACGGTGTGGGTTACCGTGCCGGCAGTCCGGCTAAGGAATCATGAGACTCCGAACTCGGTTGGCCATCCAAGTCCTCCTCTTTATGACGGTGGGGGTCTTAGTCATTGCCGGCGTCCTGGTTTTCTCCTTTACGGATTCCTTTGACCGACTCCTGGTCCATGTGGAAGAGGAAAGGATCCAAAGGGTGGTCGAAGATGTATCCGACATTGTCCGCCAGGAGGGCTTTTCCTTCCGAGAGGATTCCTGGCGGGAAAAATTGGCTGCCTATGCCAAAAATTCCAATATCAATATCTCCATTATGGATGAGTCCTCCCGGATCCAGGCAAGCTATGAGGGATTGGTTGAACATGAGGACCAGAACCTCCAGGTTGCCCGCTACCTCCTGGTGGATAATGACCAAAACCAAATCGGGACTCTCCTGGTCACCCATGACCTCAACAACCCCATCTATGAAAGCCTACAAAACCGCTTCGTGACCGGGGCCCTGAGCTCGCTGGCCTTCCTGGTCCTGGCCTATTTTGTCGGTGCCTTTTTTCTGACCAGCCGCTTTTCCCGTCGCATCACTGAGCCTATTGAAATCCTCTCCAAACAAACCTCCCGGATCGCCCGGGGGGACTACGACTTGGATCCGGTTCCTTCCAATGTTCCGGAAATTCAGAACCTCTCCTCCAACCTTAACTACCTGGCCTCCAGCCTGAAAAACCAGGATAAGACCCGACTGGACTATGCCCAGGATATTGCCCACGAGCTTCGGACCCCCCTCACCAACCTTTCTTTGGAGTTTGAAGCCCTGGAAGACGGGGTCATGGATTGGGACGAGGAAGTCCTAAAAGGCCTCCAGGCCAATGTTAACCAGCTCTCTTCCATTGTCATCGGCCTCCGGGAATCCTTCGATGATGCCTCCTCCGAGAACCGCCTGGCCTTCGAAGCCACCAACCTCACCCTCCTGACCGACCAGGTTTTGGATTCCTTTGAAGGGGCTATCCAGAAAAAGGGTGGGAACCTGATCCGTGTCCTGGACCCCATGATCAAGATCGATACCGACCGTAGGCTCTACCGCCAGATCCTGGGCAACCTCCTTTCCAATGCCATCAAGGCCATTGACCGGGGAGGAAAGATCAGGGTCAGTTTGAACCAGGCAAAAAACACGGTCTATTTGACGGTGACGGATAACGGGGTGGGTATTTCCAAGGCGGACCAGGCCCATCTCTTTGAGCGTTTTTACCGGGTGGAATCCTCCCGAAACAAAAAAATGGGTGGGTCAGGCCTAGGCCTTTCCATCACCCAAAATTTTGTCCACCAGCTGGGCGGACAGATTGAAGTCACTTCCCGGCCCGGTCGAGGGACCAGTTTCCGGGTTATCTTTGAACAAGATCCTTTGAAAGACTAGACAGGCGGTCCCCATAGGCGGACAGGATGTCAAACACTTCCTCCCGGGTCCCTGCCCCGTTCACTTCCTTCCGGACCTTAGCCGCCCCGAAAAAGCCTTCAATATAACAAGGAAGCTGGGTCCTCATGATGAGGAGGGCCCCCCTCTCCCCCCTTTCCCGGATCTCCAGGTCATAATGGCGACGAACCAATTCCAGAACCCGGTCATAGGTCATGACCCGGTAGGTCCCCTTCTCAAAATACTCCTTAATCTGCCGGAAAAGGAAGGGGTGGCCCATGGCCCCTCTCCCGATGGCAATCCCATCGCAGGCGGTCACCTCCAGCATGGCCTTGGCGGCCTCCGGCGAATCCACATCCCCGTTTCCAATGACGGGGATTTTTACGTGGTCCTTGAGCTTCCGGATGGCCTCCCAATCCGCCTTCCCCGAATACATGGCCTCCCGGGTCCGGGCGTGGAGGGTCAAGGAGGCAATCCCTTCTTCCTGGGCGATCCGCCCGATCTCCAGGTAGTTGATGTGGTCCTTGTCCCAGCCCAGACGGAACTTGAGGGTAACGGGCTTGTTGGAAGCCCGGACCATAGCCCTCATGACCCGACCGGCCAGGAGAGAGTCCTTCATCAGGGCCGACCCCTCCCCATTTTTCACGATCTTGGGTGCGGGGCAGCCCATATTAAGGTCGACGGCCACAAAGTCCTCCCTGGGGTTGACCTGGTCCTCCACCACCTTAGCCAGGATTTCCGGCTCATGGCCGAAAAGCTGGAGGGACAGGTCCCCTTCCTCAGGATGGGTCGCCATGAGGTCTTGGGTCTTTCCGCTTCCGTAATAGAGCCCCTTGGCCGAGACCATCTCCGTGACGGCGAAGTCCGCCCCTCCTTCAAAGGCCAGGCGGCGGAAGGAGAGGTCGGAGACCCCGGCCAGGGGGGCCAAGCCGACCTTCTTACTTTTCATTGGCCCTGGCCCGCATGGTTCTTTCATAGATGAGGCGAAGACCCTGGAGGGTCAGGTCGTGGTCGATGTATTGGGTGTAGACGGAATTGGAGGAGAGAAGGCTGGAGAAGCCGCCGGTGGCCACCACGGTCACCTCCTTGTCCCTGCCTTCCGTTTCCTTAATCTCATCAATCAAAATGGCGGTCAGGTGGTCGACCAGGCCGATGTAGCCTTGGATGATCCCCACCTGCATGGCTTCGGCTGTGTTCTTCCCGATCGCATGGTCCAGCAATTGGAGCTCCACTTTGGGGAGTTTGGCGGTCCGGGAAGTCAGACCGTCCGTGGCAATACCTACGCCGGGAGCGATGGTCCCACCCAGGTATTCACCTTTGGAGGAGATGACATCGTGGGTGATGGCGGTCCCGATATCCACAACAATAAGGGGGCCTCCGTACTTCTCATAGCCGGCTACGGCATTGACGATCCGGTCCGCTCCCACATCCTTGGGGTTGTCCATCCGGATGGCCATCCCGGTCCTCGTCCCTTCCCCCACGATGATGGGCTCATGCTTGAGAAAGCGACGGGACATGGTGGACATCCGGTGGTTCATCAGGGGAACCACGGAACCCAAGATGACATCCTTAAGGCAGGAGGCAGAATAGCCCCAATGGTTGAGGATCTGCTCAATTTCAATCCCGTATTCATCCGAGGTCTTAAGGGAGTTGGATTGGAGACGCCATTGGTGCTCGATGGTGGATCCTAAAAAGATCCCCATGGTGATGTTGGTATTGCCCACGTCCAGGGCAAGGAGGCGGGAATCCGGTACATTTTTGTTTAATACGCTCGCCATGGTAAAACAACCTTTCATCCGAGTAAAAAAGAAACCCGGTCGGCCTGGGGACCGACCGGGAAGGTTCAAATCGATTAGTGACTGGTCAAGCTAGAAGCCGTCTTGGACTTTCCGGTCTTGACATCATAGGCCCCCATAACCGCTAGGGCCAGGATGGCCGCAAAAACCGCTTCCGGAAGACCGTTGGTGGCAAAGACGCCCAGGACCATGGCCCGAACCGCTTCCATATTTCCCCCGATCATCTCAGCCAAACGCTGCCCATAGACCAGGTAGATTCCCCCCATGACCATGGTGGTGTGAACCATGGTGCCCAGGAAGGCGGGGATGGCATAGTGGAAGAAGGGGTTCTTGCCCTTTAACCGGTCCACCAGGAAGCCTACAAAGAGGCCGAAGAGGAGGCGGGGCAGGATGGACAGGAGGGGGTTCATAAAGAAGGGGGTCATGAGACCTTGTCCCCCCTGAAGGGCCCTGAAGAAAGAAGTCAGGCCGAAGGCCAGGCCCAGGATTCCCCCGTAACGCCAGCCACCGATGCAAGCCCCGATAATGACCGGGATATGCAAGGAAGTGACAGAGATGACGCCAACGTTGAAGTAGCCCAGGTGGGTGATGTCAATCACCAGGATAATCCCGATGAGGAGGCCCAAGTAGGCCAGGTTCTTTGCATTGAAAAAACGTTGATCTTTTGTGTTCATGAAAAACCTCCGATCCGGCTCGCTCAGGATGCCGGTCTGTTTCGAGTCATAAGGAAGAATGGGATTTGAGTCCGTAGGCTTCTTCCGCTGACTCCCCTGCGTTGACAATGGCTCTTTGAAGGACTTTAGCCCCCAGGATACCTACGAGGTTAGGTTCCGCATCCACCTGGTTGGAAGCCAGGCAGAAGAGGCTATCTCCATCAAAGAGGGTATGGACGGGTTCGATGGCCCGGGCCAGGCCGTCATGGCCCATCTGGCAAACTTTAAGGGCCCCGGCCTTGTCCAGCCTTGAATTCGTGGCGATACAGCCAATGGTGGTATTTTTCCCCAGGAGGTCGGCCCCTCTCTCCCCGTCCAGGAGAAAGTCCATGGTCGATCCCTGCTCCCCATTGGGGCCAAGGAGGCCGGCGACGGGGAGGTTACCCTTTTCCGGATCCCGGATGTCCCCCACTGCATTCACAGCGACCAGGCAGGAGACCACCAGGTCTCCAAGCCGGAGGGAGGCCTGACCCAGGCCGGATTTCATGGCCCGTTCCATGCCGGCAATCTTCCCCACAGAGCAGCCCGTTCCGGCGCCGATATTTCCCTGGGAGGCATCCTCCGACGAGGCATAGAGAAGGGCTTCCCTCCCCATGGCCATATTGGGCCACTTGACCTGGCCCAGGCCCAGGTCATAGAGGACGGCTGAGCAGACGATGGGGACCTTGGCAAAACCGGTTTCCAAACCTAGGCCTTGAGCCGCCAATTCATTCATTACCCCGGATGCCGATTCTAAACCAAAGGCCGAACCGCCGGATAGGACCACGGCGTGGACCTGGGAAACCTGATTTTCCGGCCGGAGGAGGTCGGTTTCTCGGGAGCCCGGGGCCCCGCCCCGGACATCCACCCCACCGGTGGCCCCTTCAGGGGGAAGGATGACCGTCACCCCTGTCCCCCAGTCCCTATTTTGGGCATGGCCCACCCGGAAGCCCGGAACATCAACCAAATGACCTGGATACATGGGACCCCCCTATTTCTTTATCTTCTTCGTTGTCGCCACCGGATCCAGACCCATGGCAGCCCGGATCAGACCCGTAAAGAGGGGGTGGGGGCTGTTGGGCCGGGAACGGAACTCAGGGTGGAATTGGCTGGCAATGAAGTAGTTGAGGTCGGGTCTTTCCACGATTTCCATCAGGTTCATGGAGAGCTTTTCCCCGGAGAAATGGAGACCCGTCTTCTTTTCAATCTCATCCACATACTTGCTGTTGACTTCATAGCGGTGGCGGTGGCGTTCCACAATATCCGACCGTCCATAGAGCCGGTAGGCCAGGCTTCCTTCCTCTACATGGCAGTCCTGGTTGCCCAGGCGGAGGGTCCCGCCCAGGTCATTCTTATTTTCCTGGTCCGGGAGAAGGTGGAGGACAGGAATATCGGCATCGGGGACAAATTCCGTGGAATCCGCCTCCTTCCAGCCCAATTCATTCCGGCAGGCCTCAATAACCGTAAGTTGCATGCCCAGGCAAATGCCCAGGAAGGGCTTGTCATGGACCCGGGCATATTCGATGGCATTGAGCATGCCCTGGATCCCCCGGTTACCGAAGCCGCCGGGAACCACGATCCCGTCCATGTCCTTAAGGACCGCATCCATGGAATCCCGGGTCAGGGATTCGGAATCAATGTAGTCCACGGAAACCCGAGCGCCCAAGTTATAGCCGGCATCGGTCAGGGCCTCATAGACAGAAAGATAGGCGTCCCTAAGCTTGGTGTACTTGCCGACCAGGGCGATGTGGACTTCTTTGTCGGCTGCCTTAAATTCCCGGCACATGTCTTCCCAGCGGTCAATCCGGTTGGCCTTGGGCTTGAGCCCGAAGTGCTTGAGAATATAGGTGTCCAGGTTTTGCTGGTGGAAGACCAGAGGGACCTCATAGATCAGGTCCACGGTCTTGGATTCGATGATGGCTTCCCTGGGGAGGTCGCAGAAAAGGGAAATCTTCTGGAAGACCTCATCAGTGATGGGCTCCTGGGCCCGGAGGATGAAGACGTCCGGCTTGATCCCGTAGGACATGAGTTCCTTAAAGGAGTGCTGGGCCGGCTTGGTCTTGAGTTCGTTGGAGGCCGGAATGGTGGGGATCAGGACCGTATGAATATACATGACATCATCCGGTTGGGAGGAGTGGATTTGCCGGATGGCTTCGACAAAAGGCTGGGATTCAATATCCCCCACCGTGCCTCCGATTTCCGTGATGATAAAGTCCGCTCCGGTATCTTCCGCCACCGTAAAGACCTTTTCTTTAATCACATCCGTAACGTGGGGGATGACCTGAACCGTCTTCCCCCCATACTCCCCGGCCCGCTCCCGGCGGATAACCGTGGAATAGATCCGTCCCGAGGTGATGGAGGAGTTCTTGGTCAGTTCCTCATCAATAAAGCGCTCGTAGTGGCCCAGGTCCAGGTCCGTTTCTCCCCCGTCCTTGGTCACAAAAACCTCTCCGTGCTGGTAGGGAGACATGGTCCCCGGGTCGACATTGAGGTAGGGGTCAAACTTCTGCATAAATACCGAATAACCCCGGTCCTTGAGCAAACGCCCCACACTGGCAGCAGATATTCCCTTGCCGATCCCTGAGATGACACCGCCCGTTACAAAAATAAACTTCGCCACAATCTCCTCCTCAACCTCTACTTGCCCAGCTTCAATTCGCGTATCTTCAGGTTGACGGCTTCCATCAAATCCGTTCCCACATGGATGGTGGTGTTGGATTCCGCCTTGCCCCTCTCCTTAATCAGGAGGACCAGGTCCCCCTTCTTGGGGTCCCAGGCCCATTTTTTGACCTCATTCCAGGGAACAAAGACATTGTTGGACAATATCCCGTTCTCCGCCAGGTAGATGGGGGACTTCATGAAGTAGAAGAAGACCACACCCAGCCCCACCATGATGGCCCCGTCAACCCACTTCTTATTAAAGCAGGACAGGACGCCCAAGCCCACCATCAGGAGGCAGAGGAGGACGTTGGTTTTGGCGGTCGACCGGTCAAAGCGGGAGACCTCCCCCTGCAACTTCCGGGTTCCCCGACTGGCCTGGATAAGCTGGAAGAGGAAGTAGGCCAGGAGGCCCCCATAAATAACCGTAATAAAGGTGATTCCCAGGGGCCCCTCGGAGGTCAGGAGGGGATTTCTCGCCACCTGGCCGGAGGTGGCTATCTGACTGCTGATCCCTTCTCCGCTCATTCGCATGCTCCTTTCATCTCTTCAAAAGTATGACCATATTCCTGGAATAAGGATTCAAAGGCATCCTTGCGGACCGTTTCCTCATCCAAAAGAAGATTGGCCAGTTTCTCCATCATGGTTCGGTTGGCTTCCAAAATTTCCATTGCCATATCATAAGCGGACTTCATCAGCCCCCGGACTTCTTTGTCGATCTGTCGGGCGGTCTCTTCCGAATAGTGCTTGACCTGGCCCAACTCATTACCCAGGAAGACATTCTCCCGGTCGAGTTCATAGGCCACCGGCCCCAGGTCCGGGCTCATCCCGTAGCGGACGACCATGGACCGGGCCATCTCGGTTGCCCGCTCGATGTCGTTGGAGGCTCCGGTAGAAATGTCATCCAGGAAGAGAGCTTCAGCGGCCCTTCCACCCAGGAAGGAAACCAGCTCGGCCTTCATGGATTTCATGGACATAAACATGCGTTCATCCTCAGGAAGGAAGGCGGTAAATCCTCCGGCCATTCCCCGGGGAACAATAGTGATCAGGTTGACCTGGTCCGTATCCGGGAGGGCCCGGGTGACCACGGCATGGCCCGCCTCATGGTAGGCGGTCAGGATTCTCTCCTTTTCCACCACCTTCCGGGACTTTTTCTCCGGACCGGCCTGGACCTTGATGGCCGCTTCTTCGAAGGTGGCCATGTCGATCAGGCGTTCATTTTTCCGGGCCACCAGGAGGGCTGCTTCATTGGTCAGGTTCTCCAGGTCAGCCGGGGTGAAACCTGCCGTCTGGCGGGATAGGGCATCTAAGTCGACGTCGTCGGCAATGTGCTTGTTTCTCAGGTGGACCTTGAGGATCTCCGCCCGCTCCTTGGCATCCGGCATGCCCACCATGATCCGCCGGTCAAAACGCCCCGGGCGGAGGAGGGCGGGATCCAGGATGTCAGGACGGTTGGTGGCGGCCATGATGATAATTCCTTCATTTTCATCAAAGCCGTCCATTTCGACCAGGAGTTGGTTGAGGGTTTGTTCTCTTTCGTCGTTTCCCCCACCCAGACCGGCCCCACGACGGCGGCCTACCGCATCAATCTCATCCACAAACACAATGCAGGGGGCGTTTTTCTTGGCCTCCTTGAAGAGGTCCCGAACTCGGGAAGCGCCTACGCCGACAAACATCTCAACAAAGTCGGACCCGGAGATGGAATAGAAAGGAACGCCGGCCTGACCGGCAACGGCCTTGGACAGGTAGGTCTTTCCGGTGCCCGGAGGACCGACCATGAGGATTCCCTTGGGGATCCGGGCCCCTACCTCCTGGTACTTGTTGGGGCTTTTTAAGAAGTCCACCACTTCTCCCAACTCCTCTTTTTCCTCCTTTAAGCCGGCGACGTCTTCAAAGGTGATCCGCTTACCCGTATCCTTGTGGAGTTGGGCCTTTGACTTGCCGAAGGTGTTCATCCCTCCTTGGGCAGCCTGGGTTCTTTTATAAAAGGTGTAGAGAATAAAGCCCATAAAGCCCATGAAGAGGAGGTCGGGGAGGAGGGCCAGGAGGAAGTTGGGCTGGGGCGTTTCTTCAAAGACCATCTTGACCTGGCCCTTCTCCACTCCCTCTTTAATATACTGGTCATAAAACTCCGGGAAATATTCCTTGGGGATAACCACCTCAAAGGACGAAGCCTTTTCATCTTTCAAGACCCCCCGAAGTTTGTCACCTTGGTAAACCAGGCTCTTTACCTGGTTCTTATTAAATTGTTCGATCAATTGGCCATGGGTCATGGCTTCCTTGGTCTCCGGATTCCATCCGCCAAAGCTGAAGAACATGGCGATGATGGCGATGGGGATCAGGTAGCCCAGCAAGAGTCGCCAATTTCGGTTCCTGTTATTATCCATGCTTTCTTTCCCAACTCCTTTTTTCTTCCAAATCCTCATTAAGATGAGGAGGTAAAAATTTACTTATAATATCTTTCCTTCAAGATCGCTACAAAGGGAAGGTTGCGGAGCTTTTGGTTGAAGTCCATGCCGTAACCGATCACATACTCATTGGGGATTTCAAAACCCACATAATCGGCATGGAATTCGTTGGCCCTCCCCCCTTCCTTGTTGAGGAGGGCGGCCACCTTCACCGACTTCGCTCCCCGGTCCTTGAAGTTCTTGGTCAGGTACTCCAGGGTGTAGCCGGTATCAATGATGTCCTCAATAATCAGGATATTCTTTCCCATGAAGGATTCCTGGATATCCTTGATGATCCGGACGTCCCCGGAAGAGACGGTGGAGGATCCATAGCTGGAGACCGCCATAAAGTCGATTTCCACATCCAGGTCGATTTCCTTCATAATGTCGGCCATAAAGATCACCCCGCCCTTTAAGGTGCAGACCAAAAGAAGGTCTGCTTCCTCCTTTTCATAGTCCCGGGTAATGATCTTGCCCATTTCCTTTACCTTGGCTTGGATCTCCTCTTCACTGATCAGGATCCGGTCCACATACTTCATTAAATCTTGGTCCATTTTGGCCTCCACTCCATTTCAACTGCTGGGGCTTCCCCCTCCAGGGGACCATACCCTGACCGTCCGGCCCAGGGTATCCAGATGATCCTTTCCCCCTCCCAAACAAGGGGGTAGTTTTCTCGTAAACAGGAAGGAATCTTCCATTCGTTGAAGACCTTCCGCAGGGGCTTTCTTCCACCGCCGAATTTTTCAAAAAGCTCTCCGGGCCGGCCGGGGCCAAGAGAAAGTCGGGTCAAGGCCTGGGCCGGAAAGTAAGCAAATCGGGGGTTGGTCAGGCGGTCAGCAGAGACCGGTCCCCGGCAGGTCCGAACCAGGATTTGTCCGGCCGGATAGGCCCAAGACAGGGTCAGTATCCGGGAATTCTCCGGAAGGCGAAGGGCTTTTCTCTGCCCCATCTCCCCTTTATTTGTGGCTGATTTTTCTCCAAAACCGGGGTCCGGGAAAAAGGAAAGACCCTGAAAATCACATAGAATTATCATACCACAAAGCCGGGTCCATGTTGAAACCGACCCCCCCGCTAAGTGGAAAATTTGTTCAATATCTTTATAGGTGACTTGCCGGTCGCCATCCTCAAAAGAAAGGAGGCTCCGGGTTAAGTCTCGGATAACCCGGTAGACCAGGGCCGGATCCAGGTCCAAGAGGTCTTTTTTCCGCAAGCTAACCCCTCCCAAAAGATGGGCATTGCGTTGGAAGACCCATTCATCCATCTCCCCCTGCGCTATAAGCCGGTCCAAGTCCATCAGGTCCTCTTCCGTCCGGATGAAAATCATGTCCATCAAGGCTTTTTGGCTCATCCGGTCCAAATAATCATTCTCAACCTGAAGGATCCGGGCAAAGCGCGAAAGGGCCCCGACGGCCTGGGGATTGATCGTCGATTGGATGTCGGGAAGAAGCTGGAGGCGGATCCTGTTCCTTAAAAAATCATCCTCACGGTTGCTGGCATCTTCCCGGAAAGGGACCCCCCTCTCTTCCAAAAAGCCCAGCAAATCTTCCTTGCTGAGATCCAGGAAGGGGCGAAAAATCCGGTATCCCGGCCATGGCCCCGGTTGGGGGAATTTTCGGTCGGAAAGTGGACGGATCCCCCCTCCTCCCTCCAGCCCGCTTCCCCTGAGGATATGGAGAAGGACCGTTTCCGCCTGGTCGTCCTGGTGGTGGGCCGTCAGAAGGATAGGGGGATGGTCGGCATGAACCATCCGGTCTTCAAAAAACCGGTAACGAGCCCGACGTCCTGCCGCTTCCAGGGAGAGGCCCTCTTCCTTGGCCAACTTGTTCACGTCCACAGACTCGGAAAAGCAGACAATCCTGTGGTCTCGGCACCAGGCTTCCACAAATTCCTGGTCTCCATCCGCCTCCTTCCCTCGGAGCCGGTGGTTGAGGTGGAGGACGGTCAGGTCGTGTCGGAAATGGCGGACTGTTTCCAGAAGGGCCATGGAATCCGGGCCGCCGGATACGGCAATAAAAAGGGAAGAAGGGGCACTTCCCGGCCCCTTCTTCCACTGTCTGGTCCACTCTTCAAAGATTTTATTCGTAAAAATCATGGTCATCTCCGCTTATTCCCGGAAGCCGGTGGATTACTCTTCAGGCTTGTTCTCGCTTGGCGTCTCCTCGGAAGAAGACTCTCCGCTCTGACCCTCTTGTGCAGATTCCTCGGATTCCTGGGCCTTTCTTCCCTCCAGTAAGCCCTTGACCGCTTCCTGGTTGACATCATAGGATCCATCCTGGGTCTGGACCAGGATTTCATTGGGTCGGATCATACCCAGCTTTTCATGGGCATATTTTTCCACATAGTCATCAGTCTTGACCATCTTGAGCTGGTTGTTCAGGTCATCCAGGGAAGCCGCCAATTGCTTCCTCTCCTCTTCCAACTGACTTTGGACTTTTTTGGCCTCGGCCAGCTGCTGGTTGGTCGAATAGAGTTTGACACCGGCCGGTACAAGAAGGAGGAGAAGGATAACACCGGCGACGATGAGGTAGAGGAAGGGCGTGGACCCTCCCTTTTTCCCCCCATCCTTGCGAGGATGGGACCGCCGACCTTCCCTGGACCGACGGTCGGGCCTTTCTTGGGGATCCTGCCCACGTCTCCTTGAAGAGGGACGGCCCCCTTCTTCCTCATAGGGACGACCGACCCTATCCTCTTGTGAAGGCCGGGGCCTCTCCCTGTAGACCTCCTCCCGATTTCTCTCCCCGTGGGAACGGTTAGGTTCCTGGGGAAGGATGGAACGAAACTTACTCATAATCACCCTCCTCAATCTCTTCATAGAGGGAGTCTGCGTCCTCCTTGCGAACGACTTCCGGTGTTTTCAGAACACGAATATAAAGGGGGGCCTTGGCAAAGGAGATTTTCACGAGGTCTCCTTCAACCACCTCGGTTCCCGCCTTGGCCGACCGACCATTGACTTCAATCCGGCCGCCGTCTGCCGCTTCTTTGGCGACGGTTCTCCTTTTGATGATTCGTGAATTCTTCAAAAACTTATCAATTCGCATCTTGCACCCTTTCCCCTCAATAGGGCCCGAACCCATCTTGTCCGGACCTCATCTTTTTTTACCAGTATACCAAATATCAGAAACGGCCGGAAGAACCGAATCCTTCATGGCCCCGGTCCGTCGAGTCCAATTCCTCCACTTCTTCAAAAGCCACCTGGATATAGGGCAGGAGGACCATCTGGGCCACCCTCTCCCCCTCCTCCAACCGGATGGGGTCCCTCCCATGGTGGAAGAGGGGAATCATGATTTCCCCCCGGTAGTCGGGATCGATGATCCCCACCCCGTTGGATAGGATCAGCCCCTTCCTTCCCAGGCTGGACCGGATGCAAACCAGGCCGAAATAGCCCTCGGGAATGGACAGCTTGACCCCGGTATGGATGGTCTTATGGTCCCCCGGCTCGAAATCCACCCCGCCCTTGTCGGCGATGGATAGGTCCATGCCGGCAGCAAATTCATTGGCATAGATGGGGGGTCTCCCCTCCGCAATCATCTTCATTGTCTTCAATTCTTTCTCTCCCGTCTTCTCCGGCAAGTCTCCTGCCCTCATTTCTATTTCTTCCTCCACCTAGGCCAAAAGGAGGCCGGCCTCGGGGTGAGCGATAATCCAGTCAACCGCCTTAACAAAGCCCATCCGGTCGACCGGGTCCGTGGTCATCTTGGCTGCTTGGATGGCCCGGTCCGACCCGTCGCTCATGGCGAAGGACCAGCCGGCCCCCTCCAGCATCTCCACATCGTTATCAAAGTCGCCAATGGCCACCACTCGGTCCATGGGAACCTGGAGAGTCCGGGTCAGGGTCCGTATCCCTTGGAGCTTGTTGACCCCTCCGGCCATCACTTCCACCTTATCATCCCCGGATTGGGTGGCTGACAGGCCTCCGGACGAATTGATCTCATCGATGAGCCCCTGGAGATCCTTCTTCACATAGATGTTCATTTTGAAGGCTCCTTTTTCCAGAAAATGGGGCTTCCGAGGGGAAAAAGACCCGACCTTCATTCCCGTGCGCAAGTTGACGATCCCGGAAGCGATGCAGGAGCCCAGGAGCCGGGACCAGGATGTCGGGAAATAGCAGACCTCTTCGCTATAGAAGAGGTAGTTCCAGCCTTCTCTTTCTGCCCGGTCAATCAGGGCCTTGGCCTCCTCCGGCGGGATGGGGTAACCTTGGGCCGGCCCTACCCCACCCGGGAGGCATAGGGCCCCGTTGTTGGCAATGATGTGGCCCCTTATCCCGTATTTTTTGAAAAGATACCGGATATTCCCAGCCGGCCGACCGGAAACCAGGACAAAATCCATCCCGTGGTCATTCAGGCGGTGGACGGCTTCCACGTTTTCTTTCGGGATCTTCCCCTTGCGCGCAATCGTATTGTCAAAATCGCTGCAAAAAAGTCGCTTCATTTGGGCTCCTTCAGGATAAAATGGGTAAATTCTTCTTATTTTAACATAGAGACCGGGGGAAACCTAGGCGGGAAAAGGAGACAAGGGTTTAAGATATTGCGGATCTGGTAAATATAAAGTATATGCGTTTTCGAATAGAAGGAGGACGATGAAATGAAATGGCAAAACCGCAGACAATCTTCCAATATACGCTCCGGCGGACGGGGACGGGCAGGCATGGGCCTGGGCCTGGGTGGCATCATCATGGGCCTGGTGGTCTTCGCCCTGACCGGGAACCCCTTCGCCGCCCTGAATGCCGGCCTATCCGGCGGAGCCATCCAAACCCGGGATATCAAGCAGGAGGAGCTCCAGCTTTCTGAAAAGGAAAAGGTCCTTTATGACTATTCCAGCGTGGTCCTGGCCGACACGGAGGATACCTGGCATAGTCTCCTGGCCAAGGAAGGCACCCAATATAAGGAGGCCACCATGTATATATTCCAGGATAATGTCAAATCCGGCTGCGGCATCGCCCAATCCGGCATGGGCCCCTTCTACTGTGGCCAGGACCAATCCGTCTATATGGACCTTTCCTTCTATGACACCTTGATTAAAGAATTCGGGGCCGATGAGGGCGACTTCATCCTCTCCTACGTGATTTCCCACGAGATCGGTCACCATGTCCAGAATGTCCTGGGCATCATGGACCAGGTCAACCGCCTCCGGTCCAAGGCCAGCCAATCCGACTTCAACAAACTCACCCTCCGATTGGAGCTTCAAGCCGATTACCTGGCCGGGGTAGTGGCCCGCTACCAGGCCGACCGGGGCTATCTGGAGAAGGGGGATATTGAGGATGCCATCAAAGCTGCTTGGGCCATCGGCGATGACACCATCCAAAAACGGATGCAGGGCCATGTCACTCCTGAATCCTTCACCCACGGGACCGCCGACCAAAGAATGCGCTGGTATAAGAAAGGCTATGATACCGGAGACCTCTCCCAATTCAACACCTTCGACACCGACAAATACCCCGACGTATCCGACCTTTAAATCCTCCTCCAACGAAAAGAGGCTGTGTCCGAAAGATTCTCTCTTTCAGACACAGCCTCTTTTTTCTGCGTATACCGCCCCAACAGAATCTAATAAAAGCCCATCAAGCCCTCCACCCAAAGAACAAAGGAGTGGGGAAGGATTTTTGAGAAAAACCGGATGACATAGGCTGTGGGGTGGGTGATCGATAGGTCCTTCCCCCGCCGTGACCGGTCCAGGGCTTTCCGGGCGACCCGGTCAACCCGGTCCAGGCCCAATCGTTTCAAACCGGTCGGCCCGATTCCCCCGGAAAGGTTGAAAAATTCGGTCATCATGGGGTTGGGACAAACCGCAGTTACTGAAATCTCCCTCTTCCTGACCTCCCGGTGGAGGGCCCGGGAGAAGGAGAGAACATAGGACTTGGAGGCCGAATAGATGGCCAAACCCGGTTGGGGAAGGAAGGCGGCAACGGATGCGACATTGATAATCCGCCCCCCCTTCCTCATGAAGGGAAGGCAGATATGGGTGGCCAGGGTCAGCCCACGGATGTTGAGGTCCAGAAGGCCTTGAATATGGTCCCCCTCCAAGTCCTCAAAGATCCCGGCCTTACCGATCCCGGCGTTGTTGATGACCAGGGCCAGGTCCGGTTCTTCTTTTTCCATGAGGTCTTTGAGCTTCCCTGCCCACTCCTCTCCACTCATGTCCCAGGGAAGGAGGCGGCAGGGGGTCTTCAGGGATTGAGCCAGTTTTTTTAGACGGTCTTCCCGGCGGGCAAGGAGCCAAATCTCATCCATGGCCTCTTCCTGGTCGACCAGTTCGGCCAATGTCCATCCCAATCCTGAGGAAGCTCCTGTGATCAGTGCCACTCTCATTTCGATTCTCCTCCATCAAGCAGTTTTTTCAGGCCTGCTTCCAAATCCCCTTCCATCACCATGCCCTGTATGGTTTGAACCACCCTTCCGTCCTTGATCAAAACTGTAGTCGGATAGGCTGCCACCTGGAAGGCGGAGACCCCTTCCAAGTTTGTATCATAATAGACCGGGAAAGAAAAATCCTTGTTTTTCAAAAACTCTTGAGCGGATTCCTTGGTCTCCTGGAGTCCATCCGTTACATTTAAGAAAATAAAGTTTACCTTATCCTTATACTCCCGATAAGTAGTATTGAAGAGGGGCATTTCCGCCCGGCAGGGTGGACACCAGGAGGCCCAGAAGTTGAGGACGACCGGCTTGTCCATAAAATCTTTTAAAGAGACCTCATTCCCCATGGCCCCTTCCATAACAAAGTCAGGGGCTTCCACCCCCGTCTCTTGCTTTTTTTCGACCTTTGTACTTTGGGGAAGGGTTTGAGCTCCCTTATCTTTAAGAAAATAGTAGGACAGGCCGGCGCAGACCAGGACCAGGATGATGGCCAGGAGATAAACCAGCCCCCAATTCTTTTTCGCATTCTTCTTTTGCATCATTGACTTCCCTTCTACTTTAGGAGAGGACGGTGAACAGCCTCTGGAGGAGACCCGTGGCCATAAGAAGGCCCATGATGACAAGAGCGATACCGGAAACTTTTTGGATAGTCCCATAATGGGCCTTGATGCCATCAAAGGTTGATTCCAGTTGGTCGATCAGGAGGGCGGAGAGGAAAAAGGGGATGGCCAAGCCCATGGAATAGGCAAGGAGCATGGCTAAGCCCTCCACCATGTGGGCCTGTTGACCGGCCAACATGAGGGCGGCTCCAAGAAAGGAACCTAAGCAGGGGGTCCAGGCCAGGGAAAAGGTCAGGCCGAAAAGGAAGGACTTCCATGGCGTGAGTTCTGCCCTTTCCTTCCCCGCTCCCATACCCCGAAAGAAGGAAAGCTGGAAGAGGCCCAGGTATTGGAGGCCGAAAAAGACCACCACTCCCCCTGTCAGAAGGTTGACCAGGACCCGGTGCTTCCTCAAGAGAAAGCCCAGGCTTCCTGCCAAGGCCCCCATAGCCATAAAGACCAGGCTGAAGCCCAGGATAAAGGCCAGGACATTTTTCACCATCCCGGACCTGGTCCTCCCCCCTCCACCGCCGAAGTAGGCCAGGTATATGGGGAGCATGGGCAATAGGCAGGGGGAAATAAAGGTAATCAGACCTTCTAAAAAAGATAAGAGATAGGGCATGGTCTCAGTCGCTCCTTCCGTCTTGCCTTGCTTCCGGCCGAGGCAAGCCCCCTTGGATCAGGCGGATATGGTAAAAAAGATATTGTTGGATGAGGCCGGCATGGGGAGAATAGGCGGTCAGGTCCATCTCTCCCCCATAATAGTCCCGGCTGACCCTCTCCATCCAGACGTCGATAGGGGCCAGGTCCAGCCGCCCATAGGCGAAAAGGGCCACACAGGAGGCGATCTTGATGCCTACACCGTAAAAGGAAAGAAGGCGGTCCATGAGGTCGGGATCGGAGAGATCACGGTAAGTCTCCAAGATACCGGGGGTCTGAGCCAGGTCAGCGGCCAGCCTCCGGATGTATTTTTCTCGGTAGCCCAGTCGGATCCTCTTGAAGGAATCCTCCGAAAAAGCGTGGACCTCCCGAGGGCCCGGGAAGCGATAGATGGGCCTTTCCTCCCCATCGAAGGCCAGGAGGTCTCCCCCCTCTTGGGCCAAAGTTTCCACAGCCTTTTGGATAGCGGGAATATTCTTTCGCTGGGAAATGACAAAGGTCACCAGGCATTCCCAGGGATCTTGGCGGAGGATCCGGATCCCCTTGCCCGATTCCAGGGCTTGGGCTAAAAAAGAATCCTTCTTGGCGTCCACCCCCTCCCGAACGGCCCGGTAATCCCTATCCAGGTCAAAATAAGGGGCCCAGATTTCTTCAAAATCCTCATCCGAGCAATCCATATACACCCGGCCTTCTCCATCCTGTCCCAGGAAAAGGACCCGGTCCTTCACAGGGAGTCGGTAGGATTCTATGCTGGTTCCCTTTGAATGAAGGAGTGAGAAAAGCTCAGTCTCACGGGGAGGCTGAGCCGGCATTAAGCGGAAACACTGGCCGCTTTCTGCAATCTTCTTCAGGTCGAAATCGGCTTGGGAGGGGAGGCGGATCAAGGATCTTCCTTTCAAATTTTATACCCCGGGGATAGCCTGGAGAACCAGCTGAACCAGGATCCCGAAGGCCGCCCCGCCCAAAAGGAGCTTGGTCATATCCGTCTTTTTGGACAGGAAATAGAGGGCAGCCAGGAAGGGGATAAAGGCCATGAGGTCCAGACCGATCCCCCCAAAGCGGACAAAAGCCCGGGCTCCTTCTTCCATGCTTGAGGGGAATAGGTTGGTGAAAAACAGGTTAACCGTGATGGCGGCGATCAGGCCAACGGTGGCGGACCGGAGGGCTTGGATGGCCCAGTTGAGGGGTTTGAAGGTCCTTCCCTTAAACATGAGGTGGGCCAGAATGGTCATGAGGATGATTTGGGGGGTGATGACGCCCAATGAGGCAACAATGGATCCCAAAACCTGGCCAAATAGGCCCAGACCCAGGGTCGCCCCCATCTTTGTCCCCACGAAGGTAGCCGCATTGATGGCAATGGGACCGGGGGTCATATTGGAGATGGTGAAGACGTCGGTCCATTCGGTGGCGGACAACCAGGCCTGGTCATGGACCAGGGCTTGCTGGAGGAGGGGAAGGGTGGCCAGACCACCACCGAAGGCCAGGGCTCCGACTTCCAACAGAACCAGGTAGAGTTTGACGAAAAGAATCATTGGCTCACCTCCTCGGACTCATTCTCTCCATCTTCTTTCAGGATGAAGCCGAAGACCACGATGCCGATGACGATCATGATCAGGACGATGTAGGCCACATCCAGGATCTCAAAATAGGAAGCGACAAAAGCAAAGGCCATGAGGGCTAGGGAGAGGGCTTTATGCTTTTTCACGGCGGGGACAAAAAGGCCCTTGACGGAAAAAATCAGCATGGCCACGATAACGCCTGACATCGCCCGGAGGGCGGCCCGGACCAGGGGGTTGTTGGCCATGGCCGAATAGATGAAGTAAACCACCGTGATGATGATCAGGGGCGGGAGGGTGGAGCCCAGGATCCCCATAAGCCCCCCGAAAAACCCGTCCAGCTTCATCCCCAGCAAATAGGAGGTGGAAACGGCCATGGCTCCGGGGCCCGACTCCGCTACGGCAATGATATCCAACATATCATCATCGGAGAGGAGGCCTCGCTTCTCCACAAATTCCTGGCGGATGATGGGGATGATGGTGTAGCCTCCCCCGAAGGTGACGGCATTAATCCGGAAGAGGGTGGAAAAAATGTCCCAACCGGAAATCTTTTTGTCCTTGACCGGACTGTTCTCATTCTTTTTCATGGGGTCCAATACTTTATCCTTTCTGATTGCCGGTCGGGAATTCCCGGCCAAGCCTTAGAAGATTTATAGAAGACGATGTCACACATTATACCAAATCTCACCAAAAAGTTTCAGAGATGGGCAATATGTAGTAAACTGGGTATGCTTTTATTTTTTATCGCACCCTTTTTATTCTTTTACTAAGGAGGAATCTATGTTCGAGAAATACTTCAAGCTCTCTGACCATAAGGTAACGGTCCGGAGCGAAATCATGGCGGGCATTACGACCTTTGTGACCATGGCCTACATCCTGGCGGTCAATCCCCAGATTTTGGGCGATGCGGGCATGCCGGCCGGGGGCGTATTGATCGCCACCGCCATTGCATCCGCCATCGGCTGCTTCTGCATGGCCATCTTCGCCAACCTGCCCTTTGCTCTTGCGCCGGGGATGGGGCTGAATGCCTTCTTTGCCTACACGGTGGTCTTGAAGATGGGCTATCCCTACCAAATTGCCCTCTTCGCCGTATTCCTGGAAGGCTTGATCTTTATTGTCCTTTCCCTGACCAATGTCCGGGAAGCCATTTTCAATGCCATCCCCTTGTCCCTGAAAAACGCCATCTCCTGCGGAATCGGCCTTTTCATCGCCTTTATCGGCCTCCAATCCGCCAAGTTGGTGGTTGCCAGCCCGGCCACCCTGGTTTCTTTCTCCGGCCTGAATAAGAACTTCAACACCGCCGGCATCTCTGCCCTTCTCTGCTTGATCGGGATCATCATTATTGTTGTCCTGACCCACAAGAAGGTCAAAGGGGCCATCCTCATCGGCATCCTTTCCTCCTGGGTTCTGGGCATGATTGCCCAGGCCGCCGGCCTCTATGTTCCCAATATTGAAGAAGGCTTCTACTCCCTCTATCCCTCCTGGTCCGCCCCCCACTTTGAGGAGTTCTCCGGCCTGGTCGGACAAGCCTTCAAAATCGACTTTTCAGCCATCTCGCCCTTGGAACTCTTCTCCATCACCTTTGCCTTCCTCTTCGTCGATATCTTTGATACCGTCGGAACCCTGGCCGGCGTAGCCGCTAAGGCAGACATGCTGGATAGCCAAGGCCGCCTCCCCCAGGCTCGCGGTGCCCTTTTAGCCGACGCTGTCGCCACCTCCACCGGAGCTGTTCTGGGGACTTCCACCGTCACCACCTTCGTCGAATCCTCAGCCGGTGTGGAAGCCGGCGGACGGACCGGACTCACCGCTGTCACCACCGGTGTCCTCTTCGCCCTGGCCATGATTCTCTCCCCGATCTTCATTGCCATCCCGGGCTTTGCGACGGCATCAGCCCTGATCTATGTCGGCTTCTCCATGTTCACCGCCGTCGTCAAGATCGACCTATCCGACCTGACCGAGGCCTTCCCCGCCTACCTGGCCATCCTCTCCATGCCCCTCTTCTACTCCATTGCTGAGGGCATCTCCATGGGCGTGGTCTCCTTCGTCATCCTCAAGCTCCTGACCGGGAAGAAAAAGGACATCTCCCCCCTCATGGCGGTTCTCGCCTTCATCTTCATTCTCCGCTACATCTTTATGTAGGCTGAGAAGCACGAGGCTTACTGGTTCATGTAGCCTCAGAAAAACACAAAACTTATTTCTAAAGAGTGTGGCAAAACAACATGTTGTTTTGCCACACTCTTTTTTATGGGTAAGTCAGTGTAGTTTTCACCCCTGATATTTTTGAGACTCAAAAAAATATCAGGGCTCCAGACCCTGCTATTCCCTTTTTTTCTCGAAAAATCAGGGTTTTCCACCCTGACAAATTTGCGATCCTATTAGATTGTCAGGGTGGTTTTTGACCCTGATGTTTCTATGATTCGTCAAGTTATCAGGGTTTTTACCCTGCTTTTCTTGCCATTCGCCCGATTATCAGGGTCATTTTCGCCCCTGATGTTTTTGAGATTCTGCGAATTGTCAGGGTTCCAAACCCTGTTATCCTCATGTTTTTTCAAATTGGCAGGGTTCCTGCTATTATCGGAGTCTGAATTCCGCTACAAATAGGGTTCCCGCTCTGGTCAAGCCAGGATTTCGGCCCTAACCAGGACGATCCCACCCTGGAGGGCTCATATTCCGCCATAGCTGGCCCACTTGGGATATAATAAAGCTGGTGGGTCCGGCCTCCGGGCTCATGAAAAGAGATTCTCATTTGCTTTTCACAGGATGTAGAAAAATAAAGGGGGGGATCATGTCAAAAGACTATTTAAGCGGTGTGATCGATATCGGGTCCAATACCATCCGGCTCAATTTGTACCGACCGACAAAAAATGCTGAGGGCTTTAAGACGGTGGTCTCCAAAAAGACTTTTGCCGGCTTGGCCTCCTACCTCATCGATGAGAAGATGACGGAGTCCGGGATCCAGAAGGCTTCCAAGACCCTGAAGAAATTTAAGCGAATCCTGGATGACTTGGAAATTGATGAATGCTATGCCTTTGCCACGGCTGCCATCCGGAATGCTTCCAATGCTCAGGAAATCCTGAAAAACATTGAAAAAGAATCCGGTATCCGGGTGGAGCTGGTCTCCGGACAGGATGAGGGCTACTTCTCCTATTTGGGCCTCTGCCTTGACCTGGGTCCCTTCGAAGAGGGCTATGTCATCGACATCGGGGGCGGGTCAACGGAGGTTACCCTGGTCAGAAAAGGCGAGTACATTTCTACTTCATCTATTCCTGAGGGCTCTCTCTCCCTCCACCGGGCCTTCGTCAAAGACTTGATCCCCACCGTCGAGGAATACCGCTTAATCAAGTCCTATGTGGTCGAGCTCCTTGAGCGCTACCCCCTCCCCCTGGCCGCCTCTAACCAGGCATTCGGCGTGGGCGGGACCATTCGGGCGGTCGGGAACTTGGCCCAGGAAATCAACCAAAAGGAAGGCAATGGTCAAACCACTTTAGCTGAGATTGAAGACCTCTCCCTCCGCTTTTTAACCCATGACTCCTCTTCCCTAAAGACGGTCTTAAAAGTTACCCCTGAACGTCTCCACACCCAGCTTCCCGGAATGATCATCCTCCAGGAGGTCATGAAGACCCTCTCCTGTTTCGACTTGACCATTAGCCAAAACGGGGTGCGTGAGGGCTACTTGTTCAATAAACAAAAGGAGGTTTGACGATGGACCTTGGCGAAAACCGTTTGGCAGACAACATCCCCGTGGCCGATAATACCCCCAATGAAAACGAAAAATGGGACACCTCATTCACCCAAAACCGGGAGCTCTCCTGGCTCAATTTCAACCGCCGGGTCCTGGAGGAAGCCCTGGATGACGACGTCCCTCTTTTTGAAAAGCTCAACTTTATTAAGATCTTCTGCTCCAACCTGGATGAGTTCTGCATGGTTCGGGTGGGCAGGCTGACCGACCTGGCCCTCTTTAATGAGGATAATATCGACAACAAGAGCGGGCTGACCCCTTCCGGCGAGCTCCGGGCCATCTTCCAAAAGATGCAGGAACTCTATCTTCTCAAAGACCGGGTCTTTGAAAAAATTGACCGGGAATTCGAGAAGTATGGGGTCTATAACCTCACCATTGATGAGCTGACCAATGCCCAGGTCCGGGCGGTGAAAAAGTATTTCCAGGACTATATCTTCCCCATCCTTTCCCCCCAGACCCTCTCCCTTCACCGTCCCCTGCCCTTCCTGGAGAACAAGTCGGAGTACGTCATTCTTAAGCTGGAGAAAAAGGGCAAAGTCACCTACGGGATCGTCCCCATCCCCAACTTCCTCCCCAAAATCATCAAGCTGCCCACGGATTTGGGCTACCCCTTCATCCGGACCTCTAAGGTCCTCTATGAACATGTGGACCTCTGCTATCCCAAGTTCGAGATCCTTCAGAAGACCATCATCCGGGTTACCCGGAATGCCGACCTGTCTGCGGATGATGAGGTCTCTTATGAAGATGTGGACTACCGGTCCTTGATGAAAAAAATCCTGAAAAAGAGAAACCGCCTCCAGGCCGTCCGGGTGGAAGTCAATGAGAAGGACAAAGAAGCCTTTGTGGATTTCCTCTGCGGAGAACTGGGCCTGGAGCCCGACCAGATCATCCAGTCCGATGCGCCCCTGGCCATGGATTATGTCTCCGAACTCAAGGAATACCTGGACCGGGACTTCATGATCAACCACACCTACGACCGCTACCTCCCCCGTCTGGGTGAGCGGATGGGCTTCTCCGGCGACCTGATCGAGAAGGTCCGGGAAAAGGACTGGCTCTTCTCCTACCCCTACGATTCCATGGACTCCTACCTCAAGCTCATGGACCAGGCGGCCCATGATGACCGGGTGGTCTCCATCAAAATCACCATCTACCGCCTGGCCAACAACTCCCGCCTGGTGGATGCCCTCTGCCGTGCGGCCGAGGCCGGCAAGGAAGTCCTGGTCCTCATGGAACTCCGGGCCCGGTTCGATGAGCAGTCCAACCTGGACTACTCCCGTGAGCTCTACGATGCCGGCTGCGACATCATCTACGGAATGGGAGGCTATAAGGTCCACTCCAAGGTCACCCTTCTTACCCTAAAGAACGGGAACTCCTGGTCCTATATCACCCAAATCGGGACAGGAAACTACAATGAATCAACGGCCATGGGCTATTCCGACCTCTCCCTCATGACCGCTGACCCAGAGATCGGGAACGACGCCAACAACTTCTTCCGCAACCTCCAGCTGGGCAACCTCTTCGGATCCTACACGCACCTCCTCCAGTCCCCCTCCACCGTCAAACCCACCCTCCTCGACCTCATGGAAAATGAAAAGGAAAAAGGCCCTGAGGGCTTCTGCTTCTTCAAGATGAACTCCTTCACCGACCGGGACTTCATCGACAAGGTCGCGGATGTCTCCCAGGCCGGGGGGCGGGTTCAGATGATCATCCGGGGGATCAACTGCCTCCTTCCCGGAATCCCGGGCAAGACCGAGAACGTGGAATGCCGGTCCATCGTAGGCCGCTTCCTGGAGCACGCCCGAGTCTATATCTTCGGCAAGGAGGATCCCAAGATCTACATCGGATCCGCCGACCTCATGACCCGGAACACCGAACACCGGGTGGAAATCCTCTGTCCGGTCTATGACCCCCAGATCAAAGAAGAAATACTGGACTTCATGAACCGGCAATTCCAGGACAACAAAAAAAGCCGAGTCTTCGGCCCTGACGGGGACTTACACCCCATCGAAGATGGAAGGGATCCCTTTATCGCCCAAAACCACTTCATGGAAGAGTCCTCAAAAAGTCTGGTTAAGCTTCCTTCGGACGAAAAAAAAGGACCCTCCCTCTGGACGAGAATCAAGTCCTTCTTTTCCTAATTTTTATTCAGCAAGCGACTGACCGCCTCCGCCTCTATCTGGCCGGGGGCGGTTTTTTTTCCTAGACATCCAAAGGTCCAAAGAGAGGGATTGGTCGGGCCGGGCAGGCGGCTGGCCCGACCCGCCTCCCCCATCCCGACCAGGATGGGACGGATGTCCGGCCTCCGGTCCATGGCCCGGGCCAAGCCTTGGGAGGGTCCTTCCAAGTCCTCGGACCGGTCCACCCGGAAAGCCAGCTTTTGGTAGTCGGACCCAGCTTCCACCATATCCAGGTAAAGGTCCTCCGCCTCCCGGGCGGAGTAGGGACCATCAAAGCGGTGAGCGGAGAGGATGAGGCCCATCCTTTTCGTCCGGACCAAGTCTCCCAAGTTCTTAACTTCCTCCCTCCCCATGGACCATTCCAGGTCCACCAGGTCAGGTCCCGGGCCCCCTTCCAGACAGGCCTCCAGGAGGTCGTGCAGGATAACCGCCTTTTTCTTCTCATCCATCCCGGAATCTTCCCCTCCCTCACGGGCGGTTCGGAGGGTCAAAATCAGGGGGTGGGGGCCGATTCTTCTTTTGATGGTCCGGACGATGGTCAGGAGACTTTCCCCAGTCCAGGCTCGGTCCCAGGCATCTGCCCGAAATTCCAGGAAGTCATAGGTCAGGCCCTCCAAAAGGTTCAATCGAGCCATAGCCTCTTCCCGGTTCCTTGCCGACAGGCAGACGACCAGCTTCATCTTCTCCCTCCTTGGGCCAGGTTCAGGAGGAGGGTCCGGGTCTTTTCCCAGCCCAGACAGGGGTCGGTGATGGACTTCCCCTCCACGATCCCATCCTCAGCCTGGGCCCCATCCAGGAGATAGGATTCCACCATGAAACCCTTGACCAGGGTCTTGACCCAGGGCAAGCGGGAACGAAGGTCCATGAGGGAGCGAATAATATCCACCTGCCGGTCCGGATCCTTGCCGGAATTCGAGTGGTTGGCATCCACTAGGACGGCGGGGTTCATTGCCCTGCTTTCCTTGAACCGGTCCCGGACCTCTTCCAGGAATTCCGGGCCAAAATTGGGCCTGGGCCGGCCCGTCCGGTCGCTGTAACCTCGGAGGATGAGGTGGGCATAGGGGTTGCCCAAGCTCTCCCACTCCTTCCCCCGGTAGGGGAAGCGCTGGGCCATCTGGATGGAGAGGAGGGAGGCCATGGCCACCGAGAGGTCGCCCGATGTGGGATTTTTGACCCCCACCGGGAGGTTCATACCGGAGGCTAACATCCGGATACCCGGGCTTTCCACCGACCTGGCCCCGATGGTCAGGTAAGCCATGAGGTCATCAAAGTAGGCATAGTGGTCGGGATAGACCAGCTCCAGGGCCGGGGCAAAAGAGCCTTCCTCCAGGACCTCCCGGAGGAGGTCCCGGCTGGCGAAAAGCCCACGGGAGAGATCGGGGCCTTTCAGGGGGTCGGGAAATTCCACCATCCCTTTATATCCGGTTCCCCGGGTCCGGGGTTTTTCGACGTAGACCCGGGGGACCAGGAGAATTTGTTCGGACACTTCCTTTTGGAGGCGGCCTAGCCTTTTGATGTAATCCATGACTGGACCCTTCCGGTCGGCAGAACAGGGGCCGATGACAAGAATGAGGCGGTCATCCCTGCCGGTTAGAATTTCCTTCATTTCCCGAATCTTAGACCGGCGGAGGCAGGCGGAAACAGAAGAAAGAGGAAGGTCTTTCTTCAAGTCCCCGGGAAGGGGCAGGTCTCGTATTTCTTTCATCTCAGCCTCCTTTCTCATGACTTAAAGACGGCGGTAGTTCAGGGATAGGCTTTCCAGCTTTTCAAAATAGGAGGGGAAGGACTTGTCTACAGCTTCCTCTCCCTCTAAAATTCCCCCGGTGATGGTCAGCAGGGGGACCAGGGCCATGACCAGGCGGTGGTCACCATGGCTAGAAAGAGTTTCCCTTGGCGGATGGAGAGATCCGGCCTCCACCCGGGCCCAGTCCTCTCCCAGGCGGACCTCGATGCCCAGCTTGGCCAACTCCTCCTGCATGGTCTGGGCCCGGGAGGATTCCTTGTCCTTGAGCCGACGGGTCCCTGTGAAATCACCTCCGCCCTTCAAGGCGGCCAGGCTGAAGAGAATGGGTCCCAGGTCAGGGTGGTCCTCCAGGTCCACCCGACCGGGGCCCCGGACCAGGGCTTGGAAAAACCGGGGGTAGTCCCGGTCTCCCTGGAGGCTGGAGCCTTCCGGACGGTTCAGGTCCACTCGGCTGCCAATGAGGTTAAAGAGATCCAAGGCGGCTCCGTTGGACCAGTCCCCTTCCAGGGTCAGTTTTTTTGGCGAGGGCTCCTGGGGGCCTTCCACAAGATAGATTATCCGGTCTCCCCGGTCCCGGACCTCATAGGCCAGGCCGAAATCCTCCATCATGGCCAGGGTCATCTCAAGATAAGGGGTGGAGACCAAGGGCTTGGTCACCGTCAAGGAGGACCTCCCCTCCAGGCGGGGAAGGGCCAGGAGGAGGCCGGAGAGGAACTGGGAGGAGACGTCCCCCGGGAGGACAAAGTCCCCGGCTTCCAGGGGCCCCTTGACCAGGAGCCTGTCTCCCTCCCTCTTGAAGGTTAAGTCCCGGGCAGTGAAAAGGGCTTGGAAGGCATCCAGGGGGCGGTCCATGAGCCGGCCCTCCCCCTGAAAAAGGACCGGTCTGTCAAGGGCAATAGCCTGGGGGATGAGGAAGCGGAGGCTGGTCCCCGACTCCCCTACAGGGATGGTGAGGGGGGACCGGTCTCCCCCGCCCCGACCGGCCAAGGGTCCATGGACCCTGACCCCCTCCCCTTCCTTATGGATGACGGCACCCAGGGCCTCCAGACCGGTCCGGCTGGCTAGGAGATCACGGCTCTCCTCCCAGGGACGGAAGAAGGTCTCCCTACTCGAAAGAGAGGCTAAAAAGAGGGCCCGGTGGGCCTGGCTCTTGGAAGGCGGGAGTTCAACCCGACCCTCCAGTCGGCAGGGAAAAATCTCAATGGTCATAACCGCCCCCCCATCAGGCACTGTCGGGGCCAATCGGCCATGATTTTCTCTGCCACCTGGTCGGATTCCATGGACCGGATATCCAAGTGAACATCGGCCTGGCGGTAGAGGTCCACCCGTTCCCGGTAGCGGTCCTCCATGGCCTGGCGGTTGGGCGTCAAGGGACGGCGGTAGGTGGAGAAAAGTTCTCCTACCGGACGGTCCAGGAAGTAGACCAGGCCGTTGGCCCGTAGGGCATCCCGGTTTTCCTCCTTGAGGATGGCTCCGCCCCCGGTGGAAATAACCAGACCGGTCTCCAGTCGGAGGTCCGAGATGACCTTGGCCTCCCGGTCTCGTAGGGCCTCCTCCCCCTCTTCCAGCAAAATCTCCGAGACGTGGCGTCCGGTTCGATCTTCAATGACCCGGTCGGTATCCACCAGCTTCCGTCCCATCTTCCAGGCCAGGAAACGACCCACAGTGGTCTTGCCCGAAGCCGGCATCCCGGTCAGGACGATATTCCGCTTTTCTGCCACTAAGTCCCGGAAGACCCTATCCGCTTTACTCCGGTCCAGGTCTTGGTCAAGGAAGAGCCGGGCGGCATAAAAGGCCTGGAGGACCAGCATATAGAGGCCGCCGATGGAGGGAATTCCCTCCTTTTCTCCTTGGATAACCAGGGGCGTCCGGATGGGGTTGTAGACCACATCATAAATCCCCTCCAGTTTGGAGAATGCGGAGGGAGGGATGGCTAAACGGTCCATGGGGTCCGGGGCCATGCCCACCGGGCTGGTGTTGATCAAAAAGTCCACATCCTTCTCAAGAACCAGGGCTTGCTGGTAGGTCAAGGCCCCCTCTCGCCCGGTCCTAGAGACCTTCCGGACCCGGCCGGCCCCCAGTTTCCTCAGGACATAGGCGGCGGTTTTGGAAGTCCCCCCCGTTCCCAAGATCAGGGCGGACTTGCCGGCCAGGGAGAAGCCGGCCCTGCCTAGCCCCTCCTCCATGCCCAGGACGTCTGTATTGTAACCGTAGAGCTTTCCCTCCCGGTTGACCACCACATTGACCGCCCCACAGGCCCAGGCCCCCTCATCCATCCCCTCCAAATAGGGAATGACCGCCTCCTTGTAGGGAATGGTCACATTAATGGCCCGGAAGGCCCTTTGGGTCATAAATTCGGCAAAGGAGTCGGGAGGAACTTCAAAATAGGCATAGGAATAGTCCGCCAAGCGTCGGTGGATGTCTTGAGAAAAGCTCTGGGCCAAGGGCCAGCCTAAGAGTCCGTAGGTATGCATGGTCCCTCCTTTCGTTTTCGGTCAGGACCGGGGATCTTCCGGAGAAAGAAAGGAATCCGGACCCTCCTGGGACAAAATCAAGTCAAAAAGAACCAGGGCGGTTAAGGAATTGACCACCTCATAGACCCGGTGGACGATGGCCGGGTCGTGGCGGCCGCGAATGTGGATCTCCTCTTCTTTACCTGTTTTCAGGTTGACCGTCCTCTGGACCTTTCCGATGGAGGGGGTGGGTTTGACGACCGTTTGGAAAACCAGAGGCATGCCGTTGGAAATCCCCCCTTGGATCCCCCCCGAATGGTTGGTCAGAAAGCTCGGCCCCTTTTTGGTCATGACCATGGGGTCGTTGGCCTGGGACCCCTTCATCGTCGCCAGCTGGAAACCCGATCCGAAGGAAATTCCCTTTACCCCGGGTATGGTCAGGATGGCGTGGGCCAGGCGAGCATCCAACTTATCAAAAAAGAGGCTCCCATAGCCAGGCCCCAATCCGGTAACCATGGTCTCCAGCCGGCCACCCAGGGAATCTTTCTCCTCCCTGGCCCGGGTCAGGAGGGTCAGGAAGTCGGACCGAAGGTCATCATTCACCAGGGGAAAGTCGGATTTCGCCACTCTCTTCACTGCCTCTTTCGGGTCCCCGCAGTCTGCAAATCGACTGTCTTCCAGGGGGCCGACCTGGGCAATATGACTCCCAACGAAAATCCCCCGGTCTTCCAGGACCTTCCGGACCATGGCCCCGGCAAAAACCACCGGACAGGTCAAACGACCTGAGAAAGCCCCCCCGCCCCGGTAGTCCTGGAAGCCCCGGTAGCGGATATTTCCGGTGTAGTCCGCATGGCTGGGCCGAGGGAGGTCCTTAAGATCCTCATAGGGCTTGGCATCCAAGTCCTTGTTCCAGATTAAGACAGCCAGGGGGGTTCCGGAAGCCCAAATCCTCCCGGATTCCGGGTCCTTTCGGATCCCGGAAAGGAAGACATAATCATCCTTTTCCCGACGGGGGGTGGATACGGATTCCAGACCCCGCCGCCGGCCCAGGGCCTCTTCAATATAGTCCTTGTCAATGGGGAGGCCCGGAGGGAGGTTGGTTAATACAAAGCCCATGCCCAGACTATGGCTTTCTCCAAAGAGGCTGAGCTGGACGGATTTTCCAAAAAGATCAGACACGGGTGTCCTCCTTGTTGACATTTTCTTCTTCCTTCTTCTGAAGGAGGTCTTCCATCTCCTCCAGGCTGATCCGACGGATTTCCGGATGGCCCACTTCCTCCAGGAAGATGGCCCGGACCTCCCCCCGGTCCAGCTTTTTGTCGTGGAGGATGGCCCGGAAGAGGGTAACCGCCGGGACAGGGGTCCGGGTGGGAAGACCGTAGGATTCCAGGAGAGGGAGGAGACTTTCCAAGACTCCGGCCGAGGCAAAGTAGGTCATGCCCACGGCCACCGACTCCCCATGGAGGAGGTCTGATGAGGCTTCGATGGCGTGGCCCACGGTATGGCCGAAGTTCAGGACCTGGCGGACCCCATGGTCGGTAAAGTCCTCCTCGACGATCCGGGCCTTGGACCGGAGGCAGGCCATGATGACCTCCTCCATCCGGTCCTCCGCCTCGTGGTCACAGAGGGCCCGGTAAAGGTCCGGGTCCAGGATGGCGGCTGTCTTGATCACCTCCCCCATCCCGTTCCTGAATTGGCGGTCGGGGAGGCTGTCCAGGGTATCCGGATCCACCACCACCGACCGGGGGTGGTGGAAGGCCCCAATCATATTCTTAAACCCCCCAAAATTCAAGGCCGTCTTTCCACCGATGGAGGAGTCGATCTGAGCCAAGAGGCTGGTGGGGACCGTATAAAAATCAATCCCCCTCATGTAGCTGGCCGCCACAAATCCCCCCAGGTCCCCAACGACCCCACCTCCCAGGGCCAGGAGGCAGTCTCTCCGGGTAAATCCCTCCTCCACCATGGCCCGAAGGATGGACTCGTAGCTTTCCAGGCTCTTGGCCCCCTCTCCGGAGGGGACTCGGACCGGGCAGGGGGATTGGCATTGGCAGGCCACCTGGTCAAGGTAGGTGTCGGGAATGTCCTCATCGGCTAAGATGAGGACCCTCCGGTTCAGGTCCATATAGTGGCCCAGGGACCGGAGGGACCCCCGACCCAGGTGGATCCGGTAGTCCCGGTCCCTTCCTTTGATTTCTAAATCCATGCCTTATCCTCCTCTACATCCCCATCCAGGCCTCCTTGGTAGAGATCATAGTAGGCCCCACGAGCTGCCATGAGGTCCTGGTGAGTCCCCCGCTCCTGAATTTTTCCTTCGGAAAGAACGATGATCTCCTCCGCATCCCGGATGGTCGAAAGCCGGTGGGCAATGATCACCGTAGTCCGGTCCTTGGACAGGCGGACCAGGGACTCCTGGATGAAGCGCTCGGATTGGTTGTCCAGGGCCGAAGTGGCCTCATCCAAAATCAGGATGGGCGGGTTCTTAAGGAAGACCCGGGCGATGGAAATCCTCTGCTTCTGTCCTCCCGACAGCATGACCCCCCGCTCGCCCACATAGGCATCAAAGCCGTCCGGCAGGTCCATGATAAAGTCATAGGCCCCGGCCAGCTTGGCTGCCCGAACCACTTCCTCATAGCTAGCCCCGGGCTTCCCGTAGGCGATATTGGCCCCGACCGTGTCCGAGAAGAGGTAGACATCCTGCTGGACGATCCCGATATTGTTGCGGAGGGAAGAGAGGGTCAGGTCCCGGATATCGTGGCCATCGATCCGGATGGCTCCTCCCGTCACGTCATAGAAGCGGGGGATGAGGTTGGTCAGGGTAGTCTTTCCCCCGCCGGACGGCCCGACGATAGCTAGCTGGTGGCCGGCTTCGATGGCGAGATCCAGGTCGTCAATAACGGGTTCATCCGCATTGGGGTAGGTGAAGGAGACCCGGTCGAAGTCCAACCTTCCCCGGACCTCCTTGAGGTCCAGGGCCCCTTCTTTTTCCTGGATATCCGACCGAGTCGACATGACCCCGTCGAAGCGCTCCAGGCCGGTCATCCCCCGCTGGAACTGCTCAGTAAATTCGATGATCCGGGCCAGGGTCACCAGGAGGGTCTGGGTGTAGAGGATATAGGCCACGAACTCACCCGGGCTGATCCGCCCCCAAACCAGGGAGAGGCCGCCGAAGATGAGGACAGTTAGCATCATGAGGCCATCAAAGATCCGGGAAACGGACTGGAAGGCGGCCATAGCATAATAGAATTCCTTCTTGATCTTGAGAAAGGCGGAGTTATCCTTTTGGAATTTTTCCTCCTCCACATCCTCGTTGGAAAAGGACTTGACCACGGAGAAGCCCAGGAAGGAATCCTCGATGGATGCGTTGATGTCCCCGATCTTCCGCCTCTGGTCCATCTGGGCCTGGCGGAGGCGGTGGCGGAACTTGGCCGATACATAAAAATACAAGGGGATGAGGGCAAAGAGGATCAAGGTTAGGAGGATATCCACCCGGATCAGGATGATAAAGGAGGCCAGGAGCTTGATGGCCCCGATAAAGTACTCTTCCGGACAGTGGTGGGAAAACTCGGTCACATCAAAAAGGTCATTGGTCAGGTTGGACATGATGTGGCCGGTCTTGTGGGTGGAAAAATAGGCATGGGGCAGGGTCTGGAGGTGGCGGTACATGTCCGACCGCATGTCCATCTCAATTTTTGCCCCCATGATGTGGCCGGTCCCCTGCATAAAGTAGCGGGCGGCGATCTCCACCAGGCGGAGGACCAGGTAGAGGGCCGACATTTTCCCGATAAAGGCCACCGTCAGGTTGGCCACATCCCGGGTGGCCGTATCCGTAATTCGGGACAGGATGAGGGGAAGAACGATGTCGCATACCGTCGTTAAGGCGGCACAGAAGAGATCCTTGGCCAGGAGGCCCGCATTCTTTTTATAGTAGGGGCGGAGGATGGCCATCAGTTCAAGGTTGGATTTTTTTGTCGTTGTTTGCTGGGTCATAGAGACTCTTTCTATCGGTTAGCCTTTCCAGCCGCCCGGTCTCCTCCAGTCGGAGGATGACGGGGGGTTGGGAAAGGGAAAGGGCATCCAGGTCCTCCGGGTCATGAAAGACCAAAAGGACCGCTTGGAAGCGGGGAAAGGCCCTGTCCTTAAGCCAGGTCCACGTCCGGTCCCGGCTGGCCCGGTCCAGGCCGCGGAAGGGTTCATCAATAATCAGGAAGTCGGCCGGAGCCAGTCCGGCTCGGAGGAGGGAGACCCTCTGCCTCATCCCTCCGGATAAGGCTTCTACCGGGCTCTCCCCCTCCCCCTCCAGGTCCAGGGCTTGAAGCTCAAGGTCAAGGTCGCCTGACCGGTCCGGCCCCACCAAAAGGAGGTTCTGGCGGACGGTCCATGAGGGGATCAGGCGGTCTTCCTGGAAGGCCGCCGAGAAGGTCAGGCCTTCCCTCCTCTTTATCTCGCCTTCATCCGCTTCCTCCAATTCCAAAAGGAGGCGGACCAGGGTGGTCTTGCCGGCCCCCGATGGCCCCAGGAGAAAGGTCAGACTCCCGGGCTGAAAGGAGTGACTGGCCCGGTCTAAGACCCTCCCCTTGTCAAAGGACTTGCTGACCGAACAAAGGTCCACCAGGGGCCCCTCTTGGTCCATAGTAGGCCCTTCCGGCCGGGGGCCCCTGGCCGGCAGATTCGCAAGGGCCTTCATCATCACATGAAGGAGGGCCCGGAAAAGTTTTTGAAACAAGGCGGCGACCAAGAGAAGGACCAGGGTCCAGGCCAAGAGGCCGGACAAGTCCAAGTAAAGCTTGGCATCAAAGAGGGCCTCGCCGATGGAGGGGGCCGCCGTGGCGATGATTTCTGCAGTTACCCCCGACTTCCAGGCCATTCCCATCCCGGTTTCCGCCCCGGCCAGGACCTGGGGAAAGGCGGAGGGAAGGAGGATGGCCCGAAAGACTTCACGGGATGGGAGGCGGAAAACCCGGGCCATTTCCAACATAGAGACCGGGGTGGACCGGAATCCCTCGAGGGTGTTCGTATAAATGAGGGGAAAGACGACCACAAAGGGGATGACCAGGGAAAGCCGGATGGGGGCCAGCCAGAAAAGGGCCAGGATGACAAAGGAGGCCATGGGGATGGCCCGCATGACCTGGACCGGGGGCCGGAGGTAGGCCTCCAGAGAGGGCCGACGCCAGGAAAGATGGGCCAATCCGACGCCCATGAGGAAGGCCAGGAGGAAACCCGACAGGATCCGGAGGCTGGAGGAAGCCAGGCGGAGGTAAAAGTCCCCTTCAAAAATAAACCGGGCCAGGGCCCCCAGAACATCCAGGGGGCCGGGGAAAAGAAGAGGACTGTTGACGAAGAAAGACGCCAGGAACCAAAGCCCCATCCAAAAAAGGATGGGGCCGGATTTTCCACCTCCTCTTTTCAGCCAAGCCGGCATCCTCATCATTCCTCCCCTTTACTACAGATGAAATATGACGATCTTATTTTGCTAAATAGTAGAAATCATCCCCGGGGACCTCTCCCCCCACGGACTTGGGATCCTCTTTTTGGAGGACGGATAGGTAGCCCCCGAGCTTATCCTTCATTTCCTGGCCGTCAATATAGACCAAATTGCAATGGGGAAGGGCCTTTTGGGCGATCGGGGCCTTGATGATGCCCAAGTCCTCATCAATGATCCGACTGGCCTCCTCAGAATGGTCTAAAACATAGGTCAGGGATTCCCGGGCCTCTTTCAAGTAGAGGTCGATTAGGGCCTTATTCTTGTCCATGAAGGACTTCCGGGCGATGGTCACCCCCATAACCAGGGCTGAGGCGGGATCCTTGCCTTCCTGGGCCCGGTCCCACTCCTGGGTCAGGTCCAGGGCGACTTTCAGGTCCTTCATCTTGGTCTGGGCCACGGTCACAAAGGGCTGGGGCAGGAGGGCCAGGCCCTCGGGATCCTTGGTTAAGGCCTGGAGGCACTGGGTATGGTCCTGTTGCCAGGAGATGTTGATGGACTCCCGGTCAATCCCCTTTTCATCCAGAAGGTAAGACAAGATATATTCCGGGCTGGCTCCCTTTCCGGAAGCATAGAGGGTCCTCCCCTTAAGGTCTTCCAGGCTGTGGACTTGACCTTTGGGATCAACAATGTAGAGGACGCCCAGGGTGTTGATGTGGAGGACCTGGACATCCCCCTCCAGCTTCTTGTAGAGGAGGGCGGCAAGATTGGAGGGAACTGTGGCCAAATCCGCTTCTCCGCTGGTAAAGGCGGTCACCGCCTGGTCGGGGCTGGCTGCGATGGTATAGGAGGCCAGGCTCTTGGACTTTCCCTCTTTTTGGTCTTTGAAGAGCTTGGCCAGGCCCATGGAGGTCGGCCCTTTGAGAGCCACCATCTTGATGGCAGCCTCCGGCTTTTGGGGGCCACAGGCCGTGACCACGAAGAGAAGGGCAAAAGCTAGGGCCAAAATCTTTATCCTTAAGAATTTTGTTTTCTTCATATTCATATTGCTTCCTTTCTAATTTACCTCCTCTATTATAAGCCACCCGGGGGCCGGGGTAAAATCCAAGGCGGAAAAGGAAGCCGGAGAAAGATTTCCGACCCATGAGGAGCATTTCTCGATAATTCTTGGTAGAATAGGAAAGGAGTGTTCTATCTATACGTATGAAAGAAAGTTGGTGAAAGCATGGATGTCAAAATTTGTACCGGAGCCAAGTGCACCCTCTACGGTGCCAGCGGTATCATCGAACAGTTAGAGGAACTCCAGGAGAATCTCCATGAGTATCCCGGAATTCCCGCTGATGCGGTCCTCAACATCGAAATTATTCGCTGCGACCGTCGCTGTAAAGAGAAGAAGGTTTCCCCCCTTGTTTTCGTCGACGATGTGGCCTTTGAAAATGCCAAGGTCCCTGAATTGATGGAAGCGATCTTGAATGGGTTGGAAAAGGAGAAAGCATGAAGTCTTCGTATGTAGACGTTCTCAATATCCGCCGTATGGCCTTCGCCGCCATTGCTCGGATGGCCTATGAGGATGACGACTTACATAACATTGGACACGAGATCTATGAGGCCCTCCCCGGAGAAGTGGCCTCCTACCGGGAGAATATCTTCCGGGAAAGGGCCGTTTACGGCGAAAGACTCCGTATGGCCCTGGGCCTGGATGCCCGGACAGCTGCCGACACGAACGATATCACCGACGGCTTGGAAGAGGTGGATGTGGCAAAACGGGTCTACCAGCCACCCCTGGTCTCCGTCATCAAAATCGCCTGTGAAGCCTGCCCCACCCACCACATTACCGTCACGGACAATTGTCGGAAGTGCTTGGCCCACCCCTGCATGAATGTCTGCCCCAAAAACGCTATCTCCACCGGCAAGGACAAGATGGACCTTAACCAAGACAAGTGCATCAAGTGCAAGAAGTGCATCAAAGAATGCCCCTATGACGCCATCGTTGAGACGGGCCGCCCTTGTGAGGATGCCTGCGGGGTTCAAGCCATCGAATCCGACTATTTGAACCGAGCCACCATCAACCCGGACAAGTGCGTCTCCTGCGGCCAATGCATCACCGCCTGTCCCTTCGGCGCCATCGCCGACAAGTCCCAGATCTACCAGGTGATTAAGAATATGAAAGAGGGCCATGAACACTACGCCATCATCGCCCCCTCCTTCACCGGTCAATTCGGTGCCCTGACCAAGCCTTCCCAGGTCAAGGCCGCCATCAAAGAATTGGGCTTTAAGGATGTGGTGGAAGTCGGCCTGGGTGCCGACCTGACCACCATGAATGAGGCGGAAGAGTTCATTGAGACCGTTCCCAAGGAAAGAGCCTATATGGGAACCTCATGCTGCTATTCCTGGAAGCTCATGGTGGAGCAGAATTTCCCCACGGAAAATGACCTCATCTCCGACTCCTCCACCCCCATGATTTACACGGCCATGCAGATCAAGAAAGACCATCCCGAAGCCAAGGTGGTCTTCATCGGCCCCTGCATCTCCAAGAAGCTGGAAGCCCTCCAGGAAAATGTCAAGCACTATGTGGACTTCGTCATCACCTATGAGGAGCTCCTGGGCATGTTCGTCGCCAGGGATATCGAACCATCGGCTATTGAGACCGATGAAGTCTGGGAGGATGCCTCCCAAACCGGCCGGGCCTACGGGGTCGCCGGTGGCGTCGCCCAGGCTGTCGTGGACCGGATCCATGAGCTGGAGCCCGACCGCAAGATCTTCATCGACAATGCGGAAGGCCTTCATGAATGTGTCAAGCTCATGCGCCTGGCTAAGGCCGGCATCAAAAAAGGCCACCTCCTGGAAGGGATGGCCTGTGAACGCGGCTGTATTGGAGGCCCCGGCATCGTCGTTCCTCGCCACAAGGCCCGGAAGGCCAACACCGAATTTTCCAAGGCCTCGCCCTTCAAGTCACCGGCCGATAACACCAATATTCCGGAAGAAGACAAGCCCGTCTATAAACCGGCTACTTCAAAATAAAGTGAATAAAGCAAAGGCTGTGTGGAGCAAAGAACTCAACACAGCCTTTTTTCTATTTATAGTAAGACCAGGCATTTTTGATCTGGGGGAAGAGTCGTTCCTGGGACCAACTTTGCTTGGTCCGTGTCCAGGAGTTGGGGTCCTGGACGCGGATCTGGTCCCCTTCCTTTCCCGCAATGACGATGAAATGGCCGTGATTGGTGAAGTCCCCCGGCTTGACTGAAGCGATCAGGACCCGGCCTTGGTCCAACTCCTTCAAGATGTCTTCCGGCTGGTTGCCGATTTCCTTCCCATGGAATCCATACATGGCAGGGGCCTCGCTCATATAGGTCCACTTGGTCCCGATATCTTCCACATAGTAGTTCCCGGCCAAAAGCTCATCCGCCACAAGGTCGGGGGTCAAGGCATAGTTTCGGGTCAGGGACATGGCCACCATGGCCATGCAGGTGGGTCCACAGCCGGCTTCTCCTACCGTGGATTCCCCCATTCCCCGCTGACTCCACCGCCCGTCCTTCTGCATGAGATAAGGAATGGCCATGGTCTTTTCCTCATCTTCTACAATCTTGGGACGGAGTTTGAGGAAGGATCGCGGAATATCTGATTTGCTGTCCTCCATGATGACCAGGTCCTGGCCCGGATCCCGAATTTCCTCCTCATGATCACCGGAAGAGGGCCCATAGCCCGGACTTCCCCCGGACTCCATCCCGCTTGTCATCTCCCCCTTTCCTTCCGATCCGGAATAGGGGCTGGGCCGGAGGATCTCCCGAATTAAAAAGAAGGAGACCGCCAGGAGGGCGAAGAGGATGAGGATGGAGAGGAGAAAAAGGACTCTATCTTTTTCGGACTTGGTTGATTTCATGGTTTTTTCCTTTTCATGAATGGGCAAATGGTGGGCAGGGAAGATTTACTTCTGAGCCTTCAGGGCTTTTTTTAAGCGGTCCACCATATCATCCTTGGGGTCAATGATAGGAATGGACGTTTCTTTATGCAGGGCCTCTTTGATGTAGGGAAAGTGGGTGCAGGCCAGAATGATGGCATCCACCCGGTACTCTGGGTCCCGGATCCCCTCAAAATAGGACAGGAGGCCCTTTAGGTTGAGGTCGCGGACGATATCCGAACTGGCCTTCTCCTTTTCAATGGATTCGACGATGGAGAGATTCCCCATGCAGACCGTCTTGATGTCCGGCTGGGCCTCTCGGATGATCTCATCCACCCGGTAGGCTGAAACCCCGTTGGCAGCAAGGACGACCACCGAAGTCAGTTCCTTAGGCAGGTTCCGGTAGGTTTCCAGGGGGGTGATAATGGGGAGACCGATCTTCTCCTCCGCCTCCTGATAATGGAGGGAGGCCGATAAGGAATTGCAGTTGATGTAGACCCCCTGAGCTCCCTTTTCTTTCGCCTCGCTTACCATATCCTGGAAGGCCCGGTCCAATTCCTCCTGGGAAAAATACTGGAGCTTGGTCTGGTCTTCCGGGCTTTTGGCCATGGGATAAGAGAGGGTATCATAGCCCTCCTTTTCCATGATGGCTACTCCCATCTTGGTATCGACCGGCGTTCCGGCTACTACGGCAATCATCATCGTTGTCCCCTTTCTTCAAAAGTTAATTCTTTCGCTGCCTGAATCAAGTGTAGGGCAAGGATCGTTGTTGTAATCCCGGAAATGCCTCCCGGTGTTGGGGTCAGGGCCGCTACGATGGGCTCCACCTTCTCCCGATTGATATCCCCCCTGAGCTTTCCCTCTTTATAGGTCGTCCCCACATCGATGACCACCTGGCCCTCCCGGACATAGGTCTCATCAACCAGGCCGGGGACCCCGGCGGCAGAAATGAGGATATCCGCTTTCTTGGAAAAGAGGGTCACATCTTCGGTAAAGACATTGGTCAGGGAGACCGTAGCCAGGGCGTTGACGAGGAGCATGGCCAGGGGCTTGCCCACAACAAGCCCGGACCCGATGATGCAGATGTTTTTTCCTTTCACCGGAATCCCGTAATAGTCAAGAAGCTCCATAACGGCGGCCGGCGCACAGTAGGCATAGGCCTCCGGCCAGCCCGCCATGGTGGCCCCCAGGTTGTAGGCTGTGGCGCAGTCCACATCTTTGATAGGCTTGATGGCTTCTTTGACCCGCCTCTCATCCATTCCCTCCGGAAGAGGCTGAAAAAGGAGGATACCGTGGATATCCGGGTCCCGACCCAGGGCCTCCAGGCTTTGGATGAGCCTTTCCTCTTCCACACCCTCGGGAAAAACCACCGACTCATAGGCCAGGCCATAGCTGTCCATCTTCTTTCTGATTCCCTTTTCATAGGAAAGGTCGGGGCCCTTTTCACCCAAGCGGACCATGGCCAACTTGGGGGTGACTCGCCTCCCCTTTAAGTCCTCAAGATCTGCCTGCCAACCGGCCTCGATTCCTCGGTTGACTTCTTTTGCTAGCAATAGCTTTGCCATCACTCCTCCTTTCCCCGGTCTGCTTTCTCCTCTTCCTCACTCCCGGCCTCCTTCTCGGCTAACTCCTCTTCCAATTCGCTCAAGCGGACCTGGATCAGGTCGGCGTTGATGTAGGCCCTCTGTCGGTTCTTATCGTAGCGGTCGCCCAGTTTGTTGAGGGGCGGGAACCAGTTGATGAAGAGGGCGATGATGACCCCGATAATGTTGTTGATGACCCGGGTCATGGCATAGACAGCCGGCTGCTTGTTGGCCGAATCCGATACGCAGATCAGAAGAAAAACGATAGTGGCGATAGTGACCGTATCCCTCTGATTCAGGAGAACCAAAATCTGCATCAGGGGGATGACAAAAAGGCCAACCAAAAGAAGATAGGGTAAGGAATAGCGCTCCAGGCTCGTATAGTTGGAAACCAAGGTGACGAAGCAGGTCGCATAAATCCCGGCTGCGAGAGTGCCTAAGACCCGGAAAAATCCCGCCTTCCATGTCCTCTTGGTATCCTGCCGGAGAGTGACGATGGTAGCGATGGCGGCATCATAAAAGTTGGAAGCCCCCCGAAAGTAGTCCACTGTCAAACACAGGAGGATGGCCAGACAGGTCTTAAAAATCCGCATGCCCGGCGAATTGACCAGGATCATGTTTCCCGTATTGTAGGCCTGAAGGCGGAGGACGGAATCCTCCTGCTTCAGTTTTTCCAAATAGGATAGGTATCCCTTTGATTTTTTCATGAAACTTTTTACCCTTTCTCTATCTCAAAATCAGAGACCAGGCATCCACCAGATCTTCCATCCGGTAGCGGGCATTAGCAGGGCTGGTTGAAGGTAATCGAACCCCCTCCATCCCTAGCTGAGCCGCCTGGTACTTCTGGTAATACTTGTATGCTGTTCCTCCATTACAAAAAACCTGATCAATCTTTGCCTGCCGAAAAATCTCATCCAGGTCGGACGGAACCACGTTTTTTACAGAGGCGTCGCTAGACCCGATGATATCACACCGGTAGATGGCGTCGTAAAGAGCAATCCGGTGGCGGAGGAGGAAGGCCTTTTTCTCTTCCGGGCTCGACCCGACCTCCTCCCCGAAAAGAATCCCCATCAGGGGCCAAAATCGGTTTTGGGGGTGACCATAAAAGAAGCCATACTCCCTGGTTTTCACGGAGGGAAAGGAGCCCAGGATAAGGATCCGCGAATCCTTGTCAAAGACAGGTTCCAGCGGATGGGTAATGGTCAAATAGTCATTTTTCTCCCTCATCCAATTCCCCTCCTCTTTATTACTCTATTTTTCTATTTTACCAGAGAAGGGACATGACCTTTGGACTTTTAATGGAGATTGTTGGATTTTATTATAAGAAGTATAATAAATATAGAAATCGTTTTTCCGAAAACGAAAGGAGCTTACGATGAAAAAAAAGACTAGTTACTTCGTCATTGGAGGCCTGCTCATTATCATCCTCATTGAAAGCGCTATGCTCATCTCCTCCAAGAAAGGAGATAAGCAACTAGGCCAAGAGTCTTCGACCCCGATAGAGGCTTCCTCTTCCGAAGAATCCCCCCAGGAAAGCCAAGTCATGGAAAGCGAAGAAGTCACTCCCGGCGAGGAGAATCCCTATATCCTTCCCCCCAAAGCCATGGTCGATTCAATCTCTATCCAGGACCTTCGATTCGACATGGAAGGAAAGAAGCTCCTGGTTACCCTCGAAGTCCATCCCCTTCCGGGAATGGAAGGGCTTCTCACCAGTCCCCTGGTTTCGTCAAAATGCAAGGCCCAGTTCCGAGGCCAACTGTTCTTTTATCATGGCGACCAGTCGGACGATCTCCTTCCGAACCCGGTGGAGACAGAAGTAGATTTTAAGGCCAACCGGATCGTGAATCTTACTTTTTCCTTCGAGGATGTTCACTTCCCGGCTGACCTTTACACCATGGAGGCCACCAACCAGAACCTCAGCTCCGTCACTATCTATGCCAAATTTCCCGGTGATGGATTCGAGCAAGATGCCGAGTTTGCGCATTCCGTGGTCAACCCCGAACTCAAGGATCCTCAGCAGGATGTTTGGGTCCATGAGGGGAAGCTTGGGAATGAAATCCAGGACTAGTGTTTTAGGAAATCACACAGAAGACCCTCTCTTTCACGGAAAGAGGGGTCTTTTTTGTGGATATCCAAACCCCGACCGACCGGTTTCTGATCATGAGGGCCATGCTGACCACAGCCAATAAGCCGGAGACGGCAATCACTCCCTCCAGAGCTTCTTCAACAACCAAAAGGAGAAAGGCAAAGGCCATGACGAGAATGACCTTCACGCTGTTCCTAATAAGATGATCCCGACGATAGGCCCATTCAAAGAAAGCCTGGAGGACATAACCTGTCAGGAGCCCCAAGAGGATTCCCATGACGATGGAGACCGGGATATTGATGAAATCCATGACTTGGGCACCTTGTCCCTGGGCCTCCTTCAGCAATAAAAAAACCGATGACTCCTGACAATAGAGACAGAAGTCATCAGCTTACGCAGCGGTTTAGGTTTCCCAAGGGAGTACTTCATTCCCCGATTATTCTACCACTTTTTCGATGGGCTTTCGAATGGATTGGCGGGCTTTTTAAAGCCTCCATTCTGCTGCCAGCTCCCGGGCCCGGATAAAGTCCGCATAGATTCCTTTCTCTTTCACCAGGTCTTCGTGCTTCCCTTCCTGAACAAGATGCCCCTCATGGATGACTAAAATCTGATTCGCCTTTCTCACCGTTGACAGTCGGTGGGCGATGGAGATCACGGTATGACCTTGGGTGAGGGTCTCGATGGCGGCAAGGATTTCCGCCTCATTTTCCGGATCCACTGAACTGGTTGCTTCATCCAGTAGGATGATAGGCGCCTCCTTTAAAAGGGCCCTGGCTATGGATATCCTCTGCTTTTCTCCACCGGAAAGGGAGCTTCCTCCCTCGCCCACCATGGTCTGGTAGCCCCGCGGAAGGTCCATGATGAAGTCGTGGCAATGGGCCTTTTTAGCAGCAGCCACTACCTCCTCATCGCTGGCATCGGGACGGGCGAAGCGGATATTGTTTTCGATGGTATCTTGAAAAAGATAGACGTCCTGGAAGACCAGGGAAAGGTTCTGCAGGAGGCTTCCTACCTTGTAGTCCCTAATATCTCGCCCCCCGATAAGTACCCGTCCTTGGTCCACATCATAGAAACGGGCCATGAGGTTGATGATGGTGGTCTTTCCCGAGCCGGAAGGGCCCACAATGGCTGTCCTGGATCCCTGAGGGATGGTGAAGGACAGGTTGTCCAGGACAGGCCTTTCTTTCGTGTAGCCGAAGCGGACTTGGTCAAAGACGATGTCCTGCTTGTCCCCCATTTCCTCCCTTCCCTCCCTGATTTCAGGAATGTCGAGGACCTCCTCCAGGTACTGCATATTGGCCGGATTTTTCACCATGAGGATGGCGGCATTTTCCAAGGGCTTGAGGCCCTCAAAGATCATGAAACCGGCAGCAGAAACAGTCAAGGCCTGGGGCAAAAGAACCTGACCCTTGGCGTAAAGATAGCAGGCAAAAAGGGTGATGCCCAAGCTGGAGAGGTTGATGAGGGTCATGAACAATCGGGAGTAGAGGACAAAGACCGTTTCAAAATGGACCTGAGTTTTTTGAAGCCCTTCGGAAGCATTTTTTAATTCGGAATGGATCTCCTCAACCAGACCGGATTCAATCGCAGGAAAGCTTCGGAGGACAGGAATCCCGGAAATGCTGTCCACCAGGGCATCACCTAATTTCGTGATGGCCGCATGTTCCTTTTCCACCTCCCTCCTGGCCAGGTGGACCATCCGGAAGACGCAGAACCAAATGATGGACAAGCAAAACAAAGTAAAGATGCCCATTTTACTATTGACGCCGGTCATGCCCACCAGGAGAAAGAAGGAGCAGGATAGGCCTGATATGGCAAAGTCGATGCTCATGGCTGAGTAGTTCTCCAGGCTCTTCATGACGTTGGTAAAGGCCGCCAGAATCCTTGATAATCGCTGGTCGGCAAAGTAGCCCATGGGGGCTTTTTTTAATTTTTCGCCCACCTGCAAGCGGTAGTCTTTGAAAATGCCAAAGAAGACCCCATCGCTCAAGATGCTCTTTCCCCAGCCAGTCAAGAAGTTAAAAAGGAAGGAGGCAAAGAGGACGGCAAAGAGGATCCAGGCATGGGCTGGTGTCGTCTCCTTTATCCAGCTAAAAGCGAGAAAGAGGGCAAAAAAGCTGATCAAGATGGAGGCATTCCGCAAGAAGACTAGGGCCATGCCTCCTTTCAAACGGTTTTTATAAGAACCAGCCAATTGTAAGGATAGTCGGATAAATTTCATGATTTATTCCTCCCCCACAAAGGGTTTCCAGAGGCGGGCATAGAGAGAGTTTTGCAAGAGTTCCTCATGCCGTCCCTTGGCGACAATTCGTCCTTTATCGATCAAGATGATTTGTTGGGCACCTTGGATGGTGTTCAAGCGGTGGGCAACGATCAGGAGGTTCCGCCCTCTGACCAGGTGGGAAATAGCTTCTTGAATGAGGGCTTCATTTTCCGGGTCAGCATAGGCGGTCGCCTCATCCAGGATGATGGTGGACGCGGGCTTGAGGATGGCCCGTGCCAGGGTGATCCGCTGGCACTCCCCGCCCGACATGGCTTTTCCAGCTTCTCCTGCCGGAGTGTCGTAACCCTCAGGCATTTCCATAATAAAATCATGGCAATGAGCCGCCTTGGCCGCCTGGATGATTTCCTCCTCGCTGGCATCGGGTTTGCCCAGACGGATGTTGTCCCGGATGGACACATCAAAAAGGAAGGTGTCCTGTGAGACATACGATATCTCTTCCGCCAGCTGCTGGAAGGAGAGAGCCTGGCTGTCTACACCCCCGATGGTGATTTTTCCTGAGGAAGGATCCCAAAAACCGGCCAGAAGCTTAGCAATGGTGGATTTTCCCCCGCCTGAAGGCCCAACCAGGGCTGTAACCTGACCCGGTGTGGTCTCAAAAGAAATCCCATGTAAGACTTCCTTGCCCTTGTTGTAGGAGAAAGTCACCTTGTCCCAGGTTATCCCCTGATTGTGGTCCAGGCTCAGTCGCTTCCCCGGATCCGGCCGCTTTTGCTCCGGCAAGTCCAAAATCTCCTTGATCTCCATCCAATTGGAGGAAGCCATCTGGAAGAGCTCAAAACTCATCATGATGGTGAAGGCCTGGGGCAGTATGGAGATGGGCAGGACCAAGGCAAGGAGGAAGGTTTCTATGGTGATTTGACCCTGTCCGTACAAGGAAAAAGCCAGGGGCAGACTGACAAGTTGGGGGGTCATGAAGGCGGCCATCATCAAAGCCTGGCCCAGCCAGCTTTGTTCCCACCACTTCATGGTGGAAAAATGGTAAAACTTGACAGCATCCGCAAACTTCCCGTAGGATGCCTGGTCCTGAACGAAGGCCTTGATGACCGGAATCCCGCGTATGTATTCGGCGCTCCGCTCCGCCACATTGGCATACGAAGACAGCCAAATGGCCATCCTGGCTCGATATTTATACATCATGATGGCCATGCCGACCATGACAATCGGCAAGGGAGCAAAGACGGATAGGCCAATCCGCCAATCCAGGTAGAATAAAATGGCAGAGCATAATAGGGGGTGGAGCATGCGACTGGGGAGTTCCGGCATAGTATGGGCCACCCAATCCTCCATATCCCCCACCCGGTCCATGATGACCACTTTCAATTTGCCAACCGGGTGGTCGATCAGGTAACCCAAGGGGATCTTTTGCAGCTTTTCAAAAAGAGTCTGGCGCAGTTTGGCCAGGATGGCAAACGAGGTCTTGTGAGAAAGGATGGTGCTAAAACCGGTCAGGGCAAAATAAAGGGCCAGGGAGGCCATGGCGAATAGGGCGCAAGTCAGTAGGTCCGAAAAAGGAAGGTCCTCCCCTCCGGCCCGTTTGATCAGCCAACCGGCCGCATAGGCGCTAAAAAAGTAGACAGCGAAACCGAACAATTCACCCAAGCAGGCCAGGAAGATGGAAAGTCGCATCTTCCCTTGGTATTCCGGGGCCAGGCTCATGAGGTCTTTGGAGAGCCCTCCCATGGTGATCTTTTCCCGAGCTTTACTTTCCTCAAGGACCTTATCAATCCGGTCCATCACCTCATCCGGCACATTCAGCTGGAGGCTGTCGATCTCCTTGACAAGGCTTTCTTCTTTTTCTCTTTTGGGGTCCGAAGGGAATCCAACCCTTTCTTTTTCCCCTTTTTTTCTTCTCATACCGTACTCCTTACGTTAGTTATGGCTAACTATTCCTTAAAAAATTAATCCACTTTTCCATTTTCATAGGCTTTAATAAAGGCCATCAGGATCTCCACCAGGAAGGATCGATTGCGGAGGAAGCTATCCCTGGCCCCCTCTAAGGTCTCACAACCCAAGATCATGGTATTGATGAAAGCAATGAGAAATCGGCTGGTCATCATCTGAAAGGCTGGATCCTCCCCTTCCTTCATCCCGGCGGATACAGCTTGGAAGTTCTCCTGAACCAGGACCGGAAAAAGCGCCCGAAGCTCCTGGTTGGTTTTTTGAGCCTGGAGATACATGGCATAGAGGCTCATTAGGTCGCTCCGGTCCAGGATCTTGTCGACCATCATCTCAGCTATGGCCATTTGATCCATCCTGCCGGAATATGCGGCCATAAAAGCCTTCACCTGTCCCACCCGGTAGTCTATGCCCTGCTTCATGAGATCGTGCATGATATCCACTTTGTTTATGTAATAGTAATAGACCCCGCCTCGGGAGAGGGATGTTTCTTGGATGATATCCTCCATGACCGTATCTGCGAATCCCTTCCGTAGAAAGACCTTTTTTGCCGCTTCCAGGATCTCTCTCCGTCTGATTTGCCCAATTTTTTCTTTCTTTTTTTCCATGCGCAACTGCTCCCTCAAAAAACCGACACTCTTGTCGGTTTTTAGTATAATCGATCAAAATGTTAAGGTCAACTAACTTTTTCCCTTTTTTTCAAAAAAATTTTTTAAGCATAATTCCTTTTATAAGAAAGCAGAATCAATCTGTTGCGAAAAATAAAAAATAGCCGATTTCTATTAAAAATAAATTAAAC
>NZ_HE978585.1:1052150-1068427 GCF_000311985.1 Kallipyga massiliensis ph2 | reverse complement strand
AGATTTCTATTAAAAATAAATTAAACAATATTGATTAATTTAAAAATTTATTTATGGGTAGATAAGAAATAGTTCCATTAAGTCATTACTATTTTATTAAATATAAAGGAGGACATTTATGTCACAAGTTGGAAAGAAAATGCCTGAATTTACCACCAATGGATATAACCCCAAGAAAGAAGAATTCGTCACCGTATCCAATAAGGATTTCGAGGGCAAGTGGAATGTTCTGATGTTCTATCCCGCGGACTTCACCTTTGTCTGCCCCACCGAGTTGGAAGATATGCAGGACCAATACGCCAAGCTCCAATCCCTCGGTGTGGAAGTCTACTCCATGTCCTGCGACACCCACTTCGTCCACAAGGCCTGGCACGACCATTCCGAAGCCATCAGCAAGCTGGAATTCACCATGTTGGCTGACCCCCACAAGACCATCGCCCGCGATTTCTACGTCCTGGATGAAGAGGCCGGATTGGCCCAGAGAGCCACCTTCATCATCGATCCGGACGGGATCATCCAAACCGTCGAAGTCAATGCGGACGGCATTGGTCGCGATGCCAGCCAGGTCTACGACAAGGTTAGAGCTGCCCAATTCGTCCGGGAAAATCCCAGCCAGGTCTGCCCGGCCAAGTGGAAGGAATCGGGTCAAACCCTGACCCCAGGTTTGGACCTCGTCGGTAAAATCTAATGTTGGACCAGGCGTTAAAGGACCAGGTCAAGGAGTACCTAAAACTCCTTGAAGGGGACGTGGTTTTCACCCTCAGCCTGGACCAGTCAGAGAATTCAGAAAAAATTCGTGAATTCGTGGAAGAGGTCGTAGGCCTTTCCGACCGCCTTTCCATTGAGGAAAAAAGCCTGGCGTTCACGCCCAGCTTTGCCCTCTCTTCCGGAGACCGGCAGGGGATTGTCTTTTCCGGTCTCCCCCTCGGCCACGAATTTGAATCCTTCGTTTTAGCCCTCCTCCAAGTGAGCGGTCGTCCGCCCAAGATCGACCCGGACCAGGTCCGCCGGATCCAATCCATCGATCGGGAGCTGGCCTTTGAAACTGTGGTCAGCCTGACCTGCCACAACTGCCCTGAAGTTGTCCAAGCGCTGAACATCCTGTCCGTCCTCAACCCTAAGATCAGCCACCGGATGGTCGATGGATCCATGTTCCAGGACTATGTGGATAAGCTGGGCGTCATGGCAGTGCCGGCCACTTTCCTCAATGGAGAAAGTTTCCACAACGGCAAGATCAGCCTAAAGGCCATCCTGGACAAGCTGACCGGGCAAGTCCAAAGGCCCTCCCTCCAGGATAAGCCGGTCTACGACCTCCTGGTTATCGGCGGTGGACCAGCTGGGGCCACCGCGGCCATCTATGGCGCCCGCAAGGGCATCCGGACCGGCCTCATCGCCAAAAAATTTGGTGGCCAGGTGGAAGAAACCCTAGCCATCGAAAACATCACGGGCCTGGCCTACACCGAAGGCCCCTCCTTTATGGCTTCCGTCAAAGACCATGTGCTGAAATACCAGGTAGACCTCATGGATGAAGTGGAGGTCCAGTCGATCCAAGAGGGAGACCCCCTCCGGGTTGTCACTGACGCCGGCGACCTCCAAGCCAAAAGCCTGGTCATCGCCACCGGCGCCAAATGGAGACTGATCGGCATTCCTGGAGAGATCGAATTCCGCAACAAGGGCGTTGCCTATTGCACCCATTGTGACGGTCCTCTCTTTAAAGGCAAAAAAGTCACCGTCATTGGTGGTGGCAACTCCGGAATTGAGGCCGCCATTGACCTGGCCGGCCTGGCCAAAGAAGTCCTGGTCCTGGAATTTTTACCCCAGCTCCAGGCGGACCAGGTCCTCCAAGAAAAACTGGCAAGCCTGCCCAATGTCCGGGTGGTGACCAATGCAGAAACCAAGGCCCTGGAAGGCGGCGACAAGCTGGAGAAAATCCGCTACGTCGACCGTCAAAGCGGACAGAGCCATGAAGAAGCTACCGACGGCTGCTTTATCCAAGTGGGGCTTGTTCCTGTCACCGAATGGGCCGAAGGCCTGGAGAAAAACAAGCGCGGCGAGATCATCGTCGACCAGCTGGGGGCCACCTCCATGCCGGGCGTCTTCGCCGCCGGTGACTGCACTAACTCCGCCTTCAAACAGATTGTCATTGCCCAGGGAAGCGGTGCGACAGCGGCTTTAGGAAGCTACCAATACCTGATGCGCAAGTAAGCTTTCCTTCCCTTAAACTGAATAATCCAGCTGGCTCCAAGCCTCCGGACATAGAAAACCCCCGCTGCTTGCCCTGCAAGCGGCGGGGGTTTTTAATTCCTTTTCCCAGTTGAAAACTCAATACATACTAAAGCCCTGCCGACCGAGCCACTTCCTTTAGAGCATTGGCCGAGGTCAGGAGGAGCTGGTGCTCTTCCACGCTTAAAGGCAGGGGGATGTGGTCGCCTACCCCCTCTTCCCCGACAATGACCGGCATGCTCAAGCAGATGTCACTGATCCCGTATTCCCCATTCATCTTGGTGGAAACCGAGAGAATGGATCGCTCATTCATGACAATGGCCTTGCAGATCCGGACAACCGACATGGCGATTCCATAGTAGGTGGCATGCTTCTTTTCAATAATTTCATACCCGCTATTTCTCACCTCGTCCTCAATTTGCTTCATGGACTCTTCGTGAGAAAAAAATCCCCGCATCTCACAAAAGTCATTCAAAGGAATACCGGATATATTGGTGGAGGACCAGGCCGCTATTTCGCTATCCCCATGCTCTCCAATAATAAAGGAATGGACGCTGCGACTGTCGACATCCAGATGGTCGCTCAGTCTCATCTTGAGCCGGGCCGTATCCAGGACCGTACCGGATCCGATGACCCGATGTTCAGGCAGCCCGCTCAGCTCCAAGGCGGCTAGGGTCAGGATATCCACCGGATTAGACACGATCAGCAAAATCCCGGGATAGGACCGCTTTTTAAATTCCGGGAGGATGGATTGGAAAATTTTGATATTTTTATTAACCAGGTCCAATCGGGTCTCTCCCGGCTTTTGCGCGGCACCGGCAGTGATAACCACAATTGCCGCATCCATGATCTCATCGTAGTCCGCCGCATAGACTTCTACATGACCCACAAAGGGGACACCATGGGATATATCCAGGGCCTCTCCTTCCGCCCGCTCCCGGTCCACATCCACCAGGGCAATCTCGGAAAAGAGTCCGCTTTGCATTAGGGCAAAGGCTGCGGAAGAACCCACAAAGCCGCAGCCGACAATGGCAACCTTTCGATTATCTATTTTTTTATTCATATCATTCTCCTTCTGTCTTGGCAAGGACCGGTCCGGCTCCTTGCTTTACTCTATCAATAAAGATTATTTCGTTAGTAATGGCTAACTCTATATTTTGCATTATACCCCTTTTTCCCCCTTCTCGTTGAAAATCGACGGGAATCGAGAGAATCATTCGCCCTCCATCTCATCGACCACATCGTCTAAAAAAACCACCTACGGGGATGAATAATCCCCGTAGGTGGTATCGATAATTGTTTCTAAAATAAATCCAGCCCTTCCTTGATCAAAAAATAGGCTTCATAGAGAGAACCAACCCTGTAATCTGCCTGACTTTGATCAAAGTCGAAGCGGTCATCTTCCCGAGCGATGACCCGGAGGTCGGCTCCTTTCGCCGCCTCAATCCCATAGGTGGAGTCCTCGATGACGATGGTCTCCTCTGCTTTGGCCCCCATCCGGTCCAGGGTGGTCAGGTAGATCTCAGGATCCGGCTTGGACTTCCGAAATTCGTCACCGGAGACATAGAGGTCAAAGAACTTTTCCAACCGGCATTCCCGGATGGCCCTTCCAATCTGATCCCTGGATGAGGAACTGGCAATAGCCAGCCTGAGCCCCATCTCCTTGAAGCGAGGCAAGACATAGCGGACATAGGGCATGATGATTTCAGAATAGGTCGGGAGGACAAAATAGGGGTGGTTGGCGGGATCCCGGTACCGGGCTTCCAGTTCCTCCGCAGAATATTTCCCGCCTAACTTATTGGAGAGAAATTCCAGGTCCTTCCGGAAGGCCCTCCCCACCATTCGCAGGGACTCCTCCCTGGTCAATTCTACCCCATGAAATTTGGCGAAATTTTTAATTCGGAACCAGTACATGGGTTCGGAATCCACCAGGACCCCGTCCATATCGAAGATGATATTTTTTAAGGACACAATCTTTCCTTTCCTTCTCAACATTTATTCCGAAAAACTCAAAGCTTCTCCGCTTTCCACGTCGAAAATATGGATAGAGTCCGGATCCGGCAAGAGGGAGAGAGCATCGCCCGGCTGATAAATCTCGTTGGATGCTGACCGGTTAATGATGTTTTCTCCACACTCAGTGACTACATAGTTGAAGTTATCGGAGCCCAGCATCTCCACCTGGTCAACAGAAACATCAAAAAGTCCTGTATCTGTCTTGGACAGGCGGCAGTTCTCCGGTCGGAAACCAAATATCACTTCTTGGGATTCAATCTCTTTGTTTCTGAGCTTGTCTCCGACTGAGGAAGCTAAGGTCATGGACTTTTGACCATAAGCCAGTTTGTACTGTCCACCCTCTTGGCTTACTGTTCCCTTGAGCATGTTCATCCGAGGGCTGCCGATAAAGCCGGCCACAAACTGGTTGATGGGGTTGTGGTAGATGTTTTGGGGAGTGTCCACCTGTTGGATAACCCCCTTGTTCATGACGACCACCCTTTGCCCCATGGTCATAGCCTCGGTCTGGTCGTGGGTGACATAGATAAAGGTGGTGTTGAGTTGCTGGTGCAGTTTAGTGATCTCCGTCCGGGTCTGGACCCTGAGTTTGGCATCCAGGTTGGACAGGGGCTCATCCATCAAGAAGACCTTGGGGTTCCGGACGATGGCCCGGCCCAGAGCGACCCGCTGGCGCTGACCACCGGAGAGGTTCTTGGGTTTGCGGTTGAGGTATTCGTTCAGGCCTAAAATTTCAGAAGCCTTTTTGATTTTTTCCTCAATCTCCTTTTTAGGCACCTTGGATAACTTGAGAGAAAAGGCCATGTTGTCGTAAATGGTCATATGGGGATAGAGGGCATAGGACTGGAAGACCATGGCGATGTCCCGGTCCTTGGCGCTCACGTCATTGACCTTCCGGTCACCGATGTAGATTTCGCCTTCGGTGATATCTTCCAAACCGGCGATCATCCGCAAGGTGGTGGATTTCCCGCAACCGGAGGGACCAACAAAGACGATAAATTCTTCATTTCGAATATCCAGGTTAAAGTCTTTAACGGCAACAACGTCCTCGCCATAGACCTTACTTACATTTTTTAATGTGACATCTGCCATTGTTGCCTCCTCATGACTTGATATCGATATCGATGGAAAACTTAAGTAAACTGGGCAAGAGATAAAAATGAGAATAGTGAATGATCTTTGCCCGGTCATTTTCGATTTGTTTTTCTACGGAAATAAGGGGGATCCGATTTCCCCCGGTTAGAAAGTTCATGACATAGGTGTCCGAACATTGGCTGAGAAATTCGATGGACTTATGGGCTTTGGCAAATTTCGCCTGGTACTCTTCGCGGATAAGCCTGTAGGTGGAGGTATCATCAAAAATTTTCTGGTCAATCCCCTGATATAAGAACATGGGGAAGTAGGCGTAATCCACCGAAAAGGGTTTATCCTCCGCATAGACACCGCGAACCAATTCAAGTACCTTAAATTTCTGGGACCTTTGGAAAATTTTCATTTCCTGATCAGTGGATATTCTTACGGTTTTTGACAGGATCACCTTGGTAAATCGATTATCTTCCTTTGCTAATTCATCCGTAAATCCACTAAAGTCCAGGATGCGAATATCCTTCCTGGGCACTTTCTTGACAAAAGTTCCCTTACCATGAAGGACTTCGACCAATCCCTCTCTTTTCAGTTCATCAATGGCTCTTCGGACGGTGGGACGGCTGGCTTTAAATTGTTGGCACAATTCCATTTCAGAGGGCAGCCGGTAGCCATCTAATAACTGTTCATTATAAATTTTATCCCGTAGGTCCTTGGCAATTTCTTCATAAAGAAAGAATGAGCCTTGATTATTGATCATTACTTTTGCCATTTTAATCCCTAAGCTCTTTCGGATAGCCGAAACCACCGCTAATCTGGCAAGTTCTCCGTGCACTTTCTGCGGCATTCAGAAGAGCATCTTCAATCGACTTGCCATCCATGTAGGCCACCAGGAAGCCGGCGATAAAGCTATCTCCTGCCCCCATCGTATCTACAACCTCTGTTTGCAGAGGTTCCTGGGTGTAGATCTTGTCCTTTGTGTGGACTTCACAAGCCTTACTTCCCCGAGTCATACAGACCAGTTCCACTCCCCTATCCAAGAGAAGTTTGGCCTGTTCCTGCCTGTATTTTTCATCCGTATCAGAAGCGGATACAAAGGCATAGTCAATGTAGGGGGCGGCCTCCAACATCTCCTCAATGTTTTCAATCAAGGAAAAATCATAGGAAACTTTGACCAAGTCCTTCACCTTGGGCAATTCTTCTTCCAGGAAGGAATAGCAGCTGGTGTGGAAAAGATCATATTTCTGGATTTCATCCAAGTCACTTTGGACCAGGCGTAGCTTGGCCATGGTCTGGACAGTATCCGTATACCGGCGCACAAAGATCCGGTCCCCATGTTTATCAATATTGACCCCGGGCTGCCCCGACCGGCCTACCATCACTCTGGATTTAGAATAGTCCACTCCTTCCTTCTCCAAGCAGTCTTTAATATGGGCAGCCATCTCATCATTGCCGAAGATACCAAGATAGGAAACAGCTTCTGCCCCGTTTCTCTTGGCATTGACGGCCACATTGACGCAGTTACCACCGGGATAGTATTTTTTTTCATAAATATAGCAATCGCAAACATTATCTCCAACACAGATTAATTTCATGATAGGAAGACCCTCCTTTACTATTAGCCCTTAACAGAGCCTTCACTAATGCCTCTGACCAACTGCTTCTGAAAGACGATGAGAAGAATAATCATGGGTAAAGTAGCTATGGCCATGCCGGCCAAAAGTGTTCCCCAATCGGTCTGCAGGGCATCCCGGAAGTTCATCAGTCCGGCAGGAATGGTCTTTTGAGAATCTGAGGAAATGAAGATAATCCCAAATAGGAACTCATTCCAAGCGTAGTAGGCGGTCAGCAAGGTTACTGTGGTTAGCATGGGCTTGCTCATTGGTAAATAGATGTGGGCATAGATCTGAAATTCATTGCATCCATCAACGACGGCGGACTCATTGATTTCCTTGGGTATGGACAGGAAGTAGGACCGCAATAGAAGGGTAACCAAGGGGAGGCGGAAGGCAACATAAGAGAGAATCAATGACCATTTGGTGTCAAGTAGGTGAAAATAGTTCAACATCTTAAAGAGAGGAACCAGACAAACTTGAGGGTTAATCATAATTCCCGCTGTCACCAGTAAAAAAACCAGGTCAATGAAACGTGACTTATATTTTGACAGGGCAAAGGCACCCATGGAGCCCACAAAAATCACAAGGACAATCGTGGCAAAAGTCACAATCAAAGAGTTGACAAAGTAGCTAGCTACGCCACCATTCCATGCTTTTACATAGTTTTCCCATAACCAGGTTTCCGGAAGACTCCATGTCGCGTTATAGATCTCATCATAGGACTTCAATGAAGACATAAACATCCAGAACAAAGGATAGATAATGGATGCAGCGAAAAGGACCAGCAGAAGAATAATAATTATTCTTGAGGGACTTATCTTTTTCTTATCCATAAGATCAAACATCCTTTCCGGTTTTCGAGATAACAATCTGAATGATCGACACAATAGCAGTAATCACAAAGATCAAAACCGCTAATGTGGAAGCATAGCCCATCTTATTTTTAATAAAGCCCTCTTGGTACATATGAACAGCCAGGGTGATGGAGGAAATTCCGGGTCCACCGCCCTTTGTCAAAATATAGGGCTCATTGAAAACAAGCATGGATCCTGAGATCGTAATCAGTGTGTTGACAAAAATAGTTTCTCGAACCTGTGGAATGGTTACGTGAAAGAACCTGGAAATACTGGATGCCCCATCGATTTCTGCCGCCTCATACAATTCGTTAGGAATTTTCTGCATGGCGACGATAAAGAGCATCATGATATATCCGGTACTCTGCCACTGGCTCATGGCAATTGTTGCATAAATGGCTGTTGAAGGGCTACCCAACCATGTCTTCTTTAAAAATCCAAGACCTATGGCATCCAAAAATCCATTCAAAAGCCCCATTTGGGGATTGTAAATAAAACTAAAGAGCAGGGCAATGACTGAAATCGATATCATCACCGGCATAAAATAAACAACCCTGAAAAATGGAGCAACCTTCCTCAGGAATTTTTGTTCCAAAACAGCAGCGAGGATTAGGCCAATTCCCACTTGGCAGATGACCGAGATAACTGCATATCGAACGTTATTAGCCAAAGCTACGGAAATGGTTCGATCTTGTAAAAGACTTTTGTAATTTTTTAGGCCCACGAATTCCTTCACTGGAGAAAAAGAAGAAAATTCATAGAAGCTGTTAATGAAGTTTTGAATTAAAGGTCCGAATATAAAAAAAATCAAAAAAAGTAAGAGTGGGAGGACAAACCATATTTGATTTTTATTTTTCTTAAGGCTTTTCATGTCAATCTCCTACCTTATAATACCAGCAGTTAAGAGGCTTTAGCCTCTTAACTGCCAGCATAAATCTCACCTATTCTTAGCGAATATCATTATCTCAGCTTAGCGGCTTCCTCCTGGACATTTTTCATAATCTCTTCAGGAGTCGTCTGGTCGATAGCCAGGGACTGTCCACCACGCATGAAGATATCACCGATCTTGATATCAACGGCATTGTCGAACCAAGGAGTGATGGATTCTGCAGATTTGATCAATTCATAGGCCTCACGGCTAGCAGCAGAAGCGGTTTCTTCCGTTACGCCACCTTCAATAGCTGTTAATTCACCACTATCTTTCGTGAATTTTGCCGCTTGATCAGGAGAGGTCAGGAACTTCAAAAATTCAATCGCTTCTTTTGGGGCATCCTTTGACAGCATATACCCTTCAGGAGCACCCTCTAAGGTATGCTGGTCACCCTTTCCGCCCTTGACTTCGGGGAAATTGAAATATCCATAATTCACTGGATTATCTCCCTTTTCAAGATAGCGAATTTCTGCCAGCTGGAGGAAGACAATGGGGGATTCCCCATTCATGAACATGTTTCTGGATGTTTCATGATCGATGGAGTTAGAGATTTCGCCCATGTAAGTGGTCAGCTCCTTGAACATCTTCAGGCCTTCAACATAGCCGGGATCCGTGAATTCTCCGGTTTTGATGTTATAGTCCTTATCGCGGACTTCCTTTGGTACCATACGGTCAAAGATGGGACCCATGTAGTGGGAAATGACCCAGGGCTCTGTTAAACCACAAACCAAGGGCTGCTCATAACCAGCATCCTTAAGCTTTTTAAGGACTTGGATAAGCTCATCATAGGTTGTAGGCACCTGGAGGCCTTCCTTAGCAAAGATGTCTTTATTATAGAAGAAAGATTTGCCGTCTACCGTCAAAGGTACGCCATAGCACTTATCATCAAAGGTAAAGCCTTTCTTCTGAGATTCCATTATCTTGCTTGCCCATTCTGTATCCTCTGAATAAAGGTCATCAAGCTCTCTTACTTTGCCGGAATTGACTAAGTTATTGGCGAATGAATCCGACCAGGAAACAAAGAGGTCAGGGATGTCGTTGGAGGAAACAAGGACACCAATTTTCTCTTTATAGGAGTCGTTGATGACGCTTTCAATCCGAATCTTTACATTAGGATTTTTTTCCATGAATTCCTTAGCCATAGTATCAAAATAGGTCTTTTTCGGTTCATTAGGCCAACGGTGGAAGAAGTAAATTTCTACCTGTTCCTTACCGCCCTGGTCTCCACCTTGGCTGTCGGAGGTCTTACCGGTGTCGCCACCGCCGCCGCAAGCCGTCAATACGAGTAGGAAAGCCAGCAAAAGAGCAGCTATCGATTTAAAACGAGTTTTCATGATGGGATCCTTTCTGGAATTAATATTCCATTCTCCACATATAACGTCTTACCGACAGGGGATGACCACGGTGGTCAGCTAATCTCTCTGCATAATCGCGTGCAATCTTTCCAGCAATGATGCCACCAACGAATTCCTGTAATTCTTCATCAATACCATCATAAATAAAGTCGTTGGTATCAATGATGTAGACCATGTCAGAATACTTCTTGACGAAGGAGATAGCCCGGTCATCCAAATGCTTGGTCTTACCATTGGACCGGACAATCAGGAAAGGAACGTCATAATCGGTAATTTCGAAGGGACCGTGGAAGTATTCACCGGAATGGATGTGGTGGGAGTGTACCCACTGCATTTCCATCATGAGGCAGGAAGTCCAGGCATACATTTCCGGATAGTATTGGCCGGAAGCCATAGTATAGATGATCTTATCTCTCTTTAAAGTCTTCCCGAATTCCTCGGCCTTTTCTTTATAAGCTTCTCTGTTCTTCTCGACCAGGCCTTCAATGCCCTTGAGCTGGTCCAGGAGTCTTTCATATTTTTCATTTGGTTCAATGGCATTAAGAATCGAAGCCATCAAACGAAGGCCAACTGTGGTGTCCCCTTCAAAGAGGTCAATCTTCTTCTCTTTGCTGTAATCATAATGGATGATGTACTTGGCCGCCTTGCAGAGGTCGCTCTCCTCTTCCATGGAAATGGCAACGGTTAGTGCGCCGGCTTCAGTAGCCATTTTTGTCGCTTCAATAGTTTCCGGAGTTGTTCCTGAATGAGAACGGGTGATCACTAAGCTGTTCTTGTTCAAACGGGTCGGTTTGCGATAGACAAATTCGTTCGAAGAATAGACTTTGACAGGAATATTACATTCCGTATCAAAGAAGTATTCCATTGGAGCAAGGGCGGCCATGGAACCGCCACATCCAACAAGGTAGATGGACTCCACATCGACGGCCTTGACCGCCTTTACCACTTCATCGATTTGGTTTTGATGATGACTCATTTCAGCCTCCTTTAAAATATTAGAAACATGACATCACTTGACATCTGTTTACATTCTAACAGAACATTCCTTGTATGTAAACGTTTTATGATTAATTATCAAAAATTATTATTTTTTAAAAAAATCCCCTCCGCCAGCTGGCAAAGGGGATTCCATGAAAAAGAAATTGTGTAATTAACCTGCAATATATGCTGTTCCTTCGAGACCTCTTTATTTCTTTCCACCCAGCTCACGGTCGATGATCATCTGGGCCGAAATGTTTTCACCCGCCAAGGTGAACTGGTCGACGATTTCGCGGGTCACATCTTCCTCTTCGGTCTGCTCTTCAATGAACTGGTGCATGAAGATTTCTGTGGCATAGTCATCCGCCTGCTTGGCCACATCGTGGATCTTATAGATCCGCTGGGAGACCTTCTGCTCATGCTCCAGGACGACCTTGGCCACATCCAGGGGCTTGGTCTGGGTGACTTCCGCCATTTCAATGTTATGAAGGGTGGGTTTAACTCCACGCTTATGCATGAAATCGATGAAGGCCTTCGCATGTGTCAGCTCTTCGTCGTGGTGGTCAGACAGCCAAACAGAATAGCCCTTGTAGTTCATATCCTCCATAGCCAGGGATAAACCCAGGTAGAGATAGGCGGAATAGAGTTCAAAGTTAATTTGTTCATTTAAAGCATCCATTACCTTTTGATCCATAGACAACCTCCTTATGTATTCATGCGGCTTACAGTAAATTAGTTAGCAGTGACTAACTAATGGAAGTATAGCCTCTTTTTTGCCTATTGTCAAAGGCTTTATTAGAGATTTAGTGGTGTATATTATCCCCGCTGGTACAGGAGAAATCCCTAGTAATGGATCCTATACTATACTTTTTCCCGATAAAAATTTTTCTCTTTCAGTTCTAAAAACCGCTTCCTATTCCCCTCCATAAGCTTCCCGTCAAAGTCCACACTGTAGGAATAGGTCTTACCCAGGTGGTTGGCGAAAAGGATGGCCTTGCTTCCCTTATATTTAATGGTAAACTCCTCCAGCTCACTCCAGGGGATCAAGATAAAATCCGCATGGTCCGAAAGGGAGATTTCCTTTTCATGGATCCCCTGATGGTCAAAATATAGGATAAAAGTCCTGCTGCTATCCATAGCAGAATATAAATTGCTGATCATCAATTTCAATCCGGACTTCACTATATTGTTATGTTTGAGGACGACAAGATAGTCCTCGCTTGGGCCAAAGCTCTCCTCCACCATCTTGACCACTTCCGATTTTTTTGTAAAAAACAAGCTCATTTTATTCCTTCTCCTTATCCTCATGAAAAATAAATACTTCCTGAAAATCCTTGCCTAAAACCTTGCAAATCTTATAGGCAGTTTCCACCGTGGGGCTGATCGTTTTATTCTCATAGGCCATGATTGACCGCCTCTTTAATCCGACCGCCCTCGCTAATTTATGCTGGGATAAGCCCAGTTCCTTCCTCAACTCGCAAATTCTGTTGTCAACCTCCAATTCAGACATAGACGTTCCTCCACACACTGATTGGTACTATTTATAGTACATATGTACTGTTTATAGTACTAAAATGAAGATAAAAAGGCAATATAGAACGCAAAAAGGAAGAATGAAGGAAAGAAAACAATTTAATGAAGGAAGAGTACTGCTTCCGTAGTGGTGGTTTGCTATATATAGCTAACCACCACTATGTTTTTTCCGCCTCATTCGTGGTGGTTTTGCTATTTTCCGGAAACCACCACTATATTTTTCCTAAACCCCTACCCATGTCAAGGACAATCATCAATAAAAACTCACACGTTAATTAACGCCATGTTTGTCGGATATTCCCCTGTCGTAATAAAGTTATAGTATTCGTTTGGTGAAAGATATTGGAGTTGACGTTGTCCACGATCATTGTTGTAGTAGTCAATCCAGTCATCAATGTCGCATTGAACCTGTTCCAGTGTTTTCCAATGTTTTATCCTTTCACCTAACTCATCTTTCATATGCCCAAAAAAGCTTTCTTGCGGGGCATTATCCCAACAATTCCCCCTACGTGACATTGATTGACGCAAATGGTAGTGTTCCAGGAGCTCCTGGAACGCGACGCTGGTATAGTGGCAGCCTTGGTCAGAATGAACAAGAACTTCAGTCTTTAGTGTAATCGCATGCTTTTCCATAAGTTCTTGTACCGTTTTCAATGCACCCATGGGATGCTCTTTGTCACGCTCCCGTCCGGCAGACGCTTGGCGTACGTGAAACCCAAGCTCGGAGAAAACCAATTCGGCGGCACATCGGTCACCTATGAGGGTGTCGGAGTGAATAAGCGGTGGGAGAGAATTGAATCCTACGGGCCGAAGTTTGTCGAAAACATCGTCCAAGCAACCGCTAGAGACCTCCTCGCTCACGCCATGCAAAACCTCAAACACAAAGAGATCGTGATGCACATCCACGACGAAATCGTCATAGAAGCACCCATAAAACTCTCCGTTGAAGAAGTCTGCAAACGGATGAGCCAAGCACCCACATGGGCAAAAGGCCTGCTGCTCAATGCCGATGGATACGAGTGCGAGTTTTATCAGAAGGAATAGAGGTTCTATTCTCGCAAAAGAAAACTGGAACGCATACATTCCTACAGAGACGTACACATTCCAGTTTTTGTTCAAGTAGCTATATAGCAGATTACGTTCTTGCGACTTCTTGGGAATTCTGACTACGAGCTTGCAAGAGGTGGCTTAGGAATCCAAAGACGAGCAGAACACAAAGGACGATCAGCCATCCATTCCATCTAGGTGCGCCCCATATGATACAGGGAACAAAAAGGAGAACCATGCTGAGCCCATACAGAATTGCTGTGACCATCCAAAAACCTTTTCGAGACTTTTGCCGAAAATGAATCACCTGAAGCAAAAGGACAATGATGAGGAGGACGGCAGCTAATGCGCTGAAAGGTGTAATGCCTATTGTATTAATACGAAGGTCGAACATACTGTATTTTCTAATGATTTCTCGAGTAGACGAGAGACCAAAAGGTACCCAGATGGGGTTAGTCAAAGCACCTATCATGCATGCAAGAAGCGTAGAGAGCAAGCTAGCTACACGAAGAGAGAATAGACTTATACGTTTCATCGTGATTTCCTCTTTATGGATCAAATCGGGTGTTAGAACCTACAATCCCCGCATTCAAGAGAACATGTTCATACCCTGACCATCCATAATGACAGATGTACATGTCATTTTTTAGTCCATAACCGAGAACGGCATGAAAGACTTTCCCGCGTACTCCCATAGGCTCCATTTTGTCTACACTGGCAGGTTGAGGTGACGAAGGAAGGTATCCAAAAAGAATCACAGGTTTACCCGATCTAATTTGTCCAGAAAGGTCTCCCCATGAAAGAAGACAACGTGTAAGACGATATCTCTTCTTCGCTCATTGGACTCACCCCTCTCAAAATATATTCTTAATTTCTATATATCATAATTAAGTTAAAAGTCAATAGTTTTTGCGTATTTATGTTATCGGTCAGCGATAATGTCATAGGTAAAGCTTCCAGGGAAAATGTCACCCCCTTCCTGTAAAATAAGAAAGGTATGATGACATTGACTCAACGACAACTTCAGGAGACCCATGTCCTAGAAGCTCTTCTCTCTGGACTCTACTCCAACCGTGAAGCAGCAGAAGTGCTGCAACTCAGTGTTCGTCAGATTCAGCGTAAGAAGAAAGCTTACCTCGTTGAACGGGAAGCAAGTGTAATCCACAAAAATACCGGACGACACCCTGCTAACCGAATTTCTGAATCCATACGTTCACAAATCGTCCACCTCCTCCAAGGCCCACTCCAGGGCTATAACTTCACCCATGCGACGGAGATTTTGAAAGCAGACTACCAAATAGAAATTAGCGTATCAAGCGTTCGTCGGATTGCCCGAGAACACCAGCTCCTTTCTCCACGGAAACACCGAAAAACGAGGCGCCATCCCTCCAGAGAGCGGAGATCTTTTGAAGGCGAGCTTGCCCAAGCCGATGCTTCGCCCTTTGATTGGCTGAATACCAGCGAAATACTCCATTTGCACGGTGCTATTGATGATGCCACCGGAAAAATTCTAGCTCTCTATTTGGCTCCCCAAGAAACCTTCGAGAGCTACCGCCAATGTCTACTTTTCATGAACCGAAAGGGCCATCTTCCTCTCCACCTATACACCGACAAACGCACGATTCTTTGGTCCACGAAGAAAGAGGCGATGCCCAGCCATGAAGAACTTCTTCTTGGCATCCGTGTCCATGAGACTGACTTTGTACGGGGTTTACGGCAGATGGGCATACACACCATCTTTGCCCACTCTCCCCAGGCCAAGGGGCGGATTGAGCGTCTCTGGCGTACGCTTCAGGACCGCCTACCCAAGGACTTTAAGCGACAAGGGATTTGCCGGATGGAAGAGGCCAATACCTATCTTGAACGATACATTGAAAACTACAACCGCCAATTTAGCGTAGTGGCAAAAGAAGAAACCAAGAAATACCTCCCTCGTCTCCCGAAAACGAAGGTTCAACGTGCGCTCTCCCACCGCTACTGGCGAACGCTACACCATGGTTGTGAGTTCACTTTTCAAAACCAGCTTTATGTCCTGAACGAAGAAGACATGAAAAGAGTACCCGACACAACCAAACTAGTGGAACTTGCGGTGTATGATGACATTGGTCTGCGGGTACTCATTCCGAAGACTGAATTATGCGTAAAGGCGCATCCCATTCAGCCTAAAAAGAGTATACCAAAACCAAAGCACAGCGAAGAAGAATTACGGCGGATTCGCCAAGAAAACGGGCGCAAAGGGAAAGCCCATTCTCCATGGCGATTTTATTAGCCCACACCCACCTCATATCCCGTCAAGGGCACGCAAAGCGTTTGCATTTACCCTTGACGGGAGCCCACCCAGATCCTTGTTCATGGCAGCCCATGCGGGCTGCCTGCTTCCGGCGAGGATGGGGTCTGGGGCAAAGCCCCAGAGGGGAGGGGGTGACATTTTCCCTGGAAGAAAAGTCAGGCTAGGGGTGACATTTTCCCTGACGCTTGACATATAGGACGCAAGGACGGAAGAATGAAGGAAAGAAAACAATTTAATGTACAGAAAACCCCAACTGCCATAGTGGTGGTTTTCTATATATGGCGAACCACCACTATGTTTTTTCTGCCTCATTCGTGATGGTTTTGCTGTTTTTGGGAAACCACCACTATATTTTCC
>NZ_HE978585.1:964223-1050535 GCF_000311985.1 Kallipyga massiliensis ph2 | reverse complement strand
ATATTTTCCCCCTTCAATAGTGTTGGATTAGCGTTTTTTGACGTATCACCACTATCTTCGGGAGTAGTTTAGAGCAAAAAATAGTGTTGATTTGCTGATTTCTCAAAACCAACACTATGCTAGGCCCGAGAACAATAGTGTTGGTTTGGTTGTTTTTCCCAAACCAACACCACTATCTCTCCAAAACACTAGTGGTGGTTTACCGTTTTCGACAAAACCAACCCTATTGCTACTTCGATTCGCTGTGCGAATCTCGTACCAATAGGGTTAGGGCTTCAACTTGGCTTGTTTTCGGAAACATATCATAAAGTCGGATGAATTCCAGGGAGAAGCTAAAATTGGAGAGGGCTTCAATATCCCGGGCCAGGGTGGCGGGATTGCAGGAGATATAGACCAGGTCTTGGATAGTCGAATTCCCGATGGCTTCGAGGGCCCGGGGATCCAGGCCCTTCCGGGGCGGGTCGACCAGGGCCTTTTTGGGGGCCATATCCTCCAAGACCGGACTCGCAAGAAGGTCTTCCACCCGGCCGGGAAGGAAGGAAACATTGTCCACTCCATTGGCCCGGCAAGCCTCCCGTCCATCTTCGACGGCCTCCTCCAGGATTTCTATGCCCAGGACCTGGTTTACCTTACCTGAAAGGAGAAGGGAGGTGGTTCCCGTCCCGCAGTAGAGGTCCAGGACCCTATCCCCTGCCCTACCATCCTCCGGCCCGGCAAGTAGGCGGATAGCTTGGTCATAGAGAAGGGGGGCAATATCCCCGTTGATTTGGAAAAAGGAGGGCGGGGATATGAAAAAATGATAGCCCATGAGATCCTCACGAATGGAGGTCTTTGGGGTCGCGAAAAAGACCTCCTCCCCCATGGTCACATCTCCTTCCTGGGCGTTGGCCGACTGGGCCAGGACGTCGAAAGCCAAGGGCGACAGCTGACCGAAGAGCTCCTCCCGGTCCTCATCGTCAATGGGATCGGTGATGAGGAAGCAGAGGGTCTCCCCCAATGAGGAGACGCGGATGACGATCATCCGAACTTTCCGGACAATGGCCCGGAACCGGGGGTTCTTTCCCGCTTCCTCTTGCCAAAGGTCGATCTTGTCTTGGATTTCCGGACGAACAATGGGACACTTCTCTATGGGAAAGAGGTCCATGGAGGCGGATTGGGTGTAGGAGAGGAGGCCATCCGGATTGACCCGGAGGTTGACCTTCTTCCGGTAGGCCCATTCCGACCGGCTGACCATTTCCGGTAGGCCCAGGTCCTGGCCATCCACCCGGCCGATCCGCTCGAGGACGTCCCGGACCATGGACTGCTTGAAGGCAAGCTCCCGATCGCGGGTCAGGGCGATGAAGGGGCAACCGCCGCAGATATGAGCATGAGGGCAGGGGGGATCGACCCGGTCAGGGCTTTTCTCCAGAATGGTCAAGAGATCCCCTTCTCCATAGCGCTTCTTGGTCTTCCCCAGGCGGACCCGGACCCTGTCTCCGGGCAGAACATGGGAGGTGAAGATCGTGAAGCCGACCGGGGCATCCCCCTTGCCCAGGGTATAAGCGGATCCGCCTTCAGAAAAGACCTGGTCGCCGGGGCGGAGGTGTCCCACCCCCCGACCTTCCAGAGTAAAGTCATCAACGGTGAAGGTGACTTCCATCCCCCGCTTAAAGAATTTTGCCATGGATCGCCTCCTAGCCGATGATGCCGGTATGTTCGAGGAGGATTTTCAGACCCATCCCCATGAGGACAAGGCCCCCGAAAACCTGGGCAGGGCCCTGGAAGCGGGAACCGAAGAAGCGGCCAATATAGACGCCGATGGCGGAAAAAGCAAAGGTGGCCAGGCCAATAAAAGATACGGTAGAAAAGATGGAAACATTAAGAAAGGCCAGGGTGACCCCCACCGCGAGAGCATCGATCGAGGTAGCCAGGGCCAGGGGGATCATCTCCCGGAAGCGGATCCCGCCGACGGGGCAGGCTTCGGGCTGAACCCCTTCCCGGACCATCTGGATCCCAAGGATAGCCAATAGGACAAAGGCGATCCAGTGGTCCCAGGCCTGGATAACGTGGGCAAAAGCCGATCCGGCAAAGTAGCCGATCAAGGGCATAATAGCCTGAAAGAGGCCAAAATATAAGCCGACCGTCAGTGCCTCTTTGAGTTTTGCATGGGGCAAAGAAAGCCCCTTGCATATGGCCACAGAAAAGGCATCCATGGATACCCCCACGGCAATTATTAATAAGTCAAGAAATGTCATTTTCCCCCCTAGCAATAAAGAAAAACCTTTTAAAATTCTACTTGATTTGCCCTCATATTACAAAAAATCCTCATGAAAACGCTATTTCAAGCCATTTCTTTTGTAAAAAGTTTTTTTATGTTATAGAATAATGCCAGAAATTTGATCAACCATCTCAGAGCTATGTTTTTCAGGAGGATAGGATGAAATCAAAAGTTGAGATCCAGTATCAGGGACACAATGTCTTGGATAGCGACCTTATTAATCAAGCCAAGGACTATTGGAAACAATCCGGAAGAAAAATCGGGGAGATCAAAACCCTGGATATCTATGTGAAGCCGGAAGAATGCTGTGCCTACTATTCCATCAATGATGATGAGCAAAAGGGACGGATTGAATTTTAAGTCTATAACAAGAAATAGGCAATGAGCCGACCTGGTCATCCAGGCCGGTTCTTTTGCTCTTTAATGGATTTTGAGACGGAGGAAGGATGACACTATTTGATGCACTGAAAAAAGAAGGGGTGGACCGGGGCCTGCTGGACCGGGTCCAAGCCTTTACGGAGGCGTACCCTCTGGCCGAAGAGGACCGGGGAAGGTGGAACCGGCCGGAGTTCTTTTATTATGGAAAAAGAGTCTGGGAGGATGCCATTGCCGGCCTTTTGGCCGGAGAAAACCTCCTTTTGACCGGACCAAAGGCTACGGGAAAAAACGTCCTGGCGGAAAACCTGGCCTATCTCTTTGCCCGGCCGGCATGGACGGTCAATTTTCACGTCAATACCGATGCCAATTCCCTCATCGGGACCGACACCTTCAAGAACGGCGAGGTCCAATACCGGAAGGGGCCTATCCTGGAAGCTGCCCTCCACGGAGGCTTCGGGATCCTGGATGAAATCAACATGGCAAGGAATGATGCAGTGGCTGTCCTCCACCAGGCCTTGGACTACCGCCGGTCCATCGACCTGCCGGGCTATGACCGCTTCGACCTCCGGCCGGAGACCCGCTTCATCGCCACCATGAACTATGGCTACATCGGAACCCGGGAGCTCAACGAAGCCCTGGCCTCCCGCTTCCTCATCATCCAGGTCCCCCCCATCACTAATGATGAGCTCAAAGCCCTCCTTTCCGGCATCTATCCGGACCTGGCGGAAGAATGGAAGGACCAGCTGGCCGGCCTCTTCCACGACCTGGTCATCAAGAGCGAGAATGCGGAAATTTCTTCCAAGCCGGTCGACCTCCGGGGCCTCCTGGCTTCTATCAAGCTCATGAGGCTGGGTCTTCCCCCCTACCGGGCCCTGGAGATGGGCCTGGTCAACAAGTCCTTCGATGCCTTTGAAAAGGACCTGGTCCGGGATGCCATCGCCCTTCGGATCCCCAAGACCTTGTCCGGGAGTGACCTCTTTGCCTAGGCTGGAGGAGGACCGGGCCCGCCGGGCCCTCAACGTCCAGTGGAACCTGGCTGAGGACTATACCCGGCCCCTTCCCCGCCGGGTCCAGAAGATCTTCGACCGGGATCGGCCCCTCCCCCCGGAAGACCATTTCTTTTACCAAAACGGTCTTTTGGGAATCCTCCAGGCCCACCACGACATGGACCGCCTGTCCGCCTACGTTTCCTACCTTATGGAGGAGGTCTCTGAGGGCGGGGTTTTTGTCCGCATGATGGCCTACCCCCTGGAGAAGGGAGCCGGGGAAAGGCTAGTGGCCTCACGTCCCGTTTTTGAACACTACCGGAGGCGCTATTGGCAGGACCGCCTGGACCAATTTCGGCGGATCGCCCCGGCCGATGAGATCGAACTCCTGGATATGGCCCACGGCCAGCGGGTCCTGGGTCAGGTGCCCAAAATCAACCCCCTGACCCTCCGACTCCTCAACGATCTAGAGTCCCTCTCCGACCTCTCCACCCCGGACTTCATTGAAGGCATGCAGAAGATCCTGAAGACCAACTTCCACTTCAACCCCACCCTCAAGCAAAAGGACAAGCTCAAGGAGAAGGTCCTGGCTCCCGAAAAGGCCAACCATAAAAGGGAATCCCTGGACTTTATTACTGATGAAGAAGTCTTCCGACAGATGAACGTGGTCTCGGCGGAGTTCAATGAGAATATCTTTTTGGACCAATCCGAAAAATCCTATGACGGCAAGGATCCCTCATCCTCCTCCGTCCAGCCCAAGAGCGAGGTCCGCCGGTTCATGGAGAAGAATTACGGCCCCCCCATCCTTGACCCCCGGGAAGAGGCCCATATCCTGAAAGAGGCCGCCCAGGGCATCCATAAGGACCAGCACTTCCTCATGACCCGAGGCTTTTCCTTTGATTCCCAGGAAATCCGGGAAGCCCTGGACCAGATGGAGGAAGACCCCGTACCCGAGGAGTCCCTCTATTGGCACCCCGAACTCAACAAGGAGGGCGGGGATAGCCTCTCCTACCGCCAGCGACTCATGCGGCGGGCCAGGATTGACAATGAGGCCTATATCAGAAATAACCATCGGCAGGTCCACCGGGCGATTACGATATTGACCGAAAAGCTCCGGTCAGCCATCAAGGACGAGGTCGCCCAAGGAACGATCTATGAGGACCATGGGCGGCTGGATGGGGCTATCGTCTGGAGGACCCCGGTCCTCTCAGACAACAAGGTCTTCTTCAACCCCAGCCAGGATGAACCCGGTGAACTCATCGTGGACATCCTTTTGGATTCCTCAGCCTCCCAACTGGACCGGAAGGAGAGGGTGGCTACCCAGGCCTACATCCTGGTCCAGGCCCTCCAAAGGGTCAAGATCCCCTTCCGGGTGACCTCCTTCCAGAGCCAGCAGGGCTATACCATCCTTAAACTCTTCCACGACTACGGAGACCGGACCGACCCCCACGAGGTCCTCTCCTACTTCCCGGATGCCGCCAACCGGGACGGCTTTGCCCTCCGCTTGGTTAAGGCCGGGATGATGCGGAGGGGACAGGCCAAGAACGTCCTCATCGTCCTCTCCGACGGTAAACCCCTGGACCAGAGGGTGGGGATCAACGTCCACTCCTTTGACCCCCGGAAGTCCTATAAGGAAGAGCGGGCCATCCAGGATAGCGCGGAGCAAGTCCGCCTGATCCGGGCCGACCGGGTGGCTGTCTTCGGCCTGTTCACCGGACTGGAGGAAGACCTGGCCGCCGCCAAGAAGATCTATGGCCATGGCCTGGCCTATATCAAAGACATCGACCGCTTTGCGGAGATTGTAGCCGGCCTCCTCCAAGACCAGATCCGGGAACTCCGTTGAGCCAAGGCTACCAGTATTCCCACAAAAAAAAGGCTGTGCCAGAGCGAGATTGTCACTCTGACACAGCCTTTTTATTCTTGGATGAACTTAGGCTTCAGCCTTCCAAAGTCCGTGCTTGTTGCAGAACTCATAGGCAACAACCGGGCCATCCTGGACCAGGAAGTCTGCCTTAGGCTCTTGACCCGGCTGGAGGGTCTGGAGCTGGACCATATCACCCTGAACGACGGCGATGAATTCAATGTAGTGGTCCTCTTCCATGGGGTGGAGGGTGGAGCCGACTTCAACATGAACCTTGTTACCGTCACGGCTGATGGCGGGAACGTGCTTCTCCTGGGCAGCATCGACGGTATTGGCTTTGAGCTCGACCATATCCTGTCCACAGCAGACGGGATTGCAATGGGCATCGTTGACTTTAACGACTAAAGAACCGCATTTCTCACAATGAAAGAATTTGATCATTTTTTCCTCCTCTATTTCGATCGCATATAAAGCAATGACTTTTGCTTTCTTCCTCTATTTACCCCTTTTCCCCTTCTTTACTCTACAAATTGCAGGAAAGGGTCTTTCCCTTTGAGTTTTTTCATTGTATAATAAAAAAAGAACAATTATTCTTTTTATGAATTTGCTGATTGATGGAACGCTAAACCAAGGGATCCCGGAAAGGAGAGGTCATGACCAAGACAGAGGAGCGGAGAAGAAATGTTTTTCAATATATTGCCGACTATTTGGATGAAAACGGCTATCCTCCTTCCTACCGGGAAATTGGAAGTGCGGTCGGCATCCCCTCCACCTCCACCGTTTCCGCCGATGTCCATGCCCTGATCGAGAAAAAAGTCCTCTCCATGGACCGAAACTCCTACCGGTCCCTACAAATTATCCGGGTTCCTGATGGTGATCAGTCCAATCGACTGACCTCCTCTTACAACATTCGAGATGACGTCTTCGATATCCCCGTCTTCGGCCCGGTAGCCGCTGGAGCCCCCATCTATGCGGATGACCACGTTGAGGAGTCCATCCCCCTTCCCTCCAGCTTCTTCCACAATGACGGGGCAGACTATTTTATCCTGGAGATTCATGGGGAATCCATGATTGAAGCCGGGATCTATGATGGGGACCACGTCATCGTCCGAAAACAGGATTATGCCCGAAATGGCCAGCAGGTCGTCGCCTTAATTGAGGATTCGGCTACCGTAAAGACCTATTATCAGCATAAGGACCATATCGAGCTCCGACCGGAGAATGCCTCCATGGACCCCATCCTGGTCAAGGACTGCCGGATCCTGGGGATCGTGTCCGGACTCTACCGGCTCTACTAAATTCCTTCATCCAAAAAAAGCGGTGTCAAAAAAATTGACACCGCTTTTTTTCATTCTATTTTCTCTCTTGGGCCAGGTAGTGGCTGGCCCCGTCGAGGAGGTAGAGGGATCCGGCCACTAGGATGGGCCGACGGGGCTTGTCCGCCAGGGCCTGGACGATGGCCTCTCCCACCTCCCGTACCCGGTCCTCATCGCTGACCTCTTCCACCTCCACAGGATAGCTGGCATCGACGAAGTGGAAGATCCTCTCCCTCATCCTATCCGACACCTTATCATCATGGGTCCCGTAGACCAGGGCAGGCGGACCCCACTTTCCTCCCTTAGTCAGTCCCAACCAGGTCAAGTTGTCCATCAGGAGGGAGATGGCCTGATCATTGTGGGCCCCGTCAATGAGGATAAAGGGGTCCCGGCTCAGAAGCTCCAAGCGGCCCGGCAGGTAGACCTTGGCCAGGCTTTCTCGAATCCTCTCCTTGATCCAGGCCCGGTCCCCGGAAAGGAAGAAGGCGTGGAGGGGGGCAAATTCCTCACGGTCGGGGTCCATGAGGACTTCCATGGCTGAAAGGGCTGAACCCAAGTTCTGGACCTGGTGGAGGCCCACCATGCGGGACCGGTAGGATCCGGACAGCCAGCCATGGTCATAATGGAAGGTCATGGTCCAGAGGCCGGCATCCGAGGGGACCTCCTCCTCTTGAAAATCCACCCTGACCTCCTTGACCCAGGCCGGATCAAAGAAGAGGACCGGGCTCCCGGCCTTCCGGGCCAGGTCTTCGATCACCTTCCGGGCCTCAGGGGCCTGGTTGGTGGAAAAGAGGGTTTTTCCGGGAATGACGGCCGATGCCTTCTGGAAGGCGATGTCCTCAAGGCGGTGGCCCAGGACGTTGGTGTGGTCCAATGACATAGTGGTCAGGAGGACAGCCTCGAAGGGGAGGATGTTGGTGACGTCCTCCAGAGCCCCGATCCCCGCCTCGATGACGGCAATCTTAAGGTCCTTGAAGGCCACCATGGCCTCGACAAAAGAGTGGATGAAGTAAGGGAGGGGCGGAAGATGGTTTTCCCTTTCCGCCCTGTTGACCTCCTCCTGGACCTCCTCCAGCCTCTGATCGTCGATGGGGTCCTCCCCCATCATGATCCGCTCATTGTACTTGTGGATGTGGGGTGAAAGGAAGTGGCCGACCTTTAGGCCGGTTAGGTCGCCCAGGGCCCGGGCCAAAGCCCGCCCCGTTGACCCCTTCCCATTGGTCCCCACAACATACAGAAAAAGAGGCCCCCGCTCCGGATGTCCCAGAGCGGAGAGCCATTGATCCACTTCCCTTTGTTTTTCGTTCCAGTTCTTTGGATCTCTCATGGTTTGTTCAACCTATCTACTCATTAAAAGCTAGAAGAGGCCCTTGATGGTTCCCTCTTCATCCACATCCATCCGGAGGGCGGCGGGTTCCTTGCCCAGGCCCGGCATGGTCATGACGGCCCCGGTCAGCATAACGATAAAGCCGGCTCCGGCCGATAGGCGGACCTCACGGATGGTGATCTTGAAGTCCTCCGGCGCATTGAGCTTAGTCTGGTCATCGGAGAAGGAGTATTGGGTCTTGGCCACGCAGATGGGGAGGTTTCCATAGCCTTCTTTTTCCAGCTTCTTGATCATCCGGTTGGCTTCCTTAGTATAGCTGACGCCGGAGGCCCGGTAAATCTTCTTGGCAATGGCATCCATCTTATCTTTGATGGGCTGGTCCACGTCATAAGCAAAGGAGAAGTCCTCGCTGGGCCGGTCAGCTACCTGGACGACTTTTTGGGCCAGGTCCATGCAGCCCTCGCCGCCCTTTTCCCAACCTTCGGAAAGTGCATAGGGAACATTCTTTTCATCCAGCTTGTTTTCCAAAAGTGCGATTTCCTCATCGGTATCGGTGATGAACTTGTTGATGGCGACGACGACAGGGAGGTGGAAGACATTTTCCAGGTTATCGATGTGGCGGAAGAGGTTGTCCAGTCCCTTTTCTTCAAAAGCCAGAAGGTCTTCCGGAGTATATTCCTCCCCCTTGACCCGACCGCCGTGGTGGGTCAGGGCCCGGATGGTGGCGACCAGGACAACGGCATCCGGTTTCATTTGGCCGAACCGGCATTTAATGTCGATAAATTTCTCTGCGCCCAAGTCAGAGCCGAAGCCGGCTTCTGTGACCAGGTAGTCCGCCAGCTTCCGGCCCAGCTTGGTGGCGGTCAGGGTGTTGCAGCCGTGGGCGATGTTGGCGAAGGGGCCGCCATGGACAAAGGCCGGGGTGTTTTCGATGGTCTGGACCAGGTTGGGATCCAGGACGTCCTTGAGGAGGAGGGCCATGGCTCCCTGTGCCTGGAGGTCTCCGGCAGTCACATACTTCTTGTCATAGGACTGGCCGATCACGATCCGGCTCAGGCGGTCTTTAAGGTCATCCAGGTCCTGGGCCAGGCAGATGATGGCCATGATTTCAGAGGCGGCGACGATGTCATAGTGGTCCTCACGAGGGGTCCCCTGGCTGGCACCGCCCAGGCCGACTACGATATTGCGGAGGGCCCGGTCATTCATGTCAATGCAACGCTTCCAGGTGATCCGGGTGGGGTCGATTCCCAGAGCATTGCCCTGGTGGATGTGGTTGTCAATCAAAGCAGCCAGGAGGTTGTTGGCCGCGGAGATGGCGTGGAAGTCTCCGGTGAAGTGGAGGTTGATATCCTCCATAGGAACGACTTGGGAGTGTCCGCCCCCGGCGGCGCCCCCCTTAATTCCGAAGATGGGGCCTAAGGAAGGCTCACGGAGGGCCAACATGGCCTTCTTTCCGATTTTGGACAGGCCGTCAGCCAGACCCACGGAAACGGTCGTCTTGCCTTCCCCGTAGGGGGTGGGATGGAGGGCCGTCACCAGGACCATCTTCCCGTCTTTTTTATCCGCCCAGTCTTTCAATAGCTGGTGGGACACCTTGGCCTTGTCCTGGCCATAGGGGTTGAGGGCTTGGGCCGGGATTCCCAGACCGTCCGCGATCTCTTGAATGGGGAGGCTTTTGGCCTCCTGGGCAAGCTCAATATCCGTTTTCATCTTGTCTCCTTTCAGGATTCTTCCTCTTGACCATCCGGGTCAATGTCTTGGTTAATGGAAAGAAGGACCTTTTTCCATGATGGGGGGAAGCCCATCCAGTCCGGGGAAAAGTCCGGATAGGACCGGAAGAGCTTGTCAAAGTTTTCGATCAGGGCGGCAGCCTTTCTTTGCTCGAGGAGGTGGCACATGGCCAGGATGTTGGCAAAGAGCCCTCGGGGATCAATGGTGAATTCGGGATCCTCATCCTCCATTTTTTTCCGGTCCTCCTCCAAGATGGTGCAGGCGTCCGGAAAAGACCGGTTGGACAGGCGGCCATGGTGGGCACAGGTGTTGCGGATGAAGGTCAGGGAGTGGATGTAGGAGTAGAGTGCCTCGCTGTTATCCATGCCGTAAAAGAGGGCTACCCTGTCCTTTTCCTTGGGAAGGAAGTTTCGGTAAAGTTGGGCCAGGTCCCCAAAGGTCAATAGCTCCACAGCGATATAAAGAGGAAAATTCTCACCATAGGCCCGCTTGGCGTGGCTGACGAAGGGCTCATTTCCTCGATCGGCCTCCTGATGGATGTCGTTGAGGAAGGCGGCGTGGTATTGGGGCAGATCAAAATTTTCTGCCTTCAGGTAACCGAAATTTCCATAGGCCTCCTGGTGAACCTGGGCCAGGACCATTCGAACCTGGACCTCAATTTCCGCAAGAAAATCAAAGAGGAAGTTCTTGCAAAAGCGGTCAGCCCGATAAACCTGGTAGACCTCCTCAAAGGTCGTCCCCCTCTCGTATTTCTTTTGCTTCCTGTTATAAAAGAGGCGGCCATATTCCTGGAGGTGAAAGGCGGATAGTTCCTGCAAAACCCGGCGGGCAAAGCGGTCATTATTGATGACCAAACCTGCCTTCACCATCCCATATAATGCCTGATCCACGTCTAAATTTTGTCCACTTTTTTTCATCAGTCCTCCCTTATCCGCTCTCCCCTCCTGACCGGGGATCAAATTTAGTATAATGAAGATAATCTCAGCCTGTCAATTGAGCGCAAATCCATAAAGTCAACAAATCTGCCCTCTAAGATGACTATTGAAAATACTTGATCAGCGAAAGTATGTTCTTTTCAAACAAAAAGCTTTGATGAAAGGATGAAATATGGCAAAGAAAATACAAGGAAAGAAGATCCTGGCCCTGGCCTTGGCTGCGGTCATGGTCCTCCTCCCCATGGGAAAAATCGCCCATGCCGAAAAGCTCAACCAGCCCGTCTATGCCTATGGCGAATCCCTGACCGATAAGGAGGTCAAGGAAACGGCTAAACTCCTGGGGGTCCCTTCCGATCCAGGTCCTGACCTGATCACCATGAAGGTCAACATCGACGAGCTCAACGGCCTTCTCCATGACAACTACCACTACTACCAGGTTTATTCTTCCGTCTACCTGGAACCCACGGACAAGGTGGACGGGGTGGAAGTTAAGATTGCCACCCCCAAGACCATCACCACCATCACGGCCAACCAGTATGCCAACGCCGCCATCACGGCCGGGGCGGTCAACATGAGAATCACCGTTGCTTCAGTCAAGGCCGTTGACGGGTCCGGCGCCCTGGCCGGGGTCTACAAGGCCTTCAAGGGGACCTCCGGCGAGCTCAGCGAAGACAAGGTCAAGGTGGCCCAGAAGGAACTGGAAGTTACCTCCCAAATCTCCAAGGAGAATGAGAAAAAAAACGACTTCTCCGATGACCAGCTCAATGCCGCCATTGCGGAGATCAAGGGGCAGATTTCCAACTTCAAGAACGAGAACAACGGAACCATTAATGGGGACCAGATCGGTCAGATCATCAACAATGTCGTCAACAACTACAACCTAAATGGCATCCTGACCAAGGACAACATCCAAGAGATCCAGGGGCTCATGGACCAGTTCTCCCAAATTGAGCTGACTCAGGACCAGAAGGATGCCCTGAGCCGGTTTGGGAACAAGCTGGTCAGCGAGGGCGGCAAGCTCCTGGAGAATGTGAAATCCTCCTGGGATGACCTCTCCCCCAAGACCAAGGATGATGCGGTAGGCTTCTTCCAGTCCATCATTAATGGAATCATCCGCTTCTTCCAGGGGCTCTTCTCCTAATCCACGATTTTTCTATCCATAGGATCTAACCTTTATCTTCATGAAGGGAAAAAAGGCTCCTCCAAAGTTCAAATCTTGGGGAGCCTTTCTTTGTACTATTTTTTAATATTACTTTTCTCGGATCTTTTATATATTAAAGGCTAAAATGGATTCCTATGAAAAATAACTCTTGGCAAAATTTAAAAATTTTTCAGCAGCTAACCCAATGTTCTTTTTTGAATCCCAGTAAATGTATTGTTCCCTTGGAATAAATGGATCAATAATTGGAATATAATCCACTCCTTCATTGGAGTAGTTTTCCCTACTTCTCCCTGTTAAAATTGCCACACCATATTTTTCTTTTACAAGTCTCTCACGCATAGCATAATCGACTTCCATAATAATCTTGGGTTTTACCCCAGCTGCTATGCACAAAGTATCAAAATACTTCCTTGATGACATCCCTGTAGGTAAAGCAATGAATTGCTCATTCTTTATAGTTTCCATTGTTATCGACTTAAAAGATAATAAGGGATGCCCTTTCCACACCATAAGCACTGGATAATCGTTTGTATATAGAGGATAACTACTATATCCCGGACTACTTTCAAAATCCAGGGGACTTGCTAATAAAAAATCTCCCATATTTCGCAATATATTATTTGTTAGCTTGTCCAAATAAATAAACCTTTGTGAAATAACAATATCTGGTCTTTTATCCCGAAAATCAATTAATAAATCCGTCCATACATTTGGACTAGTTGTTAAAATATTCACTTCCTGATTGGCCGTGGGCTGGACACTCCGCACTGCGGATTCAGCATCTGCTAAAATTGAGCAAGCATATCGATAAAATATTTTTCCGGCGTCATTTAAGGCGATGTAATTTCCTCCGCGGTTAAACAGTTTGACACCGATCTCTTTCTCTAACCGCGAAATCGTCATACTTAATGCAGAGGGAGTAATATATAACTCTTTTGCTGTCTGAGATATGTTTTCAGATTGTGCAACTTTTTGGAAGTACTTTAGTTGTAATAATTCCATCTCTTACCACCTTTGCCAATTTGATATACAAAATGCCTACTTATATCCTAAAATAAGTAGGCATTTTGTATATATCTCCGATTGAATGAAAACAAAGGACTACCTGTCAACTGGTAGATAGACCATCCGTGTAAATTCTCCTTGAGCAACTGAAAGGTTATCCTGATTAATTACATTGTATTGCATGACAATTATCCCCCTTTTTCCATCCTTTGTTGGTCTCTTGGAAAGAATTGTCAATTTTAGCCGAATGGTGTTACCAATATAAACGGGAGCCGTTGATTTCCAATCTTTGATTCCCAGAAAGATAGAGGAATTGAAGATGTTGCTTCGCATGTAAAGTCCATTTGCCATCGACAGGACGAGCATCCCGTGCGCAATGCGCTTTTTAAATTGGGTCGATTCGGCAAAAGCTTCGCTAGTATGGAGTTCATTAAGATCTCCAGTTAATCCAGCAAATTGAAAGATATCCGATTCGGAAATTGTTCTGCTGGGCGAAATAAATTCATCGCCCGGTTCAATGTCAAAGTATGTCAAGTTGGCTGAATGATTCTTCAATGATTTCCTCCCTTATATTCTCATTACAGAGGAATAACTTGCATGATTACTGCTGTTACAACAACTACCAGGGAAACACCCCATAAATATAGGAAGCTGTGTTTCTGGTGTTCGCCAAGGTCAACCCCTGAAAGTCCTGTAAGTAAGAAAGTTGATGGCGTAAGCGGAGAAATTGGAAAACCTACAGTAATCTGACCACAAATTGCAGCTCGGCCCATAGCAAGGGCACTTATACCTGCCGCCTCGCCAGTAGCAGCAAGAACAGGAAGTACTCCATAATAGAAGCTATCCGGATCAAATGCCAGGCTTAGTGGCATAGATGTAATACCGAGTGCAAGGGCCAAGTGCGAAGCAAGGGATGTCGGCAAAATGAAAACCAGGCCTTGAGCCATTGCCTCTAGCATACCTGAACCCTTCATGATTCCAGTAAAGACACCAGCGGCAAATAGGGTTGAGGCCATCATCATTGCTGCTTCTGCATGAGTATCTACTAGCTTCCGCTGGAGGTCACCATTCGGATAGTTAATCAACATGGCAATAAGAGTAGCTACCATAAAACAACCCGCCGGAGGAAGCACACCTTTAACGAGAGCAACAATCGTTACAATGATTAGGACTAAATTAAACCAAAAGAGATTGGGACGCAATAATGCCTGTTCTTCTTCCGATAGAACTTTATCTTCAATAACCACTTGATGAAGTGAATCACTCAGTCTCTTCTTTTCCGCTCTTCCAATCATAATGGTGAAAACAAGGCAAGCAATAAGGCCACAAATTTGTGGAATAATCATTGGGTTATAGAGTTCAGTTAATGAAACTTCTAAGGCAGTCGCTGCACGAATAGTGGGACCACCCCAGGGAAGAATATTCATAGTTCCTGCGCCCATGGCAATGATGGTCGCAAGGTTACGGCGATCCATGCCAATCTTGTCATAGATGGGCAAAAGGGCCGGCACAGTAATTAGAAAAGTAGTAGCACCAGAACCATCAAGGTGGGTACACATGGTAATAACCAAGGTTCCTATAGCAATCTTTAAGGGATCTTTACCAATAACTTGAAGTACTTTGTCAACGATTCGTCCAAAGCAGCCATTGTCCCCCATGATACCGAAGAACAATACCGCAAAGATAAACATGACACCCGTGGATGCTACACTTTTAAGACCATCGGTGATAAATTCGCCCATTTGGGCACCTTCTCCAACAAGTATACATGCGATAATAGGAACCGCAATGAGTGTGAGCATTGGAGATAATTTTTTGGTCATAATTAAAACGAGAACAGCGATAATTGATAAGAAACCAACAAGTGCTAATGACATTTATATCCTCCAATATCTGAGTTAATATATAGATCGTCCGACATAAGCTATGTAATGAATAGAGTCCATGGCCTCCTTTCATGTAGAAAATATATATATTTATAAATTAGCTGTTGCTCAAATTACGCCTTCTTCCTTTAGACGAACAAGATCCTCTTCACTCAGCTCTAGGAATTCCTGGTAGATTGATTGATTATCTTCACCCAGTAAAGGGGAAGCTTTCACAATTTCAGGGTTGGTATCGCTCATCTTGATGGCATCACCATTCACGGGCATATCTCCAATGACAGGGTGATGCACAATTGGGAACATGTCTCTAGCTTCCACAATATGTGGATCCTTAACGATCTGGGATAAGTCGTAGACAGGGCCTGCCGGAACTCCAGCTTCCAAGCATCGGTTGGTTATTTCCTCCACGGTATAGTGGACAGACCAAGAATTGATAAGTTCTTCCAGGGCATCCATGTTTTCGACGCGCAAGATATTTGTTAAAAATCTGGAATCCTCAACCCATTCCAACTTATTAGCAACCTTTTTACAGAACTTTTCATATAAACTCTGGTTCCCGCAGGCAATAACAACGAGACCATCAGAGGCTTCGAAAGTATCGTAGGGTGCCAACGCAGCATAAGCGTTTCCATTTCTTTCATAAAGTTCTCCAGTATTCCAATATCTTGTGAAGGCATTCTCCAAAGAAACCACAATAGAATCCACCAAAGAGACATCCACTCTTTGCCCTTTACCAGTCAGCGTTCTAGCATGGAGGGCGGCTAAGACTCCTATGGTTAAATTCATGCCGGCCAACATATCGCCCATCGCATTGCCTGCACGCGTTGGTTGGCCACCTTTCTCGCCAGTCAGGCTCATTAAACCTCCCATTGCCTGGGCTAAAATATCGTATCCTGGGCGTTGAGAATAAGGCCCCCATGCCCCAAATCCGGACACTGCGCCATAAATAATACGAGGATTTACCTCTTTCAAGACGTCATATCCCAAACCTAATTTATCCATTACACCTGGCCGATAGTTTTCAATAACAACATCCGCTTTTTTGACCAAACCCAAAAACATCGACTTTCCCGCATCTGACTTTAAATTCAAAGTCACACCATATTTGCTCCTATTTAACAATGCAAAATAGGCGCTTTCACCATTTACAATAGGTCCATAAGCGCGGGAATCATCCCCCCTATTCGGAATTTCAATCTTGATTACACGTGCACCCATATCTCCAAGAATAGAGCCACAGAAAGGTCCTGCAACAACCCGTGTTAGATCCAGAACTGTAACATCTTCTAATGCACGACCATAAATCATTCCACCCTCCTTTTTAAAAGAATCGTTTTCATGACAAAGAGTAATTATTTCCCACTTTTATTCAAAATCAAATAAAAAAAGAGAAATGAGAAAATATACCTATTTCATATACTCATTAAATCTTACTTGTAATATATAACAGGCTATAATATTTGAAAATTCTATCTTTTCTTAATGTGCTTAATGTCCGTCTTAATCTCGACATTAAATTTTTATACATTAATCAAATTAATCCTGCGCATTTAGAGGGATCAGAAGAAAATAAAAAAAGCTCCCTAAAGAGTCCATCTCTAAGGAGCTTTCTTCTATTTAGTTCGTTTTAAAATATCTTTTTTGTTGATTTGGAATCAGGTAAGGCTATTCTTATATTCCTTTCGGTCCTTGTATTCCTGGACCTTTCCGTCATTCCAGTTCTGAACAGGCCGGTAGTAGCCGGTGATCCGGGAATAGACTTCAGTTTTTTCCCCACATTCCGGACAGTCAAAATGCTCACCGGAGATATAGCCGTGGTTGGGGCAGATGGAGTAGGTGGGCGAAATCGTATAGTAGGGAAGGCGGAAGTTGTCGGAAATTTTCTTGACCAGGAGGGCCGCCGCCTTCCAATCGGGCAGCTTCTCTCCGATGAAGGCGTGGAAGACCGTTCCGGAGGTGTACTTAGTCTGGAGGCTGTCCTGGATTTCCAGGGCCTCGAAGAGGTCATCCGTCGCCCCTACGGGGAGGTGGGAGGAATTGGTGTAGTAGGGCGTCCCGCCTTCATTGGCCGTGATAATATCCGGGAAGGCTTCCTTATCGTGCTTGGCGAAGCGGTAGGTAGTGGACTCCGCCGGGGTGGCCTCCAGGTTATAGAGGTCGCCATATTCCTCCTGGTAGTGGACCAGGTGGTTCCGCATAAAGTCCAGGACCTCGCCGGCGAATGCCTGGGTTTGGGGATCCAAGAGATCCTTCCGGATCCAGGAGGCATTTAGGCCCACCTCATTCATCCCGATCAGGCCGATGGTGGAGAAGTGGTTGGAGAAGGTCCCCAGATAGCGCTTGGTGTAGGGATAGAGGCCGGCTTCCAGGAGGCCGGTGACAAAGTCCCTCTTCATCTTGAGAGACCGGGCGGCGATGTCCATGAGGTCCTCCAGGCGGCGGTAGAAGTCTTTCTCATCCTTGGCTAAATAGGCAATCCTGGGGAGGTTGATGGTCACCACGCCGATGGAACCGGTGGACTCTCCGGCTCCGAAGAAGCCTCCGGACTTCTTCCGGAGCTCGCGCAAATCCAATCTCAGCCGGCAGCACATGGACCGGACGTCCGAGGGATCCATGTCCGAATTGACATAATTGGAGAAATAGGGGGTCCCGTATTTGGCCGTCATCTCAAAGAGAAGGCGGTTGTTTTCGCTGTCCGACCAGTCGAAGTCCCTGGTAATGGAGTAGGTGGGGATGGGGTATTGGAAGCCCCGTCCCTCGGCATCCCCTTCGATCATGATTTCGATGAAGGCCTTGTTGACCATGTCCATCTCTTTTTGAAGTTCTCCATAGGTGAAGTCCATGCACTCTCCGCCCACAATGGCCGGGTCATTTTCCAGGTCCTTGGGGACGGTCCAGTCCAGGGTGATGTTGGAGAAGGGCGCCTGGGTCCCCCAGCGAGAGGGAGTGTTGACGCCGTAGACAAAGGACTGGATGGACTGCTTGACTTCATCGTAGGAAAGATGGTCCACCCGGACAAAGGGGGCTAGGTAGGTATCAAAGGAGGAAAAGGCCTGGGCACCTGCCCACTCATTTTGCATAATCCCTAAAAAATTGACCATCTGGTTGCAAAGGGTGGAGAGGTGTTTGGCCGGAGAAGAGGAAATTTTCCCGGGAACACCCCCAAGCCCCTCTAAAATAAGCTGGCGGAGGGACCAGCCGGCGCAGTAGCCGGTTAACATGGAGAGGTCGTGGATGTGGATGGCACCGGACCGGTGGGCCTGGGCAATTTCCTCATCATAGACATCATTGAGCCAATAGTTGGCCGTCACGGCACCGGAATTGGAGAGAATCAGGCCTCCTACGGAATAGGTGACCGTGGAATTCTCTTTCACCCGCCAGTCATTGATTCCTAAGTAATCTTCCACCTGCTTTTTCACATTGAGCAGGTTCTTTTGTTCTTGTACAGTCATTGTGTTTCCCCCTTCATTCGTCGAGAAATCGCTATGGATCCAGTATAAGACGAATCGCTAGGGAAATCAATAGAGAAAACACCATATGTGGTGTATATCTTTACTATTTTTCATTTTTTCAACTATATGTAGCCGAGTAAAAAACTAGGGTTTCATCAATTCCTGACCTCAACCTTCCCGATATAGGTCTCCAGGATCTCCCGGTAGAGGCGGATCTTCTCCCGGTCGGGCGGGGCCAGACTCCGGTCCGGGACATGGTCAGCCATCTCAAAGGCCTGGAGGAAGAGGCGGTCGGCTCCGGTCAACCACTCCCCCATGGCCCGGATTCCCTCCTCGTCATGAAATTGGTCGATGAGGGTGGTCCGAAATTCATAGTCCACCGGTCCGGACATGAGGAAGCGGATGGATTCCTCAATCCCCTCCATGTTGAGCTGCTTGAGGCCCACCGTTTCCGCATAGCGGTTGGGGCAGTTCTTGATATCCATGGCCACATAATCCACCAGGCCTCGCCCAACAAGGTCCTGGAGACGGTCGGTCAAAAGGCCGTTGGTGTCCAGTTTTACGGCGTAGCCCTCCCGCTTGGCCAGGCCCATCAAGCCCTCCAGTTCCCGGGCCATGAGGGGCTCCCCTCCGGTAAAGCAGACCCCTTCCAATAGCCCTTTCCGCTTTTTCAGGAAGTCAGCCAGGTCCTCCACTGGCATAGCATCCAAGGGTCGGCCATCAATCAGCTCCCAATTGTGGCACCAGGGACAGCGGAATTGACAACCCGCCAGGAAGACCGTACAGGCCATTTTCCCGGGAAAATCCAGCAAGGTTGTCGATTGGAAACCAACGATGGCCATTCCATCCCCCTTCAAAAAAAATCCAGGACCGAAGGACCGGATCCTGGATCTCACCACGAGATATCGCGTCATTCTGAAAAATAATACCACATTTAGTGGTTATCTGAAAAGGCCTATACTATAGGTCATCTTCACTCACTCGGTAATGAAGCTCATCATCCTGACCCGTCAGATCATCCTCAGGGTCATAGGTCCACTCCTCCTCATTAATCTTGTATTTTTTGAAATCCTCTTCGACTAAATTTTCTTGAAAAGGAGTGTCTTGGACAGGATTCCCCTGGTCCCGCCTCCAGGCCACATAACGTTTGAGCTCCAAAGATAACTTCGCAAAGGCCCAGGCAATCACTGCAAGATCATCCCCAAAGCCTAGACCGATGATAAAATCAGGGACAAGGTCAATGGGTGAAATGAGGTAAATCAATGCACCCAGGGCTAAGATCACATTCTTTTTAGACCAGCCCTTATACTTTCCAAAAACAGCATCGTGGATAAGGTCGATCATCAGGAGGACTTCCCCCTTCACCTGCCCAAGCTTTCGCTTGGAGGTAATCATACCCAAGGCTTCCTTCGTTACCTCTTGGATTCGCGTTTTATTCTTCATAAGATAGGCAGCTCTTCGAATATATTTATTCATTTCACTCCTCACTACTTTCCGTCTTGTCTTTCCCACTTCGATTAAGGCTTGATTGTCGTTAATGAAAAGAGAAAGAACCCTCGGGGTCCCAATTCCTGCAAGTCCACATAACGAACTTGGCTGGCCCAGTTATCCGCAACAAGGGCAAAGTAAAGCTTTCTTCCCCCGTTCATATAGGACCGGTAGCCCATGCAGGTCACCGTATGCCTTCGGTAGGCACCGGCCAAAAAATTCATAATAAGAGGTCGGTCGCCATCAATTTCTTCTCTTATTTTATCAAAAAGAGCTTCCGGCTTCTTGAGTCGAAAGTGGCTTTGGGCTTTTCCCCGATAACCATAAGACCTCCAGGCCCATTTAGCCAAAGAAGGAATAAAAAAGGGGCTGGTCCCCATCCAAGGAAGATAGTAAAAATTGGACCTTGCTTCGGTCAAAAAATCCTGAAAAACCCGGTCTTCCTTTTCCGGGATCCCCGTGAAGCCCCGGCTCCGGTAATACTCAAAAACACCGGTCAAAGAAGCCAGGGAGCAATGATTCTTCGCCGAAAATCGGTTCATGGGACGTATGGGAAAAGAATCCAGGACCCCCTCATGGAGGAGACGGTAACCGGGACCGTACTTCTTCTCAATATGTCCGGACAGGTCTTGAATGACCGGCTTTCTTTTCCAGGGGAATCGAATCAAGGGTTGGCTCCTTCCTTTAAGACTAATCTTATGTTAGGCCAATATTCCGCTTTTTTCCAATCGATCAAAATAATATCCTTTCATAGGAACAATATAGTATCTCTAAAGAAAAAAATATTCTCCCCTTTATTATTTTTGCTTAATAAACATATTACCCTTTTATATGATGGAAATTAATATCTAGCAAAGTTATCAGATACCCCTTTTTATAATTATTTTTTTTCCATGTTCTCTTGATATTATGCGCAATATTATGTATTATTTAGCCAGGAGGTAAGAGATGAAGCCCAAAGAAATGGTCCAAATTCTTAAACATAACGGATTCCAAGTCATACGCCAAAAAGGCTCACATATAATCATGTATAACGAAAAAACAAATTTACGGACCACGGTCCCGATGCATAAAGCAGAACTAAAAAAAGGGACTGAGATCGCAATATTAAAACAAGCGGGGTTGAAATAGAACCCGTAGAAAGGACTTCCCATATGCTTACAATTTATCCCGCCCTATTTTTAAAAGAACGTGAAGGAGATGGATATACCGTTCTTTTTCCCGACCTTAATGGATGTGTCACTGAAGGAGATACTCAAGAGGAAGCCTTTCAAATGGCAGAAGATGCATTGGGTCTATATTTGTACGACCTTCCATCCTATCCCGAAGCCAGTAATTTACGACCACCATGTAATTCCGATAATGAGGACGACCTTTTCGACCTTTCTAATAGCTTTTCAAGCTATGTTTATGTGGATATGTTAGAAGTAAAAAAACAAATGAACAAGACAACGGTCAGAAAAAATCTTTCCATTCCCTCCTGGTTAAATGAACTTGCCTTGAGTAATAATATCAACTTCTCCCAAACCCTCCAAGAAGCCCTGATCGAGAAAATGGGCTTATAAGTAAATAGTTCCCCCTCCAAATAGGAGAGCATTGAAAAAAGCCCAATCCATTGAAATCAACGGATTGGGCATTTTCCCATTATGGAGAATAGGGGGATCGAACCCCTGACCTCTTGAATGCCATTCAAGCGCTCTCCCAGCTGAGCTAATTCCCCAAATTTTATTGGGCCACGAATAGTGACTTGATTAGTATAAGACATGACCCCGGCATTTGTCAAGCAAAATTAAAAAAATCCAAGGCCCATGAAAGGGGCCTTGGATTCTTCTTATTTACTATCCTTCGTAAGCGGCAATCTTGACGCAGAGGCAGAAGAGCTCCATGGCCTTCTCAAGCTCCTCCAGGGGAGGCACGGTGATGGAGAGGCGGAGGTTCCAGTCCCTGGGATCCTTGTGGTAGGGGTAGGTTGCTCCCGGCTGGGTCAGTTGGAGGCCGGCATCCAGACAGAGGTCATAGACCCGTTTAGCCGTCCCCTCCTTGAGATAGACAGAGAGGAAATAGCCACCCTTGGGAAGGTTCCACCGGGCCAGGCCTTCCTCTTCCAGTTCCTCCTGGAGAATCTTCTCCACCAGGTGGAACTTGGGCCGGATAACATCCGCATGCTTCCGCATGAGGGCGTCCACTCCCCCCACCTGGCGGAAGAAGTTGACATGGATCATCTGGTTGAATTTATTGGGCCCGATGGAGGAGTTGGCAAAGCAGGCACGGAACCAGTCCAGCATGGGGAGGTTACCGGCAAGAGAGGAGACTCCGGACCCCGGGAAGGACATTTTGGAGGTGGAGGCCAGGGCCATAACCCGGTTGGGGTGGCCGGCCTCTTCACAAAGCGAGAGGATGTCCGGGATTTGGGGAAGGTCCTCGTCCTCATAGAGATAGTGAACGGCATAGGCGTTATCCCAAAGGATGAGGAAGTCGTCCGCCGCCTCCATCTCGGCCAGGGCCCGGCAGGTTTCTTCGGAATAAACATAACCGTCCGGGTTGGAAAACTTGGGGACGCACCAAATTCCCTTGACCGAAGGATCTTTGGCCAGTTCCCGGACCTGGTCCATGTCCGGGCCATCCGGCGTCATATCCACCGTTACCAGGTCGAAGCCCAGCTTCTCCGTCATATTGAAGTGGCGGTCATAGCCGGGCGATGGGCAGAGCCACTTCTTCTCCTTAACATGGTCCCAAGGGGTTTGTCCGGGAAGGCCATAGACCATGGCAAAGCTGAGGACGGAGTGCATGACCCGGAGGGAAGAGTTTCCCATGGTCATGACCTTTTCCGGGTCCACCCCGACCATCTCCCCTACGATCTTTCGCATGGCAGGAAGACCGGACAGGCCCCCGTAGTTGCGGATGTCAATCCCCTCATCCTCCTGGACAATCCCCATGGCCATAGCCTTCTCCATGTAAGTCTGGACCATATCCAGCTGCTTCACGGAAGGCTTTCCCCGAGTCAGATCCAGGTTGAGTCCGGCCTTTTTCATGGCCTCATATTTTTCTAAGCAGGCTTGCAGGTTTTCTTTTCCCATGGGATCCCCTCTTTCTTGTCCTTATCTTGTTTGATCCGCTTATTCTTCCTCTTCTCCGGCCAACTGGACCCCTTGGATCAGGATGGCCTTGGGCGTGATGGACCGGGGCCTCTGGATCGTCTCCTTGGAATAAGAAATCTTATCCGCCGACTTAAAGAGGTTAACGGATATGGATCCACCGGAGATATAGCTTTCCTTTCCCTCCTTGACCAGCTTGGCCAGGCGGAATTCCCCACCGAAGTTCCCGGTCAGGGGAGAAAAATCAAAGGAGGAGAACTTAATGATCTCCAGGTGGTCTTCCTTCATGGCCTTATCCAAATCAGCAGACCCACCATCAACCTCGAAGGTCGAGCACTTCCCCTTGTTCTCCATGCCCAAATAGTAGGAGTGGGGGGCGGAGGAGGCCAGGTTCATCACCTGCCCCTTGTCTAGGAGCGGATAGGGGGCCAAGAGAGTTCCATAGGAATCCACCGGAACGGCATAGGGCGAATGGGCCAGGAAGGGGTTCAATCGGAGGCTGACCGGGTCCTTGACCTCGGGTCCCTCCTGGTCGTGGGCAAAGGCTAGACCCGGTTCTTCCTTGGAGAGACCATTGTAGACACTCATGGCTGATAAGCGGGAGGTGTACATTTTGAAGAAGTCCTCCACCTCATCACCGGTGATGGCCACCGTCACGTCCTCCATGGCCTGAGCCTGGTCGGCTTGGGCCCGGGCCTGGGTCTCCTCCAACTGGGCGTCCACAACTTCTCGGATCTTATCCACATCCGGGCCGGACAGGGTGTAGATCCGGAAGACTTCCACCGGGTCATTTTTCCCCTCCGCATCGGTCACCAATTCAAACTGGAAGAGGTTGGCGGGATAGGAGGTCCGAAGGCCTTGGGAAGAAGCCAGACGGACCTGAACATCCTGGCAGAAGATCTCTGCAGAATTCACCTTGGCCAAGCCGCCGCGGTCGGCAAAGAAGGCCTGAAAAACCTCCTCATGCTTGTGGGAAAATTCATGGATGGTCGAAGCTTGGACCATGTCGTGGCCCGGCTCTCCCCCATTATCAGGAAGGGGGAACCAGGGGTTGTTGATATAGGAAGCTTCTTCCCCTGCCCGGGCGATCTTCTCGACAATCTCTTCGTCACTGTCGTCAGGTCCAAATTGGGCGGTGGATGACCCCCTGGTCTTGTCCACCATCCCTTCCTTTTCCTCCTCATGGTCCACATAGACCGTGAGGGCGTATTCCTTGGTGTCCGCTCGACGGTTCATGTCCAGACGGTCCTTAACAAAGAAGAGCTCCTGAGAATCCGTAACCTCTGATTTGAGGACCCAGTCTTGGATTTTTCCAAGAGCCAGGGCCCGATCTGCTTCCTGAATTATTTTTTCAAACATTAGTTGAGCCTCCCTCTCGCTTTCATATAGGCCCCGCCCATGGAGACCTTGACCCATTCCTTCCATCCCTTTCCACAGTAGCCAATACCGTCCAGGGTCACATCATCTGCCGACGAAATCATGGAAATGGAGTTGAGGAGGTCGGGCACATAGCCGGTCAGGTAAACCGGGCTGACGATCTTGCCGGTCAGCTTTCCGTCCTTAATCTCCAATCCCTTGAGGGCTACGCATTGGATCCCCCAGTTCTTGGGATCTTCCATACCGGAGGTGTAACCTTGGAGGAAGTAACCATGGTCGATGGAGGCGATCATATCATCCAGCTTGGCATTTTGCCCCGGAAAATAAGTGTTGGTCATCCGGGCATAAGCCTTCCGCTTATAGGACTCCCGACGGCCATTTCCTGTCGGGTGGAAGCCCAACTGGAGGGCGGACAGCTCATCGCACATGCCGGACCGGAGGATTCCCTTGTCAATAACCGTGGTGTTGGAGGCCGGATTCCCCTCATCATCAAAAGCAAAAGAGGCCACCTGGTCAAAGGCTTGGGCCCCGTCCTTCATGGTCAGGATGGGCGATCCCACCCGCTTATCGGTAAATTCTTTCCCTTTGGCCCGATTCTTGACGTACATATCCATCTCCGCCCCATGGCCGAAGGCCTCATGGGCGATCAAGCCGGAGAAGGTGGGGTCGGTAATGATGTCATAGACGCCGGGTTTGATGGGTTCAGCATCCAAGAGGCCGATGGCACTCTGGGCCGCTTTGTCGATGAGGCCGGGGATCCGGTCCAGGACTTCCGATCCAGCCAGTCCGCTGTAGCCGGCAAAATCCTGCTTTGACCCCTTTTCATTAGCGGCAACCGCCGAGGCCATGGCCAGGGCATAGGCATAGGTCTGGGTTAATTCCTTATTCTTTGATAAGAAAAGTTTGTCCACCTGGGTGATAATCAAGGCGGTCGTCAGGAAGCTCAGGTCCTTGTATTTCTCCATGCCCTGGTCCAGATCCTTGCGGAGAGTCGATAGAATTTCTTCTGCCGAATCATCCTGGGGAAGATTCTCCACCTCACGGACAAAGGACCCGGTCCATGGCTCATCCTTGGGCTCCATTTTGTAATCCAGGGGATCGACCGCCTCTAAGAAGCTTGCCCGGTCGTCCTCAACAAGGGCCCGAGCCTTAGCCACCACATCATCCACATCTATGTGGTTGAAGGAAAATTCAGAAAAGCCACGAGGACCCTTCAGGCGGATAACAAAGCCCCTTTCCACATCCGGACTATCGCTGAGATGAACTTCATTGGGAAGAACCTCATAGGCCCGGCCGGTCACGTCGCTTGCCAAGATGGACACATAGGAAAAATCCGGAGATAGGATGTCTATAATTTTTTTAAGGTCCCCTTTTACCTTGGCCAGGTAGGGGGAAGGAATTAATTTTTTCATTCCATATCCTTTCTAGTGTTAGAAAAAGCTGAGGAGGCCTTCTTCGGATAGAATGACAGGCTCTTCCGAAGAAGTCCATAATAACAAGATTTATTATATCAAATGAGGCGGGAAGAGGCATAATAGGGGAAATAAAAAAGGACCGGGGAAACCCGGTCCTTGACGAACAAAGTCCTGCTTTAATAGGTTTCTTTGAAGAGCTCGAAGTAAGCCTGGGGATGGTGGCAGGAGGGGCACTTCTTCGGTGCTTCCTGACCCTTGGCAATGTATCCGCACTCATTGCACTTCCAAAGAACAACCTCATCACGCTTGAAGACGCGGTCGCCTTTGATGTTATCTAAGAGCTTCTGGAAGCGGATAGCGTGCTTATCCTCAACCTTGGCAATCTGTCTGTACTGCTCGGCAATCTCGGAGAAGCCTTCTTCGTCAGCAACTTTTGCCATCTCAACGTACATGTCGTCGGCTTCTTCTCTTTCGCCGTCGATAGCACCCTGGAGGTTCTCTTCTGTGGAGGACCAAACAACAGGATACTGGGCATCGAATTCAATTCCCTCGCCCGTCGCATAGCACTCAGGAAGGAACTTATAGAACTGAGCCGCGTGCTCACGTTCGTTGCGGGCGGTCTCTTCAAAGATCATGGAGATCTGTACATAACCGTCTTTTTTCGCCTGCTTTGCAGCCAGAGTATAACGCATATTAGCCTGGGATTCACCTGCAAATGCTGCCATCAGGTTCTGAGCCGTCTTGCTACCTTTTAATTCAGCCATAAAACAACCTCCTTATTCCATTCATAGGATTCATTGATCGTTCGATTTTCATCGGAAAGCCGAGGAAAACCCTAGGTCAACACTTATATTTTATCATATCGAATGGAAAAAGAAAGACATTTGAAAAGGGTCAAGGGAAAGAATTCCCCAATTCCAAGCTCCGGCAGGCAAAACTCCCCTCCATCCGCTATAATAAAAATGCTTCAATAACTATTGAAATGGAAAGAGAAGAAAGGAGACTCTTTTGAAATTCATCTCTTGGAATATTGATTCATTAAATGCCGCCCTAACCTCTGACTCCAACCGGGCCCAGCTCTCCCGTATGGTCCTGGACCGGATTGATGGGATGGATGCCGACGTCATCGCCATTCAGGAGACCAAGCTCCCCGTTGGCGGCCCTTCGAAGAAGCACCTGGAGATCATCCGCCAGCGTCTCCCCCACTACAAGATCTGCTGGCGATCCTCCACCCCTCCTGCCAGGAAGGGCTATGCAGGGACCATGTTCCTCTACAAAGATATCTATAATCCCACCTGCACCGGTCCGGACATCGGTGGACCCGACACCATGGACCTGGAGGGCCGGGTCCTCACCCTGGAATTTGATGACTTCTACGCCACCAACGTCTACACCCCTAATGCCGGTTCGGCCCTTTCCCGCCTGCCGGAACGCCAAATCTGGGATGTCAAGTATCGGGACTACCTCCGTAGCCTGGATGACAAAAAGCCGGTCATCGCCATGGGGGACTTCAACGTCGCCCACAAAGAAATCGACTTGGCCAACCCGGACAGCAACCACTTCTCTGCCGGTTTCACCGATGAGGAAAGGGAGGGCTTTTCCCATATCTTGGAGGCCGGCTTCACCGACACATTCCGTCATATCCATGGGGACGTGGAGGGGGTTTATTCCTGGTGGGCCCAGCGGGTTCCCACTTCAAAAATCAACAATTCTGGCTGGAGGATCGACTACTTCCTCGTCTCCGACCGCTGGGCTGACCGGGTAGTGGAGTCCAATATGGTGGATTCCGGTGACCGTCAGGACCACACTCCCCTGGTATTGGAAATCCATTAACACAAAAAGGGCCTAACAAGCAAAATCCGCTTGCCAGGCCCTTTTTCCTATTCCATCTCGAAGGCTCCGGTATAGAGTTGATAGTAGACCCCTTTTTCCTTCAAGAGGTCGTCATGAGACCCCCGCTCAATAATCCGCCCCCGGTCCATCACCATAATCACGTCGCTGTTTTCAATCGTAGAGAGGCGGTGGGCGATCACGAAGACAGTCCGCCCTTCCATGAGCCTGGCCATCCCCTCCAGGACCATCTGCTCAGTGTGGGTGTCAATGGAGGAGGTGGCTTCATCCAGGACCAAGGCCGGTGCCCCGGCGACAGCGGCCCGGGAGATGGAAAGGAGCTGGCGCTGACCTTGGGAGAGGTTGGCCCCGTTGGCGGTCAACCGGGTTTGGTAGCCCTCGGGCAGGCGAGCAATGAAGGAGTGGGCCCCGGTGATCTTGGCTGCCTCAATGCAGTCCTCATCCGTCGCATCCAGTCGTCCATAGCGAATATTTTCCATAACCGTTCCCGTAAAGAGGTTGGTGGCCTGGAGGACCAGGCCCAGGGACCGCCGGAGGTCTTCCTTCCGGATCTCCCGGATGTCGATCCCGTCATAGAGGATCTTTCCCCCCTCAATCTCATAGAAGCGGTTCATGAGATTGGTGATGGTGGTCTTCCCTGCCCCGGTTTGACCAACGAAGGCCACCTGCTGGCCCGGCTCGGCATAGACCGTGATATCGTGGAGGACCGGTTCACCTGGGACGTAGGAGAAGTCCACTCCTTCCATCCGCATATCCCCCCTCATGGGTTTATAGGAGAAAGATCCATCCGCTTGGGGGATCTTCCAATACCAGGCCAGGTCCCGGTTCGGGCTTTCTTCCAGCCGGCCTTGGGCATCTTCCCTGCAGTGGACCAGGCGGATCTGGCCCTCATCGATTTCTTCCTCTTGGTCCAGGAAGCGGTAAATCCGGTCCGCCCCGGCCATGGCCATGACGACAGAGTTGATCTGCTGGGAGAACTGGTTGATATTCCCGGTGAACTGCTTGGTCATGTTGAGGAAGGGGATGAGGATGGAGAGGGAGAAGACCATGCCCGAGATGGAAATATTGGGGAGGCCGGAAAGGAGGTAGACCCCGCCCACCATAGCGGCCAGGACATACATGACGTTGCCGATATTCATGATGATGGGCCCCAAGGCATTGGCGTAGCCATTCGCCTTGGAGGAAACCTCAAAGAGGGCTTGGTTCTTCTCCTCCATCTTCTGAATGGCCTGGTCCTCATGGTTGAAGACTTTGACCACTTTTTGCCCGGTCATGTACTCCTGGAGAAAGCCTTCTATGTCCCCCAACTTTTTCTGTTTTTCACGGAAGAAGCGGGCCGATCCCCCGGCCACCTTACGGGTGACCAGGAACATGACCCCCACACCGATAGAGACCAGGAGGGTCATGGGAAGGGAGTAGTAGATCATGATGGCAAAGAGGGTCAGGACGATGGCTCCGGCTCGAACCATGGAGGGAAGACCGCCGGAGACCAGCATCCGGAGGGTCTGAACATCGTTGGTATAGTAGGACATGATATCCCCATGCTTGTTCTGGTCGAAGAAGGACAAGGGGAGGTCCTGCATGTGGTTGAACATCCGCTGGCGGAGGGAGTGGAGGAAATGCTGGGTGACCAGGTTCATAGCCTGAGTCTGGAAGGTGATGAGGATGACCGAAAGGAGGTAGAGGGCAACCAGGACAGCCAGAAGAGGGAAGATAGCCTCTTTGGCCTGGTCCCAGGACCGGTTGCCGGTGGCTAAAAAGTCTGTGAGAACGGCCAGGATCTTCTGCTGGAAGATAGCGGGAAGGGCCGTGATGACCGAAGAGAGGATGGTGGAAATGAAGACCAAGGGGAGGAGGATGGGGGCCCCCCGAAAGAGGTCTTTCAGTAGTCGGCGGAGGATCCGGGGATTGGCCTGTTTTTTCGTTTTATTGGACATGGACCCCACCTCCTTGCTTTTCATAGGTTTCCCGATAGGATGGGACCTTCTTCAAGAGCTCCTCATGGCTTCCCATAGCCAGGATCTTTCCGGACTGCATAACGATGATCCGGTCAGCATCCTTGACTGAAGAGATTCGCTGGGCAATAAAGATTTTCGTTGTCCCCGGAAGGGATTCCTTGAGGGACTTTTGGATCAGGGCATCCGTCTTGGTATCGACGGCGGATGTGGAGTCATCAAAGATGAGGATCTTGGGCTTTTTCAAGAGGGCCCGGGCAATAGTCAGACGCTGGCGCTGACCGCCGGAGACGTTGGTTCCCCCCTGTTCGATGTAGGTTTGATAGCCCTCAGGGAAGGACCGGATGAAGGCATCCGCCTGGGCCAACTTGGCCGCCCACTCCACTTCTTCGTCGCTGGCCCGGGGATTGCCCCAGCGGATGTTATCAGCGATGGTCCCGGAGAAAAGGACATTCTTTTGGAGAACCAAGACGGCCTGGTCCCGGAGGCTTTCCAGGTCGTAGTCCCGAACATCCCTTCCCCCGACTTCGATGGAACCCCGGCTGACATCGTAGAGGCGGGGAATAAGCTGGACCAAGCTGGATTTCCCGGACCCGGTTCCTCCCAGGATTCCCACGGTCATACCCGACTCAATCCTGAAGTCAAGGTCGGAGAGGGTGTAGGCTTCCGCCTCCTCCGAATACTTGAAGGAAACCCGATGGAAGGCGACTGAACCGTCAGCAAGCTCTTTAGCCCCACCCTCCGGAGAATGGAGGCTGGACTCTTCCGCCAGGATTTCGTTGATCCGGCGAACGGATTCGGCCGACATGGTCAGGAGGACAAAGACCATGGAAAGGAACATGAGCTGGATCATGATCTGCATCCCGTAGGTCAACATGGCGGACATTTGTCCGACGTTGAGGTCGACCCCACCGGAGGAAACCACCATTTGGGAACCAACGGCGAAGATGAAGAGCATGTTGAAGTAGATGGCCATCTGCATAACCGGGGAAGAAAAGTTCACGATGGTGTCGGCCTTGGTGAAGATCTTCATCATATCCTCTGAAAAGCCTTTGAACTTCTCCTTCTCATAATCCCCCCGGGCATAGGCCTTGACCTCTCTGGCAGCCTGAACATTCTCCCCGACCACCCGGTTAATCACGTCAAACTGACGGAAGCCCTTTCGGAAATAGGGCATGGCAAACTTGATGATGAGGAAGAAGGCAACCGCTAAAAAGGGAATGATGATTAAAAAAGAATAGGCCAGGGACCCGGCCATCCGGAAGGCCATGATGAAGGCAAAGATAATGACCAGGGGGGCTCGGACGGACTCCCGGATTAAGATCATAAAGGACATCATGACATTGTCGATGTCGGTCGTCAGTCGGGTGATCAGGGAGGGGGTGGAGAATTTATCGATATTGCCGAAAGAATAAGTCTGGATCTTTCGGAAGAGGTCTCCTCGAAGGTTCTTGGCAAAGCCGGATGAGGCCTTGGCTGAGGTAAAGCCGGCTAGGCCCCCCGCCGTCAGAGAGAGTCCGGCCATAACCAGGAGAAGGAGGCCGGTCCGGGATACGGCCCCCATGTCCATATTCTGTCCCTGGAGATTATTGATGAGCTGGGCGGTAATGAAGGGAATCAGGGCATTGAAAACAGCCTCGAGAATAATAAAAAAAACAGTCAAGAGGCTCAAGGTCTTGTATTCCCTTAATGAGCCTAAAATATTTTTTCCACCTTTGATCATATCAACCTCAACGTTCTATGCTTTTCTAAACAGGATAAGGACAAAAGAATTACCTTCTACATACCCCGGCCGGGGATTCAAAAACAAGAGGGCTTTCTTGGGTTACAATAAATAAAGACGATTCCAAGCCATAAGAGTTCATAAAAAAGGGGGTTCCTCTCATGCATGGCATTTTTGACTATATTCATGGCGGCCACCTGGATGACTTTGACCGGGTGGTTGTCTGCAGCCAATCTCACCGGCGGAGGGAGCTTTTGGCCTACCTCAAGCCCATCTGTCGGAGCCTGGATCTGGATGAGCGGACCATTGAAGACCGCTATATGACCCTCTACCGGTCCGACCCCTTTACTCACCGGGTGGGGAAGACGGCCTGCGAGCTGGCCGGAGCTAAATGTGGCCTGGGCGATGGGCCGGAAGAAGAGGGCGGGGCTCTGGCCGGAAGCCTCTACATTGGGGCCGACACCATGGTGGTCATGGATGAGAAAATCCTCCACAAACCCCGGGACCTTGAAGAAGCGGAAACCATGTTCCGGTCCTATTTCGGCCGAACCCACCATGTGGTAACCGGAGTCTGCCTCCGGACCATTTCAGGATTCCAGTCCTTTTATGCCATTACCGCCGTCTCCTTTGTCCCCTACTATCCGGCCCTGGAAGCCGCCATCCGGGACTACCTGACCCATGGCCGGGTCCTCGATAAGGCAGGGGGCTACGGGATCCAGGACCTGGACCCCCGCTTTGTCGCCTCCATTGAAGGGGACATCCAAACCGTGATCGGCCTTCCCCTAGCCGAGGTCGCCCGGCGAATCGCTCCTTATTCCCTCGATCCCGAGCCCGAGGACTTCATATCCTTGGATGACTTCACCCGGATGGTACAGGACCTGGTGGATGACCTTCCCCCCTCCTTTTTCGAGGGCCTGAACGGGCTGGTTCAAATCCACCCGGAAGTCAAATACCATCCTGAAGCACGGGATGATGACCTCTGCATCATGGGCGAGTACGTCCGGGATAAGTTGGGCCGGCGGATCAAGCTTTACTACGGGTCCTTTCGGACCCTCTATCCGGGCTGGTCGGGTCCGGCCTTAAAGGACCGGGTGAATGAAGTCCTGGTCCATGAGTTCCGCCACCACCTGGAAGCCCGGGCTGAACTTCGGGACTTGGAAGTGGAGGATGAGGCCTTCCTCCGTGACTATCGGACCAACCATCACTACACCATCATCCATAGGCCGGAAAACTAACGACCCTTTAGAAAGGATAGGCTCAGGTCCGGTTTTAGACTGTCTCCTGACCAAGGGCCAGCATGGCCTGGCCAACTATGGTCAGGGATTTCATGAGCTTTTTCACCTCAACCCTTTCATTGGGCTGGTGTTCCAGGGGGGTGTCACCCGGGAAATTGGGGCCGAAGGCAACCATATTCGGGAAGACCTTGGCATAGGTCCCCCCGCCGATGGCCAGGGGCTCTGAGAGGTCGCCCGTCATGGCCCGGTAGACGCCCAGGAGGCGTTGGATGAGGTCCGAGTCCTTGGGAACATAGAGAGGGTCATTGGTCTCCCGGTCCAGGACTTGGAGGCCATGGGCCAGGCTGGCGGATTCCAGGGCTTCCTTGACCTTATCATGGTCCCCGTTTTTGGGATAGCGGATGTCCAGGCCAAAGGAAAGTCGTCCTTCTTCCAAGCGGAGGGTTCCCAAGTTGACAGAGGTCTCCCCGGTCTCAGGATCCTGGAAGTGGATGCCTAGGCCCTGGCCCTTGGTCTCCCGTCCAATTTTCTCCAAGATAAAGGAAGAGACCTTGGCAAAGTCTCCCCCAATTTGAATTTCCTCCACTGCCTCGAGAAGGGTGACCAGGGCATTTTTCCCCAGCTCGGGCATGGATCCGTGGGCCCCTGCCCCCTTGGCTTCGATGATGGTCTTCCCTTCTTCCTGGCGGACGGAAACTTCATCTGTTTCCCTGATTTTCCAATTTCCTTCCAGGACCAGGCGGGCGGAATCCGGAACGACGTTAAGAGCCCGGCCGGCTTCAAAGGCCAGAACCGGGATCTCCCCTTGGTGGAAGTTCGGACTTCCGATGTGGACATGGGTGGTTCCTTTTTCAAAGAAGATCAGGGGGAAGTCGGCGTCGGGGGTGAAGCCCATAACCGGCATCTCCTGGCCGGACTCCACATAGTGGCGGACGCAGCGGGACCCGCTTTCTTCATTGGTCCCAAAGATAACTCGGATCCGACGGTCTGTGGCCAGGCCCAAGTCTTTGATGGCTTTTAGAGCATAGAGGGCGCCGATAGCCATTCCCTTGTCATCAGCGGTTCCCCGCCCGTAGATTTCTCCATCAACGACTTCTCCTAAGAAGGGGTCATGGTCCCACTTGCCGTTTACGGGGACGACATCCAGGTGACCAAGGACAGCTACCATGTCATCGCCTTCCCCATATTCCGCATAGCCCACCATGTCATCCACATTGTGGGCTTCAAAGCCCATGGACCGGGCCAAATCCAAGGCATACTCCAAAGCCTTCTTGGGTCCCGGTCCGAAGGGTGCTCCCTCTTCGGGAGCACCCATGACGGAGTTGATTTTTACTGCTCCCCCGATTCCTTTCAAGACCTCGTCTTCCATAAATAGGATTTTTTCCGTTAATTTCTCTTGAATCATTCGGTTTCCCTTTCTAAAAGGCCCGGCTCCAGCCGAACCGCTTCCATCTACTTTACTGCCGCTTCTTTATTCTCCCCTTCCCGGCCCGGAACCTTCTTGAACAGTCCGGTGACCATGAGGGCGATAGCCCCGTCCCCGGTGACATTGCAGGCGGTCCCGAAGGAATCCTGGAGGGCGAAGATGGAGAGCATAAGAGCTGTTCCGTTGTTATCAAAGCCCAGGACGGAGATGATGAGCCCCAAGGAAGCGACAACCGTCCCTCCCGGAACGCCGGGAGCGGCTATGGCGAAAATGCCGAGGAGGCAGGCGAAAGTGACCATGGTCATGGGGTCCGGCAGATGGCCATATAAGATCTGGGAGACGGTCATGACGAAGAAGGTCTCCGTCAAAACGGACCCACAAAGGTGGGTGTTGCAGCAGAGGGGGATGCAGAAGTCCCGGATTTCCGGGTCCAGGGTCTTGGCCTTAGCCGCGGACTTTAAGGCAACAGGGAGGGTAGCGGCTGAGGACATGGTCCCTAAGGCGGTGACATAGGCCGGCGGATAATGGCGAAGGACCTCCATAGGGTTGGTCCGAGAAAAGGCTCCCCCAATACTGTAAAGAAGGGTAAGCCAAATATAGTGGCCCACAATGACGATCAGGATGATCTTGAAGAAGATGGGGAGCTCTTTGATGATGACCCCCTCATAGGCCAGGCTGGCGAAGGTGGTGAAGATATAGATAGGAAGAACGGGAACGACCACATTTTCTACGATCTTCAAGACCATGTCATTAAAATCTTCCAGAAGCTTGGTCCAGGACTCCGACCGGGTCCAGATGACCGAGAGGCCGATGAGGACGGAGGTAATCAGGGCCGTCATAACAGGCATGATGGGGGTGAACTTGAGTTCGAGGAGGGCCTCCGGGAGGGCACGGCCCGACCCCACCTCCGAAACGATGTTGAGGTTCGGGATAATCAGGTAGCCGGCGGCCATGGAGAAGAGGGCGGCCCCGACTGAAGATAGGTAGCAGATGATGAGGGTCACGGTCAGGACCTTGCCTGCGCTGTGACGGAGGGAGATGATAGCCGGGGCAATAAAGCCCAGGATGATCAGGGGGACCATGTAGCCGATGAAGTCCCCGAGGATGTTCTTGGCTGTCAAAATGACCAGGATGATGCCTTCTGAAGCATAGGTCCCGACGAGTACGCCGGCCACAATGCCCAAAATAAGCTTAAAAACAAGGGTTTGGGTAATTCTTTTCATGATGTCCTCTCTTCCTTTTTCTCCCGGGTCCGGTCGGGAAAGGATAGTCGCTGAGTGTACAGAAAACCCTTTGCTTGCCCGGAGCTGCCCGGCTTCCACAAAGGGTTGGAATTTTACAGGAAACTAATCTTCAAGGCCTGTGGTAAAGTTATCGAAATAGCCTTGGATGAAGACAACCGGGGTCCCCTTGTCACCGGAGCCGGAAACGAGGTCAGCGAGCGAACCCAGGAGGTCAGTCAGGTGACGGGGGGTGGTTCCTTCGGATTCCATGGCCCCCTTCAGGTCCTTGTCCTTGGCCTCGATTTTCTTGGCGATGGCCTGGCGGAGTTCTTCGCCCTTAAGGTCAGCGAAGTCGTTGTCAGCCAGGTACTTGAGCTTGAGCTCATTGGGGAGGCCGGAAAGGCCATGAGTAAATCCGGGTGAGACGACCGGGTCAGCAAATTCCCAGATCCCGCCGCGGGGATCCTTGAATCCTCCGTCTCCATAGATCATGACCTCGATATTCTTCCCGGTCACTTCCTTTAATTGGTCGGCCAGGCCGTCAACGAAGTTTTGGCAGTCTCTGGGGAAGAGTTTGACCTTCTCCTCGGAAGCCTTGTTCGAGCCCAAGAGGCCATACTCTTCATTGCAACCCGACCCGTCCACCGGTTGGGTCATGATATCATCCAGGCCATAAACGACTTTGGCCCCGGCTGCCTTGAGCCGGCGCTTGGATCTTTCCTTGGTGTGGATGTCGCAGGTGATCACCTGGTCGGTGTATTCCAGAAGGGCCTTGGGTTGGTTGGCCAGGAAGATGACCAATTCGCAGTCCTCAGCCTCCACGATATCCCGATAGAATTTGATGTAGTCCACGCCGGTGAAGGGGTGGCCCACCTCGCCGAAAATTTTATAAAAGTCCTCTTCAGAAAGGATGTCATTATAGGGGTCCAGGCCGGCCTCGTCCATCTCCTCTACAGTGATGAGCTGGTTCCCCACCTCATCCGAGGGATAGGTCATCTGGAGGTAGATCTTGTCCATGGCCCGGGCAATGGCCTTCAGGTTCATAGAAAAGCGGTTGCGAGAGAAGATGGGGTTGAAGAGCCCGACGACGCCACCGGGGAACTTCTTACGGATATCCTGTGCGATTTGGTCCACGCTGGCATAGTTTCCCTGAGCCCGAGCAACAATGGCTTCGGTCATGCAAAGGACGTCCCGGTCATGGAAGGAAAATCCCCCTTCTTTGCTGGCTGCTTGGAGTGATTCGACCACCATGCTGGCAAGGTCATCCCCCTCCCGGATAATCGGGGTCCGGATCCCCCTTGCCACAGTACCGATCATTCTCATTGGTGATTCCTCCTTATATGTTTTTACTTTAGTTATATTTCAGCGAAGAGGCGTTCTTGGTCAGAACGTCGTGGGCTCCGCCCTCCACGATAGAAGTCGAAGAGACCAGGGTGAGCTTAGCCTTTTCATGAAGTTCCTCAAGGTTGAGGGCACCGCAATTGCACATGGTCGCCTTGACCTTGGCCAATGAGGCATCCACGTTATCCTTCAGGGTGCCGGCGTAGGGAACATAGGAGTCCACACCTTCTTCAAACTTTAGCCCCTGCTTTCCGCCCAAATCATAGCGCTCCCAGTTCCGGGCGCGGGCAGATCCTTCTCCCCAATACTCCTTCATCATAGTCCCGTTGATATTGATTTTCGCGGTTGGGGACTCATCGAAGCGGGCAAAATACCGGCCCAACATGCAGAAATCCGCCCCCATGGCCAGGGCCAGGGTGATGTGGTGGTCATAGACGATACCCCCGTCCGAGCAGATGGGGACATAAATCCCGGTTTCTTCAAAGTACTTGTTCCGCTCACGGGCCACATCGATGACAGCGGTGGCCTGTCCACGGCCGATCCCCTTGGTTTCCCGGGTGATGCAGATGGACCCGCCGCCGATCCCGATTTTAACGAAGTCAGCACCGCAGTCGGCGAGGAAGCGGAAGCCTTCCCCATCCACTACGTTGCCGGCCCCGACCTTGACCTTATCGCCATATTCCTGGCGGATCCATTCAATGGTCAGCTTCTGCCATTCGGAGAAGCCTTCGGAGGAGTCGATGCAGAGGACGTCTGCCCCGGCTTCCACCAGGGCAGGAACTCTTTCCTTGTAGTCCCGGGTATTAATTCCTGCCCCCACCAGAAGTCTTTTATGTTCGTCTAAAAGCTCATTGGGGTTTTCCTTGTGGCGGTCATAGTCCTTGCGGAAGACGAAGGCGACCAATCGGTCCTCTTTATCGATAATGGGCAGGGCATTGAGCTTCTTATCCCAAAGAATATTGTTGGCTTCGGAAAGAGTGATTCCCTCCTGGCCAAAAACCAGCTGATTGAAGGGGGTCATGAAGGTCTCCACTTTTTCCGTCCCATCCATCCGGGAGAGTCGGTAGTCTCTGGAGGTGACAATCCCCACTAACTTTCCATGCTGGGTCCCATCCTCCGTCACCGCCATGGTGGAGTGGCCGGTCTTTTCTTTAAGAGCCAGGACATCCTCCAGGGTGGAGTCAGGGGAAATGTTGGAATCGGAGGGGACGAAACCGGCCTTATAATCCTTGACCGACTTGATCATCCGGGCCTGACTTTCAATGGACTGAGACCCGTAAATGAAGGAGAGGCCTCCTTGACCTGCCAGGGCGATGGCCAGGGTGTCGTTGGAAACCGACTGCATGATAGCTGAGACCATAGGAATGCGTAGAGAAAGAGCCGGTTCTTCGCCCTTCTTGAAGCGGACCAGGGGGGTGGTTAAATCCACCCGATCGGGAATATTTTCGCTGGACGAATAGCCCGGAATCAGCAAATATTCATGAAATGTGCGTGATGGTTCGGTTAGGTAGATTGCCATATTTCCTCCTTCTTGCTTTACAGCCAATCAAACTGAAATCCTTCCACATCAATCGTATCATTTTCTGTGGGATTTTTTTCTCGAATTTGGTCCATGACCCCCATATCCTCCAGGCGACGTTCAAAGAAGCGAACGGACCCTTCGTCGGTGATGATGAGGCGTCGGACCAGATCTTTCACCGGTTCCCCGGTGACAAAAATTGTATCCTCCTTCCGCTCCACCGTAATGCCCTCATCCCGCTTGAAGAACTGGTTGACGTCCACCAGGTCCTCATCAAAGGAAGCCAGGGTTCGGGGGAGGCCCTCCAAGGCATCGGCAATGGCGTATTTGAGCTCTTTAATGCCTTGGGTGGTCGCTGCGGAAAGGGGGAGGATCCGGGCGGATGTCTCCCCGATTTCCCCTTTGAAACGGGTCAAGCCCTCTTCCCCACCGGGCAGGTCCATCTTGTTGGCTACAATGATCTTGACCCGGTCAGGAAGGGCTTCGTTATAGGAAGCCAGTTCCTCTTGAATGAGGAGGTAGTCCTGGTAGGGGTCCCTTCCCTCAGATCCGGCCATGTCCAGGACATGGACTAAAACCCGGGTTCGCTCGATGTGGCGAAGGAAGTCATCCCCCAGGCCCGCCCCGGATGAGGCTCCTTCCACCAAGCCGGGAATATCCGCCAGGACAAAGGAAAGGTCGTGGTCGATATCCACCACGCCCAAGTTGGGTGAAAGGGTGGTGAAGTGGTAGTTGGCAATCTTGGGCCGGGCATTGGAGAGGATGGAGAGGATGGTGGACTTTCCCACATTGGGCAAGCCTACCAGTCCCACATCCGCAATGAGCTTGACTTCCAAAACTACGCCCAACTCCTGGCCATGCTGGCCGGGGATGGCGAATCGGGGAGCCTGGCGAACGGAATTCTTGAAATGGGTATTCCCCTTTCCTCCCCGTCCGCCTTTGACGGCCAGGAAGGTCTCTCCGTCTTCGGTCAGGTCGGCGATGGGAAGGAGGGATTCTTTTTCCCGGATGACCGTACCGACCGGGACCTTGAGGTAAAGGTCCTGGCCCGACTTTCCGGCCATCTTCTTTCCCATTCCGTTCATGCCCGACTCCGCCTTGTAGGTCCTCTTATACTTAAAGTCCAGGAGGGTGGCGACATTGTTATCGGCCATAAAATATATGGATCCTCCCCTCCCTCCGTCACCCCCGTCGGGGCCTCCAGAAGGAATGAAGGCTTCCCTCCTCCAGGAGATAGCGCCATCGCCTCCCCTTCCCGCCTTCAGTTGTATGCTTGCTTTGTCAATAAACATAGGCCCTCCTCTTTGGTCAGGGTCTGGGAACAATTAAGAAAAGGAGCCGCCAAGGCGACTCCTTTCATCCTCTGCCCGGTTCGGCTTAGGCAGTGGCAACTTCTTCAATGGGGTAGACGGATACTGTCTTCTTCTTTCCGGCTGTCTCAAAGCGGACAATGCCGGGAGCAACAGCAAAGAGGGTGTCATCCCCGCCCCGCTTTACGCCCAGTCCGGGATGGATCCGGGTGCCGCGTTGGCGAACAATGATCTGACCGGGCTTGACGACAACGCCGTCATGCTTCTTGACGCCCAGGCGCTTGGATTGGGAATCACGGCCGTTTTTGGATGAAGAAACTCCCTTCTTCGAAGAGAAAAGTTGAAGATAAAATTTCATCTTAAAGGTCCTTTCTATATTGAATGTTAATAGATTCAGGGTGCTCTTTGGCCAGCTCTTTCATATTGAAATGGAAGGCCTCCAAAGCAAAATTACTGTATGGGATGGTGGATTGACCTTCCTTGTCAGAGAGGAAGACATCCATCTTTCCTTCTTCAAACTCGACCCTTATCCCTTCCAGTCCAAGGACTTCCTGGAGGGCATTCACCGTTCCGATGGCAAGGGTGGAAGCGGCACAGCAGACGAGGTCTTGACCATGGGGACCGGCGTCCGCATGTCCCCTCATCTGAAAGCCCCGGTAGGTCCTCCGGGAGGAGGTCGGGTCGGAGAAGAATGTCAGCCGGATCATTAGCCCTGGATTTGATCGATGGAGATCAGGGTGTAGGGCTGACGGTGACCCTGTTTTCTCTTATAACCTTTTTTCGCCTTAAATTTGCCGACAATGACTTTCTTTGCCTTATCCTGGGCCTTGATCGTGGCTTCGACCTTGGCTCCTTCAAGGAAGGGCTTACCCACTTTCAGGCTGTCGCCCCCGATGACCAAAACCTGGTCCAGGGCAATCTTGTCGCCCACTTCGCCCTTGACCTTTTCAATCCGCAGGACTTGGCCTTCCTCAACTTGGTATTGCTTACCACCGGTTTTAATAACTGCGTACATAGCTTTCTCCGTTCTGTTAGACTCGCCAATGGAGGTATTGAGGAGAAATCTCTCAATTTACTGGAAACCTCTTCTGAGCGGTTACACATCAAGTAATTATAGCAGAATTTCCCTCGGTGGACAAGGCCTATTCTGCAAGGTTGGGGCTTTCTTCACTATCCCCCGGTTTCACCTCCTGGACATCAATGTTCCTGGCCTTCATGGGCTCATAGGTGGAATAGCCTGAATAGGCAGCTGGATTATAGGATTCGTTGGAGGGGTCGGCCTTCAGGTAGGCAGCCGCATGGTCCCTGAGGATGGGGACGGCGTTGACGGAAGAGTCCCCTACCGGGTAGAAAATGACCGTGGCAATCTTGGGGTCTTCAAAAGGAGCAAAGCCCATGATCCAACAATAAGGGGCGTAGTATCGCCCTGTCCTGGGGTCGATCTGCTCCCGGGTGGCTGTCCCGGTCTTGTGGGCCAGGTGGAAGGGGACCGTGTTATTGACCCGGTAGAAGCTGGCCGAAGCCTGCCTCATCCCTTCCTGGACCTCTTTAAAGACCTGGGCAGGAATCTTCGCTTCCTGCTTCTTGGGCGATTGCTTGTATACCATGGTCTTGTTGTCAGAACCTCGAATTTCCCGCACCAGGGTGAAATCATAGGACTGACCCAGGTTGGCTATGGTCTGATCCACCTTAAGCATGGTCACAGGAGAATAAGCGTTCTGGCCCTGGCCGATCATGGTGTTGACTGAGTCAGCCGAAGTCCATTGAATCTGGTTGAAATAGGAATACTTCAGGATGTCGGCCAGGCCCTCCCTTTCCCCTTCCAAGGGGGTCATGGGGTCATAGCCCAGTTCATCCAAACGCTCAATGACGGCATTTCTTGAAATGGGTTTTTCCTCATCCAACCAAGCCAGAATCCGCTGGCTGTCTTCTTTAATGATGGATGGATTCTTCTTTAATCCCTCCTTTTTGTAATTGGCCAGGTTGGCATCCAAAAACCGGCGAAGAAGGGTCTTGGACAAGGCTACCTTCTTATCCTTTGAAGGAATGGATGAAGGGGCCTCTCGGGGGATGTTGATTTCCAGCCCGGACGGCCGGTCCATCCCCAATTCCCTGGCGGTCTGCCCCAGCTCATCAATCTCCAGCTTGAAATCGGGGGCAGCATTGCCCTTGGGATCGTAGCCCAGGCCAAGAACGTAAAAGTAGTAGTTGCAGGATTCCCGGAGAGCCGAATAAAGATTCATGGGGCCGTGGGACCCTCCCTGGTGGAAGATCCAGCAGCGGAAGCGCTGGTCCCCGATATCCATATAGCCGGTGCAGTTGACTGTCGCACGGGGGTTTAAGCCGTGCTCCACGCTGGAAATCCCCACAACAGACTTAAAGATGGATCCCGGCTGGACAGCAGATTGTGTGGTTAGGTTGAGGAGGGGCTTAGGCTTGTTTTCATCCGGGTTTTCCTCATCATTCAACCTCTTCCAGTCGGATTGGGAAATCCCGGTGACGAAGAAGTTGGGGTCATAGTCCGGATAGGAGACCATGGAAAGAAGCTCACCTGTCTTGGGGTCAACAGAAATGGAGGAGCCGGAATTCAAACTGGAGGACCGGGTGATTCCGCTGTAGTTCCCCCATGGGGATTGGTAGGTCAGGCCGTGCTTGATGGAGATGAGACCGTTTTTGATGATCTCCTCCGACTGACGCTGGAAGTTGGCGTCAATGGTCAGGTAGAGGTTGTTTCCGGCCTTGGGTTCCGTCCGAGAGAGGGTCTCCGTCCGGTTCCCATTGGAATCGATCATGACCACCTGCTTGCCGTTGACCCCGTGGAGGGTGTCCTCAAAGGCCTCCTCCACCCCGGTCTTTCCCACCAGCTCATTGGGCTGGTATTTCTTCTCTTTGATGAACTTCTGTACTTCGGCCTCGCTGGCGATTTTCCCAATGTAACCCAGGACGTGGGAGGCCAGGCTGCCGTTAGGATAGAAGCGGATGGATTCCCGGGAGACCATGATCCCGGTCAGGTCAGGGATATTCTCCTGGATCTTTGCCACAGCTCTGGGGGAAAGCTCATAACAAAGGTTGACCGGGGTGTAGGCGTAGTCCGCCTGCCAGATGATCCGGCCTTCCGTGACCAGCTTCCCGTAGTCCCAAATGGCATCGCCGGTGGTAGGCAGGCTTCTTTTCTCCAAAAGGGTGGGAAAAGCCATCTCCGGCCCCATGTCCTCCAGCTTGTAGCGCTTGAGGAAGTCGGCATGGTCTTTTTCCAATCCATAAGTCCATTTTTTAATATCGATGCCCGGATAGAGACCCGCTCCGAAGAGAGCATCCTGGGCCAGGCCCTTGAAGTGATCGTCGACGATGAGGTCTTCCAAAAGATTATGGGCCTTGGCCAAGCGGATGAGCCGGTCCAGGGGCTTTTCTTCCGTATCCTCGGTTTTTTCATATTCGATCGATACCGACTTGGCATCCGGCTGGATTCGGTAGTTGAGGTTGAGGGACTTCTCCAAGGGGGTCAGTTGGTTGATTAGGGCTTCTGCAGGAATTTCAAAATTATTCTCCTCCCCTACCGCCATGGAAGTCAGGAAGTCCTTCAAGGCTGAAGCCATGACCATGGTGGTAAAGTCCTCCTTGGCCGTAGAGGTCTCCGTCACCCGGGGAAAGCGCTGGTGGAAGATCCCCTTCTTTCGGAGGAGGGCTTCTTTATAGGTGAAGGCATAGGGAGACAGGGTCAGTTTCCCCTCCGCCTTTTTTTCTTGCATAAGTTCAAAGGCCATTTTTCGGGCGGCAGGATGGCCCATGATTTGGGTCAAAATGGTGGGATTTTCCTTGACCATATCGGACAGGAAGGCCATGGGGTCGTCGGAATTCTTAATCTTCCCTGCCTCTACAAATTGGTCATACTTGGGGTTTTCCTTGTCAAAAACCAGCCGGTTTCCCTCTCCTTCAGCTATGTGCAAGGGCAGGGCATGCCCCTTGAGGGAAAAGGCCTTGAGGGCACGGTCTGCAATGGAAACCCGGTAAGTCCCCTCCTTACCCTTGTATTGATAGACCTTTTTCAGCCACTCGTCGGTCAGTCCCTTATCAATCATGGTCTTTTCCGCCAGGCTTTGGGGGGTCATGGATTCTTTAAAGTAATCCTCGGGATCCTTGTAGCAGAAAATATAAGAGGAAAGGGGGAATTCATCTAAATAATCCACCCCATCCCCGTCCATATAAAGGACCAGCTGGGAGAGGGTTTGGTTCCTCTCTTCTTTATCCAGGTCCAAGAACTCATCCTTGTAGGACTGGACCGCATAGGAGATCCGAGTTCCTGCCAAGAGGACCCCATTTCGGTCATAGATATTCCCTCTAGGCGCGGTAATTTGGATTTCCTTGGTCCGCTTAGAAGCGGAAATCTTCCGATAGTAGTCCCCATTCAGGATCATGAGGTCGAAAAGTTTCCAGACCAGGGCACCCATGAGGATGAAAAGGAGAGCAATAATGATATTGGAGCGAACATTGCGGGTCTTTTTCATGGTTACAACCTAACTAATTGCGGGATCCGTCGGAATTAAAGGCCGGTAAATTTCCGGATAGGACGGGAGGGAATGGCCCGTGATAAGGCAAATAGGACCAGGAGGTAAAGGATGCCGTTTAAGAGGCATTCGGCCAGCAGGGGACCCTTCCAGTAGTGAATATAGGTAAAGGGGATCCGAAGGACCAGGTAGATCAGGCTGGAGATGAGCCAGCGGAAAAGCGTAGCCAGGACTGTCACTAAAAGGCCGGTTGGGAGCCGGTTGGCAGTGTTTTTCATGGACTTGCCCACCAAGCTTCCCAGGAGAAAGTAGATGAGGGCTTGAACACCGAGGACGGGGGCGAACATAATATCTTCCAGAAGGCCCAGGCCCAGACCGGTGTAGCCCGCCCATACCGGCCCATAAAAGATGGCCAGGACGATAGTCAAGGGGATATTGATATTGGGGCTGGCTCCCAAGATTTCCAGGCGAGAGAGAATGGTTGCCTGGAGAATCTGGCTTACCAGGATCACCAAAACAAAGCGTTTTTTATTCATTGTTGCCTCCTTGGTCGCCGGAAACGGGCTTGTCAGCAGAGGGCTCTCCCTCTCCGGTATGGATGGGGTCCTCCGGATGGAAGACCAAGAGGTCATAGAGGCGGTTAAAATCGATGACGGACCGGATGGCCACATTTTTAGTCAATCCGTCTTTAGCCGTTTCCACCTTGGAAACCTTGCCCACATAGATGCCCCGGGGATAAACGCCTCCCATGCCGGAGCTGACCACCGCTTCCCCTTCTTTGACCGGGGTGGAGGGGTCCAAAAGATAGCCGAAAAAGGATTCGGCATCCCGGGAATTGATGATCCCGTAGCCAGTGGATTCGGCAAAAAGAACGGAAACATTGTTGGCCTGGTCCATCAGAGAAGAGACCTTGGCATAGTTGGGGCCGACTTCCACCACCTTGCCCACCAATCCTGCTGAAGAATAGCCGTCTTCCGTTTTCACCCCTTCGATGACCACATCTCCCTCCCTAATCCCTGACACCATCCCTTTGTTGATGGTGAAGCGGACAAAGTGATTAGAGGGGTCCATGCCGGAGACATGGGCAGCCACCATCTTATCCGGATTCAGGGCACGTAGGCGGGCCGATTCCTTGAGAACCTCAGAATCCGCCACCACACTGCCCAGGCGCTGAACCTTTTCCTCTAGGGCCTTGTTTTCCTTCACCAGCTGGTCAATTTTGGCCTGGCTGGCCCGGTCCCCAAAGACCCGGTCATAGAGGTCCTGGGCGGACTGGGAGACGGTATAGAAGACGGAATTAACCGGTGAGATCACTGTATTGAGGATCTTGGATGGGAGGGCGGAAGTCTGGGGGTTTCTCTGGGAAAAGAGAATTAAGAGGATAAGAAGACCTAAGGTGATGATAAAAGAATAGGACTTCTTTTTTCTTTTATATCGAATCATTTTTCTTCCCCTTTAGGTCTTTATCCAGCTTTTTCATGATAATCAGAGAGCCTTGGATGGCGTCTTCTGAAGGCGTCTTGGAAATATGGACCGGCATGAGGAGGGTCTCCTGGAGGTAGTCGCCGATCCCGTCGAGGAGGGCCAGCCCCCCGGTCAGGTGGATACCCCGGCTGATCACGTCAGAGGCCACTTCCGGCGGAGTCTTCTCCACTGTCCGACGGATGGTGTCGATGAGGTCGCCGGCATAGGCAACCAAGTCCTCATAAAGATCCGAGGCATAGATATCCACCGACCGGGGCATGCCGGAGAGGGCATCCCGGCCACCCACTTCCATAGCCGTGGTCTGCTTTTCCTTGCGGAAGGAAGCGATCCCGTTTTTAATATTCTCTGCCGTATTATCTCCAATGATGAGGTTATAGCTTTCCTTAAGACGGTTCTTAATCCGGTTGTCCAGGTCTTCCCCACCTTTCATGAGGAGTTCAGAGGTGATGACTCCGTAGCCCGTGACGATGGCGGACTCGGCCGTGCCTGCCCCCAGGTCCACGATCAAGGCGGCCTGGCTGGGCCGGTCGGGGTCGATCAGGCGGGCCCCATAAGCAGAGGCCACGGGCTCCTCAATTAAAATGACATCCCGGGAGCCTGACTGGAGGACAGCGTCCTGGAGGGCCCTCTGCTCCACGTCGGTGGCCCCTGAAGGGATGGAGATAGCTACCCGGGGGGCGACCATGGAGATGCCCGGGCTGGCCTTGCGGATATAGTATTCCAGCAGGGCCTGGGTCAGTTCAAAATCGGAAATCACTCCGTCCCGGAGGGGGCGGATGGCGATGACATTGTCCGGCGACTTCCCGATCAGGTCCTTAGCGGCCTGTCCCACGGTAATCACTTCTTTTTTATCCAGGTCCAGGGCAACAACCGTCGGCTCGCGGAGGATGATTCCCTTATCAATCCTGGCGACCAGGGTGTTGGCTGAACCCATATCGATGGCGATATCGGGTGCTAGGATGCGAAAGTATTTCATAAATGGTGACTCCCCTATCTTTTCCTCAATCATCCGGGGCCGGTCGGCCCGACCCTGTGACGTTCTTATTATTGTATCTCATATCTTCCCTTTTATTGTAATGGATTGAGGAGATCCTGTGTTTCTTTCAGCAAAAAATCCAGACCTTGGCCTGGATCTTTTGGTCTTTTATAAGATTTTTCTTTCCTTCATGGAAACATAGGCCTTTTCTCCGATGACCATATGGTCGATGAGGGGGATCCCTACGATGTCGCCGACTTCCCGGAGGCGCTTGGTGATAGAGATATCCTCCCAGGAAGGCTCCGGGTCCCCCGAGGGGTGGTTGTGGGCGACCAGGATGGCGTTGGCCCCGGACCGGATGGCCCCTCGAAAAACCTCCCTGGGATGGACCAGGGTCTGGGTCAGGGTGCCCAGGGAAATGAGACTCTGGCGGAAGGGGCGATTTTGGGCATCCAAATAGAGGCAGATGAAACGCTCCTGCTTTTCCCCCTGAAAGAGGGTGGACAGGTAGTTGAAGACGGTCCGTGGGCTGGAGAGGGACATGGCCTGGAAGGACCGGGCAGAGGTCAGCCGCTTGCCGAGTTCCAAACCGGCAATGATCCGGCAGGCCTTGGTCCGACCCACTCCGTCGAAGTCGGTCAGCTCTTCCACCGTGGCGGTCAGGATCCAGGTCCTCAGCTTGTCCCGCCTCAAGATGGCGTCCGCCACCTCCAGAGCGTTTCGGGAAGGAGTCCCGGATCCGATCAGGATGGCCAGGAGTTCCTCATCAGAAAGGGCTTCTTTCCCCCGTCCTACCAGCTTTTCCATAGGACGGTCGTGGCTGGGATATTCTTTAATGGTTAAATTCCGTGATTTTTCCTTCATTTGGGCTTCCTCCTCAAGGAGGAGCCGGAACTAGTATGACCGGTAGACTTTCATCAGATGGCCGGTCACCTGGCGGGCAGCCAGGCCGATAAAGAGGCCGGAAGCCGCTCCCACCAGGGTCATGATGGGAAGGTAGTAGAAGATGGACGAATTTTCCAGGACAAAGGAAGCCACCAGGACCTGGCCCAGGTTATGGCTAAAGGCCCCCAGCTCACTGACCCCTACCAGGGATAGCGGGGGGACCAGGAAGCGGATAGCCAGGCTCATGACCAGGGAAGACAGGACGGAACCCGCCAGAGAGTAGAAAAAAGAGGTCACTGCCCCTGTCAGTAACATAAGGAGAAAGGACTTGAGGATGGCAATGGTAAAGCCTTCTTTGGGCCCAAAGGCGGCGATGGCCGTCAGGATGACCAGGTTGGATAGGCCCAACTTGGCGCCGGGTATGCCTACCGGGACGGGAAAATAGTGCTCGAATAAAGAAATCACCAGGGCCAAGGAGGTCAGGAGGGCCACAAAGACCATTTTTCTTATTTTCATGAAGGCCTCCTAATGCAAGATGATATCCGGATGGTCAGGATTGCCTTCCGGTCCCTTCGATTTCACTTCCACGACAAATCGGTTGGGGAGGCAGACGATCATGGCTCCCGGCCGGGAAATCTTTCCCTGGCGCATGCATAGCTTGTCCGGGCAGTCCGCCTCGGAAACGAAGGCTTGGCCATGATCAATTTGGATGATGTTGGTCCCGAATTCAGTTCGGTAGGTATATGTTTTTTTTCTTTGTTTTGGTCTAAAGGAATTTCGTCCACCAGCTTTCCATCCACCTGGACAGACAGCCATCGCTGGTCAAGGTCCCGGCTCCGGAAGATGGGTTCAATGAGAAAAAAGAGGCTCCCCCCCACTAAGAGCAAGATGAGGAGAAGGTCCGCTTTCGTCATCCAGTGTTCTTTTTTCATAATTATCCCCACTTTCTGACTCATTCTAGCAAAGGAAAGCCTCCCTTTCAAGAAAGGGAGGCGGGCCAAAAAGTCCAAAAAAATCCCTTCTTCGCAAGGAAGAAGGGATTTTTCTTTATCTCTTATTTGCTGGCTACTTCCACTTCGGATTCATCCTCGGGAATGACCGCATTGACGTCCGGATGGGGATCCAGGACAATGCACTTGCCGGGGCACTTGTCTGCAGCGGTTTGAGCTTTTTCCATGTCATAGCCTTCATGGAAGCTGGGCCGGGCCAGCTTGCCCTCCATGACGAACTCCTCGGGAGCCTGTCGGGTGCAGAGTGAGCAACCGATGCAGCCGATGGAGCAGTTTCCGGAAACTGGCTTGCCGAATTCGGGGTTGGAGCACTTAACCAAAGCCGGTGCATGGTAGGGAACCAGGTTGATGATGTGCTTGGGGCAAGTGTTGATGCACTTCATGCAGGCCACACACTTTTCCTGATCGATGGTGGCAAGGCCGTTGACCATCTTAATGGCTCCGTAATCACAGACCTTCTGGCAGGTTCTGCAGCCCAGGCAGCCGTAGAGGCAGGACTTGCAGCCCCCATATGACTTGGTCATGACCCGGCAATCGTCCACGCCGGAATAGTCGAAGAGTTCACGGGTGTGGTCCTTGTCCCCCTGGCAGAGGACGGAGGCCACCATCCGCTGGGAGGCGGAAGCATCCGTTCCCATGATGGCAGCAATAGCGGCAGCCGACTTCTCTCCGCCGACAGGGCATCCGTTAACGGGAGCCTTGCCCGTAGCAATGGCTTCCGCCATATTGTCGCAACCGGGATAGCCGCAGGCACCACAGTTGGCTCCGGGAAGAGCTTCCCGGACCTGGGTGATCTTGGGATCCACCTCAATATAGGTGAGTTTTGAAACAACCCCCAGCATTATAGCAAAGAGAGCACCGAGGATGGACATGATTATAACTGGCTGAATTAATTGATCCATTGTCTCCTCCTTATCCAAACATTCCGGAGAATCCGGAGAAGGCGATGGACATCAGGCCCAAGGTGATCATGGCCATAGGAACATTGCGGAAGGCCTTGGGGATTTGGTCGTTAATGTCATAGCGCTCACGGATTGCAGCGAGAAGGACGATGGCCATGAAGAAACCGATGGCGGCGGAGAGACCGGAGAAGATGGTTTCAATGAGGCCGTAACCGGTTTGAACGTTCAATAGGGCAACACCCAGAACCATGCAGTTGGTCGTAATCAAGGGGAGGTAGATGCCCAGGGCGCCATAGAGGCCCGGTGCAGACTTCTTCAGGAACATCTCAACGATTTGAACCAGGGTTGCAATCACCAAAATAAAGGCGATGGTCCGGAGGTAGATCAGGTTGGGTTGAAGAAGATAAGTATCAATCAACCAGGTGATGGCCGATGCAAAGGTCACCACAAAGGTGACCGCCATCCCCATACCCAGGGCGGATTCCACCTTATTGGTGACACCGATGGAGGGGCAGATCCCAAGGAACTGGGCGAAAACATAGTTATTAATGAAAATCGTCGAGAAGACAATCATAGGAATATTTTGCATTATGCTTCTCCTCTCTCAATGGCCGACAGGTCCGGTTCTACCGGCTTGGCCAGTTCCTCTTCTCTTCTCTTCTGCCGGTTATAGGTTGTCAGGGCAATAAAGATGCCCAGGATGATGTAGGCAGAAGCGGGTTGTTGGAAGAAGGGCAGGACATAGTCTTCGGGAATGAATGACATGCCGAAGAAGGACCCGTTGCCCAACAACTCACGGACAATGGCGACAGCGGTGATGACCAAGGTATAGCCAAAGCCGTTGCCCAGACCATCGATCAGAGAATCCACCACACCATTTTTGTAGGCGAAGGCTTCTGCCCGGCCCAAAATAATGCAGTTTACAACGATCAGGGGCAGGAAAATCCCCAGGGCATTATAAAGGTCGGGAACAAAGGCATGGAGGGCCATCTCCAGGATGGTAACAAAGGAGGCCACAACCACGATAAAGGAAGGGATACGAATTTCATCAGGAATAAAATTACGGAGGAGGGAAATAACCACGTTGGAAGCGGTCAAAACCAAGAGGAGGGAGATTCCCATACCCAGGGCGTTGATGGCTTCTGTGGATACAGCGAGAACGGAGCAAAGGCCGATCAGCTGAACCAGAACGGGGTTGTTTTTCAGGATACCGTCGGTAAATAATGTCTTTTTACTCATTACTTAGCCTCACTTCCACTCAATTGACCCAGGACCCGGGAGACTTCATTCATCCCCCCCAGAACAGCATTGGTGGTCTTGGTCGCACCGGAAAGGCCAGGAATAGTTGATTCGCCGGCACTTTCACCGCGCTTGATTTCACCCGTCAGAATGGAACCGACCATGGCTTGGGCATAGGCGTCATCCGCAACAGCGGCACCAAAGCCCTTGGTCTCTGTTTGGCTGATAACTTGGAAGCCTGTTACTGCTCCATCCGTTGTTACTCCAACAACATAAGTAACCGGGCCGTCATAACCACTTGGGGATTCCACGTTGAAAATATAACCCTTAGTTTCTCCCCCAACCTTGGCTTCCTGGATGTCAAGAATGTGCTTGTTGAGAAGAGAATCATCGCCAACCGGCTGGACCTCTTCCGCATCCGGAAAGACCTTTTTGTAGGCCGCGATGGTTTCTTGTTTTTGCCGTTCAGCGATGACCGGAGCCGTCTGGGAGTTGGTATAAGCAAGGATCAGGGTCGCCACTGCACAAATAATAAGGAGTCGAATGGCATATTGAATAGACTTATTCATCTTTCACCCTCCCAAATGTTTTATTCTTTACGAACTTGTCAATCAGCGGTGTGGCAACGTTCATTAAGAGAATAGCGTAGGATACACCTTCCGGGTAGCCTCCGAAGTTTCGGATCAAGGCGGTCAGGAAGCCCGCACCCAAGCCGAAGATAAGCTGGCCTTTTGAAGTGACAGGGCTGGAGGCGTAGTCGGTCGCCATAAAGAAAGCACCCAGGATCAATCCACCGGAGAGGATCTGATAAGGAATGTCGCCTAGACCGTTAGTTCCATTGATCATGCCGAAAATGAAGGTAAAGACAGCAAAGGAGCCAATGTAGGCCAAGGGGATCCGGAGTTGGATAACGCCACGAATCAATAAGTAAATCGCACCGAGTAAGAGGGCAGCAGCGGAAACTTCACCCAACATACCGGGCACTTTACCCAGGAATAAATCCATGAGGCTGGGGACGACGACATCACCGGAAGCAGCGCCGCCTTGGATGGCCTTGATGGCTGCCAGGGGGGTTGGACCGGACAGGGTATCTGCCTTAAAGGGCAGGGGAGTAGCTGTCATTTCCTTGCCCCATTGGGCCAGGAGGAAAGCACGACCGGCAAGAGCGGGGTTCATGAAGTTAGAACCGAGTCCGCCAAAGAGCTGTTTAACAACGACGATGGAGAAGACAGCGCCGACGGCTGCTTTCCAAAGGGGGAAACCTGCAGGAAGGTTAAAGGCTAATAGAATTCCGGTTACCACAGCGGAGAGGTCGTCAATGGAAACCCTCCGACCCATGACCTTCTGACAAAGGGCTTCCGCAGCCACAGCAGCGATCACACAAACAGCGATCAGTGAAATGGCGGCAAAGCCGAAGAAGACACAGGAGGCAACAATCGCCGGAACCATGGCGATGATGACATCGAGCATGATCCGCTGGATGGAGTCCTCCGTCCGCACATGCGGCGAGGAGGTCACCTTCAAGAGGGACCCTTCCTGGACAGGAGTATTTACGTTTGGCATGAAATCCTCCTCTACTTTTTCTTCCGGTTCATCGCCATGACTTCTTGCTTCCCAAAGCGGATCAATTCAGTCAGAGGACGGTGAGAGGGACAGATATAAGAGCATGACCCGCATTCGATGCAGGCCGTGACATCATTGGCCTGGGCAATATCCCAGTTCTCCATCTTGGAGGCGGAGGCAATGATCAGGGGTTCAAGGAAGACCGGGCAAACTTCCACGCAACGGTTGCAGCGGATGCAGGGATCGATCCTCTGGGGCTCCGCTTCTTCCTTCGTCAAAACGAGGATTCCGTTGTTCCGTTTGTCCGTGACCGAATCCACGCTGGCCTGGGCCACTCCCATCATGGGGCCGCCAAAGATGATTTTTCCGGCTTCCGTGGCCAATCCCCCGGCATAGTCCAGGACTTCGCCGATAGTGGTTCCGAAACGGACAACCAGGTTCTTGGGTTCATTTAAAGCGTGCCCGGTGACGGTCACCACGCGCTCATATAGGGGCTTTCCATAATACACCGCGTCGACAATGGCGCAAGTGGTTCCCACGTTATCGACAATGCAGCCAACAGCGGCAGGCAGGCCTCCCATGGGGACCTCCCGTCCGGTGACAGCGGTAATGATCCGCTTTTCATCGCCCTGGGGGTACTTGGTCTTCAGGACGGCCAGGGCCATGTTCTCTCCCTTGCCTTCCAAGGCCTTTTCCACAGCAGCGATGGCATCCGGCTTGTTGTCTTCGATCGCAATAAAGCCTTTTTTTGCACCGGCAATCTTCATCATTAAAGCCAGTCCGGCGACAATCTTTTCCGGTTTGGTCCGCATGGTGACATCATCACAGGTTAAATAGGGTTCACATTCAGCACCGTTAATAATGATGGTGTCAACCGGGGTATCCTTGGGCGGCTGGAGCTTGACGTGGGTCGGGAATCCGGCCCCGCCCATGCCGACGATGCCGGCTTCTTTTATGTAATCCAGCATCTCCTCTACCGAGAGATCATCCTTAGACCGGTCCACCTCTTCATAACCCAGGCTGTCCTGACCATCGTTCTCAATTTCGATGGCCTGAACCAGTTGACCGGTTGCCGAACGGTAGTTCACGATTCCAAGTACTGTGCCCGAGACCGAAGAATGAACCGGGGCGGAGACGAAGCCACCTGCCTCTGCGATCTTCTGGCCCATTTTGACCTCATCCCCCTTCTTTACCAGGGGTTTAGCCGGCGCACCGATATGTTGGGACATGGTGAGGGTCACCTTTCCCGGTGCAGGCATGGGGCTTGGAAGCGAACCACTCGATAGTTCCTTGAACTCTTCGATATGCGTACCGCCTCGGAAAGTCAAATTTTCGAGTTTCATTTGCCACACTCCTCTCATCTACCTTTTAAATAAAAAATGGCGGAGAACGGGTCAAGCCGTTCTCCGCCTAAAAGGATGCAGAAGATGGGATTCGAACCCACAAGAGCTTTTGGCTCACCACCCCCTCAAGATGGCGTGTCTGCCAGTTCCACCACTTCTGCATGCAAAAAAATATAGCGACTTGACTATTATAACACAAATAGAAAGTCTGACAAGTTATTTAAGAATATGCCAACAAAAAAATAAACTCCCCAGCCATTCGTTTGTTTGAACTCCATTTATTCTATATTTAATTCTCAAATTCTTCAAGCCTAATAAAAAATTTGTACGATAGGAAGAGCCGGGCAATCGGCCCGGCTCTTCTTGACCCTTTTTTCTTGGGATCTTATTTAACTTTTTGGTGGGCCCAATTGGCCGTCCGGCACAAATTCGTCCAGGCCAGACCGAACCGGTTCATTTTCCCCGTATCCTCCGGCAGCTGGTCCGGATAAAATACGGAATAAATCGAAAAGGCCTTATCCACTTTTTGGACGTACTTTTGGGTGATGGGAACGGGAATCTTCTTCATCGATTCCAATTCCCAGGTGATGGTTCCCTCCTCCAGCCATTGATTCACCTTAGTGTGGCCGACGTTATAGGCCGCAGCCGCCAGGTGACGGTTCTGATACTTTTGGATCAGGGAAGCCAAGTGGTGGCAGCCCAACCTGATGTTGGTGACGGGGTCAAGGACGGCCTCTTCCGAATAGTCTATGCCGACCTCCTTGCACATTTCTTTTGCCGTCTCGGGCATAAGCTGCATGAGCCCCAATCCCCCATCCTTAGCAATAACATCCGCCCGGAAGTCCGACTCCGTTTTGATGATGGCGGCGACAAGGCGGGGGTCCAGGTTTTCTTCTTTGGCCACTTCCTCGATCTCCCGTCCATAGCGGACCGGATAGTTGGCGGTTCCGAGATAGGACATGGCGTAGGACCCGGCCAGGGTAAGCAGGCTGACAATCAAGAGCAAGATCAGTAAGTGTTTGAGCAGTTTTCTAAGAAATTTCATGGTGGTTTCTCTCCAAAACAAGGGCTTGTTGGATGTTCTCATAAAGGGCCCTTAGCCCTCTTTCATTATATATGATTTGGTCCGACTTCGGGATTTTTTGATCATCCCCCATCTGGGCCCGGATTCTGGCCCTGGCCTCCTCGGAAGTCAAGCCATCTCTTTCGCCCATCCGGCGAATCCGAACGTCCTCCGGGGCAACAACGAGCCAGATGGAATCGAAGGCCAAGGCCTTTGCCCTGTCCCAGGTCTCAAAAAGGAGAGGGAGGTCGAAGAAGAGGAGGTCGTCTTTGACTCCCTCTTCTTCAGCCAAGACCGCCTCCCTTTCCAGCTCCCGGTAAATCAGGGGGTGGGTCAGGGCGTTAAGTTGAGCCAGAGCTTGGGGATTTTGGAAAACCAGGTCTCCCAATTTCCTTCGATCTAAAAATCCGTCATCATCCAAAATACCGGGTCCAAAGAATTCCACCAAAGCCCGAAAGGCCTCCTGTCCAGGGGCCATGAGCCGGTGGGCAAGCTTGTCACCATCCAAAACCCTGTAGCCCTCCCGGATCAAATAGGCCGTACAGGAGGACTTACCCGAAGCGATGCCCCCCGTCAGGCCGATCCGCCTAGTCCTATTTAGCTTCATACCAGGACTTCCCTATGTTGGTATCTGCCAGGAGGTTAACCGCCAGGTCGGAGACCTCTTCCATGATCTTTTTAATCTTTTTCGCCATGGTCTCAGCCTGGCTTTCTTCCACTTCCACAATCAGCTCATCGTGGATTTGGAGGACCAAACGGGCCTTTCCTCCATCGTCCTGGAGGGCCCGGTCCACCTTGATCATGGCCAGCTTGATAATATCCGCTGCTGTCCCTTGGATGGGGGTGTTTAGGGCAATTCGCTCTCCAAAGGATCGGACGTTGAAGTTGGATGAGGCCAATTCAGGGACTGTCCGTCGACGACCGTAGTGGGTCTCCACATAACCCTTTTCCTTGGCTTCCTCCACGATATTGGTCATGTAGTTTTGGATCTCCGGATAGGTGGCTTTATAGCCGTCAATGTATTCCTTGGCCGCCTGGCGGCTGATTCCCAGGTTCTGTGAAAGGCCGTAGTCAGAGATTCCATAGATAATGCCGAAGTTGACCGCCTTGGCGGATGAACGTTCGTTCGCTGTGACTTGGTCGGGATCCTTGCCCAGGATTTCCGAGGCCGTCTTAGTATGGATATCATGACCTTCCTTGAAGGAGCGGATCATAGTGGGGTCTCCGGAAAGGGAGGCCAGGACCCGGAGCTCAATCTGGGAATAGTCCGCATCCACCAATAACTCCCCTTCCTCCGCTACAAAGACGGCCCTGAGCTTCCGCCCCTCTTCCGTTCGGACAGGGATGTTTTGAAGGTTAGGTTCGGTGGAGGATAGGCGACCTGTAGCCGCCACATTTTGCTTGAATTGGGACCGGACCCGGCCGTCCGGATCGATATAGGGGCGGAAGCCGTCGACATAGGTGGACATGAGCTTGGACAGCATCCGGTATTCCAGAATAGCGGGAATAATGGGATGAGCATCCACCAAGCCTTCCAGAACATCCTTGGCCGTGGAATATCCGGTCTTGGTTTTCTTTCCCGGAGGAAGACCTAGGTCCACAAAGAGGAGGTCGGAGAGCTGCTGGGAAGAATTGATGTTAAAGGTCCTCCCGGCATAATCGTAGATTTCCTCTTCCATCTCCTTGAGCCGGTGGGAATATTCCTTATCCAAGGCATCCAGCTTAGCCTTATCCACGGCTACTCCTGTAATTTCCATGTGGGCAAGGACCTGGGCCAGGGGGTTCTCGATCTCCAAATAGAGCCGGTCCATCTTCATCTCTTTGATCTCCGCCCAGAGCTTATCCTCCCCTTCCATGACTACCCGGAGAAGGCCCCCGACATAATCCATCAGGTCCTGTCGGGGGATCTGGTTGAACTCCTTGCGCTTAGCCCCCTTTCCCAAGAGGTTCCGGCGGGAGAGAATGGAAATCCCGGAAATCCGCTGAGCCAGGTTGTCGATCTCATAAGAAGACCGGGTGGGGTCCAAAAGGTATTCCATAAGCATGATATCCCGGTAATCAGCGGTAAAGTCCAGGCCCATCTTTTTTAGAAGGACCATGGATTCCTTAATATCATAGGCAAGAAGGAGGGGGCCCTCCCCCGAAAAGAGGGGGCTAAAGCTTTCCCTGAAGGCTTCTTCCCGGCCATCCAGATCCAGGAGGAGGGCCTCCTGTCCACATTGGAAGCAGGCATAGACCGGTTTGGCATGGATATAGTTTTCTCCATCCCCCAGGATAGCAAATGAGGTCTTCTCCAGCTTGGCCAGCTTTTTAGCCAGACCGGGCCAGGCCGGGGGGGCAATCTCCTTGGTGGAAAAACTCAGAATTTCTCTTTTTTTATCATCCAGAGAATAGCGGTCGGCAAAGGTTCGAAATTCCAGTCGGCTAAAGATCTCTACCAGCTCCTCCCGGTCAGGATCTCCGGGTCGAAAGTCTTCTCGGTTTTCTTCCAAGGGCATATCCCGAAAGATCTCCCCCAGTTGCCGGGAGAGGAAGGCCTGGTCCTTGTTGTCTAAAAGATTCTCCCGAAGTTTCTTCCCCGACACCTGATCGATATTTTCATAGATCTTTTCAATGGTGGAAAATTCCTTAACCAGCTTAATGGCTGTTTTTTCTCCTACACCGGGAACTCCGGGGATGTTGTCGGAGGAGTCCCCCTGAAGCCCCTTGATCTCGATCAGGGCAGGAGGGCTGACCTGGTATTTCTCCATGATGTATTGGGGATCCACCTCTTCCACCTGGCTGATCCCTCGTTTCGTATAATGGACAGTGGTCAGGTCTGAAACCAGCTGAAAATAGTCCCGGTCCCCGGTCAGGAGGATAGACTCCACCCCTTCTTTTTCAGCCCGCTTGGACATGGTCCCGATGATGTCATCGGCCTCGTAGCCTTCCTTATCGATGGTCTTGATGGAAAGGGCCCGGAGGATGTCCTTGACCATGCCAAATTGAGGTCCCAGTTCAGGTGGCATGGCCTGGCGGGTTCCCTTATACTCCGCATAGATTTGGCTGCGGAAGGTGGGCTCGGAGCGGTCAAAGGCCACGAGGACGTAGTCCGGATGGATCTCTTCCATGGCCTTCCAGAACATGGTCATAAAACCGTAGACCCCGTTGGTATAGACCCCGTCCTGGGTCCTCAGGTCCCGGATGGCATAAAAGGCGCGGAAAAGCAGAGATGATCCGTCAATCATTAAGAAGCGTTTATTCCTGGCCATACTTCCTCCTTAAAAAAAATACCACGTCAACTGACGTGGTTTCATGCTGGTGGTGGGACTTGAACCCACACGCTGCATAACAGCAACAGATTTTGAGTCTGTCTCGTCTGCCAATTCCGACACACCAGCTTACCGAATCAGTGTAACAAAGTTGAAGATTGAATGCAATTATTTTTAGAAAATTGGATTTCCGGGCGTCCTATACCTTTTCAGCAAGGGACCAAGGTGGATGGAAGCCATCCCACTTTCCCTCATTCATCTATCCGCTCTTGCCAGGCCCCCGCCATCTTGAGTAAGATATACCTACCCGAAGTCCCGGCTCCCTACACGGATAGGGCCCGACTTCCCGGACACCAAGAGGAGGATGTATGGAATTCACCCGACCACAACAAGAGGTTATCTCTCATAAAGAGGGGCCCTGCCTGGTCCTAGCCGTTCCCGGCGCAGGAAAAACAACCGTACTCCTGGAGCGGGTCGACCGGCTATTGGCTTCCGGGATCCAGGCCCGAGAGATTGCCACCATTACTTTTTCCCGCCTCCAGGCCATGGACCTGGAAAGGCGTTTTCAAAAATTCTATGGCGGCAGACCCTCCCCCACCTTTTCCACCATCCACGCTTTTTGCTACCGGATCATCCAGGCCTTTGCCCAAATGAAGGGAGCCCGGATCGACCTGATTGAGGGGTCGGAAAATTGGAACAAGTATGACCTCCTCGCCTCCATCTACCGAACTTGTTTGGGACGGCCTCCCCGGGAAGGCGAGCTGGATGATTTTTTCCGGGTGGACGGCTATCTGAAAAACGCCCTGGTTTCCTATTCCACTTTTAAAAAGGAAACCGGTGACAGCCTCCCCCACTTCCTGAAAATTTCCGCCCAATATGAGGCCTTCAAGCGGGAAAGAAACCTGATCGATTTCGATGATATGCTGGTCCGAACTCTGGAAATTCTAGAAAGGGAGCCGGAGATCCTCAAGGCTCTCCAGGACCGTTTCACCTACCTCCAGGTCGATGAGGCCCAGGACACCTCCCGAGTCCAGCTGGAAATCATCCAAAGAATCTGCCTACCCCGAAATAACCTCCTCATGGTAGCAGACGATGACCAGTCCATCTATGGCTTCCGTGGGGCTTCACCTCTTTACCTCCTTCATTTCAAGGAGACCTACCCCCAGGCCAAGATCATCAAGATGGAGGACAATTACCGGTCCACCCCCAATATTGTTGCGGTTTCCAGCCGGCTGATCCAGGGAAATAAGAACCGGTATGTCAAGGAAGCCCAGGCCACCCGGGAGGGAGAAGAAAAAATTCGGGTCTATATTAAAAGCAACCTGGAAAAGGAACTTGATCTGATTGGTAAGAAAATTAAAGAGGACCTGGCCCTGGGCGACGGAGCTATCCTCTTTCGAAATAACATCTCCATGGTCGCCCTGGCCGACCGCCTGGCCCGGATGGGGATTGGCTTCCGAGCCAAGGGAAATGACGGAAGGTTTTTCACCCACCCCGTCCTTCGAGATGTCCTGGATATCCTCCACTTCGCCATGGACCCCACGGACTTGGACAGCTTCCAACGAATCTACTTCAAACTCAATGCCTATCTAAAAAAGGACTTCCTTCTCCAGGTCCGGTCCATGGACCCTATGACTCCCATTTTGGACCGCTTGGATGCTTTAGATGGAACCCAAAACCCCTTTTACCGGGACAAGCTGGACCGACTCCGGGTTGGCTTCCGCCGGATCCGCCAGTCCCGACCCAAAGAAGCCCTGGAAGAAATACGGGACCACTTGGGCTATGGCGACTACATGAGGGAAAGTAACCGGATGAGGATGCGGACCCTTAATACGGGAGACCGGGTTATGGAGAGCCTGATCTCCATTGCGGGGCCCATCCCCTCTCTTCCCGACCTGGAAAAAAGGCTCTTCCAGCTCCGGGCCCTCCTGCAGGAGGCGGATCGGAAGCAAGAAAAACTAACCCTTTCCACCATCCATGGTGCAAAGGGTCTCGAATACGATAGTGTTTGGTTGATTGACCTCATGCAAAACGAATTTCCATCGATAACCGCCCTGGCCTTGAGGGGCCGGGTCGGGTCAGGCCTGATGGAAGAAGAGCGTCGGCTCTTTTATGTAGGCATGACCCGGGCCCGTCATCGGCTCCGCCTGGTTGCCAGACGGGAGGTCAACGGGAGGAAGGTGGAGGTCTCCCAGTTTATTGAGGAAGTCCGGGGAAGAAGGTCCCCCTAAACGGAGCCCTCCGGCCTTTTCTCCCGATCCCGGTCCTTTTTATTGATCGCCACTAATTCATCAAAGGTTCGAGGTTTGAAGCCGACCACGTCGGCCCCGCAATTCAAGGCTTTAAAGAGAGACTTGGCCCTCTCCTGGTTGTCCGAAAGGTGGTTGTGGATATGGCCATAGAGATGCCAGGTCCCATAGTAATAACCATCCCATTCCAACAGTGGGTAGTGGAAGAGGACAAGCCGGTGTTTGTGGTCCTCCACGACCAGGTAGTCGCTGACTTCGACAAAACGGTCCCGGCAGGCAGGATCCTTTAACATGGGGCCATCATGGTTCCCACAAACCAGGTGAAGTCTCCCTTTGAGCCTTTCCAGATAAAAAAGGGGGTCCTCGGACCGGGAGACCAGGTCCCCAATGATATAAACATCGTCATAGTCTTTGACTACCTTGTTCCAGTTCTTGACCATGGTCTCATCCATCTCCTCCAGAGAGTGGAAGGGCCGACGACTATAGGCAATGACTTGCTCATCTCCGAAATGACAATCGGCGATGTAATAATTCATTTAGGTCCTCTTCTCATTGATATCCCGACCAATCAGCCGGTTGAAAACCGCATTCTTCAAAGAGCTTTAAGAAGGTCCACTTCCTCATCACTCAATGAGCGGTAGGTTCCCTCTTCCAAGTCCCCCAATTTCAAGGGGCCCATGGATATTCTCTTCAATTGTAAGACTTCCTTTCCCCGCTTGGCAAACATTCTTTTGACCTGGTGGTATTTTCCTTCGGTAATGGTTACCCGGCCAAGGGTCTTTTCTAAAATTTCCAACCGAGCCGGCCGGGTAACCATGCCCTCCGGAAGGAGAAGGAAGCCCTCTTGAAAGGCCCGGATGTCACTTTCATCCAAATCCTCATCCAGGCGGGCAAGGTAGGTCTTCTCTATTCCTCGTTTTGGAGAGAGGAGGCGATGGGCCAGGCCCCCATCGTTGGTCAAGAGGAGAAAGCCGGTTGTATCCTTATCAAGCCTCCCCACAGGAAAGAGTCCCTTGTGGAGGTCTTCCGGGCGGATAAGGTCCAGGACGGTCTTATTCCGGTCCTTGGTGGCTGAAATCACCCCTTGGGGCTTATGGAGGAGGTAATAAACATGTTGCTTCACTTCCAAGGCCTTCCCATCCACCAATAGGTCGGCCCCTTCTTCCACCTTTTTCCCGGGCTTATTGACCACTTCCCCATCCACCATGACCCGGCCCTCTTTGATGAGAACCCCGACTTCCTTCCGGGAGCCTACCCGAGCGTTGGCTAATAATTTATCCAATCGCATGGACATCCGGTCCTCCCTTTCTTCCCGATTCAAACTTTCTCATCAATGATCGCCTGCCATCTTCTGCCTTACTGACCCGGCCTGGTCCAATCCGCATTGTTATAGACATAGCCTTCTTTCCACCTGGTTTCCACCAAATCCTCCAGTCCCAAGCGAGAAAGTTTTTTTCTCAGCCGTTGGATATAGACATCCACCGTCCGGAGACGACTGGAGGAATCATCTGCCCAAAGCTTGGAGGCCAGGTCTTCCCGAGACAGGGTTAGACCCGCCTGGTCGGCCAAGGTGTAGAGAAGACGAAAATCCATCTCGGAGAGGGAAACCGTAAGATCGCCGGAAGAGATCTCATGGTCGACCAGTTGAAAACGAAGAGGGGGAATGTCCACTGTTAGGGGTTTCTGGTCCCCCTTCTCCCCCCGATTTCTTTGAAGGGCACGGATCCTGGCTTTGAGTTCCAGGATGTGAATGGGGGCCTTCATATAGTCATCCGCTCCGTATTCCAAGGCCAGGACGGCATCCTTGGGGTCTGTTGATTGGGATAAGACGATGACCAGGGGCCCATGGCCCTCCTTAAAGCGTTCAATAGTGTGGAGGAAGTCGCCATCATTTTGTCTTCCCGCCAGAAGGACTAGGTCCACCCCCTCCCGGTCTGCCAGAGCTTTGGCCTGATCCATGTCCCCAACCATATAAGTCTTGGAACCATCTTTTTCAAAGCTATAGGTTAAGTCGCTCGTCATCCCCTTGTCTAAATTGACCAGGAGTATCTTCATGGCCGGACCCTCCTTTCTCTCTTGTAATAAACCTATCTTACCATATTAGTTTTTCCCGATCAGGATCTCCCGGTCTTCCTCCGTAAAGAGACGGTCGAATTCGTCAGTCAGTTCATCCAGAACCAGGTCATGACGGCGATAGAAGGTGGACCGGGAGCAATAGAGGGCTTCACAGACCTTTTCCACCGGCAGGTGGCAGAAATACCGGAGTTCGACCAAACGGACATTTTCCTCCTGGAGGGAGAGAAGGAGGATTCGAACGACCTGGATCTGGAGCTCAATCCTGTGGATCTGGTCAAATACATTGGATTTTTCCACAAGGAGGGTCTCCTCAATAGAGGCATGGACGTTGCGGTTTCCCGATTTTCTTTCATAGTTTTCTGCAACAATCCCGCCCGTCGCCTTTCTCATCATGTAATCGGCCTTCCACTCCCTGATGGTGGGGTCTGACTTGATCCGGCTATACTTGTCCACATTGGACTGGTGTTGACGGAGGAGCTGAATAATCGCTTTTCTTGTTTCGGATTTTCGTTGGATATTATTCATAATTTTTCGTCCTTTCTGTTAGATTTTTGAAATCCGCCTCCCTCCTGAAAGTGGAGGGCTAGTGATTATTATTTTAATGAAATACAGATGAAATTAAATACCATGATGTTTCAAATATGTCCATTTTTTAATCAATAATGTGTTTAATTATGTTCAAAACGTATAGTTTTCATAAATTAGAATCTTTTGGGACAATTTGGGACAGTTTGGGCATCTGACAGCGATCCAAAGAAAAAAAACCAAGCAGGCCCTGAAGGGCCTGCCTGGCTTGGTTATTTATTCAGTTTGTTCCGGATTAATATGCACCGTAGCCGGGACCGGGAACCGGAGCCGGTTCTTCCTTTTCCGGAATATCGGTAACCGCTGCCTCTGTGGTCAGAAGCATAGCGACGATAGAAACAGCATTTTGAAGGGCGGACCGGGTGACCTTGGTCGGGTCGACAATTCCGGATTCGAACATATCGACGTATTCGTCCTTGTAGGCATCATAACCCATGCCGGCTTCCATCTCCATGACCTTGTGGAGGACCACGGAATCTTCATGTCCCGAGTTCTTCACGATCTGACGGAGGGGCTCTTCCAAGGCCCGGAGGAGGATGGCTCCACCCACTTTCTCATCGCCTTCCAGCTTCTCGGTGAACTTCTTGACGGCGGGGATAGCATCAACAAGGGCAACGCCACCACCTGCCACGATACCTTCTTCCACAGCAGCACGTGTAGCGGAGAGGGCGTCCTCGATTCTGAGCTTCTTCTCCTTAAGCTCCGTTTCCGTTGCAGCACCAACGCGGATGACGCCGACACCGCCGGACAGCTTGGCCAAACGCTCCTGGAGTTTCTCACGATCGTAGTCGGAGTCGGTAGCTTCAATCTGTTTCTTAATGTGCTCAACCCGCTCTTCCAGGGTCTTGGCATCGCCATGACCGCCGACAATCACAGTGTTTTCCTTATCAATATTTACCTTAGCCGCCTGGCCCAACTGGTCGATGGAGGCATTTTTGAGTTCCAGACCCAACTCTTCGGTAATGACCTGGCCGCCGGTCAGGATGGCAATATCCTGGAGCATTTCCTTGCGACGGTCGCCGTAGCCGGGAGCCTTGATGCCGACCACGTTGAGGGTTCCGCGGATCTTATTCAAGACCAGGGTAGCCAGGGCTTCACCCTCGATATCTTCTGCGATAATCAGGAGGGGCTTGCTTGACTGCATGACCTGCTCTAAGAGGGGCAGGATCTCCTGGATGTTGGAAATTTTCTTGTCGGTGATGAGGAGGTAGGGATCTTCCAGTTCAGCCACCATTTTTTCACCATCGGTGACCATATAAGGAGAGAGGTAACCGCGGTCGAACTGCATACCTTCTACCACTTCAAGGGTGTTCTCCATGGTATTGGAGTTTTCGACGGTGATCACCCCGTCTTTACCCACCTTTTCCATGGCTTCGGCAATCATCTGACCGATAGCCTCATCGCCGGAGGAGATGGAACCAACGGAAGCGATCGCTGCCATGGTGTCCACTTCCTTGGAGTGGTCTTTAAGAATCCGGATGGTTTCCTCGGTTGTCTTCTGCATTCCTTTTCTTAGGACCATGGGGTTGGCGCCGGCGGCCAGGTTTCTCAAGCCTTCCTGGACCAGGGCTTGGGCTAAAAGAGTAGCTGTCGTGGTTCCGTCACCAGCCACATCGTTGGTCTTCGTCGCCACTTCCTTGACCAGCTGGGCACCCATATTCTCATAGCGGTCTTCCAGCTCAATTTCTTTGGCGATCGTCACGCCGTCGTTAGTGATGACCGGTGACCCGAAGGACTTCTCAAGAACAACATTTCTCCCTTTAGGGCCCATAGTGATTTTAACCGTATCCGCCAGTTTGTTGACGCCCTCTTGCATAGCCTTGCGAGCATCATCGCTATACTTAATATCTTTTGCCATCTATATACCTCCTATTTCTCTATCTTAATATTCGATTCAATTAGTCCTGAACAATAGCCAGGACGTCTTCCATCTTGATGACGATATATTCATCGTCCCCAAACTTAACATCCGTACCGGCATACTTGGAATAGATGACACGGTCGCCTTCCTTGATATTGACTTCATCCTTTTCCAACTGGTCGGAAATGGCGACAACTTCAGCATACTGGGGCTGTTCTTGGGCAGATGCGGGAAGAACTATCCCGGAAGCTGTAGTTTCTTCTTTTTCCAATTTCTGGATAACAATTCTTTCTCCAAGTGGGATCAGTTTCATAAAAGCCTCCTTTAAGACACTTATCTTTCGCTTTATGATCTATCACTCATAATAATAGAGTGCTAACAACTGTCTCTATGATAACCAATGACAAAGAAAAAAGCAAGGGTTTTTCACTTTTTTTCTTTGCCTTCTCCCATCCGGGCAATAAAAAGGCCCCGGAGAGGGGCCTGGTTCAAGACATTCTATTTATTTCTCCTCATTGATCAGAACCGCCAAAATCACCAGACGTCGGGAGGCATCCTGGTCGGGAGTACAGGTGGACAGGGTTAAAATCCTATCCTGGGGCAAGATGGCCTGACCATAGCGGAAATCCACCTCTGACTTTTTAATCAAGTCATCGACGTGGTCCAGGAACTCACCCTCTTCCATATGGGGATTCCTGTAATCGGCAGCTTCGGGAAGGTAACTAATGGCCAGCAAGCGGTAGTGGTAGATCCCACGGTCATTAATCATCCGAAGGGTCTTAGGGGACTCATCCGCGTACTTTTGGTCCAGGAAATCCTGAAAGTAACCGAACATGGAGGTCGTCCCGATATTCATCATATGGCCATAGACCACCGTATTCTGGTCCTCCAGATTGGGGTTATTCCTATAATCCATAAAAGGAATCCCCTGGAAAGAGTATTTCTTATCCAGGCCACGGCGAAGGTAATAGTCATTATTCTTGGCTTGGACGACCGGATAATTGATTTTTGTCCCCTCCACCTGGAGATAGGCGATGACGTCCTCATTCTTCCCTCGGAGGTCCTTCATCAAAGCCCGGTAATCCAGCTTCTTTTCCTTTTCCGTCGTCTGCCCCGGCTTCTCTCTCTCTTCGACCATCTGCTCCAAGTTTCTGAAGGAATCATCGGAAACCTTCCTCCCCCAAAAATAAGAACCGATCTTCCACAGACAAAAGAGAATAATACATAACAGAACAAGCTCGATGAGCCGATAGATCCATTTTTTCATCGGCCCTCCCCTCTTTTCTTCAAGCCTCTCTTCCCTTAAAACTCCTTCTTATCATCTTGATTCTGGCCGGGGCCCTCTTGTGGGTGGACCGGCTCATCTTCCCCATAAAAAGCTTCTTCGGCCTCCCCAAACCTGTTCAAGTACCTTTCGAAGACGGCCCGGGCATGGTCGTTCGCGTAGGCATTGACACGGTTGCCGTCCCCCATGGATTTTTCGCCATTTCTTTGGATGAGGAAGTCATATTCATAGAGTCTCCGGGCAAAGTCAGGGCTGGCTACCTGGGCAGAGTCTTGGACCATCTGGTCCAGTTTTCCCTGTCTTTCTTCGATAATATAGTTGACCATCTCGCCGGGTGTGGAATAAACCTGCCGGTAAAGGCCCTTGAGGTCAAAATCCAGGCCCGTAAATTCATAAACGTCAATCGTCGTCAGGAAGCGGGTCAGGATGGTTTTCAGAACATCGTCGTTAAGGGCAACGCCCTGGTAGCCTTCTCCATTCTTCATATAGCGGACGGCTTCCTCCACATCCTGGCCGACATAGATGGCTTTCTCCAAGGACTCATTCCTGTAGGGGAAGTGACCCTCTTCCTCTTGGAAGAAGAGCCAATCCTTCATTTCTACCACTCTGCTTACCTTATCCAGAGTTTTGGCAATTTCCTCATCACTGACCAGGTGGTTGATATAGGCAAAGGCCTGGTCAGGTACCTGGTTTTCCACTTTTTTGTTATCACCGGTAAAGAAGCCGGCAATATTGTCCATGACACCCATCATTACCTCCTTAATTTTCTTCCTTACTCCCCGGAACAGGGGCGACAATCGGCGTTCTCCGCCCACTCTTAGCCAAGAAAGTTAAGCCAACTCATCAATGGCTTCCAACTTTTCAACCAAATCCCTGAAGACATCCAAGGCCAGGTCAACCGACTTAGGGTCCGACATATCCACGCCCGCCATTTTCAACTGGTCAATGGGGAAGTGGTGGGCACCGTCTTTTAGGAACTTATAATAATTATCTACCGCACTCTGGCCTTCTTCAATCACCTTCCGGGCCAGGGCTGTGGCTGCACAATAACCCGTAGCATATTTGTAAACATAGAAGTTAGAGTAGAAGTGGGGAATCCGCATCCATTCATGGGCGATAAGATCATCAGAGATCATGGCTTCTCCAAAGTAGGCCTTGTTGAGGTCTCCATAAATTTTGTCAAAGTCTTCCTGGGTCAAGGCCTCACCGGCTTCTACCCGGTCGTGGACGATCTTTTCGAACTCGGCAAACATGGTCTGGCGATAGACCGTCGACTTAAAGGAATCCAGGTGGTGGGCCAGGAGTTCCTGTTTTTCTTTCTCCGTATCCGCATGGTCCATCAGATAATAGAGGAGTAGATTCTCATTGAAAGTGGAGGCCGTCTCCGCCGCAAAGATCGTGTAGTTGTAGTAGAGGTAGTCGTTACTTTTCTTTGCAAAATAGGAATGCATGGAATGACCCATTTCATGGGCCAAAGTGAAAACCGAGTCCAGGGTCCCCGTAAAGTTCATCAAGATATAGGGCTGGGAATCAAAGGAACCGGAGGAATAGGCCCCGCCCCTCTTTCCATCCCTGGGATAAACATCAATCCATCCGTCTTCAAAGGCCGACCGGTAAATATCCTGGTATTCCTTCCCTAAAGGTGCAACGGAAGCGATGCAAACTTCTTTAGCTTCTTCAAAGGTATAGGTCTTGGAGGATCCCTTGACTAAGGGCAGGTAGACATCATACATATGCTGTTCCTCAAGGCCCAGAAGTTCCTTTTTCTTGACGTAGTAACGATGCATGAGATCCATATTCTTATGGATGGATTCAATCAGGGCATCATAAACCTTGGGATCCACATTGTCGTCAAAGAGCTCCATCTGGAGGGCCGAATCATAGTTCTTAATCCCGGCCAAGGTGGTCAGGCCCTTGACATTATTATAATAAGCTGTCGAAATAGTGTTCCCGAACTTTTTGAAAGTGGAATAAAGGTTCTCAAAAGCCTCTTTTCGGACGGCCGGGTCACTGTCTTGTTCCAGGGTGGTGAAGTTCTCCCCGGTCAGCTTCTCTCCCCCCTTGCTTTCCAAGGGCGGGAAGGTCAAGTCCGCATTGGTCAGGAAGTAATAAATGTTTTCAGGAGCTTCTTCCAAAAAAGACATCTTGGAAAGGATGTACTCCTGGTCAGCCGTTAATGTGTGCTCGCTGTAGCGGAAGATTCGCTCGAGCTTCTCATGATAGGGCGCAAGGTCCGGATCCTCCAGGAGTTTTTCCTGTTCTTCCTTGCCCAGGCCTAAAAGGTAGGGGCGGAAAAAGGAGAGGGAGGCATCAAAGTCCGTCAGGATGGTCATAGCCTCCTGGTTGAGCTTCTGGGCCGAGGATACTCGTGAATCCTGGTCTTGTTGCATATTGGTAAAGACGATGACATTTTCTGCCATCCTCATATATTTGTTGATGGCATCAAAGATCTCTTTGATATGGGCGCCCGGGTCCTGGGACAGGGTCCGGATCTTCTCCATGCCTTCCTTAACTTGATCCAGGTCTTTCTTCACTTCTTCCCCATCCCGGTACATCTCCGAGATCGTCCAACGCAAGTCTTGCTGTTTTTCTTCCATTGATGACTCCTATCCTTAAACTGAGTGACGATTACCCATGTATCTTATATTTTATTATATCAATAAGAAGAAAGAATGTGTTTGGGGATAGGGATCATGACTCGTCAACTTCAGCCTCTGTAAAGAAGGGAAGAAAGGCGGAGGGAATCGAATACTCATGGGCCAGGTCCTCCGGATCCGCCCATACCGCTTCGTCAAAGGCCTCCAGGCCTTCGCCATCAGAGGAAAAGGCGAGGAAGGCCCCATCCTTCTCCCCCACAAGAAAGCGGTTTGGTTCACAGTCTTCGAGCAAATAACAGATCATATCCCACTCCACATGGGAGAAAATATGGCGATAGGATCCATTGTAGCGGACCGAATAGGAAGATGAAGTTTGTCCCATCCTTTCTTCCATCCAGGCCAAAACTTCCTTTTCATCCCAGTGGCCGGCAAGCATAGGCAAGGACCATAGGCCGCCCAAAAGACCTTTTTGCGGGCGCCGAACTAAAAGAACATCTTCCCCCCGGCGAATAAGAAGGAGGGTCTTCTCCTCCTCCCTTCTCTTCTTTTTCTCTTTTCTCCGAGGGAATTCGCTCTGCCTGCCCTCCCGGAAGGCCAGACAACCTTCCTGTAGAGGACAAAGGCAGCATAGGGGCTGTCCCTTTGCCAGACAGATGCCTGACCCTAGGTCCATGAGAGCCTGGTTAAAATCTCCGGGCCGGTCCTCCGATAAAAATGACTTCAAGAAATCCTCCACCCTCCGCTTGCTGGAGGACTTTTCAATCTCCTCTTCCTCCATCGTCATCCGGGCACCGATCCTGTAGAGATTTCCATCAGGAGCCAGGTAGGGCTCCTGAAAAGCAATCGAAAGGATGGCTCCGGCCGTATAGGGACCGATTCCCGGTAGGGCCGTCAGATCCTCCCAGTTCCTTGGAATTCTTCCACCATGATCCTCAACCATAACCCGGGCCGCTTTTTTCAAATTTTTCGCCCGGGAATAATAGCCCAAACCCTGCCAAAGCTTGAGGAGGGAATCCTCATCCACTTCAGCCAGATCCTGAAGGTCGGGAAGGCGGGCCATAAAACGTTCATAATAGGGCAAAACCGTCTCCACTCGGGTTTGCTGGAGCATAATTTCCGAAACCCAAACATGATAGGGGGTGGGGTCCTCCCTCCATGGCAGGTGGGTCCTGCGGTGGGCATCGAACCAATCTAATAGTTTTTGGGTAATCGTCATCGGTCAATCCTCCTGGAAACCTAGTGTACCACGGATTGACCTCAAAAGATGAGAGGGCTAGGCAGAGAAGAAATGAAATTCCTCTTTTGCCAATGAGAATTGATTTTGGTCCTTGAGGGGGACTTGTTGGCCCGGATCCAGCCTTTTCCCTTCTAAAAAAGTTCCATTGGAAGAGCCCAGATCGACAAGGATGTAGTTTCCTTCTTCAAAGCGAATCTGAGCATGACTTCTTGATACGTAGGGGCTTTCCAAGCGAAGGCTGGTCGACTCCCCTGACCCCAGGTCAAAGGGGACCTTGTCCAAGGGGATGGCCCGCTTTTTCCGGTCCCACCAGAGGAAAGCGCCTGACCCCTTCAATAGCTGGGTTTCTCCCTCCTTTTTACGTTTTTCCGGAGGCGATTTTTCTTCTGCTTTCTTCTGCGACCGGAAAACCCGCCAATTCTCCATAGAGAAGTGGGTCAGGAGATAGTAGAGGGAGAGGTCATGTTTTTTCGAACTTTTGTCTTTTTTCTTCTTTCCTATTTTCTGATCATCGGCTTGAAAAAATGAGGGTTCTTTTTCATTTTTTCCGGCCCGGGTCATGGACCCCGCCTCCTCTTTTTCCCGGACCTTTTCTATCTTTGATTCCTTTTTTTTAATCAATTCTTCCGGAGAGGGATAGTCCTGAAAGAGAGGTTTGATGGGATCCTTCTTTTCGGAGGAAGTGGATGTCAAAAAGGCTTCAAGGTCCAATAGGGAGAAATCCTTCTTCCCCATAGCGGCGATAAGGCCGGGGAGGAAATCCAAGCCCTCCCTGGAGAAAGATCCTTCCACAATCATTTTTTTCAAGAAATGATCAAGGGGGACCTTTCCCTCGGCCAAGCTGACCGGTAGATAAATAATCCTGGGTCCCTGGGCCCCCATGAAGATGAGCCGATCAGTCCAGGAAATTTCCTCCTGGATCAGGAGGTAGTCCCCTGCCTCTTTTCCGGCGGCAGGAAGCTGACGGAGGAAGTGAAGAAAATCATTCTTTTTCCACTCCCTCCCCCCTGCCAAACTTTCCAAATCCTTCGAAAGGGGATAACGGAGGATGACCTCCTCTTCCATCCACTGGGCAGTCGGTCGGATGAAGTATTGGAGGTCATTTTTCTCCAACATAGACAAGGCCAGGGGGTCAAATTGATCGTTGATTTTCATCCGGTAACAAAAGCTTCTCTCTTCTTGAAGAGCATTGTTATCCCCTGTTCCGGAGGAGAGGGGCACCTCCATAAAGGTCATTTTCAACCTCCTTCCAAAAGTCATCTTTTTTCTTCTCAAAGGGATTGATCCAAGCGGCCCTAAACCCCTTTCTTCTTGCCGATTCCATTTTCCCTTCCCTGCCTTCCTTCCCTAAAAATAGAAGGTTGGGCCTTTGTTGGATCCTCAGGTAATCTTCCATCAAGCCCTCAAGCCGGCTAGGAGAAATTTTCCCCGGTAGGCAGAGATGGGCTTGGCCTCCGGCAAAGACGTCCTCATCATAGAGGAAGGCCTGGCCCGGCCAATCCACGACCACCCGGTCATAGTCGGATCCAAGGCAGGAGAGGACCGGCTTCAGGTCCCGATCCTCCAGCTTCCATCCATCTCCTGGGGATCGGGGAGGGGGAAAGTAAGAAAAACCTCGCGAATCAACAGCCTCCGCCATCTTGACCCTGAGGGACAGGTTCATTTTTTGACTGAGAAGGGCCAAATAGAGCGTTGACCAAGATCCTCCTTTCGAGACAGTTGGCATATCCGAAAAAGGATCCCTGTTCCAATAAAAGATCTTTTCCCCTAGACCCGCCCGATAGGCACAATAGGATTGAACAAGGGAGGAAAGGGGGAAGTCTCGAAAAGGGGTGAGGAAGAGGGAAACTTCATTTATCCCTTCCGCCTTGGTCTTTGTGGCCTGAAAAGACAGGGCCAAGAAAAGAGCTTCTTGAAGGCCGGTCAGGTCCTGATAACGGTAGATCTCTCCCGGCCCTCTTCCCGGCCTGGGTGTCCAAAGGCAAGTGACGACCTGGTCCGGTCCGGGTTTGTCCGGAAGTACCGGATCGTCTTCCGGATCCACCAACAAATAGAGGGGCCAAAGGGATAGGTCCGGAAGGTCTTCTTCCCCGGGAGGATGATCTGCAACAATGAGGTCGGGATGGAAGAACTCTTTAAGATCCCCCACCTGCTTCCAGTTGGTAAAAAAATGAATTTTCAATAGACCCCTGGTCTTCTCCTCCAAGCCTTCTTTACACCGTAGGGCATAGGACCGGTCCCGGTCAATAAAAGCAATCTGATAGGTCATACTTCCTCCTCTCTCCCCCATCCTAGCATGGGCCGTGTCCCACAAACCTCCCGCTTTTTATAAAATTTGTTCCTTTTGTCTTTAGGGCAAAAAAAAGGATAAGGCAAAAGCCTTATCCTTTCTTCTTGTCAAATCTTTCTGTTATAAGCTAGCCAGGTATTGGTCAATGCCCTTAGCTGCCTGACGTCCGGCGCCCATGGCCAGGATGACGGTAGCGGACCCTGTTACGGCATCACCGCCGGCAAAGACGCCCGGAATATTGGTGGCCCCGGTTTCTTCATCGATGATGATCCCATCCCAGCGGTTCTTTTCCAGGCCTTTCATGCCCTGGGTGGCGCGGGGGTTGGCATTGGTTCCCAGGGCCATAATCAGGGTGTCACAGGGAAGGACAAATTCCGACCCTTCAATGGGAACCGGCCGACGACGGCCGGATTCATCCGGCTCACCCAGTTCCATTTTGATGCACTTGATTGCGGAAATCCACCCCTGGTCATCCCCATAAATTTCAACAGGATTCTGGAGGAGGTTGAAAATAACGCCTTCTTCTTTAGCGTGTTCAATTTCCTCTCGACGAGCGGGAAGCTCCGCATCCGAACGCCGGTAAACGATCCGGGATTCTTCACCCAGGCGGAGGGCGGTCCGGGCCGCATCCATAGCCACGTTTCCTCCCCCGATGGTAATGACCCGGTTGCCACGGTTGACGCTGGTGTCGTACTTTTTATCAAAGGCGTGCATGAGGTTGGTCCGGGTCAGATACTCATTGGCGGATAAAACGCCGTTGAGGTTCTCTCCCGGGATATTCATAAAGCGGGGAAGACCGGCTCCGGAAGCGATAAAGACAGCATCAAAACCCTCCTCTTCCATGAGCTGGGGAATGGTGATGGTCTGTCCGACCAGGACATTCTTTTCGATTTCCACCCCCAGGCGTTCCACGTTTTCCACCTCATAGTTGACGACTTCATCCTTGGGGAGGCGGAATTCCGGGATCCCGTACTGGAGGACGCCGCCGGCCAAGTGGAGGGATTCAAAGATTTTGACCTGATGGCCCATCCTGGCCAGGTCCGTGGCACAGGCTAATCCGGCAGGCCCCGCACCGATGATGGCCACCTTCCGCCCCGAATCCTTCACATCCTCATCCAACTTCGGATGGATCTCATGGTCCTTGGCCCAGTCGGCGACAAAGCGTTCTAACTTCCCGATGGCCACAGCCTCTCCCTTGATCCCCCGGATGCAGGGTCCTTCGCACTGCTCTTCTTGCGGGCAGACCCGCCCACAGACAGCAGGCAGGGAGGTCGAAGCGGAGAGGATCTTGTAGGCAGCTTTGATATCACCCTTTTTAACCTGACTGATGAAGCCTGGAATGTCGATCTTGACCGGACAGCCTTCCACACAGCGGGGCTTCTTACACTCAAAGCAGCGGGAGGCCTCTAACATCGCTTCCTGCTTGGTATAGCCCAAGCAGACTTCCTGGAAGTTCTGGGACCTCTTCAAAGGGTCCTGCTCAGCGATAGGTACGCGGACCATGGGGTCAAAGTCAGCATCGCTCATCCGGTCCGAACATTGACCGTGGTGGTCCTGGTCCAACTCCGTCCGGTCCTTGATCCGGAGGGCCGCCCGGCCTTCCGGAGTGCGGTACATCTGGGCCCGCTTAAGAGCCTCATCGAAATCCACCAGGTGACCATCGAACTCCGGTCCGTCTACACAGGCGAATTTGGTCTCATCGCCGATGGTTAACCGGCAAGCCCCACACATCCCTGTTCCATCCACCATGATGGGGTTCATGGAAACGGTGGTGGGGATATCCAGCCCTTCCTTACCGGTGAGCTGGGTGACAAACTTCATCATAATCATGGGGCCAATGACGACCACATGCTGATAGTCTTTTCCTTCCTTTTTGACCAGGTCTTCCAAGCATTTCGTCACCAAGCCCTCCCGACCGTATGTACCGTCATCTGTGGTGATATAGACATTATCAGCCACTGCCCGCATCTTTTCTTCCCAGAAGATCAGGTCCTTAGTCCTGGCTCCCATGATGACGTCCACCTTGACTCCGTGCTCATGCATCCAGCGGACCTGGGGATAAACGGGAGCGATGCCGAGGCCTCCACCGATGAAACAGAGTTTCATCCGGTTGAGCTCATCCGGGTCTTTTTCCACCAGCTCTGAAGGCTGACCCAGGGGGCCAACGATATCAGCGATGTATTCGCCTTCTTTGACCCGCCCCAGCTTTTGCGTGGACTTGCCGATGGCCTGGACGGCAACCGTCACCGTCTCTCCATCCCTGTCATAATCAGCGATGGTTAAGGGGATTCTTTCCCCATACTGGTCAACTCTGACAATAAGGAACTGACCAGGCAGGCAGGATCGGGCAATTCTTGGGGCATGCAGGACCAAGGTGTAGATATGTTCCGATTCTTGGACACGTTTTAATACCTCAAACATTCACTCCTCCTTTTTTTCTCTATAATAATGGTGCATATTTAGCTAGTGGGATTGAGAATTCCGAAAACGATAGGAAACCGCTTTAATAGTACCACAAACCGCTATCAACTTGGCTGAAAGTCCGATATTCCGGGTATTTTTCATGCTTTATTTGGGGAGATGGATCCATATCATTTATAGACTGTATTACTAATATAGTATATAATCATTTCGAAAATTTGAAAGAAGATAGGAGATGATCTTATTTCAGCCGCCGGGAGAAAAGGGGTGATGAGTTTGGCCGATAGAAGAGAACCGGGCGAAGATAGTCAGGATATGATGCAAGCAAGAAAATGGCCCCATCATGAAATTGACCGTGAACGAATCAGTCGGGTGGAAAAGAAAATTCGTTATATCACCCTAATCGTTCTGGTTTTGGTGGCCATCTTCCTTTTTTATGGTTATAAAAGGGACTGGTTTTCCTCCGCTGAACCCCTCAAAGACTTTTTCCAGGGTTTGGGTCCCATCGGCTACATCCTCTCTGTTGCCCTGATCCTTTTCAATACGCTTTTCCCCGTTATTCCCGGTGCCCTTCCCGGATTAGCTGCTTATATGGCTTATGGACCTGTACTCGGCTATTTGACGGTCATGGCCTGCAGCTTAGTCGGATCCGTTGCTTCCTTCCTTATCTCCCGCCGCTATGGGGAGACCTTCGTCAAGGCCTTCGTCCCCGATGAGGTCTTTTACAAGATCCAATCCAAAATCAAGAATGAAAGAACCGCTTCCATCATCCTTCTTCTGGCCTACCTCATCCCCGGCCTGCCCGATGATGCAAGTACCATGATTATGGGCTTGAGCGATATGCGCCTCTCCCGCTTTATCCTGATCTGTCTAATCGGCAAGCCCCTCCCCACCTTCCTTTACCTCTTCGGGGTGACCTCCTTGGTAAACTGGATGATCTCCACTTTCTTAGCCTAATAAAAAAACGGCCCAGCGAAATGGGTCGTTTTTTTTGATCTATTTTTCAACGAAAGGAATCCACTTTCCATAGCCCTCTTCTTCCATCTTGGAAAGAGGGATGAAGCGAAGGGCGGACCCGTCAATACAGTAGCGGAGGCCACCCAAATTTTGGGGGCCATCAGGAAAAACATGGCCCAGGTGGGAGTCCGCCCCTTGGGACCGGACCTCAGTCCTTTCCATGGCTAGGGTTCGGTCCTTTTTATAAGCAAGGGATTCCTGAAGGATGGGCTTGGAGAATGAAGGCCAACCACAACCTCCGTCAAATTTATCCCGAGAAGAAAAGAGGGCCTGACCGGAAACAATATCGACATAAATCCCGGGTTCATCCAGCTGGTCATAGGGGTGGGAAAAAGGGGGATCGGTCCCCTCCTCCTGGGTAATGTGGTAGGCCTCCGGGCTGAGTTCTTTTTTCAAGGTTTCCCTGGCTGGCTTTTGATAATCGATGAAGTCCTCATCCAAAGGCCGGTCTGCTAAAGAAAGATTGATGTGGCAATAACCTCCGGGATTTCTTTCCAGGTAATCCTGGTGGGCTTCTTCTGCCCGAACCCAGTTTTTTAGAGCCTCCACTTCGATGACCGGCTTTTGACCCAGTCTTTTTTCCAAAGCCTCTAGGCAACGATGGATCCTAACCAGCCCTTCCTCAGGAAAATCCCGGTCATAGTAGATCCCGGTCCGGTATTGACGTCCCCGGTCATTGCCCTGCCTATTGATGGAGGTGGGGTCGATGATCCGGAAATAATGGGCCAGGAGCTCTTCCAGGGACAGGACCCCACTATTAAAGGTGACCTTGACCGTCTCCGCGTGGTCAGTCCGAGAGAGCTCGTGGTAGGATGTCCCCGCCTGGATCCCGTTGGCATATCCCACCTCCGTATCAAGAACGCCGGTTATCCTTTGAAAATACCCTTGCACTCCCCAGAAGCAGCCCCCGGCTAGATAGAGGACCCAGGGAGCCGGTTTATGGTCTTGTCTCAACAATCGCATCTTGAATCTCCTCATCTATAATTCTTCATAGCCCTTTCCGCCCGGCGCCTGTCATCTCCCCTCCGGAGGCTTTCCCGCTTATCGTAAAGCTTTTTACCCTTGGCCAGGGCAATATCTGCCTTAACCAAGCCATTTCGAAGGTGGATATTCAGGGGGACAATGGTATAACCCATCTTCTGGACACCCTCATAGAGCTTCTGGATTTCCTTCTTGTGGAGGAGAAGACGACGGGGACGGAGGGGGTCCTGGTCTTGGAGCCTCCCCTGTTTATAGGGGGTCACATGCATTCCCTCCATCCAAGCCTCCCCGTCTTTAATGCTGACATAGGCTTCTTTTATGGACACTTGACCGGCCTTGATGGATTTTACTTCCGTTCCCTGGAGGGATAATCCGGCCTCAAAGCTCTCCTCGATAAAATATTCATGGCGGGCCCGACGGTTATCGGCAAGCCGTTTTGTTCCTTCCTGACTCTTGGCCATGTCTTCCTATCTTCCTTTCTTCCGCTGCCTTCCCCCTCGGTTGGAGAAGGGCTTGCGGTTTTTCTGCCGTCCACCGGTCTTTTCCATCCGGGTCTGGAAAGACTTGGAGGGTTTTCCCCCCTTCATGCTCTTATTTCCTGTCCGGTGCTTGTCCCTCCCGGGGTGAGTCCTCCTTCTCCCACTGGACTCTTTGGAGGTTGTTCCCCCCTTTTCGCCCTCATCCGGCCAGAGGATCTTGAAGTCGATCTCCCGAGTTTCCGGATTGGACCCGGTTAAAAGAACCGAGACCCGGTCCCCATAATGGATCTTCCGGTTAGTCCTCTCCCCCCGAACGACGAAATGGTCCTCATCATAGGTATAGTAATCATCGGTCATATCCCGGAAGTGGGCCAGCCCTTCGACAAGATTGTCCAAGGCAACAAAGACGCCAAAATTGGTTAGGGAAGAAACTACTCCGGAGAAGGTGTCTCCGATATATTGGCGCATATACTCAGCGCACTTCATATCGACAACATCGTGTTCCGCATCTTCAGCATTCTCCTCAGTCTCCGTGATATGGATGCACTGGTCAAAGATTTTTTCCTTGACTTGACCGTCCTTTAAAGGATGACCGTCCAACCAGGCCTTGAGTAGGCGGTGGGCAATCAAATCCGAATACCGGCGGATGGGAGCGGTGAAGTGGGAGTAGTGGTCTGCAGCCAGGCCAAAATGCATGGTCGTGGAAGGGCTGTAAATGGCCTTTTGGAGGCTGGTCAGGACCACCATCTGGATGAAAGACTCCTCCTTCTTCCCTTCCGCCAGACGGAGGATATCCTGAAGCTCTCCCGGCTGGGCCTGGTCCGAAACCATGGGGTAGCGGTAGGCCTGGAGGACCCGGTTCAAGCGGTCGATGGCCTCCGGAGAAGGCAGGCCATGGATCCGGTAGATATAGGGAAGCTTGAGGTCATAGAAATGGCGACCAACAACCACGTTATTAAGGATCATAAACTCTTCAATGATCCGGTTGGCCACCCGTCTTTCCTCCTGGCCCACTTCCACCGGCCGGCCCTCCTCATCAAGGACCACCCGGATTTCCGGAAAATCGAAGTCGATGGTCCCCTCCTCCATCCGGTGGTGGTGGAGCTTGCTAAAGAGGACCTCCATCAAATCCAGTCGGTCGTAAAGGCTTCCGTCCTCGGTAAATACCTTACCGAATTCCAAATAATCGGATACGTCCTCATAAACCAGCCGGTGGTCGGACCGGATCACCGACCGGTAAAACTGGTAATCCACCAGCTTTCCTTCCTCATCCAGGGTCATTTGGGTGGTCATGGCCAGGCGATCCTGGCCGGGAAGGAGGGAGCAGAGGCCGTTGGACAGGTCTTCAGGCAGCATGGGGATAACCCGGTCGAGGAGGTAAACGGAATTTCCCCGAGCGAAGGCATCCTTGTCCAAGGCGCTTCCTTCTTTCACATAATGGGAAACATCGGCAATATGGACGTATAGGTTATAATAGTTCCCCCGCTTTTCGACAGAAATGGCATCATCAAAGTCCTTGGCATCGGCCCCATCAATGGTCACCGTATAGAGTTTTCTCAGGTCCTTCCTATCCTTGATTTCCTCCGGCTTGACCTCTTTGGGGAGCCGGGCAACTTCGGCCTTGGTCTCTTCGGAAAACTCATAGGGAAGGTCATAGGCCATGGTCACGGAGGTGATATCCACCCCCTTTCCATCCATTGGACCGATGACCATGAGGACATGGCCCTCCGGATTTTCCTTATCCTTTTCGAAACGGTCGACCCGAACCAGGACCTTGTCGTTTTCCTTGGCATTCATGGCGTTGTCACCATCGATATAAATGTCTTTAGAATAGGCCTTCTGGTCGGGTATGACGAATCCATAGCCCCCCATATCCTGGTAGCGGCCAACAATCTTCTTGGGATTCCTTTCCAAGACCTCCATGACCCGGCCCTCAGCCCTCTTCCCTTTGGAGGAGTCGCCCTGGTTGGTCACCTGGATACGGACCCGGTCCCCATGAAGGGCTCCGTTTAGGTCATCCGGGCCGATAAAGACATCCTCCATTTCAGGGTTATCCGAAATGAAGAAGGCAAAGCCCTTGGCATTCCCTTGGATCCTCCCCTCATTTTTCTTTCGGGGGCCCCGATTCTCCTGGCTCTCTTTACTCGGCTCCGGGACATCCTCTTCCCCTTCCACCGGGTCAGCCTCCCCCAGGATAGGCTTCCCCCCTTCCGGAGAAGGCATGGGCATATCTACCGTCTGGTAGAAGTCTTCCGGATCCAATCCGGAATTCCCCTCCTTCTTCTCTTTTTTATGGGATTTTTTGGTCTTTTTCTTGGATGAGCTGTAAGCAAGAACCTTGCCCCGCTTGGTCATCCTAACCACCTCCTGGTCCAGGAGGTCATCAATGATCCGGTAAAAGTCCAGTCTTTCTTGCCCTTCCAGGCCAAAGAAATCGGCCAGTTCCTGAACCCGAATGGGCTCATAATTCTCTGATTGCAAATAAGAAAGCAAGAATCTCTTAATATCCATACTACCTTCCTTTGTTCTATCCGGTCTCTTTTCCTTCAATTCTTTCCCTCTCGATACGAATTCTTCATCTCTTTTCTTACCCATTATGGGGAGGCTTAGCGGCCCGGTATAAGAAGGGAAACAAGAAAAGCCTCCAACGCAAGTTGGAGGCTTTGGGATTCCATGCTGGTAAAACTATTTTACAACGACAAGTCCGATCAGGCTAATGACGAAAATGATCGAAAAGATTGTCGTTACCTTGTTGAGCATAATGTCCTTGCCCTTGTAGGCAGAGGTCCCGAACGCATTGGCATCCTGGCCATAGGAAGTCCCGGCCCCGGTCTTCGGGTCCATAAGAGTCGTTGCTCCAATGATGGCCACACTTGCGATGACCAAGACGATAATGAAAAAAGTCTTCAAAGTCTTCACCCCTTACTTAAAAAGATTCCAACAACTCAAAAAATTATACCAGAGAAAGCAGGGCAAATCAACTACTTCACGGAAATCAGGTCCTTCATCTTGTCGAAAGTTTTTTGGCCGATCCCGGAAACGTTCATGATATCCTCGGGTTTGACAAAGGGAGACCGTTCGCGGTAGGAAATAATCTCCCGGGCACGACTTTCTCCGACCGAGGGAAGGCTGGTCAATTCCTCCAGGGAAGCCCGGTTGATATTCACCTTCCCGGCCTTCCCCTCTCCTCCACCGCCAGAAGGATGGGTTGTCAAATCCGATGGCGCCACCGCCTCCCCTTCCTTAGGGACATGGATCTTCATTTCATCGGAAAGCCTTTGGGCCAGGTTCAAAGACCCGGTATCACCACCGGATGTCAGGCCTCCTGCTCCCTCTATGGCATCCTTGACCCTGGCTCCTTCCGGGAATTCGTAGACACCCGGATTCTTCACCGCTCCGTCCACATGGACATAGAGCAGGGGGGCAGGCTCAGAAGACTCCTCCTGGCTCGCTTCCTGATGGCTTAACTCCTCTTCCTCAACGGACTCCTGAGAAGGAGGGTCTGTCCGCCCTTCAATGATCCCCTTGTCCTTCTTCCCTAGGCCGGTCCAAAGCCCATACAGGACCAAGCCCAGTCCGGCCACGACCAAAAGGATTTTTTCTTTTTTTCCTCCCAAGTTTCCCCTCTTTCTCTTCTATTCTTCCGTCTCTTCCTTCTCCTGCCCTTCTTTGTCCTTGGTCTCTTTAGACCAGAGGCCCTCCAGGTTATAAAAGTCCCTTTGATCCGAGGTGAAGATGTGGACCAGGGTCTCCCCGCAATCGAGCAGGATCCAGGACCCCTCCCTAAACCCATCTTTTCTCAAAGGGGGGATCTCATTCTCATAAAGGGAATCTTCAATCGCATCGGCAATGGCCTGGGTGTGGTTTTTATTTCGTCCCGTCATAATAATAAAATAATCGCAGATTACCCGTCCCGGATCCATTTCAAGGATCGTGATATCCTTGGCCAACTTATCATCTGCCACCTTCAAAATGAGGTCGTTTTTTTCCAGGGACTCTTTCTTCATGTCCGTCAATTTTCTATCCTTTCTTGGCTTCCTTCATCTCCTTCAAAAGGGCATTTCTGGCCACAATCGTTTGGGGGTTGATGGAGGAATCCGATTTAACCAAATATGAAATAGTATTATCCATGGCCTTCAGAACGCCTTCATTCAGACTTTGAAGGGCTGCTTCCTGAATGGCCGGCAGGGTGGGAAAGTCCCTTCCCGGTTCGATGAGGTCGGCCAGAAAGATGATCTTATCCAGCCTTGACATATGGTCGGATCCCAGGGTATGGGACTGGATGGCCCGGACGATGTCCATATCCTCCACGCCCAATAGGTAGCGAACAGCAAGCCCTCCCAGGTAGGCGTGAAAATAGGGACTGGGCTCCCAATCCTCTTCATTGACATAGCCCAACTCTAAGAGCCGGTTGAAATATCGCTTTTCATTTTTTTTGGCCATATCGTGGAGGAAGGCCGCCTGGGCTGATTTTTTTTCGTCCTCTCCGTAATAGTGGGCCAGGGCAATGGCTGTTCTAGTGACCCGAACCACATGCCGGTACCTATGGTCGGAGAGGCTGGACTCTAACATCTCATTCCACTCTTTGTATGGCTCCCTGTCCAGAAAATCCAAGGATACCTTCTCGACCATATCCAAAAATATTGAGCATTCATTCTCCAAGGTAGAGCCCCCTCTCAAGAATATACTTTTCCACCTTCTCAGGAACGGCATAGTGGATGGACCGCCCTGCCTTCACTTCCCGGCGGATCTCCGTTGACGATAGGCCGGTGATAAAACGAGAAAAAAGAGTAATTTGATAGCCTTGACGGCGGAGGGCCTCCGCTTTTTTTGCTGGATCCCCCTTTATCCCCATCCGGGTCGCTACCACCAGGTGGACCCGACTTAAAAGATCCTCAGGGCGGTGCCATGTTCCGATATCCATCAGGGAATCCTCCCCGACAATAAAACAAATCTCATGGTCAGGATTCTCCTTCTGGATTTCCTTGACCGTGTCTACCGAGTAGCGAACTTTTCCGCTTTCAATTTCCCGGTAGTCTATGGCAAAATGGGGGTTGTCTTTGATGGCCAGTTCCAGCATATCCAACCTTGCCCGGGCGCTGTCTCCCTTAAAGTCCTTGTGGGGAGGGCTGAAGGCTGGGAGAAAATAGACCCGGTCCAAGCCCAGGAGGGTCCGCGAAGTCTCGGCGATAAGGAGATGACCCATGTGTATGGGGTCGAAAGTCCCTCCATAGATCGCCAGTCTCTGTTTCTTTCTCATGGGTCAACCTATTTAGGAAGCTGGATCTTGGCATTCTTGGAAGACCGGTAAATGACAAGTTTAGAACCCAAATGAGAGACAAATTCCGCATCCAGGAGTTCAAGAAGCTGGTCCACCTCATCTTCAGGATCCACCCCGGCCGTATCCAAAAAGGTCATTTTGACGAGTTCATTGGCGGTCAGCTGGTCTTCCAATTCCTTAAGGGTGTTTTTTGTCACTCCCTCTTTTCCAATAATCAAGGTGGAATGCAGGCCGTTTGATAAAGACTTCAGATAGCTGCGTTGTTTTCCTGTAAGCATTTTCTCTCCTTATTTCCTCATATTCTTGGGGATAGGATCTCCCATCTTTCAACAATAGTATTTTAGTATAAAGAAAAGAAAAATACCAAAGTTTGACCTCCTAGGATTCCCCTGTCCCCTGGCTGAGGGCGGGAAAAACGATCCGGTACCATGCCCCCTCCTTTTGACCAAAGGCCACTCCCTTAGAGGAAAGAGGAGAAAGTCTCTCATATTCACAAGGAAGGATAGACTTTCCCTGGTAATCAAAGCCCCACAATCCCTGACTTTGCCTCCTTTCAAAGAAAAAATCTTTTTCTTCTTCCAGGATCTTTTCTTCCCCATCCGTCAATCCCCCGAACCGGCCTCTTTTATCCAAGCGAACCCAATAGTCCTTTCTTTTGGCCATAAATCCTCCTTGGATGGGGCGAATCTCCTCATAGCGGTCAAAGTTCAGGCCCTGTCCCGATCCATCCACAAGATAGGCTCCCTGCTTATCCCTGAGAATACTCACTCCATCAAACCAACCGGTTTGAAAAGCCGATTGACAGGGAAAAACCCGCTGTTTCCGGAGGAGGTCCAAGATGGAGCCTCGGTAATCCTTCTGAGGAAAGTCAGCCTGGTGGCTTTTTAAAAAAAGGTAGGCCCGGTCATAGGCCTGCTTTTCCTTCCAGGCCTGAAAAATCAACTGACTTCCTTCTCCCTTCTGTTGAAAATCCCGGTCCTTGTCCAGGAAGTTTTCTGCCCGGTTTAAATTTCCCATGCCCACCAAGGCAGTAAGCTCGCGGAAGGAGAAGAAGCTGCGATCCTCGCTTTTTAAGCCCTGAATCTTGGACAGAGCCTCTTTATAAAAGCCTTCCCCCAGAAGAATAGAAAGCTCCTCTTCCACCCGAGCCCTGGCTTGGGTCCGGGCCCGGACCTGGCCGAAACTGACCAGGGTCAAGCATAGGGTAACCACAATGAGAATAGCCGGATAGGCCCACCGCCTTTCCCTAATCATCCTTTCCCCCTTCAACGAGGGCTTTCTGGTCATAAATAAAGTCCACAGAAAGACCTTCTTTTCTTTCAAGATCCTGACCTAGAACCTCAAGGTCGGCTGAAAAAACTTTCGCCTCCTCCGGAACGATGATAAGCAAGCCGCCTGATTTCACCGTCTCTTTTCCTCCTTGACCGGAATTCACCTTTCCTATATCCCTCTTGGTTTTCCGGAGATAAGAGATTAACTTTTTTTCAAGACCATCTTTTTTTAACTGATAGCCCGATGGGTCCATCCCCTTTCCCAGGCTGTAATGGTCTGAAAAAATATTGAGGGAATAGATGGCCACTCCTTTCCCCCCGCTGTCGATAAAATCGATCCCCTGTCCGGGTGGAAGGGGCTGGGCTGATTGCTTTCGGTATTTTTCGGCAAACTTCCTCCCTCGGGAGAAATTGGATTCCTTCCATATGGACTCCTCTTTTTTCTTATTGCGATCGTCTTCGTCCCAGATCCCCACGACTGGCTCATCGGTTAAAAGCCAGATGCCTGTCTCCACATTTTGATGGACGATTTTCGGGCCGAAGGCCTGGAGGGGGCCCGGCAATCTTATCTCATAAGTGAGCTTTAATTGGATGATATCTTGATCATCATCAATTGTCGTTTCAAGAACAGGATCCCCCATCCATTGGGAAATGGCCGGGGAAAGTTTTTCTCCTCCTCCTTTTAAGGCCTTGCTGAAGGCCAGCTGGCTTGACCCTTTAAGGGCCAGGTCTTCTATCCCCCCCATATCCAGGCCCTTTAATGCCTCAGGGGGGCGGAGATCCACCGTATCTTTCAAATAGTTTCCAATCTGGTTGACCCCCTCCCTGAGGGAATGGACCATGGAGAGGTCGTCAGAGAGGTTGAGGGCCGTTTGATCCAGGGCATGCTGGGTGTAGGCCTGGATTTTCAGGAGGTGAAGGATGAGAATCCATCCGGTGATAAAAATCACCATGATCCCCATGATCAAAGCGGCCTCGATGGTCAGGGATCCCTCTTCCCTCCTTCCCCTTCTCAACAAGAGCTTATTCTTCATCCACCGCCTCCCCTGTCTTTAATTTCCTTCTCCCCATATCCTTCAATCCAAGTTTTTTTAATCTCATAGGACCCCTCCTGGAATGAGGTGGATGGTGCCCAGATGCTGTTTTTCCCGATCAGGGTCAGCTTGACCCGACCAAGCCCGGTCCAGCTAAGGGCCGTAGGGGCCAGGGTCAAGTCCGTATCCCCATTTTCCGCGTGGATGAGCTTGCAGGTGTTGACCAAGAGGGCCTCCTTTCCCGGTCCGGTCAAGGCCATAAAGAGAAAGAGCTTAATGTAGTCCTCATAGCCCATGCTGAGCCCAGCTCCGGTGGCAAGACCTGTTCCCAAATCTCCCCCGCCCATTTCTTTCTGAAATCCATCCAGCCATTCTCCCAGAGCCTTCTTGCTTTCCGCCTCACTCGTCTGACGGATGCTATGCAGCTTCCGGGTCCATTGATCGGAGATCCCGTCAATGCTTGACGTCGCCTGGTCGACCAGGGGATCCACAATCTGGTCAACCTTATCGTTTAATTCTTTCACCAAGTCAGCCGTTAGCCTTTTCTCCTTAGCTTTTTTCTCTCGCAATTCTCCTAAGGCCGCCATCAAGTCTCCCGTCTTCCCTCCCAAACGATGGCCTGCCCCTTGGATAGCCCTATCCAGGCTTCCCCCTGAATTCACACTCCCTATCTGCCCAATCAAGGCCTTGAGTTCACCGGCCTCCTTGTCCGGATCGGGCTTTTGAATTTTAGACAAGGCCTGGGTCATCCAGGTTTGAATGGGTGTTTTGATGGCATTCTTGGCCATCTCCTTTGCTGAAGAAGCAATGGCTGTCATCTTTTCATTGACCAGTTCCTTCGCTGCCTCCACAGACGAAGCCGCTTGAAACTCCCCGGCGTCAAAAAGGTCGCCTACTATGGATTGAGCCATAGGCTTGATCCCGGAGAGGGAAAAACGCCAGGAGGATGGGCTTTTCAAGACAGGTACTTCCATGCCCGCTAAGAGGTCATCCATATCGAGCTTGGTTTCTCCAATGGCAAGAATTCCTAAAAAAACGGATTGGACAAAGGGAACTCCAAATCCCGACCAGCCGGCGATGGCCGTTGCCAGGGGGGCCGTCTGTTGATAAAGGTCGGCGGAAGTGAAGGCATAGGCCGCATTCATCATCAAGCGAAGGCCGGAGATCGCCAAGGCAGCCCTTTGGAGGTTATCCAAAAAGGCATCCTTACCAAAGAGGATATATTCCAACTCACCCCCATAGAAAGGACGTTCTTTAAGAGGGTAGCCGGTAAGCGAAAGTCGGTCCTCCCCCTCCTTCTCCTCCATTTTTTGGGTCGTCCGGTGGCTAAACATTCCTGTCCAATAGAGATAGAGTTTGGCCCGAATCCCCGTTTCATCGATAAAGTCTTCATAAGAAAAGACCTGACTTGATTGCTTAAAACCGGAAAGGACCAGGTCCATGATGGTGGTATCTCCGGTCAGGCCCCCTATTGAAAGATTTTCTGACCCGCTCAGGAGCCCTCCTCCCACCGGATAGCGACTCAGGCTATCGGAAGGGATATACTGGGACAGAGAACCGGCCAAATTGGTCATTCTAAGTTTATCCGCCCATTTAGCCTGCTTCTTCAACTTCCTCTTTTGATTCCAGGCCCGGATAAATTCCAGGAGCCCTGCCCGCTTGTCCGGAGATAGGCTGGTCAGGGAGGACTGGGCATCCAAGACTTCCTCTGAAAATTCTTTCCCACCAAGAGAATTTTTCCCGGGCGCTTGGATTTCTCCCCTTTGTCCGGAAAGAATTAAAGATTTTTCCCGGTCCAGCCAGGTGGAAAAGCTGAGTTGGTCCAACTTCTTCCCCTCAAAACTGACCTCCTTCCAGGCTTCCAACTGGTCAGCAACCGTTTTTCCCATTTCTTCCATCTCACTGGCCAGGCGGTCAAAGTCCTCAAAGTTCTCCTGGCCGGCTTTTGCTTGAAAATCTCCCCGGAAGCCGGACGCCATCGCTCCCGGTGGGAGGTCCTTCACTGCGGCTTCCCAGGATCCCGCCTTCTCTTTCATCTCTACCGACTGTCCGCTGATCCTCTTCATGGCCTGGTTGACCTGGCTCAAATAAGAAACCAATGACATCAATCCAATTTTTGTATCCTGATAGGATTTCTTCAAGTCTTCAAATTGATCCCTTAGTCGGTCCAGG
>NZ_HE978585.1:894246-963717 GCF_000311985.1 Kallipyga massiliensis ph2 | reverse complement strand
GGTAATTTTTTAAGTCCTTCTCAAAGGCCGCCTTAGCTTCCATAACCGGACCCAATTGGCTAATCCTTTGAAAGATATTGAAATGAGCCTGGACTTCTGACCATAGGATCCTCGGGGTCTGCCAATCCATGAACTGGTCAATCTGGTCCTCCAGATTTTTGGGAGCTGACAAAGTCATCCCCTTAATCCCCTCCACCCGGATCTCCTGATCATCCACAATAAAGGAATCAGACCGAATGGAAGAAGGAGCAAATCTTTTATCCCAGCCTTCCTTGGCCAACCTATCCACTTCAGATAGGTCCCGGACAGCAAAAAGGCCATACTCCCGGGCCAATTTTTTATCGAACTGGGCCAGCCCCATCTTGGAAGAGAGGCGGAGGCCGGTCCGCATCTCGGCTCCAACCACCTGGATCCGGAGGTAGTCCCCCAAAATACCGACAGTAATCAAGAGAAGGGATAGGAAGCCGGCAAAAAAGACCGTTAGAAGCCCCTTTTCCCGGGCCATCCACTTCAACATAGTAAATCCTCCTTTACTTCCCGCTTTTCATCCAGGCCCGGATGGCCAAGTACTTCCACATGGTGTTGGCTGATGAGGTCCAGTTAAAGGAGGGGCGGCTTTTGACCTCCGTCCTTTCTCCTAACTTAAAGTAACGGAAGGGCAAAACCCTCTTTACCGGCCGACCGGCCTCCACCTTCATTCTCGGCCGGAAAAGTCCGGAAATCTTCCATTCCATCCCTTCCTCCCCCAAAACCGGAATGCCAGAGGGGTCATGAAAGAGAGGAGAATTGGTCGCCTGTTGAACCTCCTCAACCAGCTTTGATTCCCGGTGTCCTCCCTCCCACAAAAGAAAGGAGAGGAAGATAAAGAAGAAGACCAGAAGAAAGGCGATAGGATAGAGGTAGGAGGCCTCTACAATGGTCACTCCACCCCCCTCCTCCTTCATCTTCTTGACCGGGTTTATTTTCCTTATCATTTTCCCCTCCTCTACAGTCAGATGTTCAGGGCCTCCTGTTCGATTTTCTCAAAGAGGCTTCCTAAAAGTTGGGTGAGGTTATCGCGGAAGATGGCAATCAAGGCGATGACGACCAGGATGATGAGAACAATGGCCACCATGTTCACCTCTCCCCTTTCCTCTTCCATCATCTTTACGCATTTTTCCAAGCCATTTCCAAACCAAAGCTGAATTCTTGCCGGTAAAGCCATAAATTCCACCTTTCTATATCATTCCTTGGGCCAACATAGGGGCCATAATTAATATCAGGATTCCAATAAAGAGCAAGATACTGGGAAAAATCATCTGCTGGGAGGCCCGGTCCGCCTCTTCCATAATCCTCCGCTTTTCCTCTTGAACCTGACGAGATCGAATCGTCTCCAATTCCTTGACCAGCTGCTGGGAGCCTAAATGGAGCCCTTCCACCATGAGCTGGCCAATATCTCCCAGGACAGGGATTTGCAGGTGTCGTCCGAAGTTCCGATAGCTCTCTGCCAGGCTGACCCCCTGTTCAATGTCTTCAGTCAGCTTCCTCATTTCCTCATAGAGGACCCCCTCCTGGGATAGGCCTGTCTCTAGCCAGGCATCTTTGACGAGGGCGCCCGCCTGAATGGAGAGGAGGAGGCGGCTGATCATTTCAGGTAGGCTCCCGAGGACCTCCCTTTGGATTTGTTTTGCCTTCTTGGATAAGGAATACTCTTCATAAAACCAACGTCCAATGCTAAGAGCCAAGAGAAGAGGGAAAATGGGAGGAAAAAGAAGGGCGGGAGAAATCCAACCGGCCAGGAGGTAGAGGTCCCTCCACTTTCCCTTCTCTCTTTCAACCAAGACTTCTTCCCCTCGGGGAGACCCATGAATAATGGTCAGCCAGGATTTCTTTCTTGACCAACGGTAGCTTTTAATGGGGTCCGGGAGCCTATAAAAAATAGCCTCTCCGACACCCTCTCCATTCGGCTTGACGGAAAGGGACATTCTCCGGTAAAAAAACAGCCAAAGAAAGAGGACCAACCATACTAGGACCAGCCGAATCCAAAAGACCATCATGAGGACCTCTTTTCTTGATTCACCTCTGTCCTATGGAGAATGGACCGGGCCCAAAGCCAGGCCAGGTAGAAAAGGCCCAAACAAAAAAGATGGATAAGGAGGTTGATCAGGCCCCTTCCTCCTTGACCCAGTGAACTGTAGCGGAGGGAGGCCAGGAGGATAAAGGGCATGACAAAGAGGACAGCCAATTCCCTCTTTGCCGCATAGAGCTTGGTCTCCCTATCCCGGTCCAATTCCCTGCGGTCAAAAAGGAGTCGGTAAAAACTCTCGGTCAGCTTGGCCAGATCTCCCCCCTGGCGGATTCCCAATATAAAGTGGTGGATAAAATTCTCTACCAGGGGGGAGGAAACTTCCTGTCCAAAGGAAACCAAGGCATCTTCAAAACTTTGACCTTCCTTGTACTTCTTGATGACATCCAAGACATTCTCTGTCAACCGGTCCTTAACCTCCCTGTCCAGGCCGGAGAGGAAGCCTTCCTTTTCCTCCCCTCCCTCCCCCTGAAGGGCAGCGCCTGCCCTGGCCCAGGATTCCAAGGGATTGTAGCCGGCATCCAAGAAATTCATCAATCGTTCAAAGAAGGAGAGGATCCACTTTTCCAGGGCCTTTTTTTGAGCCCCGGCCTGGTTGACCTTCCACCAGGCCTTGGCCTGGCGGAGACCAAAGGCCATTCCTAAAAGAATAAACCACCAACGGGGGTAGTAGATCCAGGAAAACAGGCCGGACAAAGCCAGGGCAAGAGTAGCGTAGAATCTCGGGAGGGGATGGCCTCCAACTTGGTCTTTTGCTCGCTTCATCCTCCCCTCCTATCCTAGGAGAGGGCTTGCAACCCCCTCCCTTAGAAATTTATCTTTTCTTGTCAGATGGGCCCCGGTCCATTGGGCAGGCTGGTCCATGGGGTCCTTCCATGATTTATGAAAAAGGCTGTGATAGGTGAGCTTCCCATCCTCCGCGACCAGCTCCTTGATCTCCACCAGCTTCCGGGAATGGTCCGGCATCCGGGAGAGGTGGACAAAGATCTCAATCGCTGCTCCGATCTGCTGGCGGATAGCCTGGAGGGGGAGCCCCTCATGGCCTCCGATAACCATGGTCTCCAAGCGGAATTGCATGTCCTCAATGGAGTTGGCATGGCCGGTCGATAGCGACCCGTCATGGCCCGTATTCATCGCCTGGAGCATATCAATGGCCTCCTTACCACGGACCTCCCCGACAATAATCCGGTCCGGCCTCATCCGGAGAGAGGCTCGGATGAGGTCTCGGATATCCACCCCTCCCTGACCTTTGACAGTAGGGGCCCTGGCCTCAAGAGCTAGCCAGTTTTCTCTCAATCCGAAATTAAGCTCTCTGGCATCTTCAATCGTGATCAGTCGCTCGTCCTCCGGGATCTGTCCCGCCAAAGCGTTGAGAAGGGTGGTCTTCCCCGACCCGGTAGATCCGGAGATAAAAATGTTGGACTTGGCTTTTATACAAGCGTCGAGAAAGTCTGCCGCCTCCCGACTAAGCGTCCGGTTGGATACCAGGTCCTCCAGATCATAAAAAGAGTCGGAAAAGCGTCGGATGGTAAGGACCGGCGACCGGGCAGTGATGGGTTCTAACACCACATTAACCCGGGATCCATCCTTCATCCGGCAGTCGCAAATGGGCTTTCTTTGGTTGACCTCTTTTCCGCTGTCGCTCACAATTTTTTGTATGATGTCGATCAGCCTTTTCTTGGAAGGGAAAACCCGGTCTCCCTTAAAAATCCGGCCCTTTTCCTCATAAAAAATCTCATTATAGGCGTTCACCATGATTTCCGTAATCTTCGGATTTTCTAAGTAATAATCCAAAACTCCATAGCCTCGGATTTCAGCATACACCTGGTCAATCCAGAGGGCCTTTTCATTCATTTTTCCAAAAGACAGAATGGGATGGGCTAATACTTCTTTCTCCACTTGGGCTAAGAGAAAGTCATCATCCATATCAGATAAATCTTTTCTTTGCCGAAGTTCATCAGCAATGTTCTCCAGTATTTGTCTCGTTTCTTTGTCTTCCACAGTCCGGATCACACTCCTTTCGAACCGAGGGTGGACGGCCCTCGGTTACTGCCCGCACCCGGTTTGTCCTAACCTGCCACAACCCCCTGTGGCTCATTGATGTGTAGTATGTTCAGCGGTTTCCAAACGGAGACAGAATCAGATCTCAATAGTAGTGGGGATTCTCGGTCGATACACATCGCTGGGCACTTTTAATGATAGGGAAAAAAGATCCCTCCCGTGTCCCACTTTCCGGGTCATTTGTCCCAAACCGCTCGGATCCATGAAAAAAAGCCCCGTCATTATTGAAGGGGCTTTTCTATATCACTAAAATGTGATGTTCTATTCTATTCCTCGGCCAGAGTCTATGAAATAATCCAAGGGAAGGTCGAGTTCCTGGCAGAGAAGGAAGTAGACTTCCGCGCAGAGCTTGCTCTTCCCGTTTAAAATACGTCGCAGGGCCTGGAGGGAAATCCCTGTCTTGTCCGAAAGGTAACTGACGGAAATTCCCTGTTTTTTTATGTATGATTTGATCCTTGGACCCACAACATTATTCATTGAACTCATTCACTCCATCTAAAATGTAATATTTTCTCTGCTTCCATTTGAAATAGAATATCAAAATAATTTAAGCCTGACAAGCTTGAATAATCACTTCTTCATCACTTATAATGGGACAATAGCGGAGGTCCGTATGAAAGAAGACATTTACAATTTAAAGGTTGCCATCGGAAGAAAGCTTAAATTGTTTCGCCAGTCTAGGTCCTTGACCCAAAACGACCTGGCGGAGGCCATCAATGAGAGAATGGGAACCTCCTATTCCGGCAATGCAGTTTCCTCATGGGAGATGGGGAAAAACTCCATGGCTATTGAGCTTCTCGTCGTCATCGCCTCCATCCTTGACGTGGACTTCCAGGCCTTTGAGGCCGAATCCGGACCAGGAGACCATGGCCACCTTCCCCTTCTCGACCACTATGAAGAGCTGACATCAAAGGAAAGAGAAAGTGTCCAAGCTTATATCAGCTTCCTTGTCTGGAGAAGACACCATGGTGATAAGGACCTTTTGTCCTAGGATCTAGCCCGGATTCACTTCTTATCATACGAAATTTTTGTCCCGCAGATGTCCCTCTTTTCTGGATTTTTTTCTTGCAAAGCAAAGGCCTCGGTCACCACTGACCGAGGCCTTTTTCATTATCCTTCGTGGAAGGAGCCTTCCAGTTCCAGGAGGAATTTCTTCCTCTCCATCCCTCCCGCATAACCAGTCAAGGATCCATCTGCTCCGATCACCCTGTGGCAGGGAATAAAGATGGAGATGGGGTTCCGGGCGACAGCACTCCCCACAGCTCGAGGAGAAGTGGGTCGACCATAGGCTTGGATGTAGGCCTGGGCCAGCTGGGCATAGGAAACGATCTTGCCATAAGGAATATTGACCAGAAGCTTCCATACTTCTTCCTGGTAATCCGTTCCCTGGGGCTCAAAATGAATATCAACCTCTTCCAAAACTCGAAGGTCAACCGGCTGGCCGGAGAAATAAACATCCAACCAGTGTCCCACCCAGTTAATTCCCTCACCGGTTTGGGGGATGGGCAAGCTCCGACGTGGAGGGCGGAAGCCCTTATGATCCTCCCAGTAAAGGGAATAAAGGGTATTCCTGGACATTTCAATATAAAGGCGACCTAGGATAGAATCGTAATGATACATAACTTCTCCTTAAAAAAAATGCCAAGCGCATAAAGCGCTTGGCAGATTTCTTATAAAAGGGAATTACTTAACAATCTTGGTAACAACGCCGGAAGCGACGGTGTGACCGCCTTCACGAACAGCGAAGCGGAGACCTTCTTCGATAGCAATCGGGGAGATCAGCTTGATGTTCAGCTTAGCGTGGTCGCCAGGCATAACCATTTCGGTTCCTTCGGGAAGTTCGATGTCGCCGGTAACGTCAGTGGTTCTGAAGAAGAACTGGGGACGGTAGCCGGAGAAGAAGGGAGTATGACGACCACCTTCATCCTTGGTCAGAACGTAAACTTCACCTTCAAATTCGGTGTGGGGCTGGATGGATCCGGGAGCGGCAAGAACCTGGCCACGCTCGACCTCATCACGCTGAACACCACGGAGAAGGGCACCGATGTTATCGCCGGCAACAGACTGGTCCAGGGACTTGTGGAACATTTCCAAACCGGTAACAACAACGTCACGAGGCTTGTCGGTCAGACCAACGATCTCGACGGTGTCGCCAACCTTGATGGTACCACGCTCAACACGACCGGTGGTGACAGTACCACGACCGGAGATGGTCATAACGTCTTCAACGGGCATCAGGAAGGGCTTGTCGGTATCACGCTCAGGAGTGGGGATGTATTCATCGACCTTTTCCATGAGCTCAACGATGGCATCTTCCCATTCGCCACCCTCTTCCAGGCACTTCAGGGCAGAACCAACAACGATGGGGGTGTTGTCGCCGTCGAAGTCATACTCGGAGAGCATATCGCGGACTTCCATCTCAACCAATTCGATCAGCTCTTCGTCATCAACCTGGTCCTTCTTGTTCAAGAAGACACAGATCTTGGGAACGCCAACCTGACGGGCCAAGAGGATGTGCTCACGGGTCTGGGGCATAGGACCGTCAGCAGCGGAAACAACCAGGATAGCACCGTCCATCTGGGCAGCACCGGTGATCATGTTCTTAACATAGTCGGCGTGTCCGGGGCAGTCCATGTGGGCATAGTGACGGTTGGGAGTCTCATACTCAACAACAGAGGTGTTGATGGTGATTCCACGTTCTCTTTCTTCCGGAGCCTTATCGATATTCTCGTAGGCGATCGCTGCGCCGGTTCCGAATCTTTCGTTCATCACCTTGGTGATGGCAGCTGTTAAAGTGGTCTTACCATGGTCAACGTGACCAATGGTACCAATGTTTACGTGCGGTTTACTCCGTTCAAATTTTTCTTTAGCCATTGCTTCCTCCTAATTCATTGTGAAAAGTAACGCTCATGTCGATTATACGATAAAACGTCCAAAACTTCCAAATTTTAAGTTCGAGCTTCGTTCAAAGGAAGCCTTACTTGTTTTTCTTCTCCGAAACTTCCTCAGCAATGGAATCGGGCACCTTCTCATAGTGGTCAAAGTTCATCGAGTAGGTAGCACGACCCTGGGTCTTGGACCGGAGGTCCGTTGCGTAGCCAAACATCTCTGAAAGAGGAATGTAGGCATCGACAACTTGTACGCCTTCGCGTGGGGTCATCTTCTCGATGGTTCCGCGCCGGGAAGAAACGTCGCCCATGACATCACCCAGATATTCCTCGGGGGTCACAATCTCGACCTTTTGGAGGGGTTCCAGGAGGGTGGGCTTGGCCTTCTTTAACGCATTCTGCATGGCAAGCGATCCGGCGATCTTGAAGGCGGCTTCCGAAGAGTCTACTTCGTGGAAGGAACCGTCGAAGAGTTCGACATCCACGTCCAAAACCGGGAATCCGGCAATAGGACCGGTCTGGCAGGCTTCCTGGATACCTTGGATGGTCGGGTTGATGAATTCCTTGGGAATGACACCGCCGACGATCTTGTTGTGAACCACAATGCCTGTTCCGGGCTCGCCCGGTTTGATCCGGATGCTGGCATCGCCGTACTGGCCATGACCACCGGACTGGCGGACGAATCTTCCTTGGGCTTCGGCCTCGGAGGAGATGGACTCGCGGTAGGAAACCTGGGGGTTGCCGATGTTGGCTTCCACCTTGAACTCACGGAGGAGTCGGTCAACGATGATCTCCAAGTGGAGCTCACCCATACCGGCGATGATGGTTTGCCCGGTCTCCGCATTGGTGTAGGTCCGGAAGGTCGGATCTTCTTCCGCCAATTTCTGGAGGGCGATCCCCATCTTTTCCTGGGAAGCCTTGGTCTTGGGCTCGATAGCTACCGAGATAACCGGCTCAGGGAAGGTCATGTTTTCGAGGATAATCTGGTCTTCCTGGTCGCAGAGAGTATCACCGGTGGTGGTGTCCTTGAGACCGACGGCCGCAGCAATATCTCCGGCCTGGACGACTTCAATTTCCTGTCTTTTGTTCGCGTGCATCTGGAGGATCCGGGAAACACGCTCTCTGGTTCCCTTGGTGGAGTTGTAAACGTAAGATCCGTTCTCCAACTTTCCGGAGTAAACGCGGAAGTAGCAGAGCTTGCCGACATAGGGATCGGTGACGATCTTGAAGGCAAGGGCGGAGAAGGGGCCGTTCTCATCGGCATGTCTCTCCATGATTTCCGGATCTTCTTCATCCTGGCTTCCGGGAGCAATTCCCTGAACAGGAGGAACATCCAAGGGGCTGGGCATGTAGTCTACAATCGCGTCGATGAGGAACTGGACGCCGCGGTTCTTGTAGGCAGACCCGCAAAGAACGGGGAAGACCTTCCGATCGATGGTGGCGGTCCGCAGGGCGGTCCTCATCATCTCAGGGGTGACCTCCCGGTCTTCCAGATAGGCTTCGGCGATCTCATCGGAAACTTCAGAGAGCTCTTCGATCAGGTCGGACCGCATAGTCTCTGCTTTTTCTCTAAGATCGGCCGGAATTTCTTCTTCAGTAATATCTTTTCCCAACTCATCGTGATAGACTTCCGCCTTCATTCTGAGCAGGTCAATAATTCCCTTAAATTCCGCTTCGGAACCGATGGGGCACTGGATAGGAACGGCATTAGCACGGAGTTTATCGCGGATGGTGTCAACAGCCATAAAGAAGTTGGCTCCCGTTGCATCCATCTTGTTGATAAAGCACATGCGGGGAACGCTGTACTTATCCGCTTGACGCCATACGGTCTCTGACTGGGGTTCAACGCCGGACTTGGCATCGAAGAGGGCAACCGATCCGTCGAGGACACGGAGGGAACGTTCAACTTCAACGGTGAAGTCTACGTGTCCCGGGGTGTCAATGATGTTGATCCGGTGGGTGCGGTTATCCCTCTGCCAGAAGCAGGTGGTTGCGGCGGAAGTGATCGTGATTCCGCGCTCCTGTTCCTGGGTCATCCAGTCCATCTGAGCCGCTCCCTCATGGGTATCCCCCATCTTGTGGATTTTTCCGGTGTAAAAGAGGATACGCTCAGTGACCGTTGTTTTACCAGCATCGATATGCGCCATAATTCCGATATTGCGGATGTCTTTTAATTCTGTATGCTTTTCTGCCACAGAAGTCTCCTTCCAAATTAGTAACGGAAATGGGCAAAGGCCTTGTTGGCTTCGGCCATACGGTGCATTTCTTCTTTTCTTCTTACACTCGCGCCTGTGTTGTTAAAGGCGTCCATTAACTCGCTACCCAGTCTTTCGACCATGGTTTTCTCGCTGCGGGCTCTGGAGAATGAAACGATCCAGCGCAGGGCGAGAGTTTGACGACGTTCGGGACGAACTTCCATAGGAACCTGGTAGGTCGCACCGCCGATACGGCGTCCTTTTACTTCCAACAGTGGGGTGGTGTTTTCTAAAGCCTTATGGAAAATCTCCAGTCCATCCTGTCCCACTTTTTCTTGGGCGTAGTCAAAAGCACCGTAAACGATCTTTTGAGCGAGGCCCTTTTTGCCGTCTAACATCACCTGGTTGATCAACTTGGATACGGCGACGTCATTGAATCTGGGGTCCGGCATAACCTTTCTCTTGGGGATATGTCCTTTTCTAGACACTTCGCTTCCCTCCTTACTCAATCTAAAAGTAGATTATGGGTACTCAACGCGGAAAGCCTGGGCCTCCCTGCGCTGCTGTGCATGGACACCCCCGGTAATGGGGAAATCTGTATGCACAAACATCTTACATTAATTAATTGGCATCCTTCTTGGCACCGTACTTGGACCGGGCCTGCTTACGACCCTGAACACCGGCGGTGTCCATGGTTCCACGGATGATGTGGTAACGCACACCAGGAAGGTCCTTAACACGACCGCCGCGGATTAAGACCACGGAGTGTTCCTGCAGGTTGTGACCAATGCCGGGAATGTAAGACAATACTTCCGCGCCGTTCGTTAAACGGACACGAGCGACTTTTCGTAGAGCGGAGTTCGGCTTCTTCGGGGTAACGGTACGAACCGATGTGCAAACACCACGCTTTTGAGGGGACTGAACCGGAGTGGCTCGATTCTTCAACGTGTTGAAGTTGTACCCTAAAGCCGGGGTGGATGACTTGGCCCGTTCGGTCTTTCTCCCTTTACGAATGAGCTGATTAATTGTCGGCATACTCTTCCTCCTTTTCTTCAATAGTTTCCGGCTGGGCCGGAGCTCGCGGTTCTATTCAATAAATAGGGAGGAGACTGAGCAATCTCCTCCAAGATAACCTTACATAGTATACAAAGGATTCTGTATTTCGTCAAGTTTTTGGCCTATTTTAGGGCCTTTTGTTCCTTTAAGAAAGCCCGGGTATCCTCATAACCCAGGTCCATATTTCTTTGGGCATTGGCCGGAGAGAAGGCAAGGCTTTTTCCCAGGCTTTGGGAAGGTTGGATAAAGAGGACATCGTCCCCAATTTCTGTGCCCATGTAGCGGATCTTTTCCGGGTTCAGTCCGATGGCCACAATTTCTTCGGCCAGGTCCTTGACCATAGCGATGGGAAGGCGGTCGTGGAAGCCCCCATCCAAGTAGTAGTCCCCCATGATAGGCTTCATCTCAAAAACCGGTAAATAGCAGGAAGCCATCAGGAATTCCGTGAGCTTGCCCTGGGGAATATCCTCTAAAAAGAGTTCCATTCCTTTCTTTTTGGAGGCATTCAGGGTTACCAGACCAAATTCCTTGTCCGACTGACGGAGGGCCTCTTCATCGACGTACTTGCGGAAGATCTCCATCATGGGTTCTACCGGCAAACCCCGGTGGTCCATGAGGACCTTCATCAGGTCGGCTCCGGCAGAAATTTTTTCCATAAAATCGTCCTCTTCATAGAGGCGGTTCAACTTTTCCTGGTCCAGTCCGAAGATTTCCGACAGATCCAAGGATAGCCAAAGTTCCCGGCAGAGATCCTCCCGGCCCTGGGCAAACATGACCCCATTTAAGGAGCCGATGGATACGCCGATATAGCCGTCAAAGTCAAAACCAGCCTCCCGGAGGGCTTGATAGGCCCCTACCTGGTAGGCTCCCTTTGCCCCACCCCCTTCAAGAACCAAGGCTCTTTTCATTTTCTTCCTCATCCCTCCCCCTTTCGTGGTTGAGCATAAGAAAAGGGGAAAGGCCGGTTGGCCCGTCCCCTTTTTTCTTTAACACATTACAGCCTAGTCGACCAAAGAAGCTTCTTCCTCTTCATCCGGTTCTTCCACAAGATCGTCCCCTTCTTCATCGGGATCGTCTTCATCTTCAAATCCCTTATCGGAATGGTTCTCGCTCTCGGCCCGGAGGCCTTCAATCCTTGCCAGGTCCTCCTCCATGCCTTCATAGTCGATCTCATTTTTAGCATAGAGCTTCATTCCGGTACCGGCAGGGATGAGTTTGCCGATGATGATGTTCTCCTTGAGGCCACGGAGGTAGTCCACCTTGCCCTTGATCGAGGCATCGGTCAGGACCCGGGTCGTCTCCTGGAAGGAGGCGGCGGAAAGGAAGGATTCAGAAGCGATGGAGGCCTTGGTGATCCCGAGGAGCTGGTATTCATAGGCCACTTCTTCCTTGCCCTCTTCCCGGAGCTGGCGGTTTTTCAAGGCCACAAGCCGGGCGTTCATGAGGGTGCCCGGGAGGAAGCCGGAATCTCCGGCATCCAGGATCCGGACCTTCTGCATCATCTGGTGGATGATGATTTCGATATGGCGATCGTCGATGTCAACCCCCTGGAGTCGGTAAACCTTCTGGACTTCAGAAGTGATATAGTCCTGGACCGCCTGGGGTCCTAAGACTTCCAGGAGTTCGACAGGGTTGATGGATCCGGCGGTCAGCCTCCGGCCCTTCTCCACAAATTCCCCTTCCCGGAGTTCAATCTTGGAATCATAGGGAATAGTGTAGGTCTCCTGGTGTCCCTCTTCCGAGGTGATGACAATGTCCCGACGTTTCTTATTTTCCTTGAAGGAAACGACGCCGGAAGTCCGGGCGATGGGCGCCAGGCCCTTGGGCTTTCTTGCCTCGAAAAGTTCCTCGACACGAGGAAGACCGGAGGTGATGGCCGTTCCTGCAACACCACCGGAGTGGAAGGTCCGCATGGTCAGCTGGGTGCCCGGCTCGCCGATGGACTCGGCAGCAATGATACCGACGGCTTCACCGATATTGACCGCCTTGCCGGTGGCCAGGTTCCGGCCATAGCATTTAGCACAGACCCCATGGACTGTGTTGCATTCGAGGATGGACCGAACTTTGACCTTCTCAATTCCGGCCTTAACAATCTCCTCGCTGATTCTCTCGGTAATGGTGTCGTCCTTGCGGACAATCAGTTCACCCGTGTTGGGATGGAGGATGTCTTCGAAAGAAGTTCGGCCGGTAATCCGGTCAGACAGGGATTCGATCAGCTCATCCCCTTCCTTGATGTCGGATACCTCAATGTAGCGGTCGGTTCCGCAGTCGTCTTCAGTCACGATGACATCTTGGGAAACGTCCACCAGGCGACGGGTCAAATAACCCGAGTCGGCGGTACGAAGGGCGGTATCCGACAGTCCCTTACGAGATCCGTGGGTGGAGATAAAGAATTCCAGAACCGACAAGCCTTCACGGAAGTTGGCCCGGATGGGGATTTCAATCGTCTCACCGGTGGCTGAGGACATGAGCCCACGCATGCCGGCCAGCTGGGAAATCTGCTTGGAGGAACCACGGGCCCCGGACAGGGCCATGGTGGCGATGGAGTTGTCCTCGCCCAAGTTATTGAAGACTTCCTTTTCAATCTCGTCCGTGGTATTGTTCCAAATTTCCACCACGGCCTTTTTCCGCTCGCTTTCCGTCATCCGACCACGGCTGGCCAGGCGTTTGATTTTATCCACTTCCTCATCAGCCGCATCCAAAAGGTCGAACTTGACCTGGGGGATCTGGACGTCGTTCATGGATACGGAAAGGGCGGCTAGGGTGGAGTACTTGTAACCCAAGCTCTTCATGTCATCCAGCATCTGAGCCGTCCGGATATTTCCATGGATTCGGAAGCAGCGGTCGATGATCTGGGTCAACTGCTTTTTCGCCACCCTCCAGGTGATCTCCAATCCATAGGGGTCCTTGGACCGATCAACAAAGCCCAGGTCCTGGGGAATGGAATGGTTAAAGATGAAGTTACCTACTGTTGAATTGACCAGCTTCCCATGGTCCTCCGGTCCCTTGAAAAGACGAACACCGACATGGGAGTGAAGGTCAACAAAACCGTTGACTAGGGACTGGATCATCTCATCGTAGTCTCGGAAGTTCATGACGACTTCGTCGGAAACAGGTGGCTTGGTCAAGTAGTAAACACCAAGGACCATGTCCTGGGTCGGGGTATTGATGGGTTTACCGTCCTTGGGCGCCAGAATGTTGTTGGTGGACATCATGAGGAGGCGGGCTTCAATCTGGGCCTCTGTGGACAGAGGGACGTGAACCGCCATCTGGTCACCGTCGAAGTCGGCGTTATAGGGGGTACAGACCAAGGGATGGAGCTGGATGGCCTTCCCTTCAACCAGGATGGGCTCAAAGGCCTGGATGCCCAACCTGTGGAGGGTCGGGGCACGGTTGAGGAGGACCGGATGATCTTTGATGACCTTCTCCAGGGGTCCCCAAACCCGGGGATCCTTCCTCTCCACCATCTTCTTGGCATTTTTGATATTGTTGGCCTGGTCCTGGGCGACCAGCTCTCTCATGACAAAAGGTTTAAAGAGTTCCAGAGCCATGTCCTTGGGCAAACCACACTGGTAGAACTTGAGGTGGGGGCCGACCACAATAACTGAACGTCCTGAATAGTCCACCCGCTTACCCAGAAGGTTCTGGCGGAAGCGGCCCGACTTCCCCTTCAGGAGGTCGGAGAGGGATTTCAGGGGACGGTTGGAGGCGCCGGTGACCGGCTTTCCCCGACGTCCGTTGTCAATCAAAGCGTCCACAGCTTCCTGGAGCATACGCTTTTCATTCCGGACGATAATATCCGGGGCCCCAATATCCAGGAGCCTCTTCAAGCGGTTGTTTCGGTTGATGACCCGGCGGTAGAGGTCGTTCAAGTCGGAGGTGGCGAAACGCCCTCCCTCCAACTGGACCATGGGCCGGAGGTCCGGGGGCATGACCGGAAGAACATCCAGGCACATCCACTCAGGCCGGTTTCCGGAAAGGAGGAAGGCTTCCACCACTTCCATCCGGCGGAGGATCCGGACCTTCTTTTGTCCGGAGGCATCCTCCAGCTCTTCTTTGAGCTTCTTTTCTTCCTCCTCCAGGTCCAACTTGGCCAGGAGTTCTTTTACCGCTTCCGCACCCATTCCGGCCCGGAAGCCATCCCCGTACTTTTCCCGGTACTCATGGTATTCCGACTCACTGAGGAGGCGCTTCTCATAAAGGTCCCCCTCCGCATCGCCCGGGTCGATGACGATATAGTTGGCAAAGTAAAGGACCAGTTCCAGGGCCTTGGGGGACATATCCAAGAGGAGGCCCATCCGGGAAGGGATCCCCTTAAAATACCAGATATGGGAAACCGGGCAGGCCAGTTCGATGTGGCCCATCCGTTCCCGGCGGACCTTGGACTTGGTCACTTCCACCCCGCACTTTTCGCAGACCACACCCTTGAAGCGGATCCGCTTGTACTTTCCACAGTTGCATTCCCAGTCCTTCGTCGGACCGAAAATCTTTTCGCAAAAGAGGCCGTCCTTTTCCGGCTTCAGGGTCCGGTAGTTGATCGTCTCCGGCTTCTTCACTTCTCCATGGGACCAGGAACGAATTTTTTCCGGAGAAGCTATTTTTATTTGAATGGCATCAAAATCATTAGTTCTTTTCAAGATCGAACTCCTCTCCGGGACTACTCGTCCTCTTCATCTTCCACGGCACGGTTTAATTCTTCCTCTTCTTCATCATCCAGGTGACCTTCATCCAAGTCGTCGAGGTCATCCTCATCGACATCGATCAGGTCATCATCGTCATCCACATCTCCTTCGCTGGCGTCGCGGATGAAGCGGTCCGGAAGGTCTTCACTCTGTCTCTCATCGATCTCCTCGATCTGGGAGAAGCGAGTCAGGTCGTCCAAGTCATCCTTGAGCTGGACCTCTTCCCCACCTTCATCCAGGAGCTTGACATCGAGGGAGAGGGACTGGAGTTCTTTGATCAGGACCTTGAAGGATTCGGGGATGCCGGGTTCGGGGATGTTCTCCCCCTTGACGATGGCTTCATAGGTCCGGACACGGCCGGTCACATCGTCGGACTTGACCGTCAGCATTTCCTGGAGGGTGTGGGAGGCCCCATAGGCTTCCAAGGCCCAGACTTCCATTTCTCCGAAACGCTGACCCCCGAATTGAGCCTTACCGCCCAGGGGCTGCTGGGTGACCAGGGAGTAGGGACCCGTGGAACGGGCATGGATCTTCTCTTCCACCATGTGGTGGAGCTTGAGCATATACATGTAACCCACGGTGACGGGCTGGGCGAATTCTTCCCCGGTCCGTCCGTCGCGAAGCTGGATCTGACCGGAAATATCGTAACCCGCCCTCTCGAGGGCTTCTTCAATTTCATAGTCCTGGGCACCATCGAATACCGGGGTAGCTACCTTCCAGCCCAGTTTTTTGGCGGCCATACCCAGGTGGACTTCCAAAACCTGACCCAGGTTCATCCGGGAAGGAATACCCAGGGGGTTCAGGCAGATTTGGACGGGAGTTCCATCAGGAAGGAAGGGCATATCTTCCGTGGGGAGGATTCGGGAAACCACGCCCTTATTACCGTGGCGTCCGCACATCTTATCCCCCACCATAATCTTCCGCTTGGAGGCAATATAGACCCGGACCACCTCATTGATGCCCGGAGCCAGGTCGTCCCCATTGACCCGGGAATAGGTCTTGATATCGACGACAACGCCGAATTCTCCATGGGGAACCTTCAAGGAGGCATCCCGGACTTCCCGGGCCTTTTCTCCGAAGATGGCCCGAAGGAGGCGTTCTTCCGGCGAAAGCTCGGTCTCCCCTTTGGGGGTCACCTTGCCGACAAGGATGTCGCCGGCGAAGACTTCCGCCCCGATCCGGACAATCCCGTCCTCATCCAAATTCTTCTTCATCTCGTCACCCACGTTGGGAATGTCCCGGGTGATTTCCTCGGGACCCAGCTTGGTCTGTCGGGCCTCGCAGGTGTGCTCTTCAATATGGACCGAGGTCAGGGTGTCGTCGATGACCAGGGACTCATTGATCAGCATAGCATCCTCATAGTTATAGCCTTCCCATTCCATGAAGGCGATAAGGATGTTCTTGCCCAGGGCGATTTCGCCCATATCCGTGGAAGGACCGTCAGCCAGAGTGTCACCCTTTTTCACCTTCTCGCCTTCACGGACAATGGGGCGCTGGTTGAAGCAGGTGCCTTGGTTGGCCCTGCGGAATTTCAGAATCTTGTAGTGGTGGACTTCCCCGTCCTTGTCCGTGACATCGACATGGTCACTGTCAACGGAAGTGACGATCCCGTCTTCCTTGGCCAGGACCATAACGCCCGAGTCGCAGGCGGCCTTGTGCTCAATCCCGGTTCCGATAATGGGAGCCGTGGTCTTGATCAGGGGAACTGCCTGGCGCTGCATGTTGGTCCCCATCAGGGCACGGGTGGCGTCGTCGTTTTCCAGGAAGGGGATCATGGCTGCCCCGACCGAAACGATCTGCTGGGGGGAAACGTCCATGAGGTCAACTTCATTGCGTGGGAAAATGCCGTTTTCTGCCCGGATGCCCCGGCCGGAAACGCGCTCATTAATAAAGAAGCCCTTATCATCCAGAGGCTCGTTAGCCTGGGCTTTGATGTACTTATCTTCTTCATCGGCCGTCAGATAGATGATCTCATCGCTCACCTGGCCGGTCCCCTTCTTGACCTTCCGATAGGGGGTCTCAATGAAGCCCAACTTGTTGATCCGGCCGTAGGTGGTCAGGGAGGTAATCAGGCCGATGTTGGGACCTTCCGGGGTTTCAATGGGACAGATCCGACCATAGTGGGAATCGTGGACGTCACGGACCTCCGCACCGGCACGGTCTCGAGAGAGTCCGCCCGGGCCCAAGGCCGAGAGACGGCGCTTGTGGGTCAATTCCGACATAGGATTGGTCTGGTCCATAAACTGGGAGAGCTGGGAGGAGCCAAAGAATTCCTTGATGGCTGCCGTCACCGGGCGGACGTTGAGGAGGGATTGGGGGGTGGCCAAGTCCTGGTCTCCGGTCGTCATCCGCTCGCGAACTACCCTCTCCATCCGGGAGAGGCCGATCCGGAACTGGTTCTGGAGGAGCTCGCCGACACAGCGGACCCGGCGGTTGCCCAGGTGGTCAATGTCGTCCGTATCTCCGATCCCGTCGTAAAGGTTGAGTTGGTAGGATAGGGTAGCCAAAATGTCCGCCGGAGTGATGTGGCGGGGGCTGATCTCATCCATATGGCGGTTGATGTATTGAACCTTCCGCCGGCTTTCATCAAAGGCCCCGTTTTCATTAGCCTCAAAAGCCTCCAGGGCGGCATCCATGGCGGGCTTATAGATTTTATCGGAGAACTTGAACTGGTCCAGGTCCACATCGGGAATCCGGTCCTGGAAGGTCCGGTAGTCCACAAAGTGGGACCCCACCACCCGGACCTGCTTTTCCATGGTCCGGTCGGTGTAGACATCGACAATGTTGATCCCGGAATTTTCGATAGCCATGGCCAAGTCTTCATCCAGGAAGTCCCCTTCCTTGGCGATGATTTCCCCATCCTCAGAGATGGCGTCAGCGGCCAGGATCCGGTTATGGATCCGGTTGAATACGGTCAGCTTCTTATTGAATTTATAACGGCCGACATGGGCCAGGTCATAGCGTTTGGGGTCGAAAAAGAGGTTATAAATCAGGGGCTCGGCGGATTCCAGCGAAGCCATATCACCGGGCTTGAGCTTGCGGTAGATCTCCAGCAGGGCTTCCTCCCGGTTGGTGGAAACATCCTTCTCCAGGGTCTTGGACAGGGCTTCGCTCTCCCCCAACACATCCACCATTTCCTGGTTGCTTTCAAAGAGAAGGGCACGGATCAACGTGGTGGCCGGAAGTTTCCGGGTCCGGTCAATCCGGACATTGACCACCCCGTTGGCGTCATTGTCATACTCAAGCCAGGCACCCCGGTTGGGGATGACGGTGGAGGCGACCTCCAGGCTTCCGGATTTGTCATAAGAAGAGGTGTAGTAGACACCGGGTGACCGAATGAGCTGGGAGACGATGGTCCGCTCGGCACCATTAATAATGAAGGTCCCGGTCGGGGTCATCATGGGGATATCGCCCAAGAAGACTTCCTGCTCCTTGACGTCCATGATCTCGCCCTCATCCATCTTGATCAGGCGGACCTTGACCCGGAGTTTTTTGGAGTAGTTGACGTCCCTTTCCTTGGCTTCTTCCACCGAATATTCGGACTCTTCATCAAAGCTGTAGTCCACAAATTCCAAGACCAATCCACCCGAATAGTCCCGAATGGGAGAAATATCGGCCAAGACTTCACCCAGGCCTTCATCCAGGAACCACTGAAAAGAGTTCTTCTGGATGTCCAGCAGGTTGGGAAATTCCAGCACGGAAGGGATGCGAGAGAAGGTCTCACGCGCCGTCCGCCCATACATTTCTGTATGATTGTGCATTACCATAGCCACCCCTTACTAATTTTTAGAAGTTGAGAAAACCGGTCATTTCAGATATAGACAAGAAAAAATCGGCATAAGTACCGATTTAACACTGTTGCAATATGTGAGTATAACACGAAAAAAGGAACCAGGTCAAGACATGGCCGGTCCAAAAAAGGAAATATGGAGAAGAAAACTCGTTTGTTGAAATGACTTGCTTATAGTATAGCGGAAGTTCCCCTAAAAATCAAGTAAAAAACGCCCGGATCCGTGGTGTGATGAATCCAGGCGTTTCTCTCTTATTATGAATTTTTTTCTTATTAATCCGCCTTCTTTAGGGAGAAGTGGATGGTGTGCCCGTTCAGGTCTTCTTCCTCTCCTTTTGTCCCCTTTTCAAAGGTCAACTTGAGGGCAAGAACATTGCTGGTGATCATCTCCTGATTGGCTTGGATGGCCTCTACCAGGGTCTCATCCCCGTCATAGACGATCTCAATCCGGTCGGCCACGTCAAAGTCCATCTTTTTCCGGGCTTGCTGGATCCGGGAAATAAACTCCCGGGCAAAGCCCTCTTGGATGAGGTCCGGGGTGAGTTCGGTCTCCAGAACCACAGAGACATTCCCATCCATAGCCACATCGTAGCCTTCCTTGGCATGGAAGTCGGCCAGGACATATTCCTTGGGGATGGAGACTTCTTCACCGCCAAGTTCCATAGTGATGGACCCCTCCTGGATTTTCTCCAAGAACTGATGGGCATCCACTTCCCTGAGTTGTTGGGCAAATTCCTTGATCCGGCCGCCCAGGATGGACCCCGCTAATTTGTAGTTGGGTTTTAGGGCGATATTGGCGTAGTCCGCCAGGGCATCGGAGAAGACCACTTCCTTGACGTTGAGCTCCTCTTTGATCAGACCCACCAGATCTGCGACCTTATCCCGGTATTTTTTGTCCACCATAATCTCCTGAAGGGGCTGGCGGACCTTGATTTGGGCATCCTCACGGGAGGCCCGGCCCAGGTTGACGATCTTGCGGACCAGGTCCATTTTCTCTTCCAGGGCTTTGTCGATCATTTCCTCATGAGCCTCCGGCAGGTATTCCAGGTGGACGGAATCCATCGCCTCCCCATGGGTCAGGGCCAGGTAAACCTGGTCAGCTAGGAAGGGGGTGATGGGGGCAATGAGCTTGGACAGGTCCAGAACCACTTCGTAGGTGGTCAGGAAGCAGGATTTAACGTAGTCACTATCCTCAGAGGACCAGAAGCGGGACCGGTTCCGGCGGATATACCAGTTGGACAGGTCCTCCACAACAAAGTCCGATAGGGCATGGACCACCTTGGTATATTCGAAGATTTCCATCTCCTCCCGGTAGGTCTTGTAGAGGGACTGGAAGCGGGAGAGGAGCCAGCGGTCAATTTCCGGCCGGTTCTCCACCGGGATATCAAAGGAGGCTACATCCCAGCCGTTGGTGTTGGCATAAAGGGCGAACATCTGGTAGACGTTCTTCAAGGTCCGGAAGAACTTGGCGTTGACCTCTTTTACCCCTTCCACATCAAAGCGGGTGGGAACCCAAGGTGGGGAGACGAAGAGGGAGTAAAAGCGGATGGCGTCCGCTGAATATTTATCGAAAAGCTCGAAGGGGTCCAGGGTATTGCCCTTGGACTTGGACATCTTGGCCCCATCCTTATCCAGGACCAGGTCGTTGACCAGGACGTTTTTATAGGGGGCCACTCCCTTATAAAGGATGGAAATGGCCATGAGGGAGTAGAACCAACCCCGGGTCTGGTCGATGCCTTCGGAAATAAAGTCGGCCGGGAAGAATTCCTTCTCCAGGTCATCCTTATGCTCGAAGGGATAGTGGTATTGGGCAAAGGGCATGGCCCCGGAATCGAACCAAACGTCGATGACATCCGGCTCGCGGGACATGGTCCCCCCGCATTCAGGGCATTTGATATGGACATTGTCCACATAGGGGCGGTGGAGGTCGATGGATTCGTCGATCTCCTCGATGGCCTCTTCCGCCAACTGCTTGCGGGAGCCCACGGAGTGGACATGGCCACAGTCAGGGCATACCCAGAGGTTGAGGGGGGTCCCCCAATAACGGGTCCGGGAGATGGCCCAATCCTTGAGATTTTCCAACCAATTGCCGAAGCGCTTCTCGCCCACGTGGCCAGGGAACCAATTGACCTTCTTGTTGGCTTCCACCATCTCCTGGGCATGGGAAGAGACATCAATATACCAGGAGGGCTTGGCGTAATAAATCAGTGGAGTGTGGCAGCGCCAGCAGTGGGGGTAATTGTGGGTGATCTTTTGGGTCCCGTAGCAAAGGCCATTGTCCCTGAGGTATTGGATCACCTGAGGGTCAGCATCCATGACGAAAGTCCCCTTGTAGGGGCCTTCCAGGAAGGTCCCGTCATCCCCCACCGGGTTGACCAGGGCCAGGTCATAGCGGCGGCCGGTCTGGTAGTCCTCTTCACCGAAGGCGGGTGCCGTATGAACGACCCCGGTCCCGTCTTCCATGGTGACGTAATCCGCACAAGTGACAAAAAAGGCCTTGCCCTTGACCTGGACAAAAGGAAGGAGCTGGTCGTATTCCATATACTCCAGGTCCTTGCCCTTCATGGTCTCCAGGACTTCGATCTCTCCGTATTGTTCACGGAGGGCCTGGCCCATGAGGTCTTTGGCTAAGATGAGTTTGACATCCCCCTGCTTGACCTTGACATAGTCGGCATCAGGGTGGACGGTTAAGGCCACGTTGGAAAGGAGGGTCCAAGGGGTGGTGGTCCAGGCCAGGAAATATTCTTTCTCCCTGCCTTTGATGGGGAACATGGGGTAGACGGTCATCACGTCGTCTTCCTCATAGCCCTGGGCTACCTCATGGGAGGCCAGGCCGGTCCCGCAGCGTGAGCAGTAGGGAAGGATCTTTGCCCCCTTGTAAATTAGCCCCTTCCGGTAGAAATCATCCAAGAGGTGCCAAACCGTCTCGATGTAATTATTATCCAGGGTAATATAGGGGTTGTCCATGTCCGCCAGGAAGGCCATCCGGTGGGACATATCCATCCAAAGGTCCCGGTATTCAAAAACCGATTCCCGGCACTTCTCGTTGAACTTCTCAACACCATAGGCTTCGATATCCTGCTTGTCATGGAAGCCCAACTTCTTCTCCACCTCAATTTCCACCGGGAGCCCATGGGTGTCCCAACCCGCCTTCCGGCGGACCTGGTAGCCCTGCATAGTCTTATACCGGCAGGTCATATCCTTGAGTGTCCGGGCAATGACGTGGTGGACTCCGGGTTTCCCGTTAGCCGTTGGGGGGCCGTCATAGAAAACGTAATTGGGCTTGCCGTCTCTTTCTTTAATCGACCGGTCCAGGAGGTCCATTTTTTCCCAGCGTTCGATCAAATCAAGCTCGCCTTGTCGCGCGTCTTTCGGCAGTTCTTTATATGTCAAGCCTTGCTCCTTTCCGCTTGGTCCAATGGTCTCGGCAACCACTTGCCGCCATGGGCCAAGCGCTTGACCTTCCCCTGGACTCATCTTGGGGTTAATCATTCTTCTTTATAAATTTACAAATTTACAACTGTATCTATGATAGCACTTTTTTCACTCCCGTCCAGATTCTTTCCGGGTCTTTGATGGAAGTAGGGACGACTAGGTTTCCTTGGCAATCCTGTGCTGGATGGCCCGGGAAACCGCATGGGCGGAGGCCCAGGCCCAGTGGAGGTTGTAACCTCCACACTCCCCCTGGACATCCAGGACCTCTCCCATGAAGTAGAGGTCCGGGGTGAGGACGGATTCCAGGCTTTGAGGGTCCACCTGACCCGTGGCCAGGCCCCCACAGGTCACCTGACCATGGTCCTTCTTTCGGGCCCCCAGGACATGGAAGGTCATCGTCTTGGAAGATGCCAACCAGACTTCATAGTGGGAGAGGGGGGCTTGGGAGAGGGCTTGGTCGGCTTGGATTCCCCCTTCTTCCAAACTCGCCCGGAGGACCTTCGCGGGGAAGAAGCCGGCCAGGGCCTCTTCGGCCTTCCAGTCTTTCCTGGATTCATAGAGGGATCCCAGGATATCCACCCCCTCATCCAGGGAAAGATCGGGGAGGAGGTCGACCCTTACTTCAGGGTTCACCCCATCTCCTACCAGAGCTAAGAGGTCATTGGACAGGCGGAAGACCCCCATGCCTGAAATCCCATAGTCGGTAAAGAGGAGGTCACCGGACCGAATTTTGATCCTCCCTTCCCCATCGACCATCCGGAGACCCGCCTCCAGCTTATCTCCCGTGGCCTTCCTGCAAAAATCCGATTTCCGAACGACCAGGCCACAGATGGCAGGATGGATGGGGGTCAGTCGGTGGCCCAGGTCCTTGACCAGGGAATAGCCCCGGGACCACTCCTTCTTGCCAATACCGTAGGCTCCACCGGTCGCTAGAACCAGGGCTTGGTAGGGACCCCGGACCTTCCCCTCTCCGTCTTGGACCCGGTAGGCTCCGTCCTTTTTTTCAACCGCCCGGATTTCACAGGAGAGCCGGACCCTGACCCCCTGGTGGCGGACCCAGGCTTCCAAAATCCGGACCAGGGAGTCCGCTTTCATGGTGGCCGGGTAGGTCATGCCGGAGTCCAGGACCCTGGAGGGGAGGCCCAGTCTCCGGAAGAAGGCGGTTGCTTCCTCAAAACCAAAGGATTCCAGGATGGGGCCCGGAAATTCCCGGCTCTCTCCCGTATAATGGTCCAGGGAAATGTCCCGGTTGGTGAAATTACACCGCCCGTTGCCCGTAGCCAGGACCTTGCGGAGGAGGGCTTCCCCTTGGTCGAAAATTTCCACTTCAAGAGGACAATCCGGGCGACTTTGTTCAGCTAAAAGTCCGGCCAAGCAGACCCCGGAGGCTCCCCCGCCAATAATGGCCACCCGGTAGGGCCGGGCCCGACCTTCTAACAAGATGGTCCCTCCTTCTTCAGGGAATCCAGATAGCGGCAGTGGTCCCTCAAGGGGCAGATTTCGCACTTAGGAGACCGGGCGGAACAGATGTCCCTCCCGTGCTGGATGATGGAAAGGTGGAAGTAGTTCCAGGATTCCTCTTCTAAGATCTTCCTCAGGTCCTGCTCACATTCCTCCGGATTTTTGGACCTTGAAAGGCCCAGGCGGTTGGAAACCCGGAAAACATGAGTGTCCACCGGCATGGAGGCCTGACCAAAGGAATTGGCCAGAACCACGTTGGCCGTCTTCCTCCCAACGCCGGGCAGGCTCATCAGCTCCTCCATGGTATTCGGAACCTTACCCCCGAAGTCCCCAACCAGCTTTTGGGCAGTCAGGATGATATTCCGAGCCTTGGTCCGGAAAAATCCGATGGACCGGATATAGTCCATGACTTCCTCCTCAGCGGCCCGGGACAGGGCCTCCGGGTCCGGGTAGGCGGCAAACAGGGCGGGTGTGACCTTGTTGACCTGGCGGTCGGTGGTCTGGGCCGAAAGAATGGTGGCGACCAGGGATTCAAAAGGATTTTTTGCATGGAGGAAGGGCTCCAGGCCGGGATAAGTTTCTTTTAGAATTTGGGCGATTTCATGCGCCTCCTTGCGGGTCATGGACTGCATGGTGGGACTCCTTCTCTAAAGACTCGACGTTCTACCTATTCATTCTGAGATTCTTCTATTATAATGGAGAACGAATCGATTCCCAAATCCTTTGAGATGGAAAGGACCCCTATGTTTAACCGAAACAAAAAACAATTTGCCCAGTTCGACTGGGTTCTATTCATAGTGACTATCATCCTATGCATCCTAGGCCTCCTTGCTGTCCGGTCCGCCACCTACTCCAAGAACCCCTCTATCGCCCCTCTGGTTACCCAAATTATCGCTACCCTCCTGGGATTCGGCGTCATTGCCATCCTCCAATGGGTGGATATTGACTACCTCCGGAAGCTGGCCATCCCCATTTACTTGATCATCCTTGCCCTCCTCGTCGCCACCCGCCTATTCGGCTTCGGCATGGAACAATGGGGGGCGGATTCCTGGCTCAAGCTGGGCCCGGTCATCTTCCAGCCCTCGGAATTTTCCAAGCTGGGCATCATCATCTTCCTGGCCTGGCTCCTGGAACGCTACAAATCAAAGATCAACAAGCCTACCACCATCCTCATCCTGGCAGTGACCATGGCCATCCCCATCTTCCTCATCCTCAAGCAGCCGGACCTGGGGACCGCGGCCGTCATCATCTTCTTTGTTGCCGTCATGATTTTCTATGCCGACATCCATTGGGGCTACATCCTGGCCGCCTTTGTGTTAGCCCTCATCGCTGTCCCCCTCCTCTACGCTTCCCTGAGCGTGACCCAGCAGGACCGGATCTTGAACTTCATCGACCCCCTCCGGGATCCTCGGGGATCCAACTACCAGATCCTCCAGGGGATTGTGGCCATCGGGTCAGGCCAGCTGTCCGGTCGTGGCTATCTCCAGGGGACCCAAACCCACTTCGGCTTCATCCCTGAGCAGGACACCGACTACATTTTCTCGGTCATCGCTGAGGAGTTCGGCTTCATCGGCGGAATCTTCCTCATCACCTGCTACTTTATCATGCTCTTCCGTATGGTCCTCATCGCCCGCCGGGCCAAGGACCCCTTCGAGGGCCTCCTGGTCATCGGGATCGCTTCCATGATCTTCATCCACGTTTTCGAGAATATCGGCATGACCATCGGCCTCATGCCCGTCACCGGCATCCCCCTCCCCCTCATTTCCAACGGAGGGACCTTCCAGCTCCTCACCATAACTTCAATAGGCATCATCCTTTCCATCTCCACCCAGCGTCGTCCCCTGGACTTCTCCGGAGGAGGCGGGATCCTGTAAAAAGGAGGAGGAAAAGAAAAAGATCGATCATGATCCTGCCCAGGTCCCTTTGGACCTGGGCTTCTTTTGTGAGAACCAGAAATTCCCTGGTCCCCTCCCCCCGCCCTTCAAAGAAGAGGTCGCCCAGCCTTGACGTTCTAACATAAGGAATTCCTGCTCCCTCCAAACGGTCTAGGACCTCCTTGTGGGGGTGGCCGTAAGAGTTATTCCGGCCTGAAGAAAGGATGGCCAGGCGGGGGTGGATTCCTTTCAGAAAGGCCATGGATGACCCCTTCCGTGACCCATGGTGGGCAACTTTCAAAAGGTCCACCTTCCCCTGAAGCCCGGCCATGTCCTTGGGGTCCAAATCCTCCTCCCGGTCCCCCATGAGGAGGACACGAGGTCCGAAATCCACCAGGAGGACGGCGGAATCCCGATTGGGCCATGAGCTGTCAAAAAGGCCTTCTCGGACCACTCGGATCCGTACCCCTCCTCCCCGGCCGGGCCAGGAATAGGTCCTCCCCTCCTCGAAAGAAATGAGTGGAAGGTCGCCTTGTTCTCCTCCTTCCCGCAAGGAAGGAGGAAGGAGGGGGCGGGCCGAGGATCCATCCGCCATTGGAGGAAGAAAAATCGCCTTCACCGGGAGGGAGCTGACCAGCCCATCCAGGTTTCCAATGTGGTCATAGTCCCTATGAGAAAGGAAAACCCCATCCAGGTGGTCTACCCCCATGGACCGGATCTTGTCCACAAAAAGTGGGGCCTCCTCATTCTTCATGGTCCGGAAATTGATCCTCCCCCCACAGTCGAAGAGGAAATTGCCGGCTTGGGACTGGAGGAGGAGACCATCCCCCTGGCCCACATCCAGGGCGACAAAACGATCGACCCGGGGACCCGGGGAAAAAGAAAGGAAAAAGATCAGGGTCAGGCAGAGGAAGTCCAAAGTCGCTTCCTCCAGCTTCCTTTTCTCCCAGACATTTAGCCTCCTCCAAAAACGGGTCCAAGTGTCCTGACCACCTAGGCGGAAGGCCAGAAGGAGGGCCAAGAAAAAAATATAGGCTCCACCGAAGGTCAACCATGAGTCTAAGGGAAAGCGGGGAAGGGGGAGGGCCTCCAAGCCCTGGACCATGACGGAAAATCCCCCATAAGCCAGATTAAAGAGCCCACAAAGGAAAGTACCTAGCAGGGGGAAATGGACCAGAAAATAGGCGACCAGGCCCAGGGCAAAGAGTTTGGAAAAGAAGGGGATGGCCAAGGGATTGGCCAGGAGGATGACGGGGGAAATCTCCTGAACGACACCGGACATGAGGGGGAGGGTAAAGAGGTTGATCCAGAAGCTGGTCCGGACATCCTTGAGGAAGGATCCCTTTATCGGGTGGAGTCGATTAACCCGGTCCACAATCCGAAGGGCCAGGGCACAAGTGAAGGAGAGGAGGAGCCCCAGGTCATAGGCCGCATAGGGACGGAAGGTCAGGTAGAGGTCCAGGGGGACCAGGAAGGTCCGGACCGGCTTGACTTTCCCCCGATAAAGGATGCCCGCCTCACTAAAGGCCAGGAAAAGGCCGGCCCGGACGATAGAGGCCGGGAAGGAAAGAAGACCGGCATAGGCGGTTATGAGGACAAAGAGGACCCGGTCGGCACTCTTCCTGGAAAGACCCAGGCCGGCCAGGACTTGGAGCCCCCAAGCGAAAAGGAGGTTGACGTGGAGACCTGAGGCCGCCAGGAGGTGAGAGAGTCCTAGCTTTTTCATGGGGTCCTTGAGGTCAAGGCCTCCACTCCCGGTTCTCCCCAGGAAAACCCGGCGAAAAAAGGATCCGGCCGGGCCACCCAGACCCTCCGTCCTTCTTAAGGCCCGATCTTTGATCCGGTTTCTTATCCTTTGGAGGGAGCCGGGCCGGCTGGTGACGATCCTCCGTGTCAAACGGACCTGGCCCGATATCCCCTTTCCCTCCAGCCAGGCCTCCCGGTTGAAGGCCCCGTTATAGGCCGATTTATCCAAGGGAAGGTAGTGGGCCCAGGCTTCTTCCCTCTGTCCCACTTGGAGGATGGCCTCGGACTCGCTGACCGGTGATGCAGAAATAAATGTTTTTCCTTTAAAAGGGCCGCTTTCCGCACGAAATAAGCCCAGGTTCCCCTCTCCTCCTTCCAGGGACCCTGTCCAGGTCAGGCGGAGGATCTGAGACTTTTCCGGGAAGAGGGCCTCATCAATATGGACGGGTCGAAGGGACAGATTGGCCTGACCCAGAACCAGGCCCAGGACCAGGGCCATGAGCCAAGTCCGGCGGGTCATGAGGCGGGTGGACTTTTCCCCCTCCCTCTCCCCTCGGCGAAAGGTGATAAAAAAAAGAAAGAGTCCTGAAAAAAGAAAAATTCCCCTTTGAAGGAAGGGGCCCAGGCCCAGAGGAGTCAAGAAGTAGGAGGCGAGAAGCCCACCAAGAAAACATTCAACAGAGGACACCCGACCCCCTTTCACCGGATAAAGAATCGGTCAAAGTTTATGAAAACCCTTTCGTTCCTGTGCTACAATATAGGCCGAGGAGGATCTATGAAGAGCCTTATACGCAATCCCTATCAGATCACACTTAATAGCGAAATCATCCAACGCCGGAGGGAGGGGGTTACCAGCCATCTTGTCCTCAAGGACAGCATTTTGATGGACTACAGTCAATTGGGGCTTCCTCTTGAGAAGGCCAGCCTGTCCGGCCTCCGCCTAATCCGAACCTATACATCAGGAGGCAAGCTGGTTCATGTTGTCCAGGGTGCGCCCTCTTCTTCCGAGGTTACCATTGAAGTCGATCCCCGGGACCGGATCAACAACCAGAGGGATGTCACCCTCCGGATCTTAACCAGCCACGCCCTGGCCTATTACTTTAACCGCCAGGCCTTTAACTTCCGTCGGAAGGAGGGCGACCGGATCCAGTCCGCCCAGGTCACCTTCCTGGAGGAGGATCAGCCCGAAAATCCTGAGTCCTCTCCTTCCCCCACCCTCCTGACCGTCCAGGGACACTTTACCCGGGAGGAGGTCCTGGACATGACCCGGATCCTCAAGGTCCGGGTTGACCAGGTCAGTCGGGCCGCCCTCCAGGTCAAAACCAGCCGGGAGGATAGCCTGAAAACCGCCGTCTTCGGCCTCTTTTCCGGACCATGGAGAGGACCCCACCTGACCTCTACGGCCGAGATCGGTCCCTGGTCTCTCGAAGTGGCCTCCCTGGCCCCGGACTCCCTGACCCTGGAATACCGACTCCTGTAAATACTCCTTTCTTCATCATACAAAAAACCCCTCCCGGGATCGTTCCTCCCGGAAGGGGTTTTGTTTCATCATCATTCCATATTTTATTCATCGCCCCGGCGGCGGACCTTGTCGGTGGACCTGGTGGTTGGCCTATTAACCTTCTTCCTCGCTGTCTTTGGCTTGGGACCGCCTTTGCCCACAGAACGACGGGTCTTCTTGCTGAAGTCCCCCATCCCCGGCATGGAGGTAAAAAGAGCCAGGAGCCATGCTGTCCCCAGGCCGATGCAGCCGGCGACAAAGGTAGCCACCCCATACCAGACCCAACGGAGCCCGTTGTCCGTGGTAAAATTCATGGACCCCACCCACATTATGATGAGCCCCCCCAGGATACCAACCAGGGCAGGGAAATACTTGAATTTGGGTTCTCGGTTAAAAAAGACGTAAACAAGAATGGTTGCCGCCACAAAGATGAGGATCAGGATGGGCAGGAGGTTGAGCTGACCCTTGTATTTATTGATGATACCGAAAATACTTGCCATAGAAGTCTCCTTGACTTATTTTGTATAATGATACCACGAATGAAACTCCCTGACAAAATTCCCCATTTGGGGTAAAAATGAAAAAGATAAACAAAGAAGGAAGAGGAGGCTTTCATGAAAAAACGGAGAGTGATCATCTTATTCCTCGTCGCCCTTATCCTCATCAGCGCTCTGGCCCTTCCTCATGCCCTGGCTGATGTCGGTGGCGGGGTGGATTGGGATACCGATTGGGGTGGTGGCGGCGACTTCGACTGGGGTGGCGGCAATGACTGGGGCGGTGGCAATGACTGGGATGACGACTGGGGTGGAGGTTCCAGTTCCTCAGGAGACCTCTTCTTTTTCCTCTACCTCTTTGAACGCCAACCCTGGCTCATCCTACCGGTTGTCCTCCTCTTCCTCTTCTTACGCTACATGAATGCCAGAGGGGTTAAGGGCCGGAAAAAGCGGTCCTCCTACCAGGCAGGATCCGGCACAAACCACTTCCCTGAAGACAAGGGCCTTGCCCAGCTCATGGACCTGGACCCCAATTTCTCCAAACCCAATTTCCTGACTAGGGCTTCCAACGTTTTCGTCACCCTCCAAAGGGCCTGGACAGAGAAAAATTGGCCTTCCATCCGGCCCTTCGAGGCGGACCAGCTCTTCTTCCAGCACCAGCAGCAACTGGAGGCCTTTGAAGCAAAGGGACAGACCAATGTGGTTGAGGACATCAGCGTCCTTTCCACAAAACTGGAAGAATTTACTCAAGATGCCCAGAACCAGTACCTGACCGTCATCCTCCAGGCCCGCTATAAGGACTATGTCGTGGATGATGAGACGGGCAAGGTGGTCAAGGGCAATCCGAAGCGCAAATACCTCATGACCTACCGGATGACCTTCCAACGGAAGATCGATGCCAGGACCGAGAGCAACCAGGAAACCAGGGTTACCGAGTGCCCCAACTGCGGAGCCAACATCTCCATCGACCAGAAGGGCAAGTGCGAATACTGCGGGTCGACGGTCACCACAGGCGCCTACCAATGGGTCCTGTCCGGCCTCCAGCCCCTCTCCCAAAAAACCGTGTGATTTCTCATATAGACAAGGGTGGCATGTTGAAATGCCACCCTTCTTTTGTGAAAAATAGGGCTCCTGACCCTGATAATCCTGTGAATTGCTATAATTATCGGGGTTTTTGTTCCTGACAATTTCATGATTTAGCAATTTGTCAGGGTGTGTTTTGGCCCTGATGTTATCGTAATTCGACAAATTATCAGGGGATTTACCCTGATATTCTAACAATCCGGCAAATTGCCAGGGTGTTTTTCCACCCTGATTATTTTTAGATTTAATAAATTGTCAGGGTTCCTCACCCTGTTTTTATTATGATTTATTAAATTGTCAGGGTTTCTTCCTCAAAAAATTTTAAGAATGATCAAATTGAGAGGGTTAGGTGATATGGTCACCGGCAAAGCGAGGTCACCTTGGAATTAGGCAACCCCGATGGGCTAGAGAAAATGAGTCATGGAAAGAAATACCTGCAAAAATAAAAAGAGGCGGTGTCGAACGAACCAATCGTTCGACACCGCCTCTTTTTGAAATCGGAATTGTCTCCCTTAACGCTTGGAGAACTGTGGGCTCTTACGGGCCTTCTTGAATCCGTATTTGTAGCGTTCCTTCTTCCGGGAGTCCCGGGTCAGGAAGCCGGAGGACTTGAGAGTCTTTCTCAAGTCAGGGTTGAATTCCAGGAGGGCTCGGGCAATGCCCAGGCGGAGGGCGCCGGCCTGGCCGGCATAACCGCCGCCCTTGACCGTGGCGACCACGTCGAAACCGTTGAGGTTTCCGGTCAGGGTCAGGGGAGAAAGGGCATCCTGGCGGAGGTCCTCATAGACAAAATATTCTTCAAATGGGGTGTCGTTGATGGTCACCTTGCCCTGGCCGGGAAGGAGACGGACACGGGCTACCGCAGATTTTCTACGGCCGGTACCGCGATAAAATTGATCCATAGATGACCTCCTTAATCAAACTTGAGTTCTTCGGGCATCTGGGCAGCATGGGCATGTTCAGGGCCTGCATAGACCTTGAGCTTTCTGTACATTTGCCGTCCCAGTTTGTTGTGGGGGAGCATCCCTTTGATGGCCTTTTCCAAAATCCTTTCCGGATGTTTTTCCAAGAGCTCTGCATAGGGGATCTCCCGGATGCCGCCGGGATAACCGGTATGATAACGGTAGGTCTTCTTATTTTCTTTGTTGCCTGTCAGACGGACCTTGTCCGCATTGACAATGATCACATAGTCACCCGTATCAACATTGGGGGTGAAGGTGGGCTTGTGCTTTCCCCGAAGGACAGCGGCAACGTTGGTCGCCAGACGTCCGACAACCTGGTCGGTAGCGTCAACGACATACCACTTGCGCTCGACCTCTAAGGGTTTTGCCATGGTCGTTTTCATCTTTGCTCCTTTTCTTTTTCTACCCTCGCAAATTTAGCCTCCGCACTACGAGGTGGCGGGTTTTGGATATTCGACAATTTCTGTTTCGCACGCCGACGCTGCGAATGAGATTGAAGAAGAATCAAAGGGCAAAGCATTTTTGCCCATAATGATACCTAATTATAATAGCAAGATCGAGGGGGGCTGTCAAAAAAATCGCTTTAATGGCAGCTTTCATAATCCCTGATGATCTTTACCCGGTCACCATGGCGGCCGCCCTTGAATTCTCCCTCCAAAAAGGCTTTGACGATGTCCTTAGCGATGTCCTCCCCCACCACCCGGGCGCCGAAGGAGATCACATTGGCATTGTTGTGCTCCCTGGACATGCGGGCGGAATAGGATTCCGAGACGGACCCGCAACGGATCCCCTTGACCTTGTTGGCGGTGATGGCCATGCCGATGCCGGTCCCACAGATGAGGACGCCCAGGTCGCACTCTCCCCCGGCTACGCTCTCGGATACCTTGAGGGCATAGTCCGGATAGTTGACTCGGCCATCGTCGGAGGGACCGAAGTCCTTGACCTCATGGCCCAATTCCCGGATATAGTCTACAATGGCAGGCTTTAGGATAAAGCCGGCATGGTCGGATGCAATGGCAATTTTCATGGTTTCCTCCTCCGCATGAATATGAAAAAATAGGGAAGCAAGCCGGTAAGCCGTGTTCTGTTTTCGACTATCATCTGTCTCGGCCCGGCGTCACCACCGGGCTCCAGCGATCCTTTGTCCGGACGAGCAACCCATTGGACGTTTGATCTTGCACCGGATAGGGTTTACAGAGCCAGACTGTCTCCAGCCTGCTGGTGAGCTCTTACCTCACCTTTCCACCCTTACCCTTGCGGGCGGTCTATTTCTGTTGCACTGGCCTTAGAGTCACCTCCACCGGACGTTATCCGGTATCCTGCTCTATGGTGCACGGACTTTCCTCGAACCTGTCGCGATAGTCCGGCTTACTTCCGATTTCCTATAATATCACAAGCTGTAGCCTGTCGACCAACGTTTTGAATCCAACCCGTTTTCCACCAGAATGACCGGGACCTCAGGAGCGAAATCCCCGGCCCAGGTCATGGCCCTTTTCATGGCCGGAAATTCCGACCCGTAGTGGGAAAGGTCGACCAGGAAGAGGCCCCGCCTGAGGGCATCCTGGGCATCGTGGTACTTGACATCCGAGGTCACCAAAACCTGGGCCCCCTTTTCAAGGGCTTGGGGGACAAAGTCCATCCCCGACCCGCCCAGGCAAGCTACCCGGTCCACCGGGGCCTCCGGGTCTCCATAGAAGGTGACCGAAGGAAGACCCAGCTTCTCCTGGATCCTTTCCGCATACTCTTTTAAGGGCATGGGGTCCACAAGACGGCCCAACCGTCCCATCCCCTTGGCCAGGTCCCAGTGGGGAGAATCCAGGGGGGCATCTTCCAGAGGAAGGCGGCCCCGGAGGCCGATCTCCTCCGCCAGGACATCATTGACTCCCCCATCCACCCGGTCAAAAGGGGTGTGGGAGGCATAAACCGCAATTTTCTTTTCAATACAGGCCACCAGGAGGTCGACTCGGGGTGACCCGTAGACCAGGTCCTCCAGGGGAGAAAAGAAGAGGGGGTGGTGGGTGAAGATGAAGTTAGCCCCCTCTTCCACCGCCCGATCAATGGCCTCATGGGTCAGGTCCAGGGCCATGACCACCCCGGTTAGTTCTCCCCCGAAGTCCCCCACCTGCTTTCCCGAATGGTCCCAGGCCTCCTGGAGGTCCAGAGGAACCATTTTTTCCCAACGGTCTACCCAATCTTGTATTCTCATCGCATCCTCCCTCATCGGTCAGGCCCTAACCAGGCCGCCAACCGTTTTTTTCCTTCGATCACTTCTTTCAAGCGTCTTTCCTGCTTATCCCCTCTTTTCTCCGGATGCCTAGCTGATAGCTTCCTTTCCAAGTCTTCCAGACCGGCCAGATCCTTCCTCATCTTCCGGAGAAGGACCGGGTCCCTCCTGGCCAGAAGGTCAGGACCATAGTCCAAAAAGAAGGGGTCCCCTGCCTCCAGCTTTTCAAGGTAATCCGGCTGGATTTTTCCATCTAAACGGACGTCGAAGAGGGTATAGAACTTTCCCCCTTCTTCCACCATATCTTCCCGTATTTCATAGGAAAGGGAGGCCAGGTAGGTCCGGAAATGGGCCAGGTCGCTCTGGGGACTCAAGACCCACTGGCGACAGGACCGGGAGAGATTGACCTCTCCTTCCAGGATGGACCGGACCAGGCCACCCCCCATGCCGGAGATGACCAGGGCATCCGCCTCCTTCCAAGGAAGGTCCCGAAGTCCATCGGCCCTGACGCAGGTAATTTTTATCTTCCAGCCCTCTCCCCCATCTTCGAGCGCCTCCTGGAGCTTGGTCAGAGAAGGACCGGATATATCCGTGGCAAGGACCTGGCCGATATCCTCCCTTTGGGCCAGACCCATGGAGGTATAGCCATGGTCACAGCCCACATCAATCACTCGCCGGCAGGGCAGGACCCGGTCCACCAGGGCTTGAATCCGGTCACCGCCGAGGTCTCTCTTTGTCATCTTCCCCCTCCTCTCTCCCCTCCTGAAAAAACCTCCCTCCCGGTAGGCCGAGAGGGAGGAGGCAGGGTGGTTGTCCACCGACTATTCAATGAAATCCTTGATCTTCTGGGAACGGGTGGGATGCTTGAGCTTCCGGATGGCCTTGGCCTCAATCTGGCGGATCCGCTCACGGGTGACATCGAACTCCCTGCCCACCTCTTCCAGGGTCCTGGGGGTCCCGTCATTGAGGCCGAATCGGAGCTCGAGGACCTTTCTCTCCCTTTCGGAGAGGGTGGAGAGGATATTCTTGAGTTCTTCCCGGAGCATGATAAAGTCCGCTGCCTCATCCGGGGCTACAGCCGTATCATCTTCAATAAAGTCACCCAAGTGGGAATCTTCCTCTTCCCCAATCGGGGTTTCCAAGGAGATGGGCTCCTGGGCAATCTTCCGGACCACCCGGACCTTTTCGACGTCAATCCCCATCTCGGCCGCAATCTCCTCATTGGTCGGATCGCGGTTGAGCTCCTGGAGGAGCTGGCGCTGGGCCCGGGAGAGCTTGTTGATGGTCTCCACCATGTGGACCGGGATCCGGATGGTCCGGGCCTGGTCAGCGATGGCCCGGGTGATCGCCTGGCGGATCCACCAGGTGGCATAGGTGGAGAACTTGAAGCCCCGGTGGTAGTCGAACTTGTCGACGGCTTTCATGAGGCCCAGGTTCCCTTCTTGGATGAGGTCCAGGAAGGACATCCCCCGACCCACATAGCGCTTGGCGATGGAGACGACCAGACGGAGGTTGGTTTCAGCCAGGTACTGCTTGGCCTCGGACCCCTGCCAGCGGACCCGTTTAAGGTGGGCCTGGTCGGATTCCGCCATGGGCTCTCCCATAAGGAACTTCCGGGCAGGGATGGTGGCCTCCCGGACCTGGGCCAGGCCGTCCAGGTCAAATTCGGCTTGGTCGGCGGTCATTTCGCCATCGAGGACCTTCTTCACCTTATCCAGTTCCCTCCCCAAAACCTCATAGGAAATCACCTCCTGCTCGGTCAATTCGTCCTTTGGTTGGGCCTTGCGGAGGGCGATGTTCATCTTGTCCATCTCCGTATTGCGCTCGTAGATGATCCGGCGTTCCTCCGGGCTCAGTTGGTCCTTGTCAGAGAAGGGAGGCAGGCCGGCCTCCTCGGCCAGCTGGTGGAGAGATTTTACCTCACTATCCTTGTCCTCCTTTTTCTTGTAGACCTGGTCCACCGCCGCCTTGATGGCCTCCTCATTTTCCAGGGCATAGGTGATGATTTTTTCTTGGTCCTTGGTAACCTGGTCGGGGGCCAGGGTCTTGGTCACCACAGCCTCTTCAATTTTGATGCAGAAGTTGAGGGCCCGGGATTCCTCCTCGGTCATGGATTTCTTGGACAATCTCCGGCGGATATATCTTTCCACATAGGCTGCCGTCTTCACCGCTCTGGCAATATCGGAATCCGGGTCGGGGCGGTCACCTTCCGCATGAAGGACCCGGTTGATGAAAATATCCAGGCGGTTGAGCCGGGAGGCCAGGTCCTCCGAGAGGTCCTTTCCCTGACTGAGGACATGGATGACTTCCAAAAGAAGGTCAGCCTGGGTCAGGTTGAGGGATTTCTTGGCGAGTTCGATGGCTTCACGGAGGGTGGGCCGCTCTCCCCGGAGGGCCTTTTCCACCATCTGGGCATTCTCCATCCGCTTGGCCAGGATGACCTCCTCCTGGGCAGTCAGGAGGTCCACCCTGCCGATTTCCTTGAGGTACATCTTGACCGGGTCATCCACAGCCACATTCCGCATAGCCTTTCTGGCTTCGGCGGCCTGCTGCTTCTTGGTCTTTTTCCTGGCCTTGGACTCCTCTTCTTCCTTCTCTTCGACCTCTTCATCCAGGTCGTCCAAGTCCTCCAGGTCCTCATCTTCAGCCAAAGCCTCTTCCTCTAGCTCTTCTTCCTCTTCCAAGGCGGACCGGTAGACCTCTTCCTCGATTTCCACCCCCCTCTCCTCCAATTCCTTGAGGACGTCCTGGCGGTCGTCGTCTTCCAAGCGGTCGAAGATTTCCAGGTCTTCCAGGTTCTTCAGGGCAATTTTGTCGTGGTTCTGGTCGGCTACTTTTTGAAGTTCTTCGATGATTTCCTGTTTATAATCGTCCAGATCAACAATCTCATCCTTCTCCAACTTCTTGTCCGTCATAGGTCTACTCCCTCTTTCATTTGCATCATCTTTTGGTCAATCTCCTGTAGGGCCTGGAAAAGCGCCGGGATCTCCTGACCACCGCCTTCCCGGGTCGCCTGGCGGATCTTCCCTTCGAGCTCTCGTCGATTTTCATTCAACCGGGCCAGGCGGACCCGGTGGAAGAGTTCCCTGTCCAGGGTCTCCCGGTCTTGGGGACTCACCCGGTCCCTTTTTTCCCGGCTGACTAATTTCATGTAAAGGACCTCCGGCAGGGCCTCCCCCAAGCTCTCCTTGAGTGCCTGAGCTGATGGGGCAATCCCTTCCTTTCGGAGGGCCACCATGGTCTCGGCCAGGGTCTTCTCCAAACCCGGGCTCATGTAGTCCATGAGGAGGTCTAGATCCTCGTCATCAAGGGGTCCTTCCTGGAGGCGGAAGAGGAGGGCTTCCTCCAGCCGGCTCCGAACCCGGAGGTCCCGGATCTCCCCGGCCGCCTGGTCCGGAGCCCTATCCATCCCCTCCTCCATATAGGGAGGCGGACCATCCTCATAAAAGGGGTCCATCTCCTCATAATAATCCGGCTCATCATCATAGGCCTCATCTATCGGTCCCGAAGGGCCGGGGCCACTCACCCGGGCCCGACGCGCCCTGGCTTCTTCTTCCAGGGCCTCCTTCTTTTTCACCGCCTCCTCCAGGTCGCTTTCCACCGAAGCGGGCTTGACCCCGGCCAAGTCCGCCACCTCTTGGAGGTAAATATCCCGAACGCCCTGACTTTCCAGGGTCGCCAGGTAGTCCACTGCCTGGCGGAGGAAGTCCATCCGCCCCCCGGCCTCCTCCAAGTTATGGGCAGCTTTGATGAGCTTGATCTCAAAGGAAGGGGGGTCCACCGCCTGGCGGATGGCCTCCTCAAAGGCTTCCTTCCCTTTCGCATGAATATACTCATCCGGGTCCAGGCCGTCTGGGAGGAGGATCATCTTGGGGACGATGTCTTCCTTCCTAAAGACCCCGATCGCCCGCCTGGCGGCCTTGATTCCGGCGGAATCCCCGTCGTAGCAAAGGTAAACCTGGTCCGTATACCGCTTAATCAGCCGGGCCTGGTCCGGGGTCAGGGCAGTCCCCAGGCTGGCCATGGCATAGTCGATCCCTTGGCCGTAGAGGCCGATCACGTCCATGTAGCCCTCCACCATAATAATCCGGTCCCGGTGGGGGCGTTCCATGACGGTGTGGATTCCGTAGAGGTTGTGGCCCTTGTGAAAGACCTCCGACTCCGGAGAGTTAAGGTATTTGGGGATTCCATCCCCCATGACCCGGCCTCCGAAACCCACAATTTTGCGCTGGTTGTTGAAAATGGGGAAGATGAGCCGGTTGCGGAACTTGTCGTAGAAGCCCTGACCCGAATTGGACCGGGCGATTAAGCCCAGGCTCAAAAGGTCCGCCTCCTCAACCCCCTTGTCCTTCAAATACCGGTAGAGGGACTGGCCCTGGCCGTCCGCATAGCCCAAAAGAAAGGGGTTGATGATGGCCGAGGTCATCCCCCGCCTCCGGAGGTAGGCCTGAGGCCGACGGTTGGTCAGGAGGCGGCGGTAGTAGAAAAAGGCGGCTTCCCGGTTGATCCGGAAGAGGGCTTCCTTCTTCTCCTGCCTCTCCACTTCCCGTGGATCCGCTGCTTCAATGGGGATCCCGTACTTGTCCGCCAAAAAGCGGACAGCATCCGGAAAATCCAGATGTTCCATCTTCATGACAAAGGTGATCCCATCCCCCGACTCCCCGCAACCGAAACATTTATACCGTCCCAGGTCGGGCGTCACCATAAAGGAAGGGGTCTTCTCCTGGTGGAAGGGGCAGCAGGCTTTGAGGGACCGGCCGGCCGGCTTTAAGTCCAGGTAATCGCCCACCAGGCCGGCGATGTCGATGGCCTCCCTGACCCTATCGATTGTTTGATCGGAAATATACACCGTTACCTGCTTTCAAACCATGTCTGAAGATAAAGAAAGTTTCCTACATTTCGGTCCATGCCCGGGGGATAAAGAGCTTGCGGTAGGTGGAGATGAGGTAGTCGTCCGTCATCCCGGCCACATAATCCGCCACCACCCTTTCCAGGGGATCCTCCGCATGATCCTTAATGTAGAGGGCCCGGTGGCTTTCAGGCAGGCGGTCGGGCTCCTTCAAATAAAAATGAAAAATATCTTCGATGACCTTAAGGAGCTTGTCGTTCTCGCTCTTGACCAGGGCATTGTGGTAGACATTCTCATACATATATGCTCGGAGCTTCCGGGAGGCCGCCCAGACTTCCTCGGTCATAAGGATATCATCCTGGCCATCAGAAGCTTCGATGACCGCCATGACCATCCGGTTGATCCGGTCAGAGAAAGAGTGGCCCAGGACATCCGTGCACTCCTTGGGCAGGTCCTCTTCTTTAAGGACCCCCGCCCGGATGGAGTCGTCAATGTCGTGGTTGACATAGGCGATCCGGTCGGCAAACTTGAGGAGGCGGCCCTCCAGGGTGGCAGCCTGGTTCCCGCCCGAGTGGTTCCTGATCCCGTCCAGGACCTCCCAGGAGAGGTTGAGGCCCACATAATCGTGGCGCTTGGACCCCTGCTCCATAAAGGAAAGGACCCGGACCGACTGTTCCGCATGGGAGAACTTCCCCAGGATTTTCTCCAGGACGTACTCGCCGGCATGGCCGAAGGGGGTGTGGCCCACATCGTGGCCCAGGGCGATGGCATCCACCAGGTCCTCATTCAGGGCCAGGGCCCGGGCCATGGTCCGGCCGATCTGATCCACTTCCAAGGTGTGGGTCAGGCGGGTCCGGTAGTGGTCCCCCTCCGGGGCGATAAAGACCTGGGTCTTGTGCTTGAGCCGACGGAAGGCCTTGGAGTGGAGGATCCGGTCCCGATCCCTCTGGTAGATGGTCCGGTAGGGGTCCTCTTCCTCGGGAAAAGCCCTCCCCCGAGACTGGCTGGCCCGGCTGGCCCGGGGGGCCAAGAGGGTCTCCTCGATCTTTTCAATGTCTTTTCGCTGTCGCATGCCTCCCCCTCCTTCCCAAATTTTGATCAACATATCTATACCCTTCAAGGGGAAAAACAAAAAGGAGACGGTTGCCGTCTCCTTAGTCTTTTGTTGAAAGTGATTCGCCGGGTCCTCCCTAAAGCGGTTCTCAGATCATAGCCTCCTGGCCCAACTGACGCTTGGCCTCGTCGCCAAAGGTCTCCTGGAGGTAGTTGACAATCCGGGCTGCCGTGACTTCAATCGCTGAGTCGGTCACATCGATAACCTTGCAGCCCAATTGATCGAAGACAGACCGGGCATAGGACAGCTCCTTTTCAATCCGAGAGTCCGCGATGTAGTCCGCATCCTCGGCAATCCCCAAGGTAGATAAGCGGTTCTTTCGGGCTTCAAAGAGTTGGGCTTCGGAAACCGTCAGGCCCACAATCCGCCTCTTGTCCGCCTGGAAGACCTCCTCAGCCAAGTCCACTTCCGGGAGGAGGGGGAGGTTGGCGACATTGTAGCCCTTGGTGGCCAGGAACATGGACAGGGGGGTTTTGGAGGTCCGAGAAACTCCCAGAAGGATCAGGTCAGCCTTGAGAAAGCCCCGGGGATCTTTACCGTCGTCATAGCGGACCGCAAATTCCATCGAAGAGATCCGGTCAAAATAGTTGGACGTCAGCTTTCGGGTCATCCCCGCCTCCATAACCGGATGAACGTCGAAGGCCTTCATGATGGTGGTGATGGCATCGGCATAGAGGTCGATGAAGGGGAGTCCGGCAGCCTGGCAGGCCTCCACCAAAGAATGGTGGATTTCCGCCAGGACGACCGAGATGACAACCAGGGAAGATGACTTCCGGCCTTGTTCCAGGATCCGAGATATGACCGAATCCACCTCCGCCGGCTCTGTTAAGTCCGGATAGCGGAGGAAGCGAGCTTCCAGGTCCGGAAATTGCCCCATAAGGGCCCGGGCCATGGCCTCCCCCGTTTCTCCGCTGGAATCAGAAATGATGTAGATGTCTACCGTACGCAAACCGGCCTCCTTTTCCCCCGGGCCTTCCCTCTTATTCTCGAACAATGGCCGAAGGAACCAGAATCCGGGAAATGACTTCGTTGATCGTATGGAGCATAGCCAGGCGGGCAGCCCGGAGGGATTCATCCTCCACCATGATCATGGTCTTGTCCAGGTAGTCGTTGACCAGGGGCATCCAATCCTTGAGCAGGTCCAGGGCTTCCTTATAGTGGCCCTTTTCGATGGCTTCTTCAACCGTCTCCCTCCGGTTGAGGGACTGGTAGAGGACCCGGTCCTCATCCTCCAGGACCTCCTCCACTAAAGGCTGGCCCTCATACTTCTTGGCCAGGGACTCAATCCGGACAAAGTCCGTGATCAGGAGGTCACCCCCCTCTTCCTTAAGGTAGCCGTCGATGGCCTCCCCCATGTTGATCAGGGAGAGGAGGTCCTTTTCCTTGGAAGCAAAGACCGCATCGATCACATCATAGCGGATCCCCAGGTCATCCATCTTTGTCCGGAGGCGGCCCAGGAAGAAGTTGTAGATGGTCTCCATGATCTCATCGTAGTCAAAGACCAGGCCCTCCTCTTCGACATAAAGAACAAGGGCGTCCCGGAAGCCCTCCCATAGATTGATATGGAGGGAAGCCTCATAAAGGATGTCAATGATCCCGTTGGCGGCCCGACGGAGGCCGAAGGGGTCCTGGGAACCCGTGACCCGGACACCGATGGCAAAGAGGCCGGCGATGTTGTCCATTTTATCCGCCAGGGAAAGGATGATCCCGGGGGTAGACTGGGGAACCTGGCCGTCAGCCCCCTTGGGCATATACTGTTCTTCAATGGCCAGGGCAACCAGGCCCTCTTCCCCATTCTTTTCTGCATAGATCCGGCCCATGATTCCCTGGAGTTCCGTAAACTCCACCACCATCTGGGTGACCAGGTCGGCCTTGGAGAGGCGGGCAGCCCGGGTCGCCGCGGCCATGGTTTCGGGCCCGCAGTCCATATTTTCCGCCAGGGACCGGGTCAGGGATTCCAAACGCCCGGTCTTATCCAGCATGGTCCCCAGGTTCTCATGGAAAACCAGGTCATCCAGCTTGGGCAGGTAGTCTTCCAGGGCCTGGGAGAGGTCCTGGTCGTAGAAGAACTTGGCATCCTCCAGGCGAGGAACCAAGACCTTCTCATTTCCGGCCACCACATTTTCGATTCCCTCTTCGTTCCCATTGCGGACGGAGAGGAAGTAGGGCAGGAGCTTACCCTCATCATCAACCACAGGGAAATAGCGCTGGTGGTCCTTCATAGGCGTGATAATGACTTCCTGGGGGAGGTCCAGATAGTTTTGGGGGATCTCTCCGATAAAGACGGTGGGGTATTCAACGATGGAGACGACTTCATCCAGGAGGTCATCATCATGCATGGGCAGGCCCCCGTGCTCTCTGGCCTTGCGGTTGAGCCCGCGGACGATGATGTTCCGCCGTTCGCTCTCATCCACGATGACAAACTCTTCTTTTAAGGTCTCCTCATAGCTATCGATCGTTGTGATTTCCACCGTACCGTGGCCTAGGAAGCGGTGACCCTTGGTCGTCCGTCCGACAGGAATCCCTTCCAGGTCGAAGTCCAGGACTTCGTCGTTATAGAGGGAGACCAGCCAGCGGATGGGGCGGAGAAAGCGGAGGTTCTTCCCTCCCCAACGCATGGACCGGGGGTTGGAGATTTGCCGGATGGCTTCCGGAATAGCCTTTTTCAAGACCTTCTCAGGAGAAACCGCCTCCTTAGTGATTTTTGCAAAGACATAGTCCTCTTTACCGTTGGATTCCACATAGACATCGTCCGGGCTCAGGCCCTTTGACCGGAGGAAGCCCTCCAAGGCTTTGGTGGGCTGGCCCTCCTGGTCATAGGCCACCCGGACCGAGGGGCCCCGGACGACCTCGAAAGCTTCCGTGTCCTCCGCTCCAATACCCTCCAGCCAGAGGGCAAAGCGCCGGGGGGTGGATTCGATCCGCGTGCTTTCTACAGAAAGACCCTCCTCTGATAGAATCTTGAGGACGTTGTTGATGAGCTGTTCCTTGGTGGAGGCGATAAAGCGGGAGGGAAATTCTTCCACCCCTATTTCAAGAAAATACTTATTCATGACTTTCCTCCTCCTTTTCCTCTTTACCTTGTTTTTTCTCCAGGTAGAGTTCGGCAACCTGACGGGCCATGTCCCGGATCCGGCTGATGTAGTGGTTTCTTTCGGAGACGGCGATGGCCCCCCGGGCATCCAGGATGTTGAAGGTGTGGGAACACTTCAGGACATAGTCGTAGGCGGGATAGACCAGGGCCCGGGCGATCTGGTCCTGGGCTTCCTTCTCATATTCCTCAAAGAAATTCCGGAGACGGTCCACATTGGCCGTCTGGAAGGCGTACATGGAGTTCTCATATTCCGGCAAATGGAAAATATCCCCATAGGTCAGCTCATCATTCCACTGGAGGTCGAAGACGTTGTTGACCCCCTGGATATACATGGCGATCCGTTCCAGACCCATGGTGATCTCTCCGGCTTCCACCTCAAGAGGGATGGAACCGACCTGCTGGAAGTAGGTGAACTGGGTGATTTCCATCCCATCCAACCAGACTTCCCAACCCACACCCCAGGCGCCCAGGGTGGGGGATTCCCAGTTATCCTCCACGAAGCGGATGTCGTGGGCAAGGGGGTCAATCCCGATGACTTCCAGGCTCTTGAGATAGAGGTCCTGGATGTCGTCCGGAGCAGGTTGGAGAATGATCTGGAGCTGGTGGTGCTGGTAGAGACGGTTGGGGTTCTCCCCATAACGTCCGTCCGCCGGCCGGCGGGAAGGCTCCACATAGACTACATGCCAAGGGCTGGCATCCAGGGTCCGAAGGAAAGTGTGGGGGGACATGGTCCCGGCGCCCTTCTCCACATCGTAGGGCTCAAGGATGGCACAGCCATGGTCGGCCCAATAACTTGTCAGTTTTTGTATCATGTCTTGTAGATGCATTCGATATCCTCCTATTGGCCGATTGATTCTATCACACCAGGCCCAGATCTTGCAGCATTGCTAAACTTTTGAACCGGTCTCGACCGGTTTGAATTTGAAAATAAGCCAGGCAGAGCCTTGCCGTGGTCCGGTAAAGTTCCCCTTTCTCCTCCCGACTTCCCTCCCGGATCTCCCGGAAGGGTTGGGTCAGGTAGGCCACCAGCTCCTGATACTGGTCCATGGACAGGGTTCTTTGGCCGGGCCGGCCCGGGTGGTCATCGCAGACCATCCCCCCGCCATGGAGGTCAAAGACCAGGGGAAGCTTGACCCCTCCCCCGCATTCCAGGCAAGAGCCTAGGCTGGGCCGGAAACCCACCAGGGAAACCAACTTAAAAAGGTAGGCGCCAAGGAGCCGGGTCAGGTCACTCTCTCCTGCCTCTTCCACAGTCCCCAAATAGGTCACCATGAAATCATACAGGATGGGGTCCCCCTCTGTAAAGACCACCGAGGTCAGGGCCTCGATGGAAAACTCCGTCAGGGCCAGGCGTCGGATGGACTTGCGGAGACCCAGGTGGGCATTTTGGATTTGCCCATCCTTGAAATAGTATATGGACCGACCGGGTTGAAGGTTATAACGCCCCTCCACATAGGGTTGGGTCAGGTTGAGGGAGGGGGACTTATCCCTTCTTGCTCCCCGGGCCATGAAGGAAATCCGCCCCTGGTCCCGGGCAAGAAGGTCCACGATCCGGGAAGAGTCTTTGATGTTGTAGGCCCGAAGAACCAGGCCCTCCACATTTTTCAAATCCTGCTTCATGCTGCCCCTCAGTTTTGGTTCAGGCCCCGGTCATCGGACCCGTAGCCGAAAGAGTCAATCAGTCGCCCCTTCTGCCGCCAATTCTTCTCTATTTTAACCCAAAGTTTGAGGTTGACCCGGCATTGGAGGAAGTTTTCGATGTCCCGCCGGGCCTGGGTTCCGATTTTCTTGAGCATGGCCCCGCCCTTGCCGATGACGATTCCCTTATGGGAGGTCTGGTCCACTACGATGGTGGCATAGATATCCACCAGGTCCCCGGTCTCCCGGTAAGTCATCTGGTCGATGGCCACATAGATCCCATGGGGGACCTCCTGGGCCAGGTTCTTCAGGCACTTCTCCCGGATGAGCTCAGCAACAATAAAGCGCTCGGGCCGGTCGGTGACCATGTCCTCCGGGTAGTAGGCCGGGCCGGGGGGAAGGGCCTCATAGAGTGCCTCCTTGACCCGGTCCAGGCCCTCCCCCTCCTTGGCTGAGCAGAGGATGACCCGGTCGAAGGTCCCCATCTTCTCATAGCGGTCGGATACCGCAAAAAGAAGGAGGTCCTCCGCCTGATCCGCCTTGTTGATGAGGCAGATCTTGGGGAGCTTTACCCCTTCCAGGTAGTCCAGCAGAAGGTTATCCAGCCGCCCCGCTTCCGGGGAGGGATCCGTGATGTAAATGACCAGGTCCACCCCATTCACCGCATCCCGGCTCATCTTGAGCATGGCCTCCCCCAACTTATTCTTTGGGGTCTGGTAGCCCGGGGTATCGGTGAAGATGACCTGCATCCGGTCATCCGTGTAAATCAGTTTAATCTCATTTCGGGTGGTCTGGGCCTTGTTGGAGGTGATGGTGAGCTTTTCCCCCATGAGGGCATTGAGGAGGGTGGACTTCCCCACATTGGGCCGGCCCAGGATGGTCACATAGCCCGAGTGGAAGGGGACTTCCGCCTCCCGGGAAAGGCCCAGCCGGTCCATGACCGCCTCTTCCTTGGCCCGCATAACCGCCTTATCCTCCTCCCTCTCATGGTCATAGCCCAGGAGGTGGAGGAGGGAGTGGACAGCCAGGTAGGCGGACTCCCGATCTTCAGAGTGGCCGTAGTCCAAAGCCTGGGTCCGGACCCGGTCCTGGTTGATGACGATATCCCCCAGGATAGCCAACCGTCCCTGGTCCTTCAGGGCCGCAATCTCCTCCGGCTCATGGGCGGGAAAGGAGAGGACGTCTGTTTCCTGATCCACCCCCCGGTAGTCCCGGTTGAGGGTCCGGATCTCCTCCCCCTCCACGAAAGACAGGGAGAGGGTGACCTCCTCCTCAATGCCTTCCATAGAAAGGGCCGTCGACAGGGCCTCCTCCAGGAGGTCCCGTCGGGCCTGGCTCAGACTAAGGTTTTTATCCCGATTATCAATATCTACGATCATCTTTCCCGCCTACTTGTTCCTTCCCCGGTCCTTCGACCGGTCTCCTTTCGCCTTCTTTGGGGACCCCTTCCCCGGGCCATGGCCGCCTCCCTGACTGCCTTCATACTTCTCAAAGGCATCGATCACCTTTTGGACTAGGGGGTGACGGACCACGTCCGCCCGGTTGAAGTAGCAAAAGGCGATTCCATCAATATCCCGGAGGATATGCTGGATGGTTTTCAGACCGGAAGACTTCCCATTGGGCAGGTCCACCTGGGTAATGTCTCCGGTGATGACCGCCTTGGACCCGTAACCCATCCGGGTCAGGAACATCTTCATCTGCTGGGGAGTGGTGTTTTGGGCCTCATCCAGGACAATAAAGGAATTGTCCAGGGTCCGGCCCCGCATATAGGCCAGGGGAGCTACCTCGATCAGGCCCCTTTCCTTGAGTTTGAGGTAAGTGTCATTACCCAGGATTTCAAAAAGAGCATCGTAAAGTGGACGGAGGTAGGGGTCAATCTTCTCCTGGAGGTCACCCGGCAGGAAGCCCAGGCTCTCCCCGGCTTCCACGGCCGGACGGGTCAGGATGATCCGTGACACCTGGCCTGCCTTAAAGGCCTTGACGGCCATGGCCATGGCCAGGTAGGTCTTTCCGGTCCCGGCAGGACCGATCCCGAAGGTATAGCCGTTCTCATTGATGGCATCCACATACCGCTTCTGGCCGATGGTCTTGGCCCGGATGGGCTTGCCCCGGGAAGTAGTGACGATGACATCCTTGAGCATGTCCCCCACCGGAAGATCGGCATCCTGATCCTGAACATCCAAAAGATAAGACACTTCTTCCTTGGTCACATAGTCCTGACGGTGGATAATCTCCTCCATGGAGTCGAGGACGGCCCGGGTGGCCTGGAGGTCGTAGTCCTCCCCGGTAATTTCCAGCTGACCATCCTTAACCCGGATGGTCACGTCGTAGCGGTCCTCGATTAGTTTTTTATTTTCATCCAAATGCCCAAACAAGGCCGGGGTATCCTCGCCCCGGCCTGATTGGTCCTGCCAAATCGCTGTTGACATAAACTCTTGAATCACTCTCCTTATCTTCTACGCGCCTTCGGGGGCCCTAAAATTTCCTTCCAAACCAGAGCCTTTCGCATCTCTTCTCGGGAGGGGCGGCTGGCTTTGGAAAAACGAGGGTCTCTTTCCATGACTTGGGTCTTGCCCAGGCCACTTCTCTCACTCGCAAGACCCCCCGTCCCGGTCTCCTCCCCGCCTTCGTCTTTATAGTCACGGAAGGTCTGACGGGATTCCTGGATGACCCGGCGGGCTTCTTCCTTATTTGCCCGGGACCTTTCTTCAGCCAAACCGGCGCTTTCCCGGTCTCGGGAAGAGCCTTCAGTCGGCTTTTTGGAGGCCTTCTTCCTCTTCCGGGCCCGGTTGGTTTTTTGGGCCTGCAAGGCTTCCTGGGCCTTCTGGGCTTCCTTCAGTTCCTCTTCAAGACGGTCTAAAAAGGCTTTTATGGACATGGTGTGTCCCTTCTCTTTATTCCTGCAATGGCTTAATTCTCTTCGTCGCCATCATGCTTCTCATTGCCGGCGATGGATTCCCTCATCCGGGTATCGGATTGGATATTGTTCATATTATAGTAGTCCATGACGCCCAGTTTTCCGGACCGGAGGGCTTCGGAAAGGGCTCTGGGCACTTCGGCCTCCGCCTCGACGACCTTGGCCCGCTGGCGGCGGATCTCGGCGATCATCTCCTGCTCGGCAGCAACGGCCTGGGCCCGTCTCTCCTCGGCCTTGGCCTGGGAAATTCGCTTATCCGCTTCAGCCTGGTCTGTCTGGAGCTTGGCCCCGATGTTCCGGCCCACGTCGACATCAGCGATATCGATGGAGAGGATTTCAAAAGCGGTCCCGGAGTCCAAGCCCTTATTCAAGACTGTTTTTGAAATGTTGTCCGGGTTCTCCAGGACCTCGGTGTGGGATTCGGAGGAACCTACCGTGGTGACAATGCCTTCGCCGACACGGGCGATGATGGTGGCTTCACCGGCACCACCGACCAGGCGTTGGATATTGGCCCGGACGGTGACCTTGGCCTTGACCATGACTTCAATCCCGTTTTTGGCCACGGCGGCGATAGTCGGGGTCTCAATAACCTTGGGGTTGACAGAAACCTGAACTCCTTCAAAGACATTCCTGCCGGCCAGGTCGATGGCCGTAGCTTCTTTGAAGTCCAGGGCGATGTTGGCTCTTTGGGCGGCAATCAGGGCATCGATGACCGAGTTGACCCGTCCGCCGGCCAGGTAGTGGGCTTCCAGCTCGCCAATGTCGAGCTTGAGGCCGGCCTTGGTGGCTTTGATCATGGGGTTAACGATCTTCGAAGGATTGACCCGGCGGAGCCGCATGCCGATCAAGTCGGAAATCCCTACAGGAACGCCTGAAAAACGGGCGGTAATCCAAAGCCCCACGGGGACAAAGGAGAAAAAGAGGGATAAAAAAGCGATAACGATAATGACGATGGGGATGTAGCCCGGGGATAGTCCAAAGGGCATAGGTAACCTCCTTAATGATTTATCGAGTGCGACCGGTGGAAAAAGGGGCCGGCTATACTCTGCCGGTCCTTTTACTTCTTCTTGGGACGGACAAGGATCCTTCCGTCCGAGACTTCATAGATTTCAATAGTAGCTTGGCTTTCAATAAACTCCCCCTGGCTCATGGCATCCAGCTTTTGGTCACCAACCAGGATCCTTCCGGAGGGGCGGAGAGGGGTTAGGGTGATCCCTTCCTGGCCCAAGAGGGCATCCGGATTCTTCCGGGCCAGGAAGCCTTCTTCCGAGCTCAACTTGGTATCGAGAACGGACTGAGTGAAAAGCTTGCTGGTAAAACCGGCCTTGACCAGGATAAAGCCCAGTCCCAAGCCGGCAAGGGCCCCCGTCGCCAGCGTCGTCAGACCCAGTCCGGGGTTTTCAGCGGATTGGGTGATGGCGATGAAGAGAAGGATGGTCCCGGTGATGCCGGGCAGGCCGAAACCGGGAAGGACCGCCTCAAAGACCAGGAGGACCAGGCCCGCCACAAAGAGGATGATCTCCAGGGTCGAGCAATAGCCGGCCTGGATGGAAAAGTAAAGATAGCCTCCTATGGCCAAGGCGCCGAGAAATCCCAGGATACCATGGCTGGGTAAAAAGACCTCTGCTACGATGAGAAGGATGGCCAGGATAAGAAGAATACTGGCAAGCATTGATGGAGTCATCATTCCTCCTTTCTAAAAAAACTTCAAATTTACAGATTTAAGGTCGGAAAAGTCCGACTTCCCCAACACTCTTATTATACCCCAGATTATGGGCCTACCCAAATGGTCCTTTATCGGCACCGGGCAAAAAAAAGACTGTGCAGGAAAACTGCACAGTCTTCTCGACAGGTTCCGGCAACCGGAGCCTGAAAATCATCGATAAAAAAATTCTGTCGTATGATTTTGCTTATTTTCTCTTCCGGTTCTTGCGCTTGGCCGCGTCGTTCTTCTTCTTACGAATCACCGAAGGCTTTTCGTAGTGTTCACGCTTGCGGTACTCAGCAAGAGTGCCTGCACGAGCACAGGAACGCTTAAATCTTTTGAGAGCACTTTCAATGGATTCATTCTCTCGAACGTGAATCTCTGGCAAATTCTCACCCCCTTGGAGCAAAATAAATACAAATCATTATACAACGGGAAGTAGTAGAATGCAAGCCATCACAGTCCGGCCCCGTCAACAATGGACATCAATGGTCAAAACCGGGGAAGCGGATAGGTTCTCCTGCTAAAACATGGATATGGAGGTGGTGGATGGACTGGTTGCCGTTATTCCCCACATTGGAGATGACCCGGTAGCCCTCTTTTGCGAAGCCCTCTTTTTCCGCCACTTCATGAATGGCGGCGAAGAGCTTGCCCATGATAGAAAAATCATCCAAGGCCTGGACGGATTCCAGGTGGGCCTTGGGGATGAAAAGGTAGTGGATCTTGGCCATCGGCTCCATATCTTTGAAAACAAAGACGTCTTCATTTTCATAAACCACTTCCGTAGGAATCTCTTTATTGGCTAACTTGCAGAAAATGCAATCCGACATGACAACCTCCTTATTGTTCGGGTTCAAAGTGGAGGAGGTCCCCCTCCCTTTTCCCTATTCTACCTGAAATGAGCCGGTTAACCCAAGTTTCTTTTCTTTCCATATGAACTCGGAGGTAATTGCCCGTATACCCTTCCATCATGGTCCCATCCTCCCCTTCTTCAAAGAGGACTTGGACCTCCTCCCCCTCCATCCGGTCCATAAAAGCATGGCGGAGGACAAGCTCCCGCTCAGCCAGGCGGACGGCCCGGTCCTTTTTGATGGGAGAAGGAACCTGGTCCGTGAAAAGGGCGGCCGGGGTCCCCTCCCTCTTGGAATAGGGGAAGATGTGGATTTTAGAAAAACCGACCTCATCCACGAAGGCAAGGGTCTCTTGGAAGTCCTCCTCCGTCTCACCCGGAAAGCCCACGATGACATCGGTCGTCAGTCCGGCCCGGGGAAAGACCCGGCGGATTTCCTCTATTTTTTCCAGGTAAAGGGCCTTGTCGTACTTCCGGTTCATGGCTTCCAGGATCTTGTCCGACCCCGACTGGAGGGAGAGGTGGAAGTGGTCAGCGAATTTCCCGCAGGCCTTGAGCCTTTGGAGCTTGTCGGGGGTCACCCACCGGGGTTCAATGGAAGAGAGGCGGATTCTCTCTACACCGGGAATTTCAGCCACAGCCTCTACCAGGTCAATGAGGTCCTTGGGTCTTTGGGCAAGTTCTGCCACTCCCTCGGCCGTTCTTTCCTTCCCATAGGAGGCCACATGGATCCCTGTGAGGACATACTCCTTGATCCCCTTGGCAACCAGGCGGCGGACCTCCTCCAAGATGGCCTCCCGGTCTCTGGAGGCCATATGGCCTCGGGCATAGGGGATGATGCAGTAGGAGCAGTACATCTCGCAGCCCTCCTGGACTTTGATGGCCGCCCTGGTGGTGGAGAGCTCGGTGGAGATCCCCAATTCGTCAAAGGTCCGGACCTGGTTGAGGTCGACCAGGTCCTCCACCTTCCTCCCGGTCGCCGCCACTTCCTCCACGGCATCCACAATCCGGTCCCTCCGCTTGGTTCCGATGAGGACATCTACCCCCTCGATGACCCGGACGGTTTCCGGGGCCACCTGGACATAGCAGCCCACCACCGCCACCAGGGCATTTGGATTCTTCCGCTTGGCCCGGCGGATGGCCTGGCGGCACTTGGCATCCGCGACATGGGTCACGGTGCAGGTGTTAATGACAAAGACATCCGCCCCCTCATCCTTCCCCACCGGTTGGTAGCCCCGGTCCAGGAAGGCCTCTTCCATGGCCTCGGACTCATATTGGTTGACCTTGCAACCCAGGGTGTAAAAAGCAACGGTCTTCATTCCCGTCCCGTCCATTCTAAAACAAGTCCCGCCCATTCCCCCTTGACCCGGTCTTCAAGGACCCGGTAGCCCAGGCCCTCAGCTTGGGTTCGAATGGCTTCCGCCTGGTCAGCCAAAAGGCCGGAGAGGATGATCCCGGCACCTGGCCGGAGGACCCGGTGGAAGTCCGGGAGGAGACGGACTAAAAGAGGATAGAGGAGGTTGGCTGCCACCAGGTCAAAGGTCCCCTCCACCCGGTCTAAAAGATCAGAGACATAAAAAGCAATGTCCAGGTCCCGGTCCTGGATTCCGGCATTCTTCCGAGCGGTCCGGATGGCATCAGGGTCGATATCCGTCCCCTCCACGGGACCGGCCCCTTGGAGGGCGGCATAGATGGCTAAAATTCCTGAGCCTGTTCCCAGGTCCAGGAAGGCCTTGTCCTTAAGGTCCATTTCCTCCATAAATTCCAAGGAGACCAGGGTGGTTTCATGGGAGCCTGACCCGAAGGCCATACCGGGATCGATCTTGATGACCTCCCTGTCCCCTCCTTCTTCCTCCATCCAGGCGGGAAGGATCCGGATAGTCCGGCCCACATCCAGGGGCTTATAGAAGGACCGCCAGGTTTCATTCCAATGACTGTTGTCAACGCTTCCCTCTTCGATAATCAGGACGGTCTCCCCATACTGCTCATAGACCTGGCGCTCCGCCCGGTCCAATTTGGCCAGGGACTTCTTGTCCGTCATGAAGAAAATTCTCTGGGCCATAAAGCCTTCCTGGATTTCCTGACCCAGGTCCTTCTCCTGGGCCCGGAGCAATTCCTCCCGGTTGGAGAGTTCCCACTCGGCTGCCCGCTTCCGGTAGCTTTCAATGGTTTCAGGGTCGATAACCTCCGACCCGATCATGCCTGCTTCCATGAAGAGGAGGTTGATCAGGTCGTTGTCCTCCCGGGGATAGATGACCAGGAGGGAAAAATAGTCTTGGCTCATATCAGTCAAAAATGTCCTTTACCTTGTCCCAAAAGCTGTGGGACTCTTCGCTCTCTTCCCCCATGGCCGCCTGGAAAGCCCGGAGAGCTTCCTTTTGCTCGCTGTTGAGTTTTTTGGGGGTAACGATGTTGACTCGGAAATGGAGGTCCCCCTTCTGACCTGAACGGACATTGGGAACCCCTTCCTTTTTTATGGTGAACAGGCTGCCGGTTTGGGTGCCGGCCGGGAGGTCAAAGGAGAGCTTATCCTCCAAGCCGGGAACTTGGATGGTGTCGCCCAGGGCGGCCTGGCTGAACCGGATGGGGAGGTCTAAGTAAAGGTCGGATCCCCGCCGGGTAAAGACCTCCGAAGGGGCCACACGGAGAATGACATAGACATCCCCGGCCACCCCGCCGTTAACCCCATCATGACCCTGGCCCCGGATGGGGAGGATATTGCCATCATCCACCCCGGCCGGAATATCGACCGAGATGGTGGTTTCCTTCTTGACCCGGCCCTGGCCATGGCAATCCTTACAGGGTTTTTCGATGATGAAGCCCTCCCCATGGCAACGGGGGCAGGTGGTCTGGTTGACCATCCGGCCGAAGGGGGTCCGGACTTCCTGGGCCATCATCCCCGACCCCTGGCAGGAGGGGCAGGTCTTCTTCTCACTGCCGGGCTCAGCCCCCTTTCCATGACAGTGGTCGCATGTCCGGAAGCGGCGGAGTTTGATCTTTTTCGTCGTCCCGAAAACCGCTTCTTTAAAAGTTAAATTGACCTCCACACGGACATCCTCCCCCGGACGGGGAGCGTTGGGGTCCTGGCGGCGCTGACGGCCACCCCCGCCAAAGAGGTCGGAAAAGAGGTCGCCGAAAATATCCGTGGGATCAAAGCCGAATCCCCCGGAAAATCCGCCTCCTCCCATCCCTCCGTTTTCAAAAGCCGCGGCTCCATAGCGGTCGTACATCTGGCGCTTTTCATCGTCCTGCAAAATATCATAGGCCGAGGAAAGTTCCTTGAACTTCTCCGCCGCCTCCTCATTTCCGGGGTTCAGGTCCGGATGGTATTTTTTGGCCTTGGTCCGGTAGGCTCTTTTTATGGTCTGCTTGTCGGCGTTTTTTTCAACGCCCAACACCTGGTAGGGATCTTTCAAGACAGGCTCCTTTCTCATGGCTCATATCTACCCATTATAAGGGAAATCGGCAAAAATCCACAAGCCCGGGGAGGGAAAAGCCCCTTTCCCGCCTTCTCCAAGAAAAAAGAGCCGGAGCTAAGCTCCGGCCCTCGTCAGCATCTTTCCGATTAGGAATCGGCCTCGTCATCGTCGACCACTTCATAGTCAGCATCGACCACGTCGTCATCATGGCCTGCCTGACCGGGGTCAGCCTGACCCTGGGGTCCAGCCTGGCCACCCGCCTGCTCATAGAGCTTCTGGGAAAGCTGGTTGAGCTCAGCCATGAGGTCATCCGACTTGGACTTGATCTCGTCCAAATTGTCCGAATCCTTGACTTCTTTCAAGGCCTGGATCTTATCCTGGACCTTCTTCTTTTCTTCCTCGCTGACCTTGTCGCCCACTTCGTTAAGGGTGGACTCGGTCTGGTAGATCATGGTCTCCGCCTGGTTTCTGGCTTCCACCACTTCCTTCCGCTTCTTATCTTCCGCCTCGAACTGCTCGGCTTCCTTGACCCGACGGTTGATCTCGTCCTCGGACAGGTTGGTGGAGGAGGTGATGGTGATCTTCTGCTCCTTGCCCGTCCCCTGGTCCTTGGCGGATACGTTGACGATGCCGTTGGCATCAATATCGAAGGTAACTTCGATCTGGGGGATGCCCCGTCTGGCTGCCGGAATTCCGGTCAGCTGGAAGCGACCCAGGGTGGTGTTGTCGGTGGCAAATTCACGTTCCCCTTGAAGGACGTGGATGTCCACGGTGGTCTGGTTGTCCGCAGCGGTGGTGAAGACCTGGCTCTTTTTGGTCGGGATGGTCGTGTTTCTGGGGATGAGGACGGTCATGACCCCACCCAGGGTCTCCAGTCCCAGAGACAGGGGGGTAACATCCAGGAGGAGGAGGTCCTTGACCTCACCGGTCAGAACGCCGCCTTGGATAGCTGCACCGATGGCCACGCACTCATCCGGGTTGATGTCCTTCTGGGGCTCCTTGCCGGTCAAGCGCTTGACGGACTCCTGGACAGCAGGGATCCGGGTGGATCCTCCGACAAGAAGGATCTTGTCCAGGTCGGAAGCGGAGATGCCGGCATCCTTCAGGGCATCCATGACCGGCTGCTCGGTCTTCTTGACCAGGCTAGCAGTCAGTTCATCAAACTTGGCCCTGGTCAGGTCCATGTTGAGGTGGACCGGCTGGCCGTTGACGGCCGTGATGAAGGGGAGGTTGATGGTGGTGGTCATGGAAGAAGAGAGCTCCTTCTTGGCCTTTTCCGCCGCATCCTTTAAACGCTGGTCGGAAGTCGGGTCAGCCAGGAGGTCCACTCCATGGTCCTTCATAAATTCATCGTTGATGTACTTCATCAGGACCTGGTCGAAGTCGTCCCCGCCCAGGCGGTTGTTCCCGCGGGTAGCCAGAACTTCGAAGACCCCGTCGCCCACTTCCAGGATGGAGACGTCGAAGGTGCCCCCGCCCAGGTCATAGACCATGATCTTGGATTGGTCGGTCTCCTTGTCCATCCCATAGGCCAGGGCCGCAGCCGTCGGCTCATTGATGATCCGTTTGACGTCCAAACCGGCGATCCGTCCGGCGTCCTTGGTGGCCTGACGCTGGGCATCGGTGAAGTAGGCCGGTACGGTGATGACCGCTTCCTTAACACTCTCGCCCAAGTAGGCTTCGGTATCCGCTTTCAGCTTTTGAAGGATCATGGCCGAAATTTCTTCCGGAGAATAATCTTTATCAATGGAAACCTTCCGGTCCGAACCCATATCCCTCTTAATAGAAGCGATGGTCCGGTGGGGGTTCATGATGGCCTGGCGCTTGGCGGTTTCGCCGACCAGGCGCTCGCCCTCTTTCGTGAAGGCCACGATGGAGGGGGTGGTCCGGTTGCCTTCGGCGTTGGGGATGATGGTGGGTGACCCACCTTCCATAACGGCAACAGCCGAGTTTGTTGTTCCTAAGTCAATACCAATAATCTTGCTCATGAGAAAACCTCCTAATGGTTCTAATTTTCCTGATTGTCTCTATATCTGGACCCCTTTTCAGGGGATTCTTTTCTGCTTCTGCCTTACTGTGCCACTTTGACCATGGCCGGACGGATGAGCCGTCCCTTAAGAGTATAGCCCTTCCGCATGGTTTCGATCACATGCCCGGAGGGGACTTCTTCGCTTTCTTCCGAAAGGACTGCGTCGTGGAAGTTGGGATCAAAGGCCTCCCCGGTCGGGTCAATGGCTTCCAGCCCCTCTTCCTCCAGGACATCCGTCAGCTGGGCGAAGATGAGTTCCATCCCTTCGTAGAAGGAATCCTTCTCCTCCCTCTCCGTTTCAAGGGCCCGGTGGAAGTTGTCCACCACATCCACCAACTTGAGAATGAGTTTCTCGTTGGCGTACTTGATGGTGTCCTGCCGGTCCTTTTCCGTCCGTCTCTTGAAGTTTTCGAAGTCAGCCTGGAGCCGGATCAGTCGGGCCCGGTCAGGGGACTCCTCCGTTTTTTCTTCTTGGACGACCTGGTCTTCCTCCTCATCCACAATCTCCGCTTCAACAACCTCATCTTCCGGATCCTTCTGTGGACTTTCCCGGTCCGGGTCGGAATCCTTCCTTTCTTCCTTTTCTTCCTGGCTATCCTCGATCTCAACTTTCTTCTTCAGCTTTTCCGCCTCATTTCTTTTCTTGGTCATCCCTGCCTCCTTCATTCATCTCTTGAAAAATTCTCTATCTATTGTCTTCCTGTAATGGCATTAATATAGCGTCCCATCCGATAAACATCGCTCATCACCCGTCGGTAGTCCATGTCGATGGGGCCGACGACGCCCAGGCGTCCCGTGATGTCCCCCCGTACCCGGTAGGGGACCATGATCAAACTGGCCTCCTTGAGCCAATCCACCGGGTTCTCCTGACCGATGTAAACCCGGATTCCGTCTTGGTCATCCAGGCCGGCCAGGAAGTTCAAAAGGTCCGGATCGTCCTGGAGCTTCCGGATAAAGGCCATGGCCTTGTCCGGAACATAATCGTCCAGGGCTAAAAGCTTGAAGAGACCATTGAAGACCAGGTTGGGCTTCTTGTGGGCCATCACCCGGTCCCTCACCACCGGAACCAACTCGCTCAGAAGGTTTCCGGCGACATAGGTCCCTGAAAAGGGGCCTGTCTGGAGGAAGGATGCGATCTCATCCAAGTTCTTTCCCTCCAAGAGGTTCTGGAAAATCTCCTCGGCCCGGAAGAGCCGGTCCATGGCGTAGGTCCCTTTCAGATGGACCCGGTCGGTCTGGACGAACTTGGAGTGGAAGACCATTAGAATCAGGATCTCCCGGTCAGACATAGGAAGGAAGCGGATCATGGACAGGCGGTCGTTCCCCCGTCCAGGGGTATAGGTGAAGGCTGCCGTTCCGGTGATATCCGAAAGAAGGTTGAGGGCCGAGTCCAGGACGCTTTGGGGGTCATCGGTCCGGCTCAGCAAGCTCTTGTCCGGAAGCTGGAGGATTTCATCCTGGACCCATCCCTTTTCCTGTACCTGGTCCACATACCAGCGATAGGCCTTTTGGGAGGGGATCCGACCGGAGGAGACGTGGGTCTTTTCCAAATAACCCAGGACCTCCAGGTCGCTCATCTCGTTCCGAATCGTAGCGGCGGAAATATCCATATTATAGAGGCGCTTCAAAGTTCTCGACCCCAGGGGCTCCTTGGACTGGAGATAGGAGGAAAGGATGGCACCCAAAATAAAGTATTTTCTTTCGTTCATCCAGTCCTTCCTTTCTCTGCTTTTCCGGCCCTTCTTCTCTCAGGGCCAAGTTTTTTCTTTCTTGTTATCACTCTATATCATTGAGTGCTAAAAATAGTATAAAGCCTCCCCTCCCCTTTGTCAAGCACCGGTTCAGGAAAGATGAAAGTCTTCCATGAGGTCCATAAGAACCTCATTTTGAAGATCAAGTCCCTTCGGCGTTAGAAAGAGGGTCTCCTCCGTCCAATCCACCAGCCCAAGGGCTTTTTCCTTTTCAAAAATGGCCCGGGACCGGACCAGGGGGTCCACCCCCATCCTTTCCCGGAAGGCGGCCCGGTCTATCCCGGCAAGCTTTCGCAGGCCCATCATGAGGCCTTCAAAGAGATCGTCGTCCTCTGTCCGGACTTCCTCAGTCCAGGCCGGTCGTCCCTGGTTGATTTCTTTACTATAGGTTCCTATTCCCCTGGCCTTTTTGAACCGCCGGTGGTTCAGGTAGGAGGAGGCGCCCAGGCCCAGGCCCAGGTAATCTTGTCCGGTCCAATACTTGAGATTGTGGAGGGAGACCTTGCCGGTCCGGGCAAAATTGGAGACCTCATATCTGTCGTAGCCCAGGTCTTCCAGACCCCGGAAGGCCCTCTCCATCAGGATAAGTTCCCGGTCCGGGGAAAGAGGCTTGGCCCTCCCCTGGCGGATCCAAAAATCCAAGAGAGTTTTCTCTTCCAAAATAAGCGAATACCAGGAAATGTGGTCGGGGTCCAAAACCCGGATGGCGGCCAGGTCCCGGTCAATATGGCTAGTCTCCTGGCCGGGAATCCCATAGATAAAGTCCATGTTGATGGCCAGGTCCCCGGCCCCTCGGCTCCTGATCCGGTCCATATCCCGGTAAACGGTCTCCGACCGGTGGGTCCGCTTGCAAAAAGCGAGTAGGCCGGGATCCATAGTCTGGACCCCGAAGGAAATCCGGTTAACCCCGCCTTGGATGAAGAGGCCCAACTTTTCGTCGGACAGGGTCCCCGGGTTGACCTCCACGGTCCACTCCCTGATATCCAGAGGAAGGCTGTGGAGGGTGGTCAAAATTTGATCCAACTGGGGAAGGGTCAAGATCGTGGGGGTCCCTCCTCCAATATAGATGGTGTCCACAGTCCTTCCCTCAAAAATTCCCTCCTCCCGGCTAAGGACAATGTCCCGGCAAAGGGTATCCACATAGCCCTGGTGGAGGAAGGGGACCTTGGGAAAAGTTAAAAAGTCGCAGTAAGAGCACCTCTCCTCACAAAAGGGAATGTGGAGGTAGAGGCCTAGGCTCTTTCCTGCGACTTTTTTGTTTTGTCTTCGTTTCTCTTCTTTATTCATCGTCATCGTACTTGAGAACGGAGAGGAAGGCTGTCTGGGGAATGGAGACATTGCCGATCTGCCGCATCCGCTTTTTCCCTTCCTTCTGTTTTTCCAAAAGCTTCTTCTTCCGAGAAATATCCCCCCCATAGCACTTGGAAATGACGTCTTTCCGAAGGGCGGATACCGTCTCCCGGGCAATGATCTTTCCGCCGATAGCCGCCTGGATGGGGACGGCAAATTGGTGGCGAGGAATTTCTTTTTTCAGCCGCTCGCAGATGGACCGGCCACGCTCATAGGCCTTGTCCCGGTGGACGATCAGGGAAAGGGCATCCACAGGCTTCTCATTGACCAGGATGTCCAGCTTGACCAGGTCGGAAACCTGGTAGTCCTTGAGGTCGTAGTCCAGGGAGGCATAGCCCTTGGTCCGGGACTTGAGGGCATCGAAGAAGTCATAGATGACCTCGTTTAAGGGGAGCTCATAGTGGATAGTCACCCGGCGCTCATCCAGGTATTCCATGGTTTTATAGACCCCCCGCTTTTCCTCGCAGAGCTCCATGATGGCCCCGATATGGTCCTTGGGGGTCATGATGGCCGCGTCAACCACAGGCTCTTTGACGTGGCGGATATCCGTGGGGTCGGGGAAGTCGGAAGGGTTCTGGATCTCCACTTCCTTGCCCGAGTTCAACATGATTTTGTAGACCACCGAAGGAGCCGTCACGATCATATCCAGATCAAACTCCCGGATCAGACGCTCTTCGATAATCTCCATATGAAGCATGCCTAAAAATCCGCATCGGAAGCCGAAGCCCAGGGCCACGGAAGTCTCCTTTTCAAAGGTCAGGGCGGCATCGTTGACCTGGAGCTTTTCCAGGGCCTCACGGATGGAGTTGACGGATTCCGACTCGGTGGGGTAGATGCCGGCAAAGACCATGGGCATGACCTTCTTATAACCGGGAAGGGCCTGGTCAGCCGGCCGGTCCGCATGGGTTAAGGTATCGCCCACCCGGGCATCCGACACGTTCTTAATGGAGCCCGTGATATAACCGACGTCCCCGGTAATCAGGGTCTTGCAGGGGATATGGTCCTCCGTCACATAACCCACCTCATCCACGGAATACTCCTTGCCCGTGGCCATGAGGCGGATACGGTCCCCCGCCTTAATCTGGCCGTCCACAATCCGGACGAAGAGGATGACCCCCCGGTAGGGGTCGTAGACGGAGTCGAAGATCAGAGCCTTGAGGGGGGCCTCCGGGTCGCCCTGGGGGGCAGGCACCCGGTCGACAATGTATTCCAGGACATCTTCGATGTTGATCCCGTTTTTGGCGGAAATGGCCGGAGCATCGTCGGCCTCCAGGCCCAGAATGTCTTCCACCTCATGCTTGGCAAAGTCCACATCTGCCCCGGGGAGGTCGATCTTGTTAATGACCGGGAGGATTTCCAGGTCCTCTTCCAGGGCTAAATAGGTGTTACCCACGGTTTGGGCTTCCACCCCCTGGGAGGCATCGACAATTAAGAGGGCCCCTTCACAGGCAGCCAGGGACCGGGAAACCTCATAGTGAAAGTCCACATGGCCCGGGGTGTCGATCAGGTTAAGGACATACTCCCGCCCATCCTTGGCCTGGTAAAAAAGCTTAACTGCCTTGAGCTTGATGGTGATCCCGTGCTCCCGCTCCAGGTCCATGGAATCCAGGTGCTGGTCCTTCATGACCCGCTTGGCGATGGCTTCTGTCTTTTCAATGAGCCGGTCGGCCAGGGTGGATTTCCCATGGTCGATGTGGGCAATAATGCAAAAATTTCGAATTTGTTGGCTGGTATAGTTCATGGTGTCTCCTAAAAAGCGCCCATGTGGTCGAGAGGGAAGTATCGGAAGATGGCATGGCCCTCCAGGGCCTCCGCTTTGATGGGGCCGAAAACCCGGGAGTCCTTAGAGGCCCCCCTCTGTCGGTTATCGCCTAGGACAAAGATTTCACCCTCTTGGATGTACCACTCCTTGGGCCCGGAAGTATAGGTATAGGCTGTCGAGATGTAGGGCTCATCCAACCTCTTTCCATTGATATAGACCAGGCCGTCTTCGATCTGGACAAATTCATTGGGAAAGGCGATCACCCTTTTGATATAGAGTTTGTCTTCACCCGGGGCGTCAAAAACGACGATATCCCCCCGCTTGAGCCGGTTGATGGAAGTTCCCAGCTTCATCACGAGAAGCCGGTCCCCACTGTGGAGGGTGTCCGCCATGGAGGATCCTTCCACCAGGGTGGAGTTCATCACAAATTGGGTGATCAAGAAGGCGACCATCAAGGCCAGGAAGAAGATTTTTAGCCCATCAATCAGGCGAAATTCTTTTTTTCCCTCTTGTGTTTTTTCATGGGACATAAGATACCCCCATTGCAAATTGGAGATTGGTGAATAGTTAAAGACGGTTCAGATTTAATAAAAGGACCCGATACGGGAGAGGGGGAAGATCCGGAAGCGGGCGACTGCCTCGATCTGGTCGGCTTTCACCGGCCCGAAAAGCCGGGAGTCGGATGAGGCGCCTTCTTCCCGGTTGTCCCCCATGACAAAGTACTCATCATCCCGGAGCTGCCAGACCGTTTCATTGTAGGTTCCCGTCGGAAGGTCGCGGATATAGTATTCCTTGAGCAACTTATTGTTGATGAAGACATGGCCATCCTTGATCTCCACCGTCTCCCCCGGCATACCGACAATCCGCTTGACATAGAGTTCACCTGCTTCCGAAGGCGAGTCCATGATAATGATGTCTGCTCGTTGGAACCTGCCGGAATAGGTGGGAATCTTGGAGACCAGGAGGATGTCCCCGGAATGAAGGGTGGTTTCCATGGATTGACCCTTGACCGTGGTCGGGCCACCGATGAACATCCGGATGACCAGGGCCAGGGCCAGGGCCACCACCAGGGGGAGGATCCAGTCCCGGAGGCCAACAAAGAAGGAAGAGTCTTCCGCTTTTTCTTTCATCTCATAGGCGGGATTCCTCAGGCTTTCCTGTCCTTGGAAATCATCCTCTTCTTCTCCCGAGAAGATAACTTCTTGAGCTTGGTCAGGGGCGGCATCCTCCATCTCTCGGTCGAAAGAGTCCTTCCGGTCCTTAAGGGAACCGGCATCCCCGTCTTCAGCCATCATCTCCTCCGTATCCCGGTAGACCTCAGCCGGATCGGGGACAGGTCGGAAGGGCTTGGTATCCGCCATATCCCATTCTTTATCTTGATAAAAGTCTTTCATATAGACCCCTTTGCAACTTAACCATCTTCAATAAAAGCGTAGCGAATACATATAGGAAATCCTCCCTACAAGGAGGGCGATTATAGAAATTATATCACAGGTCCGGGCCGGGGTCCCCGACCGTTACTGAAATAAAAAAAGAGTAACTTCAAAATGAAGTTACTCTTTCGTCCGGCTAAAATTATTGAGCAGCAACCGCTTCGTTGAGCTTTTTCTGAAGTTTGGAAATCCGACGGCTGGCTGCATTTTTCGAAACTCCGCTTGAAAGCGAAGCACGTTTTAACTTCTTGTCAATGACTTTGAGCAGTTCCTGGGCATCTGTCGTCTTTTCTTCCTCAAGTGCCTGGTCAAACTTCTTGATATAGGTCTTGATTTCGGACCGCTTGCTCTTATTTCTCAGACGATTCCGCTCAGCAATGGCGATGCGTTTCTTTGCTGACTTGATATTGGCCATGTGCTTTCACCTCCTTAGCGTGAAATCATAAATTCGATACCAGGTTATTGTAACACAGGTAATGTCCCCTTTCAAGAACTTTTTAAACTTTCGCCACAATACATGTCTTAACTGTCAAGACATATGTTACACATTCTTCTTAAGATGCATCTGACACAATTATCCTTTTTTTCGACGGTTATTTCTCAGGCACTTGCTTTCGACTTGTCAAAGGCGAAGAGTGAACATAGTGAGCGTCCCTTGACCGGGAGAAAGCAAGTGCCTATTCTTTTTAACCGGAAAAAACAGTAGCCTAAGCGACTGAGCTTTCAAAATACTATTGCACAATCTCTTCCGGGCTTTTGAAATTTAGAACGTATTTAGCTGTCGTATTGTAACGTCGCTCATGCTTTTTCACCTGACTTATTAAATCTTTTTTTCTTGTAAAAATGTGTCGATTATACAGGATTTTCCCATCTTCTCGATGGCTTCTCTCCACTCTCCCGTTTTGTCACGGCGAATAGGGTCTTGTCCTTCGCAGAACCCAGCCTTTCTGCTTTACCGCCAGTTCAAAGCGACTTTCCCGATTGGTGCGATCATTGTCGTTCACAAATTCTAAGCCGTTGTCTACCTGAATGGTATGAATGGAAAATCCCATTCTTTCTTCTAAATCATCTAAAAATTTAGTTGTCTCATAGGTCGACTTCTCATCAACGATTTTTAGAACACGCTTTCGACTGAATTCATCAATAGCTGTTATCTGATAGTAGCGTAATCCATAGTTTGGAAAGCGGACACATGCTTTCGGGACATATTTGATGTCTATTTGCACCTTATCTCCCGGAAACTTCCCTTCCAGCCCTTCATAGCGTGTATAGCTCTTACGATGAGCTTGAGGCTTTCTATAGCCTTTTTTACGTATTTGACGACACATGCTTTTTGACGATATCTCATTTCTTCAGTTATAATCTTACTCAAGAGGTGCTCCTTTCGATACAACGAGTTTTGGTTAAACACATTGTATCAGAGCACCTCTTTTATTTTTTTGAAAGTATCACATATGTCTTGCTACATTAGATTAGCCTACAAGAGATTTTTTCCTGTTTTTGGTCTGACATCTTTTATAGATGTACATAAGGTTTCTCATGAGACAGATGGATCTTACACTTCGCTACGGTTTTATCTGCACACGCATATCGGCAATGCGCAACGTCGATTCTCGATGGGAAACTAATACCAGCGTTTTTGACGTAGCTTCTTCCTTGAGTGTTTTTAGAATTAATCCCTCATTTAAGGCGTCCAAATTGGAAGTCGGTTCATCCAGAAGAATCAAATCCCCATCCTGCAAAAAGGCACGCGCCAGGCCCAGACGCTGCCGCTGTCCGCCGGAGAGCCCTTCTCCTAATTCGGCAAGAGGTGTATCGTACCCCCTCGGCAGGCTCATGATGAAATCATGAAGAGAGGCCTTCTTTGCCGCTTCTGAAATCTCTTTCACAGTGGCATTTCGCTTTGCCAGGGCGATGTTTTCGCCAATGGTGGCTTTAAAGAGGTGTGTGTCCTGACTGATGTAGCTCTGCGTTTTTCGAAGCGATGCACCGGGCACCTTTCTCAGATCCACTTCATTTAAAGTGATGCAACCCTTTTGTACATCCCAGAAACGCATCAACAGCTTTAGCAATGTAGATTTCCCACATCCGCTCGGTCCATGAATGCCCAAAATCTGTTTGGGGGGAATCGACAAAGAAAAATCTTCCAGAATCGGACTCGCTCCGTAACTGAAGGTGATCTCTTCCGCGGCCATGCCTTCAAAAGATACGTCTACATCGCCACCGCCCGGCACTTCTTCCACTTCCGGCTTTTCTTCCAATAACCGCAGTACGCGCTCGCCGGAAGCCAGTGTTAACGTCAGATTATTGGAGAGGTTCGATAAGGCGACCGTAGGGCCGAAAGAACCCATCAATGCAACTGTGGTAATTACAACGGTACCGACGCTAACCTGCCCATGGCGATAAAGCCAGGTGGTGAGAAAAAGGTTCGCAAAGGTCGCCAAAAGAATGATAAGAGAAGTCAAGGCACGCTGAGTGCCGCCATTATCCGCCAGTTTCTTAGCGTCGCGCGACAGTGCATCCGATTCTTCAATGATTCGCTTTGTGCGTTCTTCCCCCTTATCAAAAGCGATAATATCTTCGAGCCCGCGTAAGGATTCCAATACCAAGCTATTCATATCGCCTGCTTTTTGGCGGAAAGAAAGACCTGCCTCGGCGCCTCTCTTGCCGTTTCTTAGCGGAATCCATACCCCCACGGCAAGATAAGAGAGCAGGGCAAGCATGGCTACAGACCAATGGTATTGCCAGAAAAACGCCAAAAGAAAGAGGCAAACGACAAGACAAATAGCAATGGGCGAAATCGTATGGGCGTAAAACACCTCCAAGAGCTCGATATCGTTGGTCAAAACAGAGATAAGATTACCGCGTTCTTTGCCTTCGAGTTTTGCGGGGCACAAAAGGCGCAAGGCGGCAAAAACTTTGTGGCGAATAAGCGCCAAGGTTTTAAAGGCAATGAAATGGTTGCAATATTGCTCTACATAGTGCAAAATACCGCGCAACACTGCAAATACAAGCATAACGCCAAGCAGGGTGGAAAATGATAGAGGTTGAAGAAGTCCTGGCATTCCCTCCACGATATGCATCTCCATCAAGACGCGTAAAAGTGCTTGAGTCGCAAAAACCGTAAGAGATATCGCGCAGAGAAAACCCGCTACGCCAAAAAGAATGGCCAAAATCATGATGGGTAAAAGGGATCGAATCAGTCCGACCATGCGGCGCATTATCGCAATGCTGCTGCGTCGCTGAATAGCTTTATCTGTCTTCATCATGATCCTCCCATCCGAATTGCTCCAAGCTCTCCTGCTTTTCATAGAGGTCGCGATATAGTCCTTTCTCTTGCATCAACGTCTCATGCGTCCCCTGTTGTACGATTTCTCCCTTACTCAGCAAATAAATTTGTTCCGCCAAAACCACGTTGGCTAAGCGATGGGAAATTAACAGCACCGGTTTTTCCTTGGCTAACGCATAAATTTGCTCCATGATGACGGCTTCACTTTCCATGTCAATATTGCTGGTCACTTCATCAAAAATGTAGAATTTCGCAGGCTTCAGAAGCGCACGCGCCAATACCAGCCGCTGCCTTTGCCCTCCGGAAAGATTGCTACCGCGTTCAGCAATGGCCGCATCGAGGCCGCCGAAAGATTGTATTTCATCTTGCAGTTTCACCGCCGCAAGGGCCTGTCGCATATCTTCTTCGGATGCCTTCGAATTTCCTATACGCAAATTCTGTTTTACCGTGCCTTTAAAAAGATGACTGTCCATGCCAACACGGACGATCGCCTGATGCAAGCTACGTGCTTTGATATTCTTAGCTTCTTGTCTGGAGAATAGAATGTTTCCCCCATAGTTGCGATACTTACCGGCTATAATATTTGCCAACGTTGATTTTCCGCAGCCGGATCCTCCGACGATTGCAACCATCCCCTTCTCCGGGAAAGTCAAGCGAATGTCTTGCAGCACCGGCTCATTTTCATGATAGGAAAAGTACAGATTCTTGATGGAGAGCTGCGCCTGTCCGTCCGGAAATGGCTCGGTTCCGTCTTTTGGCTCTTCGAGCGATAAAATGCGCATAACCTTATCGGCGGCCGCCATCCCATTCATCGCAATATGAAAAAAAGAACCCAATAAGCGCAAAGGCAGGAAAAATTCGCTGGCAAGCAGTACCACGCTCAATGCAGTGGAAAAATTAATAGTATGGTTCAAAAACGCATGGCAGGTAAAAAACATACCGATAGCAGCTCCGCCGTAAGCAACAAGATCCATCACGCTAATGGAATTAAGCTGCATCGTAAGAACGCGCATTGTAGCGATACGAAAGTCTTCCGCTTCGACATCCATTTCCTCTGCTTTTTCGGCATCTGCGCCGTACACTTTCAAGGTGGTCATGCCTTCCAGATTCTCAAGAAAGTGATCTCCCATGCCGATATAAGAATTCCAATATTTTGCCAAAATACGTTTGGCGATTTTCTGCACAGCAACAATAGAGAGCGGAATCAGAGGCACGCAGAGCAAAAGGACGACACTCGCTTTAAAATAACGCGGTGCCAGTACGGCAAAGAGCGTTATCGGTGCCAAAAGAGCATAAAAAAGCTGCGGTAAATAACCACCAAAATAGCTCTCCATCTGATCCACGCCTTCTGTTGAAAGCTGCACCACTTCTGCCGTGGATACCTGCGCCATATAGGTTGGTCCCAGACGCAGCAATTTTTGAAATAACTTTTCGCGCAATACTTTTTTCACATCCGCACTGGCGCGATAAGAAAAAAGGCTCTGGCCTTTTTGTCCGACATAGCGCAACACGATGGCGGCAGCAAACGCCGGAAGACACATAGCCAGAACGCTCGGATCCTGTTCGAAGAGCTGCGCTTGCAAAAAAGCAGACAGAGAAAACACCATAGCAATCTGCGATACTAACTGGAGCCACTGGCAGAGTATTGTCAGCGCAATATACCTCTTGGCCTGCGGCACCAAAGCCAGCAATTCTTTTTTTATCATTTCTCCTCCCTTTTCAATTCTGACGATTTCAGTGTTTTGATGCGAAACAAGAAAACATAGATGTGCACCAGCCAAACCACCGCAACGATGCCGCAAGGAATCCAGTGCTTTCTCATGAAAAAGATGGCCATTCCAAACAACACACTGACCAATAGCAGAACGCGGGCTTTCATACCACATGTCATTCCGCCCTGCTTTTTATACGTACCGACGGTACTCGCATATAAAGAAGTCTGCAAAAACCAATCATGAAGTCGATCCGAGCTTCGCGCAAAGCAAAAAACCGTTGCCAAATAAAACGGAACGGTGGGCAATAACGGCAGGAAAATACCTATGGTGCCCAAAACGAGCGTTACCATTCCTAAAAGCAGCCAAAAAAGGCGAAATCGTTTCATCATTCCCTCCTAATAGCATCATTTATAATACCAAAAAATAGGAAAAGAAGCCGCGAATCCGCATTTTTCATGCCGTTTCGTGGCTTCTCTCCTGTAATATAGCGTTTATTAGCCCATCAGGCTGTTACGCTTTCTTTCTGTTCTTGAAGTAATACATCAGTTCCAAGATACCGATACCGCCGATGAGAACCGCTGCTGCAAGAGTGATATGGGAGGAATCCGAAGTACTTGGATTCGTTACGATACCTTCCTGACGCGAGGATGCCGGATTAGCACTTTCTTTGCCTCCCGCAATCTGTGCGCTATGCGTTTCTTGAATCAACGTGGCGTTTGACCAGTCGAGAACAAGATACGCGTCCTGTGCGCCGGAGCCCGGTTGGATTTTATCATACGTTTTTGCTCCATTCTTCAGAGCATCCATCGCATCCACCCACACACGTACTTTAATCCGACTTTCTTTTCCACTGCGCAACAGACTGAACTGATAAGGGAATTTTTGCAGTTTTCCGACCAGGTTCTTGTCGTTGTGCCATTTCATGACTTGTGCCGCCACCGGGTTGCCTCCGACATAATGGAAGAAATTCCAGACGTGGCCGTACATATTCATAAACTCCATGCCGTTGATGGAAAGAATCACTTGCGTTTTGCCGTTCGACTGACAAATGACACGCGCAGTTTTAACCAGCGCCGGATTGCCCATCGATGGACGATTTTCATACGCATGCATAAGTTTTACGGGCACATTATAAATCTTGCTTGTAATGTTGCTTTGCCCCTTAGTGTTGCCCTGAGGTTTTGACTGCGTGCCATGGGAGGTTCCCGAACCGCGCTGCTCCGTATTGCCCGGGTTAGTCTCATTCGGGTTCGGATTCGGTTGCGGCTCATTCGGGTTCGGATTCGGTTGCGGCTCATTCGGGTTCGGGTTCGGTGCCGGTTGCGTCGATTCGTGTTTTACCGCCTTGCTCCAGTCAAATACTAAATATGCTTTCTGTGCTCCGGAGCCCTTAACAATTTTGTCATAGGTCTTTGCGCCATTGTTCAGCGCATCCATTGCGTCCACCCAAACTTTTACGTGAATGCGGCTCTTTGTTTTCAGATTCGGCAGGTTCTTCTGCGCTTCTCCCGTGCAATTTAAACGGAACTTGGACGGGAATTTACGCATCTTGTTTTCCAAATCCTTGTCGCTCTTCTCTTCCAAGACAACTGCCGGTGTCCATGCTTCCGCGCCGCACGGTTCGTTGCGATAGAAGAGATTCCATAGGTGACCGTACATGCCCATAAACGACATGCCGGTAAATTCCAATTCATAGGACAAACCATCTTTGGTTACAAATACTTTCGCCGTGTGCACTAATGCCTTGTTTCCCATGGACTGCTTATTCTTCTCATAGGCATGCATCAGCTCCACAGGAACCTCATAATAGACTTCTGCCGGCTGCGGCTTTGACTCGCCCGGGTTCGGCGTCGGGTTCGGATTCGGTTTTGGTTGATCCGGATTCGGATTCGGTTGAGCTTCTTTTACCTCAAAGGTGTGTTCGACCGTTCCTGCTGCGAAACCGTTGCCTTCTTTGAAGGCTACCGTCAAGGTGTGCTTACCGGCCGCTAAAGAGTTCATATACGACTCTTTTAAAGTAATAATGGTACTGCCTTCGGTGACCGTATAGTTTTCCTTCGCAAGCTCATTACCGTCCACTTCGACACTCTTTAAGTTCTTCATGGGGGCTATAATACGGCAAGTAAAGGATTTCGTTTCGTTCTTCTTCCACACCTTCGGTGCTTGATTCTTAGAATCTAACATTGGCATCTGTTTTGGTGCAGCTTTTTTTAAACCGTCAACAGCAGCTTTTAGGGCTTTCACCTGCTGATTCAACTCTTCTGCCGTAGTATTTTGTTTTTCCAATAAGGCTTCCGCTGCTTCTTTTTGTAATGCCAATGGCTTCCAAGACTCCGACGTGTAGTCGGATTCTTTTAAAACGCGAATCGCCGCCAATTGTTCTTGTAGCTCCTTTAAGGCTTGTGCTTTTTGCGGATCTTCCTTTTTCTGCAAAGCGGCAATGGCGTCCTTTAACGCATTCTCTGCATTCTTAATCTCTGTCTCGTTCGCCATGGATTTGTGGAAGGTCTTCGATGCATCCTTTACCGCCTTTTGCAGGGCGTCCCAGCTCTCCTTTGTATAGTCCTTTTCCTTCAATTCTTTCGCCTGATCCAACAGATCTTTGAGAGCTGCCTTCTTGGCATCGACTAGGTTGTTTCGGGCTGCTTTAAACTCCTGCAGCGCGTTAAACAGTGTGTTCGCATCCTGGAGTTCACCGGAAGCTAGGCTCTCCAGAGTTTCCAGTGCCTTTTTGTACGGCGCATAGCTCTTTGCGCTGTATTTCGCCTCGGCACGAGATGCATCTTGCACATACTGCTTGATCCCGGCTTGCAACAGCGCCGCTTCTAAATCGGTTCCTGCTGCTAATTTTTCGGCCTTACTCCAATCCGGTGTTAATTTCGCATTCTGTTCGCCTTTGCCCTGTATGATCTGGTCATAAGAGGTGGCACCCCCGGATGCTAAGGCGTCCATAGCGTCTACCCAGACACAAACCGGCACATAGGGTTTTGTCACGTCACAGTCCGTGAGCTTAAGAATTTCCGGAAATTCCATTAATTC
>NZ_HE978585.1:788937-893225 GCF_000311985.1 Kallipyga massiliensis ph2 | reverse complement strand
GGGCTGTGGATTCTGCAAAGCAGAAACGGAATTCTTTAACGTATTTTCTGCGTTCTTAATCTCTGCTTCGTTCTCCTCCGCCTCATTCTCTGTTGCAGACTCCCGATTTTCACTATCCTGAGAATCTCTCTTGAAGACGACAGATGCTTCTTCGGATGACAAAGTTTGTTCCTCAGTTGCCGTCTGTGCCGTTTCCTCTCCCTCCGCGGCAAAACTTACCGTCGGCACGGAGAAGACCGTTGTTACGCAAAAAAGAAGGGCCATTAAAAAGCTCAGTCCCTTTCTCGTCCACGTTTGGATATTTGTGCCTTTGCGCTTATTATCCATCGAAGATCTCCTTTCAATACATTGAATCCATATGGACTCGCCCTGTCAGACCGTCTTTACCAGATCGACCTGACCTGTATGAACTATCTCAAGGTCTATGTCATAAACCTCACGTAAAATGCTAGGTTGTAAGAATTCTTGTACCGCATCGTTAAAGAGCAGTTTTCCCGCTTTCAAGGCTACGATGCGGTCACTGAAGGCCGTGGCCTGATTGATATCATGCAGCACCATGATGATGCTCATGTCCTGTTCGCGATTGAGCCAACGCACCAGTTTCAGAATTTCAATTTGAAAACGAATATCCAAAAAATTTGTAGGTTCATCTAAGAAGAGAATCTTAGTTTCCTGTGCCAAAGACATGGCTATCCAGACGCGTTGCAGTTGCCCATACGAAAGTGTGCCAATCGGGCGTTTTCTCAGATCCTCTACACCTGTCCATTGCAGGACGCGATCGATAACTTCCCAGTCCTTCACAGACAGACGAGAAGTAAAGAGTGATTTATGGGGAGTTCGTCCATAGGAAACCAATTCCTCAACCATCAAATCCGAAGGTGCATGGTTTTGTTGATGCACCATGCCCACCTGTTTCGCAAATTCTCGCTTGTTGAAGGTGTCCAACGAACGATTTTCCAATACTATGGCTCCGTTGCTCGGGTGCAGATTTTTCGCTAAAAGATTCAGTAAGCTGCTCTTACCGCATCCGTTTTGTCCAACTATGGCGATCACCTCACCTTTCGGCAGTGCCAAAGAAAAATCCTTGAAAAGCAGAGGCGCTTCCGGATAGGCAAAATCCATATGCTGCACTTTAAAAAGAAGATCCTTATTTCCCATAGCCAATGCGATCCCCCTTTCGAAAGAGCAGAATGAAAACCGGGCCGCCAATTACCATCATGAAGATGGATGCCGGCACTTCGACCGGGGCAAACACTGTTCTTCCCAGCGTATCGAAAAACAGGAAGATAAATGCCCCCAGCAGAGAAGCAAAGGGCAGCAATCTGCGATGTGCATTTCCTACGAGCGTCCGCGCCAAATGAGGCACAATCAGAGCCAAGAAGGAAATAATCCCGACAATAGAAGAAGCGATCGAAGCCAAAAATACAGCGATTATGGATACAATAAAACGTATTCTGCCAACACGTACTCCCAAGCCGGACACGGTTTTTTCCTCCAACAACAATAGGTCACACAAGCGCGCGCAAAGAATCGCCGCAACAAGGCCAGCCGGAATATAGGTCAACAGAAAGCCAACGTCCTGCCAGCCCTTCATATTGATATTCACAAGGCTTAACCCAGGCGCCGCCCCCATCAATTGCCCCGTAAAGTACTTGAGCCCCGATACCAAGCCTAAAAACATTGCATTGATCGCTATGCCCGTTAAGATGATGCGAAGCGGTTTCAAACCATCTCTAACCGATAAAACGTAGACGAGTCCGAAGCCTAACGCACCGCCTAAAAACGAAAACAGCGGCTTGGCATAGAATAACTGCGGTAACACCATGCCGATCAGAAGATCCATAAATTGAGCGCCACCCGAAACGCCGATAATGCCCGGGTCCGCCAAGGGATTCTTAAGGCATGCCTGCAAAAGGCATCCTGAGCAAGCTAAGGCCGCTCCTGCCAAAGCAGAGATCAAAATACGCGGAAAGCGAAGATCGATGATGGCATTTACGAGATCGTCCTTGCCATTAAAAAGACCGGTAAGGAACTGCACGACTCCCACTTTCAGGCTTCCAAAAATCGCTGAAAACACCAAAAGGGCAACAAACGCAGCCGACAATACCAGCAGTTTGATAAAAAAAGCGCTGCGTCTGCCTTCGGGTCGAGAAGTCGCATCAACGGCTGCTGTCATTTTCATGCGAAACGCCTTTCTCGTTATATTGCGTATAAATTTCCCGCAATTGTTCCAGCCCCTTCGGATATTCAAAGTTAGCGCTCATGCCGAAACTTCCTGCATCCAAGTCATAGACGTTACCATTTTTTACCGCACGGAAATTCTTCCAGATGGTGTTTTCCTCAAACTCTTTGCGGAACATTTCGTTCACCACCTCCGGCATGGCGTGGACGGTTCGCAAGATAATATCCGGATCCCGCGCCAACATTTCTTCCGTGCTTAAATTCATGAATTCGGATTTGCCATCGCCTTCAAAAATATTTTCGGCGCCGGACATCGCTAATAAGCTTCCTACGTAGGAACGCGGGGTTGCCACAACATACGATCCGGGTAATCCCATCAAAAGCAAAACGCGAGGCTTTTTCATGCCCTTTGTGGCTTCCTGATACTCGGCTAAAAAATCATGGTATTCTTTCAGCAATTTCTGCACATTTTCGCTTTTTCCAAAGCGCTTACCGATTGTTTCCACGGAGCGATAGAGTCCTTCCACACTGCGAAGATCCACAAAAGAGATGGGCAGATGGTGCTTTTCAAAGCCTTCTTTCAACCAGTCCTGCAATGTATCCGGGCAATAGACTACCGTGGGTTTTAGCGAATAGATGACTTCCATGTTCGGATTCATGGGCATGCCAATTTGCACAGTATTGTCGTAGCGCGGCGGCATGCGATGCAATTTCGTTGACGGACGGCCGACTAAGTGAACGTCCAGGCGATTCATCATTTCGCATAAAGCAACCGAGGTGCAAACTACGCGTTCCTGCCCTTCGGGTTCTGATTTTTTATCTTTATTGACGGCATTCAGGTCGGTTTCGTCCTTTAAATACTCTTCCGGTACTTCAATGCCGTTTCCGATTTCCGGAAGCTGACGTTCCGAATAAACCGGGCCTTTGCCGGCGCAGGCGCTAAGAGAAGGCACCAGCAAAAGAAGCAGAAAAGCGCTCAGGATCTGTTTTTTAGTTTTGTTTTTTTTTACAAACCACACTGCGGCAATGATGGCAACTACAGCCACACCCCCACCAATCAAAAGCATCTTTTCCTGTTGTTTTTTCTTTAAATAATAGGCGTCATCTTGAGCGAAGTAGTCATTGAAGTCCTTATTGCCCTTCTGGAGCTCGCCCGTCGATATAACAAAATACTTCACAGCGCGCCCCATGGGATTAACAAACATTTCAATGGAGCAATTAAATTTCTCAGCCGGTACCTCAAAACGGAAATCACTATAATTGATCCCATCTACTCCTTGCATCTGACTTTTGGTAATTTGGTATGGTGTTTTTTGGTATGTGCCGTCCTTTTGTTGAACTTTAAAAAACGGACCGTCTTCTTCACTGAAGTTGATGAAGTTCATGAGATACAAGCGAATCGTCGCAAACATCTTGCCATCTAAGCGTTTTTCGATCAGGGCGTCGGCATATTTTTCCTCTCCCGGCGCCGGTTTTTGAAATACACTGTTAAAACCGCCGGCAGGATCGGAAGGTGTAACAACGCCATCCACCATTCCCTCACCGATGGCGGCGTTTTGTGTGCCGCCATCCTCCGTCTTCCCCGTTTCGGGGTTGAGATAGGATCCGAAAATACGCGTAATATACGACCCGTTTTCCGGTGCTGCCGCAGCGGCATGACCCGTTACAGGCAGAAAGAACAGTTGTGTGCTTAACCCGACGATAAGGCACAGTGCGAGTGCAGCTGTACTCTTCTTGCCTTGTTTTTTCTGTCGCATAATCAGCGCGATTATAACAAGTAAGAATACAATGGACGCTCCAAAAAATGCCCATGCCGGAATCGCTGCAGATTGCGGCATGGCAACCGCGTAATAGCCATCGGCTGCCGTAACAATTTCCATTTTTCCTTCTACATTCTTTGCTTGCAGAGGATTTGGCGTGCCATCTTCCGCAAAATTTATAATTTGGCATTTTTCTGCTTTCGCATTCTTCGGCAGCGGAAACTGCAGGCGAATCTGGCGCACCGGCTTTAACGGACTGCCTGTGTCGTCTACAAAATCAATTTTGTACAGTTTTAAATCGAGGCTATGCTTTTTGCCAAAATCTGCCGCCTTTTGGAATAGCGCACCATCTTTTACTTCCTCAACTTTTAAAACCGCGCCGCTTGCCAACACACGTTCGTCGGCTAAGAGACGGATACCGGACGCTTCGTCTGTTTGATCCACCGGCGGAGTGTAGACATCGCCATAAGAGGTTTCTGTGCTGCCTTCAAGAACGAAGGTGTCACTCACTTTCTCCAGCGTATCCCAATAGAAGCGGAGCCGCGCGTCCACCGGTTTGTTTCCCATGGCCGCAACATTAGGGTCAACCATGCAGTGCATGAACTCTTCCCCCTTGTAGAGAGGAAAGCTAAATTTGCTGGCCTTCCCACCCTCCAATTTTTTCTCTACCGCCTCTGCAAAGGCTAAGTTGCCCTGTTCATCCGGATATTGAAAGGTAATCAGAGAGGCAATAATCCCGCTGACGCCCATGGGATGTACGGTGAATTGGCATTCGACTTTTCCGTTTTTGACTTTTATTAACGCTAAATGATTCATGGAGCCGTTTCCCATGGAGGGGCGATCCTCATGCATATGCCATAAATCGATCTTTACGGTGTAATTGCCATCTTTTAACGTGGAAAGATCATAGTTTTTGTTAACCGTCGTATGTTTTTCTTCCTGAGGTGTTTTCGCATCCGGTGCTTCTTGAGCGATCTTTGCTCCTGCCGGCGCAGCCGGGGCCTTGGAATAGTCAAAGACCAAACGGGCGTTTTGCTCTCCCTTGCCGTCACCACCGGCGATACTGTCCATAGCATCCACACGCACACGCACATAAAATTCTTTTTCTCGCAGCAATGAGCGATGAATGACAATCTTCGAGGGGAAAACCATCTGCTTTCCATCCAACCCCGCATCTTTTTCCTCTGCTATCACCTTGGTTTCCTTACAGGTGTCGTTTCGTTCGGGCGCCGGTTCTCCATCCCAAGCATAGAGCTTCAATAAATGGCCATGCATATTCATAAAGTCTAAAGCCGTAAATTGCAGTTCAATATCTGCTCCATCTTTGGTTTCCGTAATAACGGCAGTTTGATGCATCGCCGGATTGCCCATGGAGGGTTGACTTTTTTCATAGGCGTGCATCAATTTAACAGGTACTTCAAAAGTATTCTTTTCCTCCGCAGCAAAAGCTTTTCCCGTGCCGATAGAAACTATAAGTAACGCGAAAGCCATAACCATCGCTACGGTTTGCCAAAAAATACGCGGCTCATGTTTTTCTAAAACCATATTCTCCTCCCCGCAGAAATACATCTTTTAGCGATGTATTCAAAAGTATGTAATATTCTATTAGTTAGCTATGGCTAACTCAATGAGAGCTGCCTTCGAAAGGCGACCAAGTGTTCTTTTCTCTATTAGCATGTGCTAACACACTACAAAATACTATCCCAGGAAAACACGTTTGTCAAGACTTGACTGTCAAGACAATTGTACATAACTCTTAACTGTCAAGACATATGTTACACATTCTTCTTAAGATGCATCTGACACAATTATCCTTTTTTTCGACGGTTATTTCTCAGGCACTTGCTTTCGACTTGTCAAAGGCGAAGAATGAACATAGTGAGCGTCCCTTGACCGGGAGAAAGCAAGCGCCTATTCTTTTTAACCGGGAAAAACAGTAGCCTAAGCGACTGAGCCTTCAAAATACTATTGCACAATCTCTTCCGGGCTTTTGAAATTCAGAACGTATTTAGCTGTCGTATTGTAACGTCGCTCATGCTTTTTCACCTGACTCATTAAATCTTTTTTTCTTGTAAAAATGTGTCGATTATACAGGATTTTCCCATCTTCTCGATGGCTTCTCTCCACTCTCCCGTTTTGCCACGGCGAATAGGGTCTTGTCCTTCGCAGAGCCCAACCTTTTTCCCTTACCGCCAACTCAAAGCGACTTTCCCGATTGGTGCGATCATTGTCGTTCACAAATTCTAAGCCGTTGTCTACCTGAATAGTATGAATGGAAAATCCCATTCTTTTGTCTTGCTACATTACATTTTTAAACTTTCGCCACAATACATGTCCATGTGCCATTTCCGATCTATAGGGTAAAAACAAAGAGAGAAAGAAAGGAAGGGAAATGATGCAAACGATCAACATTGTCAATGGCCCACTAGATGTCTCCCGGATGATCCTCGGCTGCATGCGGATGCCGGAGCTTTCTGCCAAGGATGCGGCAGGAATGCTGGAAACAGCGGTTGACCTGGGCATCAACTTCTTCGATAATGCAACCTGTTACACCGACGGCCTAGCTGAGACCCGTTTCGGGGAGGCTTTAAAGGCTTCCCGCCTTCAACGGGAAGACCTGGTCGTCCAGACCAAGTGCGGCCTTTGCTTCGACCGAAATGAATTTGATTGGACCAAGGAAAACATCCTGGAAAGCGTAGACGAGAGCCTGGACAGAATGGGACTGGATTACCTGGACGTCCTCCTCTTGCACCGCCCAGACCTCCTCTATGATCCCGAGGAAGTGGCCGAGGCCTTTGACCTCCTGGAGTTCTCGGGCAAGGTCCGCCATTTCGGCCTCAGCAATGTCCCGCCCATGATGGTGGAGGTCCTCCGCAAGTATGTCCGCCAACCCCTAGTCATCAACCAGCTCCAGCTTTCTCTGGAACAATCCCAGCTCATCGACCAGGCCTTCTACATCAACAATCTTTCAACGGACCGGTCTATAGACCGGGACAACGGCCTTCTGGACTATTGCCGTCTCCACGACATCACCATCCAGGCCTGGTCCCCCCTCCAATACGGGATGATCGGCGGCTGCTTCCTGGACCATCCTGACTATCCGGAACTCAACGCCGGTCTGGACAAGCTAGCGAAAAAATATGGCGTGACTAAGGCAGCTATCGCCCTAGCCTGGATCCTCCGCCACCCCGCCAATATGCAGGTGATTGTCGGCACCATGAATCCCGGCCACCTCAAGGAATCCACCGAAGCCCTCTCCATCCGTCTAACCCACCAGGAGTGGTATGAACTCTACCTGGCTTCGGGGAAATTCTTGCCCTAATGGATCAAGACCCGGGCAAGTGTTCTTATAAACACAATATCCTATTGACTATTCTTTAAAAATAAAAGAAGCCCAGATTGGTTGACAATCTGGGCTTCTTTCTGCTTACAGGAATACAGGTGGCTCCTCCTCATGGGTGGGTCAACTCTCTTTAGTGCTGGTGATGGTTTGCCTTTTTCTTACGATTAATTGCTACAAAGGCTAAACTGCTGAGACCGAGCAGAGTTGATGTGGCCAGCATATTCAAGTCTCCTGTGTTCGGAGCTTTTGCTTTGCCATCTGTCTGCTTGGCCGGACTTTTCTCATTCTGCCCTTCCGTCCTAGGCCTTTCGGGATTTGTTTTATCTGTGTTCGGCCTAGTCGGATTGGGCTTATCCGGGTTGGGCTTGATGGGATTTGGTTTGTCCGAGTTCGGTTTGTCGGGATTTGGTTTGTCCGGGTTAGGTTTATCCGGATTGGGTTTGTCGGGATTGGGCTTATCCGGGTTGGGTTTATCCGGATTGGGTTCCTCCGTTGATGACTTGGTATAGGTGTTAGTGAACACCGGCATATTCCCGGTCACTTTCGCCTCTAATTCACCAGAGGCATTCTGTGTGACAAGAACAGTGATGGTTTTTTCGCTTTGATCATAGGTCCATCCTGAGGACTTTCCCTTTTTCTCGGTCACTGTAAATTGATAGCGTCCCTCTTTCTCGAAGGTAACTGCAGGAAAAGATAGCCTCTGACTTTGCCCGTCCTTAATTTCACCTTTTGTTGCTAGGGTTAGCTGGTCAGTCAAGGAAGATCCGGACGGATTCGAAGCCTCCGGCTTGATGACAAAGGAGAAGCTTTCATCCGTATCTTTACCTTCCACCTTTTTTACAAGACCGAGACCCTGGTCCCCTTCCAGGGTAATGGGTTGAGGATCCTCGGAAGCCGGGGGAGCCTTGGTACTCTTGTTAGCGATCAATAAAGTCCGGGCCTTATAACCCACGGCAAAGACAGTATCTTGCTTGATGATTTCATAATCTTTCGGTGCAGAAAGCTCCGTAAAAAGATAATATCCCGTGTTTAAGGTTAGAGGAATTTTCTTTCCGCCTTTTGTCAGCTTCCCATCCTTATCCGTGACTAAATTTTCCAGAGATTGACCCTCTCTATTTTTGGCCACATCACCCTTTATACCTTGTGCATTTGACTGATAAATGGTGAAGCTTGCACCGGCCAGAGGCTTGTTTTCCAGGGGGTTCCCCTCATTGTCCGCCTCTACCTTAGTAAAACCGGTTTCCGGAACAATAACATCTGCACCGATCGTTCCCGGTTTAACAACCCCTACTGCCGGTCTTTCAGGAGACCCATAATCTTCCTTCTTTGTCTTTTCACAGATAAAGGGAGTACAATTCTCATCCCCCGGTTTGCAGTTAGGAATTTCCTGGGCATAATAGCTGGCAAAGTTTTTATAAATCGGATGTCCATCCTGGTCCAGCTCAGTTGATGGGTTTTTAATCCCCATACGATAATGGAAGGTTAGGTGACCACCTTTCGTTAAATACTGGCTCTTATAGTCAGAAATGGTCACCTTAAACCCCTTGCCCACCTTCTTGTATAGACCACCGGCCGCTTCAATTTTTTCTTCTTCTCCAGGAGTCAGGGGAGAACCCAAGGGTTTTTCCAGGAGAATTTCCTTGGGAACCGTTGCCGTGTCCATGCTCTTCAGGACCCCGTTCTCGACATCATCACGATGAAATTCCAAGGTCTTTTCATCCCAGGCTGAAATACGGATGCCGTTTTCAACAAGAGGATCTTTGGTCAAAAAATAAACGTCATAAACTTTAACGATTGTTCCGTTTTCATTCTCTTTAAACCAAGTAAATTCCTTACTGGGATCCGTATTCTCATTGCGGAAAATAGCAGTCGTTAAATCTTTAGGCTTTTCGCCATCATAAATCCGTAAATCCCCATCAAAGCCTAAGTTAATATCAGGTGTATCATAGATGACATATTCATTTGGGGATCGAAGCTCGGTATCAATCCTTATGTTAAATATGAAATTCCCATCTCCTAATTGGCCTTCCTGGTTATAGGCTCCTCTTGTTTTTTCAAATTTCTGTGTGGCATCCTGTGGTGCTGCTTTCTTAATGGTATATTCCACCGTCTTGTCGGTGTCTTTGTTGTTGACCTGTAATTTGTACTTAAAGGTGACTTCTTGCTCTCCAGGGTGATCATTAAAGTATTTTGTGACCCTAGGATTCATAATCTCAAACGGCAAGTCTAGAGACGCTTCAAACTCCTCTGCCTCCCCGGTGAAAGTAAAATCAACTCCCCTTCTCCCTGTCATGTCCAGATCAGCCACCTTAATCGGTGGATCTTGGTTCTTATCGATCAATTCATTGAGGATAGAGGTAGTGTACTCCATATGAAGAAATGACTTGCTGAAATCCTCAGGGACCAGCTTAATGCTTAATGTATCGCCTTTCTGAATGGTCAGTCCGGGCTTCTTTTGATAAGAAAGCTTAATCTTAAGCATAGAATTGGAATAGGCGATCGCCTCTTTTCCAAAGCGGTCCTGGTTACCGGTTAGCATTTGGATATCTGCAATAATACCGCTTAGGTCATTTGATGGAGAAGGAGCCGGCTCCCCCTCTGCCCTTGCCCCTCCCCATAAGGGAAAAGCGAAGATGGCCATCATCGCAATCAAAATAAAAAACAGTCGTCCTCTCTTCATGATGTCATACCTCCAGACTATAAATAAATCCTGTTTTTTCAAGTATACCATGAAGGAGCAACCACCAAAAGCATTGAAGTGACCCCATCTCACCGGCAAATTCCCCTTTAAAAGCTTGTCATAGTATAATAAGAAGTAAGTTGTTCCCCATGATGGCCAAGTATCTTTTGCTTGCTTCAATAGAAAAGGAGACAAAATGCCCATTATTGACCAGACCGATCCCCGGGCCATGGCCCGGTACGAAGATTTTATTGCCCACTCCCCCCATGGGGTTCTTTACCAGTCCATCCACTGGGCCCATGTCAAGGAGAACTGGACCCCGGACTATGTGACCGTCGAAGAGAAGGGGAAAATCGTCGCCGCCCTCTCCATCATCTCGGTCCATAACCCTGAGGGTTCTTTTTCCTATGCTGTCAGGGGGCCGGTCTGTGATGTCTATGATATCGACCTGGTCAAGCGATTAATGGAAGAGGCCCGGCCTGTCCTGGAGGAGAGGAAGAGCTTCCTCCTCCGGTTGGACCCGGAGGCCCGCTATGATGCAGAATTGATCAAGCTTTATGAAGACGCGGGTTTCCTTGTCCGGTCCCGGTCCTGCCCCATCCACTCCTTCTCCAACCCCCGACTCAACATGGTGGTCTACCTGGACCAGGATCCCGAAGATCTTATCATGACCTTCGAGGGTCGCTTCCGGTCCAAGATCCGCCGGGCATTTAAGAAGGGGGTGGAGATCGCGATTTATCAGAAGGATGACCCGGGATTTGATGAGGTCTTTGACCGCTTCTATGAGATGACCGGCATCATGGCCGAGCGCCAGGAAATCGGCTACCGGCCCAAGGACTACTACCACCGCCTCTTCGAGGCCTATGAGAATACCTATCTCTATGAAGCCAGCCATGAAGGGGACCACCTGGCCTCCTGTATCGTCATCAACTACAACGATAAGTCCCTCTATCTCTATGCGGCCTCGACCAATGAGAAGCGGAACCTCAACGCCTCCACCGCCATGAACTGGAAGGCTATTGAAGATGCAACCCGGGCCGGTTATAAGGAATATGACATGACCGGGGTCTGGTCCTTGGATGAGGATGATGGCCTCTACCGCTTCAAGAAGCAATTCACCGGGGAGCGGGGAATCCGGGAGTTTGTCGGTGAGTTCGACTGGATCCTGGACCGGGATGCCTATGAGGCCTTTATGGAGGTCCAGAAGAAGAAATAGAACCGAAAAAGAAAGGGGAAGGCCTATGATCTACACGCTTACTCTAAACCCGGCCATTGACCTGGTTGTCCAAATCCCCCACATCAATTTAGGGGAGACCAACCGGATGGACCGGGCCTACTACCTGCCGGGAGGAAAGGGAATCAACGTTTCCCGTCTCCTCCACAACCTGGGTATGGAATCCCTGGCCCTTGGCTATATCGCCGGCTTTTCCGGGAGAGAAATTGATCGGGTTCTTCGGAAAGAAATGGACATCAATACTGACTTCATTGAAGTCAACCGGGGCTTTACCCGGATCAACCTGAAAATCAAGGCGGGAGAAGAAACCGAGATCAACGGCTTGGGGCCGGAAATCGATCCGGAAGAAGTCCAGGCTCTCTATGACCGTTTGGACCGGGTGAAGTCCGGGGACTTTCTCTTCCTTTCGGGCTCCATCCCTGCCAGCCTGGGCAAAGACTTTTACCAAAAAATCATGGAAAGCTTGGCCGGAAGAGGGGTGGAGGTTGTTGTGGATGCGACCGGGGAAAGCCTGACTTCCACCCTCTCCTACAGGCCCTTCCTGGTCAAGCCCAACCGGCGGGAACTGGAAGAACTCCTGGGCCATGAGGTGGTTGGCCTGGACCAGATCAAGGCTGGCAGCCGGGAACTTCAGAAAATGGGGGCCCAAAATATTATCATCTCCCTGGGCGGAGAGGGGGCCTACTTCCTCTCCTCGGATGGCCAGGACCTCTATCTCCCGGCTCCTAAAGGAAAAGTTATTGATACCGTAGGATCCGGCGATTCCATGGTGGCGGGTTTTGTCTATGCCTCATGCGAGGACTTTGCTCCCCTGGACGCCTTTGCTTTCTCTGTCGCTTGCGGGTCCCAGTCCGCCTTCTCGCGGGGCCTGGCCCAAAAAGATGATGTCTTTGCCCTTTACGAAAAAGTGAAAGGAGAAATGAACGATGAGAATTATTGATCTCTTGGATCCTCGCTCCATCGGCCTGGACCGTAAGCCTTCCGACAAACAGGATGCCATCGAAAGCCTGGTCGGATTGATGGAAAAATCCGGAAAAGTAAGGAACAAAGAAGACTACCTGGCTGACGTCCTCAAACGAGAGGCTTCCGGGACCACCGGCGTGGGTGAAGAGATCGCCATCCCCCATGCCAAGTCCTCCGGAATGAAGGAGCCCGGCCTGGCCGCCATGACGGTCCCCGAGGGGATGGACTTTGACTCCCTGGATGGGGAGGATACCAAGCTCTTCTTCCTCATCGGAGTCCCCGAAAACTCCAACGACGACCATCTAAAACTCCTCTCCCGCCTCTCCACCATGATGATGGACCCCGACTTTAAAAAGAATCTCCTGGAGGCCTCGGATCCCCAGGCCTTCCTGGCCGTGATTGAGGAAACGGAGAAGGCCCGCTTCGGCCAGGAAGAAAGCAAGCCGACTGATGAACCGACCCCTGCCGGTCCGGATTCGACAACAAAGTCCGCCTATGACCTGGTCGGGGTAACCGGCTGCCCAACAGGGATCGCCCACACCTTCATGGCCAAGGAAGGGCTCATGAACAAGGCCAAGGAGATGGGCCTGACCATGAAAATCGAAACCCACGGATCGACGGGGATTGAAAACGCCTTGACTCCTGAGGATATTGCCGGCGCAAGGGGGGTCATTGTGGCCGCCGACGTCTCGGTGGAAAAGGACCGCTTCGACGGCAAACCCTTGGTTGAAACCAAGGTGGCCAACGGAATCAACAAGCCGGAAGAACTGATCAACCGGGTCCTTTCCGAACAGACCCCCCTCTACAAGGCCAAGGGTGAGGGTGCTTCCATGGAAACTTCCGACCGGGAATCCTCCTCGATGATGAGCGCCTTCTACAAGCACCTCATGAACGGGGTTTCCCACATGCTCCCCTTCGTCGTTGGAGGCGGGATCCTCCTGGCCATCTCCTTCCTCCTGGATGACTTTTCCATTGACCCGGCCTCCTTCGGGACCAACACCCCTCTGGCCGCCTTCTTCAACCAGACCGGGTCAGCTGCCTTCGGCTTCATGCTCCCCATACTGGCGGGCTTCATCGCCATGTCCATTGCCGACCGTCCGGCTCTGGCTGTGGGCTTCGTAGGCGGCTACCTGGCCAATACCGGAGGGGCCGGCTTCCTGGGTGCCCTCTTGGCCGGTTTCCTGGCCGGTGGCATCATCCTGGTCCTCCGCAAGCTGACCGCCCCCATCCCCAAGACCATGGACGGGATCAAGCCCATGCTCCTCTTCCCCGTTCTCGGCATCCTGGCCATGTCCGCCATCATGATCTTCCTCCTCAACCCGCCCCTGGCCCAGGTCAACCTGGCCATCAGCGACTGGCTCAACAATCTGGGCGGGTCCTCCAAAATCCTCCTCGGACTCCTCCTGGGAGGGATGATGTCCATCGACATGGGCGGCCCCATCAACAAGGCGGCCTATGTCTTCGGCACGGCCTCCTTAGCTCAGGGATCCTCCCCTGTCATGGCTGCCGTCATGGTGGGCGGGATGGTCCCCCCCATCGCCCTGGCCCTTTCCATGATCCTCTTTAAGAATAAATATACGGCTCGGGATAAACAGTCCATCCCTTCCAATATCATCATGGGCCTGTCCTTCATCACCGAGGGAGCCATCCCCTTTGCCGCCGCTGACCCCCTCCGGGTCATTCCGGCTTCCGTAGCCGGTTCCGCTGTGGCCGGGATGCTCTCCATGATTTTTGGTTGCTCCATCCGGGCTCCCCATGGAGGAATCTGGGTCATTGGAGTCATTGACAACCCCTTAGGCTACCTTATCGCCCTGGTCGCCGGCTCCGCCGTCGCCTGCCTCCTCCTGGGCCTCTTGAAAAAAGACCTCGCCCAAGACCAATAGTTCATTCAAAAAAGGAGAATCTATGAAAAAAGCATTGATTGTGGTTAATCCTCATTCCGGGGAGGACCAAGCGGATGAATTTGCACAAAAACTTCAGGACATCCTTCGAGATCGCTTTGAAGAAATTACCATCAAGGAAACCAAAAAAGAAGAGGATGTCGGGCGTTTCTCCGAAGAAGCCGTCCGAGAAAAGTACGATGCCCTCTTCCTCATGGGTGGGGATGGGACCATCCATGATGGGGTCTGTGCGGTCGCTCCCCATGAATACCGGCCCATCATCGGGGTGGTTCCCATGGGGACCACGAACAATCTTGCCGGTATGCTGGGCTTTTCCAATAACTATGAAGAAGCGATTGACCAGTTCAAAAACATTGAGCCGGCCACCATCGATCTAGGAAAGGTGAACGAAGATTACTTTATCACCTCGGTCAATATGGGCCCCCTCTTTGAGAATATCGCAGAAACTTCCGGCGATGAGAAGGAAAAAGAGGGGAACCTGGCCTATATAAAAAGAGCCTTGGATTCCCTGGGGGACCAGGAAACCATCCCTTTCACCCTCAATGTCGATGGAGAGGACCTCTCTGACAACTATTCCCTGATTATTATTGCCCTGGGTAACGCACTCGTTCGCGTACAAAATCTCTTTCCGGATGCCGATCTGGAAGATGGGAAGCTCAACCTCCTCGCTCTCAAAGCCTCATCCGCTTTCGATAAAATCAAACTCATTCCCAAACTCCTTTCAGGGGACAACTTGAAGGAGACGCCGGAAAACCTGATTCACCGAAGCCTTCAGGAAGCCAGGATCTCCGTTGGGGAAGGACATGATTCCTCTGTCATCCTGGTTGATGGCGACAAGGGAGGCTCCTATCCTTTGAATATCACCCTTCTTCCCCATTACCTCCAGGTTTTTCGGGCGAAAGAAGACGAAGCATAAACAAAGCCAAAAAAAGGGGAAGCGAACTCCATGTTCGCTTCCCTCTTTTTTTATTCCTCGATCAGCCGGGCTCCATCCCCAACCTCCGAGATGATGAATTCGCCCTCTCGGCCGGTTTCTTTCTTATAGGCCGACCCGACCCGAGCTTTGAAGTCCTCGATAGCCCCTTCCTTGACGATGGCGATGGCACAGCCGCCGAAGCCGGCCCCCGTCATCCGGGCCCCATAGCAATCCGGGTGGGCATTGGCCGCTCCGGTGATAGCATCCAACTCCGGTCCGGTCACCTCATATTCCTCGCGGAGGGCCTTGTTGCCGGCCCTGAGGATCCGGCCCAACTTAACCAGGTCTTGGTCCTTCAAGGCCTGAACGGCTTCCTTGACCCGGATGTTCTCCTCCACCACATACTTGGCCCGCTTCCTCATGGTGGTGTCCCGGATCTTCTCCAGGAGAGGGAGGTCCTCCTTCCCCAGGTCGCAGAGATGGCGGATGTCCCTGTCCTTCCTGAGGATGTTCAGGGCCTTTTCACACTCGGACCGCCTCTCGTTGTACTTGGAATCCTTGAGGGCCCTGGGCTTGCGGGTATTCATGATCACAATTCTTGCTCCCTTGAGTTCAAAAGGGACGTAAGTATGGCTGGGGACGGAAGTATCCAGGACCATAGCGTAGTCCTTCTTGCCGAAGCCGATGACATACTGGTCCATGATCCCCGTGTGGAGGCCGAAGAATTCATTCTCACACCAGACACCCGAGCGAACCATATCCATCCGGTCCACCTTCCCTCCTGCCAGGAAGTGGTCGAAAATGACGGCGAAGAGGAGCTCGATGGAGGAGGAAGAAGAAAGGCCGGCTCCGTTGGGGATATTGCCATAGATGAGGATATCCAGTCCCTGACCTTTTTTCTCCTGACCGTAGCCCAGGTCCTCCAAATAGCGGAAGACCCCGATGGGGTAGTTGATCCAGCCCCGTTGATTGTCATAATCCGGAAGGGGGTAGGCGACCTCTCCGAAGGTTTTGAGGTTGAGGGAGCCCAGGCGAAGCTTGCCCAGGTCGTTGGGCCTAGCCAGACCGTAGGTTCCTATGGTAATGGCACAGGGAAAGACCTGGCCCCCATTGTAGTCGATATGCTCCCCAATCAGGTTGATCCGGGAGGGGGCAAAGAAAAATTTTCCCTCAGGTCCCAGCCCCATCTTTTGATCCATGACCCGGCTCAGTCGGTCAAGAATTTGCCCTTTATTTTCTCTTGCTTTGGTCATAAAGACTCCCTTCTTTTTGGTCACCCCGGCCCGCCGGATCCTCATCCAGGTCTTGTATCGTCAGTTCCACCTGCCAGGTCATTTCCCGGCCGGCCTCCAGCCAGTCCCCGGTCCCATTTTCCAGAGCCCGATCCAGCCGGTCATAGTAGCCATTGGAGGGCTCGATGGCCAGGTTTTTCTCCCCCATATAGCCTCCGGTGGTGATCCAGACGCCCAGGTAGGGAAAGAGGTCCTGGTCATAGTGGAGTTGGACAGCCAGGCCGGCCTCCGGATAAAGAACCCCGGTTGGCCCCTTGGGGGCTTTCCCCTCATAGTAGAACTTATAGGTGTGGTTATCCCAAAGATAGGATAAGATCCGGGGGTCAAAATCCCAAACTTCCTCATTCTGGACATTCTTTACGGAGAAGGGCTCCGGAAGGACCAGGACCCCATCCTGAGAAAAGCGGAGGAGGCCATGGAGGGTCCAAAGCCAGGGATAGGCCCGGTCCCCATGGTTGGTCAGGCGGTAATCCAGGCGGACTCCCCTCCCTTGGAGGGAAACCATTCTTTCCAGAGTCAGGGGCATGGAAGCCAGTTCAACCCGGCAGGTGACCTCCCCTTTTCCAGCCTCAACCACCTGCCAGGCCTGGGACCAAACCTCTCCATGGTCAAAGGTCTCCAAGGGAGGGTCCTGGAGGCGGCAGGGGTCAATTGTCGGGATGCAGTCATCCAAACCCGACCGGTCGTGGTGGGAAAAATCATCCCCTATTTTTCTCGGTCGATAAATTTCTCCCAACTTCCCGAGCCGGCCCCAATCCCCCTCTTCGAAAGCCGAAGGCCGGAAGAGGCACTCCACCCCCTTAGCCTTGTCGAAAAGGGAGGCCAACTTAAAGCCCCGATTCGGGAGGAGAACTAAACGGAGATCCTCATTTTCCAAAAGAAAAGGTTCAAGGGGGGGATAAGCCCCCTCCTGAACCCTTGATTGTTCATTGGTCATTCTTTCCTTTTTACCGTCCATAAAAACGCCTCAAAGACTATCTCTTCCGCATGGTCTTGCGGATATCGAGGGCAACAGCGATGACGATGACGGCACCCTGGAAGATATTGGTCATTTCCGGAGTGATACCCAGGAACTGGAGGCAGGTCTTCAAAAGTTCGAAAACCAGGACGCCCAGGAGGACGCCGGGGACCGTTCCTACGCCGCCGGCGGTGGAAACGCCGCCGATGGTGGCTGCTGCAATGGCTTCCAGCTCGTAACCGGTTCCGGCGGAAACGGCTGCTGACCCGGTTTTAGCAGTCAGAAGGAATCCGGCCAGACCGTAGAGGAGACCGGCAATGGTATAAATTTTCAGCTTGGACCGCTGAGTATTCACGCCGGAGACTTCCGCTGCAATCTCATTGCCGCCGATGGCATACATATTCTTTCCGTAGGTGGTGTAGTTGTAGATCACATACATGACTACGCCAACGAGAAGGGCAACAAAGAAAACCCAGGGAATAATCAAACCGCCAATGGTCAAGCCCTGAGCACCGAAGCCGGTGAAGGTGTTATTGAGTGACCCGATGGGTTTGTTCTGGGAGAGGATCATGTTGGTTCCATAGATGGCAATCTGGGTACCCAGGGTGGCGATAAAGGGCGGAACATGCAGGAAGGCGACAACGCAGCCGTTCAGCAGGCCAACCAGGGCACCTAGGGCCAAGGCAGCTAAAAAGGCGACGGGAATGGGCGATCCGGCAATCCCTTCATAAAGAACGCCGGGAGCTTCCGGACGTTGGAGCATAAGAGCAGTGAGCACTGAAGTTAAACCTACAACACGGCCTGCAGAAAGGTCTGTCCCTCGTGTGATCAAGCAACCGGAAACACCAAGAGCAATCACAAAGCGGACGGAAACATTGGCCAGGATATTCTTCAGGTTAATAAAGCTGACAAAGTTATCGGCGGAAAATGATGTGTAAATCACCATAGCGAAGATGACGACAATTAAGGCATTCTCAATCAGCCAATCCTTCACCGAGGTCTTGCGAATGTCAGCCGGTTTTTTTATCTTTTCACTCATGAGATTCTCCTTCTACAACATTCTTCGTCATGAACCGGGTGGCCAAGTCCATCACTTTTTCCTGGGTTGCCTCTTCAGCCGTGAGATAGCCGGAAATACGACCCTCACACATAACCATGATCCGGTCAGACATCCCGATAATTTCTCCCATCTCCGAGGAAATCATGATGACGGATTTTCCCTCCTTGGACAGGTTATCGATGATCTCATAAATTTCGTATTTTGCACCGACGTCGATGCCTCGTGTCGGCTCATCCAGGATATAGATATCCGGATCGGTGGCCAGCCAGCGGGAGAGAATGACTTTTTGCTGGTTGCCGCCGGATAGGTTATTGATATGAGTAGCAGCGGAAGGGGTCTTGATTCGAAGGGCGTCAATCCCCTTCTCGACCACCTCAGCCATCTTAGCGGTATTTAGGAGCCCGGTCGACTTTTTGTAACGGGACAAGGAGGAGATGGTGATGTTATCCCCTACGCCCAGGACGCCGAAAATCCCGGATCCTCTTCGGTCCTCTGTCACCAGGGCCAGGCCGTTCTTAATGGCTTCTTTGGGAGAATTGATCTCCACCTTTTTTCCATTGACAAAAAGCTCTCCTCCGGGTTCATGGAGGCGGAGGCCGAAAATGGATTCCATGAGTTCGGACCGTTGGGCGCCGACCAAGCCGGCTACGCCCAGAACCTCCCCCTTCTTTAACTTGAAGGAGCAGTCAACAAAGGAATGGGAGGTGGGTGAAGTGAAGCTTTTTACTTCCAAGGCGATGTCGTCTTTGGACTCATCCACATGGTCCGGATACTGGTTGGTCAGCTCCCGGCCGACCATGTGGCGGACGATTTCCTGGTTGGAAATTTTCTTGGCATCGAAGGTGCCAACGTATTTCCCGTCCCGCATGATGGTGACATCATCTGCAATCTCTTTGATCTCATCCATCTTGTGGGAGATATAAATAATTCCGATTCCTTGCTTACATAAATTTCGAATAATACCGAATAAGGTGTCAACCTCGTTCATGGTCAAAGAAGAGGTCGGCTCGTCCATAATGACGATATTGGCATGGTGGGAAATGGCCTTGGCAATTTCCACAGATTGTTGCTGGGAGATGGTCAGGTTGGCCAAAAGGGTGGTGGGGGGAACCTGAAGCCCAACGGCCTCCAAATAGCCCGCCGTCTCCTTGTTCATGGTTGCATGGTCCACGAAACCTCTTTTGGTCGGATAGTCTCCAAGGAAGAGGTTCTCTGCAATGGTCATCATGGGGATAGGTTGGAGTTCCTGGTGGATCATGGAGATACCGGCGTCAATGGCTTCCTTGGACGTCGTAAAGTTAACACTTTTTCCCTGGTAGAGAATATCTCCGCTGTCCTTTTTATAAATACCAAATAGGCACTTCATCAAGGTGGATTTCCCGGCACCGTTCTCCCCCATCAATGCATGGACCGTCCCCTTTCTCAAGGTTAAATTTGCATCATCAAGGGCTTGAACACCGGGAAAGGCCTTGTAAATATGTTTCATTTCTAGAATGATGTCATTCATAGATGGGCCCTTTCTAGGTCTGCGAAGAATCTTGTACAACTTCCGAAGTAAAGTCCGGTTTTAAGAGAGAAGAAATTAAGAAAACCGGCAATATATGGAAAAAAGGCACCGCTCAAGGGAGCGGTGCCTTATTCCCTATTGAATTACTTATTTGGCAGCATCACCATACTGCTCTTCGATACGCTTGTTATATTCTTCAACAGATTCTTCTTTGTAATCCAGGCGCTTGAGCTCAGCGTCTTCAGGCTTCAATACCTTGACGTAGTCATGCCAGTAATAAGAAGAAACGTCGTTACCGTCTAAGAGTTTGATGGCAACTTCAGCGGCGGTGTGGGCCTGGTTGAAGTAGTCATTCAAAACGGTACCGGTGAATTCGCCCTTGCCCAGGAGTTCGATGACTTCAGGAAGAGCATCAACGCCGACCAGGTAGATGTCTTCGTTGACTTTACGGCCGGCTCCATCAATAGCCTGCTTGGCACCCAGAGCCATTCCGTCGTTGTTACAGAAGATGACTTCAACGTCTTTACCATACTGGGAAAGGGCGTTGGCGGCAATTTCCTGACCCTTGGCCTGGTCCCAGTTTCCTCTCTGGGGTTCGCCCAGGGATTCAGCGGGGATGGTCTTCTGGAGGGTTTCCACGGAGTACTTAGTTCTCTGTTCAGCATCAACGTTTCCGGCATCGCCCATAATCATGACATAGTTGACTTTGCCGTCGCCATTGATGTCACCCTTCTTCTCCAGAGCGGCAATGATTTCACCCTGGTAGATTCCGGACTGACGAGCGTCAACACCAACGTAGGTGGTCTTTCCGGGCCAGATTTCCATGGTTTCGGTATTTGCTTCACGGTTGATCAGGACGACAGGGATGTTGGCCTGTTTAGCGGAATTGATCACCTGGTCAGCACCGGTCGGGTCGACGAGGTTGGCAATGATCAAGTCCTTGCCCTGAGCAATGAAGTTGTTGAGCTGTTCGGTCTGGGTGGCCTGGTCGTTTTTTCCATCCTGGAATTCGACGTTGTAGGTCACGCCATTCTTTTCCCCGAGTTCCTTGAAGTACTTGGCCAGTTCTTCACGGTACTGGGTCATGAAGTTATCGTTGTACTGGTAAATCGCGACACCGATGTCATAGCTTTTTCCAGCTTCAGCCGGTTTTTCAGAAGATTCTGGCTGGCTTTCGCTAGCAGGGGCTCCAGAGCTCTCCGCAGGGGTTTTGTTGCCACAAGCAGCAAAGGTGATCACCATTGCAAAGGCAACGAGAATCGTGAGTAATTTTTTACTTGTTTTCATTCATTCCTCCTTAGAATATAGCGATGCTTACTGCATAACTATTGGTAAGACAACGTTTCCAACAGGGGCCATGGATCATCGGAAATAATCCACTCGCCCTATCGGAATTCGTCCTACTTATCTTACATTATTTTTACCTCTTTGACAAATCTTTAAGGGAAGCAAACCGGTGAAAATGCTCTCATGATCTTCAATCCTTGGAAAGAATATCCTCATGCCCTAGTTTGTCGATTTCCTGACCTTCAGCTTTATTTTGTATAATACTGGGCCTGGGCCATCCAAAGATCATGGTATTTTCCTTTCCCACCAGCAAGAAGGTCTTTGTGGCTTCCTTGCTGAATAATTCTCCCCTCATGAAATACTGCAATTTCATCACAAAATTTACAAGAGGACAGACGGTGCGAAATAAAGATTGTTGTTTTATCTTGAGCGACTTGGTCAAATTTACTATATATTTCCGCCTCAGCTATAGGATCCAAGGCTGCCGTGGGCTCATCCAAGACAATAAAGGGGGCATCCTTATATAAAGCTCGGGCAATAGCAATCTTCTGCGCTTCTCCACCCGACAAGTCCACCCCTTTTTCCGAGAGATCCTTATAAAGCATGGTATCCAGTCCCTCTTCCATCCGCAGCAATCTCTCCCCAAATCCGGCTTCCACCAGGGCTTCTCGGGCTTTCTCCCGGTCATAGTCACTGCGACCCGCTACGTTATTTCCCAAAGCTTGTGCCAAGAGCTGAAAATCCTGGAAGACGACGGCAAAGAAAGTCATGTATTCATCATGGTTGTAATCCCGGATGTCAACCCCATTAAGAAGGATTTGCCCCTCCTGGGGATAGTAGAGGCGGCAAAGGAGCTTGATAAAAGTGGTTTTCCCACTTCCATTTTCACCCACAATCGCCAGACGGCGCCCCTGCTGAAAATGAAAATTAATATGGCGAAGTGCCCAAAGATCAGAGCCCGGATACTTGAAAGAGACATCCCTAAATTCCACTTCATACCGGAGGGCTCTTCCCTTGTTGAGGCTTCGCTCTCCCTTCCCCATGGCATTGGGGATGTCCAAAAATTGATAAATGGAGGTCAGGAATTCCGCATTGGTCTGCATATGGTTCATCGTTTCCAAGACCATGGCGGCATTTCCTGAAAAGGAGGTGACAGCCCGTACATATTGGGTGACGCTTCCGATCCCAAAGGCACCACCCAAGGCTTTTAAGCAGACAAAAAGATAAATTCCACCGGATAAAAGGGCAGATAGACCTGCAGCGAAAGCCGTCCTCAGCCCGACTGTCGTGGTTAGCAGTCGGTCAAAGTGTGAACCCACGCCAAAGATATTGACGGTATCAATATAATGGGCCATCAAATCTCCCTGGCAATAGATCCGCCGGTCCATGTCTTTTTCTTTATTTCCTAGCTTAACAAAACAAAAGTGGCTAAATAGTCGGTTTCCAAAACGCGATTCCTCTGCCAGATCACTCCAAACGGAATTGGCCTTCTTCCCCAGGGCCGGCCCCAGAAAAGTCACTCCAAGAATGAAAAGGAGGACCGTGACGATGAAGATCGGGTGGTTGAGTAGGGTCAAATCTCCCCCCGATGGAGGAACCATTTGGGTAAACAGGCTGACCGTCAAAGCAAAGGCTGAAAAGATCCCAAAAAGGCCTTCAACCGCTTGGGAAAAATACATGGTTAAATAATCGAAACCCCACCCTCCCCAATTGGTACTTTGCTGAATTTGGGTGAAGAGGTCCCGGACTTCCTGTTTATCGCAGTCCGCATAATCCATCTCAATAAATTTATCCGTATAGAGGGACTCATACCGGTTATAAAAGAGTTCATCTTTCACATTTTTCCACCGGTCCAAAACCGCCTGAAGGAGGTCAGTAACGATGGTAATGACCAGGATGAGGAAGACCCACCTGCCTAGGACTTCAGGACGGCGAAGGGAAGCCAGCTCATTGATGAGCCGGGCGGAGAGCCAGATGGAGACATAGGGAGAAATGGCTTTTACTCCGGCGGAAAGGATGAAAGGGACAAAGCAGGCCGGAGAAAGTCGGTTCATGTCGGCCACCGCTCTCCGATGGATGGCCAGGGTTTCCCGAAAGCCAATTGTGCTACTTTTCTTTTCCATTCTTCTCCCCTCCTTCCCGGTAATAGCGGCTTTGAACCTCAAAAAGATCCGCATAAGGACCACCTTTAGCGACCAGGTCCTCATGTTTTCCCTCTTCAAGAATGCCACCGTCTGCAATAAAAAGAATGCGGTCACAGAAGCGGGTGGAAGCCAAGCGGTGGGAGATAAAAAGGGAGGTCTTACCTGCCGTCATCCCCTCATACTTTCGATAAATTTCGCTTTCCGCAAGCGGATCCAGAGCTGCTGTGGGTTCATCCAAAACAAGAATGGGGCCATCTTTATAAAGAGCCCGAGCCAGCATCAATCTCTGAGTTTGACCGCCGGAAAGGACAATCCCGTCCAAATACACTTCCCGGCCAAGATGGGTGTCCATCCCCTTGGGGAGTCTATCTATGGTTTCCTTTAAGCCTGCTTGGTCCAAACAACGGAGGACCTTTTCTCGATCAAAATCCGCTGTCTGAGCAACACATTCGGCAATCGTGGTATCAAGAATGGAAAAATCCTGGAAGACGCCGGAAATAAGGGCATAGTATTCCCTACGGTTGAAGGCACGAATATCTTGACCATTCAAGAGGACCCGCCCCTCCGTGGGGTCATAGAAACCGCAAAAAAGCATGACCATTGTCGTCTTCCCCGCCCCATTCAGGCCTACCACAGCCAATCTTTCACCGGGATGGATCGTCAGGTTGATATGGTCCAAAATTTTCTTATCGCTTCCCGGATAGGCAAAGGAGACATCCTCGAAAGTTAACTCATAGTCATAGGCCAAAGGCAAAGGAAGCCCTTCCTCAAAGGAAAAAGGCTCCGGTAAGTGGAGGTATTCCTGGATTCGGGAAAGGGCGAGACTCTCTTTATGGAGCTGGTTGAATTGGGTCAAAATTCCCGTAATCCATGCCGTAAACCCGCCCACTGCAGAAAACAATAGTAGGAACTTGGATGCGGGCCAGCCCAGGTCCAAGGTCTGCTTGATTAAATAGGCATAGATTGCCCCATTCCGGAGGAAGCTGAGGGCCACATCCACCACGTTAGCCCAAAGATAGGCCTTCTCCCTCCGAACGAGGAAGGCGGATAGGGCCTTCATGGATTTCATCCTCAATTCCCTTAGCCAAGGAGCCAGGCCAAAAATTCGGATCTCCTTGGCCAAGGCCAGCTCACGTGGCTTTACTAAAAAGTAATTGATCTCCTTGTCGTAAACTTCCCTTTCTTCCTTGTGGCGGTATTCCCATTCATAAATATAATGGGAAATAAAAAATCCTCCTATAGCCGTCCCCATAACCAACAAAAGGAGGAGAGGATTGATATTCGAGAGCAAAAAAAGATAGACGATAAACCCTGCCACGTTTGTCAGAAGATCCGTGATGGTCCGCCAAATATGCTCAGCGGCATCGCTATTCCCATTGGTCGACCGCTTGGCTTGGGCCTCCAGTTTCAAAATTGCAGGGTCATGAATATTGGGATAGGAGGTATCCAGATTCTTTCTCGTTAATTGACGAATGATGGCTGTGCGAACATCAATTTCCCCCGGCATCCGGATGGTGGCAAGGTAGGCATTCAAGGCCTGGAAAAGAAAAAGACCACCGGTAAATAGGCAGATGGTAAGGAAAAGCTCTTGAACAGAAGCCTCTTTCTCCACCTGTGCCAAGATCTCCGGTGCAATAAAGAGTTGAACCAGGTTAAGGGCTAGAGAAACACCGACCACAGCCAGGCAGATGAAGAGGACACGTTTTTGGCTTTTCCAAGCCGTGGCTATCATGAAGGTCACGTTCTCCCAAATCGTATATTTGACTTTTTCATTCTCTCTCATACTTTCTCCCTAAATTGAGGCAAAAAACCGCTCCATCCCATCCAGGAGGTCATAGGACTTGGACTTCATTGCCACATCCATTTCAAAGAGCTTCCGGTGGAGGGCATAGAGTTCCTCCAGAGAATACTTATCAACGAAGCCCAAAAGCTTGCGGTATTCAAAGGAGGACAGGCCCAGACGCCGGGTTCCCTCCCCCAGGGAAATTCTCCGGGCCTTGAGGAGCTTGACCCCGATCAGGTTTCGGACTTGACGGATGGTCATATTAAAGACCATGCCGGCTTCCATGGAAATCTTTCGGAAGTCCTGGAAGATGGAGAGACAGTCGGACCGCTTGCGACCCCCAAAGGCATCCATGAGGGCAAAGATGGATTCCTCCAGGGGATCGGCCAAGGCAGCCTTGGCCTCTTCCAGGGAAAGTCGTCCCTCCCGGCTCATTCCTAAAGCAACATCGACCATGTTAGCCACAGAAAAGAGGGTGGTCTCCGACTGATAATCCAGATAGCCTGACCGGTCGGCCAGGAAGGCGGGCAGGGCCTTGTCCGCCCGGACCCCCTTGGCTCCCATCCTCTTATGGATGAAGGATTCCAAGGACCGGCGGTCCAGGCGGTAGAGGTCCACGTTTTGAAGATAAGGGGCCATCGCTTTGAAGACCTTCCCCTTAAAGGGGGCCTGGCCCAAAAAGTGGAGGAAGAGGATGGTGGACCGGTTGGGTTCTTTCAGGTAGCCGGCGAGAATCTCAAGAAGGGCCTCATTCTTCTTTACCTCATCCCTCTGGAGGGGGACATTTTCAATGACGATGGCCCGCCGGTCCCCCATAAAAGGCAGGGTCTCCGTCGCCGTCAGAAAGGACTCGCCGGAGAGGTCTTCAAAGGCTACTTCCTGGTAATTGAAATCCAGGAAGTTCCCGCCCAAAAGGTCTTTTTGAATGACCTCTTTCATGGAATCCCAAAGGAAGGGCTCGGTCACCCGGACCAGGTAGGCCGGTGTCCATGTCCCCTCATCCACTTGTCGAATCCATTCCACGTAATTCATGACAATCCTTTGCTATTGGTTCTTCACATCCTGCCATAGTTCATTGTAGACCTTGGTGAAATCCCCCATATCCTTGAAGGCTTCCAGCCGGTCCACCAAGCTTAGGTCGGGATAGGCCACAGGATCCTCCCGAATTTCCTCCGGGAGGGCCTCCTTTCCGGCCGTAGAGGGCAGGGAGTAGCCGATATATTCGGCATTGATGGCCGTGATGTCGGGCCGGGACATGAAGTTGATAAAAGCCTCGGCATTTTCCTTGTTGGCCGCCCCCTTGGGGATGGCCCAGGCATCAAACCAGATGTTGGTTCCCTCTTTGGGGATGACATAGGCCAGGTTCTCATTCCGCTCCAAGGCTTCAACCGCATCCCCCGAAAACATGACAGCCAGGGCGCACTCGTCGTTGATCATAATATCCTTGATCTGGTCCACCAGGTAGGCATAGACCAGGGGGCGTTGGGTGATGAGGTCTTTCTGGGCCTCGGCCAACTCCTCCTCCCTCTCGGAGTTCAGGGAATAACCTCGGCGGATGAGGCCGATGGCGAAAGAGTCCCGGGTGGAGTCCATCATGAGGATGTTTCGGCGGTAGTCCTCCTTCCAGAGGATGTCCCAGGAATCCACCTCCTCATGGACCATGGTCTTATTATAGACGATGCCGACCGTCCCCCAAAAGTAGGGAACCGAGTATTCCTGGGTCGGATCATAGGCCTGGTAGAGGAATTCCTTGTCGATGTATTTCATGTTGGGAATCTTGTCGTAGTCGATCTTTTCCAGGAGCCCGGCCTTCTTCATCTTGTCCAGCATGTAGTCGGAGGGGCAGATGAGGTCGTAGTTTGCACCGCCGGATTGGATCTTGACAAAGAGGTCCTCATTGGTCGCAAAGGTGGAGTAGACCACCTTGATCCCGGTTTCCTCCTCGAATTGTTTGACCAGGCTGGGGTCAATGTATTCCCCCCAGTTATAAATATTCACCACATTTCCGGTCTTTGTTCGGGTTCTCTGGCAACCGGTTAATAGAGGAAGAAGGAGGGCCAGGCTCAAGAGAAGAGCCAGAGAAAACATGCCTTTCTTTTTTAACAAACGAACCATATCAAATTCCTCCTTCCAGGGCTTGGAGGGACTTCTTGTTCACGCTCAAAAGGAGAAGAAGCATGGCCAGGAAGAGGAGGGTGGACATGGCGTTGATCTCCGGGTTGATCCCCCGCCGGGCCATGGAATAGACCAGGGTGGAGATGGTATCTACCCCGTTTCCTGTGGTAAAGAAGGAAATGGCGAAGTCGTCGATGGAGATGGTGAAAGCCATGAGGGCGCCGGAAACAATCCCCGGCTTCATGTAGGGGAGGACCACATAGCGGAAGGTCTGGAAGGGGGTGGCCCCCAGGTCCATGGCCGCTTCCGGGAGCGCCTTGGGCATGGTGACCAGGCGGGGAAGGACGGAGAGGACCACATAGGGAACGCAAAAGCCCACATGGGAGAGGAGGAGGGTGGCAAAGCCCGAGGGTAGGCGGAACAAGGCATAGAGGGCCATGAAACCTACCGCGGTCACGATATCGGGATTGATGACGATGATCTGGTTGATGACCGTGAGGGCCCGCTTGGCCCTCTTCCGGTAATAATAGATGGCCAATGCGCCCAGGCTGCCGATTAAGGTGGCGAAGAGAGTGGCCAGGAGGGCCACCAGGAGGGTATTCCGGAGGGCCAGGAGGATGGCCTCATTCCCCATGAGGCTTTGGTACCACTTCAAGGAGAAGCCCTCCCACCTCCCCCGGTTCTTTCCCGCATTAAAGGAAAAGACCATGAGGACCAGGATGGGGGCATAGAGAAAGAGATAAATCAGGGCCATGTAGACCCGTCTGAGATGTTTGTTCATGATTTTCCTCCCTTCCCGGATCTCTTCTTGGTGATTTCCTCTTCTTCCTCCTTGGTAAAGAGGAGGGAGAGGACCAGGAAGACCATGAGGATGACGGCCATGGAAAAGCCGTAATTCCAATTCCCCGTCACGGTAAATTGCTGTTCGATCACGTTTCCGATCAAATTGGTCTTGTTCCCGCCTAGGAGGGTGGAGATTTCAAAGGTGGAGATGGCCGGAATGAAGACCATGGAGATGCCGGAGAAAACCCCGGGAAGGGAGAGGGGGAAGGTGACCCGGCGGAAGGTCTGAAGCCGGTTTGCCCCCAGGTCATTGGCCGCCTCGACCAGGGACCGGTCCATCTTGGAAAGGGATGTGTAGATGGGAAGGACCATGAAGGGGAGGAAGTTATAGACCATGCCCAGGATGACGGCGTACTCCGTATAGAGGAGGTCAACCGGCCCCATCCCCAGGGAGACCAGGATGGTGGAGATGATTCCCTTCCGGGAAAGCAGGGTCATCCAGGAGTAGGTCCGGAGGAGGAAGTTCATCCACATGGGAATAATAATCAAGGTCATGGCCATGGGCCGGAAGCGGATGGATGTTTGGGCGATGAAATAGGCCATGGGATAGCCCAGGGCCAGGCAGATCAGGGTGGAGAGGAAGGCCACCCGGAGGGACTTGACCAGGGTGACCAGGGCCGGTCCGGTAAAGAAACGCTGGAAGTTGACCAGGCTGAAGGACCCATCCAGGCTGAAGGCATAGTAAAAAGTCATGACCAGGGGGACCAGGACAAAGATAAGGGCCCAGAGGAGGTAGGGACTGGTCAAGCGCCGGTAGCCCCTCATGAGTGGACCTCCGCCCGGGGCGTTTTATGCATATTTTGGATGTTTTCGGGGTCGATGTAGATGCCGACCATAGACCCCACGGGGGCGGTCCTGGTGGATTGGGCCAGGTAGACTTCGTTCCCGACCTGGAGCTGCATTTCGTAGTGGACTCCCTTGAAGAGGGAGGTCAGGACCTGGCCTTGGAGCATGCCCTTTTCCACGGGAACCAGCTCCACGTCCTCCGGACGGATGACCACATCCACCCTCTCCCCTGCCGGGAAAGCTTCATCCAAGCAGGTGAAGGTGTGGCCGGAGAAGGTCACCTTATCCCCCGCCTCCATAACTCCCTCGACGATGTTGGATTCCCCGATAAAGTCGGCCACAAAGCGGTTGACCGGCTCATTGTAGATGTCGATGGGGCGCCCGATCTGCTGGATATGGCCCTGGTTCATGACGACGATCCGGTCGGACATGGTCAGGGCTTCTTCCTGGTCGTGGGTGACGAAGATAAAAGTAACTCCGGTTTCCCGCTGGATCCTTTTGAGTTCGATCTGCATCCCCTTTCGGAGCTTAGCATCCAGGGCCGCCAGGGGCTCATCCAAAAGAAGGACCTCCGGCTCATTGACCAGGGCCCGAGCAATGGCCACCCGCTGCTGCTGGCCGCCCGAGAGCTGGTCGATGGTCCGCTTCTGGAAGCCGGATAAGTTTAATAAGCCCAGGATGTCATCCACCCGGGTCTTGATTTCTTTTTTGGGAACTTGTTTCAGGGTAAGGCCGAAGGCCACATTGTCCTCCACGTTGAGGTGAGGAAAAAGAGAATATTGCTGAAAAACCGTGTTGACCTCTCGGAGATGGGCAGGAAGGTCGGTGATGTCTTTTCCGTGGAAATAGACCTTCCCCTCATCCGGCTGGGTGAAGCCTCCGATGATCCGGAGGGTGGTTGTTTTCCCACAGCCTGAAGGGCCAAGCAAGGTGAGGAATTCATCCTCAATAATCGTTAGGTCTAAGTGGTCAAGGATGAGGTCATCACCGAAGGACTTAGACACGCCCACCAAATGTATTTGCTCCATGTGTTTCTCCTTTCCTCTCTTCCGGCTGGAAAGCTGCCTGGTCGGGTTCCCGAATGTAGTAGCTTTTGTAGAGCAATTGATTTATTGAATGTCGAACATTGGGTATAGTTTAAAGTGACGTCTTATTATACACGTCCAGACCAGAATTTACGATACGAAATCAAGGAAAAATGCTTGAAAGGAGCACGAAATGAATAAAAGAACCGGATTCAAAATGGGCGACAGCGAACTGACCCTCTTAGGGACAGAAATCAAGGTGGGTGACCAGGCCCCCGACTTCAACGCCGTTGACAAGGAACTCAACCCCGTCAGCCTGAAAAACTTCGACGGCAAGGTCAAGATCTTCTCCGCCGTCCCCTCCCTGGACACCCAGGTCTGCGAACTCCAGACTATGCGCTTCAACGAAGAAGTGGAAAAAATGGGCGATGAGGTCCGCCTCATGACCATCTCCATGGACCTCCCCTTTGCCGCCCAGCGTTTCTGCTCTTCCCACGATATTGAAAACTCGGTCATGGCCTCAGACTACCAGGACCGGTCCTTCGCCGAGAACTATGGCGCCCTCATCGATGAGCTCAAGCTCATCAACCGGTCCATCTTCGTCATCGACCGGGACAACAAGGTTCAATATGTGGAGTATGTGGAACAGAACACCAACTTCCCCGACTTCGATAAGGCTCTGGAAGCCGCTAAGGCTTGCCTCTAATACGCTAAGGCTTGCCTCTAATTGGAGAAATTCAAAAACCGGCAGGAAGGATTCGTCCTTCCTGCCGGTTTTTCTATGGATGAAGCCTATATACCGCCCTGGCTCAAGGCGAAATGAGACTCAAGCCAGAGGGTTACCCTGGCTAGCAGCAAAAATGAACCCCAGCCAGGGCGGAGCTTCCCTGGCTAGCGGCGGAAATGAGCCCCAGCCAGGGCGGAGCTTCCCTGGCTAGCAGCGAAAATGAGCCCCAGCCAGGGCGGAGCTTCCCTGGCTAGCAGCGAAAATGAGCTCCAGCCAGGGCGGGGCTAAGAATTCAGTGGGTCCACTTCAAAATCGACACTACAGGGTAGCCTTCCTTCTCCAAGACCTCCCGACCCGGAAGGTCGGTCAGTTCAGTGAGGAAGAGGGCCAGGGCCACCTGTCCACCTGCTTTTTCGATGAGTTTTGCACAGGCCTTGGCTGTCCCCCCGGTTGCCAGGAGGTCATCCAGGACGACGACCCGGGCTCCTTCGGGTACGGAATCCATATCCAGTTCGATGGTGGCCTTGCCGTATTCCAGGTCATAAGAATAGGAGACGGTGTGGCCGGGGAGCTTGCCGGCTTTTCTCGCCATGAGGAAGCCCTTGTCTTCCGCATAGGCCAGGGCGGCCCCCATGATGAAGCCTCGGGCTTCAATCCCCATAATGTAGTCGTAATCCAGGTCCTTAAGCGGAGCCTGGAGCTGGTGGATGGCCTCCTGGAAGGCTTCCTTGTCCGATAGGATCGTAGTGATGTCCTTATAGGAGATTCCCTTGGTCGGGAAGTCCTCAATGATTCTCATTTTTTCCTGTAAATTCATGCTATTCTCCATAGTTTTTTTCTTCTTCCAACCATCAAGATAACTCAGGGCTCGCAAACCTTGCAGGGAACAAAACCATTTTTTATAGCCTCTTCCCTTGAAGAGAAGCCGACCTGGTTTTTCGGAAGAATTTTCTTTGCCCTACTACAGGACTGCCAATGGAATTTCTTCGTATCACTATTGCCTAAATATTTAGCCTTTAGGGGATCACCGGTGTTGCCAATAAGGGGATTGGAGTTGGGCTTGGTTGAAGGATTATCTTGTCCGGTTGAGTTGCCTGTCGAGGGTTTTGACTGGTGGAGCTCTCCACGGATGCAGGGGACAATCTCCTTTTCAATCTCCTTGGAGACCGCATTCTCCCCGCCCACAATGGTGACCTTGGTCGGCTTATTCTCCTCCAGATAGGATTGGACCGGCTTTGGCAGGTGGGTCCCGGAAACCAGGAGGATGGAGGCCCCTTCCTTCTTTGCCAGAGCTGCGGCCGACAGGGCATCCGGGAAGTTTTTCCCGTCCACGAGGATGACAGAGGATTTTCCGGCTGCCTTAGCAATTTCTACAGCCGTTGCAAAGCGGTCTTCTCCGGCGATTCGGCGGATGCCGGGATAGCCGGGGACTGCCTTATCTCCACCAATGACCAGGTCCACATGGGCCGGTGTCTGGCCGGGGCCGGCCAAGAGGAGGCTTCCCTCCTCATAGATGAGGCCGGCGGCGGAAAGAGCGTCCGGGTAATTATTGCCGTCGACCAGGGTGACCTTGGCATCCTGTCCGAAAGTCTTTTCCCAATACTCTTTAAAGAGGGTGGCGGTTTGGTAGCGATTTTCTCCCCCGATCCGGGTGATCTTTCCGGATGTCAGGGACTGAATTTCTTCCTCCACTTGAGAGGAAACCGCCCCCTCTCCCCCGGCGATGACCACCTCCTCAGGGGCAAGGGCCTGGAGTTGGGTTTTGACCCGGGGATCCAGGCTGTTTTTGGCGGTGAGCAGGATGGGGAAGTTTCCCTTCATCGACAAGGGTGCAGAAACCAGGGCATCCGGATAGTTTTCCCCGGACGCTACAATAACCTTGTCCGCTTTTTGGGTCACCCTTTCCGCAATCTCGGCAGACGTCGTATAACGGTTGCTCCCGGAAATCCGGCTAACCTGGATCTCAATCGGTCCCTCTTCCGCCTGGGCGGTTTCTTCCCATCCGGGCATGATGCCGGTAAGAAGGACCGACAGTGCCAGGAATAGGGTCAACACTTTTCTTTTCATGATTCATCCTTTCTTTTTCATTCTTTCTAAAACCAACTTTTCGCCGTATCCCGGGCGGTACGTTTCACCCGATCCATGAAAGCTTTCACCACGGATTTTCCGGAGTCTTTAATGATCAATCCTAACTCCTTTACCGCCTGAAGAGAGGCTTGTCGCTGGATGACATTCTTGGGCTTGGGCCTATCCATGCCCAGGTAGGCCTGGGCGATGAAGCCCACCCGGAGGGTCAGGAAGGCGTTGATAGCCCCCTCCATGACCGATGAGATGATGAGGTTGGACATGGGGACCATGCCGGGGATGGCAGAGGCCATGGACTCCCCGACCAGGCCCGCAATCATGGGCTCAAGCTGGGCAGGGATGAGGTCGCTGTCCTCCAGAGACCGGGCCATGAAGACCAGGCTGGCCACCTGGAGGTAGAGCTTGCCTAGGCTTTTGAGCGAGGGTCGGGTCCCGTAAACCTGGCCCAGCTGCCAGACCATCTTGACCAAAGTGACCAGGACCATGATGGCATCCAGGGAGCCGTTTTGGGAAATGGTCGTGGAGAGGAAGATGGAATTGGCATGCCTCCGGATGATGGGCTCCCCCTCCCGGTCCAAACTATCCAAGGCGATGGTCACCCTTTCCTCTTTCGACCGGCTCTCATCGGTTAAGAGGTCCCGGGAAAGGAGCCGGTTCTTGGACAGGCAGGCCAGCATATCCTCCAGGTAGCGGTCATAGTCCTCCTGGGTAGGGTGGTCGGGAAGGTGGGGGGCCGGAAGGCTCCGAATATAGAGGAGGACCAGGCGAATCAAGAGGTAGGCCAGGGCAAAAGCCAGAAGTCCGACAAAAAGGCCCCCAACCCAGGGATGGATCCCCTTCAGTAGCTGGTAGAGAAGATAAAACTGGTTAACGAGGAAAACCAGAAAGACCAGACCCAGGAAGATGCCCAGAATGGTCAGGATTTTTCCCAGTCGTCGGCCGAGTTGGTTCATCTTTCACTCCCCTTACAGGCTATAGCGAAGGGCATAGTAGACCACATAGACCCATCCCAGGATCCCGTGGAAGATGGCCCAGGGGATGGAGTGCCAGGATACATAGGATACAACCATGGCCAGGGCAGTGCCGAAGCTGATCCCGGCCTTCGTCAGTTTTTTCATTACAGGTCCTTTCTATTCGCTGAGGTCGATGATTTCCAGGCTTTCCATGGCCCGGTTAATCAAAGCAGAAATATCCAGCCGTTTTTCTTCTTCCAGAATATCCTCCAGCTTGGGTTTGGTGTTGGGCGAATCGGGAGCAAAGATAGAGCAGCAGTCGTCAAAGGGTTCAATGGAAATCTCATAGGTTCCCAAGTCCCGGGCCACTCGGATAATGTCGTTCTTATCCCGAGCAATGAGGGGCCGGAGGATGGGGCGGGAAGCCGCATCATTGACCACGGTGATCCCCTGGATGGTCTGGGAGGCAACCTGGCCCAGGCTCTCCCCCGTGATGAAGCAATCGTAGCTATAGCGGTCAGCCAGGACTTCGCCGATCCGCATCATCATCCGGCGGGAGAGGACGGTGGTATTCCTCGTCGAGCACTCCTCCCGAACCGCCTTGTAGGTGTCCAGGAGGTTGACCATGAAGACCTTGACCGGGCCCACCGACTCCGTCATCTTCTCCGCCAACCGAAGGGCCTTATCCTGAGCCCGCTCAGAAGTGAAGGGGTAGGAGTGGAAGTGGATGGCTCCCAGGGCCATCCCCCGGCGGGCAATCTCGAAGCCGGCCACGGGAGAGTCGATTCCTCCGGATAGGAGGAGGAGGCCCTTGCCTCCGGACCCCCAGGGGAGGCCCCCCATCCCCTCCACCTGGTCCGTGTAAACGAAGGCATCGTCACGGATATCCACATGGAGGATGAAGTCCGGGTCATGGACGTCGACCGACAAGGCGGGGAAGGCCTCCAAAAGAACACCGCCCAATTGGGCCGAAATGTCCGGGGATTTCATGGGGAAGTTTTTATCCGCCCGCTTGGTGGCCACCTTGAAGCTGACCGTCTCCTTCCCCGTCTCCGCCTGAATTCTTTGCATCTTCTCTTCCGCCATTTCCTTAGCGACAGCGGAAATGGATGCCATGTCCGGGCCGACCTTCCTGGCCGGCGTCACATAGGCTAGGCCGAAGGCCTTCCTGACCTGGGCCACCGTCCGGTTCAGGTCCTTTTCCTCCACCTCCAAGAAAAATTTACCGATTTGGAAATAGGTCCTCTTGATGGGGATCTGCTTGACGGCCAGCATGACGTGGCGGACCGCATTGTTCACAAAATAAGACCGGTTCCTTCCCTTGAGCATGAGCTCGCCGAAGGAGACCGATACTACCCAATCGCTATGCATTCTTTGACCATCCTGTCACTTTTCTGATTTCTCTAACGTATTTTTCCAGGGCATCGAAAAAAGGATCCACCTGGTCCGGGCTATTTTCCATGGCAAAAGAGATCCGGAGGATCCCTTCTTTATAGGCATCGGGGACCCCGATAGCCTCAATGACCGGGGAGGCCTGACCCTTGGAACAGGCGGATCCGGAGGAAAAGTACATCTCCTCCCCCTCCATCATGTGAAGAAGGACCTCCGCCCGAACTCCCTCCAAGCCAAAGTTGATGATATAGGGATTGAGGTGCTGGGCCGGAGAATTGACCCGGACCCCATCAAGGGCCCGGATCCTCTCCATGGCCTGATGGTAGATGGCCAAGATCTCCTCCTTGTGGTCCCGGACATGGGCCTGGACCAAGTCATAGGCCTTGGCCATGGCGCAGATATAGGCCACATTTTCTGTCCCCGCCCGGCGGCCCCCCATCTGTCCCCCACCGGCAATTAGGGAGGGATAATTAACCCCCTGGCGGACATAAAGGAGGCCGACCCCCTTGGGCCCGTGGATCTTGTGGGCTGAGGCGGAGTAGGAGTCCACCTTCCATTCCTCCAGCTTGACCGGAAGCTTGCCAAAGGCCTGGGTTCCATCCACATGGAAAAGCGTCTTGGGATTCTTTGCCTTGACCATGGGGCCGATGGCCGCCAGGTCATTCCGCGACCCCAGCTCATTGTTGACCTGCATGACAGTGACCAGGGCCGTCTTGTCATCCACCGCTCCGGCGACTTGGTCGGGCGCGACGAAGCCCTCCCGGTCGACGGGGATGACCCGGACCTCCACCCCCGCCTCACGAAGGGCCAGGCCGGTCCTCTCCACGGAGGAATGTTCCGCCTGGGCCATGACCACATTGACCCCGATCTTCCCCCGAACAGCCCCCCACAGGGCCGTGTTGTTGGATTCGGAGGCACATGAGGTGAAGATGAGACAGGAAGGATCCACCCCCAAGCCTCGGGCCAAGACCCGGCCGGCTTCCCTCATCCTCTTTTCGGCTTCAAAGCCGATGTGGTGGAGGGAGGAAGGGTTCCCCCACTCGTGGAGGAGGATATGGTTGATGACCTCAGCCACTTCGGGGTGGACCGGGGTGGTCGCAGCATTATCGAAATAGATCATTGGGGGTCCTTTCTGGAAGTTTTTGGTATACTCAATACAAATATTGTAGCACAGGGGGACGGAATGGAAGTGATAGAATTACGGGAAGAAAGCGACCTGGATTTGGAGGCGGGGACCTGCCTTCTTGATCTTGAAACGACGGGGCTTCGCCGGGAGGAGGACCGCATTTTTCTGGTTGGCCTCCTGGTTGCCAAAGAGGGGGAGGGATCCGACCTCATCCAAGTCTACGACCCCTCCGGGGGCAGGGATGACCGCCTTCAGGAAGGGCTTCTTGGCCGGACCCGGGACCTTCTCCGGGGTCGGCGGATCCTGACCTATAATGGCCAGGCCTTTGACCTCCCCTTCCTGGAGGCCGGTTTAAAGAGGGTGGGCCTCCCTCCCCTTAATACGGCCTCTTCCCTCGACCTCTACGCCTGGCTCCGGTCCCGCCGCCGTTTCTTGGATGAGGTCCCGGGACGACTGGCCGACCTGGAGAAAAGATCCGGCTTCCTCCGGACTGACCGCCTGTCCGGAAGGGCCGTGGCCCGGTCCGCCCCCATGATGGCCCACCCTGAGGTGGCAGACCTGGTCCTGGGTCACAACCGGGATGATTTGGTGGGAACCTGGCATGTAAAGAAACTCTTGGACCGGATGGCCGGGACCCTCCGCATGGACCTGGAAGACTCCCTCCTAGGTCCCTGCCGACTGGACCTGGTCCGCCTGGAAAAAACAGCCAACCGGGCCCGGGTCCACTTCCTCCTGACTCCGCCCCAAGAAATGAAGGGCTTCAAAAATTCTTCTTTTGGAGACCTGGCCTGGGAGGGAGATCATTTAGCCATGGACCTGGCCCTGACCGGAGGCTATGTTGACGACGACCCGGTCCGCCTGGCCGTTTCCCCCATCCCCTTTCCTGACCGGTCTCCCTATGCCTTCAGACCACCCCTTCTTGCCGTTTATGACAAAAAGAGAGACTATGGTCAAAACCTCCTCCGACTGGCGGCTTCCCTCCTAAAAAAATAAGGATAGGCCCTTGACGGGGAAGCCGGGAAAGCATAGGATAGGGGATGAAAAAACCAAAGATTTCTTTTAATGCGGTACAGAGAGACCCAAAAGAGGAAACCACCCGAGTTGGTGGATTGTGGCCAAAATCGGCCACCGGCGTTGACGAGACACACGCCCCTGCGGTCAAACTGCGGGGGCGTTTTTTATGCCCAAAGAAAGGAGGCAGGATGAAAATCAAGGCGGAAATCATGGACCAGGCGGCAATCGAGCGCTCCCTCCGCCGGATTGCCCACGAAATAGATGAGCAGGAGAGGGAGGCTAAGGGCTATCTTGTTTTAGGCATCCCCCGTCGGGGAATCAGCCTGGCCAACCGGATCGGGGAAAACCTCCAAAAGATCACGGACAAGCCCGTTTCCACCGGCCACCTGGACATCTCCTTCTACCGGGATGACCGGACGGGGGAAGAAGGCCTTCCGGAGGTTTCCATGACCACCATTCCCGAAGCCGGGACGGAAAACCAGTTGGTCATCATCGTCGATGACGTGATCTTCACGGGAAGGACCGCCCGGGCGGCTATGGAGGCCGTCATCAATGAGGGCCGGCCGGCAGCCATCCGCCTGGCCACCCTCATCGACCGGGGCCACCGAGAGATGCCCATCCGACCGGATTTCGTGGGAAAGAACGTCCCCACCTCCCGGACCGAAGAAGTTCAGGTCCAGGTTCCGGAATATGACGACGCCTTCCGGGTAGTTCTGGTGGAAAAGGAGGATGACCATGAAAGCAAGTGATCAACGGGTTCTAAAGGGAGGAAGGGTCTACCTGGAGGGAAAAATCCAAGAAAAAGACCTCTACCTTCATAATGGCCTGGTTTATACCGATCCCCCCCAAGGGTCTGATTCCTGGCCGGTCCTGGACTGCCGGGGTCTCCACATCTTCCCGGGCTTTGTCGACCTCCACGTCCACTTCCGGGAACCGGGCCTGGAGTACAAGGAAACCATCGAGACCGGGTCCATGGCGGCCGCCCATGGGGGCTACACCACGGTCTGCACCATGCCCAACCTCAATCCCGTCCCGGACTGCCTGGACCATCTCAAGATCCAGCTGGACCGAATCCGAGAAAAAGCCCGGGTTCATGTCCTCCCCTACGGGTCCATCACCCAAGGAGAAAAGGGCCGGGCCCTGTCCGACTTCGACGCCCTGGCCCCTTATGTGGTCGCCTTCACCGACGATGGGGTCGGGGTGGATTCTGAAAGAACCATGGAAGAAGCTATGGTCCGGGCCAAGGCCCTGGGCAAGGCCATCGTCGCCCACGCCGAGGACCGGGACCTGGTCGAAGGCGGCGTCATCCATGACGGGGACTATGCCAAGGTCCATGGCCACAAGGGGAACCCTTCGGCCTCGGAATACGTCCAGGTCCGACGGGACCTGGCCCTGGCGGAAAAGACCGGGGTCCACTACCATGTCTGCCACGTCTCCACCAAAGAATCGGTCCAAGCCATCCGGGAGGCTAAGGAAAAGGGGGTCAAGGCCTCTTTTGAAACGGCGCCCCACTACCTGACCCTGACTGATCGGGACCTCCAGGAGGACGGCCGATTCAAGATGAACCCCCCCATCCGGGGGGAGGAAGACCGGGAGGCCCTCCGCCGGGCCATGGTGGAGGGGGCCCTCTCCGCCATCGCCACCGACCATGCCCCCCATTCTCAGGAGGAGAAGGCGGGCGGCTTGGACCACTCCTTAAACGGAATTGTGGGCCTGGAGACCGCCTTCCCTGTCTGCTATACCGACCTGGTCAAGGGAGGGATCACCAGCCTGGAAAACCTGGTTGACCTCCTTTCCACCCGGCCCACGGCGACCCTGGGCCTCCACAGGATCCGCGACCCCCACTTCGTCCTGGCCCCTGCCCTGGGCATCCAAAACGGAGGACCGGCCGACCTGACCCTCTTCGACTTAGAGGAGGCCTACCGGATTGACCCCCGAGACTTCCTCTCTAAGGGCCAGGCCTCGCCCTTCACCGGCAAGACCGTCTACGGCCGCTGCCTGGCCACCTGGGTAGCCGGCCAAAGGGCCTATGCTGATATGGACCGTCTGGAAGGAAGGGAGGTCTCCCATGAGCCGGTATAAGATCCTGGAAAACCGCCCTCTAACCGCCGATGTCTACAACCTGGTTCTTGAGGGGGAAGGGGTAGAAAGCCTCCTGCCCGGCCAATTTGTCCAGGTGGAGATCCCCGGCTTCTACCTCCGCCGTCCCATCTCCCTCTGTGACGTCCAGGGGGACCGGATCCGCCTCATCTATAAGATCCTGGGACAGGGGACCCGGGCCCTGACAAAAATCAATTCGGGAGACCTCGACCTCCTGGTGGGACTCGGCAATGGCTTCTTCCCGGAGGAAGCTCCCCATACCCCCCTCCTGGTCGGGGGCGGGGTGGGGATCCCTCCTCTCTTCTACTTAGCCAAGGACTTGATCCAAAGGGGCCACAAACCGGAAGTTTTTCTAGGCTTCAACAAAAAGGAAGAGATCTTCCTGGACGAGGAATTCCGGGACCTGGGTCTGACGGTCCACCTGGCTACCATGGATGGGTCCCAGGGGCTGGAAGGAACGGCCCTGGACCTCCTGGACCGCTTCCAAGAGGAAGACCGGACTGATCCGGACTCTCCCCCTTATGTCTACACTTGCGGTCCCCGGCCCATGCTCCGGGCCTTGACCGCCTGGATGGCCGACAAGAGCATCCGGGGTCAGGTCTCCATGGAGGAGCGGATGGCCTGCGGATTTGGGGCCTGCATGGGCTGTACCATCCAAACCAAGTCGGGCCCACGCCGGGTCTGCAAGAATGGGCCGGTCTTCCCGGCCGAGGAGGTCCTATGGTAAAGGATAAAGCAAGGATTCAATCCGACCCCCGCCTCCATACCAAGCTTGGCGACTGGGTCCTGGATAACCCCATCATCCCCGCATCGGGGACCTTCGGCTTCGGCTTGGAATTCAAGGACCTCTATGACCTCAACATCCTGGGTTCCATCTCCATCAAAGGAACCACCCGGGAGGCCCGGCCAGGCAACCCCCTTCCCCGGATCGCCGACGCCCCCTCCGGCATGCTCAATGCGGTGGGGCTGGAAAATCCGGGCGTGGACCTGGTCCTCCACTCCTACCTCCCCCGAATGAAGGACTTCTTTTCCAAGAAGGTCATCGCCAACGTCTCCGGCTTTTCCATCGACGACTATGTGACCTGCGCCTCCAAAATTGAGGAGGCCGACAACGTAGCCATCCTGGAGATCAACATCTCCTGCCCCAACGTCCACGGAGGCGGCATGGCCTTCGGTCTGGACCCCGCCATGGCCAAGAAGGTCACCCGGGAGGTCAAGGCGGCCTGCAAGAAGCCGGTCTACGTCAAGCTCTCCCCTAACGTCACTTCCATCGCCGATATTGCCCGGGCCTGCGAAGAGGGTGGGGCCGACGGCCTCTCCCTGGTCAACACCTTCCTGGGCATGCGGCTGGACCTTAAGACCCGCCGGCCCCTCCTGGCCAACCGGACAGGGGGACTCTCCGGCCCGGCCATCTTCCCCCTGGCCCTCCGGATGGTCTATGACGTCTATGAGGCGACCGACCTCCCCATCATCGGAATGGGCGGGATTGCCAAGGCGGAGGACGTCCTGGAGATGGTCATGGCCGGGGCCTCCGCTGTCCAGATCGGGGCTCAAAACCTGGTTGACCCCTACGTCTGCCCAAGGATCATCCAAGACCTCCCCGCCGTCATGGACGCCTACGGCATCTCTTCCCTCCAAGACATCATCGGCATAAGCCATAAAGGAAAGGACCAAGTATGACAAAAATCAACCAAGGCCAAGTCATCGTCGCCCTCGATTTTCCGGGCAAGAAAGAAACCATGGCCTTCCTGGACCACTTCGACCGTCCCATCTACGTCAAGGTGGGTATGGAGCTCTTCTATAAAGAAGGGCCGGCCATCATCCGGGAGATTAAGGACCGGGGCCATAAGATCTTCCTGGACCTCAAGCTCCACGACATCCCCAACACGGTCGAAATGGCCATGCGGTCCCTGGCCGGGCTGGATGTGGATATGGTCAACCTCCACGCCCAGGGAGGTCGGGCCATGATGGAGGCGGGCCTCCGGGGCCTGGAGGAAGCCAGCCGGGCTGCCGGCAAAACCCATCCCCTCCTCATCGCTGTCACCCAGCTCACCTCCACCTCCCAGGAGGTCATGAACCGGGAGCTGGCCATCTCCGGCAAGCTGGAGGATGTGGTGGTCCATTATGCCAAGCTGGCCAAGGAAGCCGGACTGGACGGGGTGGTCTCCTCCCCCCTGGAGTCCCCCATGATCCATGAGGCCCTGGGTTTGGACTTCCTGACCGTCACCCCGGGTGTCCGCTTCCAGGGCCAGGCCACCCAGGACCAAAAGCGGGTCACCACCCCCGCCAGGGCCAAGGAGCTCACCTCCTCCTACATCGTCATGGGCCGAGCCATCACCCAGGCCTCGGACCCCCTGGCCGCCTACCAGGAGGCCAGCCGGGACTTCCAATAACCGGCAAAAGCCAACCGCCACTCCACAAAACGCAGAAAGGATCCCTATGACCTCACCATCCACCATCGCCCAAGGCCTCCTGGATATCCAGGCGGTCTTCCTCCGGCCCGGACAGCCTTTCACCTGGGCCTCCGGAATCAAATCCCCCATCTACACAGACAACCGCCTCATCCTCTCCTACCCGGACTTCCGGGCCCAGGTGGAGGAAGGCCTTGCTGAACTGGTCAAGGACCACTTCCCTGAAGCCCAGGTCCTCATGGGAACCGCCACGGCGGGCATTGCCCATGCCGCCCTGGTCGCCGACCGCCTGGACCTCCCCATGGGCTATGTCCGGTCCGGGTCCAAGGACCATGGCCGGCAGAACCGGATCGAGGGTCGCCTGAATAAAGGGGACAAGGTCGTGGTCATCGAAGACCTCATCTCCACCGGAGGCTCCCTCCTGGATGTGGTTGAGGCCTTGGAGGAGGCCGGAGCCCAGGTCATCGGGGCCTGCGCCATCTTCACCTACGCCATGGAAAAGTCCGTCCAGGCCTTCCGTGACCACCCCCTGGAGGTCCACACCCTAACCACTTTCGATGACATCGTCGACACGGCCCTGAAAACGGGCCATATTGAAGAAGAAGACCGAGCCAAGCTCATGGCCTTCCGTGACCACCCCCAGGATGAATCCTGGATCCACGCCTAAGGAGGAAGCATGAAAAAAGACTTAATCACCATCTCCGACCTGACCGTCGAAGAAATCGACCAGCTCATTGAGGTGGGCAAGGACATCAAGGACCACCCCCAAGACTACCAGGAAGTCTGCGCCCACAAGATTCTGGGCACCCTCTTCTATGAGCCCTCCACCCGGACCCGGCTCTCCTTCACCTCCGCCATGATGTCCATGGGCGGCCAGGTTCTGGGCTTCTCTTCGGCCGGAAACTCCTCCGTTGCCAAGGGCGAGTCCGTGGCGGATACAGCCAAGACCGTGGAATGCTTCGCCGACATCATCGCTATGCGCCATCCCAAGGAAGGGGCCCCTTACGTTGCCGCCCATAACGTGGACATCCCTGTCATCAACGCCGGCGACGGTGGCCACCACCACCCCACTCAGACCCTGACCGACCTGATCACCATCTCCCTGGAGATGGGCCGGCTAGACAACCTGGTCGTGGGTTGCTGCGGCGACCTCAAGTTTGGCCGGACCGTCCACTCCCTCATCATGGCCATGTCCCGCTACGCCAACATCAAGTTCGTCCTCATCTCCCCGGATGAACTCAAGGTTCCGGAAAACGTCAAGACGGAAATCCTGGATGCCAAGGGAATCCCCTATGAAGAAGTTTCCAGCCTGGATGAAGCCATCCCCAAGCTGGACATCCTCTATATGACCCGGGTCCAGAAGGAGCGCTTCTTCAATGAGGCTGATTATCTCCGCCTTAAGGACTCCTACATCCTGACCCCCCATAAGCTGAAAAATGCCAAAGAGGATATGCGGATCCTCCACCCCCTGCCCCGGGTCAATGAGATCTCCACGGCGGTGGATAAGGACCCCAGGGCGGCCTACTTCCGCCAGGTCCAAAATGGCAAGTACATCCGGATGGCACTGATTATGAAACTGCTGGGACTCAGCAAGGAGGCTCACCAATGATTTTAGGCGATTTACAAGAAGGCATCGTCATCGACCACATCCCCAACGGCCAGGGCCGTATCCTCTACCATCACCTGGGCCTGGACCAACTGGACTGCCAGGTTGCCCTCATCGAACACGCCGATTCCAAGAAGAAGGGCAAGAAGGACATCCTCAAGGTCGCCAAACCCCTTGACCTGGACTTCGCCCTCCTGGGCTACTTTGACCCCAAGATCTCCGTCAACATCATCAAAGACAACCACGTGGTTAAAAAAATCCACCCCGAACTCCCGGAGAAAATCACCAACATCCTCCACTGCAAGAACCCCCGCTGCATCACCTCCATCGAGCAGGAACTCCCCCATGTCTTCCGCCTAACCGATCCCGAAACCAAGACCTACCGCTGCATTTACTGCGATACCATCGGAAAGTCTTTGGAAGACGAATAAAGACGACCCCCAGACCCACTTTCGCTTAGGCGGGACGACCCCCAGACCCACTTTCGCTTAGGCGGGACGACCCCCAGACCCACTTTCGCTTAGGCGGGACGACCCCCAGACCCACTTTCGCTTAGGCAAATCCTTCGGATTTGCAATGCGCTCAAGTTGGGTCTGGGGGTCTTTTGCTTGGTGAGGTGGCGGGGGCAATTGGCCCCCTTATTTCCGATTCCGCCGGATAAGGGGGACCGCCTATTCCCCCTCATTCCCTGATTCAGCCAGATGAGGGGGCTCGGCTTGGCCCCCTTTCCCCTCGATTTCGCCAGATGAGGGGGCTTTGCTTGGCCTCCTTATTCCCTGATTCGACCAGATGAGGGGGCTCCACATGGCCCCCTTTTTCCCGATTTTGCCAGATAAGGGGGATCTGTAGTGGCAAAAAATGTCTGAATACCGGACAAGTGTCGCCTATGACCTTAATTATCCGACACCAAAGCATTGATATGAGCGTCACCAAGAGAAAGTAGAAGGCAAAACATTGAGTTCAGAGCCCGAGGCAGGAGCCACCGCCGCAGGCGGCTTGCCCTTGATGGCCTAAGGATAAAATTCGCTACAATAAAATAGCCGACGGGGAGGGAAGGGAAGTTGCTGAGTTCGTCGCCGTCGGCGAAGATGAAAAAGCGAATTTTGTCCTGCCGTCAAGGGTGGCGGCACGATGAGAAAATTCGGGATTTTACCTCACAAAAGAAAAGCCGGCCACCCCACGGTGTCCGGCTTCTTTTTCTCAATCTTCGCTTGCTTGTCTTAGTCTACAAATTTCTTGGCTTGGGTGTAGTTGAAGATGGGGCCGTCGATGCAGACGTAGTCTTGGTTCATCCGGCAGTGGCCACACTTGCCCAGGCCGCAGTACATCTTCCGCTCGAAGGACTGCCAGATGTGGTCTTCCTCCACGCCGTTTTTCATGAGCTCCAGGGCGGAGAAGTGCATCATGGGTGGGGGGCCGACAAGGGCGACGGCATAGTCATCGCCGAATTCAGCGAAGGGGATCTCCTTGAGATACTCGGTGACAAAGCCCTTCCGCCAGGTCTCGTGGGACTCATTGTCCAGGCAATAGAGGGTGGTGAAGAAGTCATCCTTCTCATACTTGTCCAGGGCTTCCTTAAAGAGGATGGCCTCATGGTCACGAAAGCCGACCACGATGGTCATGGACAAAAAGAGGTCCTTGTCATGGTAGGCGGCCTCCATGAGGGACTTGATGGGGGCGACACCGGTTCCTCCGCCGATGAGGACCATGTGCTTGCCGCGGAATTGGTCCATGGGCCAGCCATTGCCCAGGGGACCTCTCAGGTGGATGGTCTCCCCCGGCTTCTTCGCAAAAATGGCGTCGGTCACCTCGCCGACATTGCGGAGGGTGAAGTCCAGGTAGCCCGGTCCCTTCTCGGAGAAGGAGATGGGGGTTTCGCCCATTCCGGGAATGCCCAGCATATAAAAGCATCCGGGATGGGGGTCGGTCTTTTCCGTATCATAGGCCAGGCGGAAGGTCCACTCCATTTGAGTTTCCTTCCGGATGGCCAGGATTTCATGAGCCTGGCTCATGTAGGGGTTCTTTGTCGCCATGGTGTCCGTCATTATTCCACCTCCCCGGCCGGTTTTGCTTCTCCCTGGCCGGCTTCTTCCTTATGCAAGCGGTCCACCGCCTTATTGACCTGCTTGATGATCATGGCCATATTGATGTGTTTGGGGCAGTTCCGGGTGCAGCGGCCGCAACCGGTGCACATGGGCCGGTCACCGAAGCGGGCCTGGTAGTCATGGATCTTGTGGAGAACCCGGAAGCGGGTCCGCATGGCATTGTCGGTCCGCATCCCCTTCTGCTTGGCCATCTTCTCATAGTCATCGTCCATGCAGGAGGCATATTCCCGATAGCGGACGGGGTCCTTCCCTTCCTCTGCCCGGTCGATAACCGTAAAGCAGGTGCAGGTGGGACAGGTCTTGGTGCACTGGAGGGCGTTGACGCAGAGGCCGCCATAGAGGTCCCATAGGGGGTCCTTCAGGATGGCCCGATAAAGCTCCTCATCCGAAAGGTCGGGCAGGTCGACCGGATTGTCATCCTCTTCCACATAGGAAAAGGCGTAGTCCACCTCCTTGCCCCCGGCCTCCTCAAAGCAGGCGACGAAGGAAGGATCCTTGACCTCCGCTTGAAGGCCATCCTCGGAGAACCGGCAGGCAAAAGCCCAATCATCCGTATGGGCCCCGCCCATGGAATTGCAGAAACAGGATTCCTGTCCACCGGCGCACTCCATCATAGCGAACTTGACCCGGTCCCGGGCCCTCTTGTAGTAGCTATCAACGATTCCCCCATTTTTCAGGAACATATTGTCCTGGATTTCCTGGGAGACAATATCGCAGGGTCGGGCAAAGATCAGGCGCTTTTTGGAAAAGCCCGGATCCTCCACAGTCCGGTCTTCTGTAAAATGGATCATCTCCTCCCGAGCCGGGGTGATGGCGACCTTGGCGGGCTCATGAGCCAGGAGGTCCCAAGCCACTTGCTTGAAGGCCGTCACCTTCTCATAGCAGATATGGGATTCCCCGTCATTGGCCTCCTCGTCCGTCCGGACGGGCGCATACAGGTCGTATTCTTTGGACAAGCTCTCAAAGAGTTTGTCGGCTTGCCTAGCCTCCAATTCAAAAGCCATTGAACCCTCCTCTTTGGTTTCCATGGGACTTCCGATGACAATAAAAAACCCACAGCATATGCTGCGGGTCAATATGGGCCTGGTTGGACTCGAACCAACGACCTCACGCTTATCAGGCGTGCGCTCTAACCACCTGAGCTACAGGCCCCTAAAACAGGGGCAAGAGGACTCGAACCCCCGACATCCGGTTTTGGAGACCGACGTTCTACCAACTGAACTATACCCCTTTGTTTCCCCAATCAAGAGATGACCTAAACAGTATAGCAAGCAGAAAATGTATTTGCAAGTCTTTTACAAAAGTTTTTCCGAACCCATCGCCTTATCGCCGAGAATCCGGTTCAGCTCCCGAACGATGTCGTCCAAGGTGTGGATTTCAGCAATAGCCTCATCCTCGATTTCGATGCCATAATAGTCTTCAATCGCCATGGCGACTTCCACCAGGTCCAATGAATCCGCATCCAAATCCTCAACGATGTCCGTATCCGGTTGGATATCCTGGGCCTTTTCCCCCAGGACGTCCTGGACAATGTCCTTGACCTCATCGTAGCGTTCCATCTTGATCTCCTTTCAGACGGTGTTGAATATCATGGTATCACATCGCATAGGGGCCCGCAAGAGCCCAATTCAAGGGCTGGACGGGGTCCGCCCTTTCCCTTATTCGATGGAAATTCCCTCCGAAGTCGGGTCGACCAGTTCATAATTTTTCTGGCTCTGGGCCTCAGGCTTGGGACCCTTGCCAATAAAACCGCGGAACAAGTAGGCCGTATACAAAATAGTCACTAAGAAAACCACCAGGAGGACCATAAGATAGCGGTAGGAGGACTTGGGTTTTGGCGCTTTTGGCGCCTTTGCCACCCCCTGGACCGGCCGATAGGAAGAACTTGGCCTTGCCTCCGTCCTGACTTTTCTTTCCGGCCGGTAGGCCTGGGCCCTCGGTGCTTTAGGAATAGGAATTGGACTGGTTTCATCGATATTGAATTCATCCTCGGACCCGCGGGCCGGTTCCAAGGACGACTCATCTCGATAGTAATTGCGCTTCTGCAAGGGTACTTCCACCTTTCCTTTACGAATCGCCTCCAGGTCGCTCTCTTTCATGCTAAGCTAAGTAAAGGCTCATCTTAGAATATACCATAACTTGCCTCCTTCCCGGAAAAAATCCTTCAGAAAAAAAGGCAAAGAAAGGGGTTCCCTTGATTACTGACCGCTTTGAAGATTTGGCCCAAATGGCCTACACCCAGGACCGGCCCCTGGATTCCGACTTCCTGACCCCGGAGGAATTTTCTGCATTCCTGACGATAAAAGACCGGCTCTCTTATGCCCAACCCACTGTCTATCAAGAGGACTGGGAAAGAAAGCTGGTCCACTTCGGTCTCGGGCAACCGGACCTGGCCCTATTGGAAATTACCTCCACGGCTCCCTCCTTTGTTCACTTGGCCCACCCCGACTACCTGGGGGCCCTCCTGGGCCTGGGACTGGACCGGAAAGTGACCGGAGATATCATCGCCTTTCCCGACAAGGCCTATGTCTACGTCAAGGGACATGTGGTCGACTTTATCACCGACAACCTTAACCAGGTGGGAAGGGCCCGGGTAGAGGTCCGGGTCATCGAGGACCTGCCCGAGGAAGCCCGCCCCAAGAGCGAGGAAGTGCAAATCATCGTCTCCTCCCTCCGTCTCGACCGGGTGGTCTCCACCCTCTTCCGCCTCTCCCGGGGCAAGGCCCAGGAAGCCATCCGGGAGGGCCTGGTCTACGTCGACGGCCTCCAAATGACCCGGGACCACTACACCATAGAGGAGGGCCAGCGGATTTCTTTCCGTCACAAGGGTAAGGCCCGCTTTCTCGAGATAGTCAAAGAGACAAAGAAAGGCTCCCTGGTCCTCTCTTTCCTCCGCTATTCCTAACGAATTAGTCCAGCGGCTTGAGGTAGAACCGTCCCGTCAAATCATGGGAATCCATGACGTTCATAAAGACACCTTGGCCATGTTCCGCCAAATACTGGTTGATCAAAGGCATATCGGACTTGGAGACCACCATATAAAGGAGGACTCTTTCCTCACCTGAATACTCCCCCACTCCCTTTACTGAAGTTACCCCGTGCTGGGTCAACTTCATGAGGTCGGTGGCATAGGGCTCGACGGAGTCGGTCACGAACATGAGGGTGAAGCGCTTGTAGCGCTCATGGACCTTGTTGATGGCCTGGGTGGAGAGGAACTGGAAGATGATGGAATAGAGGGCCGGCCGCCAGCCGAAGAAAAGACCGGCCAGGAGGAGCTGGCAGAGGTTGAAGATGAAAATCTCATTCCAGAAGGGCTTCCCGGTCTTGTTGGAAACGTAGGTGGCGATAAAATCCGTTCCCCCGGCGGATGCATTGGCCTTAAGAGCCAGGCCCATGGCTAGCCCATTCAGGGCCGCTGAGATGACTACAACCAAAACCAGGTCATCGGTGACCTGCATAGGGGGAAGGAGGTCAACGACAAAAGAGGTAGTTACGACCTGGAGGAGGGAGAGGCCCACAAATTTCTTGCCTACCGTTCGAAAACAGAGCAAGGCAAAGGGAAGGTTGAGGCCGATATAGGGCAGACTATAAGGAATATCCAGGCTGAAGAATTCCTTGCCGAATTCCTGGATCAGCCGAGTGGTTCCGGCAAATCCGGCAGGCAGGATCCCGTTGGGCGTCAAGAAGGCCTTAAAATAGAAAGCATAAACTACTGAAGACAGGAGGATCATGACGATCCGGACTCCCAGCTCCGCCACCTCATCCTGAGGTTTTAATAGGGAAAAAGACCGGTCCCTTTTCTTTCCCTTGGGCCGGTCCTTCCGAATCCGGGCCCACTTCCTGACCCTTCCCCCCTTTTTAATCTCCTTGACAGACTTTTTCTCTTCCACAGTTTCCCTCCCGGCATATAAAATCTTTAAAAATAATAGATGATAGCATACCACATTTTGACGTCAGGGGCCACGGCCATTTAACTTTTTGGCCTACCTTCAATCAAGGCTTGGGGTGGGCTAGCGTCCATAGAGGTAAATAAGATTGTGGAGTTTCTCGACTAAGGCGGGATCGGCGTAGTTTGGGCAAAGCCGCCATTTCCAGTTGCCGCCCAAGCTGCCCGGCAGATTGGTCCGGGTGGAAGCACCGGTCCAGAGAATATCCTGCATCTGAAAGATACAGAGATCGGCCACGGAGGCAGCAGCCCCGCGCAAGAGTCCCCAGTGTGCCTCGTCCTCACTCGTAATCGAAAAATATGCTGCTACCAGCCTTCGAGTTGGAGCATCCAAGCCTTCCCACCAGGCGCGAAGCGGTTCACTATCATGGGTGCCGGTATAGATGCTGGTTCGGCGGTCAAAGTTGTGGGGCAGGTAGTCCGAATCGCTACCCCCACCGAAGGCAAACTGCAAGGGCCTCATGCCGGGAAAGCCGGTGCGTTCGCGCAGGGCGATGACTTCTGGGCTGAGGACGCCCAGGTCCTCCACCAAAATCGGCAGCGGACCCAAGGCTTCCTCCAGTTTTTTGAAAAGGGAAAAGCCAGGGCCGAGTTCCCATTGACCATTGCGCGCCGTTTCCTCATCTGCCGGCACGGACCAATAATGCTCAAAACCAATAAAATGATCCAAGCGAAGAATGTCGTAGAGGCGGAAATTGGCACGAAAACGCCTCACCCAAAAGGCATAGTTACGTTGGCGCATCACTTCCCAGTTATATATGGGGTTGCCCCAACGCTGGCCGTCTTCGGTGAAGACATCAGGGGGTGCCCCGGCGACCACGCGCGGCCTTCCCTGCTTATCGAGCAAGAATTCATCTTGCGCCGCCCAGGTGTCCGCCGAATCATGGGCAACATAGATGGGCATATCACCAATAAAGGCGATCCCAAGACTATGGGCATAGGCCCTCAGACTGTCCCATTGACGGAAGAAGTGGTATTGCATAAAAATCTGAAAGAGGATGGCCTTCTCATGCGTAGCCCTAAAGTCGGCCAGGGCTTGCGGATCACGATCCCGGTAGCAGTCGGTCCACTCCGTCCATTCCACATCAAAATGCTCCGCCTTCAAGGCCTGGAAGAGGGCATAGTCCTCAATCCAGTCCCCATTTTTCCTTCGGAAAGTCGCCAAGCTTTCCCGGCTTCCCCAGTCGCCTTGCAAGTGAGCTTGTTCATAGGCTTTGGATGAGCGCACCGGCACCCGTTCACTTTCCCCCAGCGCTCGTTCAAAGGCGCGTTCCAGTAAGCGATAGCGCTGATTATAAAGAAGCGAGTAGTCAATAAACTCCACTTCTTCCCCAAAATTGATGGCAGTCAGCTCCTCCTCCTTCAAAAGACCCTCCGTGCAAAGAAAGTCCAGGTCAATAAAGTAGGGATTGCCGGCAATGCCTGAAAAGCTTTGATAGGGAGAATCGCCATAGCTTGTCGGCCCGAGGGGCAGGACTTGCCAGTAACGGACCCCGGCCTCTGCCAAAAAATCACAGAATTGATAGGCCGCCTGGCCGAAGGTGCCGATCCCATAAGGCGACGGCAAGGAAAAAATCGGTAAAATCACGCCGAGGCCACGTGGATGGGCGACCTGCTTAAGTTCGGCGGCCAGCGGCGTGTGGGACTGATGCGAAGAGGATGCCGCCGGCCAAAGGGCGGCCGGTAGGCTTTTCTCCCTCCCAATGGAGGTGGCCGCCCTTAAGCTTCTCTCTTTTTTTTCTGTTTCATGCCTATTTTTCATTGTTTTCTTGCCCCCGGTGTGGTCAAATCCGCTCCTTGCTTTCGCCATCGAAGTAGTGCATTGCCTCATTGTCAAAGGCAAATTCCTCTTCCTCTCCCTGAGCAAAACGGTAGTGTCCCAGCAATCACTTTTTTCCCTTCATAGGGGCGGAGCCGCTCACTATGTCTACCAGTATAGCAAAAACACAGCGGTATCATTCACATACTTTAGAAACAAGATTTCATGCAGTTAAAACGTATCCTTTAGGATATTCTGTCAACTTCGTTATTCGCCGCTACAAGATCTCAACTTACTTTTTTGGTCTCACATCATTTACAAATGTACATTGCGAATTTTACTTGATTTTAAATCAGCTACAACTTTAGGATCATAAAAAAGGCGACGAATATAATCGATTTTTCTTTTCGGCGAAACGGCCTTAATCGATCGATCTGATACTAAACTCGACCATAGAATATTTGATAATATGGCAAACATTGAGAAAACAAGCACTAGGAAGAGTGCCCATCCACCTTGATAAAAAATCAAGACCCCCATAAAAAGTGAAGTTAAAATGCTGCTTATAATATGTATGATATGTCCTATCGCAGAGGAAGATTTATCTGCAAAAGATTCCGTAGTCAACTTATAGGCATCGTAAAATTCAGGGGATTCAAGATCTATCTGATCTGTTTCTAATGCCTTCCTGTAAATATTTGCTTCAATTTTACCCAAAATAGGTCGACTTCGCCATGCAAAAAAAGCATCAAAAATCTTGGGCAACAGATCACACGAAAACCCGATGATCAAGTATAGAAAAAAAGAATAAACTGCAGCATTGAGCCCCATTTTTTCCAAAGTCAAAAAGGCTTTTTGAGGAAGAACTGTGTAAAAATAGGATGAAATAGGTAGGAGAATCGATAAAATAACCATATAACTGACGACTAACAATGGCTCTTCCTTTACCCAAGGTCTCACCAAAAATTTGATTCTTTTCAATATACGAAACTTATTCATTTAGATTACCTATCTTATTTTGTAAAACAAGGATGTTATTTACCTTGCTAAAGCCGTCTGTCAAATGACTATTTTAGTATAGTATAATCTCCAAACTTTTTCATTGCTATTAAACAAGAGAGAAAAGTTGGCCCTTCCTGGCACAACTTTTCTCTCTTGAACTGTAAAAATGACCAACTATTCAATATGTTTATTCCATGTACCAACATAGGTCACATTATTATTAGGATGATAGAGATTATAAATCTTTCCTCCATCAATCAAATATCCCCACTCTCCCGATTGAATCAAAAGGAAGATTTTCGATGGACTCACCAGCTTCCAGCTATTATCGTCCCTATTCTCCACTGTCCCTTCATACATAATTTCCGTTTGCGTACCAAAGATGAATTTCCCCTTATCAATAACCATTTGTACTCCGGGCTCATCCGCCATCAAATCTGAAAGTTTTTCTTGATAAAGACCGGTAGGATCCGGGGTCTTTTCCCCAGGTTTGATAAGAAAAATGAGACCCGCACCCAGGGCAAAGGCAATGATGGCGATCCAAATACACTTGCTAGCGGACACGGACTGCTTCATACTCATCCCTCGATTCTAAAATATTTCCACCACTATAAAATAATTGCCACTTACCATTTACTTTTTTATATGTGGCATAGGGTTCAACAGTAGCTGTCCACGTGGCACGAGCTTTATAGTAATAATAAGTTGAAGGTACCGTAACTAAAACACCCGTTACTCCTTGTGAAACACTACCTAGACTAAAACCAAAACTTATATTCTTATAAGGTGAAGGAAATGAAAAATTTATAGTCATTTTTGGGCCAACCCCAGTAGTGATGATAAAACCTCCACCACTTTTAAACCGTGTTCCACCTGACGGTTGATTGCCACAGTAACCGCTTTTTCTTACAGTTTTGGGGCTTCCATAAACCACCTTCCACTGTCCCGCATCTCTCAGTTCTTGACCTGTTAATTTGATATACTCTTGAATTTCCTGTGTCACTCTTTCCTTTTCTTGTGAGCTGACATTTCCTTGAAATAATATTTTATCCTTAAAGCTTTCTGAATCAGCCAAAGCAAATGTTGAAGAACTTAACATGAAAATAAGAAGAAAAAGAAAAAAGAATTTACTTTTTTTAGAAGCCAGACCTCTTTTTAATAGTGCCATATTAACCTCCTAGTCTTTAGACATATTTATATTATTATCAAAGATATTAAAATAATATAAATATAAATACAAAAACAACACAGTGTTTCTTTACAAAAGTTTTTGCTTAAGTAAGGAAGCGTTTTACCACTATTTTTCTCTCTCAAAAAAGCCCAACAACTATAAAGTACCTCCTTTCATTTGCCATGTTGGTTAATAATATTATATCCCTAAAAAAACGTTTGTAAACCACACTATATACAAGTTACGAGAATTATCCATAAAAAAACTCCGAGGCAAAAGCCTCGGAGGAGTGCCCAGAGCCGGAATCGAACCAGCGACACGAGAATTTTCAGTCCTCTGCTCTACCGACTGAGCTATCTGGGCAAATATGAAGTTGTTTCTAATTACAGACAGTTCGATAAGTCATGAAGTCCAAGCGAAAAGCGAAGGAGGCTCCGACTTGAAGACCTAACCCCCTGACCGCGAGCAAAGCGAAGCGGGAAGGGCCGGTAGGTCTCATGCAACCTGTTTCCGAAGAGATGCGAAGCATCGATTCGTGAAACAGTCTGCTGAGCTATCTGGGCAAATACTTTCAGTCGACGAAATCTATTCTACAACAAAATTTTCATTATCTCGATCTGAGCGATCTGCTCATCAGTGTAGCTGTCGATCCGTTTCCCCTTAGGGATGTATCTGCGGATCAGACCGTTGTGACGCTCTACGGATCCCTTCTCGCAAGAGGCATAGATGGGCAAAGTACACCAGCGTTTTACTTAACTCTTCCGGCTCGGACAACATGGAGAACTCGGATCCGTTGTCTGTCGTGACCGTCTTGAAGATATCGTCCCGTGGTCACTGTACTGTGCACGGACAGCCTCTAAGGCGGCCATGACACCGTTTGGATTCTGACCCGGAACACGGATCATCCAGTACTCGCGAGTCTTGCGCTCAATCATAGTGTCGGCAACACGCTTTGCAGTTCTCTTCGTAGGCGGCTTCTCCTGCGGTGGCTTTGTAGCAGAGGAGATTTCCCTTATAAAGTGCTACTGTTCCACGCTTGATCTTGTTGCGGACGGTGTTCAGCGCACGGCCGATCTCCTTGGCGATTCTGTTAGGGCTCCAGCCATCTTTGAGGCGTGTTTGGATCAAAACCTGGTGCTCAAAGGAAAGAAGTTGTCCCTTCCTGTGTTCAGTTGTAGTAGAATGTAAGTGATCCATAGGGAGTCCTCCTTGTGAATGAAGCTTTAATCACTTACATTCTACCAAAGGGATTCCTTATGGACTTTTCATATTACATGTTTAACTTGTTTTTACAATCAACCTTTTCTTTTCCATCAAAACCTCAGACGATCTCAGCCAAAAGGACACCCTCATTGCCGGAGGGAATCTCGCCTTCAATCTCTCCCTTATTAAAGAAAGCGGCACCGCCTTTGGCAATCTCATTCTCTTCGGCCTTATCCAAGCAGTAAGAATTCACATAGGCCACCCGATCGCAGGCTTTATTAGCCCGGTCGGCGTAGTCATACTTTATCGAAGTATTCCAGTCCCTATATGGATAATCCGTGTAGACCGGCCAGAGAAGAAGGTCCGGCTGAAGGGCGCGAATCTTATCCAGATTCTCATCATACCAGAGGTCCCCGCAGAGAGCTGTTGCCATTTTTACGCCTAAAAAGGTAAAGGCGTGAAAGTCCTCCCCTTCCCGGTAACTCGGACCGGCGTCCTTCTCCTTCCAACCCGGCGACACCCGACGAAAGCGATCCATGACCTGTCCTTCGGGACCAATGGTCAGCTGGGTGCTATAAAAATCATCCCCTGCCCGCTCAATGAAGCCAAAGGATATTGCAGTGTGGAATTTCTTAGCCGCCTCTCTAATCTCGTTAATAACAGGATGATCCACAGGCAATGCGATCTCCCGATCATGGGCAAGATCAAAGGTGGGCCCATAAAAGCCCTGGAGAAAAGCCTCTCCAAAAAGGATCAGGTCAGCCCGACCCTGATTGGCCTTGAGCGTGTCAATAATGACCCTTTGGTTGTGGCGGATGTCCTCATTGATAAAGCCCAATGCGGCCAAGGCAAGTTTCATGGTAACTCCGATCAATCATGAAAGGGTTCATCGATCCCTTTCCAGAGGATTAAAACAGTATCGAATAATTTTCTCCCTCCCCGCTTCTTTTATTTTAATCAATTTTATGATGGGTATTCCAGTTTTCATTATTTTCAGCATAGAGAATTTTTTCTGTCATCAAATAAAAAAATCCGATATGACCAAAAGATCATATCGGATTCTTTCAACTCACTTAAATTCCTTTTTTACAATATATCAAAAATTGGATCACCATGGGCACCGTCACAATAGCCTTTTACATAGCCATTCTTAGTGCAGCGAATATCTACCCAACAATTATGGTCCTGTATCACCAAACCAATACCATTAATTTCTAACCCATAATGAAAGTTTGCCGAAGATTTTACGCGCGCAGCTCCATTAAATGTGCTTTTTATAGAGTCTTGAAAATCTGAAACCTGCCAAATACTTAAAAAACCTCTTGAATAATAGCCATCGGAATAATTAGCAGTTACGCTTGAACCGTTATATGTAAATTGGGCTTCTTGTGTAATTCTATAAAGCTCTTGTCCAAGTACCAAAGCATAAACAGCATGGTAATATTTTTTTATACCTGTAGTCTTTCGTGCACTTGCCTTCGATATGTTTTTTGTGTCAATAGCTCCTTTTGATATACGTTCTGGAGTGCATGGAGCTTCCTCTTCCCTATGAACATAAAAATAAGCCCCTTGCAATGTAATCGAGTTCTTATCGTCTAAGTAGATCGTATATGTTTCTGTTGAACGCATTAGGGAATTAATATCATATGTTTTTCCTTTAGCTTGGATAAAGCTTTGAATAAGATTTTCAGGTGAAACCGCAAGATTATTATTCAATTTCAAATTAATAAAGGATTTAAAATCCTCTTGATATGATTTAAAATATGAATTTGCTTTGTACTGTTGTTTTTTACTAATAGACGTATTTATAGAAGGTGCAATGTTATCTTGACCACTAGTTTTTTTATCCCCCTCGCGATATGACATTGAGTAGCATGTTGACGGTAATATAAGAACAAGCATCATTAATGCAGCCAATACTCTTTTCCTACCTGATCTCCTTCCTTTGTTCTTTTGACTTTTTTCTTATTCAGGAAATCAACCTATTCCACAGAAAACCTACTATGAAGCACCATTTAAAAGCAGGATTATTAAAAGGATTACAATTCCAGCGAAGATAAAGGCTTTTACTCTACCCCTTATTCTTTTGTTTCGTTCATTTCTTACCTCCAGTTCTTCTCGAATCTTTGATAATTGATTTCCTACAGATGTGTCATCTGAATTTTTCTCTACCGTTTCTGCTAAAAGTTCACTCGCTGTGACTTGAAAAACATCCGCCATACGTACTAATACCTCCACATCTGGCACAGAATTTCCATTCTCCCATTTTGATACGGTTTGTCTCGATACACACAAACTTTTTGCTAATTCCTCCTGTGATAAACCTTTTGTTTTTCTTAGGATTTTGATTCTCTCCCCAATCATAGTAATTGCCTCCTCAGAATTAGATTACTTTGCTTAGTAAAAAAAGCAAGCTATTGTTTTTGACATCACGTCAAATTATGTTTACATCGAAGCAATTGCTTCATAGGGTTCTATTAATTTATCTGACTTTTCCCAATTATCTTATATAGTTCGAAGAAATTATCCTCTTCCTTCAATTTCTCCCATGTACAGCTTAAAATACTGTCGTAAATTGCAATAACAAGTTGAACATTGACAGTTGAATAGCCATCAGGCGACACAGGCATAGATCCGATCCAGTTCGTCCTCAAAGAGATCATCCGGGGTACAGTAGCCCAGAAGTTTCCTCGGAAGGCTGTTACACCAAATCTCGATCTGAGCGATCTGCTCATCAGTGTAGCTATCGATCCGTTTCCCCTTAGGGATGAATCTGCGGATCAGACCGTTGTGACGCTCCACGGATCCCTTCTCGCAAGAGGCATAGATGGGCAAAGTACACCAGCGTTTTGCTTAACTCTTCCGGCTCGGACAACATGGAGAACTCGGATCTATTGTCTGTCATGACCGTCTTGAAGATATCGTCCCGTGGTCACTGTACTGTGCACGGACAGCCTCTAAGGCGGCAATGACACCGTTTGGATTCCGGCCCGGAACACGGATCATCCAGTACTCGCGAGTCTCGCGCTCAATCATGGTGAGCAGAGCATCGTCATCCTTTTTCTTTGAACCGATTACAAGATCGGCCTCCCAGTGCCCGAACTCACTGCGATCATTCACTTGAACGGGCCTTTCTTCGATGCTACGCCCCAGAATCTGCTTTTTTTACGGCATTTCACCTTCTTGGAAGATCGACGCAGTTTCTTGGGACGGTTGGTGTTCTTGATGCCAAGCAGTCCAAGGTCAACATAGCCATAGAGTGTCTTGGTACAAACATTCTGTTTTTCTGGTGAACAGGCCTTCTTTCAGTGCATAGCCGACACAAGCATCTAATGCCCATCCGTCTTCGAAGAATATCTTCTCAACAAACGAGAGAAACTCGCCTTTCTCGAGAAAATCATAGTGTCGGCAACACGCTTTGCAGTTTTCTTCGTAGGCGGCTTCTCCTGAGGTGGCTTTGTAGCGGAGGAGATTTCCTTTATACAGTGCCACTGTTCCACGCTTGAACTCATTGCGGACGGTGTTCGGTGCACAGCCGATCTCCTTGGCGATTCTGTTAGGGCTCCAGCCATCTTTGAGGCGTGTTTGGATCAAAACCCGGTTCTCAAAGGTAAGATGTTGTCCCTTCCTGTGTTCAGTTGTAGTAGAATGTAAGTGGTCCATAGGGAGTCCTCCTTGTGAATGAAGCTTTCATCACTTACATTCTACCAAAGGGATTCCTTATGGACTTTTCATATTACATGTTCAACTTGATTTTACAATCAACCTACAAAAACAACACAGTTTTCTTTACAAAAGTTATTGCTGAGTAAGGAAGCGTTTTATTACTATTTGTCTCTCTCAAAAAAGCCCAACAACTATAAAGTACCTCCTTTCATTTGCCATGTTGGTTAATAATATTATATCCCTAAAAAAACGTTTGTATACCAAACTATATACAATTTAGGATAATTATCCATAAAAAAAACTCCGAGGCATAAGCCTCGGAGGAGTGCCCAGAGCCGGAATCGAACCAGCGACACGAGAATTTTCAGTCCTCTGCTCTACCGACTGAGCTATCTGGGCAAATACATACAGTCGACAAAATCTATTTTACAACAAAATTTTCATTTTGTCATACTTTTTTTACTGGGCCATCAGGGACTTGAACCCGGGACGGGGCGGTTATGAGCCGCCTGCTCTAACCAACTGAGCTAATGGCCCATACTACGGAGAAAGGGGGATTCGAACCCCCGCGCCGAGTAAACGACCTACTCCCTTAGCAGGGGAGCCCCTTGAGCCACTTGGGTATTTCTCCAAAGAATCCCGAAAGGGGGTCACATCGGGAATCTCATGAGCCCTACGGAGAGAGAGGGATTCGAACCCCCGTGGGCTTGCACCCTAACGGTTTTCAAGACCGCCCCGTTATGACCGCTTCGGTATCTCTCCATAAGATTGACCCATCGGGGATTCGAACCCCGGACACCTTGATTAAAAGTCAAGTGCTCTACCGACTGAGCTAATGGATCATGGACTGGGGTAGCTGGACTCGAACCAGCGAATCCTAGAGTCAGAGTCTAGTGCCTTACCGACTTGGCTATACCCCATCATAAAGAGCTTTATTTAGTTTTCAAGGGAAGCGGCCCAACTGGGGTAGCAGGATTCGAACCTACGAGATGTCAGAGTCAAAGTCTGATGCCTTACCGCTTGGCTATACCCCAACGATACGCGCCTACGAGGATTCGAACCTCGGACACACGGATTAGAAGTCCGTTGCTCTATCCAGGCTGAGCTATAGGCGCTTATTAATAATGGGGGTGGTTAAAAAATCAAAGGTCACTTGACATAAGTGACCTTTGTAAGCTGGTGAAAGGACTTGAACCCTCAACCTACTGATTACAAGTCAGTTGCTCTACCGATTGAGCTACACCAGCAAAACCACTCTGCAAGTTAGTGGTGAACGACCCGGATGGGGTTCGAACCCACGACCTCCAGCGTGACAGGCTGGCATTCTAAACCAACTGAACTACCGGGCCACCTATTTCAATGATTTGGGCACTGTAGGGCTCGAACCTACGACCCCCTGCTTGTAAGGCAGATGCTCTCCCAACTGAGCTAAGCGCCCAAAATGACCCTACCGGGATTCGAACCCGGGATACCGCCGTGAAAGGGCGATGTCTTAACCGCTTGACCATAGGGCCTCAAAAATTGGGTTACTAAGATAGTGTAAGGAATAAGAGTGTTCTTGTCAAGTTAAATCAGAAAAATTTGTATTCAGCTTGAGTAGTCCCCCTTATTGAGTCATTTCGCGAATAGGGCGGTGTAGTATTTCCGCCTCATTTAGCCATTTTGCAAATTGGGTGGTTTGGTATTTCCGCCTTATTTGGCTATTTCATGAAAAGGGCGGTAATAAAAATACCGCCCTTTCGGCCGTTTTCGCTATTTGGGGCGGTATGAAGTCCCCTACCCTCAATCAAAGAGCCGCTTATCTCTGATATAGGCGGCAATCCACTCCTTTTCTTCCGGGCTGAGTGAAGTATCGGCCTGGTCGGTGAGGATTTCCGGGCCATCTTCCCGGACGGCGAAGGTGTGCTCGAATTGGCAGGATTTTTGACCATCGATGGTCCGGGCAGTCCAGCCGTTGTCGTCCATCTTGGTCTTCCAGTGGCCGATGTTGATCATGGGCTCAATGGTCATGACCATCCGCTCCCTGAACCGGGGACCCCGGGATCCCTGGTCATAATGGAGGACCATGGGGTCTTCGTGCATTTCACGTCCGATCCCATGGCCGGTGAACTCTCTGACCACGGAATAGCCCTTGCCTTCTACATAGGCCTGGATGGCCTTGCCAATCTCATTGAGGTGGTTGCCCACACGAACTTGGGCCAGGCCCACCATGAGGGCCTCCTTGGCGGTATCGAAGAAATCCTGATCTTGGTCGGAAAGTTGGCCGATGGGATAGGACCAACAGGAATCCGACAGATAGCCCTTATAATTCACTACATTGTCCACGGAGAGGATGTCCCCTTCCCGGAGGGGGCGGTCATTGGGGAAGCCATGGCAGACTTCGTCGTTGACCGAGGTACAAAGGGCGAAAGGAAAGCCTGAATAGCCCTTTTGGGCAGGAATGGCGTCCTTATAAAGCATGAAGGCTTCGGCAAAGTCGTTGAGTTCCATGGTGGTCAGGCCGGGCCGGAGAACTTCTCGGATGGCGTGGTGGGTCTTGGTCAGGATCTTGCCCGACTCCCTCATTCCCCGGATGGCATCTTCTGTCTTTAACGTGATCATATGATTTCCTTTTCTAACTTTATGTAAGGCTTAGCGGAGGCGGTTTGACCGGGCCAGGGAAATGTCCAAAGCCCGGCCGATGGCCTCCATGGTGGAGGGGGCAAATTTGCCCAGTTTTTTTTGCAGTCTTTGCTTATCGATGGTCCGGACCTGTTCCAGGAGGACGACCGAGTTCTTGGGGAGGTCCGTCCCCTCGCCGGACACGCTGACATGGGTAGGCATCCTCGACTTGTTGACCTGGGAGGTGATGGCGGCGACGATAGTTGTGGGGGAATACTTGTTTCCTATGTCATTTTGGAGGATCACCACAGGCCGGATTCCCCCCTGCTCGGACCCCACCACAGGGCTGAGGTCGGCATAATAGATATCCCCCCGTTTAATCTTGGGCATGGCCATCCCCTTCCTTCTCCTTCCAAGCCTCAATCCGGGAAAATGCGGATGGGATCAAGGCAATGATATCCCCGGCAACCATCCCCTCCTGGGTCAGGCCTTCCGCTGCCAGGTCCCCGGCCAGACCATGGAGGTAGGGTGCCAGCCGGCTGGCCAGGATGGGCGGGTAGCCATGAGCAATAAAGCCGGCCAGGATGCCCGTCAGGACATCCCCTGACCCCGCCGTGGCCATACCGGGGTTACCGGTAGTATTGGTGTAAAAATGCTTGCCGTCGGTGATGAGGGTATCCGGCCCCTTCAACAGGGTGATGACCCCATATCTCTCGGAAAAGGTCCGGGCGGCAAGCTCCCGGTCTCCCCGGACTTGTTCCACTTTCCAGGCCAGGAGGCGGGCCATCTCCATTTCGTGGGGGGTGATGACCAAGGGGGGCTTGACCCGGTCCAAGAGGTCAGGATCCCGGCTCAGGGCAAAGAGGCCATCCGCATCCAAAACCATTGGCCGGTTCACCTTCAGCAATAGCTCCTGAAACCAGATTATACTCTCTTTTTCCCGCCCCATACCGGGCCCGATGGCCAGGCAGTCCCAACCCTCTTGCTTATCCAAAATGGCGGGCAAGGAGGCGGAGGTGAAATAGCCCTTTCCCTCATCCGGGACGGGGATGACAATGGCTTCGGTCAGTTTGATCTGAACGATCGTGCTGATGGATTCCGGAACCACGACATAAACCAGGCCCGTGCCCGACCGGAGGGCCGCCTGGGCAGCCATGCAAACGGCCCCTGCCATCCCGGTGGACCCACCCAGGATAGCCAGTCGACCATACTGACCCTTATAGCCTGCCCTATCCCTCCGGAGGAAGGACCGGTTGAGTTCCGGGTCAAAGTGGAGGGCAGAAGGCGAGTTATCCTTCGCATAAACCGTGACCTCCACCCCCGTCGCCGTAGCTATGGCCAGGTCCCCCTCATGGCTGATGGAGACCCGGACTTTCCCCAGACCCCGATCTTCTATAATCTTCCGGGCCTTAGGGGGCAGGCTGACCCGGGGCCGGCCCTTGGGGCTGTGAAAAATTTGGATGTCCTGGAAGCCGACCGGGCCGAAGCCCGTCCCCAGGACCTTCATCACCGCCTCCTTGGCGGCATAGATTCCGGCTATGGTCTTCGGTCGTTGCAGACGGGAACCCAAGGCCTCCCTTTCTTCTTCCGTCAAAATTTTTTCAAGAAAAGAGGGACGGGACATGGCCTTCTCTATTCGAGAAATCTGACAAAGATCAATGCCCACTTCCATCATGGGCCCTCCTTTCCCGGAGGAGGCGGAGGGTGTCCTGGCAGTCCGCCTTGATTCTCTCTTCATCAAGTTCAGTAAACCGGTAGTCCCGGTAGAGGATCTTCCCGGCCACCATGGTCAGGGAGACATCCCTTCCGGAAGTGGAATAGACCAGGGCGGCTTCAATATCATCCGGGATGGGGGTCATCCCGACCCCCCGGAAGTCGATCATAATTAGGTCGGCCATTTTCCCCACTTCGATGGATCCCAGGTCCTCCTCCTGGCCCAAAGCACGAGCCCCGTTGATCGTGGCCATTTCCAGCATGGTTCGAGCCCTGGCAGCCGTGGGGTCTAGGGACCGGCCTTTTTGAATGAGGGATCCGATGGTCATGTCCCGGAAGAGGTCCTGGCTGTTGTTGGAGGCCGCCCCGTCCGTTCCCATGGCCACCGGGATCCCCCGGGAAAGAAGGCCCTCCAGGGGCATGAAGCCGGAGGCCAGCTTCATGTTGGAGGCCGGATTGTAGACTGGGTGGACCCCCCGGTCCGCCAGGATGTCCATATCCCTCTCGGACAGCCAGACGCAGTGGGCAGCGATGGTCCTGTTGTTAAGATAGCCCATCTTGTCGAAGACCTCGACCGGGCTCATCCCGAAACGTGCCCTGCAGTCCTCCACTTCTTTCTTCGTCTCGGAGAGGTGGATGTGGTGGCAGGCCCCCAATTCCTTTCCCAGGGCCACGGCTGCCTCCATGGACTCCTCCGTATTGGTATAGACGGCATGGGTGGAGAGACCGGTCCGGATCCGCCCCTCCGCCTTCCCATCCCAGCGGTCAAAAAATCCCGCTTGCCGGTCCAGGCAGGCCCGGTAGTCATTGGCCGTCATCCCTTCCGTCAGGAGGGCCCGGATCCCCCCTTCCTCGACCGCCTGAGCCACCTTGTCCATCTCATAGTACATGTCCACAAAATAGGTGATCCCATGAGAGATCATCTCTGCAATATCCAGGAGAGACCCCTTCCGGATGTCTTCGGGTGTCAATTGGGCCTCCAGAGGCCATATGTAGTCATTGAGCCAGGTATCCAGGTCCACATCGTTGCCGTAGTTTCGGAAAATGGACATGGCGGCGTGGCAGTGGGCGTTGATGAGACCCGGAAGGACCACCTGGCCGCTCCCGTCGATGACCTCATCCCCCGGAAGGGCCAGGTCTTTCTCCCCGGAAATCGCCTGAATCCGCCCATCCTCCACCCGGACCTGGGCTCCCTGAAGAATGTCATGGTTGGCGTTCATCGTCACGATGGTGACGTTTTTAATCGTTATGGCCATGGTCCCTTCCTCCTTTCTCCTGGTGGGCCTGAAGGTCTTCGACCTCCCCTAACCGACCCTCTATCTCCTGGGAGGCATAGGCCTCCGTGAAAACCTGGAATACCGCTTCCGAATCCCCCTGGGTCAACCAGACATCGATCATGTGGCGGAGGACCTTCTTAAAGTCCTCCAGACCCTCCAAGGTGAAGTAGATGGCATCCGGGTAAACCATGGAATAGCGAATATAGAACATGGAAATCTCGTCAATGATGCCCTCATGGTCGGCCGGACTGGCCCCCTCTTCTTCGAAGGTGGACCGGACGCAGTGGATGATCCGGAAGTAGATGTAGTCCACAAAGGTCCGGAAGATCTCCCGCTGCTTCTGGTCGGGATTAAGGTCGAAGAGGATGGCCACCATAAAGTTCCAAGCCAGGTTCTCGTTGACCGCCTTGTTGATGAGGTCCCCCATCTCCCGGGTAATGTCGGAATGGTAGTCGATGGGCGGATCAAAGTCCAGGGTATAGCCAAAGCGGACTTCGTCGAGCTTGGCCCGGCTGGCCTCCTCCAGGATCCGGATGAATTCGGAGGCCATCCCCTCCTTGGATTCATACTTGACCCGGGTAAAAAGAAATTCCGTCAGAAGGTCGGTGGAAGCCCGGAAATCAAAGAAGAGGTTGGAGGATTCTCTCAGGGGCATGACATAGATGTCCTGGATGGTCCGGCCGATGAAGGACTCCAACTGCTGGTTGGGGGACCATGACCCCGCCTGGTCCAGGCTGGTCAGGTGCTCATAGACCATCTGGAGCTGGCGGTCAATGAGTTCCAGGTCCCCTTTGATGGAGGCCATGATTTGGCGGACAAAGGCTTCTGTGACGACATAGTTATAGTTCTTATAAAGGATCTTGTGGTCGATCTCATTCCAGAAGACATTGACGATGGACTTGATCTGGAGTTCAAAGTTCAGGACCGTCCTGCCTAAAAATCGCCCGTCAATCCGGTAGGAAGAAAAGCCGTTCTTCTGCTGCTTGGGCTGGTCATCGCCCAGCCGGAGTTCAATCCGTGGATCCCGGTCCGACCGATAAAAACCCCCATTATTCGGATAGGGAAAATGCTTAAAAAGGGCCTGGTAGGCCACTTCCTCATCGTTGATGAACCGGCATTCAATCCGACTCCCGATGATGTCCGAAAGCTGGTGAAACATGGCCTGGGGCTCCCGGTAGCGTCGGAAGTAGTCCTGGCGGATGATCTTTTCTTTCAGAGAATCATCCTCCTTGATCCGGGAACTGTAGTTAACGAACCAATCCCTGGAAGAAAAAATCGAGGTGAAAAGATCATCAATGGCCTTTTGAGCCTCTTCAAGTTCAAAACGCAAGGATTCTTTGTACTCAATAACCTGGTCGATATAAGAGAAAAGTTGGAGCTTCAACCCGATACCTCCCTTGTTTTTTTATGAACGCTTCTTCTTCATTATAACTGAAAAAGGATGGGCTGAAAACATTTTCACACTAAAAAGAGCCACTCTGATGAGTGGCCCTAAAGAGTCAAAATATGGTTAAAACCTTCTTCTCCTGGCTTGGTCGGGATCCAAAGTGGACAGGTAATCCATGGTCCAACCGGTCATGGGAACCTGGTTGGGCGTTGAGAGAGTGAGCTCCCGAACCCGGGCAAATTCCCAGGGGTTGTCTACTCGGCGAAAGGTCAGGAGGGCTAAGGTGATATTTCGGGTAGCATGAACCATCTCATGCTGGGTAAAGGAAACCGTCGACATGGTTACCTTTCCATCCTTAATATTCAGGCAACGGATCGTGGGCTCATCCAAGAGGTCATTAAACTGGAGGAAGCCCCAATCTCCCCTGGTATAAAAACGGTCCTTGTGGAGGTGGCCGTTGACGACAACCCCCCGGCCCTTCTTATGGCTCAGGATCTGTTCAAGGTTCAGGCTCTTATCTACCCTCCCCTTCTCATTGCGGAAGATCATCCGCTCAGGGGGATGGTGGGCAAAAATCACGGCTAATTTTTCTCCCGCCTCCTCCAATTCCCTTTTGACAAATTCCTGCTGTTCCCAGGAGATGGACGAGGAGTTTTTTCCGGGACGGAGGGCCCGGCTGGTGTCCATGAAAATCAGCTTGACATCCTCATAGTCCTCGGCCCAATAGAGCTTGGAGCCCGTCAGCGACTGGTAGGATGCCTTGGTCTGGACCAGAAGGTCATGGTTGCCGACAACATTCTCAAAACGCTGATTTTCCTTTCGGTGGCTATTGATCATCTTGTATACTGCCCGGAACTCGCTCCGTGAACCGAAATGGGTCAGGTCACCCAGGGAGATGTATAAATCAGCCTCCTGTGCAAAAAGGCTGGCGAATATTTTATTGTAAAAAAACTCATTCTGATCTTTTAAGGCTTTGGTGCGCCAACGCATTGCTGAATAGTGGGCATCACCGATACAGGCAATCCGCATAGAACCTCCTTTTATCACAACTCTTATTATAACCAATTCAAAGTATCCTAGCAAAGTTATGCGTTGAATTTGTGAAGATCCCTAAAACGGAGGTAAATATAGCTGCCTATCCCGGCCAAGGCCAAGAGAAGAGAGCCCCAAAAAAGGCCAGGGAGCTGGATCCAGGCCAAGAGGAGAGACCGGCTGACCAGGATCCGGTCTTGAAAAAAGGGTCTGCCCGGATAGGTTGGTGAGCGAGTATCCGCCACATTCCCGGCCTGGTCCATGACCCGGTAGGCCAGTCGGTAGGGCTTTTTCCGCCCTCTGAGGATCAATCGATCGGTGTAAGTTTTCTCTCCTTCCAAGGGAATGACTGTCTCTTCCCCATCCAGAATCCTCCGAACTTCCCGGAGGCCCCCGCCATCCCGGAAGTCCACTTGAATCTCTAGGCGGTTTTCAAAATGATAGGGTAAATCCAGCCCTCGAACGGGAAGAATTCGGGGAGCCTGGGAATCCATTTTGACTCCTTTCCCCAACTGGAGCGGAAGTTCTGCAGGAATTATATCTTCTTTCCGATCTTTATCTTGCTCCATCTCCCCTCTCTCCGGCTTGGGGGGATTCTCTTTTTCTTTTTCCTCTGCCCTTGTCCTTGTCCGCAGGTCCACCGGTTCCCCCCGACTGTGATCCCGAGCCTGACCTGCCTCTCCGCCTTCCACGACCCCAATCCGGTAGGTAATTCGGATGGGCCCGGACCCCGTCTCCGGATCGGGGATGGGACGTCCGGCCCCATCCTCCAAAAAAAGATTCAGGATGCCTTGACCTTCCTCTCCCGCCTCCAGGTTCGCCTCATGCCCATCCCCCGACTTACGGAGGGGGATCCTTTCTTTCCTCCGTACTGCCGGACCACACCTTTCCAGGGGAAGGAAATCATCGAGGTAATCCGGCTGGTCATCCCAAATCTTTATGGTAATCCGGAAGGACCGGTCAAAAATCCAAGTCCTTCCCTCTCGACCCAGGGGCTTGGGGTCAAAAAAGATTTCCGCCCTCCCCCCTTCCCGGTCGAGGTCCAGGTAACCCTCCAGCTTCTTCCATGTTGACGTCCTCCCCTCTTCAGAACGGGTCCGGAAGGAAAAGGTCCATGACCGGTCCGACCAATCCAGGCCCCCTGTGTCCAAGAAATAAATCCAGAACCCTCCGGCATCTTTATGGAAGCCCTCAAAGGGGAGGGCAAAATGACTCTCTTTTTCTTCCCCCTCCTCCCCCAGGCTGGTAGCCAAAAAATCCACCCCGGCATAGGAAAAAGGGCCTGGGGGGAGGGAAAGGCGGATCTTTGGGGCACGGGTGTAGAGGTAGTGGACCCGGCCCCCTATCTCCCTTTTTTTGGCATAATTTTCTACAAAAGAGGCCCCAGGAGGAGGAAGGGACGGCTCTCTTGCCCAAACAAAACTCGGAGATAAAAGGCAGCAATAAATAAGAAGAAAGCACATCAGCTTTATTTTTCTTCCCATCCCTCTATTCCCCTTCCTCCACACCGGGCCCAACCTCCTCTTTTTTCCAAAAATCCAAAAGTTCCTGTTGAAAAATGCTCAAGTCATCTTCTTCCGAAAGCTTTTTCAAGCGGGCGACCAGGTCTTCCCCTCCTTCCTTGGCATAGGAATGAGAAAGAATTTCCAGGACCTGGGACTCCCGGTCATCCAACCGCCCATCCTTCCGATAAAGATCCAGAAGGGCTCGATAGGCCTCCGGACAGTTCGGCTTCATCCGGATGGCCTCAAGAATAGCCTCCTCCCTGCCTGCTTGAATTTTCTTCCGATAAGTAAAGTTTTGATGGGCACTCCATCCCCAGGGAATGAGGAAAAGAAAGGCAAGGAGGACCAAACCTCCGACCAGGACTCCCCTCCACCCGGCCTTCCTTTTCCTTTCTCCCCCCTCCAAATCGTCCGCCATAGCTTTGCCGGAGGGATAGCGGTTTCGGGAAAGGGCTTGTGTCGCCCGGCCTATGACCATCTCCAACCTTCCCTGGGGGTCATCCCCCTTTTTATCGGAGGTAGACAAGCAATCCCCTGATCCGGGATCCTTCCCGGTTAAAAGGAAGGAGAGGGTCATGCCCAGGGAGTAGATGTCGGTCCAAGGACCCACTTCCCCTTCTCCATAGAGTTCCGGAGCCGCATAGCCCGGGGTCCCCTGTCCCCTTAATCCCCCTCCTTGACCTCCTCCTTGGGGGCTGAAGATGGCCCCAAAGTCGATGAGCCTGATGGTTCCCTCTTTGGTCAGGAGGATATTGGCGGGTTTCAAATCCTGGTAGTAGACGGGCGGGTCCTGACGGTGAAAGTAGGACAAAATAGAGAGGAGGTCCTTGGCCCAGGAAAGAACAAGTTCCCGGTCCTGGGGTCCCTCCTCTTTAACCAGGTCCTCCAGGCTTCTTCCGGGAATATAGTCCATAACCAGGCAAAGGAAAGGAGGACGGAAAAAGAGGTCAACCAGACGGGGAAGGAGGGGGTGGTCAAACTTCTTCATGACTTGAATGGGAAAAGGAAGGCCTTCTTCCATGGCTCCCTTCTTCCCTGACCAAGGAACGACCTTCATGGCCCAGGTCTTATCCAGGACCCGGTCCCGGACCAGGTAAACCTGTCCCTCCCCTCCATTCCCTATTTTCCGGATAATTTCATACTTCATAGCCCCTCCTTGGTCCTATTATATGGGGCGGAGGGTACCATAAGCGTGCCATATTCCTGTAAAAAGACCGACCTCTGTCCCATAAAAAAACCGACTCCCCTAGGAGTCGGCTTTCTTCATTTCTCGTTAGGACCAACGGTCCAGGAAGCACCGGTAATAGTCCTTCCACAAGCGGGCGATGGATTCTTCAGAATAGTCTTGCCGAATCTTTTGGGCCGCTTCCTTGGCCTTCCGGTAGACCTCGGGATTATCTCGCAGGCGACGGATCCAGTCAACAAACTCCTCATCCTCCTTGGCCCTGGGATAATCAGAGAAATAGATTTTCTGATAGAGATCCAAGTCCCGAACCAGGATAGGGAGGCCGGCATTGATGGCTTCCAGGATGGCCATGGGAAAGAGTTCATTGTAGGAAGTCATGAGGAGGAGGTCAGAGAGGTTGTAGAGGGCATTCATGTCCGACCGGTCAACAATGCCGAGGAATTTGGCATTCGCCGGGGGATTGTCGACAGCCTCCTTCAACTCCTTGTAGCCATCGGTAACAACCCCGAAGGAGAAGCCCCCGGCCCAAAGGAATTGAACATCCGGCAGGGCACGGGCAATATTCAGGAATTCCAGGACTCCCTTCCGGGTCTGGACCTGGCCCACGCCGATCACGGTAAAGCGGTCAGGCTCGACCCCATACTTTTCCCCGATATCCCTGAGGTCACGGCGGTCAAGGGGACGGAAGTCCTTGGAGGCCACCACGTTGGGAAGGTAGGTGATCCGGTCCCGGTCGATCCCATAATCGACTAAGGGATCAATAAAAATGGGGTTGACCACCACCAGTTCCTGGGCGGACCGGTACATGGAGAGGACGTACTTGAAGAAGCCGGGCTGGATGATGCCTGGAAGGGAGATGGACCCCTCCAGGGTCTCCGGCAGGAAGTGGACATGCATGACGCTGGGCAGGGAGGAGGTCTTCATCTGGGTGTAGCAAAGAGGGTGGATCGTATGGACATGGTTGATCCGGCAGCCCTTATCCGAATTGAAGTGGAGGCGAATCTCGTCCCCGGCAAAGTTTTCTAATAGCTGGACGAGTTCGTTATAGGCCGACCCCACCCCCTGGCCCTTGACGTCCTGGCCGTAGGCTATCATATTGACATCAATCATTCTTCATTTCCTCAAGCACGGTCTGCATGGCCTCCAAGAGGGTGGGTGAGGACTCCGCCTGCTTAGGCTTCGACTCGGTCTTTGGCTTGGGTTTGGTCTTTGCTCTGTCCTTAACCTCTTCCCCCTCTTCCACCGAGCTGGTCTGGAGACGGGCGGTGATATCGTCCCTTCCCTCCTCCTTGGCCTGGGAGATGAGGTCCTTGATCTTCAGAAGGCGGGTGATGGTGGCCCGATCCTCCTCATCCAGTTTCATCCGGATATAGGTGATGGTTTCCTCCAGGTCAGGGATAGTCCGGTATTCGAGGGCATTGACCCGACGGCGGGTAGCTTCAATCTCATCCGCCATGAGCTGGGCGGACTTTTCCATCTGGGTCAGTTCAAGGAGCTTGTCCATAACCCGGTTGAGCTCTTCCAGGGCCAAGTCCAGCTCCGCAGAGGTCTGGACATAGCCGTAGGGGGTGGTGGACCCCTCTTTTCCTTCCTCCAGCCCTTGGCGGTGGAAGGAGAAAGTGGGGATCCGGACGGACATAACATTTTCCACATCCACCGACACCATCATCCTCTGCTTGGAGGCCAAAAGGGCATTATCCAGCATCTCCGGACTCATGACAGCGGAGGCCATGGCGAAGGAGGCAAAGGACTTTTCCAGGGCGGCTTCCACCTCTTCCCGCATAGCCCGGTTGTCCCGGGCCAGCTGGATGAAGCGCCGCATGAGCTCGTCCTGCTTGTCTTTTAAGAGTTTGTAGCCCCGCTTGGACACCTCCAGCCTTGTCTTGAGCTGGGCCATGACCATGCGGGTCGCATTGACATTGAGCCTGGCCATTATTTCACCTCGGCTTTCCCATCTCCTTTACCAGATACAGCCGCAAGCTCCTCTGCCTTGGACTGGAGCTGGGATGCCTGGACGTCCGCATTAACCTGGTCAAGCTCGGATTTCTCTGCCTTCTCCCCGGTCTCCTCGGCAGGGCCCAGGTACTTCTCCAGGGTGGCATCCTTGATCCGCTTGAGTTCTTCGCGGGGAAGGATTTTGAGAAGGTCCCAACCCAGGTCCAGGGTCTCTTCGATGGTTCGGTTGGTCTGGAAGCCCTGGTTGACATACCGGTCATCAAAGGCATCGGAGAAGCGGGCAAAGGCCTGGTCGGCCTCGCTCAAGGCGGATTCACCCAGGATCGTTGAGAGTTCCTTGGCATTCCGGCCTCGGGCAACGCCGGCGTAGATCTGGTTCATGGTCTGGGCATGGTCATCCCGGGTCTTGCCTTCCCCAATCCCCTGGTCCTTCAAACGGGACAGGGAAGGAAGGATGTCGATGGGCGGGTTGATTCCCCGGTTATAAATCTCCCGGGACAGGATGATCTGGCCCTCGGTGATATAGCCGGTCAGGTCCGGGATGGGGTGGGTGATATCGTCCTCGGGCATGGAGAGGATGGGGATCTGGGTGATGGACCCCTCTCTCCCCTTGATCCGACCGGCCCGCTCATAGAGCTGGGAGAGGTCGGTGTAAAGGTAGCCCGGATAGCCCCGTCGGCCGGGGACTTCCTTACGAGCGGCGGAAACCTCGCGCAGGGCTTCGGCATAGTTGGTCATATCCGTCATGATGACCAGGACGTGCATACCCTGGGTGAATGCCAGGTACTCCGCTGCCGTCAGGGCGATTCTCGGCGTGGAAATTCGCTCGATGGTGGGGTCGTTGGCCAGGTTGATAAAGAGGACCGCCCGGTTGATGGCCCCGGTCCGGGTGAAGTCTTTGATGAAGTACTGGGCCTCTTCAAAGGTGATCCCCATAGCGGCGAAAACGACGGCGAACTTTTCATCTGTCCCCCGGACGGTGGCCTGGCGGGCAATCTGGGCAGCCAGGTTGTTGTGGGGCAAGCCGTTCCCGGAAAAGATAGGGAGCTTCTGACCGCGGACCAGGGTGTTCAGGCCGTCGATGGCGGAAATCCCGGTCTGGATGAATTCTTCCGGATAAAGGCGGGAGTAAGGGTTGATAGCCGACCCGTTGATATCCAACCGCTTTTCAGGAAGGATATCCGGGCCGTCATCGATGGGTTCGCCCATTCCGTTGAAGACTCGGCCCACCATATCCGGGGAAACGCCCAATTCCTGGGGCTTCCCCAGGAAGCGACAGGAGGTCCCCTTCATGTTGATTCCGGCGGATCCTTCAAAGAGCTGGACCAGGACGGATTCCTGAGAAACCTCCAGAACCTTGCCCCGGCGTCGGGTCCCATCCTGGAGCTGGACCTCGACCATCTCTTCATAGTGTGCATTTTCAATCCCCGTGACCAGCATAATGGGTCCCGAGATTTCCTGAATGGTTTGGTATTCTCTAGGCATCCTGGACCTCCCTTGCTGCGATGAGGGCAGCGAATTCTTCCTTCATTTCCTTGGACAGGTTCTTTACCTGGTCCAAGTCATCCTCCGAAATGTAGCGCATCCGGGTGATCCGGGGACGGATGTCCATCTTCTCAATTTCCTTGAGATAGACCCCATGGTCCAGGGCCTCATTGGCCAGGTCATGGAAGTAGAGGATGGTCTTGAGCATGTAGTACTGCTTTTCCGCCGAGCAATAGGTGTCAATGTCGTCGAAGGCATTCTGCTGGAGGAAGTCCTCTCGCAGGGACTTGGCGGTAAAGAGCTTGAGCTGGTCTTGGGCGGAAAGGGAATCAATCCCGACCAGGCGGACAATTTCATTCAGGGCATTTTCTTCCGTCAAAAGGGCCATGGCCTGGATCCGTAAGCGGGAGAAGTCCTCAGCAACGTTGTGGTTGAAGTAGTCGTCCATGCTCTCCTGGTAAAGGGAGTAGGACTTGAGCCAGTTGATGGCCGGGAAATGACGGGCATAGGAGAGGTCGTAGTCCAAGCCCCAATAGACCTTGGTGATCCGGAGGGTGGACTGGGTGACCGGCTCGGACATATCGCCTCCCGGAGGGGATACGGCTCCGATTGCGGTCAACGACCCTTTTCGGTCGTCGGAGCCCAGGCAGTTTACGATGCCGCAGCGTTCGTAGAATGAAGCGATACGGGAGGCCAGGTAGGCCGGGTAGCCTTCATCACCGGGCATCTCTTCCAGACGGCCGGACATCTCACGAAGGGCCTCGGCCCAACGGGAGGTGGAGTCCGCCATCATGGCGACAGAGTAGCCCATATCCCGGTAGTATTCCGCTAGTGTGATCCCGGTGTAGATGGAGGCTTCACGAGCCGCCACCGGCATATTGGAGGTGTTGGCGATCAAGACCACCTTCTGCATCAGGGATTTCCCGGTGTTGGGGTCGATGATCTCGGGGAATTCGTTCAGAACCTCGGTCATCTCGTTGCCGCGCTCCCCGCAGCCGACATAGATGATGACTTCCGCATCCGCCCACTTGGCCAGCTGGTGCTGGATGACGGTCTTGCCGGATCCGAAGGGTCCGGGGATGGCTGCCGTCCCCCCCTTGGCGACGGGGAAGAAGGTGTCGATGATCCGCTGACCGGTCACCAGGGGACGGACAGGGTCCATCTTCTTATCCACAGGGCGCGGAGTTCGGACCGGCCAACGCTGGCTCATCTTCAGGTCGTGGACCTTGCCCTGGCTGTCTTCCAGCTGGGCCACCGTATCCAGGACGGTGAAGGAGCCGGATTGGATCTTGGTAATCTTTCCGGACAGAAGGGGTGGGACCATGATCCGGTGCTCGATCACTTCCGTTTCCTGGACGACACCGATGATATCTCCTCCGATAACCTCAGCGCCGACGTCAAGCCGGGCCTGGAAATCCCATTTTTTCTGGTGGTCGATGGCATCCGCGGACACACCGCGTTCCAGGAAATCCCCGCCTTCAGCCAGGTCATCCAGAGGCCTCTGAATCCCATCATAGATCTGTCCGATGAGGCCGGGGCCCAATTCGACGGAAAGGGGGCTTCCGGTCGAGACAACGGGCTCGCCGGGGCTGACGCCGGTAGTCTCCTCATAAACCTGGATGGAGGCGACATCTTTATTCATTTCAATAATTTCGCCGATCAGCCCCAGGTTGGCCACCTCCACAACGTCTTGTATATTTGCTTCTTCCATCCCCTTCGCTTCCACGAGGGGGCCGGAAACTTTTGTGATTGTTCCTTTTTTCAAGGGGTCTCCTCCCTTCTAAAAAATGTCCATGCCGACCGCCTTCTCCACATTGTCGGAGATGGTCTGCATGCCGATACCCAAGGACCCTTGGGCACTAGGAATAAAAACAATGGCCGGTATGGGCCGTGTCTTGTATTGGTCGATGGTTTCGGGGATCCGGGCCGCATAGGCTTCGGTCATATAGATGACCCCATAGTCCTGCTTGGCCAAACGGTCCACCGTCCGCCGGATTTCATCGTCGCCCACCGGTGTGTAAACGTCCACACCGATGGCCCGGAAGGCGAGAACCGAACCGCGATCACCGATGACAGCTACCTTATGCATTCGTCCTCATCCTTTCCTTGATCTCTTCTTCAGGGAGAGAAAGCCGCTTTCCGTTGAGAAGAATTCGGAGGTTTTGGGCCTCGGTTTCCACCTTGTTCATATAGCCATAAATAACTTCAGGTCCCTCCGGATAGCGGGAGGCTTCCAGAGCGGATTGACGCTGGATCTGGTCCTTTGCCCTTTCTAAGCCGGCGATGGCCCCGCTTTCCAGGTATTGGTTCAGGGCCTCTTCAAAGTCCCGGCCCAAGTTGGCCTTTTGGAAGAAAAGGCCGTAATTGGCCTGGTCCCATCCATAAAGCTTAAAGAAGTCCTCATAGGGGATCTTCCCTCCCTCCACCAAAACCCTGGCCAGGAAGTCTTTGGCAAGCCCCTGGCGCTTGGCCCGGAAAAAGGAAAGGATGTTGGTCCCATCGGCCATCTTTTGGATGCTTTCCCGGAAAAATTGGCCGGGCAGGGTCTCCGAAAGATGGTGGAGGCTTCGGAAATACCAGCGGTCCAGGACCAGGTCCAGGGCTTGCGCATCCTGGCTTTCTGTCCATACTTCCAAGCCCTCAGCCGTTGCCTTTTGAAGGTCGGTCTGCTTGGGATTGCGGTTGGGCTCCCGGATCCATTCTTTAACAGCGGGTAGGAAGAGGTGACCAAAGGGGTAGGCGAGAGAAGAAAGAGTGTCTTCCCCCTCTTCCCGATCATCCTCCCGGCCGGCTTCTTTGATGAGGACCTTGAGGTTGTGGATGTCATATTTCAGGAAGAGAAAGGCCGCAAGGTCATCCTCCTCCACCAGGTCTTCCACCATCTTAGCTTGTTTAGCAACTTCTTCCCGAAGGACCCGGTCGAAGTCTTCGGCATGGTCCAGGCCCTCAAAAAGGTCCCCGTAGCGGGTTTCCTTTAGGATCTGAACGGCCTGGTCCAGGTCCTGGCTGGCAAGGAGGCGTTTCCACTGGCCATCCGCAATCAAGTCCCGCTCATACATGCGAACCCGCATGGAAGCAAAGGAATACGACTGTGCCATGGGCCACCTACCTTTCTGCAATCAGCTGAACCACTTCGGTATCCAGGCTGGATCGCAGGCCATCAACCACTTGATCAAAGTCAAAATTCTCCCGGATTCCCCCACGGTTGATCCGGAAACCGGACCGGAGGTCATCCACTTTAATGACAGTAAATTCACTGGATTCGTAGTTCCTGTTTTTAGGAATCTCAACAACCAGGTCCGGACTCTTGGTTACCTTCTTCAGAAAGCGATCCAAAACCTTCTTGTATTGAACCCCGCCCATCTTGGTCAATTCTTCCTTGGCCAGGTTAAAGGCACGGTCGACGGCCTCCTGCTTGGCGGTGAGGACCAGGTTCCTGGCCTCTCTTTCGGCGCCGGTTTGAACCCGGTCCCGGATCTGGGCTTCCAAAACGGGCTTGCGGGCATCAAAGGCCTGGTTTTCCCGGGTCAGTCGGTCCATGCATTCCTGTTTTTCCGCCTGGGCCTTGGTCCGGGCATCTTCGATGATCCGGTTGGCCTCCTGGTTGGCATCCTCGATGATGCTATTGACGATATTCTTTAAATTTGACATAAATCCTCCTTTGAAGACTTGGTCGGAAACCCGATCGGTTTCGGTCCCTGTCTTTGAGCATCTGCCTCAATAGAGGACTAAGCGGCGAAAATGAAGATCAAAGAAATGATGAAGGCCAAGATGGCGTAGGTCTCAACCATGACCGCGTAGATGACGCCCTTCATGGATTGGCTTTCATTCTTAGCTAAAATCTCCAAGCCGGCATAGGCGACGTTGCCCTGGTGAATGGCAGAAGCATAGCCGACGATGGCGATGGGGAGGCAGGAGAGGAAGACCCGGACACCTTCCTGGAGGGGAAGGGCCATGTCAAACTTGGTGACCATAACAATAATGGCAATAATCATTCCATAAAGACCCTGGGTTCCCGGGAGGAGCTGGAGGATGAGGGACTGTCCGAATTTGGCCGGATCGTCGATGACGATGGCGGCAGCGCCCTGACCCACATGGCCAACGCCCCGAGCCGAACCGACTCCGGAAAGAGCGGCGGCCAGGATGGCCCCTAAGACTGCGAAAAGAATTCCACCGTTTTGTACAAAGAAATCTACCATGTTTGTTTTCCTTTCTTTATGGACACTCCTATTTGATGTCCAAGTATTTGCCTTCGGGACGGAGCTTCTTGAAGCGTTTCCCCCCGCCCTGATAGAATTTGCCAAAATATTCAACGTAAATTAACCGCATGGAGTGAACATATGCGGAAAGAGCACTGAGAAAAAGGTTAAAGAGGTGGAGGAAGACCAGGAGGACCATGGCAATGATGAACATGAAGATGTTCACCTGACCTTGTCCCAGGGCTTCCCAAACCGAAGCATCCGAACCGACAATACCCATGATCATCCGGCCGATCAGGTTGAAGGAGAAGCCGATGTAGGCACCGGAGAGCATGAGGGCGGTCACCCGGGTAAAGGAGGCGAAGTCGCCGATATAGCCGGTCGCTCCATAGAGGTTATAGGCCCCCCAGGCAATCCGGGCTCCTGCGGACTTCTCATCTCGGGCGGATAAGAAAATAATCAGGAGGGCGCCAATGATGGCCAGGATAAAGGCCACTGAACTAACCATGGAGTTCCACTGGAAGGCTTTGGACAAGCCGCCGACGATCAGGCCTCCGATGAGGAAGTACCAGGAGATGTAGTCCCAGATGGCCCCTGCCGGGTCCCCTTCCCGAACGCTTTGGACCGCGCCCAAACCCAGGGCAATGAAGATACAGGCAATGCCCAGGATGACGGAGAAGATGATCATGGGCATGATTTCCACCTGGGGGTTGATGATCAGGGGATCCATGGGGATGAGGCCTCCGAAGATGGAGCCGAAAGCCAGTCCTGCCAGGATCGTTGGGACGGAAAGGATCTGGAAAAAGCGGATGGACCGGGCCGTGCTTGGCTTGAAGTCAAAATAATGGAGGGCAAAGCTGGTGGCCAGGAGCATCAGTGCACCATAGCCCGCGTCGCCCATCATGAGGCCAAAAAAGAGCATATACCATGGGGCCAGGAGGCCCGTGGGGTCCATTTCCTTATATAGGGGCATGGAATAGGTTTCCACCAGGTTCTCGAAGGGGGCCACCAATCCGTTGTTGTGGAGGAGGATGGGGACATCGGGGTCGTCCCGATCCGCTTCCCTAGTCTCCAGTTCAAAACGCCCGTCAGGGAGTTCATCCGTAACCAGGTTCTCAAATTCCTTGGCCCGATCAGTCGGGACAAAGCCTTCCAGGAAGGTGATTTTTTCCGTTTCCAGAGTCTTACCTTCCGCCTCCAGCCGGTCCTCTTTATAGGACTGGAGCTCATAGTAGGCCTGGATGGCGGTTTTCTTTTCCCGAGCCAGCTTCTTCAGCTCCACTTCCACCTGGGCAATATTCTTCTTTTCTTCCGCCAAGCCGGCTTCCCTCTCTTGGATCATGGCCTGGACGGTCTCTTCCCCCTCAAAATGGACGGGGGTGAAGTTGATATCCCGGAAAAAACTGTCCAGGTCGGCATCGCTTCCGTCGCTGATCACCATGACATAGGCGGTTTTATCATCAGCGGAGAGAAATTCCATATAGGTTCTTTGGGCGTGGGAGGCCAGGAATTTCCTCGCCTCATCCATCCACCGGGAAGGCAGGGTACCCAGGGTGACTTGGACCCGCTTGGGCTTTTTCAAATCCCCCAAGGGAAGGTCCAGTGCCTTCCACCGATCCAGCTGTTTTCGCTCCTCTCTCAGTTGGTCCATCCTCTCATGAGAATGGCGGATGGCCTCCTGGAGGCGGAGGGTTTCTTCAATGGCCGTAAGGGCCCCTTCCCCTTCCACCAGGGTCTTGCTTTCTTCCATAGATAAGCTGGGCAGGCGGTTGGAGAGTTTTTCCTTGAATCCCTTCTCTTTGACCTCATAGGCGGAGAGGATGTCCAGGGCCTCCTGGGCCCGGCCCATCGCCTCATTCACCGCCGTGACCGACTTTCCGGTGTCTGCGGAACGAATCCGCCCCGCCCACTCCTCCTCTGTCTGTTTATCCAGAGGCCGGATATGTACCTGGTCAAAATCCTGGATCCGTTCAAGAAGGCGGTCTCGATCTTTGGCAAACAAGGTGAGACGGAACTCCGTCATATCAACGATTGCCATAATTCACCACCTCTTCTTTGATCCGGTCGACGGCCTTTTTCAGGTCCTGGTCTCGCAGTCCTTTCCAAGCCTCCGCCTCTTCCCTGGCTTTGGCCAACATCGGCTCCGCTTCCTTCCGGGCTTCTTTTTCAACCGCCTCATAAAAGGCCTGGGCCTTGTCCTTGGCTTCCTGGCGAATTCTTTTTTCTGTTTCCAAATTTTCCTCAGCCAAGTCTCCTCCTATCTTTCGGGCGGTTTCCCGGGCCTGGTTGATGATCTCCTTTGCCCGGTCCTCAGCCTGAAGAACTTCTTGAATCGCTTCTTTTGCCATAGGCTTCCCCCTTTCTACATAGTATCGTTATTATTCTAACACTAAACCTTCGATTATGCAGGTGATATGCAGGCACCATTCTATTATATCAAAAGGAAAAAAAGGCGAGAATACAGTCTTCCAAAAAAAGACCATGCTCCAAAACCCGGTCACATGCAGCCTCATCGCAGGAAGGAAAAAGAAAGGACAAGTTTTTTGAAAATTTGCTTGACGTTAGTCGCTTTCTTCCCTATAATGATTTTGTTACTCACTGAACACCTCCTTTAGGAAAGGTCTTCATGAGGCGTGCATGCTGTCTTAGCTCAGCAGGTAGAGCGCAGCCATGGTAAGGCTGAGGTCGCCGGTTCAATCCCGGCAGACAGCTTTTTTTCTGCCCACCCTTAGCTCAGTTGGTAGAGCACCTGACTCTTAATCAGGGTGTCCACGGTTCGAGTCCGTGAGGGTGGATCAAAAAAACCGCTTGGAAGTATAGCTTCCAAGCGGTTTTTCTTTGTCTTGATCTAGCGATCGAAGCTTGCGGATTGGGCGCCTTGGATCCGGATCACGGTGGAGTAGAACTCCTCCAAGGCCCGGATCATGTAGGCGGTGTCCTTGATGCCGCCGGTTTCGTAAGCGGAGTGCATGGCCAGCTGGGCAAGACCGATATCCACGCTGTGGAGGGAAACTTGGACATTGGAGATGTTGCCCAGGGTTCCCCCGCCGGGTAGGTCGGACCGGTTGGCGAAGTTTTGGACCGGGACGCCGGCCTGCTGGCAGATCTTCTTGAAAACGGCCTGGGAGAAGGCGTCGGTGGTGTAGGATTGGGCGGCATTTTCCTTGATGACGATGCCCTTATTCATATAGACCCGGTTGATGGGATCATAGAGGTCCGCCCTGTTGGGATGGAGTGCGTGGGCGTTGTCACAGGAAACCAGGAAGGACTTGGCCAGGGCCATCTGGTAGTCGGCCTCCCCCAGACCCAGAGCCAAGATGATCCGGCGAAGGCTGTCTTTCAGGAAGGTGGACATGGCCCCCTGCTTCGTCAAGGAACCCACCTCCTCATTATCAAAGGAAGCATAGACGTTGATGGCCCCGGAATTCTTAGCCCCGATAAAAGCCTTCATTGAAGCGAAGGCACATTGGAGGTTATCCAGTTTGGGCGAGCCCACCATCTCCTCTTTCCAGCCCAGGAGAGCGGGTTGGGCCCGGTTGACCAGGAAGAGGTCGGTGGCCAGGATCTTGTCCGGCGTTACGCCCAGGCTTTGGCCCAGCATGGCATAAAAGTCCTCAGCCTTGCAGGCACCGGCAGAAAAGACGGGGATGAGGTCCCGCTGGTGGTTGAATTCATAGCCTTTGTTCACCTGGCGGTTGAAGTGGATGGGGGCGTTGGGGATGACCAGGAGGTCCTTGTCAATATAGACAAGTCGACTCTCCACCCCCTCTTGAGTCTCCACCAGGCAACGTCCGGCCAGGGTCAGGGGGCGGTCAAACCAGGTGGAATCGATCATGCCGCCGTAGCCTTCCACATCCAAACGAAGGTAGCCGTCCGGGCCTTCCAGGATGGGCTTGGATTTCAGTTTGAAGGTGGGCGAATCTGTGTGGGAAGCAGCGATTTGGAAGTGGGGGACGTCCATGACTTCCGGCAGGCGGAAGGCAAGGACGGAAGAACCGTTGCGGTTCAAGTAATAGGTCTTCCCCAATTCAAGTTTCCACTCTTCACCTTCCTTGACTTCCTGGAAGCCGGCCTCCTTGAAGGCGGTCTGGATGGTATCTACGGCATGGAACATGGAGGATGACTTCCGGATAAAGTCCAGAAGCTCCCTGCTGAGGCTTTGGTCAGGCTTGTTTGCTTGGTCAGGATTCATAAGAAATTCTCCTTTATCGCTGGGGCCGGATGAGCCGGTCTACTCCTCTTCTTCTTTCTTGATCAGGGCCAGGAGCTGGGTGGTCATCATAAGGTCCCGGATCCCGTTGGTGACCAGACCCCTCTGGTAGAAGAGGTCATCCAGGGCCGTCCGGTCGGTATCCCCGGGATAGAGGGCCCGGCGGGCCATATCCTGGAGGTCAATATAGTCCGGCATGGAGAGGTCCGCCAGGGTGGTTGTATCGACGGTGTTGGACATGAGGAAGAGGGAGAGGTCATCCAGGTTCCTACGGATTTCCACCATGGGCAGGACCTGGTCGATGATGGGGCGGAAGCCTTCCATGGCTAGGGTCCGGATCCCCCCCACACCGTAAAGACGGTAAGCCTCCACCCCCGGTGACCGGACATCCAGGTCGAAATCCCGGTCCAAGCCCTGGCAGAGGTCCCGGATCCTAGCAGGAATCTCAGAAAAAGGGGTCTTTTGTTCGTAGACGGAAGCTAAGATAAGGCTCTGAAAGAGGATCCCCTTCATAAAGCCAGGATGATCCGTCATATCGGAGAGGGCCTTCTGGAGGACCTTTCCGCGGGAGCGAAGGTCGGCCAGGGAGGTCATGCCGGAAAAGTCGATGGACTGGTAGGCCCGACGGAGGATGTCCAGGCCCCGCAGGACCATAGAGAAGTTCTCCCTCCCCTTGGCATCCTCCCGGTCCAATAGGCAGGTCCCATACCCCCTCTTCCTGGTGAAGGGGGCCAGGGCCGAATAAAGGAAATAGCGGGAGAAGCGGAGAGGGCGGGAACCCATGGAAAGATGGGTCATGGCCAAGTCTTCCAACTCTCCCCCGGTCAGGGGGCGAGACCGGCCGGGATCCCCGGTGATGGCTGTCAGGCGTGTCCCTTCGATGATGGTGAAGTTCCAGGCCGGACCCAGGAAATGATAGCGCTTCAAATTGCTCAGATAGGCCCGGATGGCCGACCGGGAATCGTTGACTTCCACGAAAAAGACCAGACCCTCCCGGCCCATGGTCTGTCGGTAGGAGGTTACATCGACATCGCGGAGGAGGCGGAAAAAACCATCCACGGCAATATAAACCCCGGGCAGGTCAAGAGAATCAAGGCCTTTCGCATTGACGGAAAGGCGGACCAGGATGGGTTCCCGCTCCACTACAAAGAAAGGCGCCTGCCATTCCGAACTGATTTCCTTATAAGCCGTTGGATTCATCCTTTACCACCTCTACTTTTCTCGAATCCTCCCCCGGAGGACCTCATACATGAGGACAGCAGCCGAAGCTGAGGCATTCAGAGAGTCGATCTTCCCCACCATGGGGATGGAAACCAGGACGTCACACTTGTCCCGGGTCAGACGGGCCAGGCCCTCCCCTTCGTTACCGATGACCAGGCAGCAGCCCCCGGAAAAGTCCGTGGACCAGAGGGATTGCTTAGCCTCCCCGGCCGCCCCATAAATCCAAATATTTTCTTCTTTTAAGCGGTCTATGGTCTGGTTGATGTTAGTCACCTTGCAGATTTTCTGGTAGGCCGTGGCCCCGGAGGAGGTCCGCCGGACCGTGGAGTTGACGGTAGCTGACCGTCTTTTGGGAATAATGACCCCGTCCACCCCGCAGCATTCTGCCGTCCGGATGATAGCCCCCAAGTTGTGGGGGTCGGTGATCTCATCCAGCATGACCAGGAAAGGGGGATGACCGGCCGCCTTGGCCGCCTCCAGGATGTCCTCCAGGCTGGAATAGGTGAAGTCCGAAGCCAGGATGGCCACCCCTTGGTGGTTCTGTCCTCCGGTCATAGCATCCAGCTTGTCCCGGTCCACTTCCACAATGACCGCATCTGTCTGCTTGACCAGGTGGATAATCTGGTTGATGGACCCCTTCTTCTCCCCCTTGGCCAGGTAGACCTTCTCCGGCTGGCGGCCGGATTTCAGGTACTCAATAACCGGCCGGCGGCCAAAAATATAATCTTCCATGTTATTTTCTCTCCCATACCACGCCGGTGGAGGTGTCTTTCAGAACAATGCCCTGGGCCTGGAGGAGGTCTCGGATCTCATCCGCCCGGCCATAATCCTTGTTCTTTCGTGCTTCTTCCCTCTCTTGAATCAGGCGGTCGATGTCCTCGTCCAGGACTTCCTCTTTGCTTTTATCCGCAATCCCCATCACCTCCAGGAGCTCCAGATAGACATCCAGAACTCCTTGAACGGCTGCCTTGGCATTGGCTTCCGACAGCTGGCCGTTGCCGATTTTGGAGATCTCATAAAGTGCAGTCAGGCCATCGGCGGTATTGAGGTCGTCGTCCATGGCCCGGACAAAGTCCTCTCTCAAGCCCTTGACCCGGTCGGTAATCGCCCTCTCCTCATCGGTCATTTCCTTTTCGGGTGCATGGTCCAAGTAGCGCTCCATCTCATGCTTGGCGTTCATGAGGCGGTTATAGTTGGCTTGGGCCTGGTCCATAACCTCCCGAGAGAAGTTGATGGGGGCCCGGTATTGGGTGGACAGGAGCCAGATCCGGACAACGATGAGGTCATATTCCTTCTCCACATCGATCAGACGGAAGAAGTTCCCCAGGGACTTGGACATCTTTTCCGCCTGGCCCTGGGCGTTGGAAACGGTGATCATCCCGTTGTGCATCCAGTACTTGGCAAAGGTTTGGTCATGGAGGGATTCGGACTGGGCCCGCTCATTCTCATGGTGGGGGAATTCCAGGTCGGATCCACCGGCATGGATATCCAGGGTGGTTCCCAGGAGAGACTGGGACATGACCGAGCATTCAATGTGCCAGCCCGGCCGGCCGGGCCCCCAGGGAGAATCCCAGGCGGGCTCATTGGGGTCCTTCTGCTTTTTCCAGAGGGCGAAGTCCACAGGGTCTTCCTTAGCCTCATTGACGGAAATCCGTGCTCCTGACCGGAGCTCGTCGACTTTTTTCCCGGACAGCTCTCCATAGTGGCCATAGGAGGAGACGTCGAAATAGACGGCATCCTCCGCCTCATAGGCCGCCCCCTTGTCCATGAGCCCCTGAACAAAGGCGATGATCTCGTCAATGTGCTGGCTGCAACGGGGGTGGTTGGTTTCCTCTTCCAGGAGGTTGAGGGAATGGGCATGGTCCATGAAGACCTGGATGTATTTTTCGGTGATGTCCGTGAAGGGGACCCCCTCCTCATTGGCCCGGTTGATGATCTTATCGTCAATGTCGGTGAAGTTGACGACATAGTCCACATCATAGCCCTTGAACTTCAGGTAGCGGTGGAAGGTGTCGAAAACTACCAGGGGGCGGGCATTGCCGATGTGGATGTAGTCGTAGACCGTGGGGCCACAAACATACATCTTGACCTTGCCCTCTTCCTGGGGGATAAAATCTTCTTTTTTTCTTGTCAGCGTATTATATATTTTCATCGTTTATCCTCGCCTTCACAGGGTTTTGGCCCGGTCCAAACGGTCCAGAACTTCTTCCTTGCCTAGAATCAGGAGGGTGTTGGTAAAATCAGGCCCCGAGGTGGATCCCACCACGCTGGCCCGGACCGGCCACCAGAGGTCCTTGCCCTTAATCCCGGTTTCTGTCTGGATGGACTTGACCAGGGATCCGGCAAAGTCCCGGTCGAAGGACGAAGCCTGACGGACCTTGTCTTCAAAGAGAGGGAGGACAGTCCGTCCGGATTCCGACCGAATGGCCTCCACAGCATCCTCCTCATAAACCAAGTCCTCCGCAGAGCAGAAAAGATGACGGGTCATATCAGGAACCTGGTCGAAGTATTCAATCCGGTTCCCATAGGTTTTTGCCGTTAGGGCGATCTTTTCGGGGTCGGTGGTCTCATCCACCAAACCGGCCTTCTTCAGGCTCTTCCCCACCCGGTCGACCAAGTCCTCGGGCGCCATCTTTTTGATGTACTCCTGGTTAAACCAATTCAGTTTCTTGGTATCGAAGATGGCTCCGGTATTGGAAATCCGGTCAAAGTCGAATTCCTTGATCAGTTCCTCCATGGAGAGGACTTCCTGGTTGGATTTCGGAGACCAGCCTAAAAGGGCGATGTAGTTAATCAGGGCCTCGGGGAGGTAGCCTTTGTCCCGGAACTGCTCCACAGCCACGTCTCCCTGGCGCTTGGACAGCTTCTTGTGGTCATTGCCCAGGACCGTCGGCAGGTGGACGTATTCGGGAGCCTGCCAGCCCAGGGACTGGTAGAGGAAGACGTGCTTGGGGGTGGAAGAAATCCACTCCTCCCCACGAACCACATGGGTCACCCCCATGAGGTGGTCATCGACGACGACGGCAAAATGGTAGGTGGGGAAGCCGTCGGACTTGATCAATACCTGGTCATCCATCTCGTCGGTGTTGATGGTGATATCCCCTTTGATGGCATCATGGAAGGTGATTTTCTGGTTTTCAGGGAGCTTAAGACGGACAACATAGTCTTCCCCGGCTTCCACCTTGGCCCGGGCTTCTTCCAGGCTGTACTTCCGGCAATGGCCATCGTAGCGGGGGGTCTCTCCGGCCTCCTTTTGGGCCTCCCTGACCCGGTCAATCCGCTCCTTGGAGCAGAAGCAGTAGTAGGCCTTTCCTTCTTCCAGGAGCTGGTCGATATAGCGGTTGTAGACCCCTGCCTCTACCCGGTCCGATTGGATGTAGGGTCCCCGGTCCCCTTCTTCCACCACACGGCCATCCTGCCCCATCTTGGGGCCCTGGTCATAGTCCAAGCCCGACCAATGGAGGATGTCGATCAGGTTTTCCAAGGCCCCTTCCACATAACGGGTCCGGTCGGTATCCTCGATCCGAAGGGTAAAGATTCCGCCATGGTGACGGGCATATAAATAATTGAACAAAGCGGTCCTCAGACCACCGATATGGAGATAGCCGGTGGGCGAAGGCGCAAAGCGTAAAACGGGATGGCCCATAAAACCTCCTTAATATAATATTGGTCTTTTCCGGAGTCCGTCTATGCCTTTGAACAAGGGGCGAAGCCGGAAAAAAGTCTCTTCTGTCGTCAAGATTATTTTATCACAGATTCCTATGGCCCACCTGTCCGAGCGGGTCTCGTCGCTCTTTTCTATACATAATAGGAACAAAGTCCTACATTATAGTACAATCGATAAAGAAATGAAAACGAACCGAAGTTCGTTTGAGAAATAGAAAGGACTGCCTATGCTATTCGGTATACTTCTTTTGACCCTGGGCCTCCTCATTCTCCTGAGCCAGCTGGTCAATCAGAATGTTTGGGCCCTAATCGGCCTCTATTGGCCCATCCTCCTTGTGATCTATGGGGCCTACCGCCTGGCGACCAAAAAGGGGAGCCGGGTTGTCTCCGCGGTCATCATCGGATCCGGAGCCCTCATCCAATTAAAGAATTTGGGTCTTATCCGTGGTTCCGCCTTCCTCATCCTCTTCGCTGCGGGCTTGGTTCTTCTTGGAATCAAGATCATCGTTGAGGACCACCAGGATAAAGAAGCCTTCCGTAACCGCCAGGCTCAAGCCTATACGAAAACCCCTCCAACCGAAGAGGGCGAGTCGGAGAAAAACCGTCAGGCCGAAGGCCATTCCAAACGCCCTAATTTCTATGAGGAGAAGGACGTCCTGAATGACCGCTTTCTCTTCATCAACGATACCAAGGTCTACCGGTCAGACACCTTCTCCGGCGGCCAGGTCGAAGCCTCCTTCTCTGATGTCACCCTGGATCTGAAGAATGTGTGGCCCCTGGAGAATGAGATTTATATGGATGTCCAAGTCAATTTTTCCACCCTCACCCTCCAGCTCCCGACTGACTGGCATGTGATTGTCAATGATAAGCATTATTATTCGGCCAAGGAACTCAAGGACCAGGTTGAGCCGGAAATCACCTTGATCATCCGGTCCCGCGAATTTATGGGAAGCCTGAAAATCATTTAAGGGATAAGAAAGATCCCCACCTTCCAAGCAATTGGAGGGTGGGGATCTTTTTTGTTTAGGGATATGGAGTTTGCCTTACTTCTTTTTGATGTGGACCTGGACCGTCTTGGGCTGGATGTCTTTGACCATGATCTCTCCGGGCAGGGTCAGCTGGACAGGCAGGTTCAAGCTGGTCGAGCCGGTAAGGCGGTTGGCGGAGGCGATAGGAATGACCAGGGGCAAGCTTTGATCATCCAATTGGTTCAAATCCTTGGGATACCCCTCCAATGTCACCTGGACGGTCTTTTCCTGAGTCTCTGCCTTTAAGTTGTCCGGCAAGCCCGGGTAAGTGACCTTATCGAGGGGGACGGTCAGGCTTCTTGTTTCCTTGGTCTCTACCGTAATATCCGCTGAGATGGATTGGTTTTCATCGACTAGATTAATTCCTGCGGGAAGGTCGGGCTTCAGTGGATAGAGGCCGGATCGGGTAATCTTTTCTCTCTCCAAGGGCTTGCTCTTCAGACCGGTCAATTGGTCAATCAGGTCGGGAACGCCCTTCACTAAAATCTCATGGGGGTCCACTTTTACTTCTTCAATGCGGTAGCCTTCCGGGCTTTTCCCTTCGAGCGTCGCTTCAATTGGAAGAAGCTTCTGCTTGCTGACGAGGATGGATACTTTTACCTCGGACAGGGAAAGATCGACCCCTTCCACTTCTTGCCCCTCCTCATCCACCGGGACTACTTTTGCGGAAATCGTGGAGTCGGCGGAGAGGGAGGAGATGTCGATAAAGGCGCGAAGCCCCTTTACCCTGTCAATGCGGGAACGAGCACCGGTACAGGGGATTTTATTGGGGCTGGCGGTAATTTTTTCCACCACAAAATTATCCTCGACTTCTCCTGTGGTGTCCACCCGGACCGGGAGGGATTGGTCGATAATCTTTTCAATTTGGATGTTGACCCGTCCAGCTGTGGCGTCCGGATTCAAAAGGACGTTGTTGGGAAGGTCGAAGGAGATGGGAAGGGAATGGAGGCCTTCCTGCAAACCTTCGACATCGACAGAAGCCTGGATGTCCTCAGGACGGATGGTCCCCAGGGCCTGCCTTTTTCCTGACAGGGAGGCATAGGTTTTTTCCGGCTCTATGGTCATCACTTCCAAATCCCTCTGGGCCAACTTTTCCTTATTCACGATTTTCACGGGGATATTGGAAACGGTCATTTTCTGGGTGGGGTTGACCCCGGCAACCACATAGGACCAAAGAAAAAAGGCAGCGATAAGGGAGATGATTTTTAAGCTCAGGTTATTCTTGAGTTTCTTCATGACTTGCCTCCCTCCTCTCTTCGATCAGATTACCTATGTTAATCATGGTGGAATCCTTGGTAAAGAAATCCTGAAGCCTGGTCCGCAAACTGTCCTCATCCAGGCGGCGGGCAATCTCGCCTTCCTGACAGACAGAAATCAAGCCGGTTTCCTCTGAAACGACCACAACCAGGGCATCCGATTTCTCGGAGATGCCCAAAGCAGCCCGGTGGCGGGTCCCCAGCTCCTTGCTCAAGGAATTGTTTTGGGTCAGGGGGAGGAAAACACCGGCGGCCCGGACACGGTCGTTGCGGATGATGACCGCCCCATCATGGAGGGGGGTATTAGGGATAAAGATATTGATCAGGAGCTCAGCGGTAACCTGGCCATCAATCCTTGTCCCGGATTCCAGGAGGTCGGACAGACCTACCCGGCCTTCAATCACCATCAGAGCGCCGATTTTTTGGCGAGCCAGGGAGGAGGAAGCACGGACAATTTCATCCACCTGGTCCAGACTCTCCGACTCTTCTGTATTTATGAAAAAAGAAAGCCAGCGCCGGGACCGGCCCAAGCGTTCAAAAACCCGTCGGAGTTCAGGCTGAAAAACCACAATAATTAATACCATAGAAACGGTAAATATATTGGACAGGAGCCAATTCAAGGTGTATAAATCAAACCATTCAGAGATCTGAGCCAGGATCAAGAGGGCGGCAAAGCCCTTGATCAGTTGGAGGGCCCGGGTTTCCCGAACAAAAAGAATCATATAGTAGATGATGACAGCGATCACCAGGATGTCAACCAGGTCGGTCCAGCGGAAGGTGACGATGAGCTGCCTGAATTTTTCCAATATTTCCATTGCTATGCCCCTCTCTAGATTCATCAGCTTATTTTATCATAGGAGGAGGCAAAAAAAAGAGGGCACTCCGGCATTTCACATCGCCTGAGAAGCCCCGTTTTGAAGAAATATTGCCTCAAATTCTCTCTATAGTTTATGGATGCCCGTGTTCAGGTAGTCTTCAATGGCCCCCAAGGCCTCTTCCTCATCCTCGCCGTCACAGCGGACTAAAACGCTTTCTCCCCCACTTAGGGACATGGAAAGAAGGGACATAATGGACTTGCCATTAAAGATGACCTGGTTCTTTTCCAGGTAAATATCTGAATCAAAATGTTGGGCCGTAGCGACAAAATTAGAAGCCGCCCTTGACTGCAAGCCCATTTTGTTATTGATGGTTATTTCTTTTTCGACCATACCTTCCTCACTTTCTTGAAATACCTATATCAAAGCCGGATTATTGTTTATGTCAATGGAAATTATCAGGAAATCCTTTTCTTTATCAATTATGAGCGAAAGTCTCGGGCTTGTCAAGCCATAATAAGAAAAATAAGAGTTTTTTAGGATTTTTTCCACAAAAAAAGAACCCGGTCAAGCCGGGTTCTTTTTTATGATAAGACTTGGCTAAAATCGACGAGTTCTCTACATGACTAAACGAAAATGAAATTGTAGATCAGGACGGCAACGGCGGCACCGACCATGGGGGCGACGACAGGAATCCAGCCATATCCCCAGTTGGGATCAGTCTTATGCTTTAAAGGCATAAGGGCATAGGCAATACGAGGACCAAGGTCACGGGCCGGGTTAATCGCATAACCGGTCAGACCACCCAAGGAGCAGCCGATGGAAACAATGATGCCATAGAGGAAGAACTTATCAACACCACTGGGGCCGGCCTGCGGATATTGGGCCATGCCGAGGATGGCAAAGACCAGGACATAGGTACCAACCGCTTCACTTAGGAAGTTATGGAAAGTGGAGGGAACTCCGGGCGCTGTGCAGAAGCAACCGCGGATGCCTTCTGCTTGTCCTTCCATCAAATCAAAGTGTTTCTGGTAGAGGAGGAAGACGGTAAAGGCTCCGACAATAGCACCGGCCATTTGGGATAGGACGTAAACAGGGAATTGTTCCCAAGGAACAGCACCGGTCATGCAGAGGGCTAAAGTGACAGCGGGGTTGAAATGGGCTCCTGAATAGGCGCCAAAGATATAAGCCGGAATCATAACAGCAAAGCCCCAGCCGATAATGATGGTCAAGCCGCCGACTCCTTCAAATCCCGATTTTTTCGCATTTACTGATGCACAGACACCATTACCTAACAGTAATAGTAAAGCCGTACCGAAAAATTCACCCATTATAATTTCTCTCATGGTATTCTCCTTTGCTCATCCCGGATAAGGGATCATAAATTATAGAAATAGGTACTTTCCGTGGGCTACAATAAAAACTCTTCTGCAAACCTTTTTACTAGAATATATGTTGGGCCTTGGTTTGAATCCTCTCCTACCTCCTTTCCTTGCCCATTTTTCCGGACCTCTATGTAGGTTTAATCAGTAGATCCGGCGCAGTCTCCATTTACCAGTCTTTTTGGGCATAAAAAAGCAGAGATCTCCCGGGGAGATACCTGCTCCTCACGATTTCTCTGCACAGATAACTGTTGTAAATGGATTTTCTGACTTCATTCTACCATAAAAACGTTTTTTTGCAAATTATTTTTGAAAAAGTATTTCATTGGGCCCTTTCCTTCCCTGATTTACCTTTTCCCCTGATTTTGATACCATAGAGGAAGCACAAGAAAGGAGGACGGAATGCCGAAAAGACAGTATTCTTCCCCGCCAAGCTCTTACCGACGGCCCCCTCGGCGACCCGGGTCAAACCTGGAAGAGGAAGTGGAGAGAAGCCGGAAAAAGAGTCAGCGAAAAATCGCCTATAAACAAGAAAAAAAGCGGAAGAAAAAGGTCCGGCGAAGAAGACGCTTTTTCTTCATCCTTCTTTTCCTCCTCATTGCCCTCGTCCTCAGCCGCTTGGTCCAGCGACTGATTTTAACTGACCAACCCAAAAAGATTCCACAGACCAGGGCCATGATCAACGAATCCATCACCGGAGACCTGGCTATTGCGGATACCCGGGGGCGGATGCTGACCCCGGCGGAAAAAAAGGCCGACCTGGAGGACCTGATCGATTGCCTGGAATCCCTCCCTCCGGCCAATTGTCCGGGAAAGCTGGACGGCCAGTTCAAGGCGGAAGAATCCTCTGCCCGCCAGGCTTTAACAATAGAGGGAACGGATGAAACCTACATGGCCATCCTGGATAAATTGGCCAGGTCCTCTGGAGGTTCTGCCCGCCTCTTAAACCAGGGAGACTATCAAAGAGCTTTGAAAAATCTGGGCCATGGCTATTTCGAGAAAGACTCCCCCTATGCCAAAGCTATCACCGACCCCCGGGTCAAGGACCGGTATTCTCGTCTGATTCCCATGGAGGTTGACCCCTCGAAAAATCAACCCCGCCTGATCAAAGCCGGCAACAGCCTGGTTCTTTCCGGCCTTTCCTTTGAAGAAGGAGATGTGGAGGAAGCCGTCCGACTTCTGCCGGGCTACCTCCGCCAAGCCCAATCGGCCAACCGCTTTATCATTGATCTAAGAGGGGTTCAGGGGGCCTCCCACTCCTATTGGATCCAGGCCCTGGCCACCCAGCTTAGCCGGGGATCCTACTCTGCCGAGACCACCCTCTACTTTTCCCAGGGCTTTGACCCCTATGTCTCCTATATGTCCACCCGGGAAAAGCTGGAGCACTTTGACCTCCAGGATGACCGAGAGGACCTTTCCTTCCAGGTCCCCGAGTCCATTCGCCGGAAGGTGACCGACATGACCTACCAGAAGCTCATGACCTGCTCATTTGTTGGACGGGGGCAAAAACTATCCAAGGATCGGCTGGTCCTCCTGGTGGATAAAAATACGAGCAATGCGGCCGAATCCTTTGCTGATTTTTGTCAGCATAACCAGCTGGCCACCGTCGCCGGAGAACCCACTATGGGCAATGCCTGGGACATCCCCCCGGCCTACCTCATCCTCAAGCATTCCGGCTTCCTTGTCGAATTTGACATCACCCTCCAGCAGAGCTTGGACGGCACGGACCTAACCAAGGACGTCCGTGTCCAACCCGACCTTTCCCTGACCGGAAAGGACCTCCTCCAGGTCCTCCTTGATCGCTAATTTTTCGATGATTGGGACTCATGACCCTGCCATTCTGATGATTTACAAATTTAGCAGGGTTTGCGACCCTGACAATCTCCTGATTCTTCCAAATAACAGGGCCCTTTTTGGCCCTGTTATCTTTTTGATCCGTCAAATTATCAGGGTTCTTTCCCTGACAAATATCCATTTTCCGGGATTGACAGGGCCTTTTTTGGCCCTGCTTTTTCTAGGATTTCAAAAATTGTCAGGGCTCCTGACCCTGTTTTTCTTATAATTTTCTAGGATGTCAGGGTCCCCAGCCTGTCCGGGCCTCATTTTCGCCATTGCCCAAAGCAGGACAAACGAAAAAAAGGCTGTGCCGGATCTTCCGGCACAGCCTTTTTTTCTTCAATAACGCTTGTCCCTTAGAAATGATGGACTCAGCCCTTATCCTGGGGGTGGATCCGGGTGAAGATCATCTTACCGGCAGAGGTTTGGAGGACCGAGGTTACCGTGGTTTCTACCTTCCTCCCGATCGCCTCATAGCCGTCTTCCACCACGATCATGGTCCCATCATCCAGGTAGCCCAATCCCTGACCGGGTTCCTTCCCGGACTTGATGATGGAAACTTCCATCTCCTCGCCGGGGATGACGATGGGTTTTAGAGCATTGGCCAGGTCATTAACATTGAGGACCCGGATGTTTTGGACCGAGGCCACCTTGTTGAGATTGTAGTCGTTGGTAACGATATAGCCCTTGTATTTCCTGGTGAGGATGAGGAGCTTGGCATCAACTTCCTTGGCCCGGCGGATTTCCGTATTATCGATGATGATCTCCAAATCGGACATCCTCTGCATTTCATGGAGAAGGTCAAGCCCTCCCCTACCCCGGTTTCTCCGAAGGGCGTCTGAGGAGTCGGAGATGTGCTGGAGTTCTTCCAGGACATAATGGGAGACAATGATGGGACCTTCTAAGAAGCCCGCCTTCATGACTTCAAAAATCCGTCCATCGATGATGACTGAGGTATCCAGGATTTTCGGAATCGGTTGGGAGCTCGGACCAAGATCCCCTTCTTCCTCTTCCTCTTCCTCCTCAGCCACAAAAACCTGGTTCCGTTTGGATTTTTTTGGCTTGGTCCGGCCCTCCCCGGCGACCTTGGGGGTTCTTGCCGGCAAGAGGCTCATAATATCTTCCTTGTGGGAGAGAGCAATCCGGACGCCCAGGATCCCCAGAAAGAGGTGGATAATCACGGAGAGGATGACGCCGATGGTGTTGCCCAAAAAGTCCATGGAGAGGGAGAGAATAGGCGAGGATAGGATGGTCCCAATCAAGAGGCCGACAAGCAAGCCCCCTGTGGCGATGACCACGTCGGAGAGGGGAACCTTCTCAAAGCGTTCCATCATGGAATCCTGGGTTTTGCGGAGTGTTCTTGAAAAAAATGGGGACAGGGCATAAAAAAGAATAAATCCAAAAAGAATAAGAGCGACCAAAATAATAATCGGCCAAGGGCTGGTCAGGGTTTTAAAAAGACCAAGACCGCGCAAGAGAAGGGCCAAGGCCAAGCCGAGAAGGCCGCCGATAAATCCAGATATCATTTGAAAAAAACGTCCCATTTTTTCCTCCTTTCTTGGGTTCGAAATGCTGATGAAAGAATTTTGGCGCAACCCCTCTCTGTCATGGATTGCGCCAAATTCGAGATGCTCTACAGGCATTTCCTGGTATCATTTTTCCTGATCATCCAAGTCCTCATCCAAGGTGATGGCCTCATCAATCATGGATTGGGCTTCTTCCGCCGTCATGGATCCGACGATGACCAGTTCGGAAATCAACATTTTCTTCGTTTTATTCAGCATTTTCTTTTCTGAAGTGGAGAGGCCCCGCTCCATATCCCGAACCTGGAGGTTCCGGATGATAGCGGCCATCTCGAAGGGGTCTCCCGTCTTGAGACTTTCCATGTTTTCCCGGTAGCGCTGGCTCCAGTTATCCGGCATTTCCGTCGTCTCCGCATGGAGGATCTCCATCACCTTAATCCCCTCCTCTTCGGACATGACGGGCCGAATTCCTATGTTGTTGATGTTATCTACAGGGATGGAAATCTTAATGCTGGCGATGGGCATCTTGAGGATGAAAAAATCATGTTCTTCACCCAGCATTTCTTTCGTCACCATATCGACGATCTTGCCCGCACCTTGCATGGGATAAACTACCCTGTCACCTACCTTGTACATAGACTCACCTCCGTAATCCTATTATACAAGAAAAGGTTGTCTTGTTCAAAAGGAGTTATTATATATGATTGCTCAAGACAAAGTCAACTTCTCAGGACCTCTTTCAAGACATCCCCGATGGTCCGGCAGGGAATCACTTCCAAGCCCTCCCTGCTCCCCCCTTCCGTGAAGGCAGGGACAAAGGCCCGGCGGAAGCCAAAACGGGAGAGCTCCTTGAGCCTCTGGTCCAGGCCATCCACCTTCTTCAAGTCCCCGGTCAGGCCGACCTCGCCCAGAAAGACATCCCGGGAGTCGATGGGGGCATTTTTTAGGGAAGAAGCAATGGCCACCAGAATAGGGAGGTCGCAGACTTTCTCTTTGATGGCCAGGCCTCCGGTTGCCTTAAGAACGACATTCTTTCCGGAAAGAGGGAGGCCCGCCTTCTGCTCCAGGATGGCGACCAAGGTGTTGAGCTGGTCCCGCTTGATCGTGTCCCCGATCCGGGAGGGATAGGCCTCATAGGCCGTGGAAACCAGGGCCTCGATCTCAATGGGGATCATCCGGGAACCCTCCCTTTGAAGGGAAATCGCGGCACCGGCCACCGGCTCCTCCCTCTTGGTCAAGAAGAGGGCATAGGGGTCCATGACCTCCTCCATCCCCTTTTCTCCCATTTGAAAGAGGCCCACCTCCCCGGTGTAGCCGAAACGGTTCTTGGAGGCCCGAAGCATGCGGAGGCGGTCATCGTAACCATCCTCCAGAAAGAGGACGGTGTCGACCAGGTGCTCCAGGGTCCGGAGGCCGGCCATCTCCCCTGACTTGGTCATATGGCCTACGATGAAAGAGGCCATGGGCTGGGGGGAGGACTTGGACAGGCTAACCACAGCGTCGGCAACCGCCAGGGTCTGGGTGGGCGTTCCCGGCCGCTGGGGAAACTCCCTCTTCTCAAAGGTCTGGACGGAGTCCAGGACCAGGAGCTGGGGCTTGATCCTCCGGACCTCCTCCTCCACCCGGTCCATAGAGTTCGTAGCTAAGAGATAGACCTTATCCGGGAGCCGGTCAAAAATTCGGTCCGCTCGCCCCTTAATTTGGGAAGGAGATTCCTCCCCTGAAGCGTAGAGGGTGGTCAGCCCCCGCCTGGCCAACTTTTCGGATAGTTGGAGGAGGAGGGTGGACTTTCCGGCCCCCGGACGGGCCGTCACCATGGTTACTGAATCCTTAACGAGGCCACCGCCCAGGACCCGATTGACTTCCTGAAAGCCGGTATCCAAACGGTCGGATGTGGCGGAAGGGACCTGGGATAGGGCAAGTGCCGGCATGGTCCTCCCTCCCCTGTCCAACTTGGTCCCCTTAGGACCGGAGGCCGTGTCGACCACCTGCTCTTCCATGGTCCCCCATTCTCCGCAGGCAGGGCATCGGCCGGTCCAGCCGGTTTCCACCCGACCACAGGAGGAGCAGACAAACCTCTTCCGCTTAGCCACAGCTTTCCTCCAGGGCCAATGGTCGGGCAGTTTCCTCCTTGCCCTTTTTCCGGCCGGCCTTCTTCCCGGGAATGATCTCAATCTTGCCCTGTCGGATGCAGAGCTCATAGGTCTCCCCCTCCTCCATCTCCTGGGCCAGGATCTTCTCCGCCAGGAGGTCTTCCACCTGGGTCCGGATATGGCGTTCCAGGGGACGGGCGCCGAATTCAGCCTGGTAGGATTCCTTAACCAGCTTTTGGGCGACGGCCTCGGTAAAGGTCATGGAATAACCCAGGTCGGCCACCCGGTCCATGAGCTCCTCCAGGAGTAGGCGGGCAATCTGAAGGACGGAATTTTCGCTCAGGCGGTGGAAGACCACGATGTCGTCCAAGCGGTTGAGGAATTCCGGACGGAAATTCTGCTTGAGCTCGTCATGAACAATTGTCTTCATCCGGTCATAGTCGTTTTCTGCCACCTCCTCCTCGGGCACAAAGCCCAGGGTATTGGTCTTGGCCAGGCGGTCAGCCCCGATATTGGAGGTCAGGATGATGACGGTGTTGCGGAAGTCCACGGTCCGCCCCTGAGAATCCGTCACCCGACCGTCATCCAGGATCTGGAGCATGACATTGAAGACATCGGAGTGGGCTTTTTCAATCTCATCAAAAAGAACCACTGAGTAGGGCCGGGTCCGGACCGCTTCAGTCAGCTGTCCCCCCTCTTCATAGCCTACATAGCCCGGGGCGGATCCCAGGAGACGGGAGACGGAGTATTTTTCCATATATTCCGACATATCGAAGCGGATCATGGACTCTTCCGTCCCGAAGAGGGATTGGGCAATCTGCTTGGCCAGGTAGGTCTTGCCCACGCCCGTAGGCCCGACAAAGATGAAGGAACCGATAGGCCGGTCCGAGGCCTTAAGGCCTACCCGGGCCCGCTTGAGGGCTGAGGTGACCGTATCCACCGCATAGTCCTGGCCGATGACCTTGGCTTTGAGCTTATCTGCCAGGTTCAGGTAGCGGTCGGACTCGGACTCGGTCAGCTTGGTGACCGGAACCTTGGCCCACTGGGAGACAATAGAGGCAATCTGGTCAGCCTCGATCACGGGCCAGTCGGACCGGTCCTGGTGGCCCTCCTCCTGGTCCCTAACCGCCTCTTCTTCCAGCTGGGCGATTTGGTCTCGGAGGGCTGCTGCCCGCTCAAAGTCCTGGGTCAGGGCCGCCTTGGTTTTTTCCTCCTCCAGCCGGGCCCTCTTCTCCTCCCTTTCCAAGACTTCCTCAGGGAGGACATAGGAGTCCACATGGACCCGGGCCATAGCCTCATCCATCACGTCGATGGCCTTGTCGGGGAGGAAGCGGTCACTCAGATAGCGGTCAGTCAGGTCGACGGCCGCTTCAATGGCCTCATCCGACATCCGGACCTGGTGGAAGGTCTCATACTTGTCCCGGATCCCGCGAAGGATGTCCTTGGCCTGGCTCTTGGAGGGCTCCTCCACCGTTACCGGTTGGAAGCGGCGTTCCAGGGCCGAATCCTTCTCAATCCGCTTCCGGTATTCGTCAATCGTCGTTGCCCCGATCATCCGGAGCTTCCCCTTCTGAAGGGCCGGCTTGAGGATGTTGGAGGCGTCCAGGGATCCTTCCGAGGATCCTGCCCCGATGATGGTGTGGAGTTCATCAATAAAGAGGATGACCTCCTCCCGGTCCATGACCTCATCAATGGTGTCGGAGAGACGCTGTTCAAAATCTCCCCGGTACTTGGTTCCGGCCACCATGGAGGCCATATCGATGGAGTAGATGACCTTATCGGCCATGACGTCCGGGACCTCCCCGTGAACAATCCGCTGGGCAAGGCCCTCGGCAATGGCCGTTTTCCCCACGCCGGGTTCCCCGATCAGGACGGGATTGTTCTTGGTCCGTCGAGAGAGGATTTGGACCACCCGGTTAATCTCTCTTTCCCTGCCTACGACGGGGTCGATTCCCTCTTCCTCGGCCTGGGCATTGAGGTTCTTCCCGTACTTGGCCAGGTTGGACTCCTCCCCCTCCTCTTCCTTCTGGCGGAGAGCCTCCATCAGATATTGGTAAACCGCCCGCTTGTCCACATCCGCAATGGTCATCATGACGGAGGCCATGGAGGAGCGGTCGTTTAGAATGGCAAAAAGGACATAGTCGGCAAAGACCTCGCTGTCTCCGTTCTGTCGGGCGATGGCCGATGCCTGGGCCAAAAGCTGGCGGGAGGCGGTGGTCGCATTGGTCGCCGGCCGACCGGAAGTCCCGGCCTCCGTGTTGGAGGCGACAATCTTCCGGAGGGTGTTGTAGTTGGCCCCCGCCCGGGTCAGGGCTTCGGTCTCCGGCCCCCCGGTCTTCATCATGGCCAATAGAATGTGTTCGGTGTCAATGGCCGCCTTGCGGAAGGAGGTGGACTCCGCCGCCGCATATTGCATGAGCCGTTGAACCGGGGTTCGATTAAGCGCCATGGAAATCCTTCCTTTCCTCATTTAACTGGACGATGGCATCCCCTATCCGGTTGATCTCGTCCCGGTAGAGGGCACAGTCCTCATAATTCTCATCAGCCAGGGCCGCCTCCAACTTCCGCATATAATCCTTCCTCTGGCGGTGGAGGGCCTTTCTCTGCATATCATAAGCTTTATCTCGGGGAGAGGGGTCCTCCCCCTTCTTGTCCTCTTTCACCGGCTCCTGGCGGAGGAGGGAGCGGAGTTGTTGGACCATCTCCTGGTTTCCCCATTCCACGGGCATCTGCTGGAGGAAGTCTTCAATTTTCTCCTCATAGCAGGATGCACAAAGGTGGAGGGTTTTCATTTCTCCGTTCATATTGACGGCAATTTCAATGGTGGCCTCGTTGGGGCAAAAATCGCACTGCATGGAGAGCCTCCTTTCATTTCACATAGGCCAGGAGCATGTTCTTTAGGATCCTGGCCCGGGTCATCTTTCGTTCGTTATTTTCCAGACCTCTAAGGGCCCGGTCATCGGTGGCAAGCCGCATGAGCCACATGGCTTCCCGGCTGATAATGCCCTGGTCCTCCAGGGCGGTTAAAATGTGCTTGCACTTGTCTGTGGTCAATTGGTCCAGACCGGGATCCTCCAGGATCCGCTGAACCAGGCTGTGGGGCTCCCGGCTCAAACGGACAATCCGGATATAGCCGGCCCCGCCCCGCCGGGACTCAATATAATACCCATTATAAGGAGTAAATCTTGTCATTAATACGTAGTTGATCTGGGATGGGGCACAATCGAACTTCTGAGCCAGCTCATTACGCCCGATCTCCAAGGAACCGTCGCTGCAATCCTCTAATAAGGAAAGGAGGAACTGTTCAATATCGTTGGTCAGTCCAGCCATTCGTTTTATCCTCCTCCATCAATGTACACGAAATCGTCCGAACCATCATCCCCTCTCCTTCAGAAAGGAATTCCAAAAGATCCCATTTTATCAAAGAGACTCATGGTCCGAAACAGGGCCGGCGAATTCTTTGACCAACTTTGACCTTTGAGAGGGAAGAAAAAGTTCCGCTTCCGGAACCATTTCTATTATACCCTAAAAGAAGGGAAGGAGGAAACGGCCTGATTTTTATGATTTTTTCCTTCTTTTTTATAAAAAAATGCTCTTCTCCCCTTTAATTAAAGGTTTTCTGTTGTATAATAACTCTGAAAGCATAGTGTTTTACTATGAATTGTCTCTAACCCAAGGAGAATAATGGGTAGGGTCGGTATTCCGGGGGCCGTCATGGCCCTGGGGATCTTTGGAAAACGTTATGTTAAAGGATAGGCTGTAACTCGCACATCGCCTGTCTGTAGGCGACGCTAGCGAACAAAAGGAGGAATTTATGGCTTTAACCACAAGGGAACATGAAGCGCTGCGGAAAGTCGTCCGCGACTTCGCTGAGAAAGAACTCAAACCAAATGCCTTTGCTTGGGACCAGGACGATATCTTCCCCGAAGACGTCGTAAAAAAGATGGGTGAAATGGGCCTCCTGGGCATCCCCTATGAGAAGGAATACGGCGGTCAGGGCTTGGACACCACTTCCTATGCCATCACCGTTGAGGAGCTCTCCCGTGTTGACGCCGGCGTAGGTGTTATCTGCTCGGCACACACTTCTTTAGGTTCCTGGCCGATCTGGGCCTTCGGTACCGAAGAACAGAAGAAAAAATATTTGGTTCCCCTGGCCAAGGGTGAGCACATCGGTGCTTTCGGTCTGACCGAAGAGCATGCCGGTTCGGACGCTTCCGGAACCGAAACCACCGCTGTTCTTGAAGGCGACCATTACATCTTGAACGGACATAAGATCTTCATCACCAATGGCCACCGGGCAGATACTTATGTCATCTTTGCCGTTACCTCCCCTGAAAAGGGCAACCACGGCATTTCCGCCTTTATCGTTGAAAAGGGCTGGGAGGGCTTCGAATTCCCCAACGATTACAATAAGCTGGGCATCCGGTCCTCCATCACGGCTGAACTCTCCTTTACCAATGTCAAAGTCCCCAAGGAAAACCTCCTGGGTAAAGAAGGCGAAGGCTTCAAAATCGCCATGGCTACCCTGGACGGCGGCCGGATCGGGATCGCCTCCCAGGCTTTAGGAATTGCCCAGGGTGCTTTCGAAGAAGCCCTGAACTACTCTCGTGAGCGCAAGCAGTTTGGCGCCCCCATCGCAGCCAACCAAGGCATCTCCTTCAAACTGGCCGATATGGAAACCGCCATCCATGCTTCCCGCGCCCTGATTTATGAGGCGGCCGAGCTCAAGACCAACCACGGCAAGTACACCAAGGAAGCCGCTATGGCCAAGCTCTTTGCTTCCGATACGGCTGAATGGGTCACCTCCGAAGCCCTCCAGATCCACGGCGGCAACGGCTTCATCAAAGGCCTGCCTGTTGAGCGGATGTACCGCGATGCCAAGATCACCCAGATCTATGAAGGAACCAACGAAGTCATGCGGATTGTTATCGCCAGCCAGACGGTCGGCAGACTGGGCCGCAAGACCAAGAAGGTGGAAGCGGAAGAAGAACACCAGGGCGGAGCAACCGGCCCCCGGAAGAATGTCATGATTGAAGGCAGCCCTGAGGACCAGGTCAATGAGCTGGTCAAACACCTCAAGGAGGACGGCTATACTTTCGATACAACGGTCGATCCCATGGCCGACGTCGGCGAAGTTGAGCGTTTGGTCTCTGTTGGTCAAGGGATTGGAGAAGAAGCCAATGTTGACCAGGCCATCTCCCTGGCGGAAGCCATGGGCGCTGCGATCTCCTGCTCACGTCCTGTCGCTGAAAACCTCAAGTATATGCCCATCGACCGCTACATCGGTATGTCCGGACAGAAGTTCCAAGGAAACCTCTACCTGGCCATGGGTATCTCCGGTGCCGGCCAGCACCTCAAGGGAATCAAGGATGCGGCCACCATCGTTGCCGTCAACAAAGATCCCAAGGCACCGATCTTCGCCAATGCGGACTACGGCATTGTCGGTGACGTCATGGAAATCATGCCCCTCCTGGCTAAGGCTGTTGATGAGGGCCAGAAACGCCATGAGGCCAAAGGCTTTGAAAAGAAGAAGAGAAATGTCCCCCAGGATCCCAAGACAGCAACCGGCGTCTATGTCTGCAACGGCTGCGGCCACAGATATGATCCGGCCAAGGGCGATCCGGAAGCGGACGTCGCTAAGGGCACTCCCTTCGACCAGGTTCCTGACACCTACCTCTGCCCCAAGTGCGGCGATGGTAAAGAGGGCTTCATCCCTGCTGAAGTGTAATGAATCATCGGAGTTGAGGAGAGGGCCCGACCGGGTCTCCCGAAATCCGGCCCTCCTCCCCACTCTTTCCATGTTCAGTAACCAAGAAAAGATATACAGGAGGAAATTATGCATAACGTCCGTCAAGTTGTAGATGATCTCTATTGGATTGGCTACAATGACCATAGAACCCATCTCTTTGAATCCATCCATCCCATTCCCGAAGGCGTCTCCTACAACTCCTATGTTCTTTTGGATGAAAAGACCGTCCTCTTCGACACCGTTGAGTGGGATTTCTGCCGTGAATTCCTGGAAAACCTGGAATACGTCCTGGATGGCCGGCCCCTGGACTATATCGTCATCAACCACTGGGAGCCTGACCATGCCGCTTCCCTCCAGGAAGTCCTCCTCCGCCACCCCGAATCGGAAGTCATTTCTACGGAAAAAGGCTTCTACTTCATGACCCAGTTCGGCTTTAAGGCGGACAAGAGAATCACTGTTGATTCCGGCGACACCCTGTCCACCGGCAAGCACGAATTTGCCTTCGTCAAGATCCCCATGGTCCATTGGCCCGAGCCCATGGTCACCCTGGATACCACCAACGGCGTCCTCTTCTCTGCTGATGCCTTCGGCTCTTTCAAGGCCCTCGATGGCAAGCTTTTCGCCGATGAAGTTGACTTTGACAAGGACTGGCTGTCGGAAGCCCGTCGCTACTACACCAACATCGTTGGGAAGTATGGCCCCCACGTCCAGCAGGTTCTGGCCGCTGCCGCCAAGCTCCCCATCAAGATCCTCTGCCCCCTCCATGGTCCCATCTGGAGAGAGAACCTGGGCTATATCCTGGACAAGTATGACAAGTGGTCCTCCTATACCCCCGAAGACAATGGCGTCATGATCGTCTACGGATCCATGTACGGGAATACCGCCAATGCCGCCCAGCTCCTGGCCTCTGAAATCGTCAAGCGTGGTCACACCGATGTCACCGTTTGGGATGTCGCTGAAACTCACTGCTCCTACCTGATCTCTGAAGCCTTCCGTGTAGGCCACATCATCCTGGCCTCCCCGACCTATAACCTGGGCGTCTTCCCCCCGATGAAGGACTTCCTCAACGACATGGTCGCCCTCAACGTCCAACAGCGGACCGTCGGTATTCTTGAAAACGGTACTTGGGCCCCCAACTCCGGCCTGGAGATGCGGAAGATCATCGACCAGATGTTCGAAATGTACTATCTCAATGCCGAAGTTTCTTTCATGTCCTCCGTGGACAAGAACGGCAAGAAGGCCATCGAAGACCTGGCCGATGCCGTCATCGAATCGGTGAAGAAACAAGCCTAGTTCCTTTTTCGGTCAAAAAAGGGGCTGTGCCGGAAGGATTTGTTCCTTCCGACACAGCCCTTTTTCTTTTCTTATTTTTCCCTAAAGCTGTTAAGAGCGAGCCGCCTTCGGCGGTGGTTCCTGCCTCGGGCTCTGAACTCATGAGTTGTTCGATTCCTAGAGGCTCTTCGACCCTGATTTTCTAGGAAATTGGTGGATTAACAGGGTTTCAGACCCTGACATTTTCGCTATCTTCAAAATTATCAGGGCCTTTTTTGACCCTGCTATTTTTGAAATTCTCTAATTTGACAGGGTTTTACAGTAATGTCCATATAATGGTGTAAAAGTATATAAAAAGAAAGAGCCAGAATTTTACCTCGGCTATAATGTGAGTAACCAAACCAACATTAAGGAGGAAAATTATGGCTCAAGTGAATCTTACCCTATCCCAAGAAGAAATTCTAGACCTTCTCCAGAAGGATCAATCCAAAGCTTTCCAGGAGCTTCTCCGATCTTCTCTCCAATCCATAGTGGATAGGGAATCGGATGAAATTTTGCAGGCTAAGCCCTACGAACGCTCCGGGGAAAGGACCGACCGGCGCAATGGCCGGCGTGAGCGGCCCATTTTTACTAAGGTGGGCACCATTATCCTGGAGGTTCCCCGCCACCGGGACCAACCCTTCCACAGTCTTGTCTTTGACCGTTACCAGCGCTGTGAAACCGCCCTGATGGTCACCATGGCGGAGATGGTGGTGGCGGGTGTGTCTACAAGAAAAGTGTCCAGGGTTATGGAGGCCTTATGTGGAAAGTCCTTCTCCAAATCCAGTGTTTCCAAGGCCTGTGAGACGTTGGATGAGGAAATTGCGAAGTTTAAAAACCGTCCTCTCAAAGGGAACTATCCTTTCGTTTTGGTGGATGCCACCTACTTTAAGGTCCGTGAGGAAGGTCGGGTTACCTCCAAAGCCTTATTCATTGCCATGGCCATGAATGAACAGGGAATCGAAGAAATCCTCGATTTTGGGATTTACCCGGAGGAGTCGAGGGCGAACTGGAACCATTTCTTCATCCAGCTCAAACAAAGAGGAGTGAAGGGTGTCCGCATGGTGACTTCGGATGCGCATGAAGGCATCCTCTACGCCATGAAGGAGCAATTTCCGGATACCCCATGGCAAAGATGCCATTACCATTTCACCAAAAACATTGTGGAGAAGGCACCAAAGAGCTACCAGCTAGGCCTACGGGCAGACCTTCGGGCGATGTTTAGTGCGCCTGATCTTGCGATGGCGACAAAAAAGATGAACCAGATTGCCCAAAACTACCGTGATGTGGCGGAAGGAGCGGTAGCCTGCCTGGAGGAGGGATTTCTTGATGCCATGACCAACCTCCTGCTTCCCCAGAAGATCCGGACCTATGTCAGGACCTCTAACCATGTGGAACGGCTCAACCGAGAGCTCAAGCGGCGATCCAATGTCATTGGCATCTTTCCCAACCAGGGCTCTCTCCTGCGCTTAATGGGGGCGATTCTTATTCAAGAACATGAAAGCTGGTCTTCCCATTCTCGAAGATTTTACCAGCCCACCTACCGAGAGATTGAAGCCTGCGAAGAGAAACTCAAGGAGCTTGCCCACGACCAGCAACGCCTCTTAAAGTCCCGTTAAGCCAAGGGAGCGGGAGCTTTGTCAATGGACATACGCCGGGCGAAGCCCGGGCAGCCATTGACAAAGCGACACGGAAAACCCTTGAGCACGGGGAAGTTGGACACAACTTCCCCTGCTCCCGGCGAGGGCGGGTTTGGGCGGAGCCCAAAAGTAAAGAGATGTAAGCCAAGTGTTACTCACTATATACTATTTTT
>NZ_HE978585.1:750031-788559 GCF_000311985.1 Kallipyga massiliensis ph2 | reverse complement strand
GGGTTTTACCCCCTGACATTCTTAGGATCTGGTTATTTGTCAGGGCCATTTTCACCCCTAATTTTGTTGTGATTCTACAAATTGTCAGGGCTTCGGACCCTGATTATCTTGTAAAATGGCGGATTGTCAGGTTTTTTGGCTCTGCCGGGGCTAGGAGAGCGTGGGTTCATGAGGTTCTCAGAGAAAGGTAGCCCTTGGTGGGCGGATCATAAGACTTCCCAAGGAAAAACTGCCCTGGCTGAGCTCCGATTTTTCCATGAGCCAGGGTACATCCACCCCATGGGGCCTCATATATAGCTCTTGACCCTTTTCTAGCGAGCCAAGTCACCTGCGGCTGCCCGGTCTACGATAAGGGTGCAGTTGGGGTGGAGGAGGCAGAGAGATACCGGGGATCCGGTGTAGACTCGGTCTCCACGTAGGAGGGGGGCCACCGCTTCCACTTTCTTGGGGCCATTGGCCAGGATGAGGATCTCCTTTGCCTTCATGATGGACCCCATGCCCATAGTGACGGCGGTCCGGGGAACCTGGTCCTCGGAGTCAAAGAAACGGGAATTGGCTTGAATAGTGGAGGGGGTCAGCTGGGCCATATGGGTGTCCAGGTAGAGGCGGTCTTGGGGCTCATTAAAAGCAATATGGCCGTTGGGGCCGATACCCAGGATTTGGAAGTCGATGCCACCGGCTTCTTCAATGGCTCGGTCATAGTGGCCGAAGTCCGCCTCTTCGTCGGGGAAGTGGATCCTTTCCCGAGAGAGGTTGACCCGGGAGAAGAGGTGGTCCTCCATGAAGCGATGGTAGGACTGGGGGTGGTCATGGGCAATGCCCACATACTCGTCCAGGTTGTAGGACCTGGCCTGACCGAAGTCGATCCTGCCCTCCCGGTAGGCTTCCACTAAGTGATTATAGAGGCCCTCGGGGGAGGATCCTGTCGCCAGGCCCAGGACCAGGTCCGGCTTCTTGGTCATCCGGTCGATGACCAGGTCGGCCGCTTTCCGGGAGAGCTCCTCATACGATTCGCAGATTATAATCTTCATCTAATACGTCCTTTCAAAGGCTGTGACCTTCTTCCATGAGCCTATTTCCTGTCGGAATGGAAAAAGGAGGCGGACTCGGCCGCCTCCATAAGAGCTTGAACAGGAAGGTCCGAGAAGTTATTCTTCCTCGCCCTCTTCCTTGTCTTCATCACCAATTTCAGGAACATCTGCTGCGCTGACTTCCGCTTCTTCTTCGCCTTCTTCAGGAAGAACCTCTTCCTCAGGCTGGTTGAGGGAGCAGAGGGGCTCATCGAGCTCAAACTCCAGGGTCAGCTTGTCATTGCCGGCAATATCCAGGTCAGCAACCGTCAGGGTGTCGCCAATCTGCATGTTCTCGACGTCCGCTTCCGCTGTCTGGGGGATGTCGCCCGGCAAGCAGGTTACCGAAATCTCATCGATAAACTGGAGCAAGACGGAAGGCTGAACACGGATCTCATCACGTCCGCGCAGGATAACAGGAACGGTGACGTTGATGGCCTCGTTCATGTTAACGGCCTGGAAGTCGATGTGGATGATGTTGCCGCGAACCGGGTGGTTCTGGACCTCTTTGATCAGGACGGTCATCGGTCCCTCTTCGGTGTTCAGGTCTACCAGGGTAGAAGTACCGGCCTTGCTGAAGACCTTGTTGAATTCACGCTCGTTGACCTGAACGCTTTCGGTTTCTTCTCCTCTATGGTAGACAACAGCCGGGATGATGCCCTGGTTCCGCAGCTTATTCACACGGTTCGACCCGATGGCATCGCGGCTTTGTACATTCAAACTATATTTTGCCATAGCTCCTCCTTAAAAAGTTCTCATATCGTCTAATTATAGCGGAAATTACCGCTAATATCAAACATTCGCGGCGACTTCCCCTTATTCTGCCTATTTTTTCTCTTCCGAATCACCCTTCCCCTCTTTGGCCTCTTGGAGGGCGGCTTCCAGGGCCTGGCGGAAGCCCTCCGAGGTCCGTGTGGCGCCCGAGACGGTGTCGAGGTCAGCTGAATTCTTTTCCTTGGCCGCCTGGACTAGGTCGTCCAGGGCCTTTCCGCCAATTTTTTCCGTTTCCTTATGGCTGAGAATCTTGAGGTCGTAGATGGCCCCACTCTCATCAATCGTCACGGAAATCCGGATGGGGGCTTCCTTACTATAGCCCCTCCCCTCGCCCACATAGGTACCCGACTGGGGCTTTGGCCCGCCAAAACCACAGGAGGTCAAAAGGATGAGGGCAAAAAACAGGGCCATCCATGAGGCTGATTTCTTTGTCATTTCTTCCTCCTTTAGTTGGTATATTTCTGCTGGATCAGGTCGCAGAACTCCCGATTGGATGGGGTGTTCCGGATCAGGCGGATCAGCTGGTCGATCATCTCGATCGGATCTCCTTGGCGACCCTGGCGGCGGATCCGGAAGATGGCCTTTTCCTCCCAATCTTCCATGAGGAGGTCATCCCGCCGGGTTCCCGAGGCGAAGATGTCGATGGCGGGGAAAATCCGGAGCTCAGCCAGCTCCCGGCTCAAGTGAACTTCCATGTTTCCCGTCCCCTTGAACTCCTCATAAATCATGTCATCCATCCGGGACCCGGTATCCGTTAAACAAGTGGCCAGGATGGTCATGGACCCGGCACCGTCAATGTTTCGGGCGGCCCCAAAAAAGGCCTTGGGTGGATAGAGAGCCACCGGATCCAGACCTCCGGAGAGGGTACGGCCGGAAGGGGTAGTTGTAATATTGTAGGCTCGGGAAAGCCGGGTCAGGGAATCCAGGAGGATAAATACATCTTGGCCGGATTCCACCAAACGCTTGGTCCGGTCCAGGAGCTTTTCCGCCGTTTCGATGTGGTTCTGAGCCATTTTATCGAAGGTGGAAGCGATGACCTCGGTCCGGACAGGGTCGTCCGGGCTCCGGTTGATGTTGACCGAACGTTCGAAATCGGTCACCTCTTCCGGACGCTCGTCGATGAGGAGGATGAAGAGAAAAACCTCCGGGTACTTGTTTTCAATGGCATGGGCAATGGACTTCAGGAGGGTGGTCTTTCCCGCCTTGGGCGGGGAGACAATGAGCCCCCGTTGGCCCTTGCCGATGGGGGCAACCAGGTCCATGATCCGGTTGGCAAGGTCCCCCTGTCCCTGCTCCAGGCGAAAGCGCTCATCGGCATAGATGGGCGTCAGGTCATCGAAATCGGACCGGTTGGAGTACTCAATCGGGGAGGTTCCATTGACCGTGTTGATATAAATAATGGGTGCATACTTGTCCCGTTCCCGGATGTCCCCGACCACGCCGGAGACGATGTCGCCCGACTTCAAGGAAAAGCGCTTGATATGGGCGGCCGGCATATAATAGTCCTGCTTCTCGCCCTGGTCCCCCTCGGTTCGAAGGAAGCCATATCCATCCGGCATGACTTCCAGGTGTCCGGTCGTTGATGGAAGGTCCTTACGAACTTTATCCTTATCTTTTTCCTTGTCTTTTTCTCTTTCTTTTTCTTTTTCCTTCTCCCCTTCTTCTGCGGAAGAAGGAGTCCGGTCGTCACAAGCCTCTTCTTCACCCAGGTCCTCCAGGACCTGGATCAGGTCTTTCTTTCGGTATTTATAGGGACTCTTGATTCCCTTTTCTTTGGCGATTTCCCGAAGTTCCAAAAGCTTCAAGGAATGGTAATCCTTCATTCTTCCCTCCCAAGTTCCGGCAGTGACGTTTTTCCTTCTCTCTGACTTTTTGAATCAAGCGAATATCCTTATTGTGGACTTTCTTCCCTAGACAAGCCGGACTCTCCGGCCTCATTGGACGGGGACAACCTTCTGATTTGATTACCAATGGATTCCACGCTGTCCGGATCCAGCTGGTACATAAAGAGTTGGTTGTGGGGCATGGCATAGGAGGGCAGGTCCATCCTCCCTTCCCCCTCCACCTGGGCAGATCCGAAGTTCCAATGGGTCCCGGAGGACAGTTGGTTATTGATCAGCTGGGTCAGGAGGGCGGCCGGCATATTTGTTTGGACATCCTCCGCCATGATGTTCAAGAGCTCCTGGGCATTGGCCAAGATGGCCGGCGATAGGCATTTGTCAATAATGGCTTTCAGGAGGACAACATGGTTCCGTCCACGTTCCAATTCCCCGCCTGCCTGGTGCTTTCGGTCCCGGGCATAGACCAGGGCCGACTCTCCGTCCAGGGTAATCATCCCTTCATCAAAATGGACATCCTTTACAGAAAAAGCATTGGGATTGTAGATCTGGATCCCACCCAAGGCATCGACAATCCGAATCAGGGAGTCGAAGTTGACCCGGGCATAATAGGGGATCTTGATATCGAAAAGATTCTCTAAGGTGTGGATGGAGGAATAGACCCCGTAATTCCCCGCATGGGTCAACTTATCGTATTGGTCGTGGCCTCCATCGGCGATCCGGACATAGGCGTCGCGGGGAATGGTCGTGATGAAGCCTTGACCGGTCTTGGGGTTGACCGAAACAATCATATTGACATCAGACCGAGACTCGGTTTCTAGGGGGCCATAGGTATCGATGCCGGAAATATAGACGTTGAAGCCTTCCATGATGTGCCCCTCCACCTCTTTCTGGTCAACGGACACTTCTTTTTCCCCTTGCCCGGCGGTCGACATCCGACCCAAGGTGGAGTAAAGGGAAACGATGGAATAGGAAGAGACGGAGGAAAAGGAAATGACCATGACTAAAATCAGTATAGAGACGACCGAGGTCAGGTGGTTCCGGTGTTTAATCCCGTGGTAGGCGAGGATGCCGAGGATCAGGAAGAGAAGGAGTAGGACGATCCTTTGCCAGAAAACCAGCAGGTTGAAATACTGAAGAATGGCAGCAAAGACAATCATAGCGACCAGGAAAAGGACGCCGAGAAAGCCGGATATAAATTTTTTCATAGGGACTCCTGTTAATCTTTTGAATGGGACTGGCGAGAGAGATAAACCATCTCAGGTATCTTATTAAAACAATAAGAAAAAATTGTGTGAAAGGATGTCTTTGGGGCATAAACCGGCTTGTTTTCCCCCGGCTCATCTGCCTTATCATACTCTTCCTATTCTATCAAAAAAAATGGTCTCGGGAAGACCGAGACCACTATTTTTCTTCTTTTTATTGAATTTTCTCCGAGAAATTACCCTTCCATGGGGTCAATTTTCCAGATCTCATGTGCATACTCCCGGATGGTCCGGTCAGAGGAGAAGTAGCCGGAGTTGGCCAAGTTGGCCAGACACTTCCTCGCCCAACCCAGGCGGTCCCGGTAGTCTCGGTCGATCCTCTCCTGGGCCTCCAGGTACTTCCGGAAGTCATAGAGGACATAGTATTGGTCCCCCCTTTCCCCATGCTGAGGCTTGACCAGGGAGTTATAAATATCCAGGAACATGAAGGTTCCGTTGTCGTGGAAGTTCCGGTCATCCAGGAGGGCATCCACTACCTGCTTGATCTCCCGGTCCTTAAAGTAGTATTCCTTGGGGTTGTAGGAATCAGCGATGGAATTGAGCTCCTCCACGGTGGCCCCGAAGCGGTAGTTATTTTCCTCCCCGGCCTCCCGGAAGATTTCAATGTTGGCCCCATCATAAGTTCCCAGGGTGGGGGTGGCATTCATCATGAACTTCATGCAGCCCGTACCTGAGGCCTCCTTGCCGGCCGTGGAAATCTGCTCCGACACGTCCGCAGCCGGGAAGAGTTTCTCGGCCGAGGAAACTCGGTAGTTCTGAAGAAAGACCACCCGGAGCTTGTCCCTGGTGTCAGGATCGGCATTGACCGTATGGGCAATCTCGTTAATGAACTTGATGATGGCCTTGGCCCGGAAGTAGCCCGGTGCCGCCTTGGCCCCGAAGATGAAGGTCCGGGGGACCATATCCATGCCCGGGTTTTTCTTGAGCTGGTTGTAGAGGTAGAGGATGTGGAGGGCGTTGAGGAGCTGGCGCTTGTACTCATGGAGACGCTTGATCTGGATGTCAAAGATGGAGTCCGGATCCACCTCAATCCCCTCGGTCCGGAGGATATAGTCGGCCAGGTCCTTTTTTCTCCGGTATTTGATGGCGTTGAGTTCCTCGAGGGTCTCCTCGTCATCCATATACCTTTCTAACCCCTTGAGGAGGGTGAGGTCATGGTGCCAATCATCCGACCCCAACTTTCGGCTAATGAATTCAGCCAGGTCAGGGTTAGCATACATGAGCCAGCGACGGGGGGTTACTCCGTTGGTCTTATTGTTGAACTTCTTGGGGAAAAGCTTGAACCACTGGGCCAGGGTCTCGGCCTTGAGGATAGAGGTGTGGATCCGGGCTACCCCGTTGACGGAAGTGGACATCCAAACAGCCAGATAGGCCATCTCCACGATCCCGTCATGGATGATCCGGTAGGGGCCCAAGTCCCCCTCGCCAATCCCATAGTGGACCTCAAGCTCGGAAACCATCTTGGCATTGATCTCTTTCATCAAGGTCAGGCAGCGGGGAGAGACCTCATCCACAATATCCAGGGGCCACTTTTCCAGGGCTTCCTGGAGGACGGTGTGGTTGGTAAAGGCAAAAGTCTGGCCGGCAATCTCATAAGCCCTATCCCAGGACAGGCCCTCCTCATCGATCAGGATCCGCATGAGTTCAGGGATAGCGATGACGGGGTGGGTGTCGTTGAGCTGGATGGCGGTCATGTCGGAGAAGTGGTCAAACTTGGGATCCTCCGGGAAATTTTTCTTATAGCGGATGACCAGGTCCTGGATAGAAGCCGAGGTGAAGAAATACTGCTGCTTGAGACGGAGGACCTTGCCGGCCCGCTGGATATCGTTGGGGTAAAGGACCCGGGTGATATCGCGGGCCCGGTTCATGCCGGCGATAGCATCCGAATATTGGAAGTTATTAAAGAGGTCGAAGTTGAAGCCCGAATCGATGGGTTCGGCCTGCCAGAGGCGGAGAGTGTTGACCACCCCGTTTCGGAAGCCGACGATGGGCATATCATAGGGGACGGCCATAACGACTTCGTCCCGGAAGCGGACCGGGCGGGCGTACTTATCCTTCCGGATGGACCAGAAGTCCCCCCGCCGAAGCCAATCGTCGCCCAGCTCCCGCTGGAAGCCGTCCACAAACTTCTGCTTGAAGATCCCCTGAGAATAGCGGACCCCATAGCCCTGAACCGGCAGGCCCATAGAGGCGGCCGAGTCGATGAAACAAGCGGCTAGACGGCCCAGACCCCCATTCCCCAGGGCGGCATCCTCTTCCTGGTCTTCCAGGTCCTCGAAGTCCACACCCATAGAAAGGAGGACTTCTTTGACCTCATCCAAAATCCCCAGGTTGAGCAAGTTATTGCCCAGGGACCGGCCGACCAAAAACTCCGCTGAAAAATAATATTCATTCCGAATCTTCCGGTCCTTGTTCCGGCTAGCCACCCACTCTTCCTGAACCTTGGTCATGACCAAGGCGGATAGGGCCCCGTACTTCTCATAATTGCTGGCGTGTTCAACATCCGTTGAAAACTTGGCTTGCAGGTGGGCCTCGAGTTCTTTCATAAATGCATCTTTATCCATATCTCCTCCATCTGCTTCGATTAGTCTTGACTGGCATTTTGCTTGGTCATAACGTCCAATTTCTTGATCTGGTCTTCCATCTGGAGAGCATGAATCATCTCTTCAATGTCCCCATCCAGGAAGTCCTGGAGCTGGTAGATGGTTCGGTTGATCCGGTGGTCGGTCACCCGGCCTTGTTGGAAATTGTAGGTTCGGATCCGCTCGGACCGGTCTCCCGTCCCTACCTGGCTCTTCCGGTCCTCGGATAATTCCTTTTGTTGCTCTTCCAGCTTCATCTCATAAAGGCGGGCCCGGAGGACCTGCATGGCCTTGGCCTTGTTTTTAATTTGGGATTTTTCATCCTGGCAGGTCACCACAATCCCCGTAGGCTCGTGGGTCAGGCGAACCGCAGAGTCCGTCGTATTGACGCACTGTCCCCCATGGCCCGTGGACCGGTAAACATCGACCCGGATGTCGTTAGGGTCAATCTCCACATCCACCTCTTCCGCCTCCGGAAGGACGGCCACCGTGGCCGTAGAGGTCTGGATCCGGCCCTGGGACTCCGTTTCCGGAACCCGCTGAACCCGGTGGACCCCCGATTCATACTTCATGTTGGAGTAGGCCCCCTCCCCCTTCATCATGAAGGTAGCCTCGCGGATCCCGCCAATGCCCTGGCTTTGGGCATCAATTTCTTCGGTGGCATAGCCCTGCTTATCGGCATACATGTGGTACATCCGGTAGAGATCGCCGGCAAAGAGGCCGGCCTCATCCCCACCTGCCCCGGCGCGGATTTCCACAATGACGTTTTTGTAGTCATTGGGGTCCTTGGGGATGAGGAGGATTTTCAGCTCCTCCTCCAGCTTCTCGGACAGGGCCTGGTTCTCCTCCTTGTCCATCTGGAGCATATCCACCATTTCCGGGTCCTCCGCGACCTCCAACATTTCCTCGTCTTCCCGGACCTTGGCCAGGGCTTCCTCATATTTATTATAGGTTTCCGCGATGGGTTTGAGGGCGACATAGTCCCTGTTCACTACCCGCCAACGGTCCATATCGGCCAGGAGGTCCGGGTCAGCCAATTTGACTTCCATGGCCCTCAGCCTTTCATTAACGTCTTTTAAATTTTCAAACATGCTTCCCTCCCTGGTCTCCATCGTCCAAAAGCCATCCGGTCCCGGTGGCTGTAATCTTTCCATATTTCAATCTCATCAAAGCCCCTCTGAGCGAGACGGTCCCGAATCCAATCCCCCTGGTCATCCCCAATTTCCAAAGCCAGCCATCCCCCCTCCTTGAGATAGGCGGGTGCCTGGGCCAGGATCCTCTCATAAACAGCCCGGCCATGGTCAGGGGCATAAAGGGCCAGGTCCGGCTCATAGTCCAGCTCCCCCTGGAGCCTCCCCTTGAGGGCAGGATCCACATAGGGCGGGTTGGAAATGATCCAATCAAAGGGGTCCTCCCTTTCATCGATGGCCTCGAAAAGATCCCCATGGGCCAAGTCCACATCCTCCGGAGAAAGAGAGAGGAGGGCCCGGTTTTCCCGGGCCAGTTCCAGAGCCTCCCGGGAAAGGTCCGTTCCCATAATCTTCCCCCATGGGATCCCCTTGTCCCGGGCTTCCAAAGCCAGGGTCAGAGGGATAACCCCTGTCCCGGTTCCCAGGTCCAGGATCCGGTCGCCTGCTTTGATTTTTTCCAGGACCGCCTCCACCAGGAGCTCCGTCTCCGGCCGGGGGATCAGGGCCCGGTCATCCACCCGGAAGGTCCTTCCATAGAAATCCCACCGCCCCAGGACATATTGGAGAGGACGGCCGGACTCCCTCTCCCGGGCCTTCCGCCGGACCTCCTCCTCTTGGCCTTCCGGCAGTTCAAAGCCTCCGGAGGTCCGAACCCAGGACAGGGGCCGGTCCAGGAGATAGGAGAGGGCAATCTCCCCCTCCCCTTGGGGAAAGAGGGCCTTGGCTTGGTCAATCTTCATGGGGCCTCCTCCGCTTTCCTTAAATTAAGGGATACTTGAATAACTGCGAAAATGAAAAAATAAAAAAAGGTCAGCAAACGCTGACCTTTTCTGCTTGCTAGTCTAAATTGTACTTCTTCTTGAAGCGTTCGATCCGTCCGCCACGCTCCGCAGTCTTCTGCTTTCCTGTATAGAAAGGATGGCATTCGGAACAAACTTCGACGGAAACTTCCTTCTTAGTGGAACCTGTTGTGAAGGTATTGCCGCAAGCACAAGTGACCTTGGCGTCTTCATAGAATTCAGGTTGGATTTCCTTCTGCACTGCACTCACCTCTTCTCCCTATAGAATCTTTATCCAATTTGTCTCGACTCGATGGCCTTGGATTTTCAACGGCCTTTCTCGCCGTGACCTTCCATAACTCAAGATGATCCTAAACTGAATAGCCTACTAATTATAGCACAAAGGCTATTCCAGGGCAAACCCCTTAAAAACTTTTCTACAAAATCGAAGCCCATCATATATAATGGTTAATATTGGGATTGGAAGAGGTCTAAGGGGTGCCATCCCCTTTGATGTCCCCCAATCCAACTTTCCATCCGGCAAGAAAAGGGAGGTCCTATGGGGTCCATTACCGTCCAATTGATGTTCATTACCATCCTCTCCAAATTGAGCGGATTTTTAAGGGAAAGTATATTCGCCGCCCTTTACGGGGCGGGGCCGGTTAAGGATATCTTTGTCACCTCAACAACCATTGCCTCCATGGCCTTCGGCTTTCTTTTTGTCTCCCTGGAGTCCTGCTTCATTCCCATTTACAATAAAGTGCGAAAAGAAAAGGGGCGTGAACAGGCCGACCTTCTTACCGCAAATATCACCAATGTGATCATTCTCCTCGTCACCGGCATTATCCTCTTTTGCTTCCTCCTGATGAAGCCTATTGTCAGCTTGGTGGCTGCGGGTTTCCAGGGCCAACAATTCGAGGAGGCGGTAAAATTTTCACGAATCGTCATCTTTGAACTCTATTTTTGGGCCAGCTTCGGTTTCATGGTCCCCTATTTAAATATCTACGGCAACTTCCGGGTTCCGGCTTCCATCGGCATCCTCATGAATGTGATCCTGATCCTGGCCCTTTTTCTCTCCGCCCGCTTTAACTCCTTGCTGGTCTTGGCTTTAGGCGGGGTGGCCAGCGAAGGACTGAAATTTATTTTCTTCCCCAGGGCCCTTCGTAAGGCCGGCTACAAGCATCGTTTCTTTGTGGACTTTAAGGATCCCTATGTCAAGGAAGCCGTGACCATGGCCATCCCTGTCATGATCTCCATTTTGGTCAACGATATTTCCGTCATCATTGACCAGTCCATGGCCTCCTACCTCATGCCGGTCGGTGGCGTTTCCACGATCAACTATGCCAACATGGTCAACCAAATCATCTATGGGGTGGTCATTGTTTCCATTATGACCGCCACCTATCCTCGAATGTCCAGCCTGGCCCAGGAAGGAAAGATGGATAAGCTGAAAAAGCTTACCCTTCGCTCCATCAATATCGGACTCATTCTTGTCATCCCTGCTGCGATTGGCCTCATGTTCTTCGCCCGGCCGGTGATTTCTCTCTTCTTTGAGAGAAAGGCCTTTGATGCCGAATCGGCCCGGTTGACCGCTCAAATCCTCTTCTGCTATGCACCCGGACTAATTGCCTTGGTCTTCACTTCCATCTTTAACCGGCTCTTTTATGCCCTTTCCGACACCAAGTCTCCGGTCAAAATCGCCGGAGTCCAGGTGGGGGTTGCTGTCATCTTGAACTTCATCCTTTCCCGCTTCCTGGGCCTGATGGGTCTGGCCATCGCCACCACCGTCGGTAATTATATTGGGGTCCTTCTTCTCTATAAGAGCCTCCGGGGCAAGATCGGTTCCCTTGATTTCCGGGCCAATGCCATTTCTTTCTTGAAGATCATGGGTATTTCCCTGGTTATGGGCTTCATTGCCCACTGGGCCTACGGGGTCCTCCCCTTCTCCGGCAACCTCAAGCTCCTGGTTTCCGTCATCATCGGAGCCCTGACCTATACCGGCCTTGTCCTGGTTTCCGGGATTCCTGAAGTCGCCTACCTGGTCGATTCTCTAAAGAAGAAGCTCAATAAAAAGAAGGGCAAGTCCTCGACGACTCCCCTTCCCTAAAATTTTTCAAGCCTTTTTATTTTTTCTTGCCGCCTGGCGAACCATGGCCATAAAGTCCAAAAGTTTGACATTCCTTTTTATTCGCGAGGGCTGGCGGATCATCCGGTAGAGCCACTCCAGTCGGAGCTTTCGGAAGATCTTGGGAGCACGAGCGACAGCACCGGCAAAGACATCAAAGCTTCCCCCTACCCCCTGGAGGATCTTCACCCCTTCCAGGCGGCCCCTGTACCGGCTCATCCAAACCTCCTGCTTGGGCGAACCCAAGGCGACAAGGAGGATTTGGGCCCCACTTTGGTTGATGGCCCGGATGATCTTCTCATTATCCTTTTCATAGCCATTCATCCGGCCGGCAATGACCGGTCCATACTTTTCCTTCAGCTTCTCTTCCGCCCCCTTAACTACCTCTTCCTTTGCCCCGTACAAGAAAACGGAATAGTGGTTTTCACCGGCTAGTCGACAGAGGTCCTGGGCCAGGTCCACCCCCGTGATGGTTTGTCTGATCCCCCCGCCCAGCTTCTTCGACGCATAAACAATGCCGTTTCCGTCCGGGATGAGGTAGTCCGCCTCATGAAGCATTTCCTTGACCAAAAGATTTTCCTCTGCAGTAACAATCTTTTCCGGGTTGATGGCAAAGACCGTTTTCTGGTTGCCCGCCCTGAGGTCCTCGAGGACCTGGTGGAGAAAGGCCTCCTTGTCAGAGGCCACGACATCATATCCAAGAACTTTTTCAATCTTCATGCTTTTCTTCTCCAAAGAGGAGCTGGTCTATCCCCTCCTCACATGACTTGACATAATTTTCCATCTGCCAGTCCTTCTTCGGCTTCTTCTTCAAACGGGAAAGGAGACCGGGTATATGATCAACCCCCTCCACCCGGTACATATAACCCGACAGGTGGGGTGGGACAATAATGTCCAGTCCGAGGGTTTGGGCCTCCAGGACAGAGAGGCCCTGGCCTTCATACAGGGACTCGCTGATATAATAGTCCATTTCTTTCATATAGGGATAGGGATTGGACTTCCTCCCTTCCAGGCTAACCAGGTCCTCCAATTGATTTTCCTTGACATAGGCCCGGATGGATTCCTCCTCCGGTCCGTCCCCCAGGATGTAAAATCTTAACCCGGGATTTTCCCGGTAGGCCTCAGCCATGATCTTGACGGTGGAGAGGACATTTTTCTCAAAAGAGAGGCGGGAAACGGTGATGAGGTTGATCCGCTGAGGATCCGGGGAGAAATCTGTGGGCTCCTGGGCCTTTTCCCGGATCTCCTGAATGGGCAGGAGGTTTCCGATAAGATGAGATTTTTGCTTGGTCCCCAAAATCTCTTCATAACTCTCCCCCACCTTTTCCGTGACAAAAACTACTTCGTCAAAAAGAGAGTATTTTTTCTTGGTCATGGAGAAAAGGAAGGCAAATTTCTTGTTGAACTTCAGCCTCATCTTTATGTCGCTATGGATATAGATGACCTTCCTGTTCGCCCGGCAGAGGAGACAGGCGGCCGATGCTGAAGTATTAAATCCGGAATAATCGATGGCCAAGTCATAGGTGGCGTCTAAAGCTGGCCGGATGGCCCTGCGGAAGGAGGGGCTGGCCATGGTCCAAGAAAAGGGGATGTCGTTGAATAGGCGACTGGCGGATAGGTAGTGGACGTGGATTCCCTCCGGCGTATCGAAATGCCTTTGCCGGGAAAAGAGAAAGAGGTCAACATCCACCCTATCCATCCGAGACAGGTGGTCTAAAAAATGGACCAGGGACTTTTGGATCCCTCCCGTCTTTAAGTCAGTTTGAAAGATGGCAATTTTCATGAATACTTCCTTCGCTGGAAAGGGTCTCCTGCCTTCCTAAGTAGAGGATCACGAGGAGACCGAAAAACACGGATACCGTGCTGGAATAGAGGACATGGCCCAGGAAGATGCTATAAAAAGCCATGAAGATGAAGGATACTTTATAGTCCAACTTTCTGGGCCCCCTGAGTTTTCCCTGCTTGTAGATGGAAAGATAGTAGAGGACGAGAAAGCCGGTTGCCAGGATCCCATACCAAAAGAGGCTGTCAAAAAGGTCCATTTCGATCAGGGAGAAGGGGTTGGTGTCAATTGATCCCACCGGTATTTTCCAATATTGGCCGATACCAAAGAGGAAATAGAAGATAAAGTCTTTCAAGTCTTCGTACCAATAGGAGATGGACGGCCCAATCCTCAGATTTCTTCCTGAGAGGAGGAAGGCCAGAAAGCCATTCTGGCTGGCCATGCGTTTTTGCAAGTTGTCCAGGATACGGACAAAGACCGCCATCAGCTGTTCACTTAAAACATAAAAAGCCAGGACGGAAAAAATAGCCAGGAAAATCACCCACTTGAACCGTCGGGCATTGATGGTTCTGAGTCGCATCAGACTGAACAAGGGCATGAGGAGGATGACCATAAAACCGGTTTTCCCCCCTAATAGGATATGGCTCATGATGAGCATGATGAGCCTTAACCCGTTCTGCCAAGTGTAATGCTTATGCTCAACCAAGTCCACATAAATTAGGATGTATAAAAAACTGAAAATGACACTTAAATCATTCCCGGCAAAATAGAATCCCGTATACCCGCTCCCGTAATACTGGGTGAAGCCCAATTTCAAAAGACGGGGAAGAAGGAGGGAAAGGGGGTAAATCCAGGTAAAGGCATCCATGGCACGGGTCGTGGCCCGAAAGACCGGCCCTTCCCATTCATCCCCGGTCCGGTAGAATTCGATCATGAGGATGGGGATAAAGAGCTTGATTAGGTTGATATACTCGTTCGGGACTCCCTTTGGAGAGCCATGCCAGAGGGCCTGAAGAAGAGGAAGGAGGAGGAAGTAGCCGCCGACGAGCAGGAGGACGGGAGAAATCCTCTCTCTTAAAAGGACTTGAAAGACCAGGAAGAAAAACAAAAGGAGGCGGTGGGCCTGGGTGATATAGGTCAAGAGCCCGGAAGACCCCCGGTTAAGGGCAAAACCCGTGACCATGTCAACAAAGGGAATGGCGAGGAGAAAATAATAAATTAGCTTTTCGTACCGGGTATCCGTTATCCTCATGCAATCGACTCCTCTAAACCGCCCTCCCCCACCTGTAGATCGGTCAGGGTTTACAGCTTTTCTAAGATATCCGCAATCCGTTTACTGGCCAGGCCGTCTCCGTAGGGATTGGCTGCCTTGCTCATCTTGTCGTATTCTTCCTTGTTCTCAATGAGGAGGGAGAAATTTTTATAGATGGTCTCCTCATCGCTCCCTACCAGGCGAAGGGTGCCGGCTTCGATCCCCTCCGGCCTTTCGGTCGTATCCCGCATAACCAGGACGGGGACCCCTAGGCTGGGAGCTTCTTCTTGAATTCCCCCACTATCCGTTAAAATGAGATAGGAGTGGGCCTGGAAGTTATGGAAGTCCAAAACTTCCAAGGGTTCGATGATCCGGATCCGGTCGCTATCCCCCAAAACCTCTTCCGCCACCTGGCGAACCTTGGGGTTCTTGTGGATGGGGTAGATGGCCTTGATATCGTCGTGCTCATCAAAGACCCGCTTGATGGCCCGGAACATATGCCGCATGGGCTCTCCCAGGTTTTCCCGACGATGGGCCGTGATTAAGATCAACTTGTCCTGGCCCACCCAGTCAAGAAGGTCATGGTGGTAGTCGGGCTTGACCGTGGTTTTCAAGGCATCGATGACGGTATTTCCCGTCAGGTAAATGAATGCCGGGTCTTTCCCTTCTTTAAGAAGGTTATTCTTAGCCCGCTCAGTGGGGGCGAAATTGTAGTCGGCGATAATCCCCACCGCCTGGCGGTTAAATTCCTCAGGATAGGGGGAATACTTATCATAGGTCCGGAGTCCGGCTTCCACATGGCCCACGGGGATCTGGAGGAAGAAACAGGCCAGGGCCGTGGCAAAGGTGGTGGAGGTGTCGCCATGGACAAGGACAATGTCGGGCTTGACCTCCAGGAGAAGGTCCCGGATCCCCGCCAGGATATTGTTGGTAATATCAAAGAGGGTTTGGTCCTTCTTCATAATCTTCATATTGTAGTCCGCTTGGATGTGGAAGGCCGACATGACCTGGTCCAGCATTTCGGCATGCTGGCCCGTTAAGGTAACCACCGCCTCCAGGTCCTTCCTGGACTGGATTTCTTTGATTAGGGGACACATTTTGATGGCTTCCGGTCTGGTGCCAAAAACAAGCATGATTTTTTTCAAAGCATTCCCCCTTTAAAGTTTATAGATTCCCTCTCCTTGTGGAAAAATATTTTTGGTATCCAGGATGAGTTTACCCTCCAGGTCCTCCATCCTTTCCTTCAAGTGGTCGTGGCTGAGCATGACAACAACCAACTTGACCTTATCCAAAAACGCCTCAAAAGAATGGTCCTGGTTAGCCACCAGGTCCTTTTCAATATAAGGGTCATAGACCCGGGCCCCCACCAGGTAGTTTAAGAGCTGAAGGGTTGGGCTGTTCCGGGTGTCATCCACATTTTCCTTATAGGATAAGCCATAAATGCCCACCTGAGACAGGTCATCCAGGCCATTTTCGGCCATGATTTCATGGATCCGGTGGAGGACATAGATGGGCATCGAATCATTGACCTGGCGGGCAGTCCCCACCAGCTGGGTCAGGTCGGGATAATCCCCCACCAGGAACCAGGGGTCCACCGAGATGCAGTGGCCACCCACGCCCGGACCCGGTTGAAGGATGTTGACCCGGGGGTGCATGTTGGCAATCCGAATGATTTCATAGACATCCATCCCGTCTTCCCGGCAGATTTTTGCCAGCTCGTTGGCAAAAGCAATATTGATGTCCCGGAAGGTGTTCTCCACCACCTTGGACATTTCTGCCGTCTTAATGTCCGTAACGACAATCTCCCCCTGGCAGAAGCTCTGGTAGAGTTTTTTCACCTGGTCACCGATTTCCGGGGATTCCGCCCCGATGGTCCGTGAATTATGTCTCAGCTCATGGATCATGTTGCCGGGAAGGATTCTTTCCGGCGCATGAACCAGGTGGACATCCTGGCCAAGCTGGAAGCCCTTCTCCTCAAAGATGGGCCGGATATACTTGTGGAGGGTGCCCGGAGAAACCGTCGATTCGATAATAATAATGGCCCCTTTTTTGCAAATATCCAGGCAGGCCTTGGTGGCTTCGATCACATAGGTGGGGTCCACCCGCTTATTCTTTTCATCATAGGGGGTGGGGACAGAAATGATATAGCAATCCGCCTCCTGGTAGTCGGTCGAAAAACGGATTCCCTTCTGAACGGCTTCGTCGAAGAGGTCATCCATGCCTTTTTCCGAAAAAGTAGTATGACCCCCCTGGAGCTTTTCAATCTTCTTCTTATCCAGGTCCGTGCCTACGACCTCCTGGCCGGATTGAGCAAACATGAGGGCTGTTGGTAAGCCGATATAACCTTGTCCAATCACATTAATCATTTCCACTCTCCTTTAGCGCTCTTTGTTTCCCTTTTTAATATCCGACCGAAAAATAACCCTGAGGAAGCTGATAAAGATACCAAGGACAAAGGCAACGAGGGCCACCTTGATGGCCTTCACCGGCTTGGATCCTCCTACGGCAATTTCGGGGAGGTTAGGTTGGTCAACCACTCTCACTTCTTCGACATCCAAAATCTTGGTCAGTTCTTCCGGAGCAAGTTTGAAAATAAGCTCGGCTATTTTCTGCGACTCTTCCGCCCGGTTGGTGACCACGTCCACCCCAATAATCTCACTGTTTTTCAGGGAATAGACTTTAACATCCTTTTGGAATTGATCATAGGGAAGCTCGATACCCAGGTCCTTTTCCACCCGGTTGCAAACCGAACGAGACATGAGGACCTGCTCATAAGTTGAAGCCAGCCGCTGGTTGATCAGGGGGTCTGTTACATTGAGGTCAGCCCCCTGGATGTTGATCCTGGGACGGATGACCATCAAACTCCCCGTAGACTTAAAATGTTCATTTTCTCCAATTGAAAAATAACCAAACGCAGCAAAAGCACAAAGTAGGGTAAATATGCCTATTTTTACAAGGTCTTTTTTTACGCCGAAGAAGATCTCCTTCAAACTGATTTCTCTTTCTCCCATAGTCCTCCCCCTGAAAATTTTATCCTCATGATTATCGGTCAAAAATCGGTATGAATGATGTTGACCGCTAAATATTTGGGCCGGTTATTCCTTTCAGCCGTGCCGGTTTGCGGTCCAACAAGACTGTTAAATTCTATCAAAGAAGTTCCTCATTGGCTAGCAAATCCCGGGCGAATAGAAAAAAAGCCCCTGCATTCCGGAAGGCTATTCTCTCCTGGAATACAAGGGCCGAATCCACTAGCGCTTATTGGACTTTCTCCAAATGCCCATTTCCTGGGCCTGGGCAATCAAGCCATCCCGCATCTCCGGATGGGCGATGGAAATCAGCCCTTCCGCCCTCTGCCAGAGGGACTTGCCCATGAGGTTGACGGACCCGTACTCGGTCGCAATGTAGTGGGCGGTGTGGCGGGGGTCCGTGATGGCGGTTCCCTCTTTCATGGTGGGGAGAATATTTGAGACCTTCTCTCCCTTGGCATTCTCAAAGGTGGAGGCCAGGGCGATGATGGACTTCCCGCCCTCGGAGAGGTAGGCGCCCAGGACAAAGTCCAGCTGTCCACCGGTTCCGGAGATCTGGCGGTTGCCCACGGATTCTCCGTTGATCTGGCCAAAGAGGTCAACGTTGATGCAGTTGTTGATGGAGATGAAGTTGTCCATCTGTCCGCAGACATAGGGGTCATTGACATAGTCCACCGGGGCGGCGATAACGGACCGGTTGTTGTCCAGGTAGTCGTAGAGTTCGGCCGTCCCCATGGTAAAGGCAAACATCTGCTTGCCCGGGTGGAGCTCATTGTAGCGACCGGTGAGCTTGCCGGCCTTGGCCATCTTCATCATGGAGTCCACATACATCTCCGTGTGGATGGACAGGTCCTTAATATCGGATTCAGCGATCATGGCGCCAACGGCGTTGGGCATGCCCCCGATTCCCAGCTGGAGGGTGGCCCCGTCAACGACATAGGGAAGGACATTTTCCGCAATTTTTTTATCCAGCTCGGAGGGCTGGGCGTCGGGAATGGTGTCCATGGGTTCAGAGGATTCAACGATGGCGTCGACCTGGGAAACATGGAGGACATCCCCGAAGGCCCCGGGAACCTGGGGCATGTTCTCATTCACTTCCACGACAATTTTCTTGGCCCGCTTGATGGTCTCCCAAGTGGAAGCGATGCAGGGCCCCAGGTTGAAGTAGCCGTGCTTGTCCATGGACCCCACCTGGAGGAAGAGGACATCTACGCTTTCAATATCTCCCTTGCGGAAGTAGAGGGGGAGCTGGGCGAACCGCATGGGGGCAAAGTAGACACTCCCCCGCTTGGCATTCTTCCGGTCCGTTCCGGAATAGTACCAGGAATTCCAGGTGAAGACGTCCCGGCCCACCCGGTCGTTGGCGTCCAGGATGGCCAGGGGGTGGTAGAGGAGGTAGCCGCGAACGTTGACATTCTCCAGTTCCTCTGCCCGGTCGGCCAGGGCCCGGTCCAGCTTCTTCGGAATGGAGAGGGCGTGACCATAATCCAGCCAATTCCCGGATTGGACGATCTTTACCGCCTCCTCAGGCGTCGTCAGCTTGTCTTGGTAAATGGATTGAAAGTTACTCATGCAAGGGTCCCCTTTCTGAATAGGAAATGGATAGAGAAGGTTTTCCCTCCTCCTTTAAAGTGAACCGGGCCGCCCGGGCCCGGACTGATCGATAGGCATAGTTCGCATTAGCCGCATCTATAGCCATTATAAAGCTCTTGTGGATATTATTCCAGCGGATTCCTTAGTCGGATAGGAGGTAGAAGGACCCGCTGGCATAGCCCACCAGGCGTCCTTCCACGGTCAGCCGGCAAGTAGAGGTCAGGATCCGTCCCCCCTCCCGGAGAGCATGGGCGGTGGCCACCAGCTTGTCTCCCGCCTTGGCCTTGCCCAAAAACCGGTAGTTGATGTCCGTGGTCACATAGGACCGGTTATCCTCCCGGTTGCTGAAGCAGGTCCCCATGGCCGTATCCGCCAGGGCCATGACCAGGCCCCCATGGGCAATCCCTCCCCCGTTTAAAAATTCTTCTTTCACGATGCAGGAGAGGATGGCGAAATCTTCCTCCCGCTTTTCGACTTGGATACCGAGAAGTTCTCGGAAGGGCGAGTGATATTCAATGGGGCCTCGGTCCTCTTCCTTCTTCTCCTCATTCAGCTTCCGGTCCTTTAGGGCCATGGTCCCTCCTCCCTTCTATCCCCACATAATCATCAAGAACAGTTTTCTTATACCCAGTCCGGGAGAAAAAAAGCAAGCCCTCATTCGACCCTTTTGGGCCGGAGTGAGTGCTTGCTTCAAGTCTTACTTTTGGGATGGAAGCTTGCGAATAAAGAAACGGATCATGGCCTGGAAGGCCAGGGCTTGCCGTCTTCCCTCTTCAATCACTTCTTCCTCGGTTAATGGAGACCCGGACAGGCCGGCCGCCATATTGGAGGCAAAGGAGACGCCACAGGTCTTTAGGCCCATGTGGTTGGCCGCTGTCGCTTCGATAACGGTGGACATTCCCACCATATCAGCCCCCAGGGTTCGGGCCATCCGAATTTCCGCCGGCGTTTCATAGGCCGGCCCGGTGAACTGGACGTAGACCCCTCGGTGGACACGGCAGCCGGCTTCCTTCCCTGCCTCCTCCATCAGGTCCTGGAGACCCTCGTCATAGACCCGGGTCATGTCGGGGAAGCGACGGCCCAGTTCTTCAAGGTTGGGGCCTAACAAGGGAGAGGGGACAAAGGAAGAGATGTGGTCCCGGAGGATGCAGAAGTCTCCTACCCGGAAGTCCGGGTTGCAGGCCCCTGCCGCATTGGTCAGGACCAGGGTCTCAATCCCCAAAAGGCCCATGAGGCGGATGGGAAGGACACAGTCCGTGACATCATAGCCCTCATAGAGGTGGACCCGGCCCTGCATGAGGACCAGGGGGATGCCCTCCAGCCTGCCGAAGATGAAGCGTCCGACATGACCCGGGGCTGTTGAAACCGGGAATCCCTCAATATCCTTATAGTCGACGATGAGGGGGTCCTCCACCGCATCAGCCAGGGCCCCCAGGCCTGACCCCAGGACCAGGCCCATCCGGGGCCGAACTTGGGCGGGGTCAGAAACCTGGCCCTTGGTCAGAGAAAGGACCCGGTCCAGACAGGCGTCCAGCTTGTCCCGGACCTTATTGCCGGTTCCCATCGAGTTCCGCTTTTTGCTGTTTCAAACGCTTGTATTCGCCCTGGAAGTAGTTGACCTGGTCATCGGACATGTAGACCAGGTGTCCCGGGGCCACCTCACGGAGGGTGTGGAGGCCTTCATCCGTCTCATACTTGCTCTCGTCATAGACGATAAGGGCCTTCTTCTTCTCAATCCGGGGATCCGGAATCGGAACGGATTGGAGGAGGGACCGGGTGTAGGGGTGGACCGGGTAGGCAAAGAGCTCATTGGTCTCGGCCAACTCGACGATCCGGCCGTGGTGGATAACGGCAATCCGGTCGGAGAAATAGCGAACGACCGAAAGGTCATGGGCGATGAAGAGGTAGGTGATCCCCTGCTCCCTCTGGAACTTGTTCATGAGGTTCAGAACCTGGGCACGGATGGAGACGTCCAGGGCGGAGATGGGCTCATCGGCGATGATAAACTCCGGATCCATAACGATGGACCGGGCAATCCCGATACGCTGGCGCTGGCCACCCGAAAACTCATGGGGATAACGAGACTTGTGTTCAGGCAATAGGCCGACCGAGCGAAGGGCCTCGGCTACCTTTTCCGCTCTCTCCTCCCGCGACTTGTAGAGGTGGAAGTTATCCAGCCCCTCGGCCACGATGTAGTCGATGGTGGCCCGCTCGTTCAGGGAGGCCGCCGGATCCTGGAAGATCATCTGGATTTCACGGATGACCTCCCGGCGGACATCCTTGGGCAGGCGTTCGTTGATCTTCCGCCCCTTGTAAATAATATCGCCTTCGGAGGTCTCGTTCAGGCCGATGATGGCCCGACCGATGGTGGTCTTTCCTGAGCCGGATTCGCCGACCAGGGAGAAGGTCTCCCCCTTGTGGATCTGGAAGTTGACGTTGGAAACCGCCTTAAAGGGGGTCTTCCCATTATAGAAGGTCACGGCAAGGTCTTTCACGTCCAGGAGGACCTCGCCAGTCTCGACAGGCTCGAAGATCTCTTTTTTATTCGTCTTTGTCTCTGTCACTGTAGATTCCTCCCTTCGATGTAAGTGCTTTCATCTTCTCGTGCAGGTCTTGGATCATGACCGGCTTCTCGACTTTCGGTGCCCGGGGATCCTCCAGCCAAGTCTTGGCAAAGTGGGTATCCGAGATCTTGAACATGGGCGGCTCCTGCTGGAAGTCGATAGCCAGGGAATACTGGTTCCGGGGGGCAAAGGCATCGCCGACCACCTTCTTGAAAAGGGAGGGCGGGGTCCCCGGTATGGCAAAGAGGTCCTCTTCCTTATCGCCCAGCTGAGGTAGCGCGGAGAGAAGGCCCCAGGTGTAGGGGTGGCGAGGGTCATAGAAGACATCTTCGATGGTCCCGTATTCGATAATCTGGCCGGCATACATGACGGCGACCAGGTCCGCCACCTTGGCGACAACGCCCAGGTCATGGGTGATATAGATGGTTGTAAAGTTGAATTCGTGGGAGAGTTCTTTGATCAGCTCAATAATCTGAGCCTGGATGGTCACGTCCAAGGCGGTCGTCGGCTCATCGCAAATCAGGACCCTGGGCTGGCAAGCCAGGGCGATGGCGATGACAATCCGCTGACGCATACCACCGGAGAACATGAAGGGGTACTCGTCATAACGCCGGTCCGCATCATCGATCCCGACGCGGGACATAAGGTCAACGGCAATTTTTCGGGCTTCCTTCTTGTCCTTTTTCTGGTGCTTGATGATGACTTCAGAAATCTGGTAGCCTACAGTCCGGACGGGGTCCAGGGAGGTCATGGGGTCCTGGAAGACCATGGCGATCTTGCTGCCCCGGATCTTCTCCCATTCGCTGTCCTTGGTCAGTTTGGAGATGTCCCGTCCCTCGAACCAGACTTCCCCATTGGAGATCCGACCGTTGGAGTCCAGCATCCCGGTGAAGGTCTTGGTAAAGACCGACTTTCCGGAACCGGATTCGCCAACAATGGCTACCACCTGGCCTTCTTCGAAGTCCATGGAGATGTTCCGGATGGCCGTGAGTTCTTTATCGCGAACCTTGAATTTAACTTCCAGGTTTTTGACCGAAATAATTGGATCTTTCACATTCATTTCCATAGTCGCCTCCTTACAGCATGTGGTTGCGCGGATCCGCGGCATCTGCCAGGGTCTGGCCAACCAGATAGGTGGTAATGGAAATCAGGGCGGTCAGTCCCAGGGGGATCAGGAAGAGGTGGGGAGCGGAGGTCATATAGCTCACGTTCTTCTGAACAATACGTCCCAAGGATGCTGTCTCCTCCGAAAGGCCGGTTCCCAAGAAGGAAAGGAAAACTTCCGTGGAGATAAAGGCCGGGATGGACCTGGAGATGGAGGTGACGATGACGGAAACCAGGTAGGGCAGAACGTTGTGAACGATCATCTTGGGCATGGGAGAACCGAGGGTTCTGGAAGCCAAGTTATATTCACGATCACGGATGATCATGACCTGGACCCGGTAGAAGTAGGCCTCCCCCACCCAGGTCGTCACAGTCATGGCAAAGATCAGCTGGGCAACACCTGAACCCAAAGCATAGGAGAGGACCATGACAATGAGGATGAAGGGGATGTTGGAGATGATGTTATAAACCTCGATCATGACCATATCCACCCGTTTGGAAAAGCCCCACCAGGTTCCGACCACCAGGCCGATAAAGGTAACAATCAGGGTGGCGATAATGGAGATAGAGAGAGAGGTTCTTGCTCCTGCCCAGACCTGGTTAAAAAGGTCAATCCCTTTATCGTTCGTCCCAAAGGGGTGTTCCGCTGATGGAGGGAGGAACCACTGGGACTTATCGTTAATGTTGGTGGCGTCCATGTTGGAGAAACCGGAAATCATGGGCTGGATGAAGGACATGAGAAGGATCAGGGCCAGGATAATCAACATGGTGATGGCCACCTTGGAGGAGAAGAACTTCTTAAAGACGGACCCCCAGTAGGAGTACTCAGGGGCGGCAATCTTCTCCGAGACCTTCTCATCAACCCGGTAGAAGGAAAAGGGATCTACCTGATCAACTTCTTCAAGCCCGCTGTGGGTCTCCTCGGCAGAAGGGGGTTGGACAATTTTCTCTTCGCTCGCCTTTTCAAAGGACTGAGCCGATTTTTCATCCTCAGCAAGGACTTCAGCAATCTCATCCCGAAGGTTGGGACTTTTCTTGTTTTGATCGGTCATCCTTACTCTCCCTTCTTCAAGTTCAAAGAAATCCGAGGATCAACGATGGTCATCAAGATATCGCCCAGGAAAACGGAGAAAATAGCCAAAGCCGAGAAGATAAAGGTCAAAGTGATGACCATATTGTTGTTCATGGCTTTAATGGAATCCGGCAGCATCTTACCCATGCCCGGGATAGCGAAGACCGCTTCCGTCAAGACCGCACCGGAAATAGCCAGGATAATCGAGGCAGGAATTCCGTTGACGATGGGGATGATGGCGTTCTTGAAGATGTGACGGGAAGAAATCTCCTGACGGGACAGGCCTTTGGCCTTGCAGAATTTAACGTAGTCCGCCGTTTCCTGGTCGACCATGTAGCGCCGGACCCAGAGCATGAGGGAGGGCGTGGAAAGAAGACCCAGGATCAAAATCGGAAGGACATAGGACAAGGGGTTCCCAAAACCCAGGTGGGGAAACTTGTCCGGGAGGCCGAAAGAGACGCCGATATATTTGACAAAGAAAATAAAGGCCAAAGAAGGGATGGCAATCAAGACATTAATATAGACGATGCCGATCTTATCAATGAGCTTATCCTTGTTCCGGGCCATGGAAATCGCAAAGGGCATAGCGAAGAGGTAAGTCAGAATCAGCGAACTCACACCAAAAATATAAGAGGTAGAGATCATCGAAGGGTTCTGATGAACCGTTTGTCCGTTCGCATAGTGGTCGGTATAGCGCTTCTGATCCAAATGATCCAGTTCAGATTTATAGCTTAAGGTGAATTGGTTAACTGGACTTTTCAGCACCTCTCCGGTTGGAAAAGTTTGTTCGGTAGCCTTGAGCTGACCTTGACCCTCACTAATAACTTCCAGAGTAGGAATGCCCTGGTTGGTCGGGTAGGAGTTCCCGAAAAAGAGTTTAATCGCATTTTGATGGATGAAAGGGAAGCGTCCGTTGAAATAGAGCTGATACTTATATTTACATCCTGAGCATTTGATGGCCGGAGCACCATTGGGACCGGTGCCAAAAGAGTAACCCCGTTCCAGGTCCGGATTATTCGGATCCTGAATCCGGTTGGGACCGTCAATTTGAACCATCTGGGATAAGTAATTCCAGACCAGGCGGAAAACACCATACTCCTTGGTTGCATAGACGGCTCCATAGCCTTCCCCGGACTCCGTCATATGCTGAACCTTATAACCATCTTTTTCGAATTCTTCGATCACTCTTTTTTGTTCGTCGGAACCATTTTCTGTGCAACCGGATCCGCCCTCTTTCAGCGCACACATTTCCGGAATGGTGACATAGTCTAGGTAACCCAGGGACTCCATGGTGGCTAGCTTATAGGCGATTTTTGGATTGCCTTTAAGCTTTTTATAGGCATCATCCTGAAGGAAGATTTTGGATACCGGGACGAGCTTATAGAGAATGCCCACAACAATGCATACGACGATCAAAAGAGAGATTATTGACTTTATCAATCGGTTGATGATATATCGAGTCATTTTGTCTCCTTACACTTTCCAGCAACGATTGAATTGAGGGGGTTGAGATGCACTCAACCCCCTCAATCATAGTTCCACTATCGGCATCGAGTTTCCAGAATTATTTTCCGAAATTCTTCTGCCATTCTTCGTAGGCTTTGTCGTATTCTTCCGTCGTGATGATTTTATCGGAAATCTGGAGGCCCTTATATTTAGAATCGGCCAAACCATAAGAGGCATAGGCTCTGGTGAAGGGGACGTACTTGGAAACCACATCACCACGTGCCTTCATCCCGGTGGGGATATAGAGACATTTTTCGATTAAGAAAGCGTCAGCTTTAGCAAAAGCCTTATAGCGGGCGTCCATATCATCAGTAATCTTGTCAGCATCGCGGTAGAGCTTTTCATAGTCCATAAAGCCCAACTGCTTCTTCAGATCTTCGTTAACGATGACCTCTTTACCATCTTTGGTCTTTTCCATGTTGCCAAGACCGGTGGCCATCATATAGTAGCCGGTGGTTGGGGAATAGATATCAACGAAGGATTTGGGGTCGTTGTAGTCAGGAGACCAACCGGTAAAGGTGGAAATATCATAGTCCATGGCCTTAGGATCGGATTCCTTGTAAGCAATATTGACGACGGTGTCCTCGGATCTCATGACGAGCTCAATGATAATGTTGCCTTCGGTGTTCTCTTCAATGGACTTCTTCATGGATTGGGCCTTCTTGACCAGACGATCGGAGGTCTCAATGACCAGCATATCCAGGTGGATCGGGAAGACGACGCCATCTTTCTTCGCTGCTTCGATGAATTCCATGGCTTCTTCTTTGCTGAAGAAAGGCGTCTGCCCATCATTCAAGTCGCGTTTTTCGCCGGTTGCTTCGTTATAAGCATCGGTGACAACCTGAGGATACATGGTTCCATCGGACAGGGTGCCGACATCAGGAGCGTTGTTGATGTTACGCTGAGATGCTTTTGCCAAATCAACAGGGTTGTCGACAGACTGGTCAGCGACAACGTCGTAGGCAGCACGGAGGGCCTTACGGAAGTTCTCGTTTAAGATGGCCTCGTGGGTGTTCTTTCTCAGCGTCTCGTCAGTCGCATAGTTGGTTTCATTGAAAGTCTGACGGTCAAAGTTGAAGACAACGCCAAATGCTGTTCCGTTGGGGAGGGTGTAGTGGGTCTTTCCCTCATATTTCTTTACATAGTCTTCATAGTCAGCCCAGCCTGGATTTAAAGCAGCCTGGCTGTAAACGCCGTTTTCAAAGCCCTTGATTGTGGAATAGTTGTCGGATCCATCATCATAGACTTCAGTGATCTTAGAGACGTGTACATTGTTAGCATCCCAGTAAGCCGTGTTCTTGGTCATAACGCGCTGGGATTTAGCGGTGTTTTCAGTGAGAATGTAAGCACCATTGTAAAGGATGGAGTCCATCTTTGCGGCACCAAAGTCGCACTTATCTTTGTTGGGAGCACCCAGTTTGCAGCCATCGCCGGAGCTTTCGAGGAAAGCCTTGTTGATTGGATATAGTACAGAATAGGTGGTCATGGAATCGAAGTAGGGAGTAGGCTGCTCCAAGGTGAATTCCAATGTGGTATCATCAACGGCCTTTACGCCGACCTTATCCCAGGCTTCATCGGAGAAGTCGGAAGCGAGATATTCATCATATCCCTTTAAAACACCCTGTAAGAGATAAACGGCCTCAGAGTTGAATTCAGCACCATGACGAACGCCGGTGACAAAGTCTTCTGCTTTAACAGTGTCGTAAGTTTCACCGGTATGGGTGACCCACTGAACATCAGGACGAATTTTGAAAGTCCAAACCGTCTTATCATCATTCGGCTTCCAGGATTCCGCAATAGAGGGAACGAGTTTCCCGGTAGGAGAATTATCAAGAAGTCCATCGACTAAGTTTGCATTGATCCGGTGGTCGGTTTCCTTGGCGGTTGTTACATAGTCCATGTTCGCCAAGTCTGTTCCATAAGTAATGGTCAATTCTTTCTCAGGAATGTTTTCAGCAGGTTGTGAACTGCTTTCTCCCTGAGATTCTCCGGACTTGCTCTCTCCGCCACCGTTGTTTCCACAAGCGGTGAGGGTCAAAGCAAGCGCTAATGACAGTGCCAGCAATTTCTTTTTCATTTTTCCCTCCTTCACGATTCAATCGTGTAGTAATTTTGATTCAGTATAGCACAACGAGGCGATTTTTCAAGGAATGAGAGAAATTTATAATGATAATAAAAAAGTCGCTTGCATAATTATTATACAAGTGACCGTATTTTTCCAGTTTTTTTCCGGATATTCACTAATTATTCAGCAAGCTTTCAACTTTTCTTTGGATATCCTCCTTGGTGAAGGGCTGGGTAAAGTGGTTGGTGTCGTAAGCAAGGACCTTTCCCTCTTTGACCACTAAGATCGCCGGAATATATTCAACCTGAATTCCTTCCGCAAAGCGGTCGAATTCCTCCCCTTGGGCTTCCGCGTCCATGTAATACAGGGTCCAGCCCTCTTTCTTGGCGACTTCGTCAAGTAAGGGAATAAATTTCCGACAATAGGGGCAATAAGTGGCTCCCATGTAAATCAGGCGGTCCTCTTTCTTATCCCGGGCTTCCTCCACCTGGTTGATAGTGATGGCGGGATAGGTCTTGACCAGTTCATTGTAGGCTGCCTTCTCCGCCTTCTCTTCCTCGCTGTCTTCCTCCGATGAGGATTCCTCCGCCGAGGAGGAGGCTTCCACCGGCTCCGCTTGGCTGACAGGCTGACTTTCCGAGCTTTGGGATTCCTGGGCCGGCTTCTTCTCTCCACAGGCGGTCAGGCCCAGGGCCAAAACAAGGGCCACTAACAGGATTTTTTTATTTGCTTTCATGGGACAGGTCTCCTCTCGCACTCTTTTCCCAAAGGTCTCCGCAAAGGTCCAGGACCCGGTCCATGGCTTGTCCGCTGGTCAAATCTTCGTTGACCATCTCCTTGCGGGTGGAATATTCCACCAAGTCTTCCCCGGCCTTCTTTCCTACGGTAATCCGGAGGGGGATCCCAATCAGGTCCCGGTCGTTGAACTTGACTCCGGCCCGCTCATCCCGGTCATCCAAAAGGACTTCAACCCCCTTGTTCATGAGGTCGGCATAGATTTTTTCCGCCAGGTCCACCTGGACTTTGTCCTTCATGTTCATGATGGAGATGATGACCTGGTAGGGGGCGGTCAGGAGGGGCCAAATGATTCCCTTGTCATCGTGGTTCTGCTCCACGAGGGCGGAGATAGACCGAGTAACCCCGATTCCATAGGACCCCATGATGATGGGTTGGGACTTCCCATTCTCATCCAGGAAGCTGGCCCCCATGGATTCGGAATACTTGGTCCCCAGCTGGAAGATGTTCCCCACTTCAATCCCTCGGGCAAAGTGTAGGGGGGCGCCGCACTTGGGACACCGGTCCCCTTCTTTGACCATCCGGAGGTCATCCACCACTACCCCATCGAAGTCCCGGCCGAAGTTGACGTTCTTCAAATGGAAGCCCGTTTCGTTGGCCCCGCAGATCAGGTTGGGCCGTTCGGTCACCGTCCGATCGACCAGGACCCGGACCGACTCATCCAAACCGATAGGCCCGGTGAAGCCTGCCTGGGCTCCGGTCAGCTTTTCTATGGTCTCATCGTCCATCATCTCCACTTCATGTTCAGGGATCTGGAGGTAGGCCACCAATTTGGCCATGTTGAGTTCCCTTTCTGCAGGAAGGAAGACCATGACGGGGTCCCCGCCGGCCTTGAGGCAGATGGCCTTGACCATCTTGGCGGCATCCACCCCCAGGAAGTCCACCAGGTCCTCGATGGTTGTTACATGGGGGGTGGAGATCTTCTCTACCTGGCCGGCCTCTTCGGTCGGAGCTTCCTCCCCGGCCATCCCGGCTTTTTCATCCGTGGCCGCATAGTCGCAGTCGGGGCAATAGACAATCACGCCTTCCCCCACTTCGGAGAGAGCGGTGAACTCATGGGAGAGGTTCCCTCCCATGGCCCCGCTGTCACCCAGGACTACCCGGTAGTCCAGACCCAGGCGGTCAAAGACCCGGACGTAGGCATCCCACATGTTTTGATAGGCGACTTCCATGGATTCCCGGTCCACATCAAAGGTGTAGGCATCTTTCATGAGAAATTCCCGAGACCGGTTGATCCCGAAACGGGGCCGCTTCTCATCCCGGTACTTCCACTGGATCTGGTAGAGGTTGAGGGGGAGCTGTTTGTAGGACCGGATTTCTTCCTTGACCAGGTCGGTGAAGGATTCCTCGGCCGTGGGGCCCAGGGAGTATTCCCGCTCGTTCCGGTCCTTGAGTTTGAACATTTCCGGGCCGAAAGTTCTCCACCGTCCCGATGCCTCCCAGATTTCCCGGGGCTGGAGGATGGAGGTCCGGATTTCCTGGGCACCGGCCCGGTCCATTTCCTCCCGGACTACCCGCTCCACCTTCTGAAGGACCCTCTCCCCAAGGGGGAGGTAGGAATAAATGCCCGAAGCCGTCATCCGGATCATTCCGGCCCGGAGGAGGAGGCGGTGGCTGGCAATCTCCGCATCCGCCGGCACCTCCCTCAACGTGGGCATGTAAAATCGTTTCATTCTCATGGCTACACCTCTTCCTGTGCTTTCCAATTTAAATAGGCATCCACAAAATCATCCAGGTCTCCGTCGACCACCCGGTCCACATTCCCCATTTCAAAACCCGTCCGGTGATCCTTGACCATAGTGTAGGGCTGGAAGACATAGGACCGGATCTGGGCCCCCCAGGATATCTGAGTGTACTTGCCCTGGATATCGGCAATCTCTTCCCGGTGCTCCTCTTCCTTAATTTGGACCAGCTTGGCCACCAATTCCTCATAGGCCTTGGCCCGGTTTTGGATCTGGGACCTTTCATTTTGGCAGGTCACCACCACCCCGGTCGGGAGGTGGGTGATCCGGACGGCAGAATCCGTCGTATTGACATGCTGCCCCCCCTTCCCCGAGGACCGGTAGGTGTCGATCTTGAGGTCTTTTTCGTCAATCTCAATCTCCCCCACATCCGGAATTTCCGGATACACATCCACGGAGGCAAAGGAGGTGTGGCGGCGGCCCTGGGAATCAAAGGGAGAAATCCGAACCAGGCGGTGAACGCCTTTTTCCCCCTTGCAGTAGCCGTAGGCATAGGCCCCGGTGACAAAGTAGTCCACCGACTTGATCCCCCCGCCCGTTTCATTGAGGGTCAGGGCCGTCTGTTCGAACTTCCAGCCTCGGGACTCAAACCAGCGCTCATACATCCGCTGGAGGATTTCCGCCCAGTCCGTGGCCTCCGTCCCCCCGGAGCCCGCATGGATAGAGAAGTAGCAGTTATTCCGGTCGTATTTTCCCGACAGGAGGGCGTGGGTCCGGAGGGCGGAGACCTTCTTATTGAGAAGTCGGGCCTCTTCGGACAGGTCCTCCTGGGACTGGAAGAATTCCTCCTCGGAGAGGATCTCCATCATATCCTCCAGGTCCCGGTGGCTTTCCACCAGAACCTCATAGCGGTCGATGGTCGCCTTGTTGGCATCCAGGTCCATCATGACCTTTTTGGCCCGGTCGGGGTCATCCCAAAACCCGGCCTCCATGGTCCTTTTTGTCAGTTGGCGGACGGACTCTTCCAGGCCCTCGATGTCAAAGGGACCCCCTAAGTTCGTCCAAGACCTCCCCCATGGAGGTCAGAAGGCCCATGATTTCGTGGTGGTCCATGGCTTTCCTCCTTATTGGTTCTTTCCGTGACAGTTCTTATACTTCTTTCCCGACCCGCAGGGGCAGGGATCATTCCGACCGATCTTCTTTCCCTTGCGGACAAAGGGCTTGTTTTCCTCTTCCCCGCCATCCCCGGAAATCTCCCGGGTGGGCTTGGCCACCTGGGTCCTCTCCAGGGAAGAGGCCGGAACCACGTGGTAGATCAGGCGGACCGTATCCTCCCGGATGGCCTCATTCATGGCGGCGAACATATCATAGCCTTCATTGCCGTAGGCCCGGACCGGGTCTTCCTGACCATAGGACCGGACGGCGATTTCCTGGCGGAGCTGGTCCATAGCGTCGATGTGGTCCATCCACTTGCTGTCGACCACCTGAAGGAGGACAATCCGTTCCATCTCCCGCATATTCTCTTGACCCAGTTCCTTTTCCTTCTTTTCATAAATATCAAAGGCGATCTCCAGGAGCTTGGCCTTGAATTCTTCCTGGCTCATTCCCCGGATATCCGTTACCGCCAGGATCCCCTGGGGAAGGAAGAGGGTGTTCAAGTAGGTGAAGAGCCCCTCCAGCTCCCAGTTTTCCGAAGGAACATCCGGCGGGCAGAAGGAGTCCACAGCGTCGGAGATGGACCCTTCGATCATGGTCTTGATGTAGTCCTTCATGTTCTCCCCGTCCAGGACCCGCTTTCTTTCTCCATACACGGTCTTCCGCTGGACGTTCATGACGTTGTCGTATTCCAAAACCCGCTTACGGGTGGCGAAGTTGTTGGCCTCTACCCGGGATTGGGCCCTTTCGATGGACTTGGTCAGCATGCCCGCTTCAATGGGCTCATCTTCGGGGAACATGGAGGACTGGGACATATTCCGCATCCGCTCTCCCCCATAGAGGTACATGAGCTTGTCCTCCAGGGAGATGAAGAAGCGGGATTCGCCCGGGTCTCCCTGACGGCCGGCACGGCCACGGAGCTGGTTGTCAATCCGGCGGGACTCATGACGGGAGGTCCCCAGGATATAGAGGCCGCCTGCCTCCCTGACCTTCTCCGCATTTTCCTTGGTTTCCTGACTGAATTTCTCCTTGAGTTGGGAGAAGAGAGTCCGGGCATCCATAATTTCCCGGCCGGTGATGAATTGGACTTCCGCATCCCCTTCCTCTTCCTCGGTAATGACCGTGGACAAGGGGAAGCGGTCCTCCGGCTCCACATGGCGGAAGGAGTCTGCCCATTCGATCAGTTCATCCGAATAGCCCTTGTTGGACATCTCCTTTTTGGCCATCCACTCCGGGTTCCCGCCCAGGACGATATCCGTCCCACGGCCGGCCATGTTGGTGGCAATGGTGACGGTCCCAAAACGTCCCGCCTGGGCCACGATCTCGGCTTCCTGGCGGTGGAACTTGGCGTTCAAGACGCTGTGCTTGATCCCCACCTTTTTCAGAAGGCCGGAAATCAGCTCCGAGGTTTCAATGTCCACCGTACCCACCAGGATGGGCTGGCCAGTCTCATGGACGGCCTTGATCTCCTCCACGATGGCGGCGAACTTCCCCTTCTCATTTTTAAAGATCAGGTCATTTTGGTCCTTCCGGATCATGGGCCGGTTGGTGGGGATTTCGATGACGTCCAGGTGGTAGATTTCCGAAAACTCATCCTTTTCGGTCATGGCCGTCCCGGTCATTCCGGACAGCTTCCCATACATGAGGAAGAAGTTCTGGAAAGTGATGGTGGCCAGGGTCTTGGATTCGGACTTGATGGGGACCCTTTCCTTGGCTTCAATGGCCTGGTGGAGGCCGTCGGAATAGCGACGCCCTTCCATAATCCGGCCGGTGAATTCGTCGACGATCTTCACCTCATCGTCCACGACCACATAGTCGATGTCCCTTTTCATGGTTGTCCGGGCCTTGAGGGCCTGGTTGATGTAGTGCATGAGCTCCATGTGGGAGGGGTCGGAAATGTTGTCCACGTGGAAGAATTTTTCGGCCTTATCATTGCCCTGCTCGGTCAGGTTGGCGGACTTCCTCTTCATATCGACGAGATAGTCCACCTTCTCCAGTTCCGGGGCTCCATCCAGGAGCTGGTCCAGGGGGTTGATGTTGTCCTCATCCGGGTCCATAATCCGGCCTTCCAGGGTTTGGATGAAGGTGTCGGCCCGGGAGTACATCTCGGTCGAGGGATCCCCCTGGCCGGAAATGATCAGCGGGGTACGGGCCTCATCGACCAGGATGGAGTCCACCTCATCGACGATGGCGTAGTGGAGACCCCTTTGGACCAGGCCGCTTTGGTAGATGGCCATGTTGTCTCTCAGGTAGTCGAATCCGAATTGGTTGTTGGTTCCGTAGGTGATGTCGGCATTATAGGCGGCCTGGCGGTCGCTGGTGGACATGTTCTGGAGGATGCAACCCACATGGAGGCCCAGGAATTCGTGGACCTTCCCCATCCACTCGGAGTCACGGGTGGCCAGGTAGTCGTTGACAGTGACAATGTGGACTCCCTTGCCGGCGATAGCGTTGAGGTAGGCCGGCATGGTGGAGACCAGGGTCTTTCCTTCACCGGTCTTCATCTCGGCAATCCGGCCTTGGTGGAGGACGATGCCCCCGATGATCTGGACAGGGTAGGGCTTCATGCCCAAGACCCGCCAGGCGGCCTCCCGGACAACCGCAAAAGCCTCCACCAGGAGGTCATCCAAGGTCTCGCCCTCTTGGTAGCGCTTCTTAAATTCTTCGGTCTTGGCCTGGAGAGCCTGGTCGGACAGGGCCTCCATTTCCTCCTCCAGGTCCAGGACCCGGTTGACCAGCGGTTGGATCCGATCAATTTCCTTTTCACTGAAGGACTTGGTCAAGAAATCAAATAAACCCATTTTCCCTTCTTCCTATCTTATTCAGAGTTTTATCATCAAGCAGGTGACTCCTGAGTGGGGAAAATCTCCCTGCTTGCTCATGAGCCAATTCCAAAATAATCATACAGAACCATTATACACAAAAATTTGTTGGCAATATGGCAAAAAAAGGCCCCGCCACAAGGACGGGACCCGAAAAGACAATTTGGGACAATTTGGAAGGTCATGGAACTCTTCCGGGAGATTTATTTCATAAACCGGCCTTCTTCCGGAGTGATCAAGCCATAGTTCCCGGCCTTTCTCCGGTAGACCACGGAGAGGGTGTCTTCTTCCATATTCAGGAAGAGGAAAAAGTCGTGGCCCAGGAGGTCCATTTGAAGGACCGCTTCTTCCGGGGTCATGGGCTGGACGTCAATTCTCTTCTCCCGGGCGATGTCCGGTACGTCATCAGCAACCGCCTCTTCAGGCAGGTCTTCGATTTGGTCGAAGAGGAAGCCGGTCTTGGTCCCGTCCTTGTGGCGGTTCTTGAGCTTGGTCTTGTACTTCCGGATCTGGGAAACCAGGGCCGAGACACACTGGTCGACACTCTGGAGCATATCAAAGGAGGTTTGGTCGGCCCGGAGGATAGCGTCTGAGCCGGGAACAGGAATGGTTACTTCCACCCTCTTCTCCTGGCTCCCCTCGGTGGACATGGTGACCGTGGCATGGACATCCTCGTCAAAGTACTTGTCCAGTCTTTCCAGTTTTTCAAGGGTCAGGTCCTTAAAGTTGTCACGAATGGAGATATTTTTTCCAACAAAATGAACTTTCATATGGAGCCTCCTTTTATTAATTTACTTTCTCTTTACATACCCCACTCCCTTTTTACAAAACCTATTCATCCATAAGTCTTAGGGATCCTTTGCATAGTTTTTTTGGACAAGGGCCTAAGATGGCCCTTTGAATAAATATATGGAGGGGGAGGGTTTGGGACATTTTGGGAAGCTTGTGGACAAAGCCCTCCTCAAAACCTGTGGATAATGTGGGTAATTTTGAGGATAAGCCGAATTGTAGGCCTCTTTGTCCACATTCTTTCCACAAAACGGTGGATAAGTCCCCTAAGAAATAAGCGGTTGACTTTTTGGACAAATCCGCTACAAGGGGTCAAGCCAAGAATAAATTGTCCATGAGGCTGAAAACTTATCAATTCTCTTGTGGCTCCACCCAAGCGACCAACAAGATCTTGCCCATTGGACAAGAAAATTGAAAAATAATTATGTGAAAAAATCCCGATTCTTTTCATGCCCATCATTTATTTTTCAAAAATGCCCGGAATATGTATTCATGAGGATGGCTGAAAGTGGAGAGGGTGGCTTATAAATATCGACAGGTCGCTGAAGAGATCGGCCCCCTCTTTTAGAGGTGGAGAAAATGGGTAAAATAACTTTAGTAAACTTGACGGCTGGGTTTCGTCCCGGTCGCCCCGTCCATGAGAAGATGGATAAACGGAAAGGAAGACATATGACACAGTATCGTCTCTTTTATAAAGAAACCTGCCCCTTCTGCAAGAAAGTCCGGTCTTTCATCGAGAAAAACCGGATCCAAGGCATCGAAGAAGTTGACATCAAGGCCGACCCGGCTAATGAAGACTACCTGATCAAACAGGGCGGACAGGACATGGTCCCCTGCCTCTTTATTGATGAAAAGCCCATGTATGAGTCCATGGATATTATTGAGTATCTCAAGGAGAACTTTGTCCAGGGCGAGGCCGTCGATCCGGATGATGCGGGAGGAAACACCTGCCCCATCCTCTAATTCGAAGGAAATCGCCCGACGAAAGAGGACCAAGAGATGAGCACAGCTTTTGTGGTCATCTCTTTTTTTACGGCATATGGCTGAAAGAGAGGAGTCAATGGTGAAGGAACGTGAACACGTCTATGGACCTATCCCTTCCCGGCGCTTGGGCCGGTCTTTGGGGGTCAGCCCCATCCCGGGCAAGACCTGCAATTATGCCTGCAACTACTGCATGTTGGGGGCCACCAACCGGATGAGTGGAGACCGGAAGGAGTGGTTCCCCCTGGATGATCTCCTGGCGGAAGTCGACAGCTTCCTGGAGGAAGGGGTGGGCTACGATACGATCACCGTCTGCGGAGAGGGGGAGCCCACCCTCTACTCCCGGCTGGATGACTTGATTGATGGCTTGCACGCTCGCCAGACCAAGCCGGTCGCGGTCATCACCAATTCCGGGAATATGGACCGGCCGGAGGTCCGTCAGGCCCTCATGAAAGCGGACATCGTCCTCCCCTCCTTGGAGGCGGCCGATGAGCCCACCTGGCGGGCCATCCACCGCCCCTCCCCCCACATTTCCTTTCCGGCCATTATCGAGGGGCTCAAGGCTTTTGCCAAAGACTACCAAGGCCAGCTCTGGCTGGAGGTCATGCTCCTGACCGGGATGAACGACAGCCCCGACCAGCTTTCGGCCATCAAGACCCTGGTCGATGCCATCCGGCCTGACCGGGTCTACATCAACACCCCCGTTCGGCCCCCGGCCGACCCCACGGTCAAGGCGCCCGACCACAAGACCGTCCAAAGGGCCGCCGACCTCCTTGGGGGGACCGCCCTGGACTATCTGACCGACCAGGACTTCGACAGTGCGGAGGAGGACCCCCTCCAGGCGGTCCTAACCATCTGCAAGCGCCACCCCATGAACCGCTTCGAGCTGGTCCACTTCCTGGAGGAGCGCGGAGTGAAGGATACGGAGGCCTTCATTCGGACCCTCAAGGCCGAGGACGGTCTGGACACCGTGACCTATTGCGGAATCGAAAGCTATCGGAATACGAGGAGCTAATATTATGCCAAGATTAAAACGCTGCTGCGCCATCCACGACCTGTCCGGCTTCGGCCGGGTCTCCCTCACGGTGGTCATCCCCACCCTCTCCGCCATGGGGATCCAGGTCGTCCCCGCCCCCACGGCCGTCCTCTCCACCCACACCGGAGGAGCCTTCCCGGGCTACTCCTTCTATGACCTCACCGACTCCATGGAAGCCAGCTTCCGGCATTGGAAAGAGCTCCATCTGGAGTTCGACGCCATCTACAGCGGCTTCCTGGGCTCCCCCCGCCAATGCGACCTGGTGGGCGACCTGATCCGGAACTTCCAGCGAGAGGACAGCCTGGTCATGGTCGACCCCGTCATGGGGGACCGGGGCGACTTCTACGCCTCCATTTCTCCTGCCATGGCGGGCGAAATGCGGAAGCTGGTAGCCCAGGCCGATGTCATCACTCCCAACCTGACCGAGCTCTTCCTCCTCCTCGACCGGCCCTACAATCCCGAAATCGGCCCCGAAGCCTTCCGAGACCTCCTGGAAGAGCTGGCCGATATGGGTCCCCAAGAAATCGTCGTCACCTCATGCCCCGGGGACCAAGAGGGCCAAATCGCCTGCCGACTCTATGACCGCGGCAAAATCACCAGCCTGAGCCAGGACTACTTCGATGTCCAATACCAGGGAACCGGGGACCTCTACTCCACCATCCTCCTGGGCCTCCTGATGACAGGCTCCTCCTTTGACAGGGCCTGCAAGCTGGCCGCCACCGAAGTCCTCCGCCTCATGAAAGGCAGCGTGGCCTACGGCGAGCCCTACACCGACGGGGTCTTCCTGGAGGCCTTCCTCCCGGAACTGGGCCAACTGGTCGACCGGGACCAAACCCTGACCCCCGGCTACCGGGAAGGGCGGGAAAGCCTCCGGGAAGTCCCCGCCCCCGGCAAGGACTTCCTGGGAAATCCGGGCAAGTGATGGGAGGCGCCGCGGGCGCTGGTGGGACTGGGGGCCGTGGCGCTGGGATGCCGGCCCCCCTTTCCGCCGAAATCCCTATTCCGGGGGGCATGGCGGAGCCCCCCTTTCTACCGAAATCCTCATTCCGGGGGGCATGGCGGAGCCCCCCTTTCTGCTAAAATCCTCATTCCGGGGGGCCAAGGTGAGCCCCCCCTTTCCGCTGAAATCCTCATTCCGGGGGGCATGGCGGAGCCCCCCTTTCTGCCAAAATCCTCATTCCGGGGGGCTTGCATGAGCCCCCCTTTCTGCCGAAACCCTCGTTCCGGGGGGCCAAGGTAAGCCCCCCTTTCTGCCGAAATCCTCATTCCGGGGGGCCAAGGTGAGCCCCCCTTTCCGCTGAAATCCCCATTCCGGGGGGGCCTGGCGGAGCCCCCCTTTCTGCCAAAATCCTCGTTCCGGGGGGCCAAGGTAAGCCCCCCTTTCTGCTGAAATCCCCATTCCGGGGGGCCTGGCGGAGCCCCCCTTTCTGCCAAAATCCTCGTTCCGGGGGGCCAAGGTAAGCCCCCCTTTCTGCCAAAATCCTCGTTCCGGGGGGCCAAGGCGAGCCCCCCTTTCTGCCAAAATCCTCATTCCGGGGGGAGTCGCTTGTCCCTCTTATCTGCCAAAATCCTTGCTTAAGGGGGAATCGATACTCCCCCCAGTCACCTGAAATCGCCATTCTAGGGGGAATCACCACTCCCCCAGCCGCTTGAAATCGCCATTCTAGGGGGAATCACCAC
>NZ_HE978585.1:713812-747778 GCF_000311985.1 Kallipyga massiliensis ph2 | reverse complement strand
CCACTCCCCCTAATCCGCCGAAATCGCCATTCTAGGGGACTCTGTCTGTAGTGGTAAGCTTTTTTTGGACACCTGCGTTTTTCCTTACAACACCATTTATTCATTCACATATTAGGGAAGTCGTATAAAATGGAGACGAAGAGAAAAAAAGGAAGGCAAAGCGTTGAGTTCAGAGCCAGAGGCAGGAGCCACCGCCGAAGGCGGCTTGCCCTTGACGGCCTAAGGATAAAATTCGCTAGAATAAAATAGCCGACGGGGAGGGAAGAGGAGTTGTTGAGTTCGTCGCCGTCGGCGAAGGCGGAAAAGCGAATTTTGTCCTGCCGTCAAGGGTGGCGACACTATGCGGAGCCCCCCTTTCTGCCAAAATCCTCATCCCGGGGGGCCAACATGACCCCTCCACAAAAAACCCCCTGACCGCCAAGCGGCGGCCGGGGGTTTTTTAGAACGGCGGGCTTCTCTATTTCCCTTCGCCCAACCTCTTCTTGTCGATGAGGTTTTTCAGGGTGTGCCAGGCGAGTTCGGCGCACTTGACCCGCTGGGGCATGTAGGCGATGGATTGGAGGGCGACGGCGTCACCCAGGGATTCTTCGAGTTCTTCCATATCGGTCTTTTGTCCGGTGATCATGGCCAGGAAGTCTTCCACTTTTTGGTAGGCCTGGTCGACGGTCTCCCCTTCGATGAGCTCGCACATGAGGGAGGTGGAGGCCTGGGAGATGGCGCAGCCTTGGCCGGTGTATGAGGCTTCCTTGATCACATCCCCGTCCATGGTCAGCTCCAGCTCAATCTCATCCCCGCAGGAGGGGTTGTGTCCGGCTTCGACGATGTCGGGGTTTTCCTGGTCATACTTGTAGTCCGAGGAGTTGGCATGGGCCATGACGATCTTGGAATATAGGGCTTTCATATCCATCAGCGGACCTCCCCAGGGTTCATGGTCTCCTGGACCAGGTCGATCCCTTCGAAGAGCTTGTCCACCTCATCTTTGGTGTTGTAGAAGGCGAAGGAAGCCCGGCATGAGGCGGCGATGCAGAGGCCCCGGTGGAGGGGCTGGGTGCAGTGGTGGCCGGACCGGATGGCGATGCCGATGGAATCCATGATGGTGGAAACGTCGTGGGGGTGGACCCCTTTGATGTTAAAGGCGACGGCGGTCCCTCTGGCGGAATGGCGGGGCCGATAGACTTCCAGGTCTTCCCTGGCCTCCATCTTGAGGGCGCAGTATTCGGCCAGGGCCTTCTCATAGCGGGCAATCTTGTCCATCCCGATGGCTTCCATATAATCGATAGCGGCATGAAGGCCCACCACCCCGCCCACATTCTGGGTCCCTGCCTCAAACTTGTAGGGCAGGGGGGCGAAGGTGGAGGTCTGGTCCTCCACATATTCGATCATCTCTCCCCCGTAGAGGAAGGGAGGGATCTTCTCCAGGATCTCCTTCTTCCCGTAGAGAACCCCGATCCCGAAGGGGGCCAGCATCTTGTGGCCGGAGAAGGCCAGGAAGTCGCAGTCCAGGTCCTGAACATCGATAGGGTCATGGGGGACGGCCTGGGCCCCATCCATGACCGCGATGGCCCCAACCTCATGGGACAGGCGGATGATTTCCTTGGCCTTGGGCTCCGAAGAGAGGACATTGGAGGCTCCGGTGAAAGCCACCACCTTGGTCCGGTCGTTGAGCTTGGCTTTGTAGTCCTCCATATTGAAAGAGTAGTCATCATCCAGCTCGACATAAACCAGCTCCGCCCCGGACTGCTGGCAGGCGAACTGCCAGTTCACCGAGTTGGAGTGGTGCTCCATCCGGGAAATGATGACCCGGTCGCCCTCCTTCAGGTAGTGGAGGGCCCAGATGTAGGAGACCAGGTTAAGGGATTCGGAGGCATTCCGGGTGAAGATGACCTCCTCCTTGTGGCCGGCATGGATAAATTCCGCTACCCTTGCCCGGCCCTCTTCATAGGCCTGGGTGGCATAGAGGGAGAGCCGGTGGTTGCCCCGGAGGGGGTTGGCATTCTCATAGCGGTAGAAGTCCGCCACCCGGTCGATGACGGGGTTGGGCCGCTGGGTGGTCGCTCCGTTATCCAGGTAGGTGATGGGGGTCCCCTCCGACTTGAGGTAGTCGAAGTCGGCCCGGACAGCCTCCAGGTCAAAGCCCGGATCATCCAGGATGGCCAGGACCCGGTCCATGGTCATGGGGCTATCGTAGAGAGTTTCTTTCTTATTTTCCATGGCGGTTGACAATCCTTTCGTGAATCACTTTTTTCAGGCTCTCCCGAAGGTCCTCATCCGGGATCCGGTCCAAGGAAGGCCGCATCCGGGATTCGACGATGAGGCCCTCGGCCTCGGACCGGGGGAAGCCCCGGCTCATGAGGTAGAAGAGGATATCTTCGTCCAGCTTGCCGTTGGAGGCTGCATGGTTGGCCTGGACCAGATCCTCATGGCAGAGGAGGATGGGGACGGCCAGGGAGTTAGCTTCTTCCGAGAGGAGGAGGGTGAACTCTTCCTCGTTGCCGACTGCGCCCACGGCCCCTTCCTTGAAGTCCAGGGTGTCCCGGAAGGACTTGTAGGCCCGGTCCAAGAGGGCTCCGTTGGCTTCGATGTGGCCATCGGTAAAGTGGTTGAAGAAGGCAACGTTATAGAAAAAGTCCATCCTGGCCTGACCCCAGCCCAGGTAGGCGGTGTGGATGTCGGCCTTGGATTCGTAGCCCACCAGGTCTCCCCAGAGGTAGAAGTTGGACTTGCCGGATCCCAGGCAAACGGTGGTAACCTTGAGTTCGGCCCCATCCTCCATGTCGGCGATGATGGAGAGGTTGGACGTCACCCCATCCCCCAGAAGGTCGACGACGACCAAGTGGAGGAGGGCATCCTCCTTGACCTGGACCCGGATGGCCCCGTTCCGGTAGTAGGCCCCCTCCCCTTGGGAGGCGGTAGAAATGATAGCCGTAGCCCGGTGGCCTTCCGGAAGGTCGAACTGGTGGGAGTCCACCAGGATGGGCTGGTCGTCAGACAGGGTGAAATCCACCCGGTAGTGGTCCCCTTCCTTGAGTTCGGTGTGGTTTTGGTAGTTGGACAGGGACCGGTTTTGGTCCATGAGGTCGCGGGAAATTCCCCGGGGATCCTCCTCCAGGTCTTGGCTCGTGTGGAAGGGGACCTGGTTCTTCCGGTCCGACTCAAAGTCGGGTTGGAAGGGAGCCAGGGTCGCATTCTTATCCATGACCAGGAGGTCGGTCTCCACATCGTTGGCCTTCATCCAGCGATTGGTCAGTGCGGGTAGGACGGACCCGCGGCCCTGTTTAACACTCATCATCAGCCAATCGCTCCTTTCAGTTCCAAAGTAATCAGGTTATTCATCTCCACGGCATATTCCATGGGCAGTTCCTTGGCCACCGGTTCAGCGAATCCCCGGACGATCATGGCCTTGGCCTCATCTTCCGGGATCCCCCGGGTCATGAGGTAGTAGATGGCCTCCTCATCGATGGACCCGATCTTGGCTTCGTGCCCAAGCTCCACATCCTCATTTTCCACCCGGATGGAAGGGATGGTGTCGGTCCGGGAGTCCGAATCCAGCATTAAGGATTCGCAGTCCTGGGCACAGCGGGACCCGTGGGAGTCCGGCCCCATGACGACGGTTCCCCGGTAGATGGAGGTCCCCCCGCCCTTGGAGATGGACTTGGAGTTGATGGAGGAATAGGTCCGGGGGGCCAGGTGGATGGACTGGGCCCCGGTATCCAGGTACTGGCCCTTGCCGGCGAAAGTGATCCCGGTGAACTCCGACACCGCCTCCTCCCCCTTGAGGACGGAGGCCGGGTAAAGCATGGAGACCGCCGACCCGAAGGACCCGGATACCCACTCGATCTTCCCCTTCTTCTCCACCTGGGCCCGCTTGGTGTTGAGGTTGTACATGTTCCGGGACCAGTTTTCGATGGTGGAATAGCGGAGGTGGGCCCCCTCCCCGACGAAGAGCTCGACGGCCCCGGCATGGAGGTTCAGGGTGTTGTACTTGGGGGCTGAGCAGCCTTCGATGAAGTGGCAGTCTCCCCCGTCTTCGATGACAATCAAGGTGTGCTCAAACTGGCCCGCTCCCGGCGCATTCAGGCGGAAGTAGGACTGGAGGGGGAAGTCCACCTTGACCCCCTTGGGGACGTAGACGAAGGATCCACCCGACCAAACCGCATAGTGGAGGGCCGCATACCGGTGGAGGCGGGGGGTGATGAGGGTCCCGAAATACTTCTTCACGATCTCGGGATAGTCATGGACCGCCGTCTCAAAGTCGGTGTAAACCACCCCTTTTTCCCCCAGAAAGTCCTTCATGTTGTGGTAGACGATCTCCGAGTCGAATTGAGCCCCCACCCCGGCCAGGGAATTGAGCTCAGCCTCAGGGATCCCCAGCTTCTCGAAGGTGTCCCGGATCTCATCCGGCACATCCTTCCAATTCCGGGCCTTCTGGGCCTTGGGCCGGACATAGGCCGAAATTTTATCCATATCCACCGGGGTTAGGTCGGGACCCCAGTTGGGGTTTTCGGAGGCATTGAAGATTTCCAGGGCTTCCAGACGCTTTTCCAACATCCAGTCGGGCTCATTTTTCTCCTTGGAAATCTCCCGGACGGTCTCCTCCGACAGTCCGTTTTCCGTTTTATAGTCGTAGTCCAGGCTGTTCTTGATATCGTAGACCCCCCGCCGCTGGTCGGAGACATCCGTCCTCTCCGGCGGAGTGACCCGCTTTGATTGTTTTCTCCGGTCCCTCTCCGCCTTCCTTTCCAGGTGGCGGGCATGGGCCAGGTCCATACGGTCTTGGTCCATCTTAGGCCTCCTCTTCCGACTTGGTCTCCAGACCCAATTCCTCCCGGATCCAGCCGTAGCCCTCTTCCTGGACCTTGCCGACCAGGTCGGGCCCGCCCTCCTTGACCAGCTTGCCCCCGATGATGACGTGGACAAAGTCGGGATGGAGAGAGGCCAGGATGGTGGAAATATGGGTGATGATGAGGCAAGACTTCTCCTCGTTAAGGAAGTCCGCTACCCCTTGGGAGACCACCCGGACCGCATCCACATCCAGGCCGGAGTCAATTTCGTCCAGCATGACGAACTTGGGGTCCAGGGTCTGCATCTGGAGGATTTCCGTCTTCTTCTTTTCGCCCCCGGAGAAGCCCACGTTGAGATAGCGGCCGGACAGGTCCCCACCCATCTCCAGGTCTTCCGACTTCCGGTTGATTTCCTTATTAAACTTCATGATGGAGGGGTTCTTCCCCGTCTTCTGGGCGACTGCCGCCCGGAGGAAGTCCTCCACGCTCACCCCGGGCACCTCCTGGGGGTTCTGGAAGGCCATGAAGATCCCCTTCCGGGCCCGTTCATCGGCCGTCCATTCCAGGATGGATTCCCCTTCAAAAAGGATATCTCCCTGGGTGATTTTATATTTGGGGTGGGCCATGATGGCATTGGCCAGGGTGGACTTGCCGGCCCCATTGGGCCCCAAAACGACATGGACCTCTCCGGGATGGATGGTCAGGTTGACCCCGGACAGGATCTCCTTGCCCTCAATTTCAACATGTAGGTCTTTGATTTCCAGTAGATTCGCCATATTCACTCCTCATTCTTTCTTGGACTTTTTGCACTCTATTATATATACCGCTTTTCCTCCTTTTTAAGAAGCGCGGAAGAAAAACAGAAAAAGAAAGCCATCCACTATCAAGATAGAGGATGGCTTGATCTCTTCCATTGATTACGATCACATTTGAAGGTCTTGTCCTATAAAGAGCTGAAGGCCTCCACCACATTCTCCGCCGTCATGCCCAGGCATTCCAGTGCCTGGCCGCCGGGGGCGGAAAGGCCGAAGCGGTCGATGGAGATGGACTTGCCTTGGGGACCCACATACCGGTCCCAACCGAAGGCAACCCCCGCCTCGATGGAAACCCGCTTGGTCAGGTCCCGGGGAAGGACGGATTCCTTGTAGGCCGGATCCTGGTCCTCAAAGCGGGCCATGGAAGGCATGGAAACCACCCGGACGGGGATTCCCCGGTCAGCCAGGATCTTCTGGGCTTCCAGACAGAGTTGGACTTCCGACCCCGTCCCGATCAGGATACCCTGGGCCTGACCCTGGGCTTCGGAGAGAACATAGGCCCCCTTCCGGACCCCTTCCATGGCCTTCTCCTTGGTTCCCTCCAGGATGGGGAGGTTCTGCCGACTAAGGGCCAGCATGGTGGGCCGGTCGGTGGATTCGACCGCCAGGATCCAGGCTGCCCGGGTCTCATTCCCATCGGCCGGACGGACCAGGTCCAGGTTGACCATGGACCGCCAGGAAGCCAGGTGTTCGATGGGCTCATGGGTAGGACCGTCCTCACCGACGGCCACAGAGTCGTGGGTGGTGACGTAGATGGTGGGGAGTTTCATGAGGGCCGAGAGGCGGGCAGCCGGGCGGAGGTAATCCGAGAAGACAAAGAAGGTGGCGCAGAAGACCTTGGATCCCCCGTGGAGGTAGATCCCGTTGTTAATGGCCCCCATGGCAAATTCCCGGACGCCGTAATAAATATTTCTTCCTTCGTCAGAATCGATGACGAACTTATCTTCTCCCTTGATGTCGCTCTTGTTGGACCCCGACAGGTCAGCCGACCCGCCCCAGAAGTAGGGGACGGCCTTGGCCACTTCCTGGATCATCTCATAGGAATTGACCCGGGTCGCCTTGGACTCGCCCACTTCGTAGCTGGGGAGGTCCTTGGCCCAGTCCGGATCCAGCTTGCCCTCGAAGGCATCCCGGAAGGCCTTGGCCTTGTCCGGATAAGCCGCCTCATAGGCCTCGAAGGTCGCCTGCCAGGCCTCCTGGGCCTTCCGGCCCCGGTCAACCACCGCCTCTTTATAAAGCGCATAGGCCTCATCGGGCAGGTCGAAGGGCTCACGGTCCCAAGCCAGGTTTTCCGCCAGGCTTCCCCGTCCCTCGCCGCCGATGGGGGCTCCGTGGACGCCGGAGGTTCCCTGGCCGGGAGCCCCATAGCCGATGACCGTCTTGACCTCGATCAGGCTGGGCTTCTTTTCCTCTTTTTGGGCCTGGCAGAGGGCCTCTTCAATGGCCTCCACATCGTTGCCGTCTTCAACGGTCAGGACCTGCCAACCCAGGGCCCGGAAGCGGCCCGCCACATCCTCCGAGAAGGAGAGATCCAGGGGACCGTCCAGGGAAATCCGGTTGGAGTCGTATAGGCCGATCAGCTTGCCCAGGCCCAGGTGGCCCGCCAGGGAAGCCGCCTCATTGGACACCCCTTCCATCAAATCCCCGTCCCCGCAGAGGAAGTAGGTGAAGTGGTCCATGACCTTGTAGTCCTCCGTGTTGTAGAGGGCAGCCTGATGCTTCTCCGCCATGGCCATGCCGACAGCCATAGCAATCCCCTGACCCAGGGGACCGGTCGTGGCTTCCACCCCCTCCGTGTGGTGGACCTCCGGGTGGCCCGGGGTCTTGGAATCCAGCTGGCGGAAGTTCTTCAGGTCATCCATGGTCAGGTCATAGCCGGACAGGTGGAGGAGGGAGTAAAGGAGGGCCGACCCATGTCCTGCGGAGAGGATGAACCGGTCCCGGTTGGGCCAATGGGCGTCTTCAGGGTTCTGGTCCATGACCCGGGTAAAGAGGGCATGGGCCATGGGGGCCGCACCCAGGGGAAGGCCGGGGTGGCCGGAATTGGCCTTATTGATCATATCAACACTGAGCATACGAATGGCATTGATCGCCACTTGGTCCATCTTGTTCACGAGCTTACCTCCTTGTGGTTTCATCAACTTACTTCCGGGTCATTTTTACGATTTTATCAACCAGGGGCTTGAATAGATCGGTATCCGCTTCTTCGATCCGGCCTTGGTCCATGAGCCGGGCCAAGTCGGGATTGATGGGGACCTGGGCTAAAAGATCTAAACCCTTGTCCGCACAGACCTCTTCAATGTGGCTATCCCCAAAGATCTTATACTTCTTTCCCGTGTCGGGGGCTTGGAAATAGGACATATTTTCTACCAGGCCGACGATGGGGATCCCCATCATCTGGCACATATTGATGGCCTTGCCCACGATCATGGACACCAGGTCCTGGGGGGAGGTCACGATAATAACCCCCTCCACCGGGAGGGACTGGAAGACGGTCAGGGGGACATCACCTGTTCCCGGAGGCATATCCACAAAGAGATAGTCCACATTGGAGTAGACGAAGTCCGTCCAGAACTGGGTAACCGCCTGGCCCACCATGGGCCCCTTCCAAAGGACGGGGTCCTCCTCGTGGCCGAGGATGAGGTTGGCCGAGACGATCTGGATGCCGGCATTGGACTCCCGGGCATGGGGGACCTTGCCCGCCATGGGGAAGCCCTTGTCCAGGCCGAAGGCCCGGGGGATGGAGGGGCCGGTAATGTCCCCGTCCAGGATCCCGACATTCCAGCCCGACCGGGCGGTGGCCATGGCGGCCAGGGAGGTCACCATGGACTTCCCTACCCCGCCCTTGCCCGACATGACGGCGATGACGTGGTCAATGGTTGATTTCTCGTGGGCCTTCTTTTGGAGAGGCCGGTTCATTTCTGGCATTGCATAGAACCCTTTCTTCGATTTCCATGAGCCTTCCGGCTCAAAGAGACTTCCCGACCGAAAGCGGGAAGTCTCCAAGTGAACTATTGTCGGTAGACCTTGCCTTCCACCAACCGGGCCAATTCTCCCGTCAGTTGGTAGGGGAGGCGGTGAAGGTCCTCCAAATCCTGACAGCCCATAAAGGCCAGAGCAATCCGGAAGTGGTCGGCCACTTGGGACAGATAGTGGGCGGTGTAGTCCTCATCCCCATTCAAGAGGAAGCGGAGGATTTCCCCGGAGATGGCCCCCATGTCCGCCCCCAGGACCATGGCCCGGACCAGGTCGCTGGCCGTCCGGATCCCTCCGGAAGCGATGATCTTTTGGCTGGGCGCCTCGGCCTTGGCATTGAGGATGGCCTTGGCGGTGGGGATCCCCCAGGTGTAGAACTCGGTGAAGTCCTCATCCAAGCGTCGGAGGTCTTCGATCTCAAAGAAATTGGTCCCGCCCAGGCCGGAAATATCCACATAGGCCAGGGGGAGGTCCTCCAGGAAGGCCAGGGCCTCCCGGTCCATCCCCAAGCCCACCTGCTTGACGATGACCTTTCCGGGAAAGGCTTCCGCAATGGCCCGGACCCGGGTCTTCCAAGACCGGAAGTCCCTCTCCCCCTCTTCCATAACGGCCTCCTGGTGGGCATTGAGGTGGATCCCGATCCCGTCGGCATCAATCATATCCATGACCCGACCGACCTCGTCCACCTCCGCTTCCGCCCCCAGGTTGGCCAGGACCACCCCTTGGGGGCCCATGATGTCCCGGACCACCCGGAAGCTGGGGATGGTGGAGGGGTCATCCAGGGCAATCCGCATAGACCCCACCTGGACAGGGAGGCCCAGCCGACCGGCAATCCGGGCCAGGCTCTCGTTGATGGCCCGGGTAACCTCCGTCCCCCCGGTCATGGCGTTGATCATCAGGGGGATGGCCTGGCGCTTGCCGAAAATCTCCATGCCGGTGTCGATGGCCTCCATATCCACCTCGGGGAAGGAGCGAGGCTCCAGATAGACATCCCCCAGGAGGCTATCCCCCACATATTCGGTTTGGAGGTAATTTTCAATATGTTCGTCCTTGCGTTCCTTCCGCAAGCTCTGGTCTCCTCTGGTCAATGGCCCCACCTCCCCTTCAATCTCTTTTCTCTATTGTAACAAATTACATCCCTTCGCGGGCTGAAGTCATCATGAGTTTGACCCGGTTGACCTGGTTGACCTCGGAAGCGCCCGGGTCGTAGTCGATGGCGATGATGTTGGATTCCGGATAAGCCTCACGGATGGCCTTCATGACCCCTTTCCCGGTGATATGGTTGGGCAGGCAGCCGAAGGGCTGGATGCAGACAATGTTGGGCGCTCTCTCATGGATGAGCTCCACCATCTCCCCGGTCAGGAGCCAGCCCTCCCCGTAGTGGTGGCCCAGGGAGACGATCTCGGAGGCAAAGGCCTCCACATCCTCGATGTGGAACATCTCCGTGAAGTGGGTGGATGCCCGGAGGGCCCGGCGGACGGGCCGGCGGTAGAATTCGATCAGGGAGACCCCCAGGTTGCTGAAGGCGGCCATGGCCTTGGAAGTCCCCAGGAGGTCGGCCTTGTGGGTGGCATTCCGGAAGCAGTAGAGGAAGAAGTCGGCCAATTCCGGCACCACCACCTCGGCCCCCTCCGCCTCCAGGAGGTCCTGAAGATTGTTGTTGGCCTCGGGGAGATATTTGACCAGGATCTCGCCCACGATCCCGGCCTTGGGTTTGACGATGTCCAGGCGGGGGATCCGGTCAAAATCCCGGACACAGGCCCGGACCAGGTCGCCGAATCCCTTGAGCCTGGGCTTGGCCACAAAGTCCGAGAAGGCCCGGATCCACTTCTCCTTGACCCGGTCCGTCTCTCCGGCCTCCGCCTCATAGGGGCGGGTAGCATTGGAGCAGCGCATGATGACATCGCCCGCCACGATGGCCATGACCCCCCGGTTGACCAGGCCCGGTGTCACCTGGAGGCCGGGCGAGGTCTCGATCCCCTGGACCGAGAGGGCGATGACCGGGATTTGGGGCCGGCCCATGTCCTTAAGGGCCTTCCGGATGTAGCCCACATAGTTGGAGGCCCGGCAGGCTCCCCCGGTCTGGGTCATGAGGAGGGCCACCTTGTTGGGGTCATACTTTCCGCTGTCCAGGGCCTCCATCATCTGGCCCACCACGGTGATAGAGGGATAGCAGGAGTCATTGTTGACGTACTTGAGCCCTTCATTGATGGTGTTTTGGTCCACCTTGTCCAGGAAGGCCATGTGGTAGCCCAGGGACTCCATCCCTGCCGCCAGGATCCGGAAGTGGTCCGGGGCCATGGCGGGAACCAGGATAGTGTAGTCCTTCCGCATTTCCTTAGTAAAGGTCACCTTCTTGGGGGCATAGGAATCCGTGGGCTTCTTCAGGGTCAAGCCGGCCTTCCGGGCGTTGTCGATGGCTTGGATGAGGGAGCGGATCCGGATCTTGACGGCCCCCAGGTTGGAGACCTCGTCGATTTTCAAAACCGTATAAATCCGTCCCCTGGCCTCCAGGATTTCCTGAACCTGGTCGGTGGTCACAGCATCCAGGCCACAGCCGAAGGAGTTGAGCTGGATGAGCTCCAGGTCCTCATGGTCGGCGACAAATTCCGCCGCCCGGTAGAGGCGAGCATGGTAGACCCACTGGTCCAGGACCCGGAGGTCCTCCCGGGTGTCCCCCGCCTTCATGGCGATGGAATCCTCGGAAAGGACGGCCAGGCCCATCCCGTTGATGAGCTCGGGAATCCCGTGGTTGATTTCATTGTCCACATGGTAGGGGCGGCCGGCCAGGACGATCCCCCGGCCCTTATGGGACTTAATCCAGTCCAGGGCCAATTCCCCCTCCCGGAGGATGTCGGACCGGTAGTTGGCCTGCTCGGTCCAGGCCGCATCCAAGGCCTGACGGATCTTGTCGGGAGGGAGGGCATAAGCTTTTCCGCCAACCTCGAAGGAGGAAAAGACCTCCACCAGGCGGTCAGCCAGGGCCTTCTTATCCTTGAAGGAAAGGAAGGGATAGAGGTAGGTGACCTCATTCTTTTTCAGGGCATCCACGTTGTTCCGGATGACCTCCGGGAAGCCACAGACGACCGGGCAGTTGACCTGGTTCCGGGACTGGTCGAACTGCTTGTTCTCATAGAAAATCGAGGGATACCAGATCAGGGGGACCCCCTCCTCGACCAGGGCTTCGATGTGGCCGTTGACCATCTTGCCCGGATAGCAGACGGTCTCCGAGGAGATGGACCCCAGTCCCTTATCATAAATCTCCCGGGAGGACCGGGGGGAAAGCTTGACCGGGAAGCCCAGGCGGGTGAAGAAGGTATGCCAGAGAGGGTAGTTCTCATATATATTCAATACCCGGGGGATCCCCACCGTGGGCAGGGCCGCCCCCTCCTCCGGGAGGGAGGAGTAGTAATTGAAGAGCCGGTCATATTTATAGGCATAGAGGTTGGGAAGGTCTTTTTTCTCCCTCTGGATTCCGGCCCCCCGCTCACACCGGTTGCCGGAGATATACCGGCTCCCGTCCGAGAAGATGTTAATGGTCAGGGCGCAGTTATTGGTGCACCGTCCACAGCGTGCCGACTTCTGCCGGTAGTGGAAGGCAGCCAGTTCCTCATCGCTCAGGAGGGTGGACTTCCCCGTCGACCTTTCCTTGGCAATCAGGGCCATTCCCATGGCTCCCATGAGGCCCGCAATGGAGGGCCGGGTGGCCTTCCGTCCCGTAATTTTTTCAAAGGCCCGGAGGATGGCATCCCCGTAGAAGGTCCCCCCCTGGACGACCAGGTGGTCGCCCAATTTCTTGGGGTCCCGGACCTTGATGACCTTTTGGATGGCGTTTTTGATGACGGAATAGCAGAGGCCGGCCGCGATGTCCTCCACGGAAGCCCCTTCCTTCTGGGCCTGCTTGACCTTGGAGTTCATAAAGACCGTACACCGGGAGCCCAGGTCTGCCGGCTCCTTGGACCGGATGGCCTTTTCCTGAAACTCCTTGACGTCCAGGCCGACGGAGGCCGCAAAGGTGGAGAGGAAGGACCCGCAGCCGGAGGAGCAGGACTCATTGAGCTGGATGGAGTCGATGACCCCGTCCCGGATGTGCATGGCCTTCATGTCCTGACCCCCGATGTCCAGGATGAAGTCCACATCGGGGTTGAAATAGCTGGCCGCCCGGTAGTGGGCGATGGTCTCCACCTCGCCCAAGTCCACGCTCAGGGCGGCCTTGATGAAGTCCTCCCCATAGCCGCAGATCCCGGATTGAGCAATCCAGGCGTCGGGACCCATCAGGGCATAGATGGCCCGGATGTTTTCGATGACGTGCTCCAGGGGCTTGCCCTTGTTGGAGGCATAGGAGGTGAAAAGAACCTGGTCATCTTCGCCCAGGAGGACGACCTTGGAAGTGGTGGATCCGGCATCGATGCCCAGGTAGGTGGGGCCGGAATAGGAGGCCAGGTCCTCCTCCCGGAGGTCGCCGGTTTGGTGGTCACGGACGAATTCCCGGAATTCCTCTTCCGAGGTGAAGAGGGGGTCCAGGGTCTTCTTTTCAATGGTGACAACCCGGTCGCCCTCCAGCCGGCGGATAATCTCCCCAAGTCCCGCCTCTTCCGCTTCTTCCCGAGCCATGAGGGCGGCCCCCATGGCGACGAAGAGCTGGGCATCTTCGGGGATGGTGAAGGTGTTTCCTTCCGGTCCCAGGGTCTCCTTGAACCGGTCCCTGAGGCTGTCCATGAAGTGGAGGGGACCGCCCAGGAAGGTGATCCGGCCTTGGATGGGGCGTCCGCAGGCCAGGTTGGAGATGGTCTGGTTGACCACGGACTGGAAGACCGACATGGCGATGTCCTCTTTGGAGGCACCGTCGTTTAAGAGGGCCTGGACATCGGTTTTGGCAAAGACCCCGCAGCGGGAGGCGATGGGATAGATCTTCCGGTAGTCACGGGCCATCCGGTTGATCCCGGCGGCATCGGTATCCAGGAGGTTGGCCATCTGGTCGATGAAGGCCCCCGTCCCCCCGGCACAGATGGAGTTCATCCGCTGTTCAATGTTCCCCTCCAGGTAGGTGATCTTGGAATCCTCGCCTCCCAGTTCGATGATGACATCCGTTTCCGGAATATAGGTCCGGATGGCCCGGGTTTCGGCAATCACTTCCTGGACAAAGGGGATCCCCAGGAGTTCCTCCAGGATCATCCCTCCCGAACCGGTGACAGCCATCCGGACAGGAAGATCGCCGACCGCGTCCTTAAGGTCGGCCAGGACCTCCTGAACGGTCCGCTTGACATCGGATTTATGGCGGCGGTAGACGGAAAAAACGACCTCCTCATTTTCGTCCACAGCGACAACTTTTACGGTGGTGGAACCTACATCAAGTCCTATGTGTAAATGCATTGGTCACCTCCTCTTCGTGTCCATGCTTTACATTCCTTTATCGAATCGCCTTTTCAGGCAGAAAATCCATCGTTAACAAAACTATAATAAAGAATAATCCAGATGCCCATTTTATCACATTGACCCAGGTCAAAGGAAAAGAAAGACAGGGCCCCTAGAATAGGTTAGAATAGGAACGAAGTTATGCCATCAATCCCATCCAATAATAGAAAGGAAAGCCTATGATTTCAGCCATTCCCATTAATGACTACCTCACCTACTTGGGGGTCAACGACCGTGACACCCAACTCTTCGAAAACCAGTGGCCCCTCCCCTATGGGGTCTCCTACAATGCCTTCCTCATCAAAGATGAGAAGAATTGCCTCATGGATACGGTCAAGGTCACGGAAGTGGACCAGTTCCTGGCCTGCCTTAAGGACGGACTGGACGGAGGCGACCTGGACTACATTGTCGTCCACCACGTCGAGCCCGACCACTCCTCCGCCCTCTCCATCGTCCGTGCCCTCTACCCCAAGGCCAAGCTGGTGGGCAACAAGAAGACCTTCGAATTCCTCAAGAACTTCTACCAGATCGACGATGAGGACCAAATCGTCGTGGACGACGGGGAGAGCCTGAACCTGGGCAAGCGGACCCTGACCTTCTACAAGACCCCCATGGTCCACTGGCCCGAATCCATGGTCTCCTTCATTGAGGAGGACGGAATCCTCTTCTCCCAGGATATCTTCGGAACCTATGGGGCCCTGGACGGGGCCATCTTCGACGACGAAGTCTCCCGCCGATCCCACTACGCCGAGGAAACCGCCCGCTACTATGTCAACATTGTTTCCAAGTACAACATGATGGCCGGGAATGCCCTGAAAAAGCTGGGTGGCCTGGACATCCGGATGATCTGCCCGGACCATGGCCCCATCTGGCGGGAAAAACCGGCCGACGTCCTTAAGCTCTACCAGAACCTGACCGAATTCAAGGTGGAATCCTCCATCACCATCGTCTACGGGTCCATGTACGGCAACACCCAGGCCATGGCGGAAATTGTGGCCAGGGAATTGGCCGAGGAGGGGATCAAGGATATCAAGCTCTTTGATGTCTCCAAGACCGACGCCTCCACCATTCAGACCGAATGCTGGAAGTCCCGGGGGATCATCCTGGGCTCCTGCACCTACGATAAGAAGCTCTTCCCCCCGATGAAGCACCTGGTGGGCCTCCTGGATGAAAACAAGATGAAGAACCACGTCCTGGGTATCTTCGGCAACTACTCCTGGGCCTCCGGGGCTATGGAAGACCTCCAAAAGTTTGCTGATGCCCAAAAGGGCTATGAGGTCATCGACATCCAGCCCAACATCAAGTCCTCCGCCAATGAGGAAGATCAGGAAGCTCTTAAGGAAATGGCCCGGGCTGTGGCCAAGGCCGTCAAAAAGCATGAGGAAGAAGACACCAAAACCTCCTTTACCCTGTAAGAAGGCCGGCAAGACGAACACGAGAAAAGAGGTCATATGACGCTTCAAAAGAAAGTCGCCCTCATCGTCATGGACGGTGTGGGCATCTGTCCTGAAGGAAAGGAAGCGGGGTCGGCGGTTATCGCAGCCAACACCCCCATCCTGGATGAATTGATGAAGACCCGCCCCTGGATCAAGCTCAAGGCCCACGGCCCGGCTGTGGGCCTGCCGGATGAGTCCGACATGGGCAACTCCGAAGTGGGTCACAATGCCCTGGGCTGCGGCCAGATCTACGCCCAGGGGGCCAAGCTGGTCAACCAGTCCATTGCCTCCGGCCGGATCTTTGAATCGGCCGCCTGGAAGGAGGGGATGGATCACGCCCTGGATAATGAAGGAGCCGTCCACTTCATCGGCCTCCTCTCCGACGGCAACGTCCACTCCCACATCAACCACCTCAAGGCCCTAATTCAAGAGGCCAAGAAAGAGGGGGTCAAGAGGGTCTTTGTCCATGCCCTCCTGGACGGACGGGACGTCCCCCCCACCTCCGGCCTCTCCTACCTGGAGGACCTGGAATCCTTCCTGGACGGCCTCCGGGACGGGGATTTCCAGGCGGAAATCGCCTCCGGCGGCGGCCGGATGGTGGTCACCATGGACCGCTACCAGGCCGACTGGTCCATGGTTGACCGGGGCTGGCAGGCCCATGTCCATGGCCAGTCCCCCAACAAATTCTCCTCCGCAACGGAGGCCTATACGGCCCTCCGCCAGGAGACGGAAAAGATTGATCAGGACCTCCCCTCCTTTGTCGTTGAAAAAGACGGTCAGCCCATCGGCCCTGTCCAGGACCAGGATACCGTCTACTTCTTCAACTTCCGAGGCGACCGGTCCATCGAGATCTCCATGGCCTTCGAAGATGAGGACTTCCCCTACTTCGACCGGGGTCGCCGGCCTTCCTGCTACTATGCGGGCATGCTGGAATACGACGGGGACCTCCACATTCCCGCCCACTACCTGGTGGAACCCCCCCAGATCAAAAACACCCTGACCGAATTCCTGGTGGACAAGGGAATCAAGGAGTTTGCCTGCTCCGAAACCCAGAAGTTCGGCCATGTGACCTATTTCTGGAACGGAAACCGGTCAGAGAAATTTTCCGAGGAATTGGAGGACTGGTTGGAGATCCCCTCCGACAAGGTCTCCTTCGACCAGAGGCCCTGGATGAAGTCGGCTCAAGTGGCGGATGCCCTGATCGAAGCAATGGAAAAGGAAGAATACGGCTTCCTCCGGGTCAACTTCGCCAACGGCGACATGGTGGGCCATACCGGGATCTTCGACTCCGTCCGGATCGCCGTTGAAGCGGTTGACCTGGCCCTGAGCCGGATCCTCCCCGTGGCGGAGAAGCTGGGCTATACCCTCTTGATCACGGCCGACCACGGAAACTCCGACGATATGATCCAGATGGATAAGAAAACCGGGGAGATCATTCCCAAGACCTCCCACTCCCTCAACCCCGTCCCCTTCATCCTGGTGGACCCCGAAGGAGAGGCGGACCTGGACCGGACCCAAGACGGCAAGGCCGGGATCGCCAATGTGGCGGCCACGGTCGTCGACCTCATGGGCTTCGACAAACCCCAGGCCTGGGAGAATTCCCTCCTGAAGAAATAGGTCGAATCCACCCTTAAAAGCAAAAAAATACCCCTCCCGGGAACCGGTCAATCCGGCTTCCGAGAGGGGTGTTTTTTTGTGAATAAAGGTTAGCGGTTCATCTTGGCCAGGTGGGCCTCCGCATTGCTGAAGGTCAGGAAGGAGGAGACGACCAGGATAACGGCGGAGAGGCCGAGGATGAGGATAGCGGTCACGTTCATGGGGATCTCCAGCTTCCAGACCAGGAAGCCCAGGGCGATGGGGATCCCCATGGCCAGGAGGGTGAAGATGGTGGACCGGAAATTGGACTTGACCGCCTTGGTCTCATCCTCCCAGTCCAGCTTGGGGGCCATGGCATCGAAGGTGAACTCCAGCATGGACAGGGCCAGGGAAACCAGGAGGAAGCTCCCCACCAGGCTCAGGTAGAAGGCCGGCGACGGTCCCACGAGGACCATGGCCAGGACCAGGAGAAGGAGGCCGGGCACCATGGAGACCATGTAGGAGGTGAAGTATTGGGCCAGGAAGATCCGGGAGGCCTTAATGGGGAGGGTCTTGAAGGACTCAATGTTCTTGGCATCCCGGGTGACGGCCGTCGCCGGGGCCCCGCCATAGAGGCACATGATCCCGATGATGCCGCCGGCCAGGACGCCCAGGATCAGGGGTCCGCCCAGAAGTTCGATGGCCTCCTGGGCGAACTCGTGGATCCCGGCCAGGGAAATGTCGGAATCGAAGATCTCATCCCGGGCCATATAGGCAGAAAAGCCCAGGACGAAGAGCATCCAGAAGGGGACGAAGATGGAGGAGATGACCACGTTGAGGAGGTAGGCCGAAGTCCGGGTGAGCTGGCGCCATTCAAACTGGACCATGGCCCAGAAGGCCCCAGTGGACTTGCCCACGGCCTTGTCGACCGCTCCCTTGTCCATGGCCTTTCCGGCAGACCCGCCTCCTTCCAAGGAAGTGATGATCCGGAAGTAGAAGGGCCGAGCGAAGATGACCAGGATGAGGATGGCCAGGACTGAGCTGGCCAGACCCAGGACCAGTCCGCCCAGGAAGGTCAGGGCTCCCAACTCCGCCACCATGAGCTGGGCGGCCTTGATGGCAGGGAAGATCAGAGATAGGGTTTGGATGAGGCCGGGGCTGATGGGGAGGGCGGTCATGTCGCCTTCGGTCAGCCCCATCGTCTCGCCGGCCTGCATGAAGAGGACATAGAAGACCACGGCCAGGACCAGGGAGAGGACCCCGGTGATCATCCCCATCCGGTCCTTATTCCGGAGGAAGGGAGCCAGCTGGAGGAGGATCATGTAGATCAAGCTGATCAGGACCGCCGGCCAAATGGGACTGAGAAGGATGGTAATCAACCAACCCAGGAGCCCCCGGAGGCTGAAGTCGACGAGGAGGATGCCCCCGGCCATGGGGAGGCCAAAAAGGGCCGTGGAGCTGAGGAGGTAGACGTAGGCCGAAGCGAACTTGGCCAAGGCGATCTCCCATGAGGCGAAGGGCATGGTCATGAAGACCGGGGTGTCCTTGGAGAAGAAAAGGAGGGCAGGCAGGGCGATCAGGCCCATCCAAATAGAGATGACGGTCAGGATCATAGAGAACATCCCCACCAGCCGGTCCATCTCCCCGATGACGACGGCGGACTTGGCCATGTTGTGGGCCATAACCCCGAAGGTCATCCCCATATAGGCGAAGAGGAAAATGATCAGGACCACCCGCCCGATCTTGGCTAGGGTCGACTTCTCCTTCTTGGAAGGCGACAGGGCTTCGAAGCCGGACTTGGTGGATATTTTGATGAGTGAGATGAGCCGGTTCATCCTAGGCCTCCTCTTGGCCGTCCCGGCCATCGGTGTCAACTTGGCTATCGAGGCCCTCCTGGCCATCAAGGAAACGGGAGCCGGTAACAGTGAGGAAGATCTCCTCTAGGCTCTTCTCCGGATAGGTTTCCTTAAGGGCTTCCAGGGTTCCGGTATAGGTGATCTGGCCCTTGTTGATGATGGCGATCTGGTCGCAGAGCTTCTCCGCCACCTCCAAAACATGGGTGGAGAAGAGGACCATATTCCCCTTGTTGGCATGGTCCCTCATCTTCTTTTTCAGGAGGTAGGAAGACTGGGGGTCCAGGCCGGTCATGGGCTCATCCATGATCCAAAGCTTGGGGTCATGCATGAGGGTGGCGATGATGTGGATCTTCTGCCGCATACCATGAGAATAGGAGGCGATTTTCTGGCTGACCGCTTCGGTCATCTCGAAGTCCTCCAGGAGCTGGTTCATCCGGTCCTTCCGGACCGACTCCTCCACCCCATACACGTCGCAGATAAACTTGATGTACTCCACCCCCTTGAGGCTGGTGAAGAGGTCGGGGTTGTCCGAAACATAGCCGAACTCTTCCTTGGCCGCCACCGGGTCCTCCGCCAGATCAATCCCATTAAGGACGATCCGCCCCTCATCCGGCTTGAGAATCCCCGTCAGCATCTTAAGCGTCGTCGTCTTCCCCGCCCCATTCGGGCCGATAAAGCCGGTGATGGTCCCCTCATTCAAGGTCAGGGAGACATTGTCCACCGCCCGCTTCTTGCCAAATTGCTTGCATAATCCACTCAGTTCAATCATGAGTCCTCCTTAACAGGCCTTTCACCCGCCTGGCCTCTACTGTGTTATCGGTTCAATACAGTTTATAATAACAAACTTATATCATCCCAACAAGGGGGTTTTGTAAAAAGTGAGTGAATTTTTGGAAAGGGGTTGGGGCAGGCCTCATGAAGGCGGCAGGGCGGGGCGCCGGGGCTCCTCATGGCGGGGCGGCCCTTGGCGGCCCCCCTTTTTCCCGATTCCGCCGAATGAGGGGGACAGGCGATTCCCCCTCAAATGGCCATATTGGCAGATAAGGGGGACAGGCGATTCCCCCTTAAATGGCCATTTTAGCGAATGAGGGGGACAAATCATTCCCCCTTAAATGGCCTTTTTGGCAAATGAGGGGGAAAAACGACTCCCCCTTAAATGGCCTTTTTAGCAAATGAGGGGGAAAAATGATTCCCCCTTAAACGGCCATTTTGGCTCATGAGGGGGAAAAACGACTCCCCCTTAAATGGACATTTTGCCGTTTGAGGAGGCTTCGCTTGGCCTCAAAGAAGGAAGAACTTCTCTATCTTCACATTTTATTAGGAATTCGCAATACTACTTCGTCTAGAATAAAGAGGGAAATATGGAAGAGGCAAATGAAAGGGGGAAAAATGAGAGATTGGAAAAGATCGGGGAGGGCCCGCCTACTTCCTCTGGTTCTTATCCTGCTTTTTGTAGGAGGGCTATTTTTTTATGCCATCCAGCCCGGGAGCTTTCGAGGGCTGAAGAATGAGATCCGCGCCTGGTTCTATTGGAGGGACTTCGATTCCAAAGAGGCCTACAATGCCAAGTCCATGATCCTGGTCGACCGGTCCAATAGCCAGGTCTACGCTTCCAAGGCCGAAGATGAGAAGGAGCATCCGGCCAGCCTGGCAAAGCTTTTTACCATCGAATACGCTCGAAATTTTGCTGATTTGGATACAAAGATCCAGGTGAAAAAAGGCCCACTGGCTCATGTCAAAAAGGGATCTTCCTCCGCCCATCTTCAGGCTGGAGAAGTCTACACCTTGAAGGATCTCTTCGCTGCCATGTTGGTCCCCTCAGGCAACGATGCGGCCTATGTCCTGGCCGACTATATCGGTGGGCTCAACCACCCGGATGCTCAAAGTGCTGATGACCGGATCCGTCTCTTCATGGATGACCTCAATGACCATATTCAGAAGAAAGGCTGGGCGGACACCCTCCTCTTCGACCCCAGCGGCTATGACTTCGAGGGAACCACCACCGCCAACAACCTCAAGGGGGTCTGTGACCTCCTCTTGGAAGAGGACTGGTTCCGAGACATTGTCGGCAAGGCAAACTATGAGGTCCAACTGACCGACGGATCCTCCAAATCCTGGAGGAACACCAACAAATTTCTCAATCCAGAAGAAAAGAACTATTACAACAAAAACGTCAAAGGCATCAAAACCGGCTCCCTGGGCGAGGACTACAACCTCATCGTCCTCTATCAGACCGAAAAGAAGGAATTCCTCATCATCAGCCTGGGCTCTCAATCCGACTCCTCCCGCTATGACGACCTCGCTTATCTTCTGAACACCATCGACAAGAGCTTTTACCTGAATAAGTAGGGGCTCATGGCGGGGCGGCGGCTCATGGCGGCCCCCCTTTTCCCCGATTCCGCCGAATGAGGGGGACTGGCGATTCCCCCTTAAATGGCCATTTTGGCAAATGAGGAGGACAAATCATTCCCCCTTAAATGGCCTTTTTAGCAAATGAGGGGGACAAATGATTCCCCCTTAAATGGCCATTTTGGCAAATGAGGGGGAAAAATAATTCCCCCTTAAATGGCCATTTTGTCTCATGAGGAGGATAAATGATTCCCCCTTAAATGGCCATCTTGGCAAATGAGGGGGAAAAATGACTCCCCCTTAAACGTCCATTTTGGCTCATGAGGGGGACAAACGACTCCTCCTTAAATGGACATTTTGCCGATTGAGGGGGCTTCGCAGAGCAATGTCCATATAATGGTGTAAGAGAATATACAAAGAAAGAGCCAAAATTTTATCTCGGCTATAATGTGAGTAACCAAACCAACACTATAGTAACTAATTGAAGAGATGTAAATTAAAAAGGATTTAATGTGGAAGTCTATATTGGATATATTTTTATTCCTATACTATTACTTATTTTTGGAGTAGTACTATATGTAAAACCGCCACAGAATATTAACAGCCTGATTGGTTTTAGAACAAAAAAATCTACGTCATCACAGAAAAATTGGGATTTAGCTCAAAGATTATGTGCTAAAAGTCTGATTTTTATTTCCATTGTGAGTGCTATTTTCTTCTTAATATTGCGATTATCTGGTATATATTCTGAATTAACAGAGGATTCGAGAGCATGGTTTCTTCTTGTTCCAGCCGTCCTCCTGATTTTGTCGATACCTTATGTCAATAGTAAGCTATCTCATGATTAATCAGTTTAAACGCAATTTATTGGGCATCATAACTGCCCATGCACCCGGATGACTGCACCCGCCTGGCTATGCTCTTTACCGCTGAATAGGCCCACACCCCTACCACTTAACATCACCAGCAATGGACAAGTATTAGAAAAACCAGACAGGACAGGAATAGAGATCCCGCAAAGGGAAGAGGAGACCGGGCCTTCTTGCACAGGCGAAGCCAAAAGAAGCGGACCAGGGTCATGCCCAGGGCCAGGGCCAGGACCAGGAGACCTGCGGAGGTCAGAAAGAGAAAGAGGCAGGCGACCAGCTTGATATCCCCCATCCCTATGCCGCCTCGGAAGATGAGGACCAGAGCCAGGAGAAAGAAGAAGGCACCTAATCCCCAAGCCAGCTGGCCCAGCCAGAGGGCGGTGTATTCTTCCGGTCCGTAGAAGGGCGGGCCCAGGGTGGCGGTCAGGGCGAAGACCAGGGAAGAAAGGCCGAAGAGGGTGAGGCCGACAAGAATCGCCTCATTGGGGATCCGCCGTTCCCGCTCATCAACAAAGCCGGCCCAGAGGACAAAGGGAAGGAATAAGTAAAAAGGAATCCGATAAATTTCCATGCGACTACCTTTCGTTGTGACGGGCTTTCATGCGACGACCTCTCCGAGAGGGAGAAAGGCTTTGCCGGAGGAGGAGGCCTGTCCTTTCCCCCTCCACCACCAGTCTAGGCAAAAGATGTCCCGAAGATGGCCCAACTTTCCCCTTTTTTATCCCGAAAATTTCCCAAAATTCTTTTGCAAAATTTCGATTTTACACTTGTCTTACCTGGTTTTAACGTGGTATAACTATCAGGTATCAATTTTGGAGGGAATGGAGGCAGAGTTTGGCTTGGCCAATATTCACAATCTCTACACTTTTCAAAATCTGATCGTGGTACTCTATGTGTGTACTGAATGCCCCAATATGGGGTGAGAAAGTCCCTCCCGGATGGGAGGAAATTTAGGAGGATTGAAATGAAAAAAGTTTTGACCAAAGGTGCTCTGTTCCTGGCTTTAGCTCTTGCCCTCGTTGGCTGTGGCAAAAAGGACAACAAGCCTGCCGAATCTGCTGCTCCTGCTGAGTCCGCTGTTTCTTCTGAAGCTCCTGCTGAGTCTTCCGAAGCTCCCGCCGAGTCTTCTGAAGCTCCCGCCGAGTCTTCCAAATAAGGAATAAGCGTAGACCAATAAAACCCGGACCGGGCCTCGCCCGATCCGGGTTTTTCTTTATCCAAAATTCCGCTTTCCTCCGACCCTAATCCTCTTCCTGGTCGTCAAATAGGATGGTCTTCCGGTCACCATCCCTGGCAAAGCGGACAGTGGGGTTGATGGCGGCGATGTCTCGGACATAGTCCCTCTGGTTCCGGAAGGAGGGAGAATAGTGGGTTAGCCAGCTTTCCCGAGCGCCCGCATTTTTGGCCAGGAGGGCGGCTTCCTGGGCGGTCATATGCTTTTTCTCCTTGGCCGATTGGCCCTTATCGGGGTCCCCATAGATCCCCTCGGTGACCAGGAGGTCCACGTCATAGGCTGCATCTTCCAAGCTCCGACAGGGCCGGGTGTCCGTGGAGTAGACCAGGGAAATCCCCCGGCGGCTGGGCCCCCGGACCTGGTCGGGGGTGAATTTTTTCAAGCCCACCCGGACGCTCTCCCCCTTTTGGAGCTTGGACCATTCCTGGACCGGGATGCCCAGGGCCTTAGCCCGGTCGGGCAGGAAGGCGGGGAGGCGGTCGATGTCGAAGCGGTAACCGTAGCAAGTGATGTTGTGGTTAACGGGGAAGGGGGTGATGGTAACGCCGAAGAAGTCGAAGGTTCCCTCATCCACCGTATGGAAGATGACGTCAAAAGGAACGGCCACAACAATACAAAGGTGGGAGATGACGGGCTCTATTTGGGCAGGGCCAATGATATGGACCGGCTCGGTCCGCCCTTCCGTCCCCATGGAGGAAAGAAGGCCGGAAATGCCGGCCACATGGTCCCCGTGGACGTGGGTGAAGCAAATGCAATCAATGGAATGCATGGACCAGGCGTATTTTCGGATAGCGACCTGGGTCCCTTCCCCGCAATCGACCAGGATGGAATGGCCCTGGTGGCGGAGGAGGAGGGCAGTCAGGTGGCGGCCCGGCAGGGGCATCATGCCGCCGGTGCCCAGCAAACAAACATCTAACATCAGTGTTCTCCAAATCTTCAATCGAGGGGGCGGGTGGACAGGGGTGACCCTCGGTCAGTAACAAATTGGTGGAGGCCCTCCAGGTCAAGAATCCGGATCCCCGACTGGCCGGACCGCTCAATGAAACCCCGCTTGGTCAGGAGGCCGATCTTCCGGGAGACCGTCTCCCGGCGGAGGTTGATGGACCCGGCAATTTCATCCACCGTCAGCTCCAAGTCCCGGCCGTGGTTGTTGAGGGTCTGGAGGTAGATGAAACGGGCCAGGCGGACCTCCGCATTGTTCTCAAAAAGGAGAGCCGACCTCTCCTTGGCCGCCCGGAGCTTCCGGCTCATGGACCCCAGGAAGGTCAGGGTGGTCTCCGGCTCCTCCATGAGGAGTTGGATGAAATCCGCCCGGGAAATCTGGCAGGTCCAGGTATCCACCAGGCAGGTGGCCGAATAGGGGTAGGCGGTCTCTTCCAGGAAGATGTCCTCGGCGATCACCTCCTGGTCAGAAAGGATCTCATAAATCGTCTCCTTCCCCTCGCTGTCGAAGGAATTGAGCTTGACCTGGCCGGCGTGGATGACATAAAAGGCATCCGCCTGGTCCCCCTCACGGAAGATGGTCTCCCCCTTTTCGTAAACCCGGTGGATGGCCAGGCGGGAGACCTTCTCCTGGCTTTCCAGGGGCAGGGCGGAGAAGATATCGATTTGTCGGGTGCATTGCATGCAGCCGTTGGGGCAAAATTCAAAGGACATGCTGCCTACTTTCTCTTTCACAAACCCGGTCATTACCGGTCCGGATCCTCCCGCTTAGAAATTTGAACTCGGTCTTGGGGGACCCAAACCAGGAGGAAGGTGGCCAAGTGGATGTCGGCCTTCCTGGGCTTCAGGGCCAGCTTGGTGACCTCCCTCCCCTTGGCCTCCCACTCCTCCTGAAGGGCGCGGATCTCCCGGCTCATCTCCTCTTCCAGGAGGGCCAGGTCCTCTTCCCGGCCGGTCAGGCCGCTTTGGGCCCGGTCGATGTCCGAGACCTGCTCCCTCTGGCGACCGGCCGCCCGGGCAGCCGTCGCCGCCTTGTTGGCCGTAGTCTTGCCGAAGATCTTCTTTCCCAAGAGGCCGTCCAGGATGGCCGATCCCACGGAAATCATCGTGTTGGACCGGGCCTTGGCCGCCTGGTCCTCCTCCCGCTCCAGCCGCTGGCGGGCGGTCTCCACCTTGGCCTCTGCCGCCCGAATCTTCTTTTCATAGGAAGCCTTCAGGGCCTGGATGGCACGGTCCCTCTCTTCCCGGAAGGCCATATCTGCCCGGACCTGGAAGTCGGACAGGGATTCCTCCGGGTCGGAGACCAGGGACAGCTTCTTGTTCTCATAAAGGAAGAAGCGGTCATTCCGGTAGATGTAGTCCTCCAGATCCTTGGCCCAGGCCTTCATGGCCTTGCCGGTGACCCCGCCGGTCGGAAGGGGGGCCAGGCGGGCGCCCGAGGGGAGGTCCTTCCTCAGGTCCCCGGGCCGGGCCGTGACCCCGGCCGTCATGGACCAATCCACCGGGATGGGGCCCTCCATGAGGGGGGTAGACCAGATGGTCTCCCTCCTGGCCTCGGTCTTGACCGACCGGTCGAAATAGGTCGTCTCGCCCAGGCCATAGAGGACGGGGATATAGACCCCCTCCCCTCCGTCCACCAGATACTGGTCCACCCCATCCAGGGAGGGCAGGTAGGCCTGGAGGTCCTCCTCTCCGGAGGGGGTTTGGGGGGCCGGAGCCGAAGTCTCAAGAGGGGCCGTGCTGGTGTCCGAGACAGGCTCCGAGGCCTGACCTGCGCTTGCCGGACCGGCTAGCCTGTCCTCCCCCTCCTCCTCCTCTTTCAGGAGGGCCAGCTGGGGCCGACTCAGGGGGCCGGCCAGGTAGGACATGGCCCAGCGGGATTGGATGAGGTCCAGGCCCTCAGCATGAACATTCTTGACCAGGAAGGTCCGCTTGGGAAGGTCGGAGAGGATCCGGTCGATCCGGTCCCGGTCCCCGCCAAGGCCGCCCTCCCCCTCCTCCAGGCCGTCCAGGAGCCGGTTCTTGTCCTGCTTGGTTTGGAGGCGGCCGATGAACCAGGTCCCGATATTGGACAGGGCCTTATAGTCCAGGTCCACGGGATTCTGGCTGGCCAGAACCAAGCCCAATCCATAGGCCCGGGCCTGCTTGAGGAGGGTCAAGAGGGGGGTCTTGGAAGGCGGATTGGCCACGGGCGGGAGGAAACCGAAGATCTCATCCATATAGAAGATGGCCCGGAGGGAAGAAGTCCCGGGCTGGCGACGGACCCAGGCCAGGAGCTTGTGGAGGACCATGGTCACAAAAAACATCCGGGAGGATTCCGACAGGTGGCTGATGGAGAGGATGGCGTGACGGGGCCGGCCGTCCTCGGTATAGAGGAGCTTGTCGATGTCCAGAGGCTCCCCCTCCATCCAGACCCCAAAGGAAGGGGCAGCCAGGACATTGTTCATGGCCATGGCCAGGCCCATCCGGTCCTTCTTGGGATAATAGGTCTCCAGGGGAATGACCCCCACCTTGTCCAGGGGCGGGTCCATGACCAGGGCTACCATGTCCTCGATGGAGAGGGATTTCCCCTGGCTCCAGGTCTTTTCAATGATGGTGGAAAGAAGGATGTGGTCCCGGGAGGTCATGGGGTCGGCTTCGATCCCGGCCAGGGTCAAGAAGTCCGTGGCCGCAGCCTGGACGCTGTCCAGGAAGACCTCCCGCTTGTCCAGGATCTCCCGGCCGGGGAAGGCCCCCATGGAAGCGATGGAAAGAGGGATCCCCGCATTGGACCCCGGGGTGTAGAGCTTCCGGTCCACCGCATTTTGGAGGGCGGTCATCCGGTCCCCGTCCTGGTCCCAGTCCGCCAGGCCCTTCTTCCAGGTCGCAGCCGTCCTCTCAGCCAGCTCATCCGGGCTCACCCCCTCCTTCCGGGCCTCCTCTTCCGACAGCCAGGGGCGGAAGGAAGCGGGGGCCAGGTCCGGGAAGTTCAGGAGGAGGTTGGCCATATCCCCCTTGGGGTCCACAATGATAGCGGGAATCCCGTCCATGGCGGCCTCTTCCAGGAGGTCGATGGACAGGCCCGTCTTCCCGGACCCGGTCATGCCTACGGATACGGCGTGGGTAGTCAGGTCGGCCGAGTCATAGAGATAGTAGCCCTCCTCCCGGACCCCCTCATCCGGATCAACCCGCTTGCCCAGGTAAAATTGACCTAAGAGCTCATAGGACGCTTGCATAGGAACCTCCTTGTTTTACAGAATTTGCTTGCCTTCTTTAAATATACCCTCTTCCGTCAGGACATAGGAGTAGGCAATGTCAAAATAGCCCATGGGGACCCGGTCCAGGATAAAGGCTTCCGGGCAGAGGAGGATGGTCTCCCCCCGGTAGCCCTTCATGAAGCGGTCGTAGAAGCCCCCTCCCTTCCCCATCCGGAGGCCGTCCCGACTGGCCGCCAGGCAGGGAACGATAACCAGGTCGATGGCCCGGGGTGAGGCAGCCGGCTTGTCCTTGGCAGGCTCCCGGATCCCCCAGGTCCCCGAAACCAGGTCATCCAAGGAGGCCACTTCCACCGCCGACATGAGCCCCTTTTTTGTTGAATCCACCCGGGGAAGGTAGAGGGTCTTGCCCGCCTCCAGGATCTCCCGGACCATGGGGAGGATGTCCACCTCCCCCTTGATGGGCATAAAGGCCAGGACCGACCGGGCTTCCCGGAAGCCGGGCCAATCCCGGATCAGGCGGGTCATGGCCAGGCCCGCATCTTTGTAATATGTCGGAGGGAGGGTCTCCGCCTTGGCCCGGACGGTCTTTCGGACCTCCTTTTTGGCCAGGTAGAGCTTCTTCCCCCGCATGATCTTCCGTCGTCTATCCGCCATTTTCGCCTCCTATTCGGTTTGCAGGGTCATGTCGCCGGGCCGGATCCACCCCCTCTTCCTCATGAAGGAAGCGACCAGGCCGGCGATGAGGCCGGGGAGGATGAAGTGCATAAGGGCGATCTGGAAGAGGACCGATGGACTGGTCCCCATGACGGAGACCTGGGCAAATTGGCCCACCAGGCCGGAGGTCCCCATGCCGGCCCCCGTGGCGTTGGAGGTCATCCCCAGGACGGCCGAAGAGAGGGGGCCCAGGACGGCTGAAGCAACAATGGCCGGGAGCCAGATGGCGGGCTTCTTGACGATGTTGGGGATCTGGAGCATGGAGGTCCCGATCCCCTGGGCCAGGGAGCCGCCGAAGCCGTTATCTTTATAGGAGGCAACGGCAAAGCCGATCATGTTGCAGCAGCAGCCCACCGTGGCAGCCCCGGCAGCCAGGCCCGACAGGTTGAGGGAGACGGCCAGGGCGGCTGAAGAGATGGGGAGGGTCAGGATGATCCCCATGAGGACAGAGACGGCAATCCCCATGGGGACTGGCTGGAGTTCGGTCGCCCGGTTGATGACCTGACCCAGGCCGGTCATGACCTCGGACATGACCGGGGAAACAAACTTCCCTAAAAGCCCGCCCACAAGGACGGTGACCAGGGGGACGAGGAGGATGTCCACCGGGGTCTTCCCGGCTACCCTCCGGCCCACTTCCACCGCCCCGAGAGCGGCAACGAAGGCGCCCACAGGCTCCCCGACCCGGATGGTGATCCCGCTTTCCGCAATCTGGAGGGCCCCGCCCCCCATGGCTCCGCAGGCCACCGCCGACATGACCACCAGGGCAGGGGCCTTGAGGACATAGGCCACGCCGACCCCGATGGCCGGGCTCATCATCTGCATGGCCATGGTCCCGAAGGAGACCAGAAGGGGGAGGTCCAGGACCTGACCCAGGGTCCGGATGATGGTCCCGATGAGGAGGGAGGCGAAGAGGCCCCAGGCCATCCCGTTAAGTACCTTGATGATATAATCCCTTATGGAAAAACTTTTTTTCATGGTTAACACCTTTCATCATTTCTAAAAATAACCTGAGCCGAAAAACCGACTGATCAAAAATTTATTACAGGGTCCGAAGACTCATAGTCTAGGTTACCTCATTTGACACTCGATTTGGAGGGTGGAGGGGCGGAAATTTTTTCTTAAGAAGGCAAAATCTTCCTAAAAGAAGGGTGATTCTATGGTAGGATAGGAATGGATTAAAAATGCCTGAATAAACTATATCTAGTGGTTTATTCTTACATTCACCCTAAAGGAGGTAGTATGAACCCCAAAAAATGGCTTGGCCGGATCCTGGCTTTGGTCCTTATCTTCAGCCTGATTGCCGGCCCTTCAAGCCTGGCGGCCGCTTTCCCTTTTGAAAGCCAGGCCCCCAGTTACTATGCCCAGTCTCAGGAAATCCAAGTGGTTTTCACCAATAAGTCGGATAAGCCTATCCCCGTCGACCGGATGGATTCCCTCCTCTTCTATTCCGCCAGCCCCGGCGTCAAGGTTAGCCGAGCCCAAATCCGAAATATTGAATTTGACCGATCCAAGCTGGTCACGGTCAATAAGGAAGCCTGCCTCCCCTCCGGAGGGACCTTCAAGGTCTGGATCAACTACCAGGCCACGGGCTTAAGCGATAACCGGGACCTGAAAAGTGTAGAGACCCAGCCCGTCCCGATCCAGGCCATGGAGAAATTCCGGACGGTGGACGGTGCCAGCTCCTTTAAAGTCGGCAACCAGCTGGTCTTCTCTGTCTATATCGGACGGAACAAGGCCTCGGCCAACCAGGCCTACCAGGGGCCAACCTACAACCAGCCCCGGCGGATCAGCGGGTCCACTCGCTATGACACCGCCCTGGCCCTGGCTAAGGACTATCCCTCTGCCCCGGCTGTCATCATCGCCCGAGGGGACGACTTCGCCGATGCTCTGACCGCCACCCCTCTGGCCCACTCCCTGGGCGGTCCCATCCTCCTCAACCCCACCAACAGCCTCCGGTCGGATGTGGCCAAGGAAGTGGCCCGTCTCCGTCCCCGGACCATCTACATCGTGGGCGGGACCTCCGCCATCTCCGGCCAGGTGGAAGCTGCCCTCCGCAAGCAGGGCCGGGTGGTCCGCCTGTCTGGCCACACCCGCTTCGACACCTCCGTATCCATCGCCAAGGAACTCCGGAAACAGGGTGGCCAGTTTGTCCAGGCCTTTGTCACCACCGGGACCAACTTCGCTGACGCCCTCTCTGTTTCTCCCCTGGCTGCCCAATCCTACCTCCCCATCTTCCTGGTCACCAAGGACAAGCTTCCCCAGGAGGTCAAAGAAGGGATGGAGGCCCTTCAAATCACCCAAACCGTCATCGTGGGCGGGGATGTCGCCGTTTCGGACCGGGTTGCCCGGGCCCTCCCGGGTGCCAAGCAACGCCTGGCCGGCTCCACCCGCTACGATACCGCCGCTATTGTTGCCTCCAATTTCCCCAATGCCCAGAGGACCTACCTGACGGTTGGCGACAACTTCCCGGATGCCCTGGCTGCCGGTCCCTTGGCCGCCCGCCATGGGGCTCCCATTCTTCTGACCGGGAAAACTGCCCTTCCGGCCCCTACCGCCTCCGTTCTTCAAAAGACCTCTGCATCCAACCAAGTCTTCCTGGTCGGCGGCAATGCCGTGATCTCCGAGTCGGTCGCCAGCCAGGTCCGGTCCTACCAATGGATCAACCGGGTCAACCGAGGCCAATAAGTCCCTTTGGCCGAACCCCGCCGGCCCTATCCAACCTGTCCCCTGTTCCCAATCTGTAATTGAAGGAGTATCCATGAACGTCCAAGATATCAGCGTACAAAAGAGGGATGGCCGGGTCGTCCCCTATACCAGGGAGAAGATCCGCAATGCCATGAAAAAGGCCTTTGTCCAATATGAGGTCCCCATCACCGACCAGGCCCTGGATGATTTAGTCAAGCAGGTGGAAGACCGCTTCCATGGGAGCCGCCACCTGAGCGTGGAGGCCATCCAGGATAAGGTGGAGTTGGTCTTGATGGAGGAAGAATACTTCACCGTGGCCAAGGGCTACATCCTCTACCGGGAGGAGCGGAGAAAGAAGCGGTCCGCCCGGTCCAAGCTGGAATCCTATTTCCCCGAGCTCCCCGAACTCCACGATATCTTCCTGGCCATCGAGGACAGGTACACCGACCCCCAATATGACCTCTTCCGCCTCCTCCTCAAGTTCGAGTCCTTTTATAAGGCGGACCGGTCTGTGAAGGAGCGGCTTTCGGCCCTGACCCATGCGGCCATCGAACTCACCGATGAGGAAGGAACTCGGTGGGAATTCATCGCTTCCTATTTCTATGACCTGGCCTACAAGCGGGACCTGACCGACCACTGGCAATCCCTGGTCGACCAGGGCAAGGTCCGGGGTGCGACCAAAGCCGAAGACCTGGCCTTTGCACAGAAGATCCGGACCATGGAAGACCTGGGCCTCTACTGCCATGAGATCTCTTCCACCTATTCGGAGGAGGAACTCAACCGGGCCGCCGAGTGGATCGACATGGACCGGGACCTCCTCCTCAACTACTCGGGCTATGACCTCCTGGTCAGCCGGTATGTGGTCCGGACCCACGACCTCCTCCCCCTGGAAAACCTCCAGGAGATGTACCTGGGGATCGCCCTCTTCCTGGCTATCCCGGAGAGTAAAGAGGGGCGGATGGACTGGGTCCACCGCTTCTACAACATGCTGTCCACCCTCAAGGTGACCATGGCCACCCCCACCCTTTCCAATGCCCGTAAGCCCTTCCACCAGCTCTCCTCCTGCTTTATCGACACGGTTCCGGACGACCTCCAGGGGATCTACAAGTCCATCTCCAACTTCGCCAACGTGTCCAAGTTCGGCGGGGGCATGGGCCTCTACTTCGGCAAGGTCCGGGCCCAGGGCTCGACCATCCGTGGCTTCAAGGGAGCTGCCGGCGGGGTCATCCGCTGGGTCCGCTTGGCCAACGATACGGCCGTGGCGGTCGACCAGCTGGGTGTCCGCCAGGGCGCCTGCGCCTGCTACCTGGACGTCTGGCACAAGGATGTGCCGGAATTCCTCCAGATCCGGACCAACAACGGGGACGACCGGATGAAGGCCCACGACATCTTCCCCGCCATCTGCTATCCCGACTACTTCTGGCAGCAGGTGGAGACTAATATGGAAGGCCAATGGGGCCTCCTGGACCCTCATGAGGTCCTGACCAAAAAGGGCTACGCCCTGGAGGATTCCTATGGTCAGGAATGGACCCAGAAGTACCTGGACTGCATGGCCGATGAGTCTATTTCCAAGCGCTGGATCCCCATCAAAGAGATGGTCCGCCTCATCATCCGCTCCCTGGTCGAAACCGGGACTCCCTTTGCCTTCAACCGGGATGCCGTCAACCGGGCCAACCCCAATAAGGATAAGGGGATGATTTACTGTTCCAACCTCTGCACCGAGATCGCCCAGAACATGTCCCCCTCCACCATCATTTCCGAGGAGATCGTGACGGAAGATGGCGACCCCGTCGTCGTGACCAAGATGGTCCCCGGGGACTACGTCGTCTGCAACCTGGCCTCCCTCAACCTGGGCAAGATCGATGTCCAAGACCCCGCCGAAATGGAGGAAGTCACCACCGCCTCCGTCAGGGCCCTGGACAATGTCATCGAGATGAACTACTTCCCCGTCTCCGCCGCCAAGGTCAATAATGCCAACTACCGGCCCATCGGCCTGGGCGTCTCCGGCTACCACCACATGCTGGCCAACAACCACATCTTCTGGGAGTCCGAAGACCACCTGACCTTCGTCGACCGGGTCTTCGAAGACATCAACTACTATGCCATCAAGGCCTCCATGGAAAACGCCAAGGACAAGGGAGCCTACCCTTACTTCAAGGGCTCTGACTGGGACACCGGCGCCTACTTCACCGACCGGGGCTACCACTCCGACCGATGGACCGCCTTGGCCGCCCAGGTCCATGACCACGGTCTCCGCAACGGCTACCTCCTGGCCGTTGCCCCCACCTCATCCACCTCCATCGTGGCCGGGACCTCCCCGGGTGTCGACCCCATCATGAACCGCTTCTACTACGACGAAAAGAAGAACGGCCTCATCCCCCGGGTCGCCCCCGATCTCAGCCTGGACAATCTGGTCTACTACAAGCCTGCCCACCAGCTCGACCAATCCTGGCTCATCCGATCCGCCGGCATCCGGACCCGCCACATTGACCAGGCCACCTCCATGAACCTCTACATCACCAACGACTACACCTTCCGGGAAATCCTCAACCTCTACCTGGATGCCTACCACGAAGGCGTCAAGACCGTCTACTACATCCGGTCCAAATCCCTGGAAGTCGAAGAATGTGAGTCCTGCGCCCTGTGATGGGGGCGGTGGGAGCCGTGGGGCATGAGGCCGCAGGGCCCTCCGCCGAGTGCGCCGGCTGCCGCCCGCCAATCCACAAGCAAGATGAATCAAAAGAGAAAGGACCTCGCCGGTTGGCGAGGTCCTTCTATATTCCCCCTAGAATGGCTAAATCCGAAGACTAGGGGGACTGGCAGCTCCCCCTTAAATGGCCATTTCGGCTCATGAGGGGGACAAACGACTCCCCCTTAAATGGCCATTTCGGCTCATGAGGGGGACAAACGACTCCCCCTTAAATGGCTATTTCGGCTCATGAGGGGGACAATCGATTCCCCCTTAAATGGCTATTTTGCCTCATGAGGGGGACAAATTGTGCTGACCCCCAAAAGTTGGACCAAGAAATCTAACTTTTGGAGGTTTAATATGACAAAATACACGACAGATTTTAAGATAGGAATTGTCAAAGAATATCTTTCAGGAGTAGCCGGGGTTGACC
>NZ_HE978585.1:629483-712675 GCF_000311985.1 Kallipyga massiliensis ph2 | reverse complement strand
ATAATTCCCCCTTAAATGGCTGTTTTGCTAAATAAGGAGGCTTCGCTTAGCCCCCCTGCCCCCCGGTTTCGCCGAATGAGGGGGCTTCGCTTGGCCCCCCTGCCCCTGGATTTCGCCGGATGAGGGGGCTCCGCTTGGCCCCCCTTTCCCCTGATTCCGCCGAATGAGGGGGCTTTGCTTTGCCCCCCTTCCCCTTAATTTTGCCATATGAGGGGGCTCCGCTTGTCCCTTTTTCCCAATGCGACCAGCCAGCAAATTTGCCGATCAGCTAGATTGTATTTCGATAGAAGATTATTCTTTGACCTCAAATTCCACATAAAGGCTTTTTTCCTGGGTATTAAGATTAGGATCACTGCCTTCAAGAAAATAATCCTTTTTAATCCGGTAGCTTCCTGGTTTGAGGTCGACACTTAGCAGACATTTGAATTCTTTCTTTTCCCCGGGCCGAATAATATAAGCAAGATCCTCATAGGAGATGGGATTTTCCACTACTGTCCACTCCCTCTGATTATTTCTCTCTAGAGCATAAGCTTCGCCAGTTGTGATATCATGATCACTTTGATTCTCCAAAACCAAAAGCAATTCTTTCGTTGAAGAGCGAATGTCTTTCGGATTTACGATTTCTAGAACGAGCTCACCTTTATTAACATATGGCCCAGTATCCTTATTTGAACTTCCGCAACCGCTAAGAAGAAATGAACTGACAAGGAAGAAAATGAACACCCTTGTTGTCTTCTTAAGACTCCCCATCACTTCTTCCCCTTATTGAACCGCTCCAATACCTGGTCGCTGAAGTCCTCTTCCACAGCCTGCGATTTCCGGTAGATTTCAAAGAGTTTTTCGCCCTTTTCCTCGGCTAGCTTATACATCACTCCATCCACTGCAATCGTGGTCTTGTTGTCTATGATGTAAGTCTTGCCCTTGTACCGAATTTGACCAATCCAACCTGCTTTCAGGGCTAGCCCCCTTCCAAATTTGCTAGAGTCATTCAGAAGGTCGATAATGGAGCGAATCTCCTCTTCATCGGTGATAATCTTGGCTTGGGGTGGAGAGGGCAGGGTGACAAAGAGAAGGCTTCGGTCCTCCTCATAGGTGATCTCCTTAAAGGTAAAAAGGTAAATGAATAATAGGACAAACACGAGGATCAAGAAAATGGCCGGCCAATACTTTTTTATGCTTTTCATATCTATTCTCCTTTCCTAAGGCCTTTCTCCGGAATCAACCAACAAAGCAATTTACCGATCAGGTTCCCTGTCTTTTGGATAGTAGACAAAATCAAAGAGACCATAGGCCACCGGCTCATAAAGCCTTTGCTCAGGATTGCCGTATTTCTCAAGAGCCTTAATGACAGACTTATCGTATTTATTTATCGATATCGGCTTAACTTGTAAAATATAGGATTCTTTTTCTCCATATACCAGGTGGTTAGCAATGGGAATAAAAAAGCAGGTGAGGCCTTCTTCAATGTGTTTTTTATATTCCACATCAACTGGTTCAACATCCATTCCAATTTGTAATTGTTCCGCCATGGGCAGGTAGGATTGATATTTTTCCTTGACCGCCTCTTCCGAGAAAACGCTGGCGATCGTTAAGCCCGTATGGCGGTAAAAATCAGGATCAAAAGTGATTCCCCCCTCCTCCGGGATGATGACATATGGGGTAAGTCTGATGGGCTTCATCAATGAGGATCCAATAGAAAATATCTCCTGGCCGTCAAAGTAGTATATCTTCTCTTGGAGAGGAAGGTGGTCAAGATCAACTCTTTTCCCCTCCGGATCGAATAAATAATGAATGCCGCCATCCTTCCAGTATTTGTCCTGCTCTTCCGGAGAAAATGGTTCAATTGTAGTTACATCCGTCGAAGTCGCAGGATCTTTTTCATTCACCGTTTCTTGGGAAGCTTCGACCAATTGGGATGCCTCAACTCCTACACTTCCCTTTTCCTCCTCTCCAGAACCGGATGGGGCTTTGGAAGGTGAACAGGATACGAAGAGTAGACAAATTCCCAAGATGAGGAGGCAGTGGACGACTTTCTTTTGAAGTGAAATCATGATGATCCCTCCTTTTTTGCCGATACATATTCCTTCCTTACTTATATAAATTATAGTATTTTTTCTTGGGATGCAAACATTTTCATTCCTCATCCTTCCCCCTTTCCCCTGCTCTATTTCTCCCACATCGTATATAATGGAGGCGATGGACTTAGATTCTACATCCTACATACAGAAAGGAAGTTTTCATGGAAACGATCAATAAAAAGCCCCTCTATAACCCTGATGGGGACATCTCTCTGACCGCCAGACGGATGGTCAATGGGGATACGACCAACTTAAATGACTTCAACAATCTCAAGTATGAGTGGACCTCGGACTGGTACCGCCAGGCCATGAACAACTTCTGGATTCCGGAGGAGATCAACCTGGCCCAGGATAAGAAGCAGTACCCCAACCTGCCGGAAGCGGAGCGGGTGGCCTATGATAAGGTCCTCTCCTTCCTCATCTTCCTGGACTCCATCCAGTCGGCCAACCTCCCAAACGTATCCGACTACATCACGGCCAATGAGGTCAACCTCTGCCTCCACATCCAGACCTACCAGGAGTGCATCCACTCCCAGTCCTACTCCTACATGCTGGACTCCATCTGCGAGCCCGACAAGCGGGATGAGATCCTCTACCTCTACCGGGATGATGAGTTCCTGGCCAAGCGGAACAAGTACATCGGCGATATCTACAATGACTTCCAGGAAGAAAAGACCCCCCATAACTTCTTAAGAGTCCTCGTGGCCAACTACATCCTGGAGGGGGTCTACTTCTACTCCGGCTTCATGTTCTTCTACAATTTGGCCCGGAACGGCCGGATGACCGGGTCCGCCCAGCAAATCCGCTACATCAACCGGGACGAAAACACCCACCTCTGGCTCTTCCGCAACATCATCAACGAGCTGCGGAAGGAAGAACCCTCCATGTTTACCGAAGACCTCCAAGCCGAGTACCAAGCCATGGTCAAGGAAGGGGCTGAGCAGGAGATGGCCTGGGGCAAGTACGTCATCGGCAACGATATCCAGGGGCTCAATGAGTCCATGGTGGAAGACTACATCAAATACCTGGCCAACCAGAGGGCCGTGGACATCGGCCTGGAGCCCATCTATGAGGGCCACAGGGAGGAACCCGAGTCCATGAAGTGGGTCTCCAACTACTCCAACGCCAACATGATCAAGACCGACTTCTTTGAAGCCCGGTCCACCGCATACGCCAAGTCCGGTGCCCTGGTCGACGACCTCTAAACCCGGACCGGAAAATCCAGAAAGGAAGTGTCATGAAAAAAGTTGCCATCGTCATGGGGTCCGACTCCGACCTCCCCATTGTGGAAAAAGCCACCAAGATCCTGGAGGAGCTGGAGGTCCCCTTTGAGGCTCATGTCTACTCCGCCCACCGGTCCCCGGAAGAAGCCAAGGAATTCGCCCAGACAGCTGAAGAAAAGGGCTTCGGGGTCCTCATCGGAGTCGCCGGCATGGCCGCCCACTTGGCCGGCGCACTCGCCGCCAACACCATCCTCCCCGTCATCGGCCTCCCCTGCAAGTCCGCCTGCCTGGAAGGAATGGATGCCCTCCTCTCCACCGTCATGATGCCCTCCGGCATCCCCGTGGCCACCGTGGCCATCGACGGCGGAAAGAACGCCGCCCTCCTGGCCTGCCAGATCCTGGCCCTGGAGGATGAGGACCTGGCCGACCGGCTCAAGGCCCGCCGGAAGGCCGACCACCAGGCCAACCTGGAAAAGAATAAGAAGGTGGAAGAAAAGCTCAATAAATAGTACAATAGAAGTTCCTGGAAATCGTACAAGGAAGGCCGGCCTGGACGGATCGCCCGCCCATGACCCGCCCCGCTAAGGGAGAAAGGACTGGAATCGACCTATGGAAAAGAAAGAACAACTCTACGAAGGCAAGGCAAAGAAGGTATTCCTGACGGACGAAGACGACAAGCTGATCGTCTCCTATAAGGACGACGCCACCGCCGGTGACGGTGCAAAGAAGGGCACCATTGTCGGTAAGGGCTCCATCAACAACCGGATGACCAACATCCTCATGCAGCTCCTGGAAGAAGTCGGCGTCCCCACCCACTTTGTCGAAGAACTGTCGGATACCGACACCGTCGTTAAGAAGGTTGAAATTGTTCCTCTGGAAGTCATCATGCGCAACACCTCCGCCGGCTCCTTCGCCAAGCGCTACGGCGTGGAAGAGGGCATCGACTTTGACGAACCCACCTTTGAGTTCTCCCTGAAGAATGATGACCTCCATGACCCCCTGATCAATAAGTCCCACGTCCTGGCCCTTAAGCTGGCCACCAAGGAAGAGTTGGACCGGATTGAAGAACTCTCCCGCAAGGTCAATGAGACCCTGAAAGAATTCTTCCTCAAGCACAATGTCAAGCTGGTCGACTTCAAGCTGGAATTCGGCCGCCTCCCCGACGGGACCATTGTACTCGCCGATGAGATTTCCCCGGACACCTGCCGGTTCTGGGACACCGAGACCAACGAAAAACTCGACAAGGACCGTTTCCGCCGCGACATGGGCAAGATCGAAGACGCCTACCAGGAAATGTTCCGCCGGGTCACTTCCGGTAAATAGCATTCCGACCCCGAGTCGTCCCACTGTATCTTTTTTGGGACGGCTCTTTCTTTTTCAACCACTTTCCTTTACAGAAAGGAGACCCGCCACATGGGCGCATTTTTTGGACTTGTGTCCGCCCGGGACGCCATCGAAGACGTCTTCTACGGAACAGACTACCTCTCCCACCTGGGAACCCACCGGGCCGGCATCGCCTGCTATGACCCCGAAGAAGGCCTTCAACGGGAGATCCACAACATCGAAAACACCCCCTTCCGGACCCGTTTCGAGCACGTCCTGGAAGAAATCCACGGGACCTCGGCCATCGCCTGCATCTCCGACCGGGACCCCCAGCCCCTCCTCATCCACTCCTCCTTCGGGACCTATGCCATCTGCTTCACCGGCATCCTCAACAACCAGGACGAACTGGTGGAACGCTACCTCCGGGAGCCGGGAGCCCACTTCGACGCCATCTCCGGCGGCGGGATCAACTCCTGCGAACTCATCGCCGCCCTCATGAACATGAAAGAAGACATGATCGACGGCATCCGCTTCGTCCAGGAAATCGTCGACGGAACCATGTCCCTCCTCATCCTCCAAGCCGACGGGACCATCATCGCCGTCCGGGACCTCAAGGGCCGGATCCCCGTCATGATCGGCCGGGATGAGGAAGGCTTCGCCGTCTGCTTCGAATCCTTCTCCTACCAGAAGTTGGGCTACCGGGACTACCAGGAAGTCGGCCCCGGAGAGATCGTCAAGATCACCAAAGACAAGGTCTTCCAGCTGGTCCCCCCCAGGAAGGAAGAAAAAATCTGTGCCTTCCTCTGGGCCTACTATGGCTACCCCGCCTCTGTCTACAACGGCATCAACGTTGAAGCCGTCCGGAACAGGAACGGAGCCCTCATGGCCAAGCAGGACAAGGAAAGGGGCCTCCTCCCCGAACTGGATTCCGTAGTTGGCGTCCCCGACTCCGGCATCGGCCATGCCCTGGGCTATGCCTATGAGGCCGGCCTCCCCTATGCCCGGGCCATGGTCAAGTACACCCCCACCTGGGCCCGGTCCTTCACCCCCCAATTCCAACGCCAGCGGGAGAAGGTGGCCCGGATGAAGCTGGTCCCCGTCCACGGCCTCATCAAAGACAAAAAACTCCTTTTCGTGGACGACTCCATCGTCCGGGGAACCCAGCTCCAGGGAACCGTGGGCTTCCTCTACCGAAACGGGGCCAAAGAAGTCCATATGCGGTCCGCCACACCCCCCACCATGTATGTCTGCCGTTGGCTGGGCTTCTCCCGGTCCCACGACGATATGGAACTCCTGACTCGCCGGACCATCGTTGACCTGGAAGGGGAAGAAGGACTCAACTACCTGGACGACTATGCCGACGGGGAAAGCGAGAGAGGGAAGGCCCTCCGCAAGCAGATTGCGGAACACTTCCACTTCTCCTCCCTGGAATACCAATCCCTTAAGGGACTCCTGGACTCCATCGAACTGGACCCCTGCAGGTTCTGCACCTACTGCTGGAATGGAAAGGAATAAACATGACCACCGATAAAAACCAATCCCACTCCACCGCCTATGCCCAGGCCGGTGTCGACATCACCGCCGGCTACCGGGCCGTTGAGCTCATGAAAGACCACCTGGCCCGGACCAACCGCCCCGGGGTCCTCTCCTCCATCGGAGGCTTCGGCGGTCTCTTCCAACTCCCCAAGGGTTATGAGGAGCCCGTCCTGGTCTCCGGAACCGACGGTGTCGGGACCAAGCTCAAGCTGGCCTTCGACATGGACACCCACAACACCATCGGAATCGATGCCGTGGCCATGTGCGTCAACGACATCATCTGCCTGGGGGCCGAGCCCCTCTTCTTCCTGGACTACATCGCCTGCGGGAAGAACGACCCCGACCGGATCGCCTCCATCGTCGAAGGTGTGGCCGAGGGCTGCGTCCAGTCCGGCGCCGGCCTCATCGGCGGAGAAACCGCTGAAATGCCCGGCTTCTACCCTGAAGACGAATACGACATCGCCGGCTTTGCCGTGGGCATCGTGGAAAAGTCCAAGATCCCCAACCCCGAAGACATCCAAGAAGGGGACGTCCTCCTGGCCCTCCCTTCCACCGGCCTCCATTCCAACGGCTTCTCCCTGGTTCGGAAGATCCTGGCCGACCGGGGGATCTCCCTGGATGACCCCTTCCCTATGGAGGATATCCTGGCCAAGGGACCCGGGAACCTGGGCGGGTCCTTCCTGGACCTCAACCTGGCCGGAAAGACCGTGGGCCAGGTCCTCCTGGAGCCCACCAAAATCTACGTCAAGGAAGTCCTGGATGTCTTCAAGAAAGTGACCGTCCGCTCCGTTGCCAACATCACCGGCGGAGGCTTCTATGAGAACATCCCCCGTTCCCTCCCGGACGGCCTGGGGGCCCTGATCCGGCGGGAGGCCATCCGGGTCCACCCCGTCTTCCCCTACCTCCAGGACCTGGGCGGTGTGGATGACCACGATATGTTCAACACCTTCAACCTGGGCGTGGGCATGGTCCTGGTCCTTCCGGAAGATTCGGCCGACCAAGCCCAGACCATCCTAAGAGAGGACGGCCTGGCCGCCTACCGCCTGGGCAAGGTCGTCCGGTCGGAAGAAAGGGTGGCCTTCGAATGAGAGACCGGGCCCGGATCGCCGTCCTGGTCTCCGGAGGCGGGACCAACCTCCAAGCCCTCCTGGACCGGGAGAAGGCCGGTGACCTCCCCCATGGCGAGATCTGCTTGGTGGTCTCCAACCGGAAGGGGGCCTATGCCTTGGAGAGGGCCCGGAAGGCGGACCTCCCCGCCCTCTATATTCCCCGGAAAAAGGGGGAAGGCCCGGCCTTTGAAGAAAAACTCCTGACGGCCCTAAAAGAGGAAGCGATTGACCTGGTGGTCCTGGCCGGCTTCCTGGCCATCCTGTCCGAAGACTTCCTCCGGGCCTTCGCCGGCCCCATCCTCAACATCCACCCCTCCCTCATCCCCTCCTTCTGCGGTCCCGGCTACTACGGGCTCAAGGTCCATGAGGCGGCCCTGGAAAGAGGAGTCAGAGTAACAGGGGCCACGGTCCACCTGGTCAACGCCGAGCCGGACGGGGGGCCCATCCTCCTCCAAAAGGCCGTGGAGGTCCGTCCGGACGACAGCCCCGAAACCCTCCAGAAGCGGGTCATGGAGGAGGCCGAATGGATCCTCCTCCCCCGGGCCACGGAAGACCTGGCCCGGGAGATCGTGACCAGGAGGTCCGGCGAAAAAAACAGCGAAAGACGAGAGGAGAGACCATGATGGACTTTATTGCAAGCAAGAAGACCCTGGCCCAATGGGTCCAGGGCAACCCCTACCCCGGCCGGGGAATTTTCCTGGGCCTGACCCCGGATGGGAAGAAGGTCCTTTCGGCCTACTTCATCATGGGCCGGTCCAAAAATTCCCGGAACCGGGTCTTCCGCCTGGATCAAGGCCAACTCTACACCAAGCTCTTCGATGAATCCCTGGTGGAGGACCCCTCCCTCATCATCTACCGGGCCACGGCGGCCTATCCCGACCACTTCATCCTGACCAATGGGGACCAGACCGACACCATTGTGGACTTTGAAAAAGAGGGAAAGACCTTTGACCAGGCCCTCTTCTCCCGGACTTTTGAACCCGACGGGCCCAACTGGACCCCCCGGATTTCCGGCCGGGCCGACTGGACCCAACAGACGGAAAATATTCCCTTTACTTATGAGATGGCCATCCTCAAGGCCCAGGACCCGGAAGGCGGGGCTTGCTCCCGGTCCTTCTTCCACTTTGAGGCCCGGGCCGGTCTGGGCCACTTCCTTTCTACTTACCAAACGGACGGGGACCCCATCCCCTCCTTCCAAGGAGAGCCGGTCGCCCTCCGGATCGAAGACGAATCCCTGGAGGACTTCAGCCGGGCCCTTTGGGCGGGCCTGGACAGTGAAAATAAGGTGGCCCTCTATGTCCGGACCCAGGACCTGGCCACCGGCCGGGTGGAAGAGATCATCACCAATGCCCGGGAAGGAGAAGATCAATGACTCAAAACCATGATGCCTACCAGTCCCCCTATTCTGCCCGCTATGCCTCGGCCGAGATGGAATTCCTCTTCTCGGACAACTACAAGTTCCGGACCTGGCGGAAGATGTGGATCGCCCTGGCCAAGGTGGAAAAGGACCTGGGCCTGGACATCAGCGAGGAACAAATCAAGGAAATGGAAGACCACGCCGAGGACATCGACTATGAGGTTGCCCGGCAAAAGGAGAAGGAAATCCGCCACGACGTCATGAGCCACGTCTTCGCCTTCGGCCAGGTGGCCCCCAAGGCCCGGCCCATCATCCACCTGGGCGCCACCTCCTGCTATGTGACGGACAACGCTGAACTCCTCCAGATCTACGATGCCTCCCAGCTGGTCCTCAAGAAGTCCGCCCAGGTCGTGGCCAACCTGGCCGACTTTGCCGACCGCTACAAGGACCTCCCCTGCCTGGGCTACACCCACCTCCAGCCCGCCCAGATGACCACTGTGGGCAAGCGGGCCTGCCTCTGGATCAACGACATGGTCCTGGCCATGACCTTCCTCCAGGACCTCCTGGACCGCTTCCGCCTCCGCGGGGCCAAGGGAACCACCGGAACCCAGGCCTCCTTCCTGGCCCTCTTTGATGGAGATGAGGACAAGGTCAAGGCCCTGGACAAGGGCGTGGCCCGGATCCTGGGCTTCGAGGACACCGTCCCGGTCTCCGGCCAGACCTACTCCCGCCAGGTGGACTTCCACTACCTGGCCGCTATGGCCAACTTCGCTATGGCCGCCTCCAAGTTTGCCAACGACCTCCGGATCCTCCAATCCTTCGAGGAGATGGAAGAGCCCTTTGAGAAAACCCAGGTAGGGTCCTCCGCCATGCCCTACAAGCGGAACCCCATGCGGTCGGAGCGGATCACGGCCCTGGCCCGCCACGTCATGGTCAACGCCCTCAACCCCGCCGTCACGGCCTCCTGCCAGTGGTTCGAGCGGACCCTGGACGACTCGGCCAACCGCCGACTCTCCATCTCTGAGGCCTTCCTGGGCGTGGACTCCATCCTCAACATCTACATCAACGTGACCCAGGACCTGACCGTCTACGACAAGGTGGTCCACCGCCGGGTCATGGAAAAGCTCCCCTACATGGCCACGGAGAACATCATGATGGCCTCGGTCAAGCGGGGCAAAGACCGCCAGGCCATCCATGAGAAAATCCGGGAACACGCCCACGCCGCCACCCGGAAGGTCAAGCTGGAGGGGGGAGAAAATGACCTCATCGCCCGCCTGGCCGAGGATCCCGACATCCCCCTGACCCTGGAGGAAATCCAGGCCCACCTGGACCCCAGGGATTATGTGGGTCGGGCCCCCGCCCAGGTCACCGACTATCTCCGGGGCGAGGTCCGGGACATCCTGGACCGCTACCACAAAACCGTCATCGACGAAGAACTCACCATATAGGAGGCAAGTGTGAAAAAACTGGAACTCAAATATGGATGTAACCCCAACCAAAAGCCCGCCTTCCTCTCCATGGAGGACGGGTCCGACCTCCCCATCGAGGTCCTCAACGGCCGGCCCGGCTATATCAACGGACTGGACGCCCTCAACGCCTGGCAGCTGGTCAAGGAGCTGAGGGAGGCCCTGGACCTCCCGGCCGCCACTTCTTTTAAGCACGTCTCCCCCACCTCCGCCGCCGTCGGCCTCCCCCTTTCTCCGGAACTCAAGAAGGCCTGCTTTGTGGAGGGAGTGGAGGGGCTGGATGACTCCCCCCTGGCCCAGGCCTATGTCCGGGCCAGAGGGACCGACCGCCTCTCCTCCTTCGGGGACTTCGTCGCCCTCTCCGATCCCTGCGATGAGACGACGGCCCGATTGATCAAACGCGAAGTCTCCGACGGGGTCATCGCCCCGGGCTATGCTCCGGAAGCCCTGGACATCCTCAAGGAGAAAAAGGGAGGAAACTATGTGGTCTTGAAGGTGGATCCCGACTACCAGCCCCCTGCCGTCGAGACCAAGATGGTCTTCGGCGTCACCTTCAGCCAGGGTCACAACACCTGCAAGGTCACCCCCGACCTCTTCCGAGAGATCCTGACTAAGAACAAGGACCTCCCCCAGGAAGCCATCCGGGACCTGACCATCGCCCTCATCGCCCTCAAGTACACCCAGTCCAATTCCGTGGCCTTCGCCTACCAGGGCCAGACCATCGGGATCGGGGCCGGCCAACAGTCCCGGATCCACTGCACCCGCTTAGCCGGGGATAAGGCCGACACCTGGTTCCTCCGCCTCTCCCCCCAGATCCTCTCCCTCCCCTTTAAGAAAGGGCTCAAGCGGCCCGTCCGGGACAACGTCATCGACGGCTACATCAACCGCAATGAGGAGGATGTGACTGCCGAGGGGAACTGGCAAAAGTACTTTACGGAAAGACCCCGGCCCCTGACCGATGAGGACAAGCGGGCCTACCTGGACGAGATCACCGGGGTGGCCCTGGGGTCCGACGCCTTCTTCCCCTTCGGCGACAACCTGGAGCGGGCCAAGAAGTCCGGCGTATCCTACGTCGCCCAGCCCGCCGGGTCCATCCGGGACGATGACGTCATCCGGGTGGCCGACCGCTACGGCATGGTCATGTGCAAGACCGGCCTCCGCCTCTTCCACCACTGATTCGTTTCTGAATTTTTCCCCTATCCCCATCCATGCATGAAAAGGAGTCCTCATGAACATCCTCTTAGTCGGCGGTGGCGGCCGTGAACATGCCATTGTAAGAAAACTTCGTGAAAACCCCAAAGTCCGGACCATCTGGGCCCTGCCGGGCAACCCCGGCTACGGGATGGATGCCGACTGCATCGACATCTCGGCCGAGGACCTGGACGGAGTCTGTGAATTAGCCCAAGAAAACCCTGTAGACTATGCCGTCGTCTCCCCCGACGACCCCCTGGTCATGGGCCTGGTCGACCGCCTGGAAGCCCTGGGCATCCCCTGCTTCGGCCCCAATAAGGCAGCCGCTGAGATCGAGGGCTCCAAGGCCTTCTCCAAGGGCCTCATGGAAAAATACGGTATCCCCACGGCCAAGTTCAAGGTCTTCGACGACCTGGACCGGGCCCTGGCCTTCATCGACCAAGTCGGCGCCCCCCTGGTAGTCAAGGCTTCCGGCCTGGCCAAGGGCAAGGGGGTCATGATCTGCCCGACGGAAGACCAGGCCCGGGAGGCCGTCCGGGCCTGCATGGTGGAGGGGAAATTCGGCAAGTCCGGCGAAACCTGCCTGATCGAAGAATTCCTGGAAGGACCGGAAGTGACCGTCCTGACCTTCACCGACGGAAAGACCCTGGTCCCCATGGTCTCCTCCATGGACCACAAGCGAGCCTTGGACGGGGACAAGGGCCTCAACACCGGGGGCATGGGCTGCATCGCCCCCAACCCCTACTATACGGATGAGGTGGCCAAGACCTGCATGGAAACCATCTTCCTCCCCACCGTGGAAGCCATGAACAAAGAAGGCCGTCCCTTCAAGGGCTGCCTCTACTTCGGCCTCATGCTGACCAAAGACGGCCCCAAGGTCATCGAATATAACTGCCGGTTCGGCGACCCCGAAACCCAAGTGGTCCTTCCTCTCCTGGAATCCGACCTCCTGACCATCATGGAGGCCGTGACTGAGGAGCGGCTGGACCAGGTCGAAGTCAACTTCTCCAAGGATGCCGCCTGCTGCGTGGTCCTGGCCTCTGAGGGCTATCCCCAAGCCTACCAGACCGGCTACCCGGTCACCGTTTCCGAGGAGGTCCTGGACAAGGTCCACTTCGCCGGCGTCCGCCTGGAGAGGGAGTCCCTCCTGACCTCCGGCGGCCGGGTCTTGACCGTGACCGACCGGGCCAAGACCCTGGACCAGGCCATCAAAAAGGCCTACCGGTCCATCCAAGACTGCCACTTTGACCATGCCTACTACCGAAAAGATATTGGCCAAGAGGCCTTGAAAGCGAGGTTATCATGATCTTTCGCCGCTACGTTGAAAAAAAGCCCGGCCTTCGGAATGAGGAGGATCGGATCCTCTCGGATGCCCAAACCCTCTACGGGATCGATGGCCTGGAGGAAGTCCGCCTCCTCAAAAGATACGATGTGGACATGGCCTCCGAGGACCTCTTTGACCTGGCCCTGGAGGAGGTCTTTTCCGACCCCCCGGTCGACCTGACCTACCAAAGCCTAGATGAGGCCCAAGACGGACGGAAGGCCGACTTCATCCTGGCCGTGGAAGCCCTCCCCGGCCAATTCGACCAAAGGGCCGACTCCGCTGAGCAGTGCATCCAGATGCTCCTGGGCGGTGACCGCCCCCGGGTCCTCTCCGCCCAGGTCTACCTCTTCTATGGGGCCCTGACCGAGGCCGACCAGGCCAAACTCCGCCGCCTCCTCATCAACCCCGTGGATTCACGGGAGGCCGGCCTGGACAAGAAGGAAAGCCTGGCCATGAAGATCACCCCCCCGGACCCCGTCCGGATCTTGGAGGGCTTCCGGGCCATGGACTCCGCCGCCCTGGACGCCTTCCGGGAGGACCGGGCCATGGCCATGGGCTTGGACGACCTGACCCTGATCCAGGACTACTTCAAGAAGAAGGACCGGGACCCCAGCGAGGCCGAGTTGGGCATCCTGGACACCTACTGGTCCGACCACTGCCGCCACACCACCTTCAACACCGTCCTGGACCAAGTCACTTTTGAAGACCCCCTCCTGGAAAAGTCCTATCAGGACTACCTGAAAACCCGGGAGGAACTGGGCCGGACCAAGCCCATCACCTTCATGGACCTGGGAACCATCGCCGGCAAGGCCCTCCGGGCCCAAGGCAAGCTGGACGGCCTGGACGCTTCCGAAGAAATCAACGCCTGCACGGTCAAGATTCAAGTCACCATCGATGGCAAGGAAGAGCCCTGGCTCCTCCTCTTCAAAAATGAGACCCACAACCACCCCACAGAGATCGAGCCCTTCGGCGGGGCCGCCACCTGCATCGGCGGGGCCATCCGGGACCCCCTGTCCGGCCGGGCCTACTGCTATGGGGCCATGCGGGTGACCGGGGCGGGCGACCCCCTGACCCCGGTGGAAGAGACCCTGGAAGGCAAGCTCCCCCAGATCCAAATTTGCCGAGAAGCGGCCCAGGGCTACTCCTCCTATGGGAACCAGATCGGTCTGGCCACGGGCCAGGTTCGGGAAATCTACCACCCCAACTATGTGGCCAAGCGGCTGGAAGTGGGCGCGGTGGTCGCTGCCGTTCCGGCGGAATTGGTTCGCCGGGAGACCCCCCATCCGGGCGACCCCATCATCCTCCTGGGTGGACGGACCGGCCGTGACGGGATCGGCGGAGCCACCGGGTCCTCCAAGGCCCAGAAGGTGGACTCGGCGGAAACCGCAGGGGCCGAAGTCCAGAAGGGGAATGCCCCCGAGGAAAGAAAGCTCCAGCGCTTCTTCCGCAACCCCAAGGCCGTCAAGATGATCAAGCGCTGCAATGACTTTGGAGCCGGCGGGGTTTCCGTGGCTATCGGCGAGCTGGCCGACGGGTTGGAAATCGACCTGGACAAGGTCCCTAAGAAGTATGAGGGCCTGAACGGGCTGGAACTGGCCATCTCCGAATCCCAGGAGCGGATGGCCGTCTGCATCGACCCTGAGGACCTGGAAGAATTCCTGGCCATGGCCCATGAGGAAAACCTGGAAGCCACCCAGGTGGCCGTGGTCACCGAGGAGCCTAGGGTCAAGATGACCTGGCAGGGCAAGACCATCGTGGACCTGGACCGGTCCTTCCTGGACGAAAACGGAGCGGACAAGCACATCACGGTGGAAACCGCCAAGTTCACCCCCTCCTTTGCCGGACTGGTGGAGGACCCCAAGGACTTCGCCTCCGCCATGGAAGAGGTGGTCACCAACCTGAACGGAGCCTCCCAGCGGGGCCTGGCCGAATCCTTCGACGCCACCATCGGCAAGGGGACCGTCCTCATGCCCTTCGGCGGTCAAAACCAGCTGACCCCCCCGGAGGCCATGGTCCAGAAGATCTCCGTGGAAAAGGCTGACACCGAGGACGTCTCCTTCATGGCCTGGGGCTTTGACCCCTACCTGACCGCCTCCTCCCCCTACCACGGGGCCTACTATGCGGTGGTCGATTCCCTGACCAAGCTGGTGGCCACGGGGGCCGACCTAGAAGAGACCTACCTCTCTTTCCAGGAGTACTTCCTCCGCCTGGACCAGGACCCCAAGCGCTGGGGGCTCCCCATGGCCGCCCTCCTGGGTGCCTACCAGGCCCAGATGGACTTCGGCCTGGCCGCCATCGGGGGCAAGGACTCCATGTCCGGCTCCTTCGAAGACCTGGATGTCCCCCCCACCCTCATCTCCTTTGCCGTCACCACCGGCAAGCTGGACCGGGTCCTCTCTCCGGAATTCAAGGGCCCCGGCCACAAGGTCTACCTCCTCTCGCCGAAGAAAGACGACAACCAACTTCCCGAAACCGACTCCCTCCGGGCCCTCTTCGACTATGTCGATGAAGCCAACCGGGCGGGCAAGATCCTGGCCGCCGGGACCCCCGACATGGGCGGGATCGCCCACAAGGTCTTTGAAATGGCCCTGGGGAACGGGATGGGCTTTGTCTATGAGGAACGGGACCTGGCCGCCCTCTTCGACCGGACCTACGGCTCCTTGATCCTGGAAGTCCGGGAGGACCTGGCCCCCTCCGAGGCCTTCGACCTGACCCTCCTGGGCCGGACCACCGATGACCGGACCCTCCAATATAAGGATGAGGTCCTGGACCTGGCCGACCTCCTGGCGGCTTATGAGGATACATTAGAGGAGGTCTATCCCCTGGAAGGGCCCGAGATTGGCGAAGCCGACCTCCCAGCCCCCAAGGCCAAGGCCCCTGCCGACAACCCCATGTCCCAGGTCCGTGCCAAACTGTCCCAGGTTCGTCTCAATTCCTCCCAGGCCCGTCCCAAGGTCCTCATCCCGGTCTGCCCGGGCACCAACACCGAATACGACGCCGCCCAGTACATCCGGGAGGGAGGCCTGGAACCCCAGGTCTTCGTGGTCCGCAACCAAACGAGCCGGGACATCGCCGAATCCACGGAGGCCTTCCGCAAGGCCCTGGACCAGGCCCAGGTCCTCTACCTGCCCGGCGGCTTCTCCGGCGGGGATGAGCCCGACGGGTCGGCCAAGTTTATGGCCTCCTTCCTCCGCAATGAAGGCATCGCCCAAGCCATCGAAGACCTCCTTTATAAACGGGAGGGTCTGGCCCTGGGCATCTGCAACGGCTTCCAGGCCCTGGTCAAACTGGGCCTCCTCCCCTACGGTCACATCACCGACCCCAAGGAAACCGCCCCCACCCTGACCTACAACCGGATCGGCCGCCACCAATCGCGGATCGTCAACCTCCGTGTGGCCTCCACCGACTCCCCCTGGCTCCGCTTCCTGGACCCCGACCGCCTCTATAAGGCCCCCATCTCCCACGGGGAAGGCCGCTTCCTGGCCCGGGATGAGGACGTCCAAGCCTTCTTCCGGAATGACCAGGTTGCCTTCCAATACGCCGACCCCGATGGCCGGCCCTCCATGGACATCGCCTTCAATCCCAACGGATCCACCGCCGCCATCGAAGGCCTCATGGCTGCCGACGGCCGGATCTTGGGCAAGATGGGCCACACCGAACGCTCCGGCTCCGGCCTCTACCTCAACGTTCCCGGGACCTACGATATGAAGTTCTTCCAGGCTGCCAAAGCCTACTTCGATCAGGAAATCTAATGCCGGCCCCCTTCGGGGCCTCGTGACTGGACCGCTAAAGGACCTCCCTTTGGCGGTCCTTTTTTTGCCTTGGCCGGGCTCCGGGAGGAACCAAAGGCATAAGGAAGTCTTGAATCAAGTCCTTGACCCGGTCGTAGTCCACGCTCAGCTTTCCCCCTTCAAAGGTCACCAGGAGCCGCCGACCCAGCCCGATCCCATTTTTCTCATAGATCCGGATCTTCTCAATCGTCCTCATCGTATAGTCCTCATCCCCCATGAGGCCATGGTGCTCCCAATAGATTTCCTCCTCAGTATAGGGATTGAAGAAGGTGAAGTCGGGATAGAAGATGACCCCGTCCTTGAGGACCAGGGGGCATTCGTATTTGTAGGTGATGCCCATCTGATCAAAGCGGTCACAGAGTATTTTTTCCGTCTTGGATCTCACCCGCTTTCCCTGGTAAGTCAGAATCAAAGGATCCTCTGGTTTGAAGGGGAGCCCCTGGTAGGTCCTCTTCTTCCAATCCGCCAACTTCTGAAAGAGAGGCTTCTGGACCGGTCGAATCAAACTCCTCCTCTCCGGCGACAAGGTCAGAAATTGGTCATCCACCAGACGGTCAATCTCATCATTATCCAAATCCTCTCTTTCTAAAGAAGAAATAAGCCTTTCCACCGACCGATTATAGGTCTGCTGGGCCAAATGCCGAGCCAAATCCATCTCATGAATAGAAATATAATGACGTTGAATCTTTCCCTCTATACGGACCCGGTGATAATACTGACTTGTCCCCCGCCCACGCCGGATATAGAGATTTCCCTCGATTTCCTCCACTTTAATCGACTCCAACCCCTTTTTTAAGGCTCCAATTTTATCATTCTTCCGATCTCGCTTTCTATTCAAGACTCCTCCTTGTCTCCAATCATCATTCATCGGATTATCCCTTACATTTTGACATAAACTTCGTCCCGGATCTGTTCCAAAAACCTTAGTCTATATGCCCATACCGGTCCTCTTGACAAGATCCCCTTTTGGAGAGGTAGCCTCATACCGGCCCTTTCCGACAAAACCTCCGTTTGGAGGGGTAGCCTCATACCGGCCCTTCCCGACAAAATCCCCGTTTGGAGGGGTAGCCTCATACCGGCCCTTCCCGACAAAATCACCATTTGGAGGGGTAGCCTCATACCGGCCTTTCCCGGCAAAACCTCCATTTGGAGGGGTAGCCTCATCCCGGCCCTTCCCGGCAAAACCTCCATTTGGAGGGGTATTCCCGCCTGCCGAAAAACCGCCCAAATCCCCATCCTCATGTATAGGGCGGAATTATTCCCCCAAAATCCCTAAATATGGAGTAAAGATGTTCGACAGACCTCCCCCAATTCGATAAAATAGAGGGGTGAGTTAGCAAGAGAAAACATCGACAAACTTGAGATAAAAAGTGAGGAGCTATGACCAACCATTTCCAGGAACATCCTGATTTCCACCAACGGCGGGCTGAGGCCCGAAAGAAGGCCCAGCAGAGAAGGCTCCTGGCCTTCCTCGTCATCGTCGTATTTGCTATTGCCATGGGTATCTTCATCGGCTACCGATTGCGGTCAGTCAAGGAGGGGCGCTTGGTCCCTCCAGCCCAACACCAACAGGGCAACCCCACCGATCCCCCCCAAAGCCAGGGGACCTTTTCCCCGGTCGGGACCAACCCCGAATCTTCAACACAGGAGACCCCCAACGAATCTGACCAGTCCGGTCAGGACCAAGACCTGAGCCAAGGCCAATCCGACCAGGCTTCCGGGTCAGAGACCCCAGCCGCCACCGGCAAAGGGAAAATCCAACCCAAGGCCAACACCGGTGACGTCGTCCAAAATGCCCAGGGCAAGGGGACTAACCACAATAAGGCCGCATCCGTCTATGCCTACCCCATCATGGCCGTCAAGGAAGCCATGTATGAAGGAAAGCCCCTGGCCGGAGACAAGAAGATCGCCTTCCTGACCTTCGACGACGGCCCCTCCTCCGAATCCACAGGAGAGCTACTGGACATCCTGGCCAAAGAAGGTGTCCCCGCCACCTTCTTCCTGGTCGGCAAGACCATGAGTGAGAAGACCCTGCCCTTCCTCAAGCGGATGATGGATGAGGGACACGGCCTGGCCCTCCACTCCTTTAGCCACGACTACTCCTACCTCTACCCCGGCCGGTCCGCCAACAAGGACCACATTCTCGAAGAATACGACAAGTGCCACGACCTCTTGAAAAGCCTACTCGGCCAAGACGTCCAAGTCAATGTCTGGCGTTATCCCGGCGGCCATATGTCCTGGAAGAATCTGGATGGGGCCGACAAGGCCCTGGCCGATCGTGGCGTCCACTGGATCGACTGGAACTCCACCAACGGCGACGCCTCCGGCAAAGGCGGGCCCAAGACCCCCCAAGCCCAGGCAGACAAAGTCATCGAAGGCTGGACCGCCTACGGCAAGCCCAACTGCATCACCGTCCTCATGCACGACACCCCCAACAAGGAAGTTACCCGCCAGTCCATCCCCCTCATCGTGGAAACCCTCCGCAAAGAGGGCTTCTCCTTCGGCATTATCGAATAGGGTGAAGGAGGTCATCCCCTTGAAATTCCATCTCAAAACCTATCTCGCTTCCCTAAAAAACAAGCCTCCCCAAATCATTGGGGAGGGCTCATGGAAACACTATGCGGTTTTCCTCCCCCTTATCCCGGACGGGAAGGGGGAGTTTTCTTTGCTCTTTGAAGTCCGAGCCTCTCATCTCCAAACCCAGCCCGGAGAAATCTCCTTCCCCGGCGGGGCCATTGAGGAGGGGGAAAGCCCCCAAGAAGCCGCCCATCGCGAAACCTGCGAAGAGCTCCTCCTCTCTCCAAACCAGGTCCAAATCCTGGCCCATCCCTACACCTATGTCTCCACCTACGGTCGAAAGATCGACTGCTTCCTGGGCACTATCGAGAACTATCAAGGGACCTTCTCTCCTGATGAAGTGGAGAAAATCTTCGCCATTTCTCTCCGAGACCTGGAGGAGCTGGAGCCCAAGATCTACCGGTCCAAAGTAAAAGAATTTCCGGAGGAAGCCTTCCCCTACGAGGACATTCCCGGAGGAAGGGACTATCCCTTCATCGAGGGTGAGTCAGAGACCCCCTTTTACTATTGGAAAGGAAAGACGATTTGGGGGCTGACGGGAAGGATTCTTCGGCAGGTACAGAGAGATTTATTTAGACATTAGACCAAATCAAGAGACAATATAAGCATGAAAAAAGCCGAACCCAAAGGGTTCGGCTTTTTTGCCAGGTAAATGAAGATTACTACTTGGTGATTCCAAGAACGATGTCTTCAATTTCCATTTCGACTTTCTCAGAAACGGCCTTGTCACCACCAACGATGACGTAGTCGGTGATCTTGTCGTTCTTCTTGATCCAGTCAGACTGTTCCTTGGTCAATCCCTTAGAGCTGACCATCAGGATAGCAGCATTGTTCTCAGCAGCCAGGTGACCGGCAACAAGAGCGTCAGCATAGGCTTCGCCGGTTACGACATAAACCTTGGTTGCGTTCTTGAAGTATTCATTGACAGCCATGTTGGTCTGGTAACGATCCTGTCCATAGAGTCTGTCAACCTTGGATCCGGGAACGTCAGACTTAGCACCTTCGGAAACCACAGCGGTTCCGCCCATGACCAGGATCTTGTTCAGCTTGCCGGCCTTGAACGCATCATCCAAGAAGGACTTGGTTTCAGGACGGAGATGGTTGGATCCATCAGTCAGAAGGATAGGATAGCCATAGCGGGAAGAAGGTACGGAGGCGATCAGAGCATCAGCGAAGCTGAAGCCGTTAGCCAGGAAGTAGGTGTCATTCTTTGTACGGTCTTCAGCTACTAGATCAGCATTCTTAGAGAAGGGGATCTTTCCTTCGCCTTCTGCAGCCTTCAGGAGCTTGGCAATTTCGATGGCGGTTTCAAATCTGTTGGAACCACCGACGCGGGCAACATTCAGACGCATCTTGGTCAGTGCTTCAGAAACGGAGTTAGAGACAGCACCGGTCTTACCAACGATCAGGACGTTTTCCAGTCTTCCTTCAGCCTGCTCAGCCTTCAGATAGGCCATGACTGACTCAGGAATGTTATCGGTCTTGGTCAGGAGGATCGGAGCCTGGTAGATGTTGGTCAGGCCGTTAGCGGTCAAAGCATCGGCGAAGTTCTGTCCGGTTGCCAGGATGACGGTCTTGTTCACGAGACCATTAGGATACTGTTCCTTGGCAATCTTAACAGCGGTTTCATACCGATCTTCACCCTCAATCCGCGGGAAGAGAGGCTTACGACCTTCATTGATCTTCACTTCGTAATAGTTTGCTTGGATATCTTTGTCTTCAATCTTATGCTGGTTGATGACCTTGCCGTCCTTCTTGACGGTAATGATGGAGTAGGCTTTGTAAGGAACCTGAGTCCACTTATCTTTAACAGGTTGGGTCTTCTCAACTTCGGAAATCAGAACATTGTGATCCTTAACATAAGCAATGCCGTTCTTGTCGGTTTTGCCGTTATAGAGGACTTCACCCAATTTGAGCCCTTGCATGTACTCGGAAGCGTCTTTATTGATGGTAACTTCAACGCCTTCTACAGCGTGAAGGGCATCCTTGCGACCTTCTGCGAAAACGCGAACTTCAAAGGGAGCTTGTTCCTTGGTGTTATACATTCTCAGAACCGCGTTAACACCGTTCTTTCCACCCAGTCCGGGGATCTGGTCGTTCAGATCGTTGCTGAGAGAGATGAAAGAAACGGTAGAGTTCTTATAATCCTTATGTTCGGCCTTAACAGCGATGACAGCTGTTTTTGCTTTTCCAGGCAAGTTTTTGAGGGTACCTTCGCCAAGCGTGAGCGTACCATTCTTATCGGTCATATAATTGCCTGTAATGCCTTCTACTTCATCACCAACCATTAAGTTATGATTCTCATCAAGGGCGTATTTTTCTCCATCTACTTTAACGTTATAGAATTTGATTTTAGCCCCTGAAATTGGCTCATCCGTTCCATCCTTAAAGACACGGATGGTGGACTCTTTGGTCTGGTTGAGAACCCACTCGAAGGTGAAGTTGTAGTTCAGGGTGACATCAGGAGAAGCAATAGTATTGTCTCCGCCAACCCAAGCCACAATCTGATCGAAGGTCAGGGTTCCCATTTCCTGAGCGGCAGTAGCGGGATCTTCCTTGCTTCCGCCAACAGCATTGCCCAAGAAAATCAGGTCCATATCTGTTCCGAAGATTTCCTTAGCTTTGATGGTCGGGTCTTTCACTTCAACCTTGCCGGCCTTCTCAGAAACGAGAGTCTCCAGAGAATCGGCATCGGCCCAAACCTTGAGGGTGATGTTCTTCAGGGTGTCAACGTCATTTCCGGCGATCTTCTCAGGCACATCAACGTCGAAAGAGATCTTCGAAGCCTTATCAACGGTGATCGACTGAGGAGCTTTTGCCAGGGCTTCCTGGACCTTGGTTCCGTCTTTCTTCTCTGCGGACCAAGCTGCATAGACGTCCAATTTTGCCATGTCATCCTTACCAAGCATCAGAATCTTGTTGCTGCTGGTATTGATGGTAACAGTGAATTTTCCTTCTCTGGGCTGAACAACACCTGTGTCGCTATCCTTGGGTGCAGCAAACGCTGTCGGAACAGCAGTCAGGATAAGAGCCAGAGCTAAGAAAATCCCTAAAACCTTTGAGAATTTCTTTCCCATTTTTTCCTCCTTAAAATAAATAATCATCATTTACCTCTTGTGGCCTCGATCACAAACTGTTTCAAAATGTCTATGACCCTTCCACTATGGCTTACTTAGCTTATCACGTTTACAAAAAAGTTTCAATCTCTTTCCCTTGCCTCCCGGCAATTTTTTCTTGGCTTTTTTCTTTGGAAAGACTAGTGCTTTGGTCTAGTTTATGGCTTTTATAGGCCTATTCTTTTCTACAATTGTTTGCGATAGGCCCACTAAAAAGAGTTATTCCCTCTCTTGATAAACAGTAATATTCCTTGAAGAATGTTACTTCAGGTAGAAATGCATTATAGAAGTGATCACATCAGCACATGAAAACAAAATAGATCTTTCAATCAAAAATCAAAGCATCCTTTAATCTTATGTTCATCATAATAAAAGCCGTAAGAATAGTATTAAAGGAGGGTAATGTCAATGTCGCAAATGTTATTAACCATTAAGCCCCAGTATGTGGAAAAAATCATAGCCAGACAAAAGAAATTCAAATTCAGGAAACTTCGCTGCCGAGACGCCATCGATACGATCGTCATCTATGCCACCGCTCCCACAAAGAAGCTTGTTGGAGAGGTAAGGCTCCTCGGTATCATTAAGGATGACGTAGAGGATGTCTGGCAAGAAACCAAAGACTTTAGCGGGATCCCGAAGAAGGACTATAACGCCTATTACAAGAAACATAAGGTGGCTGTTGCCTACCAACTCGGCGAGGTTATTGTCTACAATGAGCACAAAACCCGCGAGTACTGGATGATCCGCGTTCCGGGTCGGAATCCAAACGGTGTCATCGCTGGCTTAGAGGATATCGTCCCAGTGTTCAACCTATTATTGCAGTCTATGGTTTATTTTTCCTTATATTTTTTAATAACTTTTTCTACTTGCTCTTCAAGCTCTTCCCTGTCTGGGATATATAGGGTGTATTTTGATGCGAATATTTTATTTGATAAATTTCCTAAGGCGTATTCTGCTTGTACTCCGTCCTTATCAGTACATAAGATTATTCCTATTGGTTCATTGTCCATTTCATCGTTAACTTCTGCCTTATAATAATTGAGATACATATTTATTTGACCTACAGCTTCTGGCATTAGCTTACTTGTTTTTAGTTCGATTAAGACATAAGACCTTAATATTTTATTATAAAATACCATGTCCACATAATAGTGGGTGTTGCCTAAAGTTACCCTTTGTTGACTGCCTACATACATAAAACCCTTGCCAAGTTCTAGCAAGAATTTTTCAATATGATCTATAATTGCCTTTTCTAAATCACTTTCCATCATTGGTTTTTCTTCTGGCAAACCTAAAAATTCAAACACATAAGGGTCTTTTACAAGGTCTGCCGCCTTATTTATTTCATTGCCCTTTAAAGCTAGGTTTAGGACTTTTTCTTTATTCTCTTCTCCTGATGATAAGAGCAATCTTTCAAAAAGGGAGGTTTTTATCTGTCTTTTAAGTTCTCTTACTGACCAGTTTGCATTGATACTCTCTTTTTCATAGAAGCTTCGCTTTTTCTCATCGCTAATAGATAAGAGTTCACAATAATGGGACCAGGTCAATTTGCCAGACAGTGTCTGGCAAATTGGATAGGATAAATATAGGTTTCTCATATTCTGTAAATTAGACCTTGAAAATCCTCTGCCATACTCTCTTGTAAGTTGTCTTGACAAGTCATTTATAAGCTCTTTGCCATACTCTGCTCTCTCTGAATGTCCTTGCTCATCTTCTACGATAATACGTCCAATCTCCCATCTACATTGATATTTCCCAGATTTTCGATAATCGAAATTCTTGATTTCCGATTTTCGGAATTCTGGACTTCTGCTTTTCGGAAGTCTTTTTATTATGGTTATTTAAGGGTGTAACTTTTCGTTACTCCCTTAGATTTCTCTAGTCATGTCTTTTTTGCTTGGTTTTACTTTTTCTTTTACTTTTCTTTTTACTTTTTCTTTTGTCTTATCCTTTTTATTGGATAGGTCTTTGTATTTCTTTATTTGTTTTAGGATACTTTTTTTCTTTTTTATTTTCCTTGACTATGACTTGCTTAAAGGCATATTCCATTACTTTTATGTCTTTGGCTTGGAAGAATATTTCATAGTTTTTGCTTTCTTTGTTTTTCATTACCGAAAAGCTTACTCCAAGTTTGTTTAGTTCTTTTTTTAGTCTTTGAGGTTGCTTTGATCTATGCTTATATTTTCTAGTTGTCCTTTTTTGTAGAGGTCTTTTATTTTCATTTCATCGCCCATAAGGCTTTTTAGGTTTCCATTTGCTTTTTCTAAAGTATCATTCATCTTTTTTCGTATTTCTTTGTCTAAGTTGATTGATTCTTTTGCTGCCTTTATTGTGTATGTTATTATGGTTTGTGCTGCTTGACCTTCTTCTTTACTTATTTCTTCGTTTATCATGTTTTATCTCCTTTGTTTGAATTAAAAAAAGGGAAGTATAGGCTTTAATTTTTCTATACTTCCCTTTGCTTGTTTTTATTTGTTTGTTCTTGGTGGTGGAATGCTTTATTTTGATGTTTTTATATATTTCTTAGGTCTTTATACCTTTTATACTTTTAAATAGCTTAAAATACCTTTCCACCTTTAGTAGTTTATGTGTGTTCTTTTGTCTGATAGATAGTTTTTCATGTTGGAATATATAATCTGTATTTCTTCATTGTTCATTGCTTTTATTTCTTCTGTGCTTTTATATGATTTGTATGTTCCATCTTGATCTGGTTTTATAAGTTCGTCTATTAGCTCTTGCCTTTTATTCATCTCTATTACCTCCTAGATCTGCCTTTAGTTGTTTGGTCATATTATAGGATAAGATATTTTTACCAGGTCTTATCTTTCTTGATCCATTTTCTTGTTTTTTATCATTTCTCTGTATTCATTATCTTTAATAACTTGGTCTTGGACTTTTTTAATCTGTGCTATTACACTTGGTTTTTCACCTTGTTTTATTAACTTATCTATTTCTATGGATAAATCTATGCCAAGTTCTTTGTTTACAAAATCTACTGAATATTTTATATGATTAATTTCCTGGTATTCATCTTTTATCTTGTCTTTTTCTTTATTTATTGCTTCAAGCTTTCCCATTAAAAGATTTTTTTCTCCACTTATATATGCTGCACTTGCTACTGCACTTTTTCCTTTTCCTCTTGATATTATGTTTACTGAAAAATGAAAACTGTCTGCCATTTTTATCACTTCCTTTCTTTTTTTGTTGTTTTAGGTGGAGGCTTAGAAGATTTTTATATCCACTTTGTGAATGAGCGTTTTGAAATGATAGAATAAAAAAAGCCGACTACTGAATTAATTTTGTTGTTTCAGTATGTCGGCTTAATTGTTACTTTCATTTCAATTTTTAAAAGTCAAGGGCGAGCGTTAGTGAGTTTATTTACCCTTGACTTTTAAAAAGCGAATGGTTGTTGCTCCCTGCAAGGGTTTGGCTCCGCAGGACGCAAGCACCCTTTAGGGTGTATAATTGCGCCCTTGTAAGCAAGGGACAATTATCTTATTTCATCTTTTTGATAAAAGAATGATGCATTCTCTGCACCAAATAATATAACTCCCTTAAGGCTAGAAATCATTTTTTTAGTTTCAGTAGCTTTATATTTTATACCATTATTAAATTTTGTTCTTACTACATAAGGAATACCGTTCTCATCTTCAACGACTTCTCTTGCATGAAGCACGTCAGGCTTTTTAATATTTTCAAATAAATCACCAAATATAAACCCTCTCCATTTTGAAGTATTAACCTTATTTAATTTTGCATTTTTAAAGTATCTGAGTTAAAAAAAATTTAAGAAATTTTTAGTCAATATTTTGTGCTTGTAAGAATTGTACAAAAAAGCTATTATCAATATAAAGAATTTAAAATTATGATAGGAGATAATAAAATGGGCTTGTTTAATCTATTTGGTGGCAAAAAAACAGTTGAGTTAGATAAAGTAAAAAGCGATGAAAACAAAAATCGCATGAGAGAAATCTTTGATAGACAAGTAGATAATGGTTCGGAATATAAAATAGTTTATGCTTATTCAGAAGATATTGGTGGTGCGAATTTCGCAGTGCTTCGTACTGTTTCCTATAAATATAGAAGTTTTATACTTGGCTATAAGGAAGATAATTTAAGTTTAGTTTTTCTTGAAGTAAGCCCTGATTTAAATCAGGTTGGAGAAACACTTATCTATAAACCACAAGATGTAAAGAAAACCAATTTTACAAAGATGGTAGGTGCATATTATTTACAGTATGGTAGTTCATTCAAGAAAGAGTTTTTCAACTTTTTTGTTCCTGAGACTATTGATGATTTAGTTAACCATGATTGGTATGATGAAGATACTTTTACCTACATTGACCAAAGAGAAGTACATGGCAGCTGGGTGGATTTTTGGAATAGATTTTGTAAATAAAAGGTAATTTATTGTGAATATGTTACCAAATTATATTTTGGCTTTTATATTTACAGTATTCCTAATATATAGTTTTATAAATATTAAAGTTAAAAAAGCTAAGGTTAGCAACGGCTGCCTTTACGGAATTGGAGTTCTTATTGCAATATTATTACTTGGAATGTCTATTTATGGAATAATATTTAATATTCCATTAGGACAAGTACAACTAATGATAGTAAATAGCTTCAAATAATGAAATTAGAAACTATAATTAAAGTAGTAAATAAGGAATTTACTGCTTTTTCTTTATGTATGTAGGAGCTGTTGTTTTAGTTGGTGTATTTTCCAAGAGGTTTCTAATATTCAAGCCCCTGATTATTGCTACATCATTCATATTTTTAGGTAAACACCAACCATCTGGCTTATCTGAATATCCCTTGAAGCTTAATTGATTAAAAGTTGTTATTTGACCAGTCCCTTGATCAACATTTTCTTCAGCTTCATCAAAGCCTAATACTAATTTCGCATAATCCCTAACTTGATCTTCTGTCCTTAAACTCATTTTCTATTCCTCGTCACTAAAATTATCTTCAAAACTAATGATATCATTAGGAGTGCAATCTAATGCATTACATATTTTTTCTAAATTCTTAAATGTAATTGGTTTATCCTTACCCATTTGTGCCATAACATTTGTTGTTAGTCCTGCCATAGCTATTACATCTGTTTTCTTTAATCCTTTTTTTGCTAGTTGTATCCATAATGGTTTATAGTTAAGTGCCATAATATCCCTCTTTTTCTATTTATTAGATTTATTTAATTATAGCATAAATATTGATTTCATTCAATCTTACATTGATTTAGTGATTTGTTTTAGAGAATATGTTGTGTTATTCCGTCCTTATCTTGCCATAAATTGCTTTATGTCTAATTAGAGATTGTAAAATACTTGTAGTGTGTCTGTATTTCCTATGAAATTGTAGTAAATATCAATTGTTTGGGTGATTTCTCCATTCACTACTTCTTTTTCGTGAACATAGATTTTTGGGATGAGTTCGTTTAAGGTTTCTTTGTCCAGCTTCTTTATATCCCTATGTTTTTTTATGAGTTCAATCCATTTTTTGACATTAATATCTTCAAGATCTTCTTTAACAATCAATATTTGATTATCTTCTATTCCCACAAAGAAGGTTGTTGGAGAGGTAAGGCTCCTCGGTATCATTAAGGATGACGTGGAGGATGTCTGGCAAAAAACCAATGACTTTAGCGGGATCCCGAAGAAGGACTATCACACAGATTTCTTTTTATGCGACTTATAAAGCTGTCATTGATAGTATTCAATACATGAGCTATGATCAACTTACGAATTGAAAACGAAAGTTTTGCGGGTGATGCATTTATGCGTCACCCGATTTTTTTGTTACCCCACAAAAAAAAGCCGGCCAGACGGCCGACTTTTTTCTTACTTATCTTCGTAGGGGATGATGGCGATGGCCCGGGCTCTCTTGACAGCCTTGTTGACATCGCGCTGGTGCTTTGCGCAGGTCCCGGTCACGCGGCGGGGAAGGATCTTCCCGGCATCGCTGATAAAGTTCTTGACCTGTTCCACATCTTTGTAGTCCAGTACTTTTTCCTTATCTTTGCAGAATTGGCAGACCTTTCTGCGGGGTCTAAATGTGCGGCGGCTCATACGATCTCCTTTTTAGAAAGGGATGCGGGAATCATCCACCGGGGCGAAGTCATCGCCGAAGAAGTCATCGCCCGATCCGCCAGCTTCCTGGCTTCCCTGGGCACTCCGGTTCTCGGGATACTTGTTGGCTTGGGGGGCCGGGGCGGGACCGCCCTGGTTGTAGGAATCGTTGCGTTCCTTCCAGTCCACAAACTCAACATTGTTGGCCACCACATCGGTGGTGTAGCGCCGAGATCCATCCTGGGCAACATAGGACCCGGTTTGGATCCGTCCTTCGACCAGGACCCGCTTTCCCTTCTCGGTGAAGCGGTTGACATTCTCTGCTAACCTTCCCCAGCAAACACAGCCGATGAAGTCGGCCGTGGGCTGATTGTTCGCTTCCATTTCCTGTTTCTTTTCACGCGACAGTCTCTTGTCCACCGCAAGGGTGAAGCGGACCATGGCGTTACCTGTAGAATTGTTGTAGGTTAACTCGGGGTCTCTTGTCAGTCTTCCCATCAGAACGACTTGGTTCATCGCTACCTCCTAGGACTTACGCCTCTTTCTTTACAGTCAGATAGCGTAAGATGTTGTCCAAGATTCTTGCCCGACGCTCGACTTCCTGAACGGTTTCCGGCTCTGCTTCATACGTCAGAACCACATAATAGCCGTCTTTCTTGAAGTCAATCGGATAGGCAAGCTTGCGGTTTCCCCACTCATCGAGATCCAGGACCTTGCCGGTCTCATCGATCGCATCAATCAAGCGATCCAAGACTTTTTTGCGGTCTTCTTCTTCGACATCAGCGCGTAAGATGACCACCATCTCATATTGATTCATGTCTTTCACCTCCCTTTGGATTTGACCCGCTTGTGAACGGACCAGAGATTGCTCACGGCAGGGCAGAAAACGCCCCAAACCACTGAACATACCCATACATTATACTAAATGCCACCGGTTTTGCAAGATAAATTCCTTCCTTTTTATCCCGTTCCGGGGTAGTGATTAGCTACGAAGAAAATTCTAATCAGATCATTTATTAATTTTATCTTCGATAAATCTCAAAATTCTTTTCAGCGAGTTTAAGTAAATCCGACTCTTTCATCTTGTTCCCCCTTTCTTTAACAATCAACTAACAGTTTCGCACGATTCACTCACGATTCTCCCCTTCATAAATCGCATGAAAACAAGGTTTTGTGTATTGGCTCGCACGATCTTCGCACGATTCACTCACGATTAAATTATTCCCAGTTATTATATCAAAGTAAGAGGTTCCTAGTTATATCGCTTGAATTCCAATTTGAAAGCATACGCTTTTAAACAAGTCATCTGTCCCTGTCAAAACTCACATATATAAAAAAAGCCCTCTCCGTGGTCCGCATGTAGAGAATCTACATTAAGCGTGGAGAGGTTCTGTCATTACTATGATAACAAAAAATGAGCCGGATGTCATTTCCAGACCCCATAGTGTTGGTATCACCTTTTTCCCCAAATCAACACTACGTTTTTCCCGCCTCATTCGTGTTGGTTTGCCATTTTCCCGCCAATCAACACTATATTTCTTCCCTCTCAATAGTGGCGGTTAGCCGTTTTTTCGCCAATCAACACGACCGCAACGATCATATTCCCAAAATCTATAGTGTTTGTTTGACGTTTTTCTTCGAACCACCACTACCACAGGCCCAAATCTATAGTGTTTGTTTGACGTTTTTCCCCAAACCACCACTACTTCCGACCCAAAACCATCCTTTCAGGCTTCTTCCCCCTCCCCATCTTTGGTAGTATAGTTTCATCACCTGATGAAAGGAGCCCATCATGACCATAATCCACGGATTCACCCAAATTAAGGAGCGGGCCGTCCCCGAGGAGGCCTCTACCCTTCATTTATATAGACACGAGAAGACCGGCGCCCGGGTCCTCCACATGAAGAACACCGACGACAACAAGGTCTTTGCTATCGCCTTCCCCACCCCGCCCCTGGGATCGACCGGAAATTGCCACATCCTGGAACACTGCGTCCTCAACGGGTCCCGGAAGTACAAGACCAAGGAGCCCTTCATGGACCTCCTCCAGTCCTCCCTCCAGACCTTCCTCAACGCCATGACCTACCCCGACAAGACGGTCTACCCCATCGCCTCCCGGAACCCCACCGACTTCCATAACCTCATGGACCTCTACCTGGACGCCATCTTCTACCCTACCGTCCTCGAGGATGACCGGATCTTCCGCCAGGAGGGCTGGCACTACGCCATCGACCGGCCCGAGGACCCCCTGACCCTGAGCGGGGTCGTCTACAACGAGATGAGGGGGGCCATGTCCTCCCCCGAAGACCAGGTCTTCGACGCCATCATGAGGTCCCTCTACCAGGGAACCATCTATGCCAACAACGCCGGCGGAGACCCCTACCGGATCCCCGACCTGACCTATGAGGCCTTCTGCGACTTCCACCGGACTTACTACCACCCCTCCAATGCCTACATCTTCCTCTATGGGGCCATCGATGAGGAAGCCACCTTCGACCACCTGGCCTCCTATCTGGATGACTTTGATCAAAAAGAAGTCCAGGGCCTGCCGGATGTGATGGCGAAAATAGAGGCCCCCATAATCAAGGAAGTTCCCTTCTCCATCGACACGGGCGAGGATGAGGAGGGCCAGACCTTCTTCTCCCTCTCCTGGCTGGTCGACCGAGCCAGGACGGATGAGGTCCGTTATCTTTATAACCTCATGGACCAGGTCCTGGTCAAGTCGGAGTCCTCTTCCCTCCGCCGGGCCGTCCTGGAGGAAGTGGGAGCCAAGGACCTCCTGTCCGAGGTCTGGGACCTCAAGGAAGTCGGCTTCTCCCTGGTCGCCAAGGGGGTGGACCCCGACAAAAAGGACCTCTTCCTGAAAGTGGTCGACCGGGAGATCCGGCGGATGGTGGAGGATGGTCTGGACCGTGACCTCCTGTCCGGCCTCCTCCAATCCCTGGAATTCGACCTCAGGGAGAAGCAGGGGATGGCAACCAAGGGCATCCTCTTCATGGCCATGGCCCTGTCCGAAGGAATCTATGGCGCCGACCCCATGGAAAGGATCGCTTATGAGGACAAGCTCCGGTCGGTCCGGGCCATGGTCCGGGAAGGGGCCCTGGAAGCCTACATCCGGGACAAGCTCCTGGACAACCCCAACCGGGTCTTCCTGGTCCACACGCCCCAGGCCGGCCTCAATGCCCAAAGGGACCGGGACTTAGCCAAATCCCTGGCCGACTACAAGGCCGACCTCTCGGAGGCGGACATCCGGGTCCTCATCCAAGCCAACAAGGACCTGGCGGACCGGCAGAACCGACCCGATTCTCCGGAAGCCAAGGCCACCATCCCCCGCCTGGGCCGGGAGGACCTCCCCGACCACCTGGTCCGGGTCCCTCGGGAGGTCCGGGAAAGTGCCCGGGCTACCTACCTCCTCCACGACCTCCCCACCTCTGGCATCACCTACCTGACCCTGGTCTTCGACCTGGCCCACTTCGCTGAGGCCGACCTCCCCTATGTCACCCTGGTCTCCGACCTCATGGGACGCCTCTCCACCCAGACCCTCTCCTACCGGGACTATGAGGTTCAGGAGGACCTCCTGACCGGAGGCATCACTCTGACCCCCAAGGTCTATGACCGCCAGGGATCCCTGGACTTCCAATGCAAGCTCCTCCTCTCCACCAAGTTCTTGGGCCTGGACAAGCTCTCCGCAGGCCTGGACCTCATGGCCGACCAGGTCCTCCGGACCCGGTTCGATGAGGCGGACCGGATCCGGGAGGTCATAGCCATCATCCTCTCGTCCATGGAGATGGGGATGGTGGACGATGGGTCCGGCATCGCCCTCCAGCGGGCCGTCGCCCAGGTCACCCCCGCCGGGGCCTACAACGACCGGCTCAAGGGCCTGTCCTACTACCTCTGGCTCAAAAACCTGGCCATGACCTTCGGCCCCAAGGACCAGGCCAAGTTGGAGGAGATCTACCGCCGGCTCTTCCTGACCGCCAAGCCCCTCGTCAACATCACCGGGTCGATCCGGGACCTGGACCGGGTCATGGAGGGGGTGGAGGGCTTCCTGGCCGCCCTGCCCGGAAAGTCCGAGCCCGCCTGCGACTTCTCCTTCCAGCCGGACAAGAAAGCCCTGGCCTTCAGCCTGACCTCGGACGTCCAATTCGTAGCCATGGCTTCCCTCATGGACCCCGACCAAGCCACCTACGGGGGCCACTTCCAGGTCCTCTCCAATATTCTGTCTAACACCTACCTCTATACGGAAATCCGGGCCAAGGGCGGAGCCTATGGCCAGGGTCTCGCCCTGGGGACCAACCAAGTCGCCGGAGCCTTCTCCTACCGGGACCCCCAACTCCGCCGGACCCTGGATATTTTCCACACCCTCCCCGACCAAGTAGCCAAGCTGGACCTGGCGGATGACGACCTGGTCCGCTTCATCATCGGATCCGTCGGCCGGGTCGATGGCCCCATGACCGAAAACCAAAAGGGCCTCTTCGACCTCTCTAACTACCTCCGGGGAATCGACGCCGCCTTCCACGACCGGATCCTCCGGGAAATCAAGGAAACCCGCCTGGACGACCTCCGGTCCCTGGCCGACCCCCTGAGACAAGCCTGGGACCAGGCCTCCGTGGTTGTCCTGGGCTCCAAAGAAGCCATCGATAAAGACAAGGATCTCTTCGACGAGGTCCGGAGGATCTGAGGGGCCGGTCACGGGCCGGAGCCCTGGGAGGCCCTAATTCGCAGCCGAGTCGAGGCCGGGAACCCTGACAATCTGGAGAATGTCAAGAAAATCAGGGTCCAGTGCCCTGACAATTTGCTAAATCACAAGAATATCAGGGGTAAAAATGACCCTGATGAATGAGCAGATCGTAAGAAAATCAGGGTAAAAACCCTGACAATTTGCTGAATCATAAGAAAAGCAGGGTGAAAAAGTACCCTGCTTTTTTGTTAGATTGCCAAAATATCAGGGGCGGAAACCCTGATATTTTGGAGAATTTTGAGAATAACAGGGTTCAAAGCCCGAGGCAGGAGCCATCGCCGTAGGCCGGTTTCCTTTCCCTGGTAAACCTCATGATCCTGCCATCTCCCAAGGCACAGCATCCTCACCGGTCCAATTTCTCCCAATAGCGTTGGGCCAGGAAGAAGAAGATGAGAGCCAGGATGACCACCAGGGCGTAGGAGGAGAGGGAGTAGCCGGCCATTTCTCCGATCTTGCCTCCGGACTCATGGAGGAAGCCGATCCCGTTGTGGTAGAGCCGTTGGATGGTCAGGGAGAGTTCCGGGGTCTTTTCCGCCAGGTGGAGGCCCAGGTCTTCCTTACCGATATATAGGGGAAGGAGGCGGTTAACGCCGTAGATGAGCCAGTCCAGGCAAAAGATACCCAGGAAAAAAACCAGGGGTTGGGAGAAGGTGACGGAGAGGGCCCAGACCCGCCGCCTGTAGTTATAGTAGAGACGGGTCCAGGTATAGACGCCGAAGAAGTAGACCATGGTCCACCAGAGGATGAAGTAGATGAGGGCCAGGCCGTCCATCTCGAACCAGCCCAAGACCAGGCCCATGAGGACGCCCCGGTCCAGCATGGCGGTCCGGAGCTTGAGATAGAGGGGTTTCATGGATCCGTCCTGGATGAAGGCTGAGGAGACCTGGACCAGGAGGAAGAAGACCCCGCAGAGGATGAGGATGGCCAGGTACTTGGCCAGGATGATCTTCCAACCGGGCATGGGGGTGAGGAAGCTTTTCACCCCCTCACGGCTGGTCAGCTCCTTGGAGAAGTTGTAGGCGATCAGGATGCCCAGACCTACCAGGATGGCCACTTGGATGAGGTAGGAAACCAGGAGGTAGAGCTCGCTGGTTTGGACGGATTGGCCCTTGATGGAAATGAAGGCCAGGCCGCCCAGGCGGAAGAGGATAAAGAGCAGGTAGAAGAAACCCATGACCGGGAAAAATTCCCGGATTTCATGTCGTATGCGTTTGACCATAGCATTCTCCTAATCGTCGATCCGGTCTTCGGCCAGGGCGGCGCTGGCAGTGAAGACCAGGATAGTAACTAAGATGACCAGGGCCAGAGGGATGGCCCAGAGCCCCTCTTCCCCTTCAAACAGGCCGGCTGCCTCAGGGTTTACCCTCGCATAAGTCCAGAGAATCCGGCTGGTGGGGGTCCATGCCTCCGGGCCTATGAGGTGGAGGGAAAAAGAGGCCGGGAAAAAGACCACGGGGCGGCGGGGGATGAGGACCTCCGCAACTAAGGTGAGCCCGGCCATCAAGGGGACCAGGACCAGACTGTCCACCAGGATCTGGAGGGAGGGGGCCCGCTTCTTCCAGGGGCCCATGAACAAGCGGCCCAGGGTTTGGAGGAGGAAGAGGAGGGAGATGGTGAAGGCGGCCTGGACCAGGGCGGCCACCGTCAGAGAGAACGAGAGGGTCCCCTCAGGAAAGAAGGGGCCGGTCAGATGGCCCTCCATGCCCAGGAGCCGGGCCATCTGACCGGCCCCGGCCATGAGGACCAGGGCAAGGAAGACCGTGAAAAGGACCGAAAGGAAGCGGCCGCCGAATTCCCGGGCCCGGGAAAGGGGGACCAGGTGGAGGGCCGGACCGGCCTCAGGGCCATAGTAGTCCCCCAAGGCCTCCCAGGCTTCCAGAAAGAGGACCAGGCCCGGAAAAACGAAAGGAAGGCCGGAGAGGAGGTCCATGAACCGGCCGGAAGGCTCCCCGTCCATGTCCGGGAAATGGGGAGAGATGGCCTCCTGGATCCGGCTCATGGCCAGAAAAAGGACCAGGGCCAGGGCGAAGAGGATCCACCGCCGGCCGATTTTATTCCGTCTTCGTTGGATAAATATGCGCCACATAGGCCCTCCTAGCGGTAGATCTCTTTGTAGAGGTCATCCATGGACAGGCCTTCCTCCATCCGGAGGACCTCCGCCGGCCCCTGCTTGACGATCTTCCCCTTGTCCAAGAAAATCACCTCATCGAAAATGGACTCGATGTCCCGGACCCTCTGGCTGGTGATAATAAATGAGGCTTGGCCGCCCACGGACTCCACCAGGAGGTCGATGATGTCGTCCCGGACCAGGGGGTCCAGGTTGCCCAGGGGCTCATCCAGGAGGTAGAGGTCGGCCTCACGGCTCAAACAGAGGGCCATGGAGAGGCGGACCCGGTAGCCGATGGAGAGGTGGCCCACCCGCTTTTCGGGAATCTGAAAGCGGTCGACCAATTCGTCGAACCGGTCCTTGTCGAAGTCCGGGAAGAACTTGACAAAGAAGGCACGGGCTGAGGAGACCGACTCCCCAAAGCCGACCAGGCCTCCTTCGGGGAAGTAGGAGACCATCCCCTTGGTTTTCAGGCCTACCGGCTCCCCATTGACCGTCACCGTCCCCTTGGTCGGGTGGAAGAGCCCCGCCAGGATCCGGAGGAGGGTGGACTTGCCCGCCCCGTTGGGGCCCATGAGGCCCAGGACCCGGCCCTCCGCCAGATCGAAAGAAAGGTCATCCAGGATGACCTGGTTGGCCATGGACTTGGTCAGGTTCTTGACCACCAGGCGGGGCTTGTAGACGAAGGGTTCGGGCGTTTCTTCCGGAACCTCATCGACCGGCTCCGGAACCTCATCAGCCTCGCCCGGCGTCTCCGGAATCTCCACTTCGGGAATCACCTGCATTTCCACCGCCTTGGCCTTGCCTTTTTTCTTTTTCTTCTTTTTTGGAGAGGACTTTTCCGTCTTTTCGTTTTTTTCTATTTTTTCCGTCTTTTCGCTTTTCTCCGTCTTCTCCAGTTCCTCCCGGATCCTATCCTCTAGCTTGGTCATGGAATCCTCCTTTATTCAGAACAAACCGCCGAATCTCCCCATCGTCCATGCCCAGCTTTCGGGCCCGGTCAAGGAAGTCTTGGAAGTGGCCTTGGACCAGGTCTTCACGGGCCAGGGCCAGGCGGTCCCGGTCCCGGGTGAAGGCCAGACCCTCTCCCTCCCGGCAGATGAGTCCACGGGCCTCCAGACCCTGGATGGCCCGGTCGATGGTTTCGGTATTGGTCCGGAAGACCCTCCGCAGGCTCTCCCGGTCGGGGACCGGATCCCCGGCTTGGTAGACCCCCGAGAGGAGGTCCTCCAGGATTTGGTCTTGAACGGTTTCGAACACCGCCTTGGTCTTTGTCATGAAAACACCCTCCCAACTTGTTCAAAAGCGACCGGTTGCGTAAAATGGATATACCACCGTGTATGATTTTTGTTTCCACCATTTTACCATGATTGCCCCATGAAGAAAGGGGGAGGAGGAATGATGATCTTGATCTTTATCGTGGATGAGAACTTCGCCATCGGCTACCAAAATGACATGGTCCACCACATCAGCCGGGACCAAAAACGCTTCAAGGAGGTCACGACCGGGAACATCATCGTCTGTGGCCGGAAGACCCTGGAGTCCTTCCCGGGAGGCCGCCCCCTCCCCAACCGGGACAATATCGTCCTGTCCCGCCAGGACCTCCCGCCCCAGAAGGGGATGACCTTGGTCCACGACCGGGAGGGGCTCATGAAGGCCATCCGGGACCTCAACCCCGACGGGACAAAAAAAGTCTTTTTAGCAGGCGGGGGCCAGCTGGTCGAAGCCCTTTGGGACCTGGCCGATGAGGCGGATATTTCCATGATCCACCATGCCTTTGACAAGGCGGATGTCTGGATCCCCAACCTCCGCGAGGATCCCGAATGGGTCCTGACCGATGAGTCCGAACCCATGTCTGACGGGGAATATACCTTCACCTACCAGAAGTACAAGCGGATTACTCCGGACAAGTAGGCGTCCACTCCCCTATGGTCCTCATCTTGTAACAGAAATGGGCCATGGAGCAGGTCCGGCAGGCTTCCCGATCCCGGGCTATAGCCCCGAATTCACCCGCCTGAATCTCCGCCACCAACCGGTCCATGGTCCCTTTCCAAGCCTCCAGGTCTTCCTCATCCAAGGGGAAGGCCCGGAGGCTTTCTTTTTCCCGGGCCGCCGACAGGTCATAGAGGAAGTTCTCCCCCTTTTCCCTGGCGGCCGGACCCGGCCAATGGGCATCCAGGAGGATCCGGTAGACGGCCAGCTGGTGGATATAGGTCTCGAGAAGGTCGGACTTTTCAGGGACGTGGGCTTTGAAGTCAATCAAGGTCCCATCCTCCAGGACCAGGTCCAGGCTCCCGAAGAGGCGGTAGTTTCCCATGGAGAGGGCCAGGTCCTTTTCGGCCCAAAGAAGCCGAGGCAATACCCGGTCCTTTTCCCGGCTCATGTAGGCCAGGATCCGGTCCCTGGCTTGGTCGAGGCTTTCCGGGGTGATGCCTTCTCCCCCGGCGGCCAACCCACCAGACACAGAAGCCAGAATCTTGTCCAGGTCCTCAGAGGAAACCCGGCCCCCCTTCCGGTTGACGGCCTCCAGGACCCGGTGGAGGAGGGTCCCCTCCGCCATAGCCTGGCTCTTATGAGGCGGGAATCCCAGGACCCGGAAGAAGAAGTAGGACCGGGGGCAGGTCCGGTAGAGGGCCAGGTCGGAGGTGTAGGCGTAGCTTTCCTGGACCCCCTCCCCTCTTTCTCCCGAGGGGGCGATATGGGCCAGGGCCTCCTCCATCTCCAAAGGAGATAGACTCATGTTGAGGCGGAGGAAGGGGGGCCAAAGGGCCCTGGGGCCTCGGGGTCCCTGGCTTTCGTCCGGGCCGGCCGTTAGGACTAGGAGGTCCTTGGCCCGGGTCATGGCGGTATAGTATTGGCGGACGGTATCCAGGTCCTGGGCCAGGTCGGGAGCGGGCTGGTGGCCCAGGAGGGGGTTAGCCGGAAGGAGGTCCTCCCCCTGGGAAGGTCTCCGGAAAGTGTACTTCTCCCGGCCTTCCTCCAGGATGACCAGGGAAAATTCCAGGCCCTTGGACTGGTGGATGGTCATGACCTGGACGGCATCCTCCACCTCCCTTTGGTCGGGGTCAATATAGTCCAAATGGCCTTGTTGGAGCTTGGTCCAGTGGTCAAAGAAAAGGAGGGCGGCCTTCCCCCGGGTCCCCTGGCTGATCTCCGGCCTTTGGGCCAGGCCGGACAGCTCATCCAGGTAGGTCAAGAAAGCGGCCAGGGCTAGAGCGGGATCCTTGTCCTTATCTCGACCATCCAGGGCTTTGGCCAGGGCCCCTTCAAAGGGAGGAGCCCCCAAGAAAGACAGGGCGACCTCCCCCAGCCGGGTCGTCTTCCCTTCTTTCCAAAAGCTGTCCCAGGCCCGATAGATCTCTTCCCTCTCCGCCCTCCCCTTCCGGGGGAGGCTTTCGACAAGGGTCCGAGCCGGATTTTGGGCCATGAGGTCGGCGGCCCGCCCTCCGGCTGACTTCCCTCCTTCGGTCAGGAGGGTGACCAGGAGGCAGGCGGCCAGACGGCGAACAAGGCTTACCCCGGCCAGGCTCTCTGTCTTGGAGGATTGGCAGGGGATCCCCTCCGCCTCCATGGCTCGGAGGACCCGGCGGATGGAGGGGTTATAGCCGGGGTTGACGGAGTGGGAGAGGATGGCCATATCCCGATAGGCCAGGCCCTTGCCGTGGGCTTCTTTGACCAGACGGACCAGGACGTGGGCCCATTGGTCGGGGTCCTCCTCGATCCATTTGTAGACGCCTCCCTCCGGCCTGTCCGGGAGGACGGTCATGGCCTTGGGGAAGCGGTTAGCCTGGATAGCCCGGTCCCGTTCAGTCCCAAAGGGACGGTCGATGAAGGCGCCGGCGGTGGCCATAATCCGCCGACCGGACCTATAGTTGGTGGTCAAATAGAGGGTCCGGCTCCCGGGATAGCGGCGGGGAAAGGCCAGAAGGTTTTCCACGGTCGCCCCCCGGAAGCGGTAGAGGGACTGGTCGTCATCCCCCACCACGCAGAGGTTACCGGTCTTCCGGGCCAGCCGGGAAAGGATGGCCTCCTGGACAGGGTTGGTGTCCTGGTACTCATCCACCATGAGGTATTTGGCCCGGGTCTGGACATGGGACAGGACCTCGGGGTCTTCCAAAAGCTCCATGGTCTGGTAGAGGACTTCGGAGTGGTCCATGACATTGTAGTGGCGGAGCATGGCCCGGAAGCGGTCCAGGAGAAGGCGGGCGGCCCGGGTCTCGGAGCAGTCGACGGAGAGGTCGGCGAATCCCTCACGAACCCGGTCCATGAGCCGGAGGTAGTCCTTCTTCCGGTAGGACAGGGTCCGGGGGTCCCGGGGCTTGTGGCGGGGAAAGAGGAGGGCCATGGCGGCAGCCAGGTCCTCCCGGACTGTCTCTCCTTCCGGACTTAGGCCCGTCAGGGCGGGCCAGGACCGGTCGACCAGGTAGGCGATAGCGACCTCATCCACCCGCCGAAAGCCGGGGAGGTAGGCGGTCTTGTCGATGTTTTCTTCGATGATGGACTGGCCGATCTGGTGGAAGTTGCCCACATTGACCTGGCCGGCCAGGGCGGCCAGGCTCCCGGCAGGACCGGCCTGTTCCTCCGGGTCCCCCTCCCGGCCCAGCCGGGTCAGGACCTCCGCCTTGGCCTTCCGGGTGAAGGTGGTCACCATGATTTCTTCCGGCCGGGCTAATCCTTGTTCCAAAATGTACCGGACCCGTCCCACCATCGTCCGGGTCTTTCCCGTCCCCGGCCCGGCGATGATTAATACCGGCCCCTCCGTTGTCCGGATGGCTTCCCATTGTTGGTCGTTGTAGGGAAACATGGCGGTCCTCCCCTCCTTCTTTCTGGTAAAATAAAGCAGATCCTCCTTCAATTTTAGTGGATAGGAGGAGGCTTGTGGGAGGAAATGGGACAAATTGGGTCCATTTGGGACCCAATGAGATAATATGGGAGAAAAAGGGAGGTAATGAGATGGCAAGAAAATCTTGGGATGAATATTTTATGGAGCTGGCCCAGGGGGTGGCCCAGAGAGGGACCTGCGACCGGGCTTATGTGGGCTGCGTCCTGGTCAACCCTGACCACCGGATCGTATCCACCGGCTACAACGGGGCCCTGTCGGGCAACCCTCACTGCGACGAAGTGGGCCACACCATGAGGGATGGCCACTGCATCGCCACCATCCATGCCGAGATGAACGCCCTCCTCTACTGCGCCAAGGAAGGCATCACCGTCAAGGGAACGACCTGCTATGTCACCCACTTCCCCTGTCTCAATTGCACCAAGGCCCTCATCCAAGCCGGGATCGTGGCGGTCTACTACCATGAGGGCTACCGGATCGACGACTACGCCCTGACCCTCTTTGAGCGGAACCACATCCCCGTCAAGCAGTTGTAGGAAGAGCGGGGCGGGGCTGGGCCGGAGCTTCCCTGGGAAATGACGAAATCGGGGCCCGGCCAGGGGCGGGCTCCCCTGGTAAACAACAAAAATGAGCTCCAGCCAGGGTAGGCCGGCCCTGGTAAACAACAAAAATGAGCCCCAGCCAGGGTAGGCCGGCCCTGGCAAACCGCGAACATGAGCTCCAGCCAGGGTCCGGGCTTCCCTGGCAAACCGCGAAAATGAGCCCCAGCCAGGGTTGGCCGGCCCTGGTATACCGCGAAAATAAGCCCCAGCCAGGGTTGGCCGGCCCTGGCAAACTGCAAAAATAAGCCCCAGCCAGGGTAGCGCTACCCTGACAAACCTCATGATCCCGCCCCCGGCACACAAAAAAAGAGAGAAGTCAGAATTTGCACTTCTCTCTTTTTTTCTGCCCTAGTTCTTCTTCCGGGCCAGGCCCTGGTCGATGGCGACCTGGGCGACGGCCTTGGCGACGGCATCAGGGACCTTGGGGTCGAAGGGAGAGGGGATGACGTAATCTTCTCGGATCTCCTCATCGGGAATGATGTCGGCGATGGCTTGGGCGGCGGCCAACTTCATTTCCTCGGAAATGGCGGAGGAATGGACGGAGAGAGCGCCCTTAAAGAGGCCGGGGAAGGCCAGGACGTTATTGACCTGGTTGGGATAGTCCGACCGGCCGGTCCCCACGACCCGTGCGCCGGCTTCTTTAGCGACGTCGTAGTCGATTTCGGGATCGGGGTTGGCCAGGGCGAAGATGATGGGGTCCTTCTTCATGGACCGGACCATATCGGCCGTGATCTTGTTGGGGACGGATACGCCGATGAAAACGTCGGCCTTAGCCATAGCCTCTTCCAGAGTCAGGTCTTCGGCGTCCTTGTTGGTTTCTTCGGCCAGCTCCTTATATAAGGGGTTGGTGTAGGAGTCCTTATCCTTCCGATTGAGGATGCCGGTGGACCGGAAACCGTAGATGTTGGCCACGCCCAGCTTGTTGAGCATGCGGAGGATGGAGGAGCCGGCGGCACCCAGGCCGGACATAACCACGGTCAGGTCCTCCCACTTCTTCCCTACCAGGGTGAGGGCGTTGATGAGGCCGGCGATGACCACGATGGTGGTCCCATGCTGGTCGTCGTGGAAAACGGGGATGTCCAGCTCTTCTTTCAGACGGGTTTCAATCTCGATGCAGCGAGGGGAGGAGATGTCCTCCAGGTTGATCCCGCCCAGGCCGGGGGCCAGGAGTTTGACGGTCTTGATGATTTCATCGGTGTCCTGGGTGTCCAGGACCAGGGGGATGGCGTTGACTTCGCCGAAGCGCTTGAAGAGACAGCACTTGCCTTCCATGACCGGGAGGGCGGCTTCGGGGCCGATGTTGCCCAGGCCCAGGACAGCGGATCCGTCGGAGATGACGGCAACGGAATTCCCCTTCCAGGTGTAGTCATAGACGGCTTCCTTGTCGTCTGCGATGGCCCGGCAGGGTTCGGCAACTCCGGGCGAATAGACCAGGGAGAGGTCCTCCTTGCTTTCCAGGGGGGCCTTGAGTTCCACATTCAGTTTCCCCTTGAGTTCCTTATGGAGGGCAAGGGCTTTTTCAAAAACATCCTTCATGAGTATTCCTTTCTTTTAGGGTCGTTCAGACCATCTTCCCGGGGTCTACGGCCCGGTCGAATTCTTCCTCGCTGAGGCCGGCCACTTCCCGGGCGGCTTCTTTTAGGGTCAGGTTATTCGCATAGGCATGGTGGGCGATTTCCGCCGCCTTCTCATAGCCCAGGGAGGGCGAGAGGGCGGTCACCAACATCAGAGAGGCCTCCATGTTGTCCCGGATCTTGTCGGGGTTGGCCTCCAGGCCTTCCACCAGCTTGGTCCGGAAGCCCGTCATTCCCTTGGCCAAAAGGTCCATGGAATGGAGGCCGTTGTAGATGATTAAGGGCATGTAAGCGTTGAGCTGGCACTGTCCCTGACTCTGTCCGAAGGAGATGGCCAGGTCGCCGGCCAGGACTTGGATGGCGATCATGGTCAGGGATTCCACCTGGGTGGGGTTGACCTTGCCCGGCATGATGGAGGACCCGGGCTCATTGGCCGGAATCCGGACCTCCCCGATCCCGCAGCGGGGACCTGAGGAGAGGAAGCGGAGGTCGGCCGCCATCTTGTAGAGGTCCATGGCCAGGTTTTTCATGGCCGAGGAGAGGCGGGTGACTTCGGTTTTGGAAGAGAGCCCGTGGAACTTGTTATCCATGACGGTGAAGTCCAAGCCGGTCAGGTCCTTGATGGTCTCGACCATGGCCCGGTCGAAGCCCTCGAAGGCGTTGAGCCCGGTCCCCACAGCGGTTCCCCCGATGGGGAGGGGGCGGAGGCCGTCCAGGGCCCCATCCAGGGCCTCCCGGTTGACCTGGAGGGAGGCCACATAGGCCGAAAGCTCCTGACCCAGGGTGACCGGGGTGGCATCCTGGAGGTGGGTCCGACCGCACTTGACCAGGTCCTCATAGGCCCGGGCCTTCTTGTCCAGGGCGTCGATGAGCCGGTCCAGGGCCGGGATGAGGTCCTCACTCCCCTTTCGGTAGAGGGCGATGTGGATGGCAGTGGGAAAGACGTCGTTGGAGGACTGGGACTTATTGATGTGGTCGTTGGGGTGGAGGAGGTCCTGTCCCAGGATCTCATTCCCCCGGTGGGCCAGGACTTCGTTGACGTTCATGTTGGTCTGGGTTCCGGACCCGGTCTGCCAGACGGTCAGGGGGAAGTGGTCGTCCAGCTTCCCTTCCATGACCTCATCGGCTGCCCGGCAAATGGCCTCCATGGCCCCTTGGGGGAGCCGACCCGCCCGGTCGTTGACCATGGCAGCAGCCTTCTTCACCAGGGCGATGGCCCGGATCTGGTCCATGGGCATCCGGTCGGTATTTTGGGGGAAGTTTTCCAGGGACCGCTCGGTCTGGGCTCCCCAATACTTGTCGGCGGGGACCATGACCTCCCCCATGGAATCATGTTCTCGGCGGAATTCAGTCAAGGTCTTCCTCCTTCTTGATCCGGTCCTCTTCGATGACGCCGGGCATGGTCATCCGGTAGGGGTCCAGGATAGCATCCAAAACGTCGGGGTCCATGAGCTTGTCTTCCAGGACCAGGTCCCGGACGGTCTTGTGGGATTGGAGGGCCTTCTTGGCAATTTGGGAGGCCTTGACGTAGCCGATGTGGGGGGCGATAGCGGTGACGGAGGCGATAGAGGCTTCGACGATCTTGTCCAGTCGCTTCTTATCCGAGCTGATTCCGTCCACGCAGTTGATCCGGAGGGTGTGGACGCCCCCGATCAGGGACCGGAAATTCTCGAAGAGGTTGTGGAAGATAACCGGCTCGAAGGCGTTGAGTTCAAGCTGGCCGGCTTCGACGGCCATGGTCACCGTCATATCGTTGCCGACCACATTGAAGCAGACCTGGTTGACCACCTCGGGGATGACGGGGTTGACCTTGCCCGGCATGATGGAGGACCCGGCCTGGCGGGGCGGGAGCTGGATTTCTCCAAGGCCCGTGATGGGGCCCGATCCCATGAGGCGGAAGTCGTTGGAGATCTTGGAGAGGGAGGTGGCCAGGATTTTCAGGATGGAAGAAGCATAGAGGAAGGCGTCCAGGTTCTGAGTCCCGTCGATGAGGTCATCGGCCTGGACCAGGTCAAGGCCGGACACCTTGGACAGGCAGGGGACCACCATCTTGACATAGCGCTGGTCGGCGTTGAGGCCGGTTCCGGTGGCGGTCCCGCCCAGGTTGACGGAGGAGAGCTTGATGATCCCCTGCTGAATCCGCTTGACGTCTCGCCGCATGACGGAGGCGTAGGCGGAGAACTCTTGGCCCAGACGGATGGGGACGGCGTCCTCCAGCTGGGTCCGGCCAATCTTGACGTAGTCATCGAACTCATGGGCCTTCTTGTCCAGGGAGTCCACCAGGGCCTCCACTTCCTGGCCCAGGTCCTCAAAATAGCGGATCATGGTCATCTTGCCGGCGGTGGGGATGACGTCGTTGGTCGACTGGCCCATGTTGACGTGGTCATTGGGGTGGAGGAGGGAATAGTCCCCCTTCTCCCCGCCCAATTCCTCGATGGCGATGTTGGCAATGACCTCATTGGCGTTCATATTGAAGGAGGTCCCCGCCCCGCCTTGGATAGCGTCGGTGATGAACTGGTCTAAAAACTCCCCTTCCAAAATTCGGTCGCAGGCTTTGACGATGGCCTTGGTCTTTTTCTTAGAAAGGAGGCCAACCTCATGGTTGGTCAAGGCGCAGGCCTTCTTGACTTCCACCAGGGACCGGGTGAAATTCCGGTCGGGGTAGAGGCCGGTGATGTTGAAATTCTCCCGGGCTCGGAGGGCATTGACCCCATAATAGGCGTCCGCATCCACCTTCATCTCCCCCAGAGAATCTTCCTCTATCCGGTATTTCTTCTCTTTCATCGTTTCCTCCATCTTTTCTTTACAGGGAAAAAATCCCTTTCGGACCGGGACCCGCATCGGGCCCGGCCGCTTCCAGGGATTTTTCGATTTCTTATTATGCCAATCCTTTACGCCGGGCTAGGCTTCGATTTGGCCTATTCCTCGACATTGGCTTCTTCAATCACTTTTTCTGCGATTTCGTGGGGGACTTCCTCATAGGTCTTGAAGTCCATGGTAAAGGACCCGCGGCCCTGGGTCATGGACCGGAGGTCGATGGCGTATTCGGTCAGCTCGGCGAAGGGGGCTTCGGCGTTGACGATCTGGTTGCCGTCCTCATCCTGCTCCATGCCGAGGATCCGGCCCCGTCTCTTGTTCATGTCGCCCATGATGTCGCCCATGTAGGCGTCGGGGATAGTGACCTGGAGGGTCATGACCGGTTCGAGCAGGACCGGGCTGGCCTCAGACACCCCCTTCTTGAAGGCGATGTGGGCGGCGGTCTTGAAGGCCATTTCGTTGGAGTCTACGGGGTGGTAGGACCCGTCATAGAGGACGGCCTTGATGCCGGTCACGGGGTAGCCGGCTAAGGGACCGGAGGAGAGGGATTCCTCCAAGCCTTTCTCAACGGCCGGGAAGAAGTTCTTGGGAACGGCTCCGCCGAAGACTTCTTCATCGAACTCGAAGCCCTCATCAATGGGCTCGAAACGGATCCAGACGTCACCGAACTGGCCGGCACCGCCGGATTGCTTCTTGTGGCGGCCCTGGACCTCGGAGGTCTTCCGGATGGTCTCTTTATAGGGAATCACCAGGGGAACCCGGTGGACATTGACCCCGTAGTTGGTCTTGAGTTTGTTGATCATGGCCTCCAATTGGACGTTGCCCAGGCCCCGGATCAGGAGCTGCTTGGTGTCGGCATTGCGGTCCAGCTGGAAGGTGCCGTCTTCTTCGGACAGCTTGTTCAGAGAAGGCGTCAGCTTGTCTTCGTCGTTCTTGGAGTCGGCCTGGATGGCGAAGGTGAGGTTGGAGGCCGGGAGCTTAAGGCCCTTATAGCGGACGACATGGTCCTTATCGGAGATGGTGTCCCCTGTCTCGGTCTTGTCCAGCTTGGCGAAGGCGCCGATGTCTCCAGCCACGATTTCATCCGTATCTTCCTGGGTCTTGCCCCTCATGAAGAAGATGCCGGAGGGCCGTTCTGAGGAATCCTTGGAGGCGTTATAGATGTCGCCCTTCTTCAGGCTTCCGGAAACAACTTTGACATAGGAAATCTTTCCAACATAGGGGTCGACCGTGGTTTTGAAGATGACCGCGCTCAAGGGGCCGTTCTTGTCCACTTCAGGCAGGTCGCCCTCTTCAGGACGGAAGCCCAGGTTGACGCCCGGGGAGTTGGGGGCCGGCATATACTTCTTGACGGCGTCCAGGAGGAGGTCCAGCCCGGCACCCATGGTAGCAGATCCGGCAATCAGGGGAACAGCTGACCCGTTGAGGATGGCTGCCGACAGGCCCCGACGGACCTCATCTTCAGTGAACTCCTCGCCGGAGAAATATTTTTCCATCAGTTCGTCATCGGTCATAGCAATCACTTCGACGATCTCATTGAAGGCCGCCTTGGCTTCCTCCACCCGGATCTCAGGGATTTCCACTTCCTCAACCTTGAAGTTGTTGTATTTATAGGCCTTCATCTCCATGATATCGATGATGCCCTCGAAATCTTCTCCCATGCCCAGGGTCAGGGTCAGGGGAAGGACCTTCTTGCCGAATTCCTGGTGGAGCTCATGGATCCTTGTGTTGAAGTCCACATTGGGCTTGTCCATCTTATTCAGGAAGATGATCCGAGGAAGACCAATCTTCTCCATGTAATTCCAGTAGATTTCCGATCCGACTTCGATCCCCGCCGATGCATCGATGACCATGAGGGCGGACTCGGATGCCCGGAGGGCGGTCAGGACCTGGCCGGCAAAGTCGAAGTAGCCGGGCGCATCCAGGAGGTTGATCTTGGTCTCCTTCCACTCCACCGGCAGGACGCTCAGGGAGATGGAAATCTGTCGGGCAATCTCTTCCTTATCCCAGTCAGAGACCGTATTTCCGTCCTCCACCTTTCCGGGACGAGCCACGGCCTTGGATAAGTAGAGCAGGGATTCCGAAAGGGTCGTCTTTCCGGAACCACTGTGCCCAACCAGGGCTAAGTTGCGGATATTCTTGCTGTCATATTTTTTCATCATTTCCTCCTGGTATACACTAGTCTCCCCCGTCCCCCTATGGCTTGCCCCATCAAGGAAGCGGACGAGCAATTTCTCAGAATAGCCATAGGTTTATTATAACAAGCCAAAGGTTTTCCTTCAAGGCATAGCCGCGGATAAATTCCTATGCGACCCCGGCAAGCAAAAACCCCCGAAAATCAGACCATGAGGTCCAATTTCCGGGGGCTCGGAGAGAAGCTATCTCCTATTGTTCAAGAGCTTCTTTCTCCTTAACCAGGCCATCTGCAATTTTCTTGATCTCCTCCTCGGAAAGACCGGCCTCCCTCATCTTTCTTTGGTAGTACTCCGAGGCTTTCAATAGACCTTCATCCCTACCTTCGCGTCGGCCTTCATTTCTGCCTTCACGCCGGCCCGCATTTCTTTCAAGGCTTGCGATATACTCCCGATAGGCTCGTAATCCGTCCCCCATATCTCTCCCTCCTTTCATAAAGACCTCTTCCTCTCCGTCGAAAAAGGCTTCTAAGGCTGCCCTTGTCTCCACAGAGAGTCTGGAAAAAGCGTTCGCATCCTGGGCAAGAAATTTTGAAAACTTTTCCCCATCGAGCATGGTCTGTAAGGTCTTAAAGAAAAATGCCAATTCGCTCGGTAACTCCCCTATCCTATTCTCATCCATCCGTCTGACATCAATAAGATTCATCCGATAATTTTGAAAAAGCAAATGATCCTTCACCCGGTCCGGCATCATGGACAGGAGATCGACAGGTCCTGTCCAGGGACGTTCCCCGAAATAGAGGACGAGAGAAAGCACAGGCAAGAGTTGTTGGGAGCGAAAACCCTCTCGCTTCACCTGCTCATAATAGGTAAGAGCATCATAAAAGAAAATACGCACCGGCATCGTATAGTCCACGGAAGACTGGTTTTCAATCCCCAAAAGACAACAGATTTTCCCTTCACTGACTTTAATTATATCACGATGCCTCTCCCCGCTAACAGCTAGCCGTCCCTTTTTTAAGACCTCAAACTGACTAGCCGAATCATAGTCCTTGAGCCGATCTGCCTCGACAAAGTCTTTCTCACCAAAGAAAGAATTAAATACTGCAGAAAAATTCTCCGGTTGGTTGAATAATAGTTTCAAGGCATGATCCTTGGAAATGCCTTGGCCTTGCTTTTCTTTTTCCTGCCCCATCCTACCTCCTTGTATATTTTAAATCTTCCTCATCTCCTTCAATATACAAGCTGGACCAGTTTGCAAACAAGCTGTTTCCGTCGATTGAAAGGCATTGGGATAGGTTGGTTAATGAAAAGATATAAAGGGAGAAAAGGGGTTGAGAACAAAGCGGATCTCTGAAAGATCCAAAAAAACCGCCTGCGATGGTGGCTCCTGCCTCGGGCTCTGAACTCATGAGTTTTTCGATTCCTAAGGCATCTTCAATCCTGCCTTTCTGGTGATTTTACGAATTGTCAGGGTTTGGAACCCTGATATACTTGGGGCTAAACAATTTGTCAGGGTTTCAGACCCTGATAATTTCGCTGTATGTCAAATCAACAGGGCCATTTTTCACCCTGCTATTCTCGGGGTTCTCCAATTTGACAGGGTTTGAAACCCTGATATTCTTGCCATCAGCTTTTTTGTCAGGGCATTTTTCGACCCTGATATTTTTCAGAGCCAACGAGTTATCAGGGTTCCGAACCCTGATATTTTTAATATTCTCAAAATAATCAGGGCTCCTCACTCGATCCCGCCATAAGTCACAAGAAACACGCCCTGGCTGGAGCCCAATTCCGCATGTAACCAGGTTAACCCCCCGCCCCCACACAAGCAAAAGAAACCCAGGCTCAACTTGAGCGCATTGCAAATCCGAAGGATTTGCCTAAGCGAAAGTGAGCCTGGGTTTCGTGTTTCCTGGGTTTCGTCTTTCCTGGGTTTCGTCTTTCCTACCCCACAAGATAAAAAGGGGCCCGCTCGAGCGCATTGCAAATCCGGAGGATTTGCTTAAGCGAGAGCGGGCTCCTTTTTATCTTACTTTACGTCTTTTGCCCAGTTGAGGGAGCGCTTGACGGCTTGCTGCCAGTTGGCGTCGAGCTTGTCGCGTTCTTCAACGGAGATGGAGGGTTCGAAGGTCCGGTCGATGGTCCAGTTCTTCAGGATGTCTTCCTTGGACTTCCAGAATCCGACGGCTAGGCCGGCCAGGTAGGAGGCGCCGAGGGCGGTTGTTTCGAGAACCTTGGGGCGCTTAACTTCGACTTGGCTCATATCGGACTGGAACTGCATGAGGAAGTTGTTGGCGCAGGCACCGCCGTCGACCTTGAGGGTCTTGAGGGGGGCGCCCAGGTCTTGGGACATGGCCTGGAGAACGTCGTTGGACAGGAAGGCCTGAGATTCCAGGGTGGCGCGGACGATGTGGTAGCGGTTGGTTCCGCGGGTGATACCGACGATGGCACCGCGTGCGTAGGGATCCCAATAGGGAGCGCCGAGGCCGGTGAAGGCGGGAACAACGTAGACACCGTCGGTGTCCTTGACACGGGTCGCATAGTACTCGGTGTCGATGGCGGAGTCAACGATGCGGAGTTCATCGCGGAGCCACTGGACGGAGGAGCCGGCAACGAAAATGGAACCTTCAAGAGCGTAGTTGACTTTTCCTTCTTCCAGGCCCCAGGCGATGGTGGTAACCAGGCCGTTCTTAGAGAAGACGGGCTTTTCGCCGGTATTCATAAGGAGGAAGGCACCGGTTCCATAGGTATTCTTGGCTTCGCCTTGTTCGAAGCAGGTCTGACCGAAGAGGGCGGCCTGCTGGTCACCGGCGGCACCGGCAATGGGGATTTCCTCACCATTGATGATGGCCTGCCCATAAACGTAGGAGGACGGCTTGACATCAGGCAGCATGCACTTGGGAATGTCGAGGATTTCGAGGATCTCATCATCCCAGCAGAGGTCCTGGATGTTGTAGAGCAAGGTACGGGAAGCGTTGGTATAGTCGGTGACATGGACCTTGCCCTGGGTCAGCTTCCAGATCAGCCAGGTATCGACGGTACCGAAGAGGAGTTGGCCCTTCTCGGCCTTTTCACGGGCGCCGGGGACGTTTTCAAGGATCCAGTGGATTTTGGTTCCGGAAAAGTAGGGGTCAAGAACCAGACCGGTCTTCTTCTTGAAGGTTTCTTCATAGCCTTGTTTCACGAGCTCGGAAGCATAGTCAGCGGTACGACGGCACTGCCAAACGATGGCATTATAGACGGGTTCACCGGTTTCCTTGTCCCATACGATGGTGGTTTCACGTTGGTTGGTGATACCGATGGCGGCGATGTCCTCGGCGGTGGCATTAACTTTAGCCATAGCCTCCATGACAACACCGATTTGGGTGGACCAAATTTCCTTGGGGTCGTGTTCTACCCAACCGGGATGGGGGAAGTACTGAGTAAACTCCTTCTGAGCAACGGATTTGATGTTTCCTTCGTGGTCAAATAAGATACAACGATTCGAAGTGGTTCCGGCATCTAAGGCCATTATATACTTTGGCATAAATCTTCCTTTCTGTTGCACTAGGCGTGGTTGGTTGAAAGACCGGCTTTCAACACTTGGATGTTCTCATTCCTTCTTCACCGGCGTGCTGGCCGCTCTTGGGTAGCAACCAGGGCCACACCGGTCCCTCCAATGTCCTCTTTGATGATATCTCCCACATGGACAGGGGCATCGACCGTGAGGCGTCGAACCTCGTCCATGACATCAAAAATTTTCGCCTTGCTGACCGGCTCTTTCGTTTTTACAGCGACAAGGGGCATGGTCCCTCCCATGAGGTGGACGGTGGAGCAGACCATACGCTGGGGGTTGGTGACTTCTTTTTTCGCATAGACTTCCCCTCTTTTACAGGTGTTGCCGGTGACCGAGACAACCTGGCCCTGGTCATCGACTTCCACCTTCATCTGGCAACCGAGGGGGCAAGAGATGCAGGTTAATTCATGAATAGTCATGTCAATCCTCCACTCTAATTTCGATCTGAGAGGGCTTGATCCGGAAGGCGTCCTCTTTCTTTATGGTGACCTGCTCCATCTGTCCTGGGGCCAGGGCATGTTTCTTCTGTCGAGAGACTTCTTCTCCATCCATCGTGACGACCACCGAGGAGAGGTGGGAGGTCTTCCGGACCCGGAAGGAAAGCTTGACCTCATCCGCCATGGTCGATAGGTTGATGTGCTGGGGCAGGGTGTAGGTCACGCCATCGCCGGGGGTGACGGGGACAGGCTCATCGGAGGGATCCGTAAACTCGTCTTTAATATATAGGGCGGCATTCCGGCCGGCGATCATGGCCTCTTCCGAAACATTGTCGACCAAGTCATGGACATGGAGGACATTGCCGCAGGCGAAGATACCCGGGACGGAGGACATCCAGCGGTCGTTGACCGAGGCCCCCTTGGTCCGAGGATCCCTTTCGATCCCGGCCTTCCAGGTCAGCTCGTTCTCAGGAATCAGGCCGACGGAGAGGAGGACGGTATCGCACTCCACGAAGCGCTCGGTGCCTTCAATGGCCTTCATATGGTCGTCCACTTCCGCAAGCCAGACCCCGGTCACCCGCTCCTGGCCCACGATCTTAGTGATGGTAGTGTTGAAATAAAGGGGGATGTTGTAGTCATCCAGGCACTGGACGATGTTCCGTTTAAGGCCGCCGGAGAAGGGCATGACCTCAGCCACGCAGACGACCTCCGCCCCCTCCAGGACCATCCGACGGGCCATGATGAGGCCGATGTCGCCGGAGCCCAGGATGACCACCTTGTGGCCGGGCATGTAGTTTTCGATGTTCATGAGTCGTTGGGCCGTCCCGGCGGTGAAGACACCGGATGGGCGGGAGCCCGGCGTGTTGAGTGCGCCACGAGGCCGTTCCCGGCAACCCATGGCCAGGATGACCGCCTTGGGATGGATTTGGATCAGGCCATCCTTCCGGCTCATCAGGGTGACGGTCTTGTCCGGAGAGAGGTCGATGACCATGGTGTCCAGGAGGTAGTCGATCCCTCTTTCCTCGACCATCTCGATATAGCGTTCGGCATATTCCGGTCCGGTCAGTTCTTCCTTGAACATATGTAAGCCAAAACCGTTATGGATGCATTGGTTAAGGATGCCGCCCAGGACCTGGTCTCTTTCCACAATTAAGATGGACGTCACTCCACTATCATAGGCTTGGCAAGCTGCGGCCAGTCCCGCCGGCCCACCGCCGATAACGACTAAATCATAGTCTTTCATGTCGTCCTCCTTACTTCACATGCCCGGTCAAGAGATAGGCATCCAGGTCTTTTTTATTGATCTCAGCCCAATCCACTCCCCACTCCTGGGCCAGCAATTCGATGAGCCTGGGGGTGCAGAAGCCGGCCTGACAGCGGCCTGCTGTCGCACGGACCCGGCGCTTGATCCCGTCCAGGGACTTGGCACCCAGGGGGTGGTGGATGGCTTCCAGAATCTCGCCTTCGGAAACGGATTCGCACCGACAGATGATCCGCCCGTAGGCCGGGTCTTTTTTGATCAAGGCCTGGCGGTCCTCATAGGACATCTCCCGGGTCTTGGTGAAGCCCTTGCGCTCCGCAATGAAGTCCTCATTGTCCGGCAACTGGAGGCGTTCCTGAACCAGGTTGGCCATGTAGATTCCTACCGCCGGTGACGAGGTCAGCCCGGGCGATTCCACGCCCACGCAGTCGAAGAAGCCGGGTTTGAATTCCTCAAGGATGAAGTCCCCGCCTTTTTCATGGGCCCGAACGCCCGTAAAGGAAGTGATGACCAGGGAATAGGGGACGCCCTTGATCATGTGCTCCGCTGACTCCCTGACATAGTCCAAACGCTCCTGGGTAGTCTGAGTCTGGTCCTTGGAGGGAACAAATTCCGAGGTGGGACCTAAAAGAACATTGCCGTCAATGGTGGGTGAAACCAGGATCCCCTTGCCCTTATCCGTAGGCAGGTTGAAGATAACGTGGTTGACGATCCCGTCCGCATCCCGGTCCAAGAGCATATATTCGCCCTTTCGAGGGAGGATGTGGTAGTCATCTTCCTTGGAAACCATGTTGTGGATCCGGTCGGAAAAGAGTCCGGCTGCATTAACCACGGCCCGGGTCTCATAAACCTCATTCTGGGTCCGGACCAACCAGTTCCCTTCCTCGCCCTCTTCAATGCCGATGACCTTCTGGTAGAACTTGAAGTCCACCCCATTGACATTGGCCTGCTCCGCAAAGGCGATAGTGGTCGCAAAGGGATCAATGACCCCGGCCTCCGAGCAGTAGAGACCCGCTACAATTTCCTCGGTGATATTGGGCTCCATCTTCAGGAGCTCCTCCCGCTCGACAATCCGCATGCCAGGAGTCTTGTTTTCCAAGCCTCTCTGGTAGAGTTCCTCGAGTGCCGGTCGGTCTTCTTCACTATGGCAAAGAACGAAAGTTCCGATCTTATGGTAGGGGAAAGCCAGGGTCTTGGCCATCTCCTCCATCATGGCGATCCCTTCCATGTTCATCTTTGCCTTCAGCGATCCGGGTTCCGCATCATAGCCCCCATGAGCAATGCCGGAATTGGCTTTAGAAGCCCCTTCGCACACATCACCCTTCTCCTCTAGGACCAGAAAGTTTCCTTTCTTCTTAGAGAGTTGGTAGGCAATGGAAGATCCCGTGACACCGGCGCCAATGAGGATGACGTCATAGACTTCTTTTTTCATTTGATACCTCCATGGTTTTCTGTCCGGGTTGGATACGTTTTCAGCAGTCGGCAAGGTCTTCCGAAGAAAGATGAGCGCCCATAGCCGCTTCCGATCTCTTCGATAAAAAAACTGGGCCGGCCAAGCCTGCCCAGATACATCCTATTCGAGCAAGCGAAAACCTATCAAGCACTACCGCTCACTCTTCTCAAATAGTAGTTACTATACCCCTAGTATAGCCAGAGAGAAAACGCTTGTCAAATGTTTTCCCTAAAAAAGAGCTTCGGTTTTTCCCGAAGCTCTTTCCTCATCAAATTTGCCCGGGTTCAACCGGCCTAGGCTTTTAATATTCTGTCAGTGACTTCTCTACCATAAGGGCGGCAATGGCCCCGTCCGCACAGGCGGTGACGACCTGGCGGAAGGCTTTCTCCCGAACGTCCCCGGCCGCATAGACCCCGGGAATGTTGGTCTGCATATTCTCATCCGTCAAGACATAGCCACGATCACTCAGCTTCACCTGGTCCTTGAAGAGGTCCGTATTGGGGAGGTGGCCGATGAAAACGAAGAGGCCGAAAAGGCCATCCTCCGGATCCGCCTCGATCACCTGTTTTTCACCGGTCTTCACATTCTTGAGAACCATCTTGTTCAAGATGGGGTCCCCGTCGACCTCTTCGACCACGCTGTCCCAAATGAAGTCCAACTTATCGTTGGAGAAGGCCCGCTCTTGGATGGATTCGGTCGCCCTCAGTTTATCCCGGCGGTGGATGATGGTCACTTTCTTGGCAAACTTGGTCAGGTAGATGGCCTCCTCGACGGCGGCATCTCCCCCACCCACCACATAGACATCAAAATCTTCAAAGAAATTGGCATCGCAGGTGGCACAGAAGGAAATCCCCTTGCCGATAAACTGATCCTCGTTTTCGCAGCCCATCTTCCGGGAATAGGAGCCCGTCGCCAAAATGACATTCCTTCCCTTATAATCTCCATTGACCCCATGAAGGACCTTGACCTCCCCTTCCAGGTCCATGGATTGGATGGTATCCGTAACCCGGTCGGCGCCGAACTTATCCACCTGCCGGCTCATCCGGTCCACCAGGTCGGGACCCGATTCCCCTTCCACCATCTGTCCGGGGTAGTTTTGAATATCGTTGGTATCCGCCACCTGGCCTCCAACGAGGTCTTTCTCAATCAGGAGGGTATCCACCCTGGCCCGTCCGCTGTAAATCGCTGCCGATAGGCCGGCCGGCCCCGCCCCTAAAATGATGTTGTCATAAATTTTTTTCATACATCCTCCTCATGAAGTGAAAAAACGGTCAGCCTGGGCCCAGAGGTCCGGACAAGAACTGGATAGGGCCAATCCCCCATTGTCCAGGACCGCCTGGCCCTCTTCCGGAGTCCGGATGAAGCCTCCGGCAATAATGGGAATGTCCACCTTTTCCCGGATCGTGGGGATGACGGAGGGAATAATCCCGGGCAAGACTTCCAGAACAGTGGGGCGGTGCTTCTCCACCTGGCTCTGGAGGTTCTTCAAGGAGAGGGAGTCCAGGAGGAAGTAGCGAAGGATGGAGAAAAAGCCGTTTTCATTGGCCTTGGCTGCCAGGTTGGGGTGGGTGGTGATGATCCCATCCGCCTGGATGACCCGCTGGAGGTAGTCCACGGTCAATTCATGGCTGGACAGGCCCATAACCAGGTCCAGGTGGACGATGGCCATCTTCCGCCGGCCTTGAATCTTCTGGACAACCTGGGGAAGGGTCATGATGTCCCCATAGAGGAGAAAGATCACCGTAGGCTTGGACCGGAGGGCCAGGTCCAACTCCTTGTCAGACTTGACCGCCATGATCATCCGCTCTTTTTCAATGGTTTCAAGTGGCAGCATTCTCATCGTTGTCCCCCTTTTTATTCCTCGCCCCGGTCTCGATAAAGAATTCATCCCGCGTGTGGTTGGACCGTCCATTTTTGGGGTCCTTGGGGAGGCCGATGGTGAACTTGGACCCCCTGCCTAAACTGGATTCCAACTTGATCCAGCCCTTATGGATGGCCACGGAATGCTTAACGAGGGAGAGGCCTAAGCCTGTCCCATCCTTATCCGTTTTGGTCCGAGCGGCATTGACGACGAAGAAGCGCTCAAAGACATGGCCCTGGTCCTCCTCAGAGATCCCGATTCCATTATCCTTGACCTGGAGGTGGATCCAGTTTTCATCTTCCGAAAGCTTGACTTCCGCCCTGGCATTGTCGCTGCCGGCGTATTTGATGGCATTAGAAATCAGGTTGTCCACGATCTCCTCGATCATCCGCCGGTTGCCGGTCATATAGATAGGCGGCTGATCGGCACCCGGTTCCAGGGTCGTCCAAAGGGGTTGGTTCCTTCCGGCGTCAGGGGATTCCTGGGGTGTTTCTATGGAAAGTACCCGGGCCCGGAGATCGACGCCATGGTCCAGGGCATAGTCCCTCCGGCCGGCCAGCTCGGCCCCAATGACTTCTGTTAGGTTGAATTCCTCCAAGTGGTTCATATAGGCCATGCCCGTATCAAACTTGGAGAGCTGGATGACCTGGTCGATGATGGTCAGGAGCCGGCTCCCTTCCTTCCGGATGATGGAGGCGAAGCGGAGGTTGTCTTCCTCATCCACCTTGCCCGACTCGATCATTTCGGCATAGCCGATGATGGAGGTCAGGGGACTTTTGAGCTCATGGGAAATGTTGGCGGTGAATTGCCGGCGCATATTCTCATTTTCACGGATTTCCCGGAGTTGGTCGGCAAATAATCTTCGATCCTCCGGGGTTCCCAAAAGATCGGCCAGGGCCTCTTCCTCCTCGATGGGAGGAGCTTCCACTGAATAATCTCCCCGGGTCAGGGAGGCCAGGTAAGAGGCCATGGACCGGAAGGGGCGGAGGGCCGCCCGGTAGAGTTGGCGGGTTAAGAGAATGGAGAAAAGAACCATAAAGGCGAGAAAGATAAGGATGGACTTTCCCAAGGAGAGGAAGAGGTCCTGGTAGCGGATAGGCCGGGATTGGACCTCATAGCGGTTGCCCTCCCGGTCATAGAAGCTGGGATTTTGGGTCTTTGTCCCCTCTTGGATGGCTTGGATCATGACCCCGGGGCCTTCGGTTTCCTCTTGGGACTTTCGGACCACCTGGTCCAGGGCCTCTTTGGGCATCCCTTCCAGGCCGGTGGCCACGGATTGGACCATGTTCCCTTCCAAAGAGGAGGCTGATTGGAGGGCAGCGTGAAATACAAAAGGCAGGGAGATCAAAATCAGGGCCAGAGAGGCCAGTAAAAAACGAATACGAAGTTTATTTTTCATAATTATGCTTCCATTTTATAGCCGACATTGCGTACCGTATGAATATACCGGGCCCCATCCCCCAGCTTGTGACGGAGGGAGCGGATGTGGACATCCACCGTCCGGGTCTCGCCCGCATATTCATAACCCCAAACTTCTTCCATGATCTGGTCCCTGGAGAGGACCAATTCCAAATTATCCATTAAGTAATGGAGAAGCTCAAACTCCTTGTAGGTCAATTCCACGGGCTTCCCGTCGTACTCCACGCTTCGCTTGTCGGGATCCAGACTCAAGGAGCCCAGTCGGAGGGCCGGATGGCTCTCGCTCACCCCATAACGGCGGAGGATGGCCCTGATCCGGCTGAGCAGTTCCATCACGCCGAAAGGCTTGGTCACATAGTCATCCGCCCCCATATCCAGCCCCTTCACCTTGTCATATTCCGCGGTTTTCGCGGTCAACATGAGGACGGGGAGGGGCCGGGTCTTGGCATTGGCCTTCAGCTTCTTCAGGATATCATAGCCTGATTCCCCTTCCAACATAATATCCAAGATAAAAAGGTCCGGAAGCTCTTTTTCCATGGCCCGATAAAGGGAGTTGGCATCTTCAAAACCACTGGCCCGGAATCCATCCCCTCGAAGGGCATAGCAAATTAAGTCACGAATATTCTGGTCATCCTCGACAAGATAGATCATCGGCATTCTTGGAAACTCCTTCCCTTTGCAGGCGGTATAAGGCCGGTCCTATGCGGAAGCATTTCTATCATTTATTATACCCATTCCTCTGTCTCTTTCCGAAGAAGAAAAAGTTTTTCGAAAAAAAGGACAGGCCCAAAAGGCCTGTCCCATGATGATCACTTTCCCCTCCGATTTTATTATTGGAGGTGTGGTCGCCGGAGGGGAAACCATCTCTAGTCTGCGTGGATTTTCTCCCCGGTTAATGAAAAATAGACGGATTCCGCAATATTGGTGGCATGGTCCCCGATCCGCTCCATATACTTGGCCACCATCATGATGTCGGTCAGGATCTCCGCTTCCAGGGACCCTTTTTTGATTTCCTCAATGACCTCCTGGCGGACTTGAATAAATAAGTTGTCCATAATGTCGTCGGATTGACAGGTCTTTTTGGCCAGGTCCGAATCCCCTTTAAGGAAGGCGGCTACGGAGTCCTCGATCATGACAACGGCCTGTTTGGCCATCTCATTGAGAGCCCCCAGTTCCCGCTCCTCATATCCCCGGTCCAGCATCTGGAGGGCCAGGTGGGAAATGTCTTCAGCCTGGTCCCCGATCCGCTCCAAGTCCGTATTCATCGACAGGGCGGCAGAAAGAAAACGGAGGTCGGAGGCGACCGGCTGCTGGCGCATGATCAGGCGGATGGCCTCCTGGTCAATCAGGGACTGGTAGTCATTGATCCGCTGTTCATTCTCGATGACCCTCTTGGCGGGAGCGGGATCCTTGTCCGTCAGGGCATGGATAGCCTTCTCCACCGCCTCCGTGCAGAGCTTGGACATGTCGATCAGGTCTTGGTTCAATTGGTTGAGCTGTTCTTCAAATTCAGTTCTCATCCTAGCCTCCTTCCATCAACCGAAGCGTCCGGTTACATAGCGTTCTGTCTGTTCGTTCTCCGGATTCTCAAAGAGGTCCACGGTGGGCCGGCACTCGATGAGGTTGCCCAGGTAGAAAAAGGCGGTCTTGTCGGATACCCGGGCAGCTTGTTGCATATTGTGGGTCACGATAACAATGGTGTATTCCTTTTTGAGGTCGAAGAGGAGGTCTTCAATCTTGGTCGTGGAAATGGGGTCCAGGGCCGAAGTCGGCTCATCGAGGAGGATGACTTCGGGTTTAACGGCCAGGCAACGAGCGATGCAGACCCTCTGCTGCTGGCCTCCGGACAGGGCCGTGGCGGATTTGTTGAGCTTGTCCTTGACCTCATCCCAAATAGCAGCCTGCTTGAGGGAATTTTCGACGATCTCCTCCAGCGTTTTCTTGTCCCGGATCCCATGGGTCCGGGGGCCATAGGCCACGTTGTCGAATATGGTCTTGGGGAAAGGGTTGGGCTGCTGGAAGACCATCCCCACCCGGCGGCGGAGGTCATAGACATCCACATCTTTATAGATGTCCTTGCCGTCCAGGGTCATGGTCCCCCCGATCCGGAAGCCCCGGACCAGGTCGTTCATTCGGTTGATGGACTTGAGGACGGTGGACTTGCCGCAACCTGAGGGGCCGATGAAAGCGGTTACTTCCTTTTCTTCAATATCCATGGAGACGCCCTTGATGGCCTCAAAGTTCCCGTACCAACAATGGAAGTCGTCCAGCTGTAATTTAATCGTCATTACCCGTCTCCTTCTTCTTGTATGCATTCTGAATCATGGTGGACAGGCCGTTGATGGCCAGGACCACGATTAAGAGAATGACGGCGGTGGCATAGGCCTGGTCCTTGTGGATCCCCTCGGTTTGGAGGAGGTACATATGGATGGCCAGGGTCCGTCCGTTCAGCATGGGGCTGGCGTATTGGGCCATGGACCCCGCAGTGTAAATCAAGGCAGCTGTCTCCCCGACGATCCGACCGATGGTCAGGATGATGCCGGAGAAAATCCCCATGGCCGCCGCAGGGAGGACCACCTGGAAGGTCGTCCGGAGCTTGGTGGCACCCAGGCCGTAGGAGGCTTCCCGGAGGCTCATGGGGACGGCCATGAGGGCCTCTTCAGTGGACCGGATGACCAGGGGAAGGGTCATGAACCACATGGTCAGGGCTCCGGAAATGATGGCGTTCCCCCAGCCGATGGTGTTGACGAAGAAGATCATGCCGAAGAGACCGAAGATGATGGAAGGGATCCCCTGGAGGGTCTCAGTCATCAGGCGGGAGATGGCAACGAACCTGGAGCCCGGCTTAGCGTATTCCACGGTGTAGATGGCTGTAGCTACGCCGACGGGGATGGTCAGGACCAGGGTGATGAGGATGAGGAGGAGGGTGTTCCAGATGGCCGGCATCATGGACTGGTTTTCCGTGGTCCATGTGGGGTCGAAGATGTCACCGTTGAGGTGGGGAATCCCCCGCATCAAGACCTGGACGATGACCAGGAGGAGGGAGCCCATGGCGATGACGATGGTCAGGCCGATGAGAATCTTCAATATGACGGCTTGCCGCCTCTGCTTATTGGAATGAGCCATTATTGGTCCTCCTTTCCCTTGCCTCTTCTCTTGGTCAGGTTAAAGGCCAGGTTGATGAGGAGGATAAAGACGAAGAGGACAGCCCCTGTGGCAATCAGGGACTCCCGGTGGAGGCCACCGGCATAAGCCATTTCGGTGGTGATGTTGGTGGTCAGGGTCCGCCCCATCCCCCACAGGCTCTGGGGGAACATAGGGGCGTTGCCGATGACCATGGTGACCGCCATGGTCTCCCCGATGGCCCGGCCGATGCCCATGATGACCGAGGAGAGAACCCCGGAGGAGGCGGCCGGAAGGACCACGGTGAAGATGGCCCTCTCTTTGGTGGCGCCCAGGCCGACCGCCCCTTCATAGAAATGATGGGGAACGGCAGCGATGGCTGACTGGGAGAGGGAAATGATGGTGGGGAGAATCATGATGGCCAAGAGGATCATGGCAGCTCCAATAGAGAGGCCGTAGCCGCCGGCGAACTTTCGGATAAGGGGGACGACTTCCTCCAGGGCCCATAGGCCATAGACAACAGAGGGAATGCCTGCCAGGAGGTTGATCCCGGCTTGGACGTGAGGTTTAATCCTTTTGGGACAGTAGAAAACCATAAAAATGGCGGCCAAGATTCCGACCGGAACGCCGAGAATGGCTGCGCCGATCGTCACATAGAAGGACCCGGCGATCATGGGCAGGATGCCGAAGATGCCGTTCGAGGGCTTCCACACATTGCCCAGGAGAAAGTCCGACAGGCCGATTTTTGCGATAGTGGGGATGGCAGTGGAAAAAACAAAGAAGCAAATCAGGGCGACCGCGATAATGGATACGGCCGTGGCCGCAATAAAGACCCCATTCATGACTTTATCTTTTGTGGTGACCGTTTCATTCGTCATGAATCCTCCTTTCGGTCTATAATCCGTAGAAAATAGGGCTCATCAGTACATAAAAAAGGAAGCCCGGGGCCCGAGCATCCGGGGCAACCCAAGCTTCCCTTTCGGATCGTGTCTTATTTCCCTAATTTGGCCCAATCAGTGATTTCGCCGGTGTAGATCTGGCGAACCTGGTCAAGGGTCAGGCTCTCGCAAGCATTGTCGGGAGCAACGATGACGGCGATACCGTCGATAGCGATGGCAGTTGCTTCAACGCCGGCTTTGGTTTCTTCGTCTTTGATGGCACGAGAAGCCATACCGATGTTGGCGTTACCGTCGATGACGGCCTGGATACCGGCACCGGAACCATTGGAGGTGAAGTCGAAGGTGACGCCGGGCTGAAGTTTCTTATAGGCTTCCATGAGCTTTTCCATGTAAGGAGTCACGGAAGTGGAACCCTCGATCCGGATCTTACCCTTGAGATCCTTCCCTTTTTCATAAGCGGCAGCGGCGCTGTCAGCGGCGATGACGCCGGAATCAGCAGCCAGGGCCTGACCTTCTTTGGACATGATGAACTTCATGAAGTCAGCAGTCACTTCGTTGTCTTTTTCTTCAGCTTTGTAAGCGATGTTGAAGGGACGCTTAAGTTTGTAGGAGTCGTTGAGGACGTTCTCTTCTGTGGCTTCCACGTCGTTGATCTTGACGGCCTTGACGGTGTCGTTCAAGGAACCCAGGGAGATGTAGCCGATGGACTTGGCGTCCGAGGCGACGTAGGTGATGACCTGGTCGGTTCCGTTTTGGATGGCGGCATCGGCCTTGGTCATATCCTGTTTGTCCTTTTGCACGCCGGTGATTTCCACGAAAGCGCCACGGGTACCGGATCCCTCTTCACGAGAGATGACATTGATGGTTCCTTCCATGGCCGTGCTTTCTTTGGGGGCTTCGGAGGAGGATTCAGCAGTGGAGCTGGCCGGAGCTTCCGAAGAGGATTCTTTGGACCCGCCGTCTTTGTTGCCACAGGCAGCCAGGGTAACAACCATGGCGAGGGCAAGGAGGAGGCTTAGGATTTTCTTTGTATTCTTCATTGGTGATTTTCCTTTCTCGACATTCAATCGTTGATCTCGTCAAGCGAGATGTGGACTTCAAACTTTCGCTCATAACATGTTCAGGATAGGGGCTTTCCATTAAAAGCAAGTGACCCTTTCTGTTAAATCCTTGTAAAGAAAATCGGAAAATCCTTTGCCTGGACGAGAAAAAATCCCCCTGCCTCGAAAGGCAGGGGGATTGGGATAGGCTTGGGCATCGGAGCTTATTCGCGGACCTCCAATGCACCGGCCAGGTTGTCGGTGGAGGTCACCCGGTTATCGAAATCCACCCAGATGACGCCCAGGTCAACGCCCTGTTTTTTGTAATTTTCCAGGACCCGGGCCGCCTCTTCCTTATTACAAAGGAAGAAGGTGGTGGAAAGAAAGTCCGCCAGGCCGCTGTCCCCCGCTACAACAGAAACGGAGGGGTAGAGGGTGGCCGGATAGAGGGTCTTGGGGTCGATGATGTGGTTGTAGCGCTTGCCATCCACAACAAAATACCGCTGGTAGTCCCCGGAGGTGACCATGGAGGACCCCGATTCCATCTTCATCGCCGCCAGAGCCTGGTCCCTGTCGTTGGTTTTGGGGTCTTCCACCCCCACCTTCCAGGGCCTCCCCTGGGGATGGTAGCCGAAAAGGCGGACATTTCCGCCTGCGGAAAGGAGGCCATTCTCCAACCCCATGGCTTCCAATCCCCTAGCCACCTTCTCTGTTGCATAGCCCTTGGCGACAGCCCCCAAATCCAGGGCCATCTTGGGATCATCAAAAGCCACGGTCCGGGCGGCTTTGTCCAAGTGGAGTTTAGCCAGGTCAGTGTGGCGGTTGGCCTCCTCCAGGGCAGCCTTATCGGGAAGCCGGACTTCCTTACCGGAGGTCGAACCCTGGTCTTCGTCCTCCGCTCCTTCATGAGCCCCGGCAGCCTCCCGAGCCTCATGCCAGAGGGAAAGGACCGGCCCCAGGGCAATGTTGACCTTGCCCAGGCTGGCCTCATAATGGTCCAGGGAGAACTCCAAAATATCAAAGAGATCGGGATCCACCTCCACCGGGCCCTGCCCGGCCAGGCGGTTGACTGTCATCACCGAGGTCAGCCCCTCATATTCATGGTAGTTGTCATAGAGCTTGTGGAGGCGGAGAAACTCATCATGGGTGTAGGTGAGATATTTCTGAAAGGTCTCCTCATCCGGTGCAAAATAAGTCAGGGTCACGACCGTATCGAAGGTATCGAAGAAGGTCCCATGGCCCTGGTAAATCTTCTTTCCCTCCGCATCCTCAACATACTCACCCTGACTTAGCGGCTTGGCCGCCATCTCCTCCGGGGAGATCTCCCGACTTGAGGAGGGATCTTCCTGGGATCCCCGGGATTCCTGGACGGAAGCCTGGGCCGGCGCTTCCTCCGACGAGGAGGGCGATCCGGGAGCCTTGGTCTGGCAGGCCGACAGGGCCATGAGCCCCGCTATAAGAAGGGCAAATCTTCTTTTTCTATTCAAACGATCCTCCTTGTAGAAAAACTTGCAAATCCTATTTCCCTTTAGTATACTATTGGAAGTTCATCTCTGTGGACCATTAGCTCAGTTGGTTAGAGCGCCACGTTGACATCGTGGAGGTCGCTGGTTCGACTCCAGTGTGGTCCACTCACCAGGCCGGAAGGAAATCCTTCCGGTCTTTTTTTTCCAAAAAAGGCAGCCGCCGACGGCTATGCGACTCCCCTAGTCCAGCTCCCGCCGGTCCTCCATGGCTTTGGAGAGAGTGAGCTCATCGTAATACTCCAAGGATCCGCCGACCGGGATTCCGGAGGCGATCCGGGTGACCCGGATGTTTTCCTGCTTGAGGAGGTCGGCCAGGAAGAGCATGGTGGTCTCCCCTTCGACTGTGGGGGAAATGGCCAGAATGACTTCCTTGATGGGCCGGCCCTCATCTTTAGCCTCTCGGATTCGTTTCAGGAGGTCTTCGACCCCGATTTGACCCGGGCCCAGATCATCCATGGGTGAGAGGAGGGCACGGAGGACATGGTAGAGGCCGAAATAGCTTCCCCCCCGCTCAATAGCCAGGAGGTTCTGGACGTCCTCGACGACACAGATCAGGTCCTTCCGACGCTTGGGGGAGGCACAGATGGGGCAGATCTCCCCTTCGGTGATATTTCCGCAAATCCTGCAGGGATGGACCTTATCCTTGACATCCAGGATGGCCCGGGCGAAGGCCTCAAGGACCTGGGGATCCTGGTTGACCAGGTGGAGAGCCAGGCGCTGAGCGGTTTTCTTGCCGATGGTGGGGAGCTTGCGGAACTCCTCCATGAGCCGGTCCAGGGATTCAGGAAAGACTTCCATTATAGACCCGGGATGTTTAAGCCACCGGTGATCCGGCCCATTTCCGATTCGTTGAGATCTTCGACCTGCTTGAGGCAGTCATTGACCGCTACCAGGACCATGTCCTGGACCATCTCCACATCTTCGGGATCCAAAATTTCCGGGTCGATGGTGATGGAAAGGAGCTCCCGCTTTCCGTTCATGGAACAGGTCACTACGCCACCGCCGGCGGAGGCCTCAATGACTGTCTCATTGACCTTCTCCTGGGTCTCTTCCATCTGCTTCTGGATCTGCTGCATCTTCTTCATCACATTGCCCATGTTGGGGCTACCGAAATTTCCACGTCTTCTCGCCATTCCTATCTCCTTATCATTCTATCCATTTGTTGGAGGTCCCTTGCCCGAAATGACAAGGTCTCCTTCTCGACCCCGGCCGGGGCCGTCTGAAAGTCGACATTTTCTTCCTCATTATATATGAAAAGCTGAGGAGAATTCCAACTGAACCTAATTCCAACGTATTGATCATTTTCCATAAGGTTTTATGTCGTTTCTTATCAATATTTTGATTGACATTGTAAACCAATCCGCTCATAATTAGAAATGAAAGGAGATGATTCTATGCCTAAAGTTCCAACACAAATTCGAATTGATGCCAATGTAAAAAAACAGGCTACCGAACTCTTCGGACAACTGGGCCTGGATATGTCCGGCGCTGTCAATATTTTTCTTAAACAGTGCATTATTCGTGGAGGGCTACCTTTTGTCGTAGAAATCCCTCGCTATTCCCAAAAGGTGATGGAGGCCATGGCAGAAGCAGAACGCATATCCCGCGATCCATCTATCCCAGGGTATTCAAATATGGATGATCTACGAAAGGCACTGGAAGAATAATGTTCATTGTTAAATTCACAGCAGCCTACAAAAAAAGTTATAAACTTATGAAGAAACGCGGATTAGACTTAACCCTCCTGGAGGAGGTTGTGGATGACCTGCGGCAGGGTAAAATTCTTGATAAAAAATACCGGGATCATGCATTGAAGGGAAATCGAAAGGGCTTTCGTGAATGTCATATTCAGCCAGATTGGCTTCTCATTTACCTGATTGAAAATGACATTCTAACCCTAACCTTGGTTGACACGGGGACACATTCTGATCTGTTGAAGATATAACAAGAACCGCTCTTTTCTTGAGCGGTTCAAAAACGGGATTGTATCGAATGATTTGCTCTTTCTGAAACAGCCCTGTTTATCTCTTCAATTCTTTTGTGCTTTCCCCCGGGAAGGGTATAATAAACATAAATATCTTGCAAAATGGCAGGATGCGTAGTGTTCTCGGAATCGGGATTTGTTCCGGGAAACGAATGGGCCTGGGGCCTGCGGTATCCTTCCATTATCCCGTTGCTGGAGGAACGGGACCCCTGTCCCGTTTTTTTTATGACTGAACTTGCCTGCGGAAGACCGGGGATGGTCTCCAAAATTCGCCGCATGCTGGCTAAAAAAGGAGCACAAACGATGAACCAAGAGAAAATTCAGTCGGCTGTCCGCCTCTTCCTGGAAGGCATTGGAGAGGATCCCGACCGGGAGGGTCTCCAGGGAACGCCGGACCGGGTGGCCCGGGCCTGCCTAGAAATCTTCGGCGGAAGCGATGAGGCTGCCCAAGAGGCCCTGTCTGTCCAATTTGAAACGGATTCAGATGGCCTGGTATTGGTAAAAGATATTCCTTTCTTTTCCATGTGCGAGCACCACCTCCTCCCCTTCTACGGGAAGGCCCACATCGCCTACCTCCCCCAGGGGAAGGTGGCCGGCCTATCCAAGCTGGCCCGGACCGTGGAGGCCTATGCCCGCCGGCCCCAGATCCAGGAGAAGCTGACCCAACAAATCGCCGGAGCCCTCATGGACCGGCTCCAGGCCAAAGGCGTCCTGGTTGTTTTGGAGGCGGAGCATATGTGCATGACCATGCGGGGGGTGGCCAAGCCCGGGTCCCTGACGGAAACCTACGTCTGCCTGGGGGCCATCGAAGAGGGGAGCCCTCTGATGGACCGGGTTCTGACCATGATCCATGGCCAATAAAATGCGAGAAACCGACCGGTCCATGGACCGGGTCCACCGGATCCTGGACCACCCCCTCTTCCTCGGAGAGCTGGACGCCATCGATGAGGCCGAGCGCGATCGGATCTACTGCGGCCATAACCTGACCCACCTCCTGGATGTGGCCAGGATCGCCTGGATCCTCAACCTGGAGCGGGGCCTAGGCCTGGCCAAGGACCTGGTCTACGGGACTGCCCTCCTCCACGACCTGGGCCGGGCTGCGGAATATAGCCAGGGAATCCCCCACGACCGGGCATCGGTCGAACTCGCCCGGATCATCCTCCCCCAAGTGGGCTATGAGCCGGAGGAAGTCGAAACCATAAAAAGGGCCATCCTGGGCCACCGGGGCCATGAGCCGGGACCGGAGGGAGAAGACCCCCTGGCCGGCCTCCTCTTCGAGGCGGATAAGAAGTCCCGGGCCTGCTTTGCCTGCCCTGCTTGGGAAAGCTGCAAGTGGCCGGAGGAAAAGAAAAACACCACCATTGATTTTTAGCCCCTTGGAAATCATGGGAGCAGAAATAGAAACAAAGGAGACTTTGATGAAGATTGGAAATAGGGAATTTGATTTAGAAAACAAAGCCTATATCATGGGCATCTTGAACGTCACCCCCGACTCTTTTTCCGACGGGGGCAGGTGGAACGATTTGGACCGGGCCATGGCCCACATCGAAGACATGATTGACCAGGGGATGGACATCCTGGACCTGGGCGGGGAATCCACCCGGCCCGGCCACGTCCAGATTTCCGACCAGGAGGAAATCGACCGGGTCCTCCCCGTCATCCGGGCCATCCGGAAGAACTTCGATGTCCCCATCTCCCTGGACAGCTACAAGGGGCCCGTGGTCCGAGAAGCCATCAAGGAAGGCGTGGATCTGGTCAACGACGTTTGGGGGCTCAAGTATGACGATGAGCTTGCCTCGGTCATCGCCGAGTCCGGCCTCCCCTGCTGCCTCATGCACAACCAGCCGGAAATCTCCGAGGACATGACCTACCGGGACTACTACAAAAAGGTCTGGGAGGACCTGGAGGAGACCCTGGCCCTGGCCGAAAAGGCCGGCATCGCCAAGGACAAGATCATCCTGGACCCCGGGATCGGCTTCAAGAAAACCTATGACCAGAACCTGGCCCTGGTCCGCCACTTCGGCTACCTCAAGGGTCTGGGCTACCCCCTCCTCCTGGGCACCTCCCGGAAGGGAGAACTGGGCCGGGCGACCGGCCTCCCCGTTGACCAGCGGGTGGAAGTCACTGCAGCCACTACGGTCATCGGGGTCCTGGAAGGAGCCTCCATCTTCCGTGTCCACGACGTCCGGGAGAACAAGCGAGCCATGGATATGGCCCTGGCCCTATCCGCCTACGATGGGTTGGATAAAAATGACCCATTTTGGGACAAGGTGGGACAATAATGGACCGGATCCACATCGAAAAACTCACCGTCTTTGCCCACCACGGCTACTTTGATGAAGAAGCCCGTCTGGGCCAGAAATTCCAGGTGACCCTGGACCTCTACCAGGACCTCCGACCGGCCGGAACGGACGATGCCATCGGATCCACCACCAACTATGGGGATGTCTGCCAAACCGTGGACCGGTTCATGCGGGAAAACCGCTTCGACCTCATCGAGACCTGCGCTGAGGGCCTGGCCCAAGACGTCCTGGAGGCCTTCCCCGGCATCCGGGCCCTGGACCTGACCATCCACAAGCCCTGGGCTCCCGTCGGCCTCCCGGTGGAGGACCTCTCCGTCACCATCCACCGGGCCCGCCACCGGGTCTTCCTGGGCCTGGGGTCCAACATGGGCGACCGGAAAGCCTACCTGGACGGGGCCGTCCAGGGGCTCAAGGAAGCCGACCAGGTTTCCCTGAGCCAGGTTTCTTCCTATATAGAGACCCCACCCTATGGCCTGGTCGACCAGGACCCCTTCCTCAATGCGGTGGTGGAGATTGAAACCACCCTGGCCCCCTACCCCCTCCTGGACCTCTGCCAATCCCTAGAGAAGGCGGCCGGCCGTGTCCGTAAGGTCCACTGGGGCCCCCGGACCCTGGATGTGGATATCCTCTTCTATGACCGGGAAATCCTGGGTCTGGACCGCTTGGCTGTCCCCCATCCCGACCTGGTCAACCGGGCCTTCGTCCTGGAGCCCATGGTCGAACTGGCCCCCAATTTCATCCACCCGGTCAATAAGCTAACCATGGCCAAGTGCCTGGAAGCCCTGGAAAAGAAGGCGGACCATGAAAACTGACCAAGCCAAGGCCTTCTACAAAAACGCCGAGAGCCGGGGGATCCGGCCGGGCCTGGAACGGATCCGGGACCTAATGAACCGCTTGGGGAATCCCCAGGACCGGACCCCCTACATCCATGTGGCCGGGACCAACGGCAAGGGGTCGGTCGCCCTCATGACCGCCCAAATCCTCTCCCAAGCCGGCTACCGTACCGGCCTCTTCCGGTCCCCTGCCGTCACCACTTTTGAAGACCAAATCCAGGTGGACGGGAGGCCCATTTCCTCCCAGAACCTGACCCGGGAGACCGAAAGAATCCAATCCGCTGCCCTAGAAATGGCGGACCCCCCGACCTCTTTTGAAGCCCTGACCGCCCTGGCCCTCCTCCACTTTGCCGACCAATCCTGCGACCTGGCCGTCATCGAGGTGGGCATGGGGGGACTGGAGGATTCCACCAACATCATCCCGCCCCCCCGTCTGGCCCTCATCACCCGCCTGGGCCTGGACCACCTTGGTGTCCTGGGCAAAAACCTGGCCGAAATCGCCGGCCAGAAAGCCGGGATTATCAAGGAGGGGACCGGGGCAGCCCTGGCTTATCCTTCCGAAGAAGAGGGGCTGGCCGTCGTGGCTGACCAGGCCCGGACCCGGGCTGTCCCCTTCCAAGTCATCGACCCGGGGAGGGTCTCCCTCCGGAAGATGGACCTGGATGGCCAGGTCTTCGACTGGAAGCCCTCCGTCAAGGAAGGATCCATGAGCCTGGAGAGCTTGACCCTCCCCCTTTTGGGCCGCCACCAGCTGACCAATGCCGGCCTGGTCCTGACTGGGATGGAGGCCCTCCGGGCCATGGGCTACGCCATCCCGGATGAGGCTATCCGCCGGGGCCTGTCCACCGCCCGCCTGGCCTGCCGGATGGAGGTCCTCCGCAAGGACCCCCTCTTTCTCCTGGACGGAGGCCACAACCCCCAGGGGGTAGCCTCCCTGGTTGACCTCCTCCGGGACCTTTCCCTTCCCCCCGTCCACTTCCTCATGGGCATGCTCAAGGACAAGGACGTGGACCACGTCATCGACCTGGTCCTCCCCCTGGGCGCCTCCTTCACCTGCATCACCCCGGACCACCCCACCCGGGCCCTGTCCGGAGAGTTGTTGGCCCAAAAAATCCGAAAAAAAGGAGGCCCAGCCCAGGCCTTCTCCACCATGGAAGAGGGCTTGGACCGAGCCTTGACGACCGGGCAGCCGGTCGTGGCCTTCGGGTCCTTCTATACCGCAGGACCCCTTCGGAAGCTTTTCCTCAAAAAATAATTCACTAGAATCCTCATTTATTCAATATGGAGGAGGTCATCAGGAAAGACTGCCTTCATCTTGTCCAAGGGAGTCGACGGCCCCACCGGGTCTGCCGGCTCCTTTTTCTCCTCCGGACGGGGACTGGTCTGGGGAGCCGGCTCCGGCAGAGTGACCGGCTGGGCCTCCTGTGCCCCCTCCATGGCCTCCAGACTGATAGAAAGGCGGTAGTCCGGGCCCAGAATTTCCCGGAAGGCCTGGGCGACGGCCTCCTCATATTCTTTTTTCATGATGGGCCCCAAGGTCTCATGGGTGTAGACCAGGTAGAGGTCCTTATCCAGGGAAACCAGGTCATCGTATTTCTTAAATAGATAGGCCGGGACGGAATTCCGGGCGGAGAAATAATCCAGGAGCTTGTCCTCATGGTCCCGAAGCCAGGCCATGGGGTTTCCTTCGACCGATGAGGGGTCGACCTCCCTTTCAGGGGCTGAGGGAGTAGCTGACTCGGGTCCAGGAGCTGGCTCCGGTTCTGACCCAGGAAGATCCTGGGGGACAGAACTGGTCGGCTCTGGCTCAGGAAGATCCTGGGGATCCGGGCTTGGTGGCTCGGAAGCTTCCTCTTCCTTAGGACTGGGCCCCCCGGCCTTATTCCCGGCCGACAGGGCGGTTAGGTCCATGGCCCGGAGGGCCTTGTCCACCTCCTCCCGGACCAGGGCCCGGGGGGTCTCCCAGCGTTGGATGGTCTCCGCCTTCTCCTCCAAGGCAGCCAGGCGGGAGGCCAGGGACTTCCGGTCCACATAGTTGACCAAGCGGACCAGGCCGGCCTGGAAGACGGCTTCCGAGAAATCCGACCGGCGGAGGACTTCTTCCGTCTCCAAAAGGAGGGAGAAGGAGTCGATGATCCGGTCCATCTCCACCTCCTCCACCAGGTCCTGGAGCTCCCGGACTTGGGCGGGATCTAAGGGGAGCTTATCCTTTTGGTCCATCCCCTTGACCAAGAGGAGGAGGCGGAAGTATTCGACCAGTTCCTTGATAAACGTATGGGGGTCCTTGCCTTGGTCCAAAAGGTCCTGGGAGAGGGAGAGGGTTTGGGAGAGACGGTTTTGGAAGATGGCGGCGACCATCTCGGACATGGACTGGTAACCCACGGTCCCCAGGATGGCCTGGACGGTTTCTTCATCGATGGTCTTCCCTCCACCGGCCAGGACCTGGTCCATGAGGGAGAGGGCATCCCGCATGGCCCCATCGGCGGCGATAGCCATGGCGTGGAGGGCGGAGTCCTCAACCGTCAGGTCCAGTTCCCCGGCAATGTGGCGGATGTTCTTCTCAATGGAGGGGATGTCCAGGCGCTTGAATTCGTAACGCTGGAGGCGGGAAAGGATGGTGTCGGGGACCTGGTCCGGGTCCGTGGTCGCCAGGATGAAGATGAGGTGGTCGGGGGGCTCCTCCATGATTTTCAGGAGGGCGTTGAAGGCCTCCCGGGTGATCATGTGGGCTTCGTCGATGATGTAGACCTTGTACTTGAGCTGGGAAGGCGGGTAGACCACATGCTCCTTGAGCTCCCGGATGTCATCGATCCGGCGGTTGGATGCTGCATCCATCTCTACCACATCCAGGGTGGTTTCCTCCAAGATGGCCTTGCAATTTTCGCATTCGTTGCAGGGGTTCCCGTCCACGGGGTGGAGACAGTTGACCGCCCGGGCAAAGATTTTTGCACAGGAAGTTTTCCCGGTTCCCCGGGTTCCCGCAAAAAGGTAGGCATGGCCCGGCTGTCCGGACCGGATTTGGTTTTTCAGGACGCGCGTGATATGGTCCTGGCCCAGAACCTGGTCGAAAGTCTTGGGCCGGAAAGCGCGGTAAATGGCTTTTTTCATGGTATCCTCCATGGGTCATTTTACCATAGGCTTTTTACAGAAATTATTAATCATTACCTTTTATCTCACTTTCAATTCCCATCATCATATTATAATATGGAGTGACTCGATGCTCCAAGATGAATGTTATCAATGTGATGATTTGCTGGCGTGTATAAATTTGTCTTGCAGAAAAAAAATAGTAATAGACGGAGGAAATGATTATATTTGTGTTTGTAAACAATAGTTATAATCATTAATTAATGAATGAAAATAATATTGCAATATCTAAGTAAATATAAAAAAGAAAGCTTGCTAGTAAGTTTTCTTCAATTATTGGTTTGGGGAATGCAAACAATAACGCAGCTCCTCATGATCAGAACGTTCGAGTATGCTATAAAACTAGATGGAAAAATGTTTTTCATCTATACCTGCATTTCCATTTTATGTTGGGCTTCTTATTTTTATTTAAATTTTATCCTGAGTAAATCACAGGGCAAATTAATTATTAAGCTAAATTCTCATGTGAGAAATAAGATGTTATCAAATTTAATCAACAAAGGATTCTATGAATTTTATTCAACCGACACAGGAAATTACCTTTCAAGCTTAACAACGAATATTAAACAAATTGAAACTTTTGCCTGGGAACCTTTTTTTAATGGAATTGGGCGAATGGGACAAATTATGTGGTCGCTCATTGCTCTAGCATATCTGGATTGGAGCCTAATCAGGCTAGCAGGGATAACATTGGTAATCATGTTCTTTGTTCCTAAATTCTTCCAAAATAAACTTGAACATTTGGGAGAGGCTTTCTCAACCGTCTTAGGAAAATCAACATCTAAATTTAAGGAGATTTTACTGGCTTTCGGCGTGTTCAAATCATTTAATAAAGAAAACCTTTTTATCTCTCTTGGGAATCGTTATGGACAATCAACAGAGCAGATAAATTACGAATTGAATATCACAAAGGATAAGATTTCACTGTTTTTAGCTTTTTTGAATGTACTTATGCAACTATTATCCGACTTATTGATACTATGGCTTGTTCTAAAAGGAAGATTAAGCCTTGCTGTACTTGTCGGGGGAAGCAATCTGATTTCAAGCGTTTCGAATGGATTTAATGAAGTAAATAGAAGTCGACTTTCAATAGCAAGCTGTAAAAGCTATTTTGAAGATGCTGAGAATGTAATTATAAATCAGAAGAAAGAAATTAAGGACTTTGCCATAAGGGAGAGAATAGAGGTTAAAAATCTGACTTTTTCTTACTCTGAAAAAGTGGTTTTTAGGAATTTAAACATTGTATTTTATATAGGAAAAAAACACTTGATATTAGGAAGATCCGGATCCGGAAAATCCACTCTGCTGAAAATATTGTTAGGCTGGTTTGATTATTATGACGGGCAAATCCTTTACGACGGAGTCGATCTGAGAACTATTCCCGGTTCGCATCTAAATAAGGATATTGGCTATATTGATCAGAATTTATTTCTTTTTAATGATTCTATCAAGAATAATATTACACTCTATGATAATTATGATGATAAGAAAATCAGTGGTTCGTTATACGAGAGTTCGTTAAATGAGGATATAGAGCATATGCCGGACGGGATAGATACCATTGTCGGTGAAAATGGAAATAATATTTCTGAAGGACAAAAACAACGAGTTGTTATTGCCAGGGCTTTGATCCATGGAAAATCAATTCTATTTGTTGATGAAGGAACAAGCTCCTTGGACAAAGAAAATTCACTGAGGATTGAGAAAACCTTGCTGAATAATAAAAAACTGACACTGGTATATATAGCCCACTCAATAACGAATGAAAGCCTCAAGAAATTCGATTACATTTATGACCTTGATCGAATGATGGTAATAAATCAATGATTATTCTCATCAAAAAAAATTCTTGTTGAATTGTCAAAAAATGAACTATAAAGACATAAAAGTTAAAAATTTTCAAAAAAAGGCTTGACAAGAGATAAAAACTTTGCGATACTTTACTTAGTTAGTCGGTGCTAACATCCAAGCCCGGCTAACACTAGCCATAAAGCCTACATACATATGGATATTTTTCACTCCTCTAGCTACCATGTGATGTAAGAAAAACCGGACCCCTTGCCAGGGTCCGGTTTTTCATTGCCTATTATTCTCCTGGCCAGCCGATTACTGGCTCTTGGAGGGAACAAAGGATTCAAAGAGGAGATCGATGGTCTGGGGGTCCTTCCCCCGATAGATCTCCAGCTTGGCCTTCTTCCCCACCTCATAGTTCAAGAGGAGAGTCTTGAGGGAGTTCATGGATTCTACGGGCTTGCCGTCAATGGAGGTAATGATGTCTCCGGGACGGAGTCCGGCCTTTCCGGCGGGAGACCCGGCGATGACTTCATGGATGAGGACGCCCTTATCCACAGGGAGCTTGCCGGCCCCCATCTGCTTGGCGATCTCCACATTGAGGCCGGTGATGCCCAGGTAGAGGGGCTCATAGGACCCTTCCTTGACGATCTTATCCACGATGGTCCGGATGGTGGAGATGGGGATGGCGAAGCCGATTCCGTCGGCGGCCATGGGCTTGGCGGTGTTGAGGCCGATGAGCTCTCCCTTGGCATTCAGGAGGGCACCCCCGGAGTTGCCGGCGTTGATGGCCGCATCCGTCTGAATCAGACCGTCCATGGTGTTCCCCCCTTGGAGGGTGATGGACCGGTTGAGTCCGGAGATATAGCCCGAGGTCAGGGTAGACTGGAGGTCTAATCCCAAGGGGTTGCCGATGGCGATGGCCTTATCCCCCACGCTGACCTCATCCGACTTCCCGAAGCTGATGGGCTGGAGGCCTTCTTTTTCCACCTTGATGACCGCCAAGTCCAAGGTGGGATCGTTCCAAAGGATCTTAGCCGGAGCCTCTTCGCCATTGGAGAAGAGAACGCTGACCTTCTCGGCATTGCCGTTATCCACCACATGGGAGTTGGTCACGATGTAGCCGTCCTTAGAAACGATGACGCCTGACCCCACGGATTCCGTGTACTTGGGATAGCCGTAGAAGAAGGGGTTCTGGCTGGCCCCCTGGCTCAGGGTGGTGATGCCCACGATGGAGGGGGTGGCCTTCTTGGCCACGACATTTTCCACGGTGGAATCCTGGTTGAGCTTGATATTGACTTCCTGGTGACCCTCTTCCTTGGCGCCATCCGTCGCCATATAGGGCAGGCTGACAGCGCCCGTACTCAGGAGGGCGGTGGAGACCCCTCCGCCCAAAAGGGCACCCACTAAGACCAGAAGCAGAGCCCGGAACCAATTGCTTTTGGGCCGGTAATTTCTCTGCATTTCCTCCCGGATGAGCTTCCGGGCTTCCCGCTCATCGAAAGACCGGGGATGGTCCTGGTTGATGTGATCCCCGTTTGTTGTATAATCTTCCATATTTTTCCCTTCTACCCCGGTAAGGGGACAAAAGTATGCCTTATTCATGGTTGAATCGGACCCGGGCCCGAAAAGGCCCGGCCTTGAATCCTCCTTATCATAGGGGGAAATTCTGGAGGAAATATGTTACAAGATTTCAATGTCTATACTAATCATTGGGAAAGAATAGAAAAGAAAGTAAAATGAATGCTTTATAAACTTTTCTTTTCAAAAGATCAATATCCCTTGGAGGCTACTTAATCACTGTGATATTCTTTAGATAAGAAAATATTGTTTTTCGTTCGCTTATCTGATAGAAGTGTACTGACCTCTTATTGTAATCGCTTTAAAGGGGGCTAAACATGAGAAAGAAATATAAAATCATTCTAACCATTTTAGTCGCTTCGATCATCATTTCAATCACCCTTTCTATGACATCACAGAGCGACCCTCCTTTGAGCCACCCTCCTTTAAAGATCTATGGCTTTAAAGATATCCCTAATCTGGATGTCCATAATTCATGTTCCGGTACGGGTGTTGTCTTTGAGTCTATTGATCGTGACAACATAAGCATTGTCCAAAAGCTTGACGAGGGTTGGATGTTGTTATATTTGGAATCCAAGGAAGGATTTCAAGGACTTGGTAAAGTAAGGGAGGGAAATGTCGTTTATTTCAGGGCGGAGGGACCTGACCAAGAATCCTATCCTGGAAGGGTGTTGAATGTTTATCAATTAGATGTTTTGGGAGATGTTGAACAGGATATGTTCAAAGAAATTAAGAAGTATATCATTAATCAGATGGTTGAACAGGAGTAATATTAGAAAAAAATCAACAAAACCGGGATGGCCGGACTGACCCCCTAAAGTTGGATATTTTGGTCCAGCTTTAGGGGGTCAGTTCACATCATCCCATTTTTTATTCCATGTCCTGACCCGGCCAGAGTCGGTCGTGGTTAATTTCTTCTTCAAAGAGGCATCGGACCTCCTTGGGGTCCTGGGTCTTAGCCAGGATCCACATGAGCTTGCAGGCGGTGGCCGGGAGGGTCATGTCGTAGGCTTCCATGAGCCCCCAGGTTTCCTTGGCCACCTTCCCCACTTCGTAGACGGTCATGTTGGACCCCTCCAAGGGAACTTGGGTGGTCATGACCACGACCTTACCCTGACGGATGATCTCCGCTACAGCCTGGCGGAAGTCCCCGGTCTCATAGGAGGGCAGGCCGCCCACGCCGAAGGATTCGATGATGACCGCCTGGTAGTCCTGGGCCAGGCGGACCAGGCTTCGGGCCTTCATGGAGGGGAGGAGCTTAAGGACTCCCACCTCCTCCAGGAAACCATGGTGGAAGACGACCTCCTTGTCCACCCGGTCCTTGTCATCGATATAGAAAAGGATGTGAGGCTTTTGGATGGAGGCGATGAAGGGGAAGTTGATGGAGGCAAAGGCATCGTAGGACTTGGTCCGCTCCTTCTGGGCCCGGGTCCCGCAGATGACCTTACCGTCAAAGACTAAATTAACGTTGTGGGCCTTGGGATGGGCAGCAAAGAGGAGGCTGTCGTAGAGGTTGGTCCGGGCATCCGTGGAGTCCAGGTTGATGGGCTGCTGGGACCCCGTCAGGACAATGGGTTTTGGCGAATTTTGAACCAGGTAGGAGAGGGCCGCCGCCGTATAGGCCATGGTGTCGGTCCCGTGGCAGATGACGAAACCATCGTAGTCCTCATATTTCTCCTCCAGGCAGGCGGCAATCTTCAGCCAATGCCTGGTTTCGATATTGGTGGAATCCAGGTTGATGAGCTGGAGGGGGGTGACTTCCGCAAAATCCCTGACCTTGGGCACATAGGAAAGGAGGTCCTGGGCCGGAATCTGGGGGGTCAGGCCTTCCTCGGTCTGGACCGAAGCAATGGTCCCCCCGGTGGCGATGAGGAGGAGGCGTTTTTTAGTCATCCGACCCCCTCTTTCCGGCAAGACCGGCGGGATCCGAGAACTTGTTCCGGAGGTAGGCCTCGAAGGGACCGGCCAGCTTGTCATCCCGGAGGGCGTATTCGATGGTGGCTTCCAGGAAGCCCTGCTTGTCCCCGATGTCATAGCGCCGTCCGGCGAAGTCATACCCATAGGCCGGCCCATCCTGGGCCAGGGCACAGATGGCATCCGTCAGCTGGATCTCCCCGCCCACACCCGGTGGGGTCTTCTCCAGGTAGTCGAAGATCTCCGCCTCCAGGACATAGCGACCCAGGACAGCCATATCCGAGGGAGCTTCCTCAGGAGCCGGCTTTTCCACCACCCGGTCCATGGTCCAGAGCCGGCCTTCCATCCCGGTCCCCTCCACCAGGTCTCCCCGGACCAGTCTTCCTTCCAGGGACCCGTACTTGGAGATTTCCTCATGGGCCACTCGCTGGCAGCCCACAACGGTATGGCCCGTCTTCTCAAAGGCCCGGATGAGCTGGCCAATGCAGGGGGCCTGGGGGTTGTAGACGACATCATCCCCGAGGAGGACAGCGAAAGGCTCTTTGCCGACAAAAGCCTTGGCGCAAAGGACCGCATGGCCCAATCCCTTGGTCTCATTCTGCCGGACATAGAAGATGTTGGCCAGCTTGTTGATGGCCCGGACCTCATCCAAGGCCTCCCGCTTCCCCTTCTCTTCCAGGGCCATCTCCAGCTCCACATTGTGGTCGAAGTGGTTTTCGATGGCCGTCTTCCCCCGGTTGGTCACGAAGAGGATCTCCTCAATCCCTGCTGCCGAAGCCTCCTCCACGATGAGCTGGAGGGCCGGCCGGTCGACGATGGGGAGCATCTCCTTGGGCGTAGCTTTAGTGAAGGGGAGGAATCTCGTCCCCAAACCCGCCACCGGAATCACTGCTTTTCTAACCCTCATAGCGTCCTCTTCTTTCTCTTCCCTCCCGATAGGGGCGGGTGAAGTCCATGGCCTTATTGACCAGGCGGTCCATCTTCTCCTCCAATTCCCTGGTCTCGCTCTCCCGGATCAGGGCCTTGGAATGGAGCCGCATCCTCCGGCGGAGGACTCGGATTTCCGCCCTCTTCTCCATGAGTCGGTTGGCCTGCTTGACCAGCTGGAACTTGGTCACCAGGCGGGAAAATCGGGCCCTCGGAAGAACCAGGTCCTCCCTTTTCAAAGGCTGAATCTCCGCCACCAGGTCCCGGAAGTCAGGATGACACCCAAGCTCCCTGAGAAAGTCCTCCACCGCATGGTCCGCCTGAGCCATGACCTGGACCCCCTTCCGGGAACGCCCAACATCCGAAATCCGCCCGATGTTGCCCGGATTCAAATAGTTGGCCTGGACCCGGTCCGCCTCCCTCAAGAGCTCATCAGCCGACATCCGGAGGTAGTTTTCCAGGAGGTCGGCCTCTGCAATTCGGTCCTCCAGCCAGGCCCCGGGATGATCTATCCCCTCCATCATGCGCTTATATCGATTATCCATGCTTCCTCCTTCCTTTCTCGTTGAAATGCGTTCAGTTATCTCTATTATACCCCACCCTGAATCAACCCGGCATATCTGGTACAATCAGGGGGATAAGAAAGCACCGCTTTTTCCTGCGCCCCACCCCCGGCGCCCCACTCCCAGTCATAAGAAAAGGTAGACATATGATCAAGACGCTGACTGACCGGTCCTTCTATATAGACCTTTTTCAAACCATACGCCGGTCCGGGCTTTCCGTCCGGGCCAGTTCCTTGGCCTATTCCCTCCTCATGGCCTCCATTCCCCTCCTCCTCATCTTCCTCCAACTGGCTTCTCTTTTTCTCAACAACCCCCAGCTGGCCCTGGATGGGGTCTGGAATATCCTGCCCACCCAGGTAGCCCATATCTTCCAGGAGGTCATCCGAGTCCTGGCCGAATCCACCTCTACCACCAGCCTGAGCTTGGGGATCTTTTCCGCCCTCTGGCTGGGGTCCAATGGGATCAACAAGCTCATCCTCTCCGTCAACCGGTCCCTGGGTTTTGACCTCCGGTCCAACGGGCCCGTCCGCCGGATATTGGCCATCATCTATACAGTCCTCTTCATCTTCTCCCTGATCATCCTCCTCTTATTCCTGGTCTACGCCCGGAACATCGGGGGCATCTTGGAATCCCTGGCCAAGACCTTCATGGTGGAAGAGGCCCTGACCCCCTTCATCCGGGTCTTCGAATCCCTCTTGGCCCGCCTCCTCCCCCCGGCCGGTTTTATCCTCATCCTCATCCTCTTCTATAAAACCGCCCCCTTGGCCTCCACGGGGACCATCCAATGGCGGGAAGCGGCCCTGGGTGGCATCTTCACCGGCCTGGCCATCCTCATCGTCACCGTGGTCTATGCCTTCATCATGGACAACATCTCCTCCCTCCCCATCTACTACGGCTCCCTGGCCGGAATCCTGGGCCTCATGGTCTGGCTCCTCTACATCTCCTTCATCCTGGTGGGCGGGGCGGATGTCATCGCCAGCTACCGGAAGACCCGGAAAAACTAGCCGACTCATTTATTTCTTTTTTGTCATATTTTCTGGTTTTTTAGGGAATTCTCCCGTTCTATTCGTTAACAAGCTGAGGGAATAGGAGTAGAATGATTAAGTTCGTTGAAAGGGGAAAAAGATGGAATTATTAGTTATTATCCTGAACCATGAAGATCATTTTTATGCCCTGATTCCCTTACTCCAAGAGAGGGGGATCCACGGCGGAACCATCCTGGATTCTGAAGGCCTGGCCTCCACCCTCCTTCAAGAGACAGATTCCTCCCGCTTTAAATCCCTCCGGGCCATGCTCAACCAAGGCCGACCCTATAACAAAACCATCCTCCTGGTATTAAAAGAAGAGATGGTGGAAGTGGCCAAGGAATGCGTCCGTGAGGTCGTTGGGGATATCAGCCATGAGAATACGGGGATCCTATTCACCCTTCCCGTTTCCTCCTTCGAGGGGCTGACCAAATAACCGAGGAGCCCGGGCCGAGACCTTTTATTCGTTCACGATTCATTTACCATTATTCGACATTGTTATAGAAAGAAGGCATTGTTTCGATGCAAACTTTATTTTATGTCGCCCTCCTCTGGCTGTGCGGCCTGTTTTTTGCGCGATTTTTAGGCATCATGAAGTTTCCGGATGTGACCGGCTACCTGGTGGCCGGTCTCCTGATCGGCCCCTCCGTCCTGGGCCTCATGCCCAAAGAAGCCGTCCAGAACCTCTCCATCATTAACGATATCGCCCTGGCCTTCATCGCCTTTTCCATCGGCTTGGAGATGGACCTAGGCAAACTCAAGAGCCTGGGTTCCAAGATCATAATCGTCACCATCATCCAGGCCCTGGGCGCCTTCCTCCTGGTCACCCTGGGCGCCTACTTCATCTTCCATACCGGCCTGGGCTTTGCCCTCCTCCTGGGGTCCATCTCCTGCGCCACGGCCCCCGCCGCCACCCTCATGGTCATCCGCCAGTACAAGGCCCAGGGCGACCTGGTCGATGTCCTCATCCCTGTCGTTGCCCTGGATGATGCCGTCTGCATCATCGCCTTCGGAATCTCCTCCTCCATGGCGGCCGCCCTCCTCTCCGGCCAAGCCCTCAGCCCATTAACTATGTTCGTCTTCCCCGTCGGCCAGATCCTCCTGGCCATCCTGATCGGCATCGCCATGGGCCTGGTCTACTCCCGGCTGGAACGGATGGCACGGAACAAGGGAGAGGTCCTGACCCTGACTGTGGCCCTGGTCTTCGCGGGATCCGCCCTGGCCCTCTACCTCAACCTGTCCAGCCTCCTCCTTCTCATGACCTGCGGCCTCTTCGTGGCCAACTTCACCCGGGCCAAACGCCGCCCTGCCAACGTCATTGACCAGGTCACCGCCCCCATTTTCCTCCTCTTCTTCGTCCTCTCGGGCGCTGACCTGGACCTCTCTGCCCTGCCTGCGGTCGGCCTCCTGGGCGTTTTCTACATCGTCGCCCGGGCCATCGGGAAATACCTGGGCGCCGCCCTCTCCAGCAAAGCCACCGGCTTCCCGCCCAGTGTCTATGAGAACCTGGGCCTGACCCTCCTTCCCCAAGCCGGCGTAGCCATCGGCCTCTCCGCCCTGGCCCAAGGCCTCTATGCCAACGTGGCCCCTGTCGCCGGCGCCTCCATTTTCCTCAGCCCCCAAGCCGGGGGCCTGATCCGGACCATCGTCCTGGGCGCCACCATCGTCTATGAGCTCATCGGCCCCATCCTGGCCAAGCTGGCCCTCGACCGGGCCGGGACCATCCCCCATCCGGATAAGCCTGCCTCTAAACCCAAGGTCCAGGAAATCGCCGACAATGAGGGAGAAAAAAGAAAGCCTTCCCTGGAGGGGAAGGCGGGCTGCTAAAGAATACCGCTCATCATCCCCAGGCCGACGAGAAAGCCGGCCAGGGACCGGATGAACCAAGACAAAAGGAGGGATCCCCCTCCTTTTTTTTCGTTGACCCAGCCCAGGCCAAAGGCCAGGACCCCATACAAGGCGGAGAGGAAGAGGGCCTTCCAGAAGGTCATGGCCCCGAAAAAGAGGACGGCGGAGAAGAGGCCGAAGAGCATGGCCTGGCTGACATTGGCCACATCGAACTCATCCTTGTCGATGAAGCGCTTCAAGAGAAAGCCTCGGAAGAAAATCTCCTCGGAAAGGCCGGTGGTCACCAGGGCATAGGCCAGGAGGACCGCCAGGCCTCCCGGGCCCAGACCCCTGAGATTAGGCCAACCCGGAAGTTGTCCCCCCGCGAGGGACAGGGTCAGGACCATGACCAGGCTATAGGCCAGGATTCCCAGGGCAAGGAACTTGCCTACTCCCTTAAGCCGGACCTTCTTCAAGCCGACCCAGTCGAAAAACGGCCTTGTCCCCTCCTTTCTTTCGGTGAAAAACCACCAAAGAAAAGGGATGAGAGTAAAAAGGGCCAGCTGGGTGATGGCCTGGACCAGGATTTTCTGGAAAAGTTCAACGTCCATAGATAATCTCCTTTATCTGAAAATGAGCCAAATGATTCAAAGCCGGGCCAAGGCTTCCTCAGGAAGCTGGCTGATGGTCGCCCGGTAGAGAAAGACGCCTCCCTCCCCTTCTTCCTTGGTGACCAAGCCCATGGCCTCCAGGCGGTCCAGGTGGGCATGAGCCTCGCCGGCAGCAAACCACTTCTGGGAGGAAGGAAAGTCCGCCCAGGACTTGGACCGGATGTCCCAGTGCATGGCCTGGACTACGTCCCGGCAGCTGAGGGGGCCTTCTTTAATCACCGCAGCCAGGGCCTCCTTCAGGCGGGTGTCATGGTGGTGGAAGAGGGTCCGGATCCTTCTCCGATGGTCCTTGACCAGCTGTCGGTGGCTGGAAAGGAGGAGATCGATGTCCATATCATAGACCCGGCGGAGGGAGTCAAAGTAGACCCCCAGGGGGTCCGGAAAGCCCGGCCCCCAGCTGGCGATATTGGGGGTAATTTTGCCCAAAATATGATCCCCGCAAAAGAGGATCTTGTGGTCGCGGTCATACAATCCCATTTGGCCGGGCGTATGGCCCGGAAGGGCCACCACTTCAAAGCGGTAGTCCCCCACAGGGATGACCTCCCCCGGCTCCACGGGTGTGAAAGGAAACCCCCGCTCAGGCCGGTAGGCATAGCCCGGGTGGTCCTCCAGGGTCAGCCGGTCCTGGGCCAGTCCCTCTCGAACCGCCTCATCGACCACCTCCTTCCACACAGGCCCCTGGGGATCAACCGACCGGTTGACATAGTCCCCATCCGCCTTCCCCATGAGGACCTCCGTCCCACGGTCAGCAAAGAGGGCCGCCAGACCCGTATGGTCCGAATGGAGGTGGGTCAGGAAAAGCCGATGGCGGCTTAGATCGATAGCCTTATCTCGGAGTATCTCCTCCATGCGGTCCCGGCAGATGGGCCGGTTGAAGGCCGTATCCACCGTCAAACTCTCTCCCTTGGAGAGGACCAGGTAGTTGTTAATGGCTTTTAAAGGATTATCGGGCAAAGGGATCTCCTCAAGAAAAATCCCCTCATGAACCTGAATCATGCGACCTCCTTCTCTCTTTCTTTTCATCCCCCTTATTTTAACACAGCCTGGGGCCGCCCTGGGTGTCGGCCAGATCGGGC
>NZ_HE978585.1:595521-628897 GCF_000311985.1 Kallipyga massiliensis ph2 | reverse complement strand
TAAATATGAGCCCCAGCCAGGGTCGGGCTTCCCTGGCTAGCGGTAAATATGAGCCCCAGCCAGGGCCGGACTTCCCTGGCTAGCGGCAATTATGAGTCCCAGCCAGGGCGCCCTCCGCAACCCAACACCACCCCCCTCCACATGAAATCCCTTTCCTTTTTCTTGCCCTGGGCTAGGCCGGAAGATATAATACAAGATAGATGGATGTATGCGAAACCCATGAAAAGGAGGTTCCTATGAAAAAGCTCATCAATGTAGCGGACAATGTTGTCGAAGAAATGATTGAAGGGATGGTCATGGCCCACCCGGACCGGATCAAGCGTGTCGAGGGCACCAATGTGTTGGTGCGGAAGGATGCACCGGTGGACAAGGTAGCGGTCATTTCCGGAGGCGGGTCGGGACATGAGCCGGCTCATGCGGGCTTCATCGGCAGAGGGATGCTGGATGGGGCTGTGCCCGGACAGATGTTCACCTCCCCCACACCGGACCAGGTCTTGGAATGCATCAAGGCGACGGACTCCGGCAAGGGTGTCTTCATGATTGTCAAGAACTACACCGGCGATGTCATGAACTTTGATATGGCCGCAGAGATGGCCGGGATGGAGGAAATCAAGGTGGAGTCCGTCGTTGTCAATGATGACGTAGCGGTGGAAAACTCTTCCTTCACCACCGGACGCCGGGGCGTGGCCGGAACCATTTTCGTCGAGAAAATTTTAGGGGCTATGGCGGAAGAAGGCAAGTCCTTGGAGGAAATCAAGGCCTATGCGGACAAGCTCATTCCCCAAATCAAGTCCATGGGTATGGCCATCAAGGCCTGCACGGTTCCTTCATCCGGTGAAGAATCCTTCCACTTGGAAGATGATGAGATGGAAATCGGGATCGGGATCCACGGCGAGCCGGGAATCCGGAAGGAAGCCCTCAAGCCGGTCAAGGGTATTGTCGAGGAATTGATGGACAAGATCCTGGCGGAGCTGGACCTGTCTGACGGGTCGGAAATCGCCCTCATGATCAACGGCATGGGCGGGACCCCCCTCCAGGAACTCTATGTCATCGCCCATGATGCCCATGTCTATCTCAAGGACAAGGGCATTGCCACCCATAAGACCTATGTGGGTGACTACATGACCTCCATTGATATGGCCGGTTTCTCCCTCTCGGTCATCAAGCTGGATGAGACCTCCAAGAAGTACCTGGATGCTCCGGCGGACGCCATTGCTTGGCGGGAGGTATAGTGTGAATATTGTTGAAGTGAAAAAGACCTTCGGGGAAATGACCCGGGTCATTGAAGAAAACAAAAAGCTCCTCCAGGAGCTGGATACGGCCATCGGTGACGGGGACCACGGCTTCAACCTCAACCGGGGGATGCAGAAGGCCAACGAAGATGTCCAAAACATGGATTTCCCCGACCTCAAGACCCTCTTCTCCAAGGTGGCCATGGACTTCATCTCCACCATCGGCGGAGCCTCCGGCCCCCTCTATGGGACCTTCTTCATGCGGTTCGCTCCTGTTTTCGCCGGAAAAGAAGAGATCACCCGGGAGGACTTCAACGAAGCCTTCCAAAAAGGGGTGGAAGGAATCAAACAAAGGGGTGGAGCCAGCGTCGGCGATAAGACCATGGTTGACGTCCTGGAGCCGGTCTCCCAAGCCCTCCAGGAAGGCAAATCCCTCCAGGAAGCGGCCGCACTCGCCAAGGAAAAGATGGAAGCCACCAAGGACTACCAGGCCAAAAAAGGCCGGGCCTACTACCTGGGCGAGCGGTCCATCGGCCACATCGACCCCGGCGCCTGCTCCTCCTGCCTCCTCATCCAATGCCTGAGTGGAAATGAGGACTAGCCATGGTTGAATTCCTCATCCTCTCCCACTCCAAAAACCTGGCCCAAGGGGTGAAAGAGCTGGCGGAGCAGATGGCCCCCGATGTCCCCATCCAAGCCATTGGCGGAGACAGCGAAGGAAATCTGGGCTCCGACGGTGAAAAGATCATCCAGGCCATCAGCCAAGCCGGACCGGAAGGCCTCTTCGTCCTCTTCGATATGGGCTCCTCCATGATGAATGCCCAGATGGCCCTGGAAATGGCCGACCCTGAGGTCCAAGACCGGGTCTTCCTGGCCGACCTTCCCCTGGTGGAAGGGGCCGTCCAGACCGCCGTCATGGCCCAGGGCGGAGACGATTTTCAAGCCCTCAAGGCCTATGCCCAGGAAAATAAGGCGGGCAAACTTTTTTAAGACAAACCCATCAAAAAAAGGACGGTGTCAGAAACATCTGACACCGTTTTTTTCTGTCCGAAAATCAGTCATCCAGGTCGATATTGTCCTGGAGGGCTTCCGCTATGCTCTGGTAGTGGAAGGCAATCCGAGAAACAGAGGTCATGAGGGAGTTATACTGGAGGCCGGATTCGCCGTCGCAGTCCCCCACCCCAATCCGGTCAAGGTGGTTGTTTTCAAAAACATCCAGGATGCCGTCGAAGTCTTCGACCACCCGGATGGCGCTGGAGAGGTCGCCTTCAAACTCGTCAAAGTCTTTGATCGCCTCATAAATCTGGTCCATGTAGGTCCCCATGATCCGAATTTCTTCCCGGGCCTTATCCGAGAAGACGACTTCACGCTCCTCATTGGCCTCCGCCAAGCTGCAGATCTTGAGGATGTAGTCCCCGATCCGCTCGATGTCGGCCAGGATCTTCAGGTCGTTGGTCAACATCCGGGATTGGACCTTGTTGAGCCGGCGAGTAATCAGGCGGACCGTTACTTCATTGAGCTTGCCGTTGAGGTAGTGGATGGTCTCCACCTTTTTCCGTACCTCTTCCTCATCTTCCGGTTTGTAGTCCAGAACCAGGTCCAGGGCCTCACCCACCGCCTCTCGGCAGATGTTGAGGGTCCGGGAAAGCTCCAGGTGGATATTGGCGATCAGGACCAAGTTATCCCCGAAGGTGTCCGACTTGACATAAAGGAGCTGCCGGGGCTCGGACCGCTTGGCCTCTCCCGGGACCAGGAAGGTAGCCAGCTTGGCAAAGTGGCGAGAGAAGGGAAGGAGGAGGAGGGTGGTAGAAATATTAAACACCGTATGGAGGAAGGCAATCTCCGCCGCCGGTGCAGAAGGCGCAAAGGCGATGATCCAATCTTGGATGGGCAGGAGGAGGGAGATGACTAAAAAGATCACCGTCCCCAGAAGGTTAAAGAGAACGTGGGAGAGGGCCGCCCGTTTGGCATTTATGTTGGCGTTGATTGAGGCCAGTACGGAGGTGATGCAGGTCCCGATATTCTGGCCCAGGACCACATAGTAGGAAATGTGGAAGGGAACCAGGCCCTGGTTGGCCAAGGTTTGTAGGATACCGACGGAGGCCGAAGAGGACTGGATGATGGCGGTAAAAATCGCTCCGAAGGCAATGGCCACTAGGGGCGAAGACAGGGTTTTCAGGAAGTTGATGAAGAAAGGCGACTCCCTTAAGGGAACCATAGCCGCCGACATGGCTTCCAGGCCCATGAAAAGAAGACCTAAGCCCATGACCACCTTGGACCAATAGTTCCATTTGGAGTGGTGGCGGAGGGAGATCAGAAAGCCGATAAAGGCAATAAAGGGGGCAATCCGGGTGAAGTCCATGGCGATGAAGATGCCGGTCACCGTGGTACCGATGTTGGCACCCATGATGACGTTGATGGCTTGGGCCAGGCTCATGAGCTGGGCATTGACAAAGCCCACCACCATGACCGTAGTGGCCGAAGAGGATTGGATAATTGCGGTGACCAGAAAGCCCACCATAACGCCCATGAACTTATTGGAAGTGAGTCGGTTGAGGATGGACTGCATCTTGGAACCGGCAACCAGCTCCAAGCCTTCCGACATCAAGGACATTCCATACAAAAAGAGGGCCAGGCCTCCCAATAGAGAAAAGATATGCCAAATATCCATAAATCCTCCCGGATTTCCGATTTCAAGAAAATGGCCTACTTTAAAAATTAACGTGGTTTTTACACACTATTTTTATTATAAAGGATAGGATGGGATTTTCCCAGGAGGAAGGTGAGATTTTTCTAGGATTTAAAGAATCCCTCCTTGGCCAGGCTTTCCTCGATGAATTGGACCATATCTTCCACCGCATGGGCCCGGGAAGAGGCACAGACCTTGGCCGGCTGGTTGCATAGAAAGCACTTTCGCTCCGGAAGGCCCAGGTCCTCCCGACTGACCGCCCCCGACCGGGTCGAATCCGGCCCTCCTTCCACGTCAATGTCATAGAAGCGGCCAAAGACCTCATGGTCCTCCAGGGTGACCATGTCCCTTTTCACCCCACTGATGTCCCGGTCCAGGACCAAAAAGGCCTCCGGTCCTGTGGGCAGGTCAGGAAAAATCTCCCGGACGACCGGCGGCTTGGTCGCAAGATCCAGGGCCTCCTCTATGGCCCCAAGTCCCTCCCGGAAGAGCTTCCGAATCCATGGATTGTTCTTGACTGGCCCCGGAATATTCAGCTTAAAACAGACCACCGTTGTCTCCGGCCGGTCCGCCAAAAGCCGGTCAATCCGGCGCCGACGACTTTCCCGGTTCTCTAAAACCTCTTCCAGACTTGGACGATCCCCGTCCTGAAAATGATTCACAAGCTGCCTCCTTGAAGGTGTTTTACCTTGTTGTTCAAAGTGTTTTTTTAATGGTTATTCCTCGGATTCTATAAACTTTCTCTTTCTCCACCGATATAATAAAGTTAAGTTTAAAAGAGTTATCTTTTCTTTTATTCTATTTTTTCATCCGAACTTGTTTTTGTAAAGTGCATAGAAAAGGAGGAAGTATGGAACTGATCCATCGGGCTATAGCCGGCACCCTGGAATCCAGCGATGCCCAGGTGACCGTAGAGCCCAGCGATGCCCTCACCATCACCATCGAATCCTCGGTCAAAGAGCAATTCGGCCGACAGATTCAGGAAAGTGTGGAAGAGGTCCTGAAAAACCTGGAAGTCAGCAAGGGAAAAATCAAAGTGGAGGACAAGGGCGCCCTGGACTGCACCCTTCGGTCCCGCGTCCAAACCGCCATCTTCCGTTCGGTCGACCAGACCAGCAACCTGCCTTGGGGGGTGAAGCTATGAGAAGAAGCATTCGTCGTACCATGATGTTCCTCAATACCCAAAAGGCCTCTTTGGTCAAGGACCCCTACGTCTATGGGCCGGACTGCGTCATCCTGGATTTGGAGGATGCGGTTTCCCAGTCGGAGAAAGACTCGGCCCGGATCCAACTCTACAACACCCTGAAATACCTGGACTACGGTGATGTGGAAAAATGGGTCCGGATCAACGCCCTGGACACCGAATACTTTAAGGAAGATATCCGAGCCGCTGTAGCCGGTGGCTGTGACGGAATCCGGATCCCCATGTGCGAGACCGCCAAGGATGTCCAGCTGGTGGAAAAGCTGGTGGGGGAAGCCGAAGAAGAATTCGGCCTGAAGAAGGGGGCAGTCCTCCTCATGGCCGCTCTGGAAACTCCCCTTTCCATCATCAACTGCTATGAAATCTGCACCTCCTCCGACCGGCTCATGGGTGTGGCTCTAAGCGGTGGTGACTTTGCCCGGACCATGCAGGCCACCACCACCAAGACCGGGGAGGAATACTTCTACGCCCGCTCCGCCATCGTCCTTTCGGCAAGGGCCGCCGGAGTCATGTGCTTTGACACGGTCTTCACCGACCTGGACGATATGGACACCCTCCGCAAGGAAACCCAGATGATCAAAAATATGGGCTTTGACGGCAAGTCCATCGTCAACCCCCGCCAGATCGAGGTCATCCATGACGTCTTCACCCCGAGTGAAGCCGACATCGCCTCGGCCGAACACATCATCCTGGGGGTCAAGGAAGCCGAAGCCCAAGGCATCGGCGTCCTGACCGTCGACGGGAAGATGGTCGATATTGCCCACGTCGAAGGCGCCAAGCGGACCCTGAAGCTGGCCAAAGCCGCCGGCGTCTATGAAGGAGGTCTGGTATGAAAAATGCAGTCCATCGCGAAATCCCCGATGCCCTTCTGAAGGACGGCGTCGAAGCCTTCCAAGGGGCCTTCTATCGGGATAACTATGAATTCAAGAAAGCCGCCCCAAAAATTTGCTCCCAGGTCCAGCCCGGAACATCCAAAATGCTGGATTCCATCAAAGAAGCCGTCGAAAAGACCGGCCTCAAGGACGGGATGACCATCTCCTTCCACCACCACTTCCGCAACGGCGACTACGTCTGCGCCATGGTTATGGAAGTCATCCATGAGATGGGGATCAAGGACCTCTATATTTGCGCCTCTTCCTTGGGCAAGGCCCAGGCCTCCCTGGTCCCCATGATCGAAGATGGGACCATCACAGGAATCTCCTCTTCCGGGGTCCGGGATGAAATCGGGGAAGCCCTTTCTTCCGGCAAACTCAAGAACATCGCCACCATCAGAACCCACGGGGGCCGTGTCCGGGCCATCGAAACCGGCCAGGTCCACATCGACGTCGCCTTCATCGGGGCCTCCAGCTCCGACCCCTATGGCAACGCCTCCGGCAAGGGCGGCAAGGCCGATTGCGGTGTCCTCTCCTATGCCAGCGTGGATGCCCAATATGCTGACAAGGTCGTGGTCATCACCGACACCTTGGTCGACGCCCCCAACCTCCCCGCCCCCATCCAAGGCGTGGACGTGGACTATGTGGTCAAGGTCGACTCCGTCGGCGATCCCTCCAAGATTGCCTCCGGGGCCATCCGGATGACCAAGGACCCCCGGGAGCTCAAAATGGCCAAGGCCTGTGCTGAAGTCATCGCTGCCACCCAATGGTTCAAAGATGGCTTCTCCTTCCAGACCGGAGCCGGCGGGGCTTCCCTGGCTGTCACCCGCTTCCTCAAACCCTTTATGGATGAGCGGGGAATCAAGATGGGCTGGGGCATGGGGGGAATCACCGAACCCATGGTAGACCTCCTCCGGGAAGGCTACATCCGGAAGCTGGTCAACGACCAGGCCTTCGATATCGCCTCCGTCGAATCCGTCTACACCGACCCCGGCCATGTGGAAATTTCCTCTTCCCAATATGCCAACCCCATGAACAAGGGGGCTTTCGTCAACTACCTGGATTACGTCATCTTGGGGGCCCTGGAAATCGACACCGACTTTAACGTCAACACCGTCCAAGGCTCCGACGGAACCATTCAAGGGGCTCCCGGCGGCCATCCCGACACCGCAGCCGGTGCCAAGTGCACCATCATCGTCGCTCCCCTGATCCGGAGCCGGCTGGCCACTGTCCGTCGCCAGGTCACCTCAGTTACCACCCCCGGTGAGACCGTGGACGTCCTGGTCACCGACTACGGCATTGCGGTCAACCCCAATCGCCAGGATATCCTGGAAGAGCTACAGAAAACCCGCCTCCCCTTAGTCACCATCGAGGAACTCTGCGACAAGGCTGAGGCCATCCTGGGCAAACCTGAGCCCATCCAGTTCACCGACCAGGTGGTCGCCGTGGTGGAATACCGCGACGGGACCATCATCGACACCATCCGCAAGCCGGCCTCCCGCTAGTCCGGGACCGGCTTTCAAGTGGAAATCCATCGTATTCTTGGAGGAAATTATGGAAAAGAAAAAAAACCTGAGACTCTTCGGAGCTCCTTGGTACATCACCCTGGCCTGCGTGGCCGTCATCTATCTGGGCGCCGCCCTGGGTGTCCTGAAAGGCAACCTCCCCCACGTCATGGCCCTCATGCTGGCCATCGGTATCCCCCTCTATGAAATTGGCGAACGGATCCCCATCTGGAATACCCATATCGGTGGCGGTATCCTCCTCGCCTTCCTGGGGACAGCCACCTATGTTCACTTCAACCTGATTCCTGAGGATCTTTTAAAAGGGATTGATGCCTTCATGGGCGACCAGGACTTCCTCACCTTCTTCATCATCGTTCTCATCACCGGGTCCGTCCTCTCCCTGGACCGGAAGATCCTGATCCGCTCCTTTGTGGGCTACCTGCCTGCCATCCTAGGCGGGGTCCTGGGGGCAGCCATCCTCGGCATCGCTATCGGCCTGGTCTTTGGGATTGCCCCTGGCCGGATCATCACCCACTACGTCCTTCCCATCATGGGCGGAGGCAATGGCGGCGGTGCTGTCCCCCTGTCCGAGATCTATGAGGGGGTCACCGGCGATAAGGCCGTCAACTACTACAACTTTGCCATTATCATCCTGACTATTGCCAACATTTACGCCATTATCACTGCTGCCCTCCTCAACGGGTTGGGTAGAAAGAAGCCCGCCTGGACCGGGGACCGCAGCACCCTGATCCGCGGATCCGAACTATCCGGAAATGAGGAAGAGAAGGAAAAAGCGGTCCTTCCTGAAATCAAGGAAATCGGCGCCGGCTTCCTGGTCGCCCTGGCTTCCTACGTGGTGGGTACCATCTTCGGCAACTACCTCCTGCCCACCATCTTCGGCTTCCCCATCCACCGCTTGGCCTACATGATCATCTTCGTCGTCATTCTGGCCGGCTTGGGCGTCATCCCTGCTGAAGTCCGGATGGGCGCTAAGCGCTTCCAAGCCTTCTTCACCAAGGTCTTCCTGGTCGTCATCATGGTTGGTGTCGGCATCGACCTTGACCTGGACGAACTCTTCGCCACCCTGACCTCCGTCGAGAACATCGTCGTTCCCCTCTTCATCGTGGTTGGGGCCATTGTCGGCTCCGCCGTCGTCGGCTGGCTGGTGGGCTTCTACCCCATCGACACCGCGGTCACTGCCGGTCTCTGCATGGCCAACCGTGGCGGATCCGGCGACCTGGCCGTATTGGGCGCTGCCGACCGGATGGGCCTCATGGCCTATGCCCAGCTCTCTTCCCGTTTGGGCGGAGCCATCGTCCTCATCATCGCCTCCATCTCCTTCTCCTTCCTCTTGCTCTAGGGACGAGGAGACAAGCCTACAAAAAAGACCCCTGCCGGATTCCCCGGCAGGGGCTTTTTTTTTGATTTTCTGGTAGAATAGGAGAAAGTAAACTCATCCATGAATGAAAGAGGAAGCCATGTCCCAAGTCAGCCTATCGGAAGACGTCTACCGAAAAATTCGAGAAAATATCTTTAACGGCACTTTTTCCGTCGGTATGCGGATCAATGAGGTCAGCCTATCCAAGGACCTCCATGTCTCCCGTACCCCCGTCCGGATCGCCCTGAAGCGGATCTATGATGAGGGCCTCCTGGACTACAGCCGGAACCAGGGCTACCGGGTCCGGGTCCTTTCTGCCGAGGACATTGACGAGATCTTCAAAATCCGCCTGGCCCTGGAACTCCTGGCCTTCCGGGAGGCCGCCAACCGGATGACCCCCCAGGACTATGACCACCTGAATGAAATCATGGAGGATACCGCCCGGGCTATCGCTTCCAAGGACCTCCCCCAGATCATTGAGGCCTCCGCCCGTTTTAACGATGCCATCTATGCCTATGCCCAACTCCCCCGCCTCTCCTTCATGGTGGAGCGGCTCAAGGAATACCTCCTGGCCTTCCGAAATGTCTCCTATAAAGATGAAGAATCCTCCCGCCGGGAGCGGGCCTTCTTTGAGCACAAGGCCATCATCAAGTCCATGAAAGAAAAGGACTTTGACACCCTGGCCCTCCAAATTGAAGACCACCTTCTCTTAGCGCGGGACTATCTCATGAGCCAGGTGAGTGAATTTAAAAAGACCCATGCCGACCTTTTTGAGCCTTATGATTAAAAGAGAGTATTGGGCTTTCTCATCATTCATACCGCACTTCGTCAACTAACTTTTGGACATCCTCATCACCTTTCAGTTTTAGTCTTTCAGCAACTCCCTCAAAGGCAGTCTGCGCCTCATAAATTGCTTGATCGGAGGCGTTTCCGATCGTCATTTGACCTTCCCTATTTTTGACAAAAAGAACCTTATCGCCGGTTTTAAGATTTAATGCCCGTCTAACCTCAAGAGGTACGGTAATCTGTCCACTTTTTGAAAGTTTGGCTAAATTCATATCATAACTCCTCTCTTTTCTTGAGATCTCAAGTTTTCTTGATTTTCTTTATTTTAACATTTTGCCAATAAAAAAAGAAGACCTATACCGTCCCTATCAGCGAAGGAAAATATGAGTCTTCTTTTAAAATTAGAGTTATGCGTCTGACTCTTTGATCCCCTGAAGGGGATCTTTTTTTAAGGCCTCCAAAATAGGCTGGGCTTCCGGGCTCTCCAGGAAGGCTTGGCTGGAGGGGGGAAGGAGGTGCTTGGCTTCCACTAACCGGCCCTGGGCCAAAAGCCGGCGGACGGTGGAGGCGGAGATGGCCTCTCCCCCATCTTCCAGGCGGGGGATGATTTCAAGCCGGGGCTTGCCCGGATTGGGGGGACCGGCAAAGACGGCCTCCATTTGTTCGTTGTAGGTCCGGGTGGCCGGGCTGAAGGGCTCCTCTCCGACAAAACGTAGGCTGATCCCCAAGGCCGGAGCGATATGGTTTTTGAAGATCTTGGCGTCCAGCCGGGCCTGGATGGCGGTCGCCTGGTCGGCTTCCTTGAGGAAGTAGGAGGGAAATACCGCCCGGGAGACCATATAGGATTCGGTGGTCAGGACATGAACCCGGTCCAGGTGGGCTACTCCTTCCTCCATGAGCCGCTTTCGGATTTCAAAGGGAAAGACCGAGGAGGGGTCGGAGACGGCGAAAAGGTAAAGTACATCACTGGCCTTCCGGGCAGCCTCCACCAGGGCCAGGTGGCCCCGGGTGAAGGGGTTGGCGTTCATGACGATGGCCGCCACTTCCTTTTCGTCCCCCCTCTGTGTCTTTTCCTTCCACTTTCGGAGCCCCTCCAGGTAGACCGGGAAACCCTCTTCGGCTCGCTCGAGGAAGACCAGGTCCTCCCCCACCCTCTCGATCTCTTGGAAGGAAAGGGCTTCGAAGGCCCGTACGGATTCCGGCTTGGTGTAAACATAGAGGCGGTCATAGCCCGCATGGTAGATCTCCTGGATCATCTGGGAGAGAAGGGCATTGAAGACGGATCCTCCCCGGTGGTCCGGGTCGACAGCCACGCATTTGATGATGTTGTCCAGTCGGGAGACCGACCCCACCAGAGTCTCTCCCTCAAAGAGGCCCAGGGTTCGGTTGATGGATTCTTCCGGCCGGATCCCGGCATTCTCCAGAAGACCTTCCCAGGCCTTCCGGTCATAGGCTGATTCTTTTACCCAAAGCGTCCGCATAGCATCTACTCCTTGTCAGGCCCAGGGGAGGGCTTCCAGGGTCCGGATGGTGGTGAAGAGGTCCGCCACCCCTCCGGATGAGATTTTCTGATCAACATAGTAGGAAGAAAGGTCCTCAGCGGCCCGAGCCCTTTCCTTGGGGGCCATGGTCAAAATCTCCCCGGCCCGGGCCTGGAGCTTTCTGAGCATAGGGAGGGAGGACCGGGCGATGGTGGTGGTGTCATCCACCCGGGCCAGGAGCTGGAGGGTCAGGTCCCCGTCCTTCATGGACCGGAAATCTTCCATTCCCTGGAGGAGGAAGGAGTAGCCCGAGAGGGGGATTTGCCGGATGTCCCGGACCCCCTCCCGGTTGAGAAGGGCGGATTTGGGGAAGGCCCCCTCCCGGTAGTCGGCCTGAAGGGGGGCGGCCAGGTCCCGGATATAGGGGGTCAAGTCATCCCAAACCACTCCCCGGATCCAGGCCAGGAGGAGGAAGGTCTGGAGGAAGACCAGGCCCTTGTGGGTGTTGATCCCCCCTGTCGCCTCCATCATGGCCCCTTCCACCTCCAGGCCTAATTGGCGGAGGTCCCGGAAGTCTTCCACACTGTCCCAGTCTGCTTGGCGGAAAGCCCGGAGGATCCCCTCCCGGGACCGGAGAAAGGTCCGGTAGTCCATGTCATCATGAGCCCCTTGGCTGGTCATGGTCACGCAGCCATAGCCCAAGTCCCGGTCCAGTTCCCGTCTAATGGCCCCGCCCAAAACATCCAAATATGTCTCAATATCTCTCCCCTGCATATGATCCCCTCCTATTAGGTCTATTTTACCAAAGAAAAAGACCGACCCGCCGGCCGGCCTCAGGAAGAACAGGAAAAATACAGACTTAAATCAGGGTCAGACTCTTCAGAACGAAGATGATAAAGAAGAGGGAGAGGGAAGAAAGAAGGGTGGTGTAGACCAGGATTTGCCCCGCCAGCTTTCCGTCGTTGCCCATGGCTTCGGCCATAGCATAAGAGGAGATGGCCACTGGTGAGGCAAAGACGGCCAGGAGGGCCACAATGCCTCCCCCATGGATGCCCAGGAGGGTGGCTGCCCCCAGGGTCAAGAAGGGAACCAGGAGGAGGCGGATGAAGACCGACCTCACCAGCTGGTGGGAATAGGCCTTGGTGGCGGAGAAGGAGAAGGCGTGGCCCAGACCGATCAGGGCCATGGGCGTAGCCATGGATCCTACCCTCTGCAGGGGCTGGACCAGGATGTCAGGCAGGTCCAATCCGGTAAGTTTCCAAAGGAAACCCGCTAAAATGCCCAGGATCAGGGGATTTTTGGCAATCTTGACAAGGACCCCCTTAAGTCCTTCATGGTCCTCCGACCCGTAATAGGAGAGGGCAAAAATAGACAAGAGGTTAAACAAGGGGATGACGACAGGAATCAAAAGAACCACGATCCCCGCATTGTCCTCGCCCAGGAGGGCCGCCCCCAAAGGTGCCCCGAAAAGGATGTAATTAGACCGGTATGACGCTTGGATCAGGACTCCCTTCTGCTTTCGGGGGAGGTCCTTCCGGTCATAGTAGAACCAAAAGACGAGAAAGATGAGGAGGATACCGATAAAGGCAAAAAGATAAAGCCCGGATAGGCTTCCGATATCCACCTGGGTCTTTGCCGTGGTTAAAAAGAGATGGATGGGAAGGATGAGCTTGAAGACCACCTGGTTAAGGATTCCGGAAAGATTCTCCACCTGGATGAAGCGGCGGGAAACAAGGCCCAGGGTCATATAAAGCAGAAAGGGAAAGACAACGCGAAGGGAAAAGAGGATATTTTCCATGAAGACTCCTATGGGTGACTAAAAAAAATCTTTGGTTCTTATGCTGGCTGACAATCAATTATTAATTATATAGGTATAAAAATATTATTCAACTTGACGGAAACCTCCCGAGATGTATTCCAAAACAATAAGAGCTACAAATGACGGATGACCGCCATGCTGTAGCTCTTATTGCACTATATTTGGAGGGTTTTGAAATGAAATGTCAGGAATCGATTATCTGTGGATGAGGTCCTCATAGAATTCATAGGCTTCTTTGTCCGTAAAGCCTTCATGGACGACCTTATTGACGGCTTGAATCATTTCTACCGGATGCTGACTCTGGAAGATATTTCTTCCCATATCAACACCGTGTGCGCCCTTCTGTAAAACAGAATAGGCTAAAGTCAAAGCTTCTTTTTCAGGAATCTTCTTCCCGCCAGCCACAACGATGGGAACTGGACATGCTGCCACGACTTCTTCAAAGTTTTCGCAATCATAGGTCTTCACCATTTGGACGCCCATCTCGGCAATAATCCGCGTGGCAAGTTTAAAGAATTTGTCTGTTCTCTCCAATTCTTTCCCTACCGCGCAAACACCCATGGTGGGAATGCTGTATTTCATGCCGTCATTAATCACTCTATTGACATTATCCAAGCTGGAAAGCTGACCCTGACTACCAATAAAGATTTGAACTGCCATACAATCCGCATTCATCCGGATGGCATCTTCAATATTGACAGCGACCACTTCATGACTCAGGTCATCTTGGAGCATTGAAGAGCCAGAGGTCACCCGGAGAGCAACCGCTGAAGTAATTTCTGGAGGGAGAGTAGCCCGGATAGCACCTCTTGTTCCCATAAAGCAATCCACATAAGGCGCCAGCTTGGGGAGGAGGAGATCCAGCCTTTCCAGGCCAGATGTCGATCCCTGGAAATATCCGTGATCGAAAGCAAACATCACAGTGTTTCCACTATCTTTGTTAAAAATGTTGGACATGTGCTTTTTCATGCCCCAGTCTAGGGAGTTAATACCCTTGAGGAAGAAGCCCTTTTGGTTGGCAAAGGGCTCTTCTAAATGGTAATTTTTTGCTACCTTAAAATTATCTAAATCAGCCAAGTAATGCCTCCTTAATGTTTTAAAGAGAAGGAATCGTATTAATAGTTGTAATCGTTCATATTGTCCTTAGTGAATACAAGTCTTTCGGGCAGGATAACTACTCCGTTATTCTCGTCTGCAGTTGCAGCACCTTCAGCAATAGAGTTATTAGGAAGAACTTCAACTTCACCGATTCCAGGAATGTTAATCTTATCGCCAACCTTAACCTTGTTGCCAGCAGCCAAGTACGCAGCTACATAGCAGCCCATGGCTCCCTGTGTTCCGCAATCCCAGAGACCCCAATTATAGATGGTGTCATTCTGGCAATACTGCTTGATGGAGTTAGGGGAAGAGAAGCCAGTAATGGTCACGTCTTTTTTGCTAAGGCCTTTGTTTTCAGCTGCCTGGAGCTGGCCGGGTAGAGCGGTAGAGTCGTTGCAGATGATCAGGTCAATGTCCTTGTGGGCATCAAGAATGGCTTCACCAACTGTAATCGCTTTTTCAGCATCCTGTTCCGAGTAGTAGTTGTCCGGCTGAACGTTTGTCCAGTTTGGATACTTTTCCTTAATCAGCTTTTCACCCGCAACCTGCCAGGAATTCTGATCAGTAACAGTAGCTTGAGAATAGTGCCATGCGTACTTAACAGGATCTTTTTCGGGATCAATTCCACGATCCTTCAGGCCAGCAACACTCATGTCAACCAGCATCTGGGCAAGAACTTCGGGTGTTCCCTGAGAAACCATCAGTTCACGGTCATCAACCTGACTATCGGAATCCCAAGTACAAACCGTCAGACCTGCTTTTTTTGCTTCTTTTAAGGCATCTGATACGCCAGCAGCATCCACGGTTGAAATACAGATTGCATCAGCGCCTGAAGCAACGGCCTGGTTAATAACAGCAACCTGGGCAGATACAGAAGCGGTGGAGTCACCAATGTAGTCGACTTTGAAGCCGGCTTCTTTGGCAAACTTCTGAGCGCCGTCATTGGCGGATTCGAAGAAAGCATTCCCTGTTAATTTTGGAATAAAAGCAACCGTCTTTCCTTCAACGCTTGCCACAGTCGTACTCTCTGCAGGAGCGCTTGATTCCGCTGCACTTGAACTCTCTTTGGACTCAGCGGGTTTTTCTCCGCCCTGTCCGCATGCCGTCAGAACCAGTGCAAATACCATTAGTAACGCTAAAATTCTTTTTTTCATAGATATCCTCCTTCAATTCATATGAATTTTTGCGTCCAACAATTTATGGATTTTTCCCACCCAACAAAGAAGTGAAAGAAAAATCTTTCCGGCCAAAATAGGATCGGCCAACGACAACAATGATCAAAAAAAGTCCAACCGGAATGTCAAGGTACTGGGTGTTAATTCCAAAGCATAGAGGCATTCCGAATTTCATAATGGCGATAACAATGGCTGCCAGGGCCGTGCTATAAATATTGCCCTTGCCACCTGTGGTCAGGGTTCCCCCCAAGACAACCGCAGTGATGATATCCATGGTTAGGTCTCCGCCCAGGTCACTTTTTGCCGTGCCCAAATAAGAAGTCATAATCATTCCTGCTACAGCGGCACTTAGGGCGCTGAGAACATAGGTGGACATGATGATTCGCCTGCTCTTAATTCCGGAGTATTCGGCGGCTTCCGAATTGGTTCCAACTAAGAAGACCATTCGGCCGTACTTCGTCTTGTTTAGCAAAAAAGACCCGAATAGAATAAGGGCGAGGAAGATAAAAAACTGCAGGGGGATGAGCCCAAAAGCCTTAAATTTTCCCAAAATTTTAAAACTATCTGGAAGACCAGATATTCCTTGATAGGCTTCTGTTGCAGATAGTGTTGAAATCAGCAGGGCGATACCGCTATAAAGGAAGCTTCCTCCCAGAGTAATTACCATTGGCTGAACATCGCAATACGCGATGAAGAAACCAGACAGAGCCCCGCATAGCCCGACAAAAATGAAGGCGATAAGTGAAGCTAGCCAAATATTCAGTCCCATATCTTGCCAAAGGACCCCGATCGTAATAGAAGTTAATCCCACCAAGGCCGGTACCTGAATATCAATTCCTCCAGTAATCATGACCATAGTGACAAAAATGGCGATGATTCCGATGGCCAAGTGATCATTGATGCCCGTAAACAGCAGTTGTGGCCGTAAAAACTTGGGATTAGCCAGCCCGAAAATAATGAACTCGAGGGCAATGATGGCCACGAGAAAGTACATCCAAGAATGTCTTCTAATCCTATTCTTCATGGCCTTCTCCTTTCTCTTCGCCAGCCTGGTCCTTCTTATCTTGGGTTCTTGCAGAGAGACGGAGTCTTCTGTTGTTTTCAAGCAAGCGCTTATGGAGGATGGAATCACTTACGACGATAGCAATAAGGATAATACCGGTGATAGCGTTATCGAAGTTGGATGAGAAGCCCATGAAAACAAGAAGGTAGCTGATCGAAGCCATGATGACGGCACCAATGGATGCCCCAATGACTGTGCCGGTTCCCCCAGCTAGGCTGATGCCTCCCAAGACACAGGCTGCCACCGCTTTCATTTCATACCCAGCACCACTAGAGGGTGTGACAAAGCCGATCCGACTACAGAAAATTATTCCCGCAACCGCACTCAGGATTCCACAAATCAAATAGGAAGTCACCTTTGTCCTTTTGACAGGGATGCCGACCAAAGTGGCTGCATCGGCGTTGTCGCCGACGGCCTTAAAATATTTCCCTTTTTCAGTCCCCTCCAGGTAAAGATGGATGAGGATCATTAAAATGATGACACAGGCATAGTAAATCGTAATGTCGCCGATAAGAGTCACTGATGAAAAGTCTTTGAATTCTTTCGGGAGGTTCTCTACCCATGCTCCATTATTGTAAATGTACATGAGCCCTCTTAAAATGCCATTTGTCCCGAGGGTGAAAATCAGAGAGGGGATCTTCATGACCGAAATGCCCCAACCATTAAAAAGTCCAATGGCTGCACCAATAGCAATACCTACAATAAAGGCTAAAGTCCAGTTCTGCCCATCCCTCAACATGGATCCCACAACTGTTGCTACGAAGCCCAGAGTCGATCCAACGGAAACGTCGATCTCTCCAATAAAGATGGTAAAGGCCATTCCAATAGCTACCAAAGTATAGACCACTGATGTATTAAAACTAGCGCTAATGTTTTTGGCAGAAATAAATTTTGGGTTGAACAAACCAACGGCAGCAAACAGGAGGATCAAGAAAAAAAGGCTTGTCAATTCACGTCCGAAACGAGAGTTTCGAATTTTAGTCATTCTTTTCCTCCTTTACCTCAACATCAAAGGCGGAACACATCAGGGTGTCGAGGTCGATCTCTTCCTTAGAGAAGGACCCATTAATTTTTCCTTGATAAATGGATATGGCACGGTCAGCCAGCTCAACAATCTCTTCCAAATCACTAGAGATGAGGAGGATGGCCACGCCCGTTTCCTTCAACTTTCTAATAATGGCATAAACATCACCACGCGCTCCAGCATCGATTCCTCTTGTTGGTTCATCAAGAATCAGGAAGGAGGGATTGGTGGCTAAACACCGGGCTAAAACCACCTTTTGTTGGTTTCCACCGGAAAGACTCCCTGTTTCTTGGCTGGTTCCTGTAATTTTTGTGTGGAATTGTTCAACATACTCATTCGTAATGTTGTTTTCCTTTTCCAAATCCAAGACGAAGTTTCCCAATTTTTTAGAGGTTTTCAAGAGAGCACTTGTTGTATTTGAACATATGTCTGAGATCTTGAAAAGACCATGGAGATGGCGGTCTTCTGGGACGTAGTTGATCCCCTTATGGATGATGGCATCCGTTGGCAATCCTGTTACATCTTCTCCTTTTAGAAGTGCAGATCCGCTAATAGGAATGTCTTTTCCGAAGATGGTCCTGGCCAGTTCCGTACGGCCGGCCCCTACCACACCGGAGAGTCCCAGGATTTCTCCAGGATAGACCTCGAGGTTGATATCCTTAAAACCATAGCCAGTGAAGTTCTTTAATACAAAGGTCGGTGGGACTGAATAATCAACCGGGCAATCGAAGCAAACCTCATCTTGAGGGATATCCGTTTCATCTTCTATGAGCCCCTTGATTAGGTCCTGCCGGGTGAATTCATCAACTTTTCCATTCACTGTGATCACTCCATCGCGCATAATAGCAACGTGAGTAGCGATCTCAAAGACCTCTGTCATCCGGTGGGTGATATAGATGATGCCGATCCCCTCTTTTTGTAATTCTCTAATAATGTCAAATAAGCTATTAACCTCATCAAAGGTTAACGCGCTGGTAGGCTCATCAAGAATCAAAATTCTAGATTGTCGGAGTAACCCACGGATAATCTCAGCCAACTGCTGTTCTGCAATGGATAAAGTCATGGCCTTGGCGCCCAGATCGAACGACCATCCGTGGACCTTAAGGATTTCCCTCAACTCCTTTTTAAGGACTTCCCGAGGCCGCTTTATTCCTATTAAAATATTTTCTTCAACGGTCATGTTGGGAAAAAGCAAGGGCTCCTGGGGGACCATATAAATATGCTGGGATAAAGCTTCTGCCGGATTGCTTACGGATCTTTTTACTCCATTTACAAAAATATCTCCGGAATCATGACTATAAATTCCCATTATGATTTTCATTAGGGTCGATTTCCCAGCTCCGTTTCCTCCGATAAGAGCTAAAACTTCCCCAGAACTCAGTTGGAGATTAATGCCCTTAAGGACCTTATTCGTCCCGAAGCTCTTATAGATCTCTCTGACGGAGAGCACTTCATTGTCAGCAGGGTTCATTTTGATTCCTTTCCTATAGATCAGTCGTCGAGGTTCGGTTTTCAGGTAAAATGTTCATCAATAAAACATTTGACTGATTTTATATTTATCTTAAAACATTTTCCTAACCTTGTCAATTTAAGATTTATTTTTTTAATTATCAAAAATAGAACGTTTTATAGCTGTAAAAATAGCCATAAAGAAATGAAATCATCTATTGACGATAAAATAAATCAATGATAGACTTTTTAAGAACATTTGTTATCATTAAAAACAAATATTCTTTCCTGGGGAGGGCTGAGATGAGCAAATATGATCCAGAGGAAGTGGTCCGCGTTGCTTGGTATTACTATGTGGAAAGTTATACACAAAAACAAATTAGTGAATTGCTTGCTATCAATCGCACAAAAGTCATTCGCTTACTGGAATATGCGAAAGAAACAGGCGTTGTGAGTTTCAAATTAAAGCAGTCCGATAATAAACGCCTAAAGTTAGAAAAAGAGTTGATGGATAAGTTTAAATTAAATGATGTCTGCCTGGTCCCAAGATCTGAAACCTTGGTCAACCTCAATGAAAGCTTGGCTGTAGCGACCGCCATGTATATTATCAATCGCATGCCGGATGTCCACTATATTAATGTAGGATATGGGGATACTCTCAACCGCGTCATCAACCATCTTGCTGCAAGCGTAGACCGCCCCATCAATTTTGTCAGTTTAACCGGGGGTGTCAATTACTACCTTCCCTCTTTTTCCAAGCGTTTTAATGCTAATCTAAATTTAATTCCATCCCCCCTTCTCTTATCAAAGGAAGAAACCCGGAATGCTTTAATTCAGGAGTCCAGTGTTGTGGAAATTCAGAAGATGGTGGATCTTTCTGACACGACAGTGGTTGGAATTGGCGGCTTAAATGATGATGCCACTATCGTAAAAAACGGAATCCTATCAAAAAACGATCTTCGTTTGCTTCAAATGATGGGTTCCGTAGGTGATATCCTCAGTCATTTTCTTGATGAAAAAGGAGACCTTATTTCATCTGACCTGGAAAAGCGTCTCATTTCCACTTCCCTAGACCGCTTAAGGAAGCTCGACAATGTGATCGGTGTTTCCGGCGGCTCCAACAAGGTCAGTGCAATTTTGTCAGTCCTGAAAGGCAAATATATCAACGTCTTAATTACAGATGAAGCAACGGGAGAGCAATTGATAGCAAAGGAATAGGCTTTTTGTCACTGATCATCAAAAGGAAAGAAGGTGAAAAAATGAACCAATACTTGCTCGCTTTGGATGCCGGCACAGGAAGTATTCGAGCTGTCTTGTTCGACACTAACGGTAATCAAATCTACTGTGCCCAAAGAGAATGGACGCATGCAGAAGATTCAAGATGGCCAGGGAGCATGGATTTTGACTGGAAAAATAATTGGAAACTCACCTGTGAATGCACCAGGGAGTTGATGGACAGGGCCAAAGTGGATCCGACTGAAATTAAGGCCATTTCTACAACCTGTATGCGTGAAGGGATTGTTCTTTACGATAATGAGGGCAAGGAAGAGTGGGCTTGTGCAAATGTCGACTCTCGAAGCACTGATGAGGTGGTCTCCCTGATAAAGAACCATCCTGATCTGGAAAAGAAGGTCTACCAGGTCAGTGGTCAAAGTTTCGCCCTCAATGCCATTCCCCGCTTGCTCTGGATAAAAAATAATATGCCTGAGATCTATCAAAAAATCAGTAAGTTGGGGATGTTCAATGACTGGCTGGCCTACCGGCTCACCGGAAAATTGGCAATTGAGCCTAGTAATGGGTCAACGACCGGACTGATGAACCTACAAACAAGGAATTGGGATCTGGAAATTGCGGAAATGTGCGGGATACGAACGGATATCTTCCCCGACGTTTTAGAAAACGGAGATATGCTGGGCCAAGTGACGGAAAAAGCGTCGGAAGAAACCGGCCTGCCCTTGGGACTTCCCGTCATTGTTGGCGGGGGTGACTGCCAGCTAGGTTCCCTAGGCGTCGGTGTCACTAAGCCTGGACAAGTTGCCGTATTTGGAGGTTCCTTCTGGCAATATGAGGTAGTTACCGACCAGGCCCTGACGGATAAGGACTGCCGGGTAAGGGTGAACTGCCATGCCCTCCCCAACCTCTGGCAATACGAGGCGCTGGCCTTTAAGCCGGGGATGGTGATGAGATGGTTCCGAGACGGCTTCTGTCAAAAGGAAAAAGAGGATGCCGAGAAACTTGGACTGGATCCTTACAACCTACTTAATGAGAAGGCAGAAGAGATCCCCGTTGGCAGTTATGGGATGTCCTGTTGCTTTAGTTATATTATGAATTTCACCAACTGGAAGCATGCTTCCCCTGCTTTTATTAATTTCAATCTGGACTCGCTTAAGTTTAATAAATACACCTTTTACCGAGCCATTCTTGAAAACACGGCTTATTTGGTAAAGGGACACATCGAAATGGTGAAGAATATTTCTGGTTTTGAGCCCGATTTCCTAACTTTTGCCGGCGGGGCTGCAAAGAGTCCTCTATGGGCGCAGATCCTGGCAGATGTTACCAATAAAACCGTCCGTGTTCCAGAGGTAAAAGAAGCGACTGCTCTGGGTGCGGCCCTCTTGGCCGGCCTGGGCGTGGGAATCTACGAAAGCATTGAAGAAGCAGTGGGCCAATCGGTCCGTTGGGCTGCTGAATATAAGCCAAATCTGGAAAATTTCAAAAAATACCAACAAGAGTATGTTAAATGGAGAAAGATCTACAAACACATTCTCCAGTTGAGCGATAAGGGTGTGACTAACTACATGTGGTCCGCTCCGGGAATCGGTGAATAAGAGTATAGGAGGAATAAATGTTTTTACTAAATGAAAAAGACAAGGAATACAGACACGGAGACCATGGCCCCAAGTATCTGATGAAAGGACCAAGGATGAATTTTGCCCTGGTTCAATTTATGCCGGGTCAAGACTTCCAAAACCACAAACACAACATCATGGAAGAAAATTTCTTCATCCTGGAAGGTAAAGTGGATATTGTGGTTGATGGCGAAACTTTAACCTTGGAAAAGGGCGATTTTATTCATATTGAGCCAAATGAGACCCACTATGTCACCAACCGATATGATGAGCCTGTCGTAATGATCTCTACGCTAGCACCTTATCAGGAGGTTGACAAGGAAAATCTAGAAAATCCTAAGATCGACTAATCACTCACCGATAAAAGGCCACAGGAATTCCTAGGAATTCCTGTGGCCTTTTTCTTTTAGAATCCATGAAATCAGCTGGCACACCAAATCCGGCGTCACTTCCAGCAAATCCTTAATATAGACCCTTTCCGTCTTGAGGTGAAGGTCCTTCCCCCATGGTCCCAGCATGATGGCAGGGATTCCCAGGGCTTCCATTCCCTCGAAGGGGACCTCGTAGGGAGCCCCATAAAAAGCCATCATCTTCTTGACCGCCTCCCGGTCCTCCGGAGAAATTTGACTCCGGGTGTAGGAGAGGTCGGAAATCCCCGTAAAGTAGGGCTGGCTGTCCATGTCCAACCCCCATTTTTCCTTGGCATAGCGGAGGAGGTCCTCCACCCATTCCTTCGTCTCTTCATCCGAAATGACCGAAGGATACATGGGGGGAACCAGTCCATAGACCACCTGGGGTCCATGAAAATCATCCTCTTCCAATAGATCCTTGACCAGGTGATAGGTCGCCTCCAGGTAATTCACTCGGCCGGCCTCCACCTCTTTCCCCCATTTCTCCTGAAGGTCCCGGCCCACCGAAAGTTCTTCCAGAGACCGGATCCTATAGTCAAAGTGGTTGGGGTTGTCCCCCAATTGTTCCTCCATGGCCTCCCGAATGACCCCCTCCATCCGGTCCTTCCAGGATTGGATGTCGTTTTTGAAGGTAATGAGGTTCATGGCAGCAAAAGCCCCGGGAGGCATGGAGACATCATAGCGGTCCTTGGTATCCCGGAGGTAGACCCAAACCGGAGGCGGAGTCACTTCCCCCCGGTCCTCCTCCGTCATGGCCCGGTTCTGGTCGGTCTTAGCCACAATCCGGCTCATGATTCCTAGGCCGGACACCCCCTTTTGGTTCTCCCCCATATGGACCACCACCGACTTGGCATAGACAAAAAAGAGGAGCTTGCCGCAGGAGCCCAGATAAAGGGTGGCCCGCTTGGGATCCTTCCGCCCATGTGGCTCCGAGTTGACCAGGAGCTCGTAGTCCAGACCAAATTGTTTCTTTAGGTTCAATAGAAGATCAGGGGTCGATCGCATGCCGGCCGACAGGTTCTCCTCATCCGGGACGGCCAGGAGGAGGACATTGCCTGTAAAATCTTCCATCTTTGAGAATTCCTCCAGGCAGGCCAGTTGGATTGTCCCGCCGGCCTTCATGTCGCAGCCCCCGCGTCCAAAAAGATAGTCTCCCGATTCCAAATCCTCCCGGACCTCCTGAGTCAGGTCCTCCCTGCGCATGGCCCTGGCCAGGTCCTCCGGGCAAAAGGCCAAATCCTGAAGGGCCCCAAAATTGTCAATAGAGACCACATCGTAGTGGTGGAGGAGGATGACCGTTCTCTCCCCTTTCCCCTTGACCAGGGCCCAAAAGATCTCACGTTTCAAGGGATCCTTTGGGATTTCATAAGTCCCCAAATGTTCAGGATGAGCCTGGAAATAGGGCCAGGATCTTAGGCGGGCGGAAAGAAAGGGAGGAACCTCCTTCTCTGCAGGTGTTTCGGAAAGGGAATAGATGGACATGTAGTCTTTGAGGAAGGATAGGAGTTTGGGGGATTCAACCATGGTGGGCCTCGATCTGTAAAAAGTGTTTTCAATGAATAGAATGATCTCTTGTCATTGTAGCACTAAAATAATTGAACAAAGAAACAAAAAGATGGATGGCAGATTCCTCCGCCATCCATCGAAAATCACATAGAAGATCAAAACCACATTTCCATCTATGAATTAGTATTTAACATTTCTTCCACAATACAAAGATCTGTATCATGCATACCTTTTTTAGCAATTCGACCTATGCTTTGAATCGTATGATCAATATCTTGAGCGACGATCCCATGTCCGGATTGGTAACTATTATTTGATAATGCTTGCTTATATCCCAGAAAAGCGCTGTATAGGGCAAGATTAATCTTTCCTGCGCAGGATGCTTTTGCACCATCACAGACCATTCCGGATATTTGCGTGGCACCATTAACATAGGTTTGTGCAATAATATCATCGCCGCATCCGTCAAGGAATGCAATCCCCGCTACCGCTGCACAAGATGCGGTTACTGCTCCACAATATGCTGAAAGCCTACCAATACTTTGTTTTTGGTAAAGAGCAAGGAGGTTAGAAAGTAATAGAGCACGATTTAATACATCTTCTTCGTATTTCTTTTCTCGTGCATAAACAATGACCGGAACAGAGACAGAGATCCCCTGATTTCCACTGCCAGAGTTGATCACAACAGACATATTGCAACCAGCCATTCTTGCATCAGAACCAGCACTGGCATAAGCCATACACTTGCTGATAATAGAGTCATCATTAAGTGTTTGAGATAATTCTCCTATATTTGCTCCCCAATTTCGATGTAAACCTTCTTCAGCAATTTCCATGTTCAGTTTTTTTTGGTTCTCAATAATATCCGAAACTTGCTCCAAATCAACCGAGCGAACATAGGTCATAATTCTCTCAAAGGATAAGTCAATTTTTACTTCATCTTCCGCATTAATTTCTTTTTGTAATTTAACCTCATCATTTAATCTCTTAAGAACAACATTCGTATGCTCATCCTTGAGAATAATCTCTGCTTCATTGCCTTGGTCATCTTTCACGATTAAATCGACATAGAAGCCAACAACGCCAGGTATAAGCTCAACTTTAATAGAATCAGAATTTACTAATTCAACGGCTTTTGAAATGTATTCGTCATTAGATCGACCGAGAATTTCTAACTTGCACTCCGGCTTTGCTATAACCATTCCCATGGCAATGCTGATGGGAATACCATATCGACCATTTGTTCCAGGCACTAAAACAGACTTTGCATTCTTGATCAAATTAACACTTGCACGTACAAGAGCAGATTTCGCATGCCCTGGTAATAGAGCCGATGCCTCTGCTGCAGAATATGCAAGGGCAATCGGCTCCGTACAACCTGCGGCAGGAATAAGTTCCTGTTTTAACAAGTTGGTATAATCTTTAAAATAATCCAACCCATCCTCCTTAAACATAAAAAACACCACGCCGAGAAGCAATCGTGATCATCAGAATGCTTCTGTTGCCTTCACGAAAACGAGCTTCTCAGCGTGGTCATAGTAACTATTGGAACAAAATCAAAAGGCCTCTAGCCTCTAAAGTTCTTAGCCACTTCTCTGACAAACTGTAAGCGCTTATGATCAATACTGGGATCAACCGTACAATCTGCTCCGATAATTACTCCCTTTGTTCCACTTTCCTGGAGCAATTCCTCCACATAAGCTTTAATTTCCTCATCACTACCTTCATAGAGTAAGGTTCCTGGATTATTATCGAAACCTCCCACAACAGGCTTATCCCCAAAGAGTTTCTTTCCTTCTTTTAGACTAATCCTCTCAGTGTGTGTAGCCCAGTTAACAATATCGCAAGGATAATCTGTATAAAGCTTCAGATTATTTGTAAAGTCTCCCCAACCACAAATATGGAGCAAAATTTTAAGGCCATGATCATGAGCAGATTTTAAAATAGATATATCTGAATCCTTAACATACTTTTTATGGAATGTTTCATCCGCTCTGGGGTCCTGCACCTCTTGTACGCTATAATAGATGCCATCAATATCTGTTTCCTTAGCCAAACGATCCACTAAATTCAACAGATCCTTCTCAATTTCCTTCGCCGCAGAAACCATTTGGTCTGGGTCCTCAAAGAATAATCTGGTAAACTTCTCCGAATCATTTTCGTCCTCAAAAAAATGAAGACGAATGGCCGATAATGGGGAGAATATGCTATAGAAAATCGGTACCTCATGGTTAGTATATTCAATCAATTCATTAACCATAGCAATTTGCTTTTCAATCCAGGGATGATCAGGCCCTAGGGCTTTGATCTTCGTTAAGTCACTTGCCTCATTAAATTCTTGATCAATCATACTGGGATGGCCGAAGAAACCATCAGACATAATCTTTAAAAAATCCGGTTTCAACTCATCATACATTTTTTTATGACCGTCAATTACCCTTTGTATGATTTCTGGGTTCGATAATCCTCTGCAGTGCTCCGAAAAGTCTGTAAAATGATACCAAAAAGCAGCAGGAACTCTCTCGGGAATCTCATTCGCAAAGGCTTGCTCAATGATCTGTTTTCTATTTTCCATACTACCATCCTTTACTCAGTTAATGCTTCAAAGATTAATTTTCCAGCAATGGCTCCACCATCAATAATTCCAAGACTAGACTCTGCAAAATAAGCAGCACGGCCATGAACTGCTTTCATATCTTTTGTCGATTCTGCGCCATCCTCTGCCGCTTTTTTTGCATGTTGAAGGACTTCTTCAGAGGTCAAGCCTTGCTCTGACCCCTTCTTCATTGCCATAATAGCTGGATGCAAAGAATCCAAGATCGTCTTTTCTCCTGGTTTGGACTCCGCCTTCTTCATAATATTCTCAAGGCCACTTTCCATGGCAACGGACAGATCATATAGATCAGTCTCTTCTTTTCCCTTCAAACTTTTTGCCATTCCCATAAAACCAATGGAGAGAATTGTCCCTAATGATGAAGGTGCAGCATTGTTAAATGCTTTCGAGGCCGATAATAGGGCTCTACCCAAATCAGCATCTTTAGATTCCTTAATGGCTTCATATGCTGCCTTAAATCCTACAGACATAGAAATACCTAGGTCGCCATCTCCATTTCTTTGGTCAAGTTTTATTAGGTAGTCTCTATTTTCAGCCATTTTATTGGCAATCTTTCTCAATCCACTCTCTATAACTGCTTTATTAATCATATCCACCCCTTTGTTCTAAATATTAAAATTAGTATAAAAAGGTGTTCTTGCAATGGCAGAAAGTAGGTCTTCCAACTCATCATCCAACTTACATAGAGTAATACTTAGACCAGCCATCTCCATAGAAGTAGCAAACTCTCCAATATGGGGATACTTAACTTCTATGTCTTTCTCCTTCAAAAGCTCGTAAACCCTATTATAGACAATATATTGTTCCTCTAAAGGAGTTGCACCAAGGCCATTAATCAGAACAGAGCATTTTCCTCTGCCAGAAAAGTCTAAGTCCTCAAGGATGGCATTCACCGCTAAATCCGCTACCTCATTTGCCGTCATCATCTTCCTTACCTCAATGCCGGGTTCGCCATGAATACCCATACCAACTTCAATTTCATCATCGGCTATCTGGAAGGAAGGAGCCCCGACCTCAGGGATAATACAAGGTGATGTGGCAAATCCCATAGTACGAGTATTATCCAGAACCTTATTAGCCACTCGGACTACTTCATCTAAATCATCCCCTCGTTCGGCTGCAGCACCGGCAATTTTGTAAGCAAAGACAATTCCTGCAACGCCTCTACGCTTATCTTCTTTCCCTTTAGGACTAGAGGCAATATCATCTCCAGCAATGACCAGACGGGTTTCTATATCATCAAATTCAACCTCATCACAGGCCATCTGAAAATTCATTTTATCTCCACCATAATTGCCAAATAAACAAATGACACCAGCACCCTTATCGCAAGCACGAATCATCTGAGCCATGGAATCTGCTGAAGGTGAAGCAAAAACATTTCCAATTGCACAGCCATCAAGCATGCCCTCTCCAACATAACCAAGGAAGAGGGGCAGGTGCCCACTCCCTCCTGCCGTGACAATTCCGACCTTGTTTTGAGATTTTTCCTGTGCCCTTAAAAGCACGCGGTTATTCTCCTCCAATAATTTGACTTGGTCAGGATGAGCTGAGACAATACCGGAAATTGTATCATCAACAAATTGATTTGGTTCATTGATAAATTTTTTCATACTCAATCAAACCTCTTTTCTAAAGTTGGTTACTTCTCAATAGGAACAAACTTTCCATCAATTACCTTCATAGGAACTAGACCACGTAGTGCATCTCCAATTTCATTCATGCTATACTCTCCGGCTAGGCAAGGATAATCCTTCATACCAGCCATAGCCTTTTGAATGTCAACTGGATCGGAGGAACCCGCTTTTTCAATAGCATATGCGAGCTGAGAAACAACATCGTAAGTTTGCATAACGAAGGCATCACCCTCTTTACCAGTCTTCTCTGTATACTCACTCATCACTCTCTTGAAATCTTCCTTATCAATAGCTGGAGTAAAGGCATTCATCAAGAATGCGCCTTCCGCATATTCGCCGGCCAAATCTAACATTTCCTGTTTTAAAACAGAACTAGATAAGATTTTTTGTACATCAAATCCCAGATTCTTTGATTGCTTAAGAATGTTCGCTGAGTCCTGGTAGTAGGCAATCGGGAAATAGGCTTCAGGATTAGAAGATTTTGCAGAAGTAATCATCGGTGAGAAATCCGTTGTCTGGTTTGGAATATAAGATTGCTTATCAGTAACTTTTCCACCCAATTCAGCAAAACGCTTTTCAAAAATATCGGCAATATTCTGACCCCAGTCATCATTAACGTAAAGAATAGCGATAGATTTAATGCCTAGCTTGTTATAGACGTAGTCGGCATATTGTGTTGTCTCCATCTGCTGAGTAGGTGTGTTTCTAAAAATAAAGTCTCCCAAAGATGAGAAGTTTTGATGCGAAGCAGTCGGTGAATAGTTGACAATTTTTGCTTCCTCATATAAAGGCGCTGCAGCCATGCTGGCGGTTGAACCAAATCCCCCAATGACAGCACTATATTTCTTTTCACCAATAATCTTGTTGGCAATATTTACAGCTTCCTTAGCATCATTCTTATCATCATAAAAGTCGACTTTAATCTCTCTGCCGTTAAGTACCCAACCTTTTTTTTCAAGATCTTTCAAAGCCAGCTCTACAGCTACCTTTTCCGTATCTCCATACTGCTTGGAATCCCCAGTCATAGGCCCATACCAAGCAAAATAAATAGCATCGGAATCGCCTGCCGGTTTCTGTGCAGCTTCGGATCCAGATTGTCCATCTTTTTCCACAGGGCCTCCACATGCAGTTAATAAAACCATCATCAGAGCCAATAAGCACGTCCAAATTTTTTTCATGTTAATTCTCCTTTTCTTTTTTTGTAAAAAATATTTCGCAGACTTCATTGTTCTGCGCAATAGTCTTACCTAGTTGAAATTTAAAATTCTGAAAGCAATCTGCAACAGCTCGATCACCTTCCATGGTGATATCACATAAATGTGCTAAATCATCACCACTATATCCTTGTTTTTTCCATTCTTCCACATATGGACAGTAATGAAAATGGATTAAAAAACTATCCTGATTGTTTTCTTCCAACGTCATCTCATAGATATCACGATGTGGCATTGCGGCAAATAGATGACGAAACTCAGCAAGGTCTGATGGATCTGTTATTATTCTCAACATCTCTTCCCCAATATCTTTGCCATATCGGTAAATCGCACGTCTTGCAAAGTCATCGCTAATTCCCTGATTCTTCGCCTCCTCAATCATATAGCTGATAGTTGAAGCTCGTCTTTGGCAAATGTTTCTCTGTCCATCAAGTGCGGCCGATCTTTTCTTTGCCTTCATCTTCACTCCTTTCATTGATTTTTAAGAGCTACTACCCCCTAAATAGGCATCAATTAGTGCTCTATCGGCAAGTAAGTCACAACTTGCCCCCCCCATAGTAATCATCCCATTCTCAAGAACATAGCCTCGATCAGCAACCTTTAATGCCATCCGGGCATTTTGCTCAACAAGTATGACACTTGTACCAGTATCTCTAATTTTGGGGAGGGTACTTAAAACCGTAACAACTAATTTGGGGGCTAGCCCAAGAGACGGTTCATCCAACATTAACAGTTTCGGATTGGATATTAACGCTCTTCCTAAAGCCAGCATCTGCTGTTCACCACCAGAAAGTGTCCCTCCAGGCTGATTACTCCTTTCTTTTAATATTGGAAACAAGCTGTGCACAAACTGCATGCGCTCTCTAATCTCTGCCTCACTCACTGTATAACCACCCATTTCAAGGTTCTCTTGGACCGTTAGATCAAAGAAAATCTGTCTACCTTCAGGAGATAAGGCGATCCCTGCCTTTACTAGATCATGGCTGCTCTTGTCTGTAATATCACGACCCTGAAAAAAGATTTTTCCAGAATCCGGCTTTTTAGAACCGGCAATTGTATTTAAAGTCGTCGTTTTTCCCGAGCCGTTCGCTCCAATTATTGATACGATCTCCGATTCTCCAACTTCAAAAGAGATATTTTTAATTGCTCGGATCCCTTCATAATTGACTTCTAAATTGTGCACCTCTAATAGACTCATAGATCTACCTCCGTACCAAGATAGGCATCAATCACCAATTCATCCTCTAATATTTCCTTAGGAGTACCAACTTTTAACAAGCAGCCATGATTTAAAACCGCAATATGATCACTAAGTGACATAACAAACTTCATATCATGCTCAATCAACAGAATCGTTGTTCCTAATTCTGAAAGTTTTAAAATATCATTCCTTAGTTCGATCGTCTCTGCTTCATTCATCCCAGCGGCCGGTTCATCTAAGAGTAATAGTGTTGGATCACTGACCATGGCTCTTGCTATCTCCAATTTTCTTTGAAGACCATATGGCAGAGATGTGGGGTTCTGGTGACGTAAATGATATAAACCAAAGAAGCTCATCCAACGTTCAGCTTCAGCCTCCATTTGTTTTTCAGTTTCTTTATACGTTTTTGTCCGTAAAACGGAATTAAAAATGCTCTTTGTACTACGGCTATGGTCTCCAACAATAACATTTTCTTTCACAGACATCTCCGGAAAAAGTCGAATATTTTGAAACGTTCTCGAAATTCCTCGTTGTTGGATTTGAAATGATTTCAAACCCGTGATTTCCTCTTCTTCAAAAAACACTTTTCCTGCAACGGGAGCTGCCAAACCCGAAATTGCATTGAAAAAAGTTGTTTTCCCAGCGCCATTTGGACCAATGATCGAGAAAATCCTTCCTTTGGGAATTGACAGAGAAATATCAGTTAAGGCCTTCACTCCTCCAAATCTCTGTGATATACAATCAGTTCTTAGAATGTTTTCCATTTTTCTTCAACTCCTCCATCTTTTGTTGATCGAGCAATCTGATTTGTTTAAAGTTAATACCTCCCAGGAGTCCATTTGGTCTAAATATCATCATAATGACTAACAATGCTCCATAGATAACCTGTCGATAATCAGACAAAAAGCGTAAGGCCTCCGGTAAAATTGATAGACTAAAAGCACCAATAATGCTACCCATGAGGTTGCCAAGCCCACCAAAGATCGTCATCGATAATATGGAGATTGATTGATCAAAGTTAAAGGCATTAGGGTCAATAAAACCCATGTATTTTGCATAGAAACTTCCAGCAATTCCAGCAGTACCTGCAGAAATCGCAAAAACGAGAATGCGATAACGTAATGGATTAATGCCCATGGAAGATGCTGCAATCTCATCATTTTTAATAGCTTGAATCGCTCGCCCATGATTTGAATGAATGAGTAAGCTATATAACGTAAGAATAATAACGGATATTCCCATAATTATATAGAATTCAACTCTCATATCCTTGATAGGAGTACCCAAAAAAGAAAAACTTGGAATGTTGGGGATCCCTTGCGGGCCTCTGGTTAAATCCATCCAGTTTAATTCAATCATTCTAACTATCTCAGCAAAACCTAGCGTGACGATTGCCACAAAACGAGTAGATACGCGCATCGTTGTTAAACTTAGCAGAACTCCAGCCAATGATGTCACCAATATTGAGGTCAGTAAGGCTACCCACTGATTGACCCCAAATCTTGTTTGGAGAATCGCCGTTGCATAGGCACCAATGCCAAAAAATGCAGCATGACCTAAGGAAGTAACACCCATATAGCCTGTCATCAGGTTAAGCGAAAAAGATAATACTGTGAAAATCAGGCAATTAATGGCCACCGAGTAAAAATAAACATTCGTAAATATAAGGGACAAAATAATTAATACGGCATAAAAGGCAACATATGCCCAATTCTCGTACTTTGCCCAAGTTAATTTGATCTTTTCTGAGAAACTCATTGCCCACACTCCTAAACCTTTTTAATTTCTTTTTTGCCCAACAATCCTTGCGGACGCACAAGAAGTATAAAGATAAGAATAACAAATGCAACCACATCTCTATATCCGGAGCTTACATATCCCGCAAACAGGGTCTCAGCAATGCCAATTAGTAGCCCTCCTAGGGCCGCACCAGGTACTGAACCTATGCCACCGAGGACCGCTGCCGCAAAACATTTTAATCCAACTGATGCTCCCATTAATGAGTCTACTCTTTGGTAGTATGTTCCCATTAGTACGCCTGCAATTCCTGCAGCAGCGATACCCACAAAAAATGTCAAAGAGATGATTTTAGGTACATTGATCCCCATCAAACTAGCTGCCGTTGGGTTTTGGGAGACGGCTCGCATAGCCGTTCCAAATTTTGTTTTATATACAATAATTGATAAGACTATCAGTAGGAGAATTGCAAGAGTGGTGATAAATATCTGCATTCCCTGAACCACTGCACCACTAATTTGTACAGAACCAAAATTAAAGGGATCCGGCATCATCAAGGGAACGGTTCCAAAAACTAGCAAAACTCCATTATTAATCATTGTTTGGACACCAATCGTACTGATTAGTGCGATGATCGGCGCCCCATGTTTTTTTCGAATTGGCCGCAGAGCTAAAAGATCCATTCCTGCTCCTAGAATAGCAGTTATTGAAACACTAATAAGTAAAACCACCCACCAGGATACTCCACTAGTTAGTAAAAAATTAGCCCCAATATACTGGGCGATGTAGGCCGCTAACATATAAAAAGATGCGTGCGCAAAGTTTGTTAACTTTAGTACGCCATACACCATATTGAACCCGATGGTTACAAGGGCATAGGTCACACCTATGAATATCCCGTTAATTAATTGCTGTATGAACACAATAACCTCCTAAAACGTGGTCCTCGAATGGTATTGATTGATTAACATGAAACTAACCCTTATCTTGCCACTCATTTTTTTAGGGATCTGAACCGAAGGATCAAGTTCTAGATCGCCTATTCTTAGATAGGCTTGCACATTTATAAATAAAGACGGTCTTTTCAAAAAGTAAAATGCCTGAAAACCTCTTCTTTTTCTTTTATTCCCTTCAATAACACTGGAAATAAAGAAGACCAAATGACACGGAAAAAAGTAAAACGTTTTAACGCTTTTAAAATTCGAGGTTGTTTTTCACCGTTGGCCTATGTGTCCATATAGATTAATACTACAAAGACCGACTCTGCATAAGCTGATATTTAGTCTAGATATGCTTCAACCTCTCTATTGCTTACTCCTTTCTATTTAATAAAACGTTTAACTGGTTTTATAATCTCCTTTCGCCAACAATAAATTTATTATATATAAAGAATTGAAAAAATGCAATCGTTTATCATATTCATGAAATAAGTTGAT
>NZ_HE978585.1:280345-594563 GCF_000311985.1 Kallipyga massiliensis ph2 | reverse complement strand
ATTATCATATTCATGAAATAAGTTGACATATTGACCTAAAATAACATTATAAAAAGTATCGATCTGTCCATGATCTTTCAGTAATTTATCCTATTTTATGTAAAGATAACTTGATCTACACTTTAGGATGGTAGGCCAACATTCATATCTTATTTGATATTATAATTGATCACGCTCTCGCCTTCATAAAGGATGGGTTCTACTAGAACTTTATCAGTGTGCTCTAAACCATTAATCTTTTTCAATAACGTATCAACTCCCCTCTCCCCAATCTTTAAAGCTTGTTGGTCAATACTTGTTAGTTTAATGGGGAAATAGGAGGCGATAGATATACGATCATATCCCATAATTGAAACATCTTTAGGCACTAGATAACCTGATTCCTTGAGTGCTCTGATACATCCAATTGCTGATAAATCGTTAAAGGAGAAGATTGCAACAGGTTTTCTATTCTCTTTTAGCATTTTTGAGATTCTACAACCTGCTTGATAACCTCCTTCTAAATTATAGTCACCGAAAAAAATATGATCTGTCGGTAAATTATACCCCCTCGCATTTAATCCCTTAATAAACCCAGAAAGTCGACGTAGAGAATTTGGTGTCTCTTGGGGGCCTAAAATACAGAAAAAAGATTCATGTCCACAGTCTAGAAGATAGTTTGCTGCGATCATCCCGCCTTTATTATTATCTCCCGTGACTAAGCTAAATGCATTGTCAATAGTGATGGATTCATCCAGTAGAACAATAGGGAAATCACTCGTTTCTACCATCCTCTCCAATACTCTGTCAAATCGACGTGAAACAACAAGTGCCCCGGCAAATTGACCGCCTGAAAGATTTACTTGAATTTCTCGGGTTGATTCATCAACTTGTGAAAGATTAAGTAGCGTAAGCAAAAACCCCTCTTCCTGAGCCCGTTCCAAAGCTCCCTGAGCAACTTGGGTATAGAATTCATTCCCTAAATCAGGCACTAAGAGTGCAAGTAAATTCGTTTTTCCTTTTTGCAAAAATCGAGCATAGGAGTTTGGTGAATAATTGAGCTTCCTAATGGCTTTATTCACTCTACTTATCGTCTCCGGCCGTATATGCTGAGCTTTATTATTTAAAATCAATGAAACAGTTGCTACTGAAACATTAGCTTCTTTAGCCACATCCTTTAATGTCGTTCTCAATATATCTCCTCCCTCATTGGAATAGAGTTAGAGGCCCCCTTAACAGTACAAGCTAAAGATGCCGCACGACTAGCCCTTTTCATACTTTCCTCAACAATTTTTCCCCGGGTAAGATTAGCGATAAAGTATCCACAGAAAGTATCCCCTGCACCTGTTGTATCAATCGCTTTAACCTTTAAGGAAGGAATAAAAATCTGTTGATCTCCATTCTGATAATATGAGCCTTCTGCTCCTAGAGTTAAAACTAAAGAGGATTCCGGATATTGTGCTTGCATAGCATGCATGATTTTTGATGCGTCTTTTTCTCCGGTTAAAATCTGTCCTTCAATTTCATTAATTAGAAAGCAATCAATTTTATTGAGATCAGCTGACAAAACCTCATCATCCATAGGAGAGGGATTAAGATAAATTTTTAGGCCTTTTTTATGGGCTTTATCAATAATTTTAGAAAAACAGGAGACTTCATTTTGCAAAAGAAGTAGATCACCTGCCGAAAAATGAGATAAGACTTTGTCGATATATAGCTCATCGATAGCTCGATTGGCACCGCCGCTGACAATGATTGAGTTCTTCCCCTCATTATCAACTTGAATGATAGTATGTCCTGAAGCAATGGGGCGATTTTCTACAAATTCTGTATGAACTCCTGAATCTTCGAGTGCTTGTAATAGAACATTGCCATCTTCCTGGCCAATTAAGCCTGCATGCCAAACCTGACCGCCTGCTCTAGCAATGGCGATCGATTGATTAAGCCCTTTTCCACCAACAAACTCCTGGTAATCAAGAGACGAAATCGTTTCACCCTCCTGAACTATATGAGGGACAGAATACGTTTTATCAATATTTAGAGAACCAAAATTTACAATACGCATATTCACTCCTTCAGGGATTAAACGTTTAATTAACCTAAGCATAAGAATTAAATAAGAATTTGTCAATCCTAATATTTATTAACAAATGAATAATAGAAGCGGGACTAATAATTAGACCAAAAAACATATTCGTTTCAAAAGGAGGGATTTATAGCCTCATGGATCACTTCCATGAGGCTATAAATCATAATGAAATGAAACTAGTTGACGCCTTTTTTTAGGATAAAGCAACCGTAGGGCTCCTGCTCACTCGTGCAGACGGTGGCAAAGGCCTGGGCCGCTAAATCGTAGAATTTGGTCCGCTCGATGACGCCGATGGAGGACTCGGAGTAGCCGTTTTTGATGACTTTCTCGATGACGTCCTGGGCGGCGGTTTGGTCCATGAGGGCTTCCTTGCCCGAACCGTCGGGAACCATGCAGAGAACAGGGTATTCGCTGAAGTCGGCATCCAGGGGGAAGAGCTTGAGCATGTCACCGATAAGGGTGGCGCAGTTCATGCCCTTGGCTTGGATGGAGCGGGCGTTTGGGCTCTTTGAGAAAGGGGGATAGAAGTGGTCGGCGACCACGATCAGGTCCCCATGCCCCATGTCCGCCATGGCCTTCAGGAGGTCGGAAGAAATGGTTGATGGAATTCCTCGCAGCATAGTGTCTCCTTTCACTGGCGAGATGAAGAGAGGAGATTAGGAAGGACGGCTCCCCCCGCGGATCCCGAAGGAAGACCGGCCGCCGAGGAGGAGGTCAATCTCTTCATCCGTGAAATCATTGTACTTTTTCAAAATGTACTTGTTCAGAATGGTGATATGGGCCAGGTATTCCACAGTCTCCATCCGCATCCAGGCCTGGACCAGGGAATCGCCCCAGGTTAGGGCCCCATGGTTGCCCAGGAGAACCGCATTGTACTTGTTGATATAGGGTGTGATGGAGTTGGGCACGTCCTCGGTCCCCGGCATAGCAAAGGGGATGCAGGGGACCTTGCCCAGCTGGACGATGCCCTCCGGAAGGAAGCGGCTGTCCAGGGGCAGGCCCGCACAGGCGAAGGCCGTGGCATGCATGGGGTGGGTGTGGACCACGCCATTCAGATCCTCCGATTCCTGATAGACCCGGAGGTGCATTTTTGTCTCGCTGGAAGGCTTTTCGTCCCCTTCCAGAATCTCGCCATCGAGGTTGATTTTAACCAGATTCTTTTCCGTCATGAAGCCCTTGCTGACATTGGTCGCTGTTACCCAGATCTCATCTTTTGCCACCCGGCAGGAGATGTTGCCGTCGTTGGCGGCGACAAAACCCCGGGCATAGATTCTTTTTCCAATATCGATAATTAAGGCCTTGGCCTCCTCATCGCTTGGGTACTGATAGCCTTGTTTTTCCACGTTTTGCCTCCTCACGTCGTGAATTTCCTCTAGCAGGACTTCCGATCTTAGAAGATCCCCAACCGCTGAAATTCCTTTTCAAAGTCTCCGGTCACCAGGCCCTTTTCGGTGATGATGCCGGTGATGAGGTCATGGGTGGTCACGTCAAAGGCCGGATTGTAGCCTTCCACTTCTGCCGGAACCATGGGCTTGGCATACCATTCGGATTTGATCTCCTCCGGGTCGCGGAATTCGATGGGAATATCATGGATATCCTTGGCCTCGGGGTCGATGGTGGAGGAGGGGGCGCAGACATAGAAGGGGATATTGTAGTGTTTGGCGACAATGGCCAGGGTGGAGGTCCCGATCTTGTTGGCCGCGTCTCCGTTCCGTGCCACCCGGTCGCAGCCGACAAAGATGATTTGGATCTTGCCGGATTGCATGAGGATGGAGCACATGCTGTCACACTCCACCGTCGTGGGAATCCCGGACTTGTTCATCTCATAGGCGGTCAGGCGGGCTCCCTGGAGGAGGGGGCGGGTCTCATCGCAGTAAACATGCATATCTTCCGGCTTCCACCCCTTGTCCAGGGCAGTATACATGGGGGCAGTGGCTGTCCCGTACATGGCCGTAGCCAGGGTTCCCGCATTGCAGTGGGTTTCAATCCCCAGGGGCTGGCCGGGCTTCTTCAGCCCTTCCATGAGCTGGAAGCCGATCTCCCCGATGTTCCGGCTGATCTGGATGTCTTCTTCTTGGATGGCCTTGGCCTCGTCGAAGAGACGATCCTTCAGCTGGTCCAAGGGCAAGGAGGAATTCTCCTCCACCACCTTCCCCATCCGGTCCAGGGCCCAGAAGAGGTTGACCGCCGTGGGACGGGAGGATTCCAGGTAGTCCTTGTCCGCCATGAAGGCCTTTGAAAAGTCCTCATAGATCTCGGCGGAATACTGGTTAGCCAGGACAGCCATCCCATAGGCGGCACATACCCCGATGGCCGGGGCCCCTCTAACGCGGAGCTTTTTGATGGCCTCCCAGATTTCCTCCCGAGTCCGGAGGGCAATCCGCTTCTCCTCATTGGGCAGAAGGGTTTGGTCAATAATGTCAACGTATTCTCTATTTTCAGGGAGCTTGACCGAGATGACCCGGTCAAAGAAGCCTTGCAGTTCTTTAATCATGGAAAAACCTCCATTTTCTAAACGACGATTTACTTGAGGGATTCAATAGCGGCTTCCTCGGCCCGCTCCAGGGCTTCGATATAGGACTTCCCGTCCACAAAGGAATCGGCATGCTTGATTAGGTCGATGCCCAGGAAGATGCAGGTCCGCTCGGCAATCATCCGGGAGGGCTCATCCTCGATGGTGGTCAGGTCGGTGACATTGGCCATGCCTACCGTCCGGCGGTGGAGCTCGGTCCCGGCATAGCCGGCCGTATCCCGAAGAATGGAGGCCAGGTACCAGTCGCGGAAGCCCTCTACCTTGGCCATGGGCTCGGTGGCCTCTTTTTCATAGAGGTCGACAAACTTCTTGGCAAAGAGGTCGAAGGCGGAAGCGATGGTCCGCTTAATCCAGTCGCAGAATTCATCCTTACCGTAGGCCCGGCCATTGCAGTAGGCAAAGACCAGGTTGGCATAGAGGTTGCCCGTATCGTAGCCCATGGGGGCATAGGTTCCGAATTCACAGTCGAAGACCTTGATGGCGCCCGGCTTGATGAAGATGGAGCCCGTATGGACGTCGCCATGGAGGAGGGCCTGGGCATTGGTCATGAAGTTGAACTTCAGCTTGGCCACTTCCTTGTGGAGCTCGGGATCGCCATAGAGATATTTCTCCACGAATGCCCGGTTGGGCGCAAAGACATTGTTCCGATCAGCCCCCAGGTAGGGTTCCATGAGGACTAGCTTTTCGGTGATGTCGCAGAGGTCGGGGGTGATGAAGCGGCGGGTCCACTCCTTCTTCTCCCTGTGGTCCATGACCACGTCGCTGGAGAGGAGAAGGGTCCTGACCAGGAATTCCGAAATATCCTCATCAAAACCTTCGAAAATCTCATGGTCCAGCATGGCATTCCGCATGACCTTGTAGTCACTGCAATCTTCCATCCCGTTGGCGGACATGACCGTATCATAGAAATAAACATGAGGGACGTAACCGGGAGCCAAGGATTCTTCAATCTGGAGGATCTCGGATTCCTGGCGGTTCCGGTCCAGGGTGGCGGTCATATCTTCAGAAATCCGGAGGGTATCCCCGGCCTGCTTGATGTAGATGCTGTGGCCCTTATCGTCGAAGACCCGGCAGACGTGGTTGAGGTTCCCGTGTTCTTCAGGAATCACAGCCTTCATGGTCTCCCTATCCCAGGGAATCTGGTTCTCGCCATTTCCCTCGGTCTTATAGAGGACGTATTCGATGACGACCTTTTCGGTCTCCACCGGATTGGATTCATCAATCATTAAAAAATATTTGGAAAAATCGTACATGAACTATTCCCCTTCCTATTGGGCATACAGGCTTTCGCCTTTAATTGTAGGACTCTTCTTTCAAGGAGTACGAAGCGATCAGGGCCAGGGCAAGAACAGCGCCCTTGACGGCGGGCAGGACATAGAAGGGAACGGCCATGATGGTCAAGCCGTTCTCCAGGGTGGAGACCAGAGCCGCGCCCAGCATGGTGCCCAGGGCGTTGGGTTTTTCGATCCCGCCGACGGTCTTCCCGACGAATACGGCGGCCAAAGAGGGCATGAAGTAGTTGTCCGCCCCCATAACCTGGGCCGAGCTGGACCGGGAGGCAACAAGGATAGCCCCGATGGCGATAAAGACGGCGGTGATCATCCCCGCCATGTAGCGGTACTTTTTCACATTAATTCCGGATAATTGGGCAGCCTGCTTGTTTCCGCCGATGGCGTAGAGGTAGCGACCCTGTTTGGTGTAGTTGAGGAAGACATGGGCCGCGATGACGCAGACGAACATGATGATAATGATGATGGGGGCACGTCCCAGGGCGGAGAAGGAATCCTCCAGCATAACCCGGGCAGGCTCCGCTCCCCATGAGGTTTTCATTCCGGTGGAGACGGCGCCGCCTCCGATGTACCATTGGCCCAGTCCTTGGTGGACGAACATGAGAGCGACCGTGGCCAGCATGTCCGGAATCTTGCAGACCAGGATCATAAACATGGTCAGCTGGTACATAATCAAGGTGACGACCAGGCAGACGATGATGGACATGGGAAGGCTTAAGCCGAACCAGAGGTAAGCGGAAACGAAGACATAGGCCGAGCAGGAGGCCAGGGTACATGCCGACATGTCGAATCCGTCCGGGGCCATGGTGATGGTCAGGGCAATCCCGAAGACGGTGTTGATGGACATGGCTCGGAGGATGTTGATCATGTTATCCCCGGATAGGAAAGCCTGTCCTCTTAAAAGTGAAAAGAGGAGGAAGCTGAGGATAAGGGCAAGAAGGGCTGCCCAGTTGATGAGGGTATGTAGAAAATCATTGGATTTTGAGGAATTATTTTCCTTAACAACTTTTACGTTCATGCGATCTCCTCTCGGTTCTTTTTGGATCCACCGACCGAATAGTACATTATTTCTTCATCCGTGGTTTCTGAAGCGACGAGCTCTGCGACGATTTTCCCGCTATACATGACGTAAATTCGATCGGCGAGAGAGAGCAGTTCGTCATTTTCACTGGAGGCGTAGATGACGCCCTTTCCGTTGCCGGCAATGTCGTTGATCAGCTTGAAGATATCCCGCTTGGCCCCGACATCCACTCCTTTTGTGGGCTCATCGAAGATATAAAGGAGGGAGTCCGCCGCCAGCCACTTCCCTACGGCCACCTTCTGCTGGTTGCCGCCGGAGAGGTTGGCGACCTTCTGGACGATGGAGGGGGTTTTAATCCCCAGGGCATCGACATAGTTGTCGGCATTCTTTTTTACCTTATCCCTTTGGATAAAGGACATGGCACAAAGTTTGCCCAGGGTAGCTGCCGCCAGGTTGAAGGAGACGGATTCATGGACCAGGACGCCCTCTTTCCGTCGCTCTTCAGGGACTAAGCCGATTCCGGCCTTGACCGCATGGGAAGGCGATTGGATCTTGATCGCCTGGCCGCCCAGGCTGGAGGCCTCGCTTTCGCTGGGATAAGCCCCGAAGATGGTCTTACAAAGTTCCGACTTTCCGGCACCCACCAGCCCGGCAATGCCCACAATTTCTCCGGCATGGACGGTGATGTTGATGTCCTCCAACCGCCCCACTTCGGAGGAGAGGTTTTTGGTTTCGAAGATAACATCCCCGATGGGGACCTTGGTCTTCTGGTAGCTATCGGACAAACTCCGCCCCAGCATCTTCTCCACAATCTCCGATGAGGTGGTGGAGGGCGTGATTTCCTGGGTGTCGACGATCTTTCCGTTTCTCATGACCGTGTATTTTTCACAGATCTCCAGGACCTCATTCAAACGGTGGCTGATGAAGATAATCCCCAGGTTGGACTCTTCCTTGAGCTTCCTCATGACGTTGAAGAGCTCCCTGGTCTCATTGTTGCTCAGGGGAGCCGTGGGCTCATCTAAGATGAGGAAGTTGCAGTTTTCCCGGATGGCCCGGGCAATCAGGACCATCTGCTTCTGGGCCAGGGTCAAGGATTGGGCCTGGGCCTTCACATTGATGGAGTCCATGTTCAACCGCTTCAGGGCCTTCCGGGCCTCATCGGCCATCTGCGACCAATTGACCCTGACGCCACCCTGTAGAACCATATCGTTCAGCATGATGTTCTCAGCAACAGATAGGGTGGGAACTAGGGCGGTATCCACTTCCTGATATACGGTCTGAATGCCATGCTCTTGGGCGGTCTGGGGGCTACGGAGTTCGACAAGCTGTCCGTTCAGGAGGACCTGGCCCTCATATTTGGGGTTGGCTCCGGACAGGACCTTCATCAAGGTCGATTTCCCGGCCCCGTTGGCACCAACGATGGCGGCGATTTCTCCTGAATAGATGGTGAGATCCACCTGGTCCAGGGCTTTGACGCCCGGGAAGCTGATGGAAATATTCTTGGCTTCTAATGTCATTTTTTGCATATTTTCACCCTAATCCCTATTTTGAAAAGGAGAGAGTTTTCACTCTCTCCTCCAGACAATGTCAGATTTTCGTCACACAATCTCAGCCAAAGCTTATTTGTGAATCAAATCCTTGGGCATCCAAGATGTTTCAGAGAGATAGTCCAGGTTGCCATAGGTTTCACCGGCAATTTCTCCCAGGTTTTCAATCGTGGATTCAGGCTTGAGGTTCTTAGCCAGGATGGCGGTTCCGGGGATTTCGACGACGTCAACACCGGTCTTCTGGGTAGCCGGATCATAGATCTTGTCATATTCGCCGGCGATTTCCAGGAGGAGGAGACGCATGCCGATTTCGCCGTTCAGGGTCCAGTCGGTGGTGCCGGCTGCGGTCCAGATGCCAGGGCGAGTGTGCATGTTGGTGATGTCAACAGGGTCAATATCGACAGAAGCCATGGGCAGTGGGTTGTCCCCGCTCATTGCTGCGTTTTCAGAAATGGCTTTGTAAACGCCTTGGCCATAGAGGTCATAGTAAGCGATGATGCCATCGACATCTTCTCTCTTGATGCTTTGCAGGTAAGCAGCGGTAACGGTGTTGGCCGAGTCCATAGTATCCTGTAGGGGCTGTACCTCGCCGACGGTCTTGATCTTGCCGGCATCTTCATATTCTTTCCAACCAACTTCTCTGCGGTCGAAGGGGCTATTGAAGTTGGGGCCTCTCCAAACCTTGATCAGGCGGACAGGACCTTCTTCTTTACGAGCTTCTTTGTCTTTAATCATCTGGTCAAGAAGAACGGTGACCAGGGACTTATCCTGCTGGAAGAGCTGGGTAACGCCATCAAGCTTCTTGTATTCGCCGTCGGTATAGAACTGGGTATCGAAGGTGACGATCTTCAGATCAGGATACTGTTCCTTGATTTCCTTTAAGAAGACATAGGAGCCGTCCTGGTTGCCGTGGCTGACGAGAAGGCCATCATAACCGGCAGAGGCGCAGGTACGGATGGTATCTTGCCATTTGTTGAAGTCTCCATCACAGAAGAAGAATTCAAAGTCCACGTCCAAAGCAGCGGTCAGCTTTGCGCAGGAGTCCTTCCACATCTGGAAAATGGTGGCGGACGGGAGTTGCATGATGTAGGCCACTTTCTTTCCCTTGACGGGGTTCTCTGTAGCACCCTGGTCGGCCGGAGCCTGTTCGCTGGTTTCAGAGCTTTCAGCAGGAGTGCTTTCAGCCGGCTTGTCTCCGTCTTTTCCACAGGCTGCAAAGGTTAGCACCATGGCAAAAGCGAGTAGAAGAGCTAAGAATTTCCGTTTTCGCAACATTTTTACACCTCCAAAATATACATTACTGGTATCGATTTCCTGTATTTCTATTCTAGCACTTTCTTCCCATCTGTCAATAGATTTTCACATAATTTGTCCAAAATCTTTCTTTTTTTCGGAAAATAAGGGGGTTTTTCACATTTTCTAACATTTTTATGTTAATTTTTGATATAATTTGAAGAAGAAAATTAGGCGATAGGAAGTGGGTTCGCAAACGATTCGGAGAGGTGGAAGATGAGACGGAAATTGCGTTTAATGGCGGTGGCCCAGGATATCTTGAAAAATCCCGCTTTCAAGATTTCCTCCCTGGCGGAAAAGTATAAGGTATCGGAAATGACTATACGAAGGGATTTGAAATATCTGGAGGACCAGGGGGTCTTGTCCCACCAATGGGACCTCCCCAAGTCCGTCCCTTCCAGCGGGTCCTATGTCTTTAGCAAGGCCTGCAAGGATGCCAAGGAGGAGAAGGCCCGGATCGCCAAATATGCGGCCTCTTTGATCGAAAAAAACGACATCATCATTTTGGATACCGGGTCCACAGTCAATTTGCTGGGCTCCCTCCTGCCCACGGATATTCCCTATACTGTCATTACTTATAGTGAGAACCTCCTCCCCTACCTGACCCTCCGCCGGAACATCCAGCTCATCTTCATCGGCGGCTACTACCACCATGAGTCCCGGTCCTTTGAATCCACGGAAAACGTGGAGTTTCTCAGCCATCTCCGGGCGACCAAGATGTTCATCTCCACTGCCGGGGTGGAGAAGAACGGCCTGACCTGCTTCAGCCAATATGAGGTCATCACCAAGCGGACGGCCATCCAGTCCTCGCTCAAGACCTACCTCCTGACCGACTCCTCCAAGTTCGGGATCACCAAGCCCGCCTTCTTCTCTTCCTTCGAGGAGATCGACGAGATCATCACCGACCGAGGGCTGAGCCCCAAGTGGAGGAAGTATTTGGACCAGCTGGATATCCAACTGACCTTGGTGGACTAGGGAGAGGAAGCCATGAGCCCTGCCAAAGAAGGACGACACAACAATCGAATGAAGAAGGAAGAGCCCATAAGGAGGCAACATGCGAATCGTAAATTTCGGATCATTGAATATTGATAAGACCTACCGGGTCCCCCATATGGTCAGGGAGGGCGAGACCATCTCCTCCCTCTCCTACCAGGAGTTTGTCGGGGGCAAGGGCCTCAACCAATCCATCGCCATCGCCCGGGCCGGCGGGGAGGTATGGCATGCGGGCCTGGTTGGGGAAACCGACGGGGACAGCTTGGTCCATGCCCTCCAGGGTGCCGGGGTTCATACCGACTTCGTGGGCCGGTCCCCCCTCCCCTCCGGCCATACGGTCATCCAGATCAACCGCCAGGGGAACAACTCCATCATCGTTTCCGGTGGGGCCAACCGGGCCATCGGCCCGGACTATGTGGATGCCGTCCTCGCCCATTTTGAAGAAGGGGACCTCATCCTCCTCCAAAATGAAATCTCCTGCCTCCACGAGGTGATGGAAAAGGCCGCTGAACGCAAACTCCGGATCTACCTCAACCCCTCCCCCATCGACGAAGACGTCCTGACCGCCCCCCTGGATCAGGTCCACTGCTTCCTCATCAACGAAATCGAGGGCCAGGCCCTGACCGGCGGGTCGGACAGCGAGGAAATCCTGTCCCTCTTCAAGGAAAAATACCCCCAGGCCACCGTGGTTTTGACCCTGGGTGAAAAGGGGGCCATCTACCAGGACCGGGACCACCGCTTCTTTGCCCCCGCCGAGAAGATCCAACCCGTCGACACCACCGCCGCCGGCGACACCTTCTGTGGCTACTTCCTCGCCGCCATCACCAAGGGCCGGTCCATTGAAGATGCCATGAGCCTGGCCAGCCGGGCCGCCGCGAAAACCTGCCTGACCCGTGGCGCCTCCAACGCCATCCCCAAACTGTCTGACCTGGCCTAGGCTGGCTGCTCAAATCAAAAACCCCCTCCCGGATCCGGGAGGGGGCTTTTGTTTATGGGTTAGAGGATGGACAATCCTGATGAGGTCGCATCCTTGAGGAAGGCCTGGACGGTTTCCAGAGAATACTCATCCAAGTCCTTGCCAAAGAGGTCCAGCTTGTTCAGAATGCTGGGGGGAACCGTGATAATGTCGCAGCCGATGGATTCCGCCTGCTTGATGTTAAAGGCCTCACGGGTGGAAGCCCAGAGGAGGTAGACATTTTTCTTCTGATGGCAAATTTCCGCCGCTTCTTTCATGAGGGGCATGGGGTCAACACCTGTATCCGCCACGCGACCGGCGAAGACGGAGACGATGGATTCGCCCTCCTCGCTCAAGACCTCTACCACTTCCTCCACCTGCTTGAGGGTGAAGATGGCCGTGATGTTCAGCTTGAAGCCCTCGGCCGACAGCTTCTTAATTAAAGGAAGGCTGGGCTGACCCTTGGTGTTGGTCACCGGAATCTTGACGAAGACATTGTCACCCAGGGCAGAAATGGCCCTGGCTTCTTTCTCCATCTGGTCAAAATCATCCGAGAAAACCTCGAAAGAAACCGGCCGGTCCGGAATTTCCTTTAAGACCTTCTTGGCAAAAGCCATATAGTCCGTCACCCCGCCCTTCTTCATCAAAGACGGATTGGTCGTGAAACCATCATGGCCCTTCTTATAATCCTCCACCATCTCCTCAAACTTCGCACCATCCGAATACAACTTAATCTTCATGCTCTCCTCCTCAAGGATCCACTGATGGCTTGGAGGGCACCCGCCCAACCAAGCACATCACTCTATCACTATTTTCATCACCTCTTATGATACCCGAGACCCGCCCCTCCTTCAATAATTTCCGACTCGGGGCTCATAAAAGCCCGAACCGGAGCTGCCCACAGCCCCTCCAAATGGGGAGAACGGCGGGAAGGAGAGGTATCCCCGTGCCCCTCCAAATGGCGAAAACGACGGGAAGGAGGGGTATCCCCATGCCCCTCCAAATGGTGAAAACGGCGGAAAGGAGGGGTGACCCCGTACCCCTCCAAATGGCGAAAACGGCGGAAAGGAGGGGTATCCCCATGCCCCTCCAAGTGGCGAGAACGGCGGAAAGGAGGGGTATCCCCATGCCCCTCCAAGTGGCGAGAGCGGTGGAAAGGAGGGGTATCCCCTAGAGTGACTCCAAAAAAAGGGGAACCCGGTCTCTCCACACTGCCCCAGCCCACACGCCCCCCACTCCAGGCAGTCCCCAGGCCCGACCTGAGCGCATTGCAAATCCGGAGGATTTGCCTAAGCGAAGGTGGGCCTGAGGACTGCCTGGCCCATCTGGGATTTCCTCTCTTTTTGCATTATAATAGGGGGCATATGAGTGGTCGAATTTTTGATTCTGCTGGTGCAATAGATTTTGGAGACTTTCATGGCAAAAACAATTGTGGTTTTATGTGGGGGCCAATCCACGGAGCATGAGATTGCCCTTCGGTCCGCCCGGACCGTCATCAATGAGCTGGATAAGAAGAAATATGAGGTGGTGGCCTACTATGTGGACAAAGCGGGTCGCTTCCTCTCCCTGGGTCGGCGGGACCATGTGGACCGGCCGGAGGACCTCATGGTAGAGTCGGAGGCTTCCGTCCTCTCCACCATCGAGGCTTTTGCCCGGGATATGGACGGCCTGGAGGATGTCATGGTCTTCCCGGTCATCCATGGCCAGAGCGGGGAGGATGGCCAGGTCCAGGGCTTCCTCCAGATGCTGGGCCTCCCCTATGTGGGCAACGGGATCATGGCCTCAGCCCTCTGCATGGACAAGGGCTACACCAACCAGGTCCTGGCCGACTTGGGGATCCCGGAGGCCAAGTACATCATCGTGGAAAAGAAGGGCTTGGACCGGAAGGTCCTCATGGACCGGGTTGAAAAGGTCCTGGGCTTCCCCTGCTTTATCAAGCCCTGCAACAACGGGTCCTCGGTTGGGGTGACCAAGACCAGCCGGGAGAATTTCGACCGAGCTTTGGATGAGGCCTTTGCCTACGACCACAAGATTCTGGTAGAAGAGATGATCCGGGGCCATGAGCTGGAGGTCTCGGTCCTGGGGAATGCGGAGGCCAAGGCTTCCAAGCCGGGTTCCTACACCACAACAAGAGAAGTCCTGGACTATGAGGCCAAGTACCTGGACCGGACCCTGGTGGAAAATATCCCCCACCCCCTCTCGGAAGAAAAGACCCGGGAGATCCAGGACCTGGCCCTCCGGACCTACCATGCCTTGGGCTGCGAGGGCCTGGCTCGGGTGGACATCTTCTATGGGGAGGATGGCTGCTTCTATGTAAATGAGGTCAATACCCTGCCCGGAATGACCCCCACCTCATTAGCCCCCAAGATGTGGACCGCCCTGACCGACATGACCTTCTCCGACTACCTGGATGCCATCATCCGCTTCGGGGAAGAATCCTACGCCAACCGCCAAGACCTAACCTATTCCTGGGAGTAGACCATGAAGCCACATTCCATCACAGAAATCGCCCAATGGGCCCAAGCGGAAATCCGACTTGACCCCAGCCTCCACGATCCCAACCAAACCATGGCCACGGGAGTCTCCATCGACACCCGGACCATGATAGCCGGGGAAATCTTCATGCCCATCATCGGGGAGAAGATGGATGGCCACCGCTTCCTGGCTACGGCCTTTGAAAAGGGGGCTGCTGCTGCCTTCATCGACCGGGACCACCTGGATTTGGTCGATGACTTCAAGGATAAGATCTTCCTCCTGGTCGATGACACCCTGGAGGCCTTCCAGACCCTGGCCGCCAACTACCGGAAGAGCCTGGACGTCCTGGTGGTCGGGGTGACGGGGTCCAACGGAAAGACCACGACCAAGGACATCCTGGCCTCGGTCTTGACCCGGAAATTCCGGACCTTCAAGACCATCGGCAACCTCAACAATGAGATCGGGGTTCCCCGAACCCTCCTGGACCTGGATGAGTCCACGGAAGTGGCCATCATCGAGATGGGGATGTCGGATTTCGGCGAGATCGACACCCTGGTCAAGATGGCCCGGCCCCACATCGCCATCATCACCAACGTGGGCCAGTCCCACCTCAACCAGCTGGGTAGCCAGGAAAATATCGCCAAGGCCAAAATGGAAATCGTCAACGTCATGGGCCCTGACGACCTCCTCATCTACAACCGGGATTCTTCCTTCCTGGCCCAGGAGGTCGACCGGCGGAAGGCCTCGGCAGAAGGCCTCCTCCCCCGGACCCTCTCCTTTGGCCAGGATTCCCAGGCGGATTCCTCCCTCTCCCTGACCCGGTCCAATGAAGGCGGGTCCAGCTTCACATTGGGAGGGGAGGCATTTTCCGTCAACCTCTTGGGCTCCTACCAGATGTACAATGCCGCCGCAGCCATCCTCTGCGCCAAGGAGCTGGGCCTGGATGAGGTGACCATCCAAGCCGGCCTCCACGTCACCGACCAGACCAAGATGCGGTCCGAGCTCATCCATGCTCAGGGCTTCGACATCCTGGTCGACTGCTACAACTCCTCCCCCCAGTCCCTCCGGGAAGCCCTCCACACCACCGAAGTCCTGGCGGGCTACCGGAAGAAGATCGCCATCCTGGGCGATATGCTGGAACTGGGACCCATGGAGAAGAAGATCCACTTCGACATCGGCCAGGAGATTGACCCCGAGGTCTTCTCGGACGTCCTCTTCTTCGGCCCCCTGTCCAAATACATGATGGAAGGGGCCAGCCTCCGCTTCCGGGACAACCACCTCTTCTGGTTCTCCAAGAAGTCGGACCTGGTCGATCGGGCCAAAACTTTAATCGAGCCGGCCAGCCTGGTCCTGGTCAAGGCCTCCCGGGCCCTTCGCCTAGAGGAAATTGTCGAATCCATCAAGCAGCGGACTGCTCAATAAACCCAATAAAAAAAGCCCCCAGACTTACTTTCAGAAGTCTGGGAGCTTTTTTTTGATTTAATTCTTTTTTTTGAAAACAAACCAAAGCAGAATGATGCTGATGACCAATCCTATCCCAAATTTTATCCATACGACGGTCGGTGAAACACTCCATTCCGGGTGATTTTGAAGCTCTACGTAGTCTTTCACCGATAGATAGGTCCCGATAATAACCGGAATCAGGCAGCAGAAGATTTTTCCGATATTCCTGTTCTTCATCTCGTCCTCCTAGCTGGCAAGGTCTGCCAAAAAATTGCGTTCTATCCCAAAACCACATCCAAGGCCATCATGACCGTAAAGCCCAGGGAAAAGGCGATGACGCCGACGTTGGAGTGCTGGCCTTCGGAGAGCTCCGGGATCAGCTCCTCCACAACCACATACATCATAGCCCCGGCGGCCAGGGAGAGGAGGTAGGGCATGGCCGGGACCACCAGGCCCACGGCCATCATGGTGAAGAGGGCAGCAATGGGCTCGACCGCTCCGGAGAGGAAGCCCTTGAGGAAGGCTTGGTTTTTGGTATCCCCTTGGGCGTGGAGGGGCATGGAGATGATGGCCCCTTCCGGGAAGTTTTGAATGGCGATGCCCAGGGCCAGGGAGAGGGCGGCCCCGGCGGTAATGGTGGTTTGACCGGAGATCATACCGGCCAAAACCACGCCCACGGCCATTCCTTCAGGGATGTTGTGGAGGGTGACGGCGAAGACCATCATGGTCGAATTGTCCAGGTTGGCCTTGGGACCTTCCGGCTCCTCTTCCCCAAGATGGAGGTGGGGAATGACATGGTCAAGGAGGAGGAGAAAGAGGGTGCCCAGCCAAAAGCCCACGAAGGCGGGCATGACTTTGGCGAAGCCTTCCCCGGACGTTTGCTCGATGGCGGGAATGATCAGGGACCAAACGGAGGCGGCCACCATAATCCCCCCGGCAAAGCCCGATAGGCCCTTTTGAAGGCTAGGGCTAAGGTCCCCCCGCATGAAGTAGACGCAGGCGGAGCCCAGGGTGGTTCCCAAGAAGGGCAATAATAGGCCCGGTAATACAGTGGAATCCATACTTACTCGCTTTCTATAATGACAATCCTTGCCGGTTGTTGACGGCTTTAGGACCGGGAGGAATAGGGCATTTGGTCCTCATCCAAAATCTGACATATCTTCCCCAGCCCATCTTCGAAGCTGAAGTCGGATTGGGCCCGGATGAAGTCCTCCCGCTTGGTCCAAACCTCATTGACCCCCTCCAGGAAGTCTTCCCGGCTCATGGTCTGGTCATTGAGGGAGAGGGCGAAGCCCCGGTCGACAAAGACCTGGGCATTGTCCACCTGGTCGCCTCTTGATCCCAGGCGGTAGGGAACCAGGACCATGGGCTTGCGGTAGTAGAGGAATTCGAAGATGGCATTGGACCCAGCTCGGGAGATGATGAGGTCGGCCATGGCCAGGGCATGGTTCATGTCCTCACGGATGAACTCCACCTGGCGGTAGCCGGGACGGTTGAGCTCCTCCCTCCCCTTTCCCTTGCCCACACCATGAAGGATATCGAAAGTGTTCAGAAGGGAATCCAGATCCGCCCAAATGGCCTCATTGACCCGGACAGCCCCGGAAGACCCCCCAAGGATCAGGAGGATGGGCCTATTTCCATCAAAGCCGAAAACCTCCAGGCCCTTTTCTCGGGATCCTTCTTTGATCTGGTCCCGGATGATGGGGCCTAAGTAGAGGCCCTTGTTTTTGGGCAGGTAGTCCAGGGTCTTTTCGAAGGTGGTCAGGATCTTCCGAGAAAAGGGGGCCGAGAGTTTGTTGGCCAGGCCGGGGGTCAGGTCGGATTCGTGGGCAATGACGGGGACACCCAGTCGGGAAGCGGCAAAGACTACGGGTACAGAGACAAAGCCCCCCTTGGAAAAGACGATATTCGGCTTGATCTCTTTCACCAGGGCCTTGGCTTCCTTAATCCCGGAGAAAACATTGCCCACGTCCCCGATGTTGGCCTTGATATTCTCCCAATTCCGCCGACGGCGGAACTTCCCCGTAGGGATGGCGTGGTAGGTCACTTGGGGAAAATCGGAGACCAGGTCCCGCTCGATGCCCTCTTCCGAGCCCACATAGTCGATAGTCCATCCCTCCCGACTCAGGCGGGGGATGAGGCCTAAGTTGACAGAAACATGACCGGCAGTTCCCCCGCCGGTCAGTATGATTTTCTTATTCATTACTTGGAGGGCGCTTCGATCTTATCCTTGCCGAAGAAGGGAACCAGGGCCTTGGGGATGGTGATGGACCCATCCTCATTCTGGTAGTTCTCCACGATGGCTGCCCAGGTCCGTCCCACGGCCAGACCGGATCCGTTCAGGGTGTGGGCGAACTGGACCTTGCCCTCTTCGTCGCGGTAGCGGATGTTGGCCCGGCGGGCCTGGTAGTCCTCGAAGTTGGAACATGAGGAGATTTCCACATAGGACTGGTAGGAAGGCATCCAAACCTCGATGTCATAGGTCTTGGCCGAGGAGAAGCCCAGGTCTCCGGTGCAGAGCTGGACGACCCGGTAGGGGATCTCCAGGCGCTTGAGGACTTCTTCCGCATCGGCGGTCAGGGATTCCAGCTCATCGTAGGAGGTCTTCGGATTGGCAAACTTGACCAGCTCCACCTTATCGAACTGGTGCTGGCGGATGATGCCCCGGGTGTCCCGACCGGCGGATCCGGCTTCCCGACGGAAGCAGGGCGTATAGGCCGTCAGATGGATGGGGAGGTCCTTGGCTTCCAGGATATCGTCCCGGAAGAGGTTGGTCACCGGCACTTCAGCCGTCGGAACCAGGAAGAGGTCGTCCTCAGTGCAGTGATACATATCCTCTTCAAACTTGGGCAGCTGACCTGTTCCGGTCATGGATGCTCGGTTAACGATATAAGGAGGGGCAACCTCGGTATAGGTCTGGTCTTCCGTATGGAGGGCCAGCATGAAGTTGACGATGGCGCGCTCCAGGCGGGCTCCCTGTCCCTTCATAACGGTGAAGCGGGAGCCGGAAAGCTTGATTCCCCGCTCAAAGTCCAGAATGTCCAGGTCCGTCCCCAGATCCCAATGGGCCTTGGGCTCAAAGTCGAATTTACGGGGCTCGCCCACCTTGCGGAGTTCCAGGTTCTCCGAATCATCTTTCCCTTCCTGGACCTCAGCATTGGGCACATTCGGAATATTCAGGAGGATGTCGCGGATTTTTTCATCCACTTGGCGCAGCTTGTCATCATAGCCGGAGATCTCATCCCCCAGCTCCCTCATGGAGGCGATGACTTCGGAAACATCCTTCCCCTCTTTCTTCAGCTGGGGAATTTCCTTGGAAACCCGGTTGCGCTCCGCTTTCTTTTGCTCCACTTCCGCTAAGAGGCCCCGGCGCTCATCATCGAGCTTAAGCGCCTCATCCACCGGATATTCGCCATGTCGCTTGGCCAAGCCCGCTAAAACCTGGTCTTTTTCTTCTCTAATCCTTTTAATATCAAGCATGATTCCTCCTCATTTCTTTTCACACTACCTTCTATTATACTGTAAAAGATGAGAATGACCAGGTCTTTCCCCTAGTTTGGGGGTTTGGGGGTGAGGCAGGACTAGCTGGCCGTCATCTCCCTGGGCAGGCGGATGGCTTCTTTAATGATCAAGCCCAATATCATTTCCTTCCTGGATGTCGTGACCCGGATGGGCGACGTGGAACTGGATCTGGAGGAGGTCATCGTCAAGACCGACTCCTATCTGGAAAACAAGACCCTCCTGGAAGCCCAGATCCCCAGCAAGACCGGACTCATCATCCTGGGCCGTGAAGACCAGGTCAATAAGCTGAGGAACCTGGGTGACGAGAGGAAGTAGATCCTTTAGCCCTTTCCCCGCTCAATCGCCTCATCCAAGGCCATCCCCACTGCGATGGTCATGAGGGAATCATCCGTATAGTCGGAATCCGGAGTAAAAAGGAAAAAATCCTTGGTTTTTATCGGCTGAAATTCAAAGCGAGATCCGACAATGTCACCAATAATGGCACCAATCATAAGCATCTTCCTTTCTTGTTTGATACTGCAATTTTTTATTTTCCACCGCCACTGTAGTATCGCTGCCAAAGGGGTGGTGGTTTGGCCTTTTTCGCCGAACCAACACTATCCGCAGCCGCCAATTCGCCCTCCGCAGGAGTGGTGGTTTGGCCATTTTCGCCGAATCACCACTACTTTTTTCGCTGCCAAAGGAGTGGTGGTTTCGCCGTTTTCGTCAAACCACCACTATTATGAGCCGCCTTTCGTCCTCCGCAGGAGTGGTGGTTTGGTCATTTTCGGCAAATCAACACTATCCGAAGCCGCCAATTCGCCCTCCGCAGGAGTGGTGGTTTGGCCATTTCCGCCGAATCACCACTACTTTTTCGCCGCCAGATGAGTGGTGGTTTGCCCTTTTTCGCCAAACCACAACCCCTCCCCTGTCTACATCCTCCTCTTTTCGGGTAAAAAATGAGGCGTACAGACGTCGCCGCATTGTGACCCTAATAGGAGACCCCTATGCCATTTGGAGTATCGACTCATGAGTTTGATCACTTGCAATTTCTCCCCGTCCTGGAACGAATGTATCGAACAAATCGCATTGATGAAATAAAAAACTACGCCAGTTTCTCTCAAGTGGACCGCTTTCGTAAGGAGCTGGAGACCCTGGAGGCTTTCGGTATCCATAAGGAGCTGGATATCCGCCTGGATCAATCGCAAGACAGTAAAACGGCGGCCAGAAAACTGACTGACGGCAAGGTCGACATCATCCTCTCCGTTTCCAATGCAAAGATTCAAGAGACCTATCGAGATGGTCAAAATCGAAAGCGCCATCAGCGGAAAATTCGACATGCCTTTATCGAAAGCACTGTATTCCGGACCAATCAGACTCTCGCCTATGATCCCCACCATCCGCCCCACTGCTTGAACTGCGGCGGCCAGATGGAGGCGGAAAGCGAAAATTACTTTTGCCCCTATTGCCAAAGTCACTATCTGGCAGAGGCCTATGAGTACAAGATGGCCCGTTTCTTCATCGAAGCTGCCTTCCACAATTTTCATTATGCCTTATTCTTCTTCATTCCCATTTTCCTCATGGCGATCTTGCAGGTGAAAGGAATCCTAAGCGAGTGGCAAATCGGGCTCTTCTCCTACCTTGGCGGGATCCTCCTCGCTATTCTTTTTTTCCTAGCCCTGATCAAAGGGCTCATGGCCATCATCCGCCACCAAGGCGTACTCCACAAGATCCGACGTCATGACCCCCATTTTTCCGGAGAGATCTTCACCACCCGCCTCATCGACTCGCTGGCCCGTCACCCCGAAATCCTATTGGCCGGGAAGAACCGCCAAGCAGAGATGTCCGGAGTGATATGTCATAATATAACGGGGCTGCAATTTGAGCGGTATGAAAGAAAGGGTTCTCTGGAAATTGTGGAATGCCGGGGAAAGGTTGATGCCCTCTACCTTGAGGGCAGTCCGGGCCGGGTCCGTCTGCGTGAAAGACGGAAAAAAATAACCCTACGGATGGCCAGAAATTACGGAACCCTAACTCCGGTCCACTATCTCCCCGATCAATTTACCTGCCCCCATTGCGGCAGCCATCAGGTCAGTGACTATGAGGGGGGCCTGGTGTGCCGATTTTGTCAAACCGAGATTCCCGTGGAGCGCATAGATTGGGTCCTCTATAATCTATGACGGCTATCATATCATGAATAACTTGAAATAAAGCAGGCTTTTCATTAATGTGGCTCCTCCCTCGTCAAAGAAAACCCCCTTTACCATTTATCGATAAAGGGGGGCATATCTATTTCAATTCTTGACCAACTAGTCTTCTTTTTTCTTGGATACCGCAGCCAATCCGCCTAAAGATACCAAGGAAAGAACCGCATAAGAGGCAATCATGGCATCGCCCGTCTTCGGGCTGGTATTTTTGCTCTCTTCCTGCTTCTTGGGTGCTGGGAGCTTGGTGGGATCCTCATGCTTGTCGGAATCTACCGGTTTGTTGGGATCCTCCGGCTTGACGGGATCCTCCGGCTCAACAGGATCCTCCGGCTTAATGGGATCCTCCGGCTCAACAGGATCCTCCGGCTTAATGGGATCCTCCGGTTTGCTGGAATCCTCCGGCTTAACAGGATCCTCCGGCTTAGTGGGATTCTCCGGCTTAGTGGGATTCTCCGGCTTTGTCGGACTTTTCGATTTGACCGTCAATACCGCCGTTTTGGTGATCTTGATACCCTCTTTATTGGTTACCGTAAAGGTAAAGGTATACGTTCCTTCCTTATCCTTGTCATAATCCTGGGGAAGCTCAATCTTCACTTCTCCATCCGTCTTCTTCACCATCTCCTTCGGATCAAATGCATCTCCCACAGAGATTTCCTTATCTTCAACTTCCAATACCGGATTTTTTGCCCATGAGGCGGTTAATACAACATTTTTGCCACGAGCATAGCCTATACTAATATTAGGATCTTTTTCTTCAAAGGGATAAGGATTCTTCCAAGTGTAATGGTCTTCCTTCTTATTATTTTCTGCCGTTAGTGTTGATCTCCCTGACCAACCAAGGAAAGTATAGCCCTCTCTAACGGGATCACTGGGTCGATAAACCGATTGGGTAGGTGCAATATGAATGCGGTAGTATTCCCCTTTATTACAACCAAGATCACATCCATGATGATGTGTTCCATTGGGATCTGTCCAAGTTCCCCCATTCGGCCGATATTCAGCAAAATTAAAAAATGTGGACTGCCAGCCGGATAGGCTAAGATTCTCTTTAAGCTCAAAGCCTTCCAGGCGGTATGTTAAAAAAGCGGTATCACCTGAACCCGTCACAGCAATCGTAAAATCTGACTTCTTTCCACTCGCTAATCGTCCATTATTCTCAAGGAGTTTCCTGCTCCAGTTGCAGTAATCGTCTGTCCCGATTCGACAACAATTTTCCCAGCGAGAAACCAGGAATTCGGAACTTTGATCTCCTGATCAGGGGATATTGTCATCTTGTTATCTGGGTTATTCCCATCATAAATCCAAAACGTTGAAGAAGTTGATACGTTTGGAGCACTGTATTTAAAAGTATGATATCCCTCTTTTACGGCTTCCTCATAAGCCTGATCTCCTTCAGCGCCTTTCGCCGAAGTCTCTGTCACATTCATTTGAATTGAAAAACTAAAGATAAATAGAAGAAATAGTAAGTTTCTTATTGTCTTCTTCATAGATAACCTCTCCTTCACCTATTTATGGGCTCTCATTAACCCTAGTAAAAAAGTCTCCTTTAACACTAACAAGAGCCAGAAAACTTGTCAACTCTATTCAGACAAGCTATCTTCTACAAATGAAGCACTATCTCTACAAATCCAACCGACTACCTATGCAGACGCTACAATGGCTAACGCCTATGGAAAAAAGAGCCCAATTACTGGCGGGCTAGCCGGCCGTCATCTCCCTGGGCACCCGGGTAGCCCTGGCCTATGCCCTCTCCGCCAACATCTTCTCATAGCTTTTTTCGAGAATTCGATTATGATCGGATGAAGAAGGAGAGCATCATGGACGAAAGGCGAAAACTCAAATTTATCCTCTATGCATTTCTGCTTTTGATGGCTATCGTTATCGTGGGTTATGTACTGTCCACTGTGGTGGCCATGTTTGTTGAAGGAAAAATCCTCTTCAATCCTCCCGTCGATTATCCCTTCCAACTTGGCGATGTTCTCATCGTCCTGGGACGGGAGGACCAGGTCAATAAGCTGAGGAACATAGGTGACGATAGGCAATAGGACCCTCGATCCTCTCTCCGCATGCGGACACCTGGATGGCGGATCCGTTTCCCCAGCTGTTATAGGGTTGGGGATGCTCAGCTTTCGACCATGAGGAAAATCCATCGCCAAAATAGTGATGGTTTGGCTGTTTTCGCCGAATCACCACTATCATTTCTCTGCCATAGTAGTGGTGGTTCGATGTTTTCGGCAAATCAACACTATCGATAGCCGGCTTTTTCTTTGCCAAAGTAGTGGTGGTTTGGCATTTTTGCCAAATCAACACTACCTTCTGCCGGCTTTTTCCCTCGCAAAAGTAGTGGTGGTTCGGCTTTTTTGGCGAAACAACACTATCTTCAACACAAAAAATAGTGTTGATTTGGCGATTTCCCCCAAACCAACACTATTTTCCCACCACTCCAATGGAAAAAAGCCGCCGGAAGGCATAAGCTTCCAGCGGCTTTGACTATTCTAGACTATCCTCATTATCGATCAGCTCTTCTTTTTCTCAAAAAGGCCATTGCTCCACCGGCTACAAGAATAGAAGGAGCATAGAAGGATAAGATGGCAGCATCTCCTGTTTTCGGTGCTCCTTTTCCTGGTTTTGTTTTCGGCTTATCTGTCTTTCCTCCCGATGGCTTTTCAGGGGAGGGGGTTGACTCCCCAGGCGTCTTATCCTGAGGATTGGGTTTCTGAGGTGTCGGCTTACCCGGATTCGGCTTATCAGGCGTCGGCTTCTCCGGCGTTGGATTATCTGGTGTCGGTTTATCCGGAGTTGGCTTATCCGGCGTCGGTGTCCCCGGAGTCGGAGTTTCCGGGATCTTCTCATAAATGGCATAGAGGGTAATATCGCCTTCAATCACGGTATCCTTGGTAAACTTGGTCCCCTTCCCGTCTTTTTGGGTATTCCACTCAACGAATTGATAGCCTTTTCTTATCGGATCTTCCGGAAAATCTTCCCCTAACTTGCTCTTCTCCAGAACTAGATAGGCCGCATGGATGGGATCCTCCGTATCATAGTTTAAATTGAAGATCACCTCGTTAAAGACAATGAGGTTGACATCATCATTGTTCAAGGGATGGTCATATTTCGTACCCGGATGGGAGGTTGATTGGTACAAAAGCTTATCAAACTCATCCTTCGTGCTCGGCGGAGTGAAGGTCTGGAAAGCCTTGTTATTCTTAAAAACGGTTGTGGCATCTGTATTGATATTTAGGTAATAGTCCTTGGGCGTCGGGGGCTGGACCAGCGGACCTGTCGACCCGTCATCATATTCCGGATTATAAGCATGGAGGTTGCTATAGATGGCACCGCCATGGCCCAACTCGCCGGTAGCCTGGTTTCCGTCAAACACCGTATGATTGACCACTTTCACCAAGCCATGGGTTTCATCAATAGAAATCGCGCCCCCGGACTTATCGGCCTTATTTTCTTTAAATGAACAGTTGTTGACAGTAACGACACCATCTTTCGCAAGTTCCGTATTCACATAAATCGCCCCGCCATGGCCATTGTTCTCATGCTTGCCATCCGGCAAAATGGGGGGCTCCGATTTGACCGCCTCATTGCCCGCGAAAGAAGTCTTTTGAATGGTCATTGGCCGGCTTGTCCAAATTCCCCCACCGTAATGGGCTGTATTCCCCTCAAAGTGGGCATTTTGAAGATTCAGCCTTCCACCTTGTGACAAGCAAACTCCACCACCGGATAGTGCCTCATTTTTGTTCAGCTTGACCCCATCAATGGTGACGATCTCTCCATCCGGTAAGCTGGAGTATATGCCGCCTCCATAATTTGCAATGTTCTCACGAATAATAACGCCAGCAATTTTTGTTTTTGGAGATCCAAGTCGTATCCCGCCCCCAAAATTCGCCTTATTTTTTTCAATCGTTCCGGAAATCAGATCACAGGCCGGCGTTGTCCCCCAAGGATACACGCCTCCTCCGGTATAGGCCTCATTACCGGAGACCAGCCCTGATCCCTCCATAATAAAATGGCTGTTAAAAGCTGCTGTTACGCCACCACCATATTTCCCTTTATTATTCGATACCTGACCACCCGAAAGTTTGACGATGGAATTCTTGAATAAATAAATTCCTCCTCCGGCATAGCTGGCAGTATTTCCGCTGACTTCACCACCCTTGATTTCCAGATTCGCATTTTTCCCTGTGGCAATGCCTCCGCCATCATAGGCCGAGTTTCCATAGATTTTTCCACCCTTGACTTGTCCCTTCCCTTGAAGGAGGATTCCTCCACCAAAACCGGATTCAGGAGAAACCTGATTGCCGTAAATCTCTCCCTCATTAATGGTCAAGGTCCGCTTCCCAATGTAGGCAATGCCTCCGCCGGCTTGGCCGGCCTCGTTGTTTCTGATGATCCCCCCGTTAATGGTCACATCACCATAACCCTGGCAATAAATGCCACCACCAATCTTTGTCTGGTCACCTTCCTGGATCTTGCCGTTTTCTAAAATGGCCCCATCATTAATGGTCAGCTGTGCCGGTAGACTTTCCGTGGATTCTACCCAAATCAGGCGTGCTTGATGATTCCCATCGATGATAATATTTTCAACAGTGAGATGAGCCCCATTGACGACACCAAGCATCATGTCATGATCTTGAACATTAGCTGTAATCGTCTTTGGGTTTTCTGGGTTCTTACTCCTAAGGGTAACCTCGCCATAAGGAAAACCAAACTGACTATATTCCGTTAATTCGATATCTTTGTTGACTTGGACAACAAAATTGAACTTTGACCCATCTTTTGTATCCTTGTACATCTGATCAATGGCTTGATTGATGGTGTCGTATTCGCCAACAGCTTTCCCATCTTTAATCAGCGTGATGGCTTTTTCATCCTCTCTAGCGAGCGAATGCGTTGGAAAGCCTGTCAAGGCAAAGAGAAAGACCAAAACCATTGCCATCAATACGATACTTCGTTTTTTTCTAATAAAATTCCTCATGATGTCACCTCCCGGTATGTTTTCGTTCACATCAATCTGTACTCTAATAAATATATTATAACATGAATGAAACCGTCTAATCGAGGCCCCCTCCTGCCCTACCTCATTAGTGGTAGTTTGCCGTTTTCGCCGAATCAGCACTATCGGCAGCACCACCCCCAAGACCCCTACAGCCATTAAAAGCGGAAATAGATAAAGGGGTTGAAGCTTGCACTCACAGAAAAGAGGATGCAGATTGCAAAAAGAGCCAGGCAGAGAGTATTACGGACGACCTCGGCCCGCCAACTGTCGCCGAGCCGGATGTCCTGACTGATAGGGGTAGAGAAGATGAGGGCAGGGACCATCCAGAGGAGGGGCGGGACAATGCTAACGTCTGCCGCCAGGGACCGGACCAGGGGAACGTGGGTGAAGTTGAACATCCGGACCAGGGCAAAACGCATCTGGGCGAAGTCGGTCAGGTTGAACATGACCCAGCCTACGCAGACGACGATCATGCAGAGGAGCCAGCGGACGGGCTTGGGGAGGCGTTCCAGGTACTTGCCCAGCCAAAGTTTCTCGACCAGGAGGATGAGGCCATAGGAGAGGCCCCAGGCCAGGAAGTTCCAGTCTGCCCCATGCCATAGGCCCGTCAGTCCCCAGACAATGAGGATGTTCCGGATCCACTTTCCTCGGGAGACCCGGTTCCCGCCCAGGGGGATATAGACATAGTCGCGGAACCAGGTGGACAGGGAAATGTGCCAACGCCGCCAAAACTCGGTGACCGAGAGGGAGATATAGGGGTAGTTGAAATTCTCCAGGAAGTGGAAGCCGAACATCCGGCCCAGGCCAATGGCCATGTCGCTGTAACCGGAGAAGTCGAAGTAGATCTGGAGGGTATAGGCAATGGCGGCCAGCCAATACATGAGCGAGCCATAGTAATTGGGGTCGCCGGCGTAAACAATGGTCGCCACCTGGGCCACCTGGTTGGCCAGGAGGAGCTTTTTAGCCAGGCCCATGACAAATCGCCGAAAGCCGGTGGCCAGGTCATCCATGGTCACGCTTCGGGAGCGAATTTCTTTTTCCACCGTCTCATAGCGGACGATGGGGCCGGCGATGAGTTGGGGGAAGAAACTCACATACATCAGAAGATAGAAGAAATTCCGCTGGAGGCCGATCCTCCCCCGGTAGAGGTCGATGACATAGGAGAGGACCTGGAAGGAGTAGAAACTGATCCCGATCGGAAGGGCGAGATTGGGGTCTTCCAAGCCCAGAAAGGACAGGGTCCGGCAAAGGAAGTTGAGGTATTTAAAGACGAAGAGGTTGCCGATAATGACGAAAATGGCCACCACCAGGACCGCCTTCTTGGCCCCGGGCCGCCCCTCGAAATGGACCATGGCAAAGCCGCTGAGGTAGGCGACCAGGGTAACCAGGGCCATGAGGACCACCATCTTGGGTTCGCCCCAAGCGTAGAAAAGGAGGGAGGCCATGAGGAGGAGGGCGTTTTGCAGGGGCTTGGACCGGACGAAGACGCAGAGGCCGGCCAAGGGGAGGAAGAAAAAGAGGAAGGTTTGACTGCTAAATACCATAGCTTAGTCCTCCAAAAGAAAATCATCGACTGAAAAGTAGTTCATACAACCAACCCAGAGGACCTTGGTGATCCGGTGTTCATCCAGGTAGTCCGCCAGGCGGAAGGGCTTCCCCATGTCCTTCTCATAGCTTCGGAGGTCGACACTATAGACCCGGTCAAAGTGGCTGGCCATGAGCTTAAGGATGGCGTTGTCGTAGGATTCGCCGACCATGAGGAGGTTACCTCGTCCGGTCGTCCCGCTGTCGAAGATGATCTCGCCATCATCCTGGCCATAGATCTCTCCATAGCTGAATGATGTGACCTTTCCCTCCGCTGCGGCCGTCTGCTGGCCATAATCTTCCACCGACTGTCCGCAGATTTGGATGGCCATGGACGGAAAGGAAAAGCGGTAGATGTCCATGGGCTCGAAAAACTGGCCTTGGGCGCCAAGAGACCGGGACTTGGACCCGGCAAAGTGGTCCGTTAAAGAGACCCTCCCCTCCGGCTCCACCAGGTCGGTGAAGCCGAACATGGATGCGGCCTCGCGGTAGCCCCGGTAGGATCCTTGGTAGGACCAGTGGTGGTCGGTCTGGTAGAAATCCCGCTCGAAAGTTTCCAGGTCATCCACGGCGAATTTCTTCATCCGGTCCTTGGGGAGGTTCACGCGGGAAGCCAGGTATTCATAGGCCCCGGTCTTTTCCCCACTATCGAAGAAATTGTCAGAGTCCCGCTCAATATAATAGAGATAGAAGGAAACATCCGGGTGGGCGGCGATGAGCCGGTTACAATTTTCCACACGGCGGTCAAGAGCCTCGGTCACGCTCTCCAGCATGGTCGGTGGATAGGCAAGGTACTTCCCGCCATAAACAAAAAATTTCCCATACCGGACGGGGATATCCGGATGCCGGGAGGAAATCCGCATCATGGCCTCATATCGAATCTGGTTTTCTATATCGTTATAGGTCTTTTTCATTGTCTGGGCTAAGAGAACCTGGTCGCTGAGTGCTGCCTCCACCGAATCCTGAAAGGTCCCATCCAACCAGGAAGCCAATGTCGGAGCGGCGACCCGATTGGCCGGACGGTTTTCATAAAGATTGATATCCTTGGGCTTGACCAAGGTCCTTGCTAGGCCTGCCAGGAGGACCAATTGGGCCAGGCAAAGCATGAGTCCATTGCAGATATTTCGGATACGTTTGTTTTTCTCAGCGGATTTCACCAATCATTCCTCCCCCATCTAAAATTGAAAAGAGTATCGAAATAATCATGCCCTCCACAGGCCGGATTGTCAAGAATGACCATGAGGCGATTTCCTTGCCTTGATTATTCCGCCTCATTCGTGGTGGTTAAGCGTTTTTCGACGAACCAACACTATCTGGGGGCAAAATCAATAGTGGTGAAGCGAGGATCATTTTCTCGTCCGAATGATCCCAATAACCGCAAGGATCATAGCGATAGGGGCAATGCGGGCAAAAGCCCATTCAAAGGAATGATAAGCAGTCCCAAGAACCGCACTTTCCGGATTACCATAGTCCCAATTTAGGTATGGACTATTAAGGAAGAGTAAGACCAGGAAAATGACCGGGATCATCAGAGCCAAAATAATAAAGAGACCATGAATTCTCTTTCTCTTTTTTTCCTTCTCCTCAGAGAGCATAAAATTGATCACTTCTAATTTTTTAGCAAGGATATCCAGGTCATCTACCTCTGCTTTTATCATATTTTCCCCCAGCAAGCTGCTAACCGGTGTTTCAAGTGCTTTGGATATGGCAATCAACATTTCCGAATCCGGCACAGAAAGCCCCTGTTCCCATTTCGAAATCGTCTGTCGCACCACATACACTTTGCCGGCAAGTTCCTCCTGAGAAAGTCCCTTTTCTTTTCGTATTCTTTTGATATTCTCACTTAGCATAGCTGAATCCTCCTTTTGTGGGTAGGATACCGCCATTGTCCCCATTGCCACAAGCAATGAAAACTAACATCAGGATGGATTGGGCTCATGAGGCTTGTTTACACAATCTACGGATTCGAATACGCATCGGTTACCGCCAAAAATCATTTCATCGAATCCTTATCTTCCAACTTCACCAGCTGGTAAAAATCGTCAAAGTTGAGCGGATGGTCGTTGGAGCCACCTTTTTCCACCGCTTTATGACCATTGGAAAAACAGATCTCCAAGCTCCAGGAGTATCCATCCAAAACATTCCAATTGTCGTAGCGCTCCTCCCACTCGCCAATATGTAAGGAAGTAAGGGCCTCTAAAAAAACTTTTTTCTTGCCGGGGAACTTCTGAGTAAATGGCTTTGCACCATTCTGATTGAAACAAGAATAATCGACATCCAGGAAGAGATCTTCCCCTTTGAACGTAATCTTCCTCGTCTCATACCCAACAAACCATTCACCATAAGTAAATTTAATTTCTTTAATGAAGGGAATACTCTCCTCAAAAGATTGGATCCCTTTTTTCCGCCCGTTTGGCCCAGGATTCGTCATCATCTAGCCTCCTTTCGCTTTTTATACCAACCGACTCCCCTTGATTCTCTAATGTTATCAAATGAAAACCAGGATTTGTCGCAACCGTAGTGGTGGTTTGCCATTTTTTGGCAAATCAACACTACGATTTTGAAGGCCCAATAGTGTTGGTTTGGACTTTTTCGTCGAATCAACACTACCATGAGCCACCCTTCTCCCCGCCTCAATAGTGGTGGTTTGGGCTCTTTCGGTAAATCAACACTACCATGAGCCACCCTTCTCCATGCCACAGTAGTGGTGGTTTGGACTTTTTCGTCGAATCAACACTACCATTAACCATAAAAAATAGTGTTGGTCTGGCCTTTTTCGCCAAACCAACACTATTTTCTCCCCGCTAGAGTAGTGGTGGTCTACCATATTTCCCCAAACCAACACTATTCCGAGGCCAAAACACTAGTAGCCGTCTCCTCAATTTCCCTAAACCACCACGTCCGCATAGTCCGGATGCGTGGAAAACCACTTGATAGCATAGGAGCAGGATAGCTCCGCTTTCATCCCCTCATTGCGAAGCCGGTCGGCCAGCTCCTGGGTGATTTTCCCCGCAATGCCTTGACCGCCATAAGAAGGATCCACCTCCGTATGAAGGATGTTGACGACACCTGGTCGGATCACCGAGTGGTCAATCCGTGCAATCTCCCTGCCTGACTCATCTTCCAGCCAGGTTTTTTCATCGTTATTCTTAAAAATCATGATAGATGCTCCTTTTTAGCCGATCAAGATCTCCAGATCCTCATCGACCGTCTTTATTCCTGCTATCCCGAAATTCTCTACCAGGACCTTGGCTACATTGGGAGATAAGAAGGCGGGAAGTGTGGGTCCCAGATGAATATTCTTTACCCCTAGGGAAAGGAGGGCTAAGAGTACGATCACGGCCTTCTGTTCATACCATGCAATATTGAAGGCCAGCGGCAGGTCATTGATATCCTCAAGTTCAAAGATCTCCTTCAACTTGAGAGCAATCAAGGCCAGTGAATAAGAATCGTTGCACTGCCCCGCATCCAAAACCCTTGGAATGCCGTCGATATCACCCAGGTTCAACTTATTATATCTATACTTTGCACAACCGGCGGTAAGAATAACCACATCCTGGGGAAGGGCCTTAGCAAACTCCGTATAATAGTCACGGCCTTTCTGTCTCCCGTCGCAACCCGCCATGACAACAAACTTGCGAATGGCTCCTGCCTTCACGGCATTGACAATGGGTTCCGCCAGAGCAAACACCTGGTTATGGGCGAATCCACCGGTAATTGTTCCGGTCTCGATCTCGGTTGGGGCCGGACAAGCTTTTGCTTGTTCAATGATCGCAGAAAAATCTTTTTCTTGCCCATATTCTCCCGGGATATGTTGGCATCCCGGATATCCCGCTGATCCTGTCGTCCACAGGCGGTCTTTATAGCTCTCCTTTGGCGGTACGATGCAGTTGGTGGTCATCAGAATAGGGCCATTGAAGCTTTCAAATTCATCCTTCTGTTTCCACCATGCATTGCCATAGTTGCCGGCAAAGTGAGGATATTTCTTGAATGCCGGATAGTATTGGGCCGGCAGCATCTCGGAGTGCGTATAGACATCTACCCCGCTACCCTCCGTCTGTTCCAAAAGCATCTCCAGATCGCGAAGATCATGTCCGGAAATCAAAATAGCGGGATTCTTTCGGACCCCGAGATCAACACTTGTGATCTCCGGGTTGCCATAAGTTTCGGTATTGGCTTTATCCAAGAGGGCCATACCCTCCACACCGAATTTCCCTGTTTCAAGTGTCAAAGCAACAAGTTCATCGACTGAAAGAGAATCATCCTGAACTTTGGTCAAGGCCTCCTGGATAAAGGCATCAACCTCTTCATTATCATGAATGAGTGTATTCGCATGTTTGGAGTAGGCAGCCAACCCCTTCAATCCATAAGTGATGAGCTCCCGAAGGCTACGAACATCCTCATCCTTCGTCGAAAGGACACCCACTGTTCCTGCTTTTCCTTCAAACTCTCCTTCACTGCCATTCCAAAGCGCCGCCTCAGTCAATCCTTCCTTGTGGTCAAGCCGGGCAAGCTGGTCTTCCTTCACTTTCAGCGTTTTCTTAATCGCTCCAATAATTGCCTCACGGTCAAAATTTGCATTCGTGATCGTCATAAAGAGATTCATTGTGACAAGGTGATTCACTTCTTTTGGGATTTTCTTCCCCTCTTTACGAAGACCTGTTGTTACTGCTGAAAGTCCTTTTGTCACATAGACCAGAAGATCCTGCATTGCTGCCACTTCCGGCTTCTTCCCGCAAACTCCTGAAATCGTACATCCTTTGCATCCTGCTGTTTCCTGACACTGGAAACAAAACATCTTATTATCTGCCATAGCCTGTCCCTCCTTATGCTTCCTCGATCACTCCAACCGGACATCCGTCCATCGCTTCTGCCGCTGCTTCTTCGAAACCAGCAGGGACATCACTTTCGATCGCCTTAGCCACACCTTCATCTGTCATAAAAAAAACTTCCGGGCAGGTTCCCTCACAGAGTCCACATCCGATGCATCCTTCATTGACTCTATACTTCATTGTCATCGACCTCTCATTCTTTTACTCTAATGTAAGAAGAAGTGCCATCTTAAACTGTTTTGTCGCTTTTACTGAGTGACGATCGGCTTTTGCAAAGTGGAAATTCTCGCCCGCCTTGATCGTATGGTCTTGTCCCTCATAGCTAATCACGGCCTCACCTTCCAAAGCGAAGACAATGGCATCGCCTGGAGCGGCGTGTTCCGGAAGTTCCGATCCTGCATCAAAGGCCATAAGAATCAATTTCACCCTATCATCGTTCACCACATTCATCTTGGCGATCTGGCCTTCTGCATAAGAAACAAGACCTGCCAATTTGAAAACTTCACCTGCTTTGATTACATTGTTCATCCTACCCTCCTTCGACTTCTTTTGATTTCCTACCTCGATCATACTATAATTATTGCAACTAGTATGTTGTCATGGCAACGTATCGGAGGTTTTTATGAATACTTCTTTCTTATCAAACACTCTCCTCTTCCGGGGGATCACCGAAGACGAGATCTCCGTCTTGCTCACCTGCTTAGATGCACAGGAACGCACCTTCCAAAAAAATGAAGTCATCTTCCGGGCCGGCTCATCAATCAGCGAGATCGGCCTTATAGAATCCGGCAGCGTCAATATCGTGGTGAATTTTTATTGGGGGAACAGCAATATTTTTGGCCATATCACCAGCGGAGAGATCTTTGGAGAAAACTATGCGGCGATCCCCGGCAAAGACCTCATCTGCGATGTCATTGCCAGCGAGGAGACTCGGGTGCTTTTTCTTAATATGCAAAAACTCCTGACCCCATGCCAGCGGGCATGCGCCTTCCACACCCGGCTCATTAAAAATATGCTCCGGATTTCCGCCCAAAAAAACCTCAACCTTTCTACCCGGATGATGCATACCGCTCCTTACTCCCTGCGGGAGAGGCTCCTGTCCTACTTGTCCGAACAAGCGCTGGAAGCCGGAAGCTCCCATTTCACCATCCCCTACAATCGCCAGCAACTGGCCGACTACCTCGCCGTCAATCGGAGTTCGATGTCCAAGGAACTCTCCAAAATGCAGGAAGACGGATTGATCACCTACCGTAAGAATGAATTTACTTTAAAGGGAGGCTATGCATAATGAATAAAATATCGTGCAAGCGCATCTATGAGGCATACGAAGAAACAGACGGTTTTCGTATTCTTGTGGATCGACTATGGCCGCGAGGCGTCAAAAAGGAAAAGGCTAACATTGATTTGTGGGCTAAGGAGATTGCTCCATCTAACGAACTCCGAAAATGGTTTTCTCATATTCCCGAAAAATATGCTGCATTTCATGAACGCTACAGAAAAGAATTAGCTGACAACCCGGCTTCGGAGGAATTTAAAGATCTATGCCTACAAAAGATACAAGACAATGCAATAACTCTTCTTTATTCGGCAAAAAATGAGCAGTGTAATCACGCTCTTGTTCTCAAAGAATGGTTAATGGAACAAATGCGTGGATAAAAGAAATAGGAGGGTCATCCCAATCATAGCAGATAGCCCTCCCCATTCTCTACAATTCTATCGCATTGAACAGGCTTATCCCTCGTTTCCAAGAAAATGATCCTTGGCAAATTCCATATCCTGGACCAGCTCGACCGTCCCTAAATACTTGCCGTCCCTATCCCGGACGGCCATATATTTAACCAGCATGGTGCGTCCGCCCTTCTCCATCCAAACAGACACTTCGTCGCGGCCTTTATTCCTGAAGTCCTCGATGATCTTCCGCACCATCGGCTCAATCTTCGGCGGATGGCAGGAGAAGACATTGCGGTCAATCGCCATAGTGGGACGTTTGAACACCTTTGGCCCCTCATTGAAGAAGCGGTTGATGTTGTCCGCATCGACAAAGGAAATCTCCAGAGGGATTGTGTTCAGAAGGGCCGTCAGCTGGGTGACCGTCAGGTGACCACCCGGCATGACGATTTCCCCCTCTCCACCGGTCGACACGGGGGGTTCTACATTTTCAGCATCCTGCCAGACCTCCTGTCCCACGCCAAAGCAGACCTCATAACCCTTGGAATCTCGATAAATCCCAACCCATTCCTCTTTTGTAAAATTGGCGGCGCAGATGGGAAAGAGAATATTCTGTTCTTTATCAACCATCTCCTCGACACGGGTCAATACCGCATCCATGCGGTCCTTCCATGTCTCATCATGGTCCCCCTCAGCAGAAAGACGCCCCAATTCATCTCTGATCTCATCATCCACCGTCCACATCACATCGGACGGCCCGGATATGCCATACTTCACCTTCAGCAAGGGATAGAGAAGGTCTCCTTTCTTGGCATAATGGGACGAAAGCTGACGAATCTCAGGGAGGAGATCCTCCCTGCCTTCCTTATATTCTGCAAGCAGCTTGGATAGCGCCCTATTTTCCTTGGTCAGTGTATACAAGGGATGGCCAATCACCATCTCCAATACATCAGCATTGACCTTCCGATCTTCTGTCGTGGCCCCATGGAAAAGTGCCGCATGAACATCGCAAAGCTTCTGGACCTCGGTAAGCGGCGTTCCCTCCTCCAGCAACTCCTGCTCCGCCTGCATAATCTCAGCCGCTTCCACCTCCCCGAACTCACGGGCAAAATCCGCCCGGACCGTCTCCAACGCTTCCCCTTGGCCAAGCCTCTTCAAATAGCCCTTGAGCTGGTCCGTCCGACTGTTGGTCGAATTGTCGCCTGCCTTTTCTTTATTAAAATCAAATTTCTTTGTCATCGTAATCACTCCTTTCCTTGTTTGTATTTAGCTTAGCCCCATCTCAAGGCAAAGTCTGTTGTTATGGCAACACACTTGTGCAAATTGCAATTTTTTCTGCCGCCGCAATAGTGTTGGTTTGGGCTATTTGGAGAAACTAACACTATGTTTTTGGCGGCTCAATAGTGGTGGTTTGGCGTTTTTGGGCAAACCAACACTACTATGAGCCACCTTAACCCTCGCCACGGTAGTGGTGGTTTCGCCTTTTTCGCCAAATCAACACTACCATCGGGCATAAAAAATAGTGTTGATCTGGCCTTTTTCACCAAACCAACACTATTTTTCTCACGCCAGAGTAATGGTGGTTTGGCCTATTTCCCCAAACCACCACTATAACTACCGGAAAGAAACGAAACAGCCTCAGCAAAGAGACTTAGGATATCAGAATTTTTTAGCATTTTCAGAATTTATACCTCTTAAACACCTTGCATAACTTACTTCATATTTCATAAATCAAGATCTGCCTTGAGGTCATCTACGTTGCGATACCCCTTGACACGAGTGTCAGAAGCAATTCTCCTGCCCTCCTCAATAGCAGAAGCCGTTACCTCATTGGGCACATCTAGTTTTAGTGAGAAAGGTATTCCCTGTTCACGAATGCTTGTCCTTAAAAATAAGTTAATCGCCGTTGTCATATTCAACCCAAGTGCAGAAAAAACAGCATCCGCTTGTTCTTTCACTTCCTTATCGGTTCTAATATTTAAATTTGTAGTAGCCATGCGTATCACCTCCATTGAATATATTATATGTATAAATTCGTCTATTGTAAATACATCGTCATTACTCTGTGATGATGCACTCCCCCTCACTCCGGCCATTTCAACCGCTCTTCAACGGTTTGGCGGATTAGGTCAAAATCGATATACACCTCGTTGGATTCAAAGGAAACCAACAAGCGCTCGCCCAGGCGATAGCCCGATCTTCCGTAAAGCTTCATTTTCTCAAGAGCCCGATTCATATAGTCCACATCATCCATCAAGCCAAAATGCTCCCAATAGACTTCCTCCAAGGTCCTGGAATCCAGGAAGGTGAAATCCGGATAGAGGATGCGGCCATCCCGGAGCCGCAATGGACACTCATATTTATACGGCACCCTGGCATCATGAAAAAAATCCGCCAATATCTTCTCCGATTTGGACCGGACGCTTTCCCCAAGCTTCGTCATAATGGCACGAGAACTTTTGGGCATGGGGTTAGGTGAGTAGGCCTCATCCATCCATTGGGCTAAGCGGTCTTTTTTCGTCATCATCACCGGCTGAATGAGCTCCTTTCGCACATCCGGTAAGTCATCGTAGAGCTTGTCGAGGTCCTCCTCATCAATTCTCCGGCTCAGCTCCTCCATCAAAGGAAGACAGCGATTGATGGAAGATTGGATTTTTCCATAATAGGCCTTTTGCGCCAGCTTCTTTGCCAGGCCTTGCTGATCTTTTCGAAGATATTTCCGCACAGTCTTTCCCTGGTCCCGGTCATAAACACAATAATAATAACGCCTAGCCGCCCCCCTTTGCCGAGTCTCCAGCCAGCCCTCCATGGTCATTACCGGCTCTTCCTCAATGAAACTTTTCACCGCCCGAAATTTCTTCGCCCTTTTCCTCAGCTCATTCTCCAGCTCCGTCATATCCTCTCCCTTCCCCATCAATTCGTCCAACGCTACTTATGTATAGAGTATAAAAGAATGAGGCCGCCTACGCCGTCCCGGGTTGTCTCCATTTTCCATCCCTCCGTCCCAATCTGAGGTTTTCAGGGGACCGCCACTCTAGTTTTGCCGCCTCATGGGTGGTAGTTTGGCCTTTTTCGGCGAACCACCACTATGATTTCGCCGCCTCATGGGTGGTGATTTGCTCTTTTTCGGCGAACCACCACTATCGTTTTGCCGCCCCATGGGTGGTAGTTTGGCCTTTTCCGGCGAACCAACACTCCCAAAAGCCGCCAATCTCCCCGTCTCAGGGGTGGTAGTTTGCTCTTTTTTTGGCAAACCAACACTATGGTTTTGCCGCCTCATGGGTGGTGATTTGGGCTTTTTCGGCAAACCAACACTATCCTTGGTCGCAAAAAGGAGTAGCGGTTTGGCCTTTTTTGATAAACCACCACTATTCGTAGGCAATAAAATAGGGGTAATTTCCTATTCTTCTCAAAAAAACAACCGCTAAGAAAAAACTCTTTGGCGGTTGTTTCCTATTCTATAGAAGCCGGCTGGGATCTAGGCTTTCACTGTATCCAGAATTCGCTTAGTCTTCCTTTTTCCGGCGACCTGAGTGATGAACGGTCCCTACTAATCCTCCACTGGCCAGCAAGAGGGCAGATACCTGGAGGGCAAGCTCGTTGCCCATGGCACCCATATTGGGATTCTTATTCGTCTTGCCCTTTTTGACGTCCTTTGGTGGATTCACCTTCGGCGTCTCATCTTCCTTGCCCGGCTCTGGCTTTGGTACCGGCTTGGGTTCAGGCTTTGGATCCGGCTGGGGTACTGGTTTCGGCTCGGGCTTTGGTTCCGGTTTCGGCTCCGGCTTTGGTTCCGGTTTCGGCTCCGGCTTTGGTTCCGGTTTCGGCTCCGGCTTTGGTTCCGGTTTCGGCTCTGGCTTAGGCTCCGGTTGAGGTTCTGGCTCCGGCTGGGGATCCGGCTTCGGGTCCGGCTGGGGATCGGGATCTGGTTGTGGATCCGGGTTTTTGGTAAACGTCCATGTGCCGATAAAGGTCACATCCGCTCCATTTATAGTTTTTGTTTTCTCGTCCCAACCCACAAAGGTCCAGGTCCCGTTATTCGCTTCGTCTTTATATTCCTTGTTCTCGAAATCAGATGGTTTGACCTCTTCCCCGTTGACTTTGCCCTCCTGGTTGGCCGGCGTCCACTCACGAATAGCTTCAGGCAAGTCCAACGTAATCCCCTCTGCTACTTTGAATTCATGAACCACCTTATATCGTAAAATCTTATTCGTCACCGCGTAGGTCACTAGGGATCCATCAGCATTCGCTTCCGGGTCCGAAATTGTTGCGGTATAGCCCTCTGGAATGGCAGGCTCATCGACCACATACTGGATTGGAGTTTTCCCATCCTCTTGAAATTTGTCCAGACCGTCATAGCTTTTTTCAAGGTCTGTTCTCGTTGCGGTAAAGCTTTCGTTCGTCCCCACAGGAGAAGTCAGCGTGATGGCAGCTTCATCTGACTTCTTATTCTCATCTACCCCCTCATCATCCCAGACTTTCTTCAAGACAATTTCCAGGGGCTTCCAACCCGCATAGACATGCAGCTCATTGGGCGAAACAATGTCCTTTATTCTAGCTTGCGTCTCTACAAAATAAGCATCTGCAAAGTTCACCTTAAGGTCAGAAACATTGTTCTTCTTTGTGTTCCGGAAATCTGCGGCCTCATCATCCATCGGCGGCTGCTTAGGCGTATGGTTATACCAACCATCAAAAATCCATTTAGAATGTGGCTTTTCTTTCAGTTCCTGGAGATAATCTACTTTGACGTTGTCCACCGATACCTTGGGCTCTCCGTCACCGGAGCCATAGAAGGTATAATGCTGTTCTTTCTCCGTCTTTTTGTCATCAAATTTGGCCTTCTTCTCATCATAGTTGGCATGATAGGTCATCTTAGCTCGCTGGCCCAAAACCACCGTATTCTTTTCCGGGTTAAAAACAAAATCCCATTTTCCAATCGAGCTGTGGTCACCGGCATCCGCAATATCTTGGCTAGTATCCTTTGACACATAATGAATCTTCTGGGCATCTCCGGGAGTCACCTCATAGTCATCGGTTCCAGCAGCTACCGTATAGCCGATATACCGCTCCTGGGTCTCGCTATACCGATCAAGAATACTCTTAGGATCCTTATAGGTTTTCGCCTTCTCACTAACAGAAACATTAAGCTGGTTCGTCAAGGCACCCGTTAAGAGGATCTTGGATTGGCCATCCAAAACCCGGATATCCTTGCCATCAAATTTTGCCTCCGGAGTGATGATGACATCCTTGTCCGCGTAGATATTGATGCCGCCCATTTCCTCCTTAGTGAGAACATGTCCATCTCCTGTAGACCCATCGCCTTTTGAATTGCCACTGAAATTCGCATTATCAACCTTCAAATAGCCGTCATTATAGATCCCGCCGACCATTTGGTAAGCAGCATTTCCGGTTATCTGAACAGCGCCCTTATCGCTGCCGGTGATCGTAACGGAACCTTCATTAAAAATACCGCCGGCATTATTTGATGCGGTCTGTGAAGAGATTTTCCCGCCCTTAATCGTTACCGTGTTGCCTTCTCCCACGAACATCGCGCCGCCATGTGCAGTGCCTTGCCATACATACGCAGAGGTGTTTTCGATTGTGGTGTCTGTCATCGTTAAGGTTACGGCCGCCTTATGACCGGCAGCCTTGGCAACCGATATTCCGGCCCCGGCACCGTCTACCATAAAGTTTTTAATCGTTGTATTTTCAATTTTCGCAGTAACCGTCGAACCATCATAGAAACAGATGGCTCCACCGGTATTGGCAGTATGTCTGTTACCATTAAACCATGCGCCGGATCCCTCGAGTGTTGAGTTGGTTAGATTAAATTCACCATCTTTATCGACTTGAATTAAGCCGCCTGCTTCAACTACTCGAGTGCCCTCACCCGCTTTAAAAGTAGACCCGTTAATGGACAGAATAGATCCTTCCGATGTAATTGCGCCACCGGCGACGCCAAATCCCCAATCCCCTTGATTTGGCAATATTATAAAATCACAATTTCCGACAACGGCTTTGTGGCTTCCCTTGCAGTTCTCAAATTTGATTGCACCGCCGGTGTTAAAGGGTCCTTTAATTTGAAAAGTAGTACCGTAGATATATGCTGTTGACTGCGTTGCCTCAATCGCTCCGCCCTGTCTACCACCGGCATCCCCGGAGCCGTCCAGGTGGTTCCCTGTAAATTTCGTTGTATCCTTTTTCGTTGTCTTATCATTATTGATGGTCAGGGTTGAACCCGGATGTAACTTGATGGCTCCGCCCTCTCCGTTGGCACCAGTTTGCGCATCAACTCTTCCGGTATAGTTATCCTTGAACTCACCACCTTTGACCGTGATATTTGCCGAATAAGAAACAATGGCACCGCCATGTGGCGCGCCTGGGCTTGGCACAACCGCTTTCGTATGGTTCTTTTCAAAAATAGTATCTTCCAAATTTAGCGTCGTATGTGCCGCATAAATCGCCCCACCTTCGTAGCGTTGGGCGTTTTTTCCTTCTTTATCAATGGGTTTGAATTTTTCCGTCGTGGCATTTTTTAATGTGGAATTTTTAATCGTTACAGTGGCTTTTCCCGCATCAAAAATCCGGCCATTTCCCTGGCCATCAAAGATGATGTTGTCAAAAGTCACCTTGGCGCCATCCGCGATAGTAAACATATTTTCCACATCAGGACCTAAGGCAAGCGTCTGTCCTGTAGCATGAATCTCGCCCTCATAAGTTGCAGGGATCTCCAAGCCTTTAGTCACCGTAAAGCCTTGTGTCAAGGTAATGGGACTTTGCTTCCCTTCGATCGCTGCTTCCAAGTCCGCCATCGTAGCAACATTGGCGCCTGCCGCATGGACCGGGTTGGCCCAAATCAGGGCCAAAAACAGAAAAAAGGCCACGAGACCGGTAATCTTTTTATGCCGTATCATTTCTCTCCTCCAATGATTACTTTATCAAGCAATATTCATTTTTTACTAGTTTCATCTAGTTTCTTAAACATCCAATCGGTAGAACATATACGCCATCTTCCCTTCTGTATGCGTATCCCGTTCCGGTAATCACTGCTAAAAAGGATGGTTGGTTCATCGAATCCTGATCAATTCTATGAGCAAATCTCTTTAAGCTCTCCGCCCCTTCTTCAATTGCTTTATTTCCTAGCTTTACCTCGATTGCTCCCCACTGTCCGTTTTTAAAATGCAATACCGCACCAGCTTCCTGCCCACTATGGTCCCGATAATGATAGACTCGTCCATCAAGGCTTTCCGTGTAAACTCTTAAATCTCTAATGACTAAGGACTCAAATAAAAGCCCCATTGTCTGTAGGTCGTTTAATAAATCTTGTGGTTTAGCATCAAGAAAATAGGCAGCTATGGCAGGATCCACAAAATGCCTTGTTGCATTTGTTGAAATCACAGTCTTGGATCTTAATTTTGGACTCCAGGCTTGCAAATCTTCTATAACAAATATTTTTTGTAAAGCTTCCAGATATTTACCTACCGTCTTCCGATTTATTGAATCAAAGTTTTTCGTCACATCATGGGTTATCGTTTGAATCGTCGCTTGGGTGGAAATATGACGAGAGTAGGATCTGAGTACCTGGTAGACCTTCTCGCTATCACGCTGAACCCCATCTGATGTGGAAATTTCTGTGTTAATAATAGACTTGCAATACCCTGCCACTTGTCTTTGTTTGACACCTTGAGTTTTCTTCACTGATGCAGGCCAACCTCCACCAACAATGAAATTGGCAATATCTTCAATTGTATGGGGAGAGTGGCCGGCTATCTCTCGGCCTTTTAATAAATCAGAAACACCTACTTCTCCATTGGAATCACCGCTTTCAAAAAGACTCATGGTCCTCATCTTTAATCTTGAAATTCTTCCTGTACCGGAGTGGGCAATGAAAGATTCGTCGATGGTTGTTGAACCGGTAAGAATGTATAAACCCATTTCACCTCTTTGATCCACGCTAAACCGAACCGCATCCCAAAGTTGAGGTGCATCTTGCCATTCGTCAATTAATCTGGGATTATCGCCGACCAATAACAAGGAAGGTTTAATATCTGCAAGTCTTAAGTTCTGTTCTCTTTCATCAGGATTTTGTAAAAATAGTGTGCTGTTTGCTTGATTCAGGCCTGTTGTTGTTTTGCCGCACCATTTCGGTCCTGTGATGAGGACGCCACCAAAAGCTTCTAATTCATCCTTTAATAATCCATCCACGAGCCTAGGTAAATAATTCTTCATAGCTACCCTCCTGGCTAGATTATATAAGATAACTCTCACTTTTTAAACATTCTAACTCCCAACTTTTAATAATTTTAACTCCCATGTTTTTATTATTCCAACTCCCAACTTTTAATAATTTTAACTCCCAACTTTTTCTTTTCAGTGGTTTTTACAATGATAGCTCCAAAAGGGCTTTGGCAAGGAGAAAATATCACCCCCTTCCTATAAAATAAGAAGAGGTTTACGCATTCTAAAGACTAAATGGTTTATAAAAGCAGACGGTCTATGACAAATTTCTTCGCCGCCCCCAATCACACGAAAGGAAAATACCATGCTCATCAATGCACATGACCATATGGAGTCCTACGGAGACCAACTCCCCCGGGCCCTGAATATTATTGAAGAAAAGGAGATCCTGACCCTTGGGGTTTCTATGGACCCCGCCTCCTATGACCGGCTAAAGGACCTGGCCCGGGACCATGCCCTAATCAAGAAGGGCTTCGGGATCCACCCCTGGATGGTTCGCCCCGACACCAGCCTGGAGGGCTTGGAACCCTACTTGGACGACTGCGATTTCATCGGAGAGATCGGCCTGGACCGAGTTTGGGCGCCCCCGGAGAGCCGGCTTCCGGACCAGATCCGGATCCTCCGCTTTTTCTTGGATGAGGCAAAGAAAAGATCCCTGACCGTCAACCTCCACACCAAGGGATGTGAGAAGGAAGTCCTGGATGAGGTCCGGAGGGCAGACGTCCCTTCCCCCCTTATCCACTGGTACAGCGGACCCCTGGACTTGGTCCCCGCCTACCTGGACCTGGGGGCCTACTTCACCATCAGCTCGGACTTCATGGATTCTCAGCTGACCCGGGACCTGGTGGCCATGGTACCCATGGACCGGATCCTGACGGAAACGGATGGGCCCGGGTCCCTGGAGTGGGTTCGGGGGGAATATGGCTGGCCCGACTTGGTGGAGGACATCCTGGACTTCTTGGCCAAGGAGAAGGGAAAGGAGAGGGATGAGGTGGAGGCGATGGTGGAGGCCAACTTTTGGCGGTGTTTTCAAGGAAGTCAGCGAAACCATTCCCTTACCGAGACGAAGTGATCATAAATAAAGCCGAGCAGGAAGCTTGCTCGGCTTTTTCAGCTTTTCGTCAATCATCTTCTATTCTCTTAATGCGGTAATTGGAACGACATATACTCCATCAGGTCTTCTGTATGCTGCATTTGATAAACCACATATTACACAAAGAATTGAAGGAGGTCTATCACCTTCTTTTTCCATAATTGCCTTAAATTTAAGTAAGTCTTCTGCTGCTTTTTCTATTTGATTCGCTCCTAGCTTAATTTCAAAAGCTCCCCATGTGCCATCTGACAATTCAATGATCGCATCTACCTCGTTTCCTTTTTCATCCCTATAATGGAAAAGATTCGCATTAATACTATTGGCGTATATCTTTAAATCATGCTCGCATAAGGCTTCAAATAAAAAACCAAATGTATGTAAGTCATTAAACAACATCTCATTTGTTGCTCCAAGAGCGGCTACAGCTAATGAAGGATCGACAAAATGGCGCTTAGAAGATTTTAAAACTCTTCTGGATGATCTTAGTTTAGTGTTAAAAGCAGGTTGATCATCTAAAATAAATAATCGATTAAAAATATTTAAATAATCACTAATTGTATCTGAATCTATTGATTCCCCATCCATTTGAGCGATATCTCTTCTTAAAGTAGCATTACTTACAACCGTACTTTCATTCCTCGCTAAAGAATGGAGGAGAGCCCAAACCTTTCTTGAATCTCTTTTTACTCCATCTACTGAAAACATATCTTCATCAACAACAATTTTTAAATATTCTTTTGCAGTATTCCCCCAAATATTTTTAGAGATATTAATATCATCAGGCCAGCCTCCCCGAACAACAAAAGATATTAAATCGACTAATTTGACCTCTCCTGTTATAGTATCTTCAAATTCGCCTGAAAATAATTTTTCTAGTGATACGACACCAATTGAGTCTCCAATTTCAAATAAAGACATCGTGGTCATTCTAAGTTTTCCTATCCGACCTGTTCCACTATGCATAATACCTTTATGATTGGGTGTTGCGGAACCGGTTAAAATGAATTTACCTTTCCCCCTGCTCTTATCCACTTCGAATCGAACAGCATCCCAGATAGGCGGCACTTCCTGCCATTCATCAATTAGGTGCGGAGTATCTCCTTCTAAAACAAAACCGGGATTTATTTGAGCTAAGGTTCTATTTTGGAAATTATTTTCTGGATTTCCCATATATACAACACTATTTGACCGACTTAATCCAGTCCATGTTTTGCCACAAAATTTTGGTCCTTCAATACAAACAGCACCAAAAGATTCTAGGTATTCATCTAATTTCATTTCAATTAATCTATTTTTGTATCCATTTGGTTTAAGCATTTTGTCACCTCTCTAAATAATGATAGCTTAAACCGTGAAAATCTTCAATTTCATTCCGTTATAATCTCCAATATTATTCCGTCATTTTCGCTTCTTTTACTCCGTAATAATCACTATTTCTGTCCTTCGATAATCATCCTGACACAAATAATGTTGTAAATTGTAACTTCTAATGCAACAAATCAATGGGCCAAAGGTTTGGCACAGCAACGACGCCTACCGGAAGGTCATCTGTCAGTGCAATCACAAGTTCGATGGTCAAAAATGCACCACCCCGACACTCACCGAGGATGAAATAAAAGAACTGTTCCTCCGGGCCGCCAATCAGGTAATTGACCAGAAGGAACAGTTTATAGCCATATACGAGCAGGTCCTTGCCAAGAGCCTCGATACCCTCACAGCAAAAAGGATATCCGGGTGACCTTCAAGGACGGCACCGAGATCAAGGCATAACCTCATAGACGCAGCAACGCCGCTGAACCAAATCGGCTCGGAGGCGTTTTTCTGTTTAGTTGTTATTCCATTTGATAATCCCGCAAGCAAAGCCGAACCAATCCAGATGATCCATGGCCATTTTTTGAAGTGAACTCATCTGTGGCAGCCTCTTGCGTTTTCCGTCGGCAAATAGATTTTCTATCGCTTGCTCGGAATCGTTGCATTCACCAATAATCATAAACAGTTGATAGAATTTCCTGATCCTTGACTCCGGAGAGAGTCTCTTGGCCATTTGCGGATAGAGCAACCAACTATAACACAGGAATGCTTGAAACTGCTTTTTCGGGAATACCCGCATAAAGAAATCCTTCGCATCCTGCAACGACGCTGTTACCCGATCCGACGAAAGATCAGCATTGCGCTGAATATGACAATTGATTACCGGTGCTCCATTTGGTAGCAATAGTTTTTTCTCTTTTGAGAAAGTCATATAGTGCTCGCCAATAGTCTCTTCATCAAGATAAATCATTTCAAAAGGCTGAAATTGCAAAACTCCAACTTTGAACATGTTGACATTCATTAAGTGGCGAAACCAAATGACATCTTCCTTACTTATTCCGACCTTCTCTGTTTTCTGATAATACAGGGTAGCACGAAGCGTAACATCTCTAAAGGTCTCGAAGATAATATCATCAGCAACCCCTATTGCCTTATACTCTCCATACGTCTTCTGTAACAGCCAAGTCACGACTGCAAGTCTTGTAAGAGGCATCCTCTTGCATAGTGGATAATCGAACCCTTCGCCCGAATAGGCGATGCTTGCGATTTCAGCAATATCCGGCTTTTCCAACTTTTCTTTTACAACCTTCCCAATGTGGGGCGGATATTGCAGTTCATTTAACAACTTTTCCAATGAGAGTGCCTGTTCATTAAACAGGCTGGTGTGTCCTATAACACGGGCTTTTTCTTTCAAATTATGAATCCTCCAGTTTTTTATTGGAGGGTCAAGTTTCGTGGGCCCTCCATACACGATTGTTTTTCATATGTGATCACCCCTTTCGTTGGATTTGAATTGGATTATACCGGAGAAAAATGAACATTTCCACCAGCATAAACATCTTTGCAAGAGATCAGCAGTATACTATCTCTCTTCAGGCGGGCAGATCTTCGGCAGGATTTCAAGGAAGTGCTGGCCGATCTTCTCTGCATCATAGCCGTTGGCCTCGCAGATGAATCGGACGGTATCCGGCAGAAGCACATGACCCTTTGCTTTTTCAGCTTTGTACTTCTGCCACTCTTCGTATTCTTTATTTGTGATTTGCTTCATCGACACTTTCTCCTATAAAAAACAGCCGGGACACCCCGACTTCCACAACTTACCCCTCAAACACCAACTTACCCCTCAAGCGGAAAAATCGGCGCAACCGGTATTTTACCGATTACGCCGATAATTTTTAGTAATCAACCCTCCATCACTTCACCGAATACCCCTCCTGGAAGCAGGTGATGATCTCGGTCTTTTGCCGGAAGAAGTCCTCTTCCAGTTCCATCCCCTCCCTCTTGACCAGGTTGGGTCGGAAGCGCCGGCTGATGGTGCCGGGCTTCCCCTGGAGGAGGAGGATCTCATCCGCCAGGAGGAGGGCCTCTTCAATATCGTGGGTGATAAAGAGGGTGGTCAGGTGGAAGTGGTCCTTGGCCTCCCGGTACCAGGTGATCAGGTCCTTTTTCGTGACCCCATCGAGGGCGCTGAAGGGCTCATCCAGGAGCATAATCCGGCCCTCGGCCAGGTAGGTCCGAAGGAAGGCGGCCCGCTGGCGCATGCCCCCCGAAAGCTGGGCGGGGTAAAAGGTCTGGGTCCCCTCCAGGCCGAATTCCCGGAAGTAGGGGTTGGCCTTCTCCCGGGCCTCCTTCTTGGCTAGCCCACGGATCCGGAGAGGGAGGCTGACATTGTCCACGATTTTCATGTGGGGAAGGAGGAGGTCCTTTTGGAGCATATAGCTGAAGTGGCCCGTCTGCCCCAGGATGGACCGGCCATCCAGGAGGATGTCCCCCCGGTCGGGCTGGAGGAAGCCGGCGATCACGTTGAAGAGGGTGGACTTGCCCACCCCGCTGTCCCCCAAGAGGGCCAGGGTCTCCCCCTCCTCCAGGTCCAGGGAGATGTCCCGGATGATGGGCCTCCCCTCAAAGCTCTTCCCCAGGTCCCTGATCTCCAGGAGGCTCATTTCTGGAATCCGGGGAGGTATTCGTTGGTGAAGCCGAAGTCGGCCGGAATTTCTTTTTCGACCAGCTTCTCCTGATAGAGCCAAGTATAGAAGCGGTTCCAACGGTCCTTATCGATTTGACCCCAATAGGGGGCGTCGTCGATGTACTTGTCGGCCAGGTATTTCTGACTTTCGACAACCACGTCCTTATCCAGCTCCGGTGCGGCTTCGACAAGGATCTCCGCGGCCTTCTCCGGATTTTCGATGGCGTACTTGTAGCCCTTTTCCACCGCCCGAAGGAAGGCCTTGGCAATCTCCGGATTTTCCTTGAGATAGTCGTTGTTGGCGATCAGGGTCGGCGTATAGTAGTCGAAGGTTTCGTTGAAGTCCCGGAAGGGGAAGTAGACGGAGTCAATGTTTTTCACCTTGGCAGCAATTCCGTCCCAGGCATAGAAGACCCAGATGGCCTGATAGTCGGACTCGGCCATGGAGAAAATAGAGGCGGCACTCCCCGTGATGATGTTCAGCTTGTCCGGGTCGCCCCCATCCTTCTTGATGACGTCCTTAACCATGGCCTGTTCAATGGGCAGGCCCCAGCTGGCATAGGTCTTGCCTTCCAGGTCCTTGGGTCGGTTGACCGGATTTTCCTTTAAGGAAATCAGACCGGAAGTATTGTGCTGGATTAGTGCGGCAATGTTGGTCACGGGCAGGGGGTTCTCCCGGGCAAAGGCCGGACCGATGGTGTCCTGGTAGTCCACGCCGAACTGGGCATTTCCGGCGGCCACCAGGGCGGGAGCGCCGTCCTCGGGCGGTTGGATGATGTCAACTTCCAGACCCTCATCCTTGAAATAACCCAGCTTCTGGGCCACATAGATCCCGGTATGGTTGGTGTTGGGGGTGTAGTCCAGAACGAAGGTCAGCTTGGTCATTTCCTTTTCTTCTCCGCTCGTTTCCTCGGATTGGCTGGATTGGCTTTCGCTTTCACCGGAGGAGGCGGGGGCTTCCTTCCCCTCCTTGGACCCGCAGGCCGTAAAGACGACCAACATGAGGGCCATGAGGAGGTAGCCCAATTTTTTCTTTGTCATGATGACTTCCTTTCTTTTCTTTTCCAGGGCATAACAAGCCCTTCCAATAGGTTGACCCCGGCCATCAGGAGAAGGCTGAGGGCGGTGATAAAAATGATGATGGCGAACATTTCATCATAAGAATAGGACTTCCTTGCCCGGGTCATATAGACCCCCAATCCGTCATTGCCGCCCAACCACTCGGCGATGACCGCCCCGACGATGGAGTAGGTCACGGCGATCCGGAGGCCCGAGAAGAAGTGACTCTGGGCAAAGGGGAGCTTGACGTAGCGGAACATCTGGCCGTGACTGGCCCCCATGGAATCGAGGAGCTGGATGTAGTCCGGGTCGATGGCGTGAAATCCATCCAATAGGCCGATGGTGATGGGAAAGAGGGTGGAGATCACGACGATGATGACCTTAGGCAGGAGGTCGAAGCCGAACCAAATGACGAGAAGGGGGGCAATGGCCACGGTGGGGATGGTCTGGCTGATGATCAGGACCGGATAGAACATGTCATAGAGAAGGGGGAAACGCTCCATGAGGAGGGCAAAGACAAAGCCCAGGCTGACCCCGATGGCCAGGCCGATGGCAGCCTCCAAAAGGGTGGTCGCCGCATGGTGGCGCATCAGGGGCCAATGGTCCACAAAGGAGCGAAAGACATCGATGGGCCCCGGCAGCATGAATTTCCCCATGGGATGGAGGCTGGACACCAACTGCCAGAGGAGGAGGACCAAGAGGATCCCCATGATTGATTTGAAATACTTCCCGGTCTTCTTCATCCCTTTCCTCCATAAAAAAAGTCTCCTCCATAGGGAGAAGACTGGAATTAATCCATTTGACGTCGGCCTACGCTGGCATTACCCAGGTCAGGTTGCGGGTCCGGTCCTACCGTTCTCAGCAAAAGCTCCCCTACGCTCATTCAGTTCAACTAAGACTACCATGGTCGACGGCCCTTGTCAACGCAAGAGGCCGACATGAGCCCCCAAGCCAGCTATTCGCGGTCAAAATCCTCCCCCAGGACAAAGGCCTTGGCCTGGCGGGGGATGCCGATGGGGAGGACCCGGACGGGGACCCCTCGTGAAGCAAGTTTCTCCATCCCCTCCTTCATGCATTCGAAGGTGAGGACGGCGGAGGCCTGGACGTAGGCCCCATAGGACTGGCCGGTGGTGGCATCCAGGCCGGAGGGCATATCCAGGGAAATGGTGAAGATCCGGGACTCGTTCATGATTTCGATGATGACCGGGGCCATATCCCGGAGGGGACGGTTGAGGCCGGTGCCGAAGAGGGCGTCGATCAGGGTGTTGAAATCCTGGAGCTCCCGGGGGAGGTCTTGGACCTGGCCCAGGGTTTCCAGGAAGCGAAGGTCGGCCCCCATGTGCTGGAGGATCCGGTAGTTGGTCATGAAGTCAGGGCTGGCCTTTTCCAGGGACCCCACCAGGTAGAAGCGGACCCGCTTGCCCCGGCTCATGAGGTTCCGGCCCATGGCCAAGCCGTCGCCCCCGTTGTTCCCCATCCCGCAAAAGATGGCGAAAGAATGCCGGCGGTCCAGGTCCACCTGGTCCATGGCCGCTCGTGCTGCATTTTCCATGAGGACAATGGAGGGGATTTCCAGCTGCTCGATGGCATAGTGGTCAATCCGCCGCATTTCCTCTCCGCTTACCGCCCGCATGCTTCCTCCCTTCTAGGCCTTCCGGCCCGGGTTCCCCCGCAAATCGGATCCATACACCTCATAAAGGATGTATTCGTTCCCGATCCGGGAGAAGATTCGGTCATCGTAGCGCTTGCCCAGCTCATAGGGCTGGAGGTTGGAGGAGATGATGGTCGGCTTCTGACGAATCATCCGGCCGTTGATCACCTCAAAGAGAGCCGACTTGGTCATGGAGTTAATGTTCTCCGTCCCCAGGTCGTCGATGACCAAAAGGTCTGCATCAAAGATATAGTCCCGTTTTTCCTTCAAGCTCCCCCGGTCCTCCTGGCGGGTGAAAGAATAGTCCACCATAAATTCCAGGAGGTCATAGGAGGTTTGGTAGAAGACGGTCTTTCCCCGGTCCAGGAGGGCCTTGGCGATGGCGTTGACCAGGTAGGTCTTGCCCGTCCCCACCCGGCCGAAGAAATAAAGGGAAGGCGATTTATCCCCAAAATAGGGGATGTAGTCCTCCCGGATGTCCTTGAGGATGGCCTTCATATTCTCATAGGGAGAAAGGTCCTCCCCCTCCTGGCGGTCCTTCCGGAAAAGGTCCAGGTCGAAGTGGTCGAAGTTCTGGCGTCGGAGGAGGTCGCCGATGGAGGACTTCTCATAGAGTTTGTTGAGGATGAGGAGGTTCCGGCAGTGGCAGGACACCCCGTCCACAAAACCGGTATCCTGACAGTCGGGACAGGCGTAGTGGACCTCCAAATAGTCAGTCGGGAGGCGGAGGGCTTGGAGGGTCCGGTCAAAGGCCTGGCCCACCTCCTCCATCTTCTCCCGGTCCTCCCCTGCTCTCTTCTTATCTCCGGCAAGAACAGCCTGGACCATATCCTTGCCCAGACGGATTTTCTCCTCCTGGAGGTCAGCCAGGTCCGGGTGGTCCCGGTAGAGGGCCCGGACTCGCTCCTCCCGGTCCCCCTCCGCCCTCTTCCGCCGGGCGGCTAAAATCTCATGTACATCCATCACTCATTCCCCCTTAGCGAACGCCGTCTGGACTTCTCCATGGCCTCCTTGACCCATTCCTCCCGGTCCTTCCGGGACATCTTCTTGCTTTGGGAGGTGTTCTCCGCCCCCTCTTTTTTCGGGCCGGGTCGCCGCCCTTCCTTGCCCTCCTTGTCCCGGGCTTCCTTGTCTAGGAATTGGTCCAGGGCCTCCTTGTCGGTGATCCCTTCAAAGCGGACCCAGTTCTCCACGATGGCGGTCACATAATTGAAGGACCGGGAGGAGGCTTCGGCATGGTTGACCGCTTTTTTATAGGCATAGAGGTAAAAATCCGGACTCAGCTTATACGTATTGAGGACTTGGTGGATGGCCTGGATTTCATTGGCCTTGAGCCGGACCCGGTAGGCATGGCCCTCCGAAAGGAAGTCCTCCAAGTCGTCCATCATGGTCTTCCGGGCCCGGTCGTCCGGACTCAGGAAGGTGGCCGGATCCGGGTCCTCCGCAGGAAGGGGGGCAGGGTCAGACTCGTCTTCCCTGGCCTCATCAATCCCCGCATAGAGGAGGAGGATGGACTTGAAGCGGAAGACGGGGTGGCCCTCCTGACGGTCCTCTTCCACCAGGCCCTGGTCGATCCAGTAATTAAGAGCGTCGACCACTTCTTCATCCGTCATGGACAGGGCCTGGGCGATATCCCCATCGTAGAGGGTGGGCCGCTCCGCCTGGTAGGCGGCCTTCCATCCATAGAGGTAGACCTTGAGGGCATTGCCGTCGGCTAAAGAAAGATAGGTTTGTAGAAAAAGATTTTCAACCGGCGTGACCCGGAAGTCCACCGAAGACAAATCAAATTGAAGTTTCATGGCAAGCCTTTCTGCTTGGCCGGCCCACTAGGCGTCCGGCCCCTCTTTATAGTCCACGGAATAGAACATGGTCTGCTCTTTCTTGAAGTAGAGGTTGACCTTGCCCGTCGGTCCGTTCCGGTGCTTGGCGATGGTCAGCTCGGTGATGTTGGGGTGGTCGGTGTCGGGATTGTAGTAGTCTTCCCGGTAGAGGAGGAGAACCACGTCAGCATCCTGCTCGATGGCTCCCGACTCTCTCATGTCCGACATGACCGGCCGGGAACCTTCCCGGGACTCCGTCTTACGGGAGAGCTGGGAGAGGGCCAGGACCGGACAATCCATCTCCTTGGCCAGGGCCTTGAGCCCCCGGGAGATCGTAGTAATCTCCTGTTGTCGGTTCTCATTCCGCCGGCCGTCATCCACGGTCATGAGCTGGAGGTAGTCGATAACCACCAGGTCCAGCCCGGTTTCCATCTTGAGCCGCCGGCACTTGGACCGGAGGGCCTGGACCGAAAGGGAGGAGGTGTCGTCAATATAGATGGACAGGTCCTTGAGCTGGTCCACCCCCCGGGTCAGGATGTCGAAATCCCGGTCGGCCTCCAGGTCGCCGGAGATAATCTTCTTGAGGTTGATTCCCGTGGCCATGGAGAGGAGGCGCTGGGAGAGCTGGAGTTTGGACATTTCCAGGGAAAAAACCGCTACCTTATAGGGATGGATCCCTTCCTTATCCTGGAAGCGGGCCGCATGGTAGGCCATGTTCAGGCCTAATGAAGTCTTCCCCATGGAAGGCCGGGCAGCCAGGAGGATGAGGTCGGAGGCCTGGAAGCCGGACAGGGTCTCATCCAAATCCCGGTAGCCGGTCGTGATCCCCGTCAGGTCCCCCTTGTGGAGGGAGAGGTCGAAGACCTTGGCCAGGGTGGCATCCATGGTCTCGCTCAAGGGGGTCAGGCCGGTGTAGAGCCGATCCTCATTGATCTCCAGAAGCCGACTTTCCGCAGATTCCAGGATAGCATCGGGGCCCTCCGACCCGTCAAAGGACCGGCGGCGGATGTCCTCCCCGAAAGCAATCAGGGCCCGGAGGTTGGCGTTTTTCTTGACGATATCTATGTAGCTGTTGATCCGGGAAGAATAGTAGTTGGGCGAGCCCAAGGAGAGGAGGAGGTTGAGAATTTCCTCTTCGCTCAGGGTCTTCCGCTTGGTCAATTCTTCTTTAAGGGTGGTGTAGTCGATGGGCTCATGGGCACCCGAAAGCGCCAGCATGGCCTCATAGACCTCAACATGCTGGGGGTGGTAGAAATCTTCAGGAAGGAGCTTTTGACTGACAATATTGATATCGGGGTTGTTGTAAAAAATACAGCCCAGAACCGCACGCTCGGCGTCCAGGTTCGCAGGCTGTGTAAGCTTCTTCTCTTGGTCGGCCATCTTATGCCTCTTCGATAAAGACCTGGAGCTGGGAGACCATTTCCGGGTAAATCCGGATGCCCACCTTGTGGCCGCCCAAAGTTTTCAGGGGATCAGCAATCTCGATCTTTCTCTTGTCCATCTCAATCCCCACCTGTTTCTTCAAGGCATCCGCAATGTCCTGGGTGGTGACGGCGCCGAAGAGCTTGCCCCCCTCGCCGGCCCTGGCCTTGATGGTAACCTTGGATTGGCCGATTTTTTCGTCCAATTTCAGGGCCTCCTGGCGGCGGGCTTCCTCTTCCTTGGCCTTCTGGGCTTCCGCCTGCTTCCATTTTTTGATCACAGCCGGGGTGGCCTGGAGGGCCAGGCCCTGCTTGGCCAGAAAGTTATTGAAATAACCGGGCTTGACGTCGACAAGCTCGCCTGCCTTCCCGGTTCCCTCTACGTCTTTAAGCAAAATGGCTTTCATCGTCTTCCTCCTTAAAATAGTTATGGATGGCTTCTTTGAGCTTTTCTTCCGCCTCATCCATCGTGGCTTCAACTTGGGTGGCGGCTGCGGTCAGGTGTCCGCCCCCGCCCAAGGCTTCCATAATGAGTTGGACGGAAACATCCCCGAAGGACCGAGCGGAAATATGGACCTTATCCCCCACATAGCAGAGGACAAAGGAGGCTTCCACCCCCCGGATCCCCATGAGCTCATCGGCCGCCTGGGAGGCCACCAGGGTGGTCCCCTCCAGCTTCCTTTCGAAGCGTCCGATCATGGTCTGGTGTTCAAATTGGATAGCGCTGGCCAGGATCTCCGACCGGTATTGGGTCAGGGTGAAATCATCCTGGAAGAGCTGTTTAATGACAATGGAGTCGGCCCCCTGGCGCTTGAGATAGGCCGCGGCCTCGAAGGTCCGGGTCCCCGTCTGGTAGTAGAAATCCTTGGTGTCCACGGTGATCCCCGCCAAGAGTCCCTCGGCAACGACCCTGGGGAGCTTGGGGTTGGTGTCCAAGTAGGAGATGAGCTCGGTGACCATCTCGGAGGCTGATGAGGCATAGGGCTCGATGTAGGAAATCTCGGCATCGTGGATGTAGTCGGCCCCTCTCCGGTGGTGGTCAATGATGATGATCCGGTTGCCCTTGTCCAATAGGGCCGGGGCAGCGGTGGAATCGTGGCGGTGGTTATCGACGACGATGATGATGGAGGAGTCGGTCCGTCGGTCCATGGCCTCCTCCGGGCTGATGATGAGTTCATCCGCTTCCGGGAGCTCATCCATTACCTTCTTATAGAGGTTCTCCACTGCCGGCGACACCTCGCCCATAACGATATAGGGCTTGCCGCCCACCGAATTGGCGAAGGTCGCCATGCCCAGGCAGGCACCCAGGGAGTCCATGTCGGGATTTTCGTGGCCCATGATGAAGGTCCGGTCCGAATTGAGGATGAAGGACCGGATAGTATTGGACATGACCCGGGCCTTGACCTTGGTGAAGCGCTGGGTGGCCTGGTTCTTCCCCCCATAGTAGTCCAGCTGGTCCCCCGACTTGAGGACGGCCTGGTCCCCGCCCCGGGATAGGGCGATGTCCATGGCCTGGCGGGATTCCGTCCAAATCTCCTGGGGGGTCAGCTCCCCATAGGCAATGCCCAGGGATAGGGTGGGGGTGATTCCCGTGCCTTCGATGGTCTTGATGTCGTCCAGGATGTGGAAATTCTCCTTCCTGGCCTTGTCCAGCATGGCCTGGCTGGTGATGAGGATATAGCGGTCGTTCTCATATTTGATGCAGACGGCTTCGAGTTCGCCGGCATAGGCATTCATGAGCCGGTCGACCTGGGCTGTCAGCAGGGGGCGGTCCTGCTCGGAGGTCTTGGACCGGACCTCATCATAGTTATCAAAGAAAATGGAGAAAATGACCAGCTTGTTGTCTTCGTACTTGGCCTCCATGGTCTTCTCGTAGGTGTCGTCCACGCCGTAAAGGAGGTAGAGGCAGTCCTCCTTATCCTCCGAGGTCACATTGTGGTAAAAACGGTAGTGGGAGGATCCTACAGTCAGGGGGAAGGCCTCCTTGCTTTGGCCCAGGCCTTCCAGGGAGATCTCCCCCATGGCCTTTCGGTAGGATTGGCCTAATAGAGAGGTCTGAATCTGAAAAACTTCCTTGAAGAGGGAGTTATACCAAAGGAAGGACCCTTCTTCATTAAGGACGGCCATGGGGAAGGGCATCCGGAAGATAGCGTTTTTGGTGATTTCATCGAAATTCTTGTCCATGTTCTCGACGGCCACCCGGGCCCTCTGCCGGCTCTCTTCTTCCATCCGGGAGGCGGCCAGGTAGGAAAAGACCGTCAGGACCAGGCCGAAAATCCCGGCCAGGGGGTGGAGGATGAAGAGGAGGAGGGACAGGACCAGGGTCGCCAGAGGGGCTAAAATCAGCTTGGACTGAGCCATCTGGATCGCCTGGTGGTTTTTATTCGTTGGAGTTTTGTCCATGGTTTTGGCCTCTCTCTCTGAATTTCATCCGAAGGCCCAAAAGACCGTCCCCTATGCCCAAAAAGAGGGCCAGAAAACCGGGAAGGACCAGGAAAATGAAAAAGAAGTATAGGATCAGACGACCCATCCAATGGATCATCCGCCATTGAAAACGAAAGTCGATGTAGCCCATCCCGTTCAGGAGAAGGAGGGAGAGGGCGACAACGACGGCATTTCCGTAGTAGGGGTTTCCCGAAAAAACAGAGCCCAGGGCCAGGGCCCCAAGCAGGACCAGGGTCCAAAAACGGGAAAGTTCAAAGTCCGCCAGGGCAAAGGGGCGGACGTCCAAGTGGCTGGACAGGGAAATAAAATGGGAAAGGAGGCCGGTCACCAGGGCGGTGATCAGGCTGGAAACATAAAGGATGCCGGGGATAGAATGGACCAGGATATCCATGGCGACGGAGACCTGGTACTGGAGGGCCGGCAGGTCGGCTTCCTCCACCTGGCTCCCCAGGTTGGCCAGTTGGCCTTCGACCCCTGCCTGGATCCCCTGTCGGACCGACTCAAACCAGGAGGTCCCGGCGATTTTGTCAGCCAGAAAGAGTTGACCCAAAACGGCGGCAAAAATGACCAGGGAGGTCAAAAGAAGCTCATCCCGGGGCTCGCTTTTCCGGCGGATCATCTCCCCCATGCAGAGGCTGGCCGGGATAAAATAGATGGCCTGAACCAGGGTCTCCTCCCAACCCACCAGGATCCCCCCGGCGACCAGGGTCAGGACCATGGAGAGGCCTGTCCACTTGGGCCCTTCCGACACATAAAGCGTCACGAAGGGAAAGAGAAGAAGGACATGGAGAAGAGGCATGACGGTGGTTGTAAAATAGAACAAGGCAACTGTCAGGCCGGCCGCGAGCAGGGCGTTGAGCAGACTGGATTGTTTGGCTTCCTTCATTTCCATAAATGACTCCTTTTCAACATTCTAACATAAAAGGGGACCGGATCCTTCCCAAATTGGGTAGAAAGAAGGGGAGAAAGTTCCAGAAAAAAGAGGGCCCGGGGCCGGGCCGGAAAGGATGAGATCGCCGTGTATATCAACCCCCTGATTGACCAGATGCTGAACCACCGGAGCTACCGGGAGTTTAAGGACCTTGCGGTGGAGGAAGAGAAGATCCAGGCCCTCCTGGAGGTGGCCCGACACACCGCCACTTCCGTCGGCCTCCAATGGGCCTCCCTGATCCGGGTCAAGGACCCGGAGAAAAAACGGGCCCTGGCCTACATCGGCCACCAGGACTACATTGCCCGGGCTCCTGAAGTCTGGGTCTTTGTGGCGGATGGCTACCGGAATGCGAAAATTGCCGAAGAAAAGGGAGCTCCCTCCCCCTATGCCTGGGACGTCAACTTCTTCGCCCAAGCCCTGACGGATGCCGCCCTCATGGCCCAAAACGTCATGGTGGCCCTGGAGTCCATGGACCTGGGCGGGGTTTTCCTGGGATCCATCCTCAATGACCCCGACCGCCTGGTCGAAGTCCTGGACCTCCCCCAGGGGACCTTCCCCGTATTGGGTATGCTCTTCGGCTACCCTGACCAAGCCCCCCAGAAAAAGCCAAGGATGGACATGGCCTTCCGGACCTTTGTCGACGGCTATGAGGACCGGTCCCCCTATTTGAAGGCCTTGGCCGACTACGATGAGGAAATGCAGACCTACTATGACCTCCGGGATGCCAACCGCCGGGTGGACTGCTTCAGCGACCAGGTAGTCAAGAAAATCGGGACCATGAACCTTAAGCGGAACCGCCTGACCAAGGTCGCAAAAGACCAGGGCTTCCACCTCTATGAGGAGGGGCCGGATCCCTCAGTCAAAGCCTAGAGTTCGGCGGTATCCAGCCAGATGGTGAAGGGGCCGTCGTTGACCAGGTGGACCTTCATGTCAGCGCCGAATTCGCCGGATTCCACCCGGTCCAGGTCCTGCTTGGCCCGGGCAACGAAATCCAGATAGAGCTTTTCGCCCAGGGCGGGAGGAGCGGCCTTGGTAAAGGAGGGGCGGTTTCCTTTTCGGAAATCACCATATAGGGTGAACTGGGAGACGATCAGGCAGGAGCCTCCTACTTTTTCCAAATTCCAGTTGGTCTTGCCCTGGTCGTCCATAAAGACCCGGAGGCGGTAGATCTTATTCCAAAGCTTCTCCACCTCTTCGGGGCCGTCCTCCGGACCCACCCCCAAAAAGACCAGGTAGCCCTTTCCGATTTCTCCGATGGTTTTTCCCTCGACCTCTACGGAGGCCTGGCTGACACATTGGACGAGTGCTCTCATCTTTCCTCTCCTTCCTCTTCGGGCCCTCCTGGATTTTTCAGCCGAGGAGACCCTCCTTTAAAAAACAGGCAGATTCTTTCCATTCAATGGTAAGATAATAGTAGAAAGTACTACCATACTAAGCTAATGAATAGGGGTTGTAAATGTCAAATCTACGTGTGGACAAACGAGAGATGGAAATCAACGAAAACCTGGCCCGCTTCTTCTTTGTCCTGGGCGATCCTACCCGCCTCCGGATCCTCCATGAACTGGGCGAAGAGGAAAAGAATGTGAGCGAGCTTTCGGAGCGGCTGGGCCTGACGGTTTCCGCCATTTCCCACCAATTGAAAATCCTACGGGATAAGGACCTGGTCCGGTCCCGCCGGGATGGGAAATTTATCTACTACCGGATGTCGGATGACCATGTCCGCGACATCATTCGGATCTCCCGAGACCACCTCTGTGAGGACCACAGCCAAGAAAACTAGCCTTTTTGAGCCTATCCAAACAAAGAAAACCCCAACCGGGCCCTTGCCCGGTCGGGGTTTTTCTATTCCAAATGATGGATTATTTTTTCAAGGTTTCAATGACCTTCCGAAGGGCCTGGGCCGCTTCGTCGGGAAGCTGGTTGAAGTCGTCCAGGTTCTCGATGTAGTCGAGTTTGACTTCGAAGGAGTGGGTGGCCTTGTCCTTGTAGCCTTCCTCCTGCTTGTCCGGTTCGAAGCCTTCCACCGGCATATAGTCGAATTCTTCCAGACCCAGCCAGGGCTTCCACTGATCCTTCTTCTCGACCAGGTTTTCGATGACGCCCAGGGTGACTTCCTTGGGGATCTTCTTATCCATGTAGAAGCCGGTGTTGAGGATGTAGCAGGCGGTGTCGTTTTCGATGAGCTCCAGGAACTTCCGGTAGTCATTGGCCAAGGGGTAGGTCCGGAAGGGGTTGGCATAGGGCTCGATGACCAGAGCGGTGGGGTCCACGCCCTTGGCCAGGCGCTCTGCGGAGGTTCTCTTGGTGGAGAGGGTGGCCCCCATGAGGGTGCCCATGACCTTGGAGTTGACCCGGAGGAGGGGGGGCAGGGTGGGATCCTTCATGATCCAGAAGATGGCGTCGATGGGGTCGGACAGGCGGTCGACCCGGTTGGGGGACCAGAGTTTGGATTTGATGGCCCGGCCGTTGCCGTTGCGGATATCCTGGGTGATGGGGACGATCTTGCCCTCATCATCCACTGTGGCTCCGCAGTTCTGGAGGCTCAAGAGGTAGGTGTTGTCCGGGGAGTCAGTAGGATAGTCCTGGGTCTTGTCGAAGTAGGTGGGCTCCATGGCAATCCCGTATTTTTCCGCCACGTTGATGACAAAGGCGTCGTCGTGGAGGATCTTGATCTCATACTTATCGCCATGCTTGGCATGGGTGATGGTGGATTTCCCGGAACCGGATAGGCCGAAGACGGCCATGGTGTAGGGGTCGTCCCCTTCGTGGAGGATAGTCTTGGCCCCGCCGTGGCAGGAGGCATAGCCGTTGCGGTTGGCGATGGACCAGGCCAGGGTCAGGGTCCCCTTCTTGTGCTCGCCGAAGTACTTCATGCCCAGGAGGGCGGCGCAGTTATGTTCGCTGTCGAAGTAGGTCAGGCCCATGGGATGGTCGGGGTGGGACCATTGGGGGTCGGAGAAAACGAAAATATCGGTCTCTTCGATCTTCTTGGATTCCTTATACATCTCGGCATACTTGGTAGTCAGGGGCTGGAAGTTCAGCATCCAGTTATAGAGGAGGTTTTCCTCGCCTTCAGGAAGGAGGAGGTGGGCCCGGACCATGAAGTCCTCATCCAAACCAATGACGGTCTGGGCATGGTAGAGGGTCCCCCAGCGGGAATCGTAGATGGCGTCCATGACCTTCTTGTTGAGGTCGTCTTCATCCACGCCCTTGAAGCCCTGGATCCGGCGGGCGGCTGCCGCTCTCCCGGTGACTGAGCCGTCGTTGAAGAGCAGGACCTTGGAGTCCTTCCGCAGGCCCATCACCTCAGGTTTATAGATGGGCAAATCCGTGACAATGGTCCCCGGGGACTTGACGGCCAGGTCGTAGGCCGTCTGAATATCATTCACTTCAATGACATTGTTCCCATAGAATGGGGTCATGACCAGGGACCGGAGTCTGGAAATATCCTTGTTGTCCGCATTAATCTGGGACCGGTTAAAACCAAGAATCGTTGACATCGCATATCCTCCTTTTAAGAAACAGTTTGGCAAAGTTCTGCTTGTATCATATTTATCATACCCGATTTTATCCATCCGGAAGAAAAATTATTGTCCTCCTCCTTTTTTCCTCCACCAGCTCCCCTTCTCTTTTGCGTTATAATGAAAAAAATGATTCCACCAAAGGAGAAAGGAGGCCCCCATGGACCAAGCCCAACGACAAGACCCCGTCCAAGAAGCTCAACGAAAAATGCGACTCAAACTGGAAATCCTCAATTCCGTCACCCACGGCATCGGTGTCCCCCTGGGCATCCTCTTCCTCGTCATCCTTATCTTAACCCAGGTCCGCCGCCAGTCCATCCCCGGCATCGTTGCTTATGCCATCTATGGCGGCTGCTTCATCTGGCTCTTCCTCTGCTCCACCGTCTACCATGCGGTCCAGCCCCCCAAGGCCAAAGCCATCCTCCGGATCTTTGACCACACGGCCATCTACCTCTTCATCGCCGGGTCCTTCACGCCCCCCATCTTCTTCCTGACCGAAGGCCTCCCCCGGATCCTCTTCATGGCCCTCATCTGGACCATCGCCATCGCCGGAACCCTCTTCAAAATCATCACCTACAAGAACTACGACAAGTGGATTCGGGTCACGGTCTTCCTTTATATTGCCATGGGCTGGTTGGGTCTCCTCTTCCTCAAGCCCATCATCCAATACGGGCTCTGGAAATTCTTCTTCCTCATCGCCCTGGGCGGCATCCTCTACACCGTCGGCACCTACTTCTACCGGAAGACCGAGTGGAAGTGGCACCACGTCATCTGGCACCTCTTCGTCCTGGCCGCTGCCGTCACCCAATTCTTTGGCTTCTACCTTTACCTGTCTTAGGAGGATTCTATGAGGAAAAATATTGTCTTTTTGCTGGCTTTCATGATGGTGGTCCTTTCCGCCTGTGGCGGGCCGAATGCCCCTGAAAGCCAAAGCTCGGAAACGCAAAGTGAGGCGGTGGAATCCGGTGCAGTAGAAGCTGAGGCAGACGCCCGCCCCATGGTCAAGGTCGACGGCGTGGTTTATGCGGACACGGGCTATAAAAACGCTATGGTCACCTGCGGCACGCCCGATGGGGAAATCAAAAGCACGGTGGATAGAAGCAAGACGCCGGCCAATGATGATGAATCCAACTTCGGCAAGGGCTATGCCTACCAAAGGTGGGAAAAGGGCTATCTCAATGTCCGGACCGATAATGGCTGGACCCTGTTCCGGGATATCAAGCTCAAAGAAGAAAGCGACCAAATCCCAAAATGGGTCGGGCAGACAAACCCTTGAAGGAAAATCGGTTGAAGTCTATTTTGGCAGAGAAATCAAAAACACCCAACCTGAAAGCTCCATCCCCATCTCGCTCGAAGAAATTTACCGCATCTCTGTGAAATAAAAGTTGAAGAAAAGCCTTTCGGCTCATGCATGGCTCCCAAAGACCGGATCTCCCCATCCGGTTTTGGGGGCCATGTGTTTTTTGGCCCGCCTGGTGGGTCCCCGGGGCTTATGGAAGCCCCCCTGTCCCCCGACTTCTCCAGATGAGGAGGCCCATGGAAGCCCCCCTTTCTCCTGGTTTCGCCGAATGAGGGGGCTCATGGCAGCCCCCCTGTCCCCCGACTTCTCCAGATGAGGAGGCTCATGAAAGCCCCCCTGTCCTCCGATTTTGCCACATGAGGGGGCTCTGCTTGGCCCCCTTTCCCCCAATTCCGCCAAATGAGGAGGCTCATGGAAGCCTCCCTGTTCCCCGATTTCACCATATGAGGGGGCTCCGCATGGCCCCCCTGTCGCCTGAATCCGCCATTTGAGGGGGCTCCGCTCCGCCCCCTTCTCCCCGATTCTGCCAAATAAGGGGGCAACTTGACCCACCGGCGGGATTTTTCTCCTCATTTTTAAGACTCTGCCAACACATTTCATGTGTAAGAATAATAAGCATATGGCGGAGGCAGATAGAAATAAAGGAGAAGTTGTGAAAAACATAGTAAAAGAAAAAATTCAGCTTTTAAATGACAATCTAGAGAAGATCCAAGTGGAGGCTATCGACGGGAGCTTGTATATCAAGTGCGAAAAACATAGGACTCAGTTCTATCATCAGAGATATGTTGAGGGGAAAGCTACCCGCCGATATATTCCCGTGAGCGACATAGCCCTTGCCCGCCAGCTGGCCCAGCAGTCTTACAACCGGTCGGTCGGGGCCCTCCTCTCTTCGATCAAGGGGAAAGAAATGCGAATCGAAGAGATTGACCGGGCCATCGATGACCTGCTTCTGGGCCTCTGTCCGAAGAGGAGGGGGCTCATCACCCCTGTCCAACCGACCTTGCAGGAGAAGCTGGCGGAGTGGAAAAACAGGAGTTATCAGGGGCGGTCATTCCGCCAAGATGACCCCCTGATTTATACGAACAACCATGAGCGGGTCCGGTCAAAGACGGAGAAGATTATTGCGGATGCCTTGGAAAAAGCCGGGGTGACTTATAAATATGAGGCCCCACTCCTCATGGAGGACGGGGCCACGGTTTATCCGGATTTTACTTTCTTTGATCCAAGCACGGAAAAGGAAATCTATTGGGAGCATTTCGGTTTGATCGGCGACAGCAATTATATGGTGAATGCGGTCAAAAAAATCCGTGCCTATGAGCGGAACGGATTTCGACTGGGCTACCGGCTCTTCGCCACTTTTGAAGGAGGGGGCCTGAGTCCGGATTATGAGCGGATCGATGATCTGATTGAGACGATTTTCATCCCCTTGATCCCTCCTCAGGCTCGGACCCCCTCCTGATTTTACATGTCCTTCTTCACGTCCACAGCCACCATCTTGGCCTTGGCGCGAGGCTGGCCGGCGGCTTCCATCTCCATGATGATGACGGCCTTGCGGTCGGTGAGCTCTTCCAGGCGGCTGGTCACGGTGACCGGCTCATTCATGGGCACCGGGCGGAGGAAATCGACCTCCAGGTGGGCCGTGATAAAGCGGCCAATGACCGTGTCCGGAGTCAGGTCCAGGCCCTTGTTCTTGTGGGCAAACCAGGCGGCTGAGGCGGTCCCATGGCAATCGAAGATCATGGCGATCATGCCGCCAAAGAGGTTGGCCGGGACGCCGCCGGTAAACTGGTCATCCGGCGTGACTTGGCAAACGCAGGTCTCCCCATCCTCGCCGGGATAGGATTGGAGGTGGAGCCCACCCTCATTCTTGGGCCCGCAACCCCAGCAATGCTGGAATCTTTCCCCGTAAGTGTCTTGAATAGAAATCTTTTTATTCATTTTTTTCTCCTTTTTTTGTTTTTTCATCGCTCAGCCTCATGGCCCAAAACCGGCTTGGGGATATAGCGGACTTCGGTCACGTTGTAAATGGTGACAAAGGCCTGGGGATCCGTTTTTTCCAAAAAAGTCATGAGCTGCTGGTATTCCTGCTTGTTCACAATAGTAATAATCTCTCGGCGGGGCTGGAGGTCAAAGCCGCCGATCGCCTCATAAATCGTAGCCCCACTCCGGAGTTCCTGGAGAATGAACTGACGGACCACCTCCTCCCGGGAGGTCATGATGCAGACCCGCTTCTTCCCCGTCTGGCCGAAGATATAGTGGTCGAGGACGATCCCGTTGAGATAGGTCCCCAGGAGGGAAAGAGCCACGGTCTTCGTGTCATAGACCAGGGCCGAGGAGAGAGCGATGGCAATGCCGGCCAGGGAGAGGGCCTGGCCGATCTCCATATGGAGGAAGCGCTGGAGGATCTTAGCCACGATATCCAGGCCGCCGGATGAGGCGTTGTCATTGAAGAGCATGGAGAGGCCAATGGAGACCACAAAGATGTAGCAGGCCACATCCAAAGTGGCATCGCCGGTCAGAGACCCATTGTTGGGAAGGAGGACCTCATAAAGGCGGAGGAGCAAGGGGAGGAGGATCGAGGTGTAGACCGTTTTTCCGCCGAACTCCCGGCCAAAAAGGATAAAGCCAATGATCAGTAGCCCCACATTCATGACCATGGTAATTTGGGCGACCGACAGGGGAATAAAGTGGGTCAAGACAATAGACAGGCCCGTGATGCTGGATACAGAAGCTTTGCTGGGCATAAGAAAAAAGAAAATGGCAGTAGCGATGATAAAGGTGGCCACGCTAAGATAGAGAATGTTGCCGGCCAGGTCCAGCATCCGATTCGACCTCCCGGTGGGGACCTTCCATGATTTCGGTTTCAAATCGTTTTCCTCCCTCCTGAAGATGAGTGTTTATTATTTTTCTACCTCCTGTATTGTACCTCAAAACAGAAGAGAAAGACCGGCAGATAACATTTGACAGAAGGAGGACGAACAAATAAACTAATACTACAAAAATACTGCAATCATTGGGAGTCCAGTCCATCGGGTCCAAGGAGAAATTATGCCTGTTTTTAAAGCTGTTTTTTATATCCTCTTCGTCCTTGTCAACTTCTATGGACTCTATTTTTTTGTCATCGGCTTAAATTTTTTCCGCCGAGGAAAAACTTACCCGGAAGCCAAGATCTTCCATAAATTTGCCATTCTTATCCCGGCTAGGAATGAGGAGGCGGTCATCCGCCAATGCGTGGAATCCCTGGGCAAGCTTGACTATCCGGATGAGGCCTATGAGGTCTTTGTCCTGGCTAATAACTGCACGGACCGGACCGTTGAGGAGGCGAAAAAAACAAGGGCCACCGTCCTTGAATACAATGAGAATATTCGGAACAAGGGCGACGTCCTCCACCGGACCTTCATCGACCTCCATGACCGTGACTTTGAAGCCTACCTTCTTTTCGATGCCGATAATACCGTCGATCCAAATTTTCTTGCCGAGATGAACCGGGCTCTGGATGCCGGCTTTGAGGCTTGCCAGGGCTTCCGGGAGGGGCAGAACCCCTCCGCCACCTGCGTTTCCAGTGCCCACTCCATCTATTTGCTGCTTGTGGATCTTTTTTATAACCATTCACGGTCCGTTTTGAGCATGAATGCCATCATCACCGGAACCGGCTTTATGGTCAGCAAGGCCCTCCTGGATAAGTCCGGAGGCTGGAACACCTCGACCCTGACTGAAGATATCGAATTTACCGTCCAAAATTCCCTTTCCGGAAACCACATCGCCTATGCTCCAAAAGCTATTTTTTATGACGAACAGGTGATCACCCTGTCCCAATCCCTTGTCCAACGGTCCCGCTGGGCCAAAGGGGCCAAACAGGTTTTTGAAAAAATGGGCCGGTCAACGATCAAATCCATTTTCACGGATCAAGGGAAAAACCCCTTTGATTCCCTGATGATGATGACCGGAACCTATATGGGAAACATCGGCTTGATTTTACCCATCCTGACCCTCATCTTGGTTGGTTTTGTCAATACCACGACGGGCATCCGCCTCCACTTTACCTTGATGAACTTTCTCTTCATGGTCCTTCCGCCCACCCTCCTTGCTCTTTTCATCACGATCTACTGTAAAAAAGGCCTGCGAGACTACTGGAAGGGAATCCTCTTTTTCTGGTTCTTCCTTCTGACCTGGATACCGGTTAATCTCTATGCCCTCTTTTCCAAGAGCATGGACTGGAAAGAAATCAAGCACGGGCTCAAGGCCTAAGGTATCAACTCCCATAAAAACAAGCCCTTGGTCTTCCAGTCCCTGGACAATCCCTACCATGTCCTGCTTGCTTAATAGACCCTGAAAATTCATCTCGACTTGAATATCCTTTAACCCGACTTCCGCAAAAGTGGTCGGTTCAAGGCATACTTCAAGGCGATCACCCTCTTGATAGGTTAAGCCGGATGAATGCTCGCCGACGATGGGAAGGACGTGACCATTGATTTCAACCCTATCCTTCACGGTTGCCTCTCGGTATCCCGCATTCACAACGACCCCTCCCGGGTTCTTCTCTAATTTTTGCTTTACCTCCCAACCTACTGCCGCATCTCCGGTGTGTCAGGAAATATCATGGTCCTCATCAAAGCTTATCCAGGAAAAACGATGGGGATTGGGGATGGTGGCCAGAATTTTTGCATCCTTCCGATCCATCTTATCCATATGAAAACGAATAGGGTTTGCGTTAAATCCGTTGGGACCATGAAATCCTGAAGCATAGGAGGAAATCTCTGCATTGCTATAGAAAAGGAGGATAACGAAGGCGACAAGAAAACCAATCGTGGTAAGGACCGGGAGAAAAGCGGAATGATTAAAAATTCGAAAATAGCGGATGAATTTTTTTATAGGCAAACGGGGCGGCACGTATTAACATGCCGCCCCACTCCTTTCCGTATTGAGTCTATAGGACCTCGTTCATTCATTTGGGATAAGTCTCCTGCTCTTTCAATCAGTCCACTGCTAGCACAGCAGAGACATAGTATCCATCTGCTACATTCAGCGGATAGCTATTTAATAATTCAAAACTTGGTAATTGAAACTGATATATGCCTGCCTGATTGGCAACAATAAAACTATTTTCAACAATAGCCGTATTTGTTAGTGTTACTTTAAGGTCCTTAAATGTTTCCCTTCCATTCGGTTCAATGATCGACACCTGCGTTCCTTGATCAACTACGGGATCGTAATGCGTGACGATGAGATCTTGTTGGTATTGATAAATTGCATGCGGTGAATCCTTAGAAGTTGAGATCTCTTCGATTGTAAAATTATCCTGATGAATTTTTAAGATTTTCCCTATCGGAGCATACTCTTCATCCACATTCACCGTAACAAAGAGATACTCGGAATCCGCTATACCAATCCCTGAAAGCATTCCATATTCAGAAATATCCTCTTCCTTCAGCAAGTTCAATTCGCTCGTATAGACGTGCATTGTACTAATATACTTGTTGGGATCTACTGGATTCTCCTGCATATCAAAGGCAAATAACTTATGATTACCGGCAAATATACAATAAAAATGGACTCCTGGTAACTCAACCGTCTTACTCGATTGATTTTTTTTGTCCCACGCCTCCAAACAACTGACACCATTTAGCGTATTAATAGCGTATACTCTGTCATCGGCCGCTGCCATATGATTAAGTGCAATATGCTGAAATGGATATTCGGTTATTTCAAGTGACCCTTTATTCACACCGATCACTTTTTTTGTATCCTTTTGATTTCCAAGACCCTGAGGGATGAGAAATAGCTCGCCATGATCCTCAACCGGAACATAGAAGGGGGATCCCAAGGCCGCGTAGGAGAGTTCTTGCTCCTGGGCTGCCTCTAATTCTGAGTCAAACCATAAGATTTTCGAATGATATGCACTCTCCGTTGTAATAACTACGCCAAAATCGATCGAATCCCTATCCAGTTCTGATAGTGTCTTGTTACGGTTAACTGAACACGCACTCAAAAGAATAAAAAAGAGCAAGGCCTCTGTAAAGAATATACACTTTACAATTTGTGGCTTTTTCCCGGTTTTCAGCTGTTGAATCCGGCCAGACATCATTGTTCTACTCCTTAAATTGATTATTTTCTATAAACGATAATCGTCTTATCTGTTGAAACTAACTCCATTGGATGAATAGCACCCAAAAATTCAGAGGTATTCACCCTCCTTTCAATAATATTTACTACTACTCGTCACTGTCTTATTTTCGACATCAGTCCCCTTATAAGATTGAATAGTAGCAAGCAGTCGATAAGCATAACCTCTACTTACTCTGTGGCTTTCAGAAATGATCAGTTGATAGAAGTTTGTAGATTCTGAAAATTCTCTAATGGACGCCCAACGGCCATTGGTATATTGTTGTAGCATTACCTTTGCTTGAATTCTTGAGGTAGTCCCCCTATAACCGACTATTTGGCATTTCACAGTTGCTTTTCCAGTAGAATCAATGGTTAAATAAGCGTTTGCTGTAGAAAGGTATTCCATTCTTTGGAGGATCAACCGGGGTGTCTCCACTAGGATTTTTGTGTTACAATCCTCTGCTCTTGCAAGAATCGGGAAATTGAATAGACATAGAGCCAGGCCGGCAATTAAGAGACTCTTCCTTTTTTTCATAAAAAATAACCTCCTTCTTTCTGCTCTTACTTATATAACGAAGAAGGAGGCCATTTTGTGACCCAAAAATAAATATTTTATTAAAAAATTCTACGATCCCAACATTTTTTTAACGATTTGCATTAAAATATCAGCTTTTACATCTCCTAATATCTGGTACCGACATTCATAGTCATGCCAAAAGAAAAAGCTCATCCCATTTTTTTCAAAGTAGGAAACGGTTACTCCTCCTATTTTTTCTTGATGAAGTATTGTATCTTCGGTATCAATTATTATCTGCTCATCAACAAGCGGATGTGTAGTAAAGAAAATTTCATTTCCAGCCGCATTTTGATAGAAGATTTCTAAAAAGTCTTCTGTTTGCTTTCGAGAGGTCTCCTTGAATCCGGGTGCCAAAGACCGGGGTTCTTTCGGCTTCCAAATCCAATCACTCTCGCTTGACGCACCGGGGAGGGGCTCTTCATGGACAGAAATCGTCATAAAGTCAGTAAATGTTTTACGAATAAAAAGAAAGATTGACTTTCGTGACATCTCCCCGGCCAGGACAGAACCTAGCGTAACGAGGAAGCACAAGGTCAAAACCGCTGCAATGGTTACCGCACGAGGTGATGAAAAAAGGAATCTTTTCTTCTTTTCCTCCGATTGAAAACCAATGATTTCTTTCCTCCGCTCTTCAAAGGAATCGGAAAACACATGATTCAATTCCTCTTCTTTTGGCAAAGCCATAAGATCCTTCTCAACGATTTTTGGAATTTCTTTGTATAGAAACTCATCATCCAATTTTCTTTTCATGGTCCGACCCCCTTTCCATCAAGACTTCCAATCTTTTTTTCGCCCGCGAACACCGCTTTCGAACCGTCGCCTCCGATAAGTCAAGAACCTGTGCAATAGCAGAATAGGGCAAACACTGATCATATCTCAGCTGGAGAACGGCTCTGTGCTCGAAAGAAAGCTTGCGGAAGGCTTCTTCCAAGCTTGAATCCCCATCTTCCGAGGAATCCTCATCTTCCAAAGAATCCTGGTCTTTTGTCAGCAATTTTTCCACTTCATCCACCGGCAAAATGATCACCTTCTTTTGCCGTTTCAGGCAATCAAAGGCGATATGCTTGACAACGATATACAGGAGCGCACCGGTTTTATGAGGATCTTTTTCATCAATATGGTCTAGATGAGAACGGACACGCAAGAAGGTATCCTGCACGGCATCTTCCGCAGCCATGGGATCCTTCAAAATTTGAACCGCAAAATAAAAGAGCCTCTGTTGGTAGGATTGATAGAGTCGGCTTAGTTTTTCTCGATTGGCTTTCTCTTCCTTTCCTATCAAAAATTCCATAACAAACTTCTCTTTCTCCCGGCATTTTGACCAGGCATCCTTTATATGATTTGCTATACTGCATTCTCTAATGAACAGGATATCCCTTGATTTCATTATCCACAAGAGGAACCGGAAAGGCGGCCCTGGCAGTGGCTCCTGCCCTGGGCTCCGAACTCATGAGTTGCTCGGTTCCAGGAGACCCCAGACCCTGATTACCTCGGAATTTTGCGGATTATCAGGGTTTCATCCCCTGACATTATCGCTATATGCCAAATTATCAGGGCCTTTTTTTGCCCTGCTATTCTTGAAATTCTCTAATTTGACAGGGTTTTTCCCCTGACATTCTTCGGTCCTGGTCTTTTATCAGGGCCATTTTTGCCCCTGCTACTTTTGAGATTCTGGAAATTGTCAGGGCTCCGGACCCTGATTATCTCGGGAATTAGCGGATTGTCAGGGTTTTTGGCTCTGGCGGGGCTAGGAGCTGGCGAGCGCATGATGTTCCCAGGTCAGGCTAGCCCTGGTCAACCTTCCCCCACTCCCTCCCCCATAATCTCCACTTCTCTCAGCTGGTCAATGGGGATTTCCTCCCCATCCTCGAAGAGGAGGAGTCGTCGGAAGGCCCGGATCTCGGCGACCCGCCCTTCTTTGACAAGGTAGGCGCCGCCTTCTTTTCGCTCATCCTCCCGGAAAAAGCGGATCCGGATGCAGGGGTGGTCTCCAGCCCGGCCCCCAGGCCCTTCCGCCAGCCGGTCGGTCAAGTATGCCAGGGCTCGGTTGATCTCATCCACCTCATCTTGGGAGACTTGGGCCTTCTCTTGGGTCGGCCGCCCCGCTTCTTGGATGGCGACCTCATAGCCCGTCAGGGCCTGGAAGGGGGAGAACTGGGCGGCCCGGTTTTCCCGGGACATCCGGGGGTGGTTTTTGGGCTCCCATGGGCCCAGGTGGGCAATCTTTTTGTATGCGTCTTTCATGCCTTATGCCCCCCAATCCGGTCATTCCGGTCCTTGGCCGTGGCACCTTCTTCCAGGTTCATCCCACGAAGGACCGCATTCTTCCCATACTTCCTCTTAATCTCCACCAGGGCCTCCTGGACCCGACGCTCCTTGTCCAGGTCCTTCTTCGGGGCCTCTTCCCCGCTCCGGCCACCCGGTCCCTCGTCCCCGGCCTCATCCATCCGGCCAAAGAAATCCAGCTGGGAGGCCTGGTCCGTCCTGACTTCCCTCTCAGCCATGACCCGGTCGGCCACGACATACAGCCGCCGGATATAGAGGCGAGGGTCCACCACCTGGTCGAAAATCCGGGTCAGGGCCTCCATAATGACCGAGGATGCGGCCGTCTCCATCCCCAAGGGGAGGGACTTGTGGGCCTCCTTCGGCAGCCGGCGGCCGTACATATCCTTCTTGTCTTCTCCATGGTAGGCCTGGGCCAGGTGGGGATCCCGGAGGTTGACCACGTCATAGCCCACGGTCAGGGAAACCTGGTCCGTCACCAGGCCCCTGGCCACCAGGTCCAGGGCCAGGAGGTCGGCCATCTCCCGCATGACCAGGCGGGCCTTATCAAAGGAATAGGGGGTGGAGAGGACCTGGCCCCGGGAGAGGGACTTGGACCGGGGGACATAGGCCTTGATGTCCGAAATTCGGCAGGGTTCGTAGCCCCAGGCATGGTCGATGAGGAGCTCCGCATTGACCCCAAAGAGGTCATAGAGGAGGTCCTCATTGTAGGCGTGGCCCGGCTCCCCCACCGAGCAGAGGGCGATATCCCCCATGGTGTGGAGGCTGTACTTGGTCAGGCGCTGGGCCGTCCCCCTCTCCACGCACTCCACCGAGGCATAAAACGATTTTAAGTCAATGGATAAATAGGTTCGCTCCGCCATGGTTCCCTCCTTTCTTCTTTATTGTACATGAGGGGGCAAAAAAAGAGAAAAGGGGAAAGGCCACCGGGCCTTCCCCCTTTTCCCTATAGACTAAGGAGAGAAATAATCGGAAAAAACTATTTGATGAGATTGTCCGCTCCGCTGGCGACAGCATCATCCACCGCAGCATCCCCGCCAAGGACAATGACTTCCTTGATCTTGGACTTCTTCAGATAGGAAGCCACCGCATCCGGGAGCTTCTTGGGCTGGACCAGGAGTATGGGGGCTTGCTTTTCGGCAGCGACAGGACCGGCGACTAAGGCGTCGGCAAATTCTTCGCCCGTTGCCAGGTATGCCAGCTTGGCTTCCACCATTTTTTCAGCGATCATGGCCGACGTTTCATAGCGGGTTTCCCCTTCCAAACGGCTAGCTCCGGGGAGGGCAGCGGCAACGGCTTCAGAAACCGCCTTTTTCCCACCTAAGATGGTGACATTCTTCACGCCCAGGCTCTTGATGCCGTCCTTGACGGATTGGGGCAAGGCATCGGGACGGGTGAGGAGGATGGGGCGGGCTTGACCGGCGGCCAATGGAGAAACTGCAAGGGCGTCGGCAAAGTTGGTTCCGGTGGCGACGTAGACGCCGTCCACGGTCTTGTTGGCCTTAGCGATGAGGCCGGCTAACTTGACCGAGGTATCATAGCGGTCGGTCCCGTCAATGCGGGAAACTTCCAAACCCTTGATGTCCTTGAGTTCTTTCTCACAGGCCATGGAGAGGGCCTTATCTCCGCCGACCAGGATGGCTTTCTTGGCACCCAGTCTGGCAATTTCCGTCTTAATGCCGTCATAGAGGAAGTCGGTCTTGGAGAGGAGGATGGGGGCCTTCAGCAACTTGGCATAGACGGAAGCCGACAGGGCATCGGCAAAATCGTCGCTGCGGGCGATGAGGACGGTGTCCGCCTTCTGGTAGGCCTGGGCATTGGCCAAGGCTGTTTCCAAACGAGTGGACCCGGCAACCCGCTGGGGGGCCTGGCGGCGGAGGACGGTGAACCGGTCATAGATATAGGCCTCCTTGTCCACCTTGGAGGTCTTCTGGTCATAGTGAAGCTTGTAGGTGGTGAATTCGGCACGATCGGCCGTCATATCCACAATGACCACGGTGGTATCTTTCTTCTCGCTGGAGGGAGGCACTTCTTTTGCCCCGTTCTTATCCAGGAACTTGTAGTCCGGGGTCAGGGGGTCGCCCTTGGTGATGTCCTTGGTATAGTCAACCGCTTCATACCACTTGAGACCGCCGGCATGCTCGGAAACCATATGGAAGGGGGCGTTCTTGACATGGTAGAAGACATTTCCTTCCGCTGCGGTGTTGGCTTGGGTTGCCTTTTCCCCTTGGGCATTGATGAAGCCACGGGAGTAGACATGGTCATGGCCGTTTAGTACCAGGTCAATATCTAAGTCGGTGAAGACCTTGTTCATGGCCTTGCGGTAGGCGGCCACATCGTCATCACTGATGTGGGAGGCCCCGGTATAGAGGGGCTTGTGGAAGCCGACCACGGTCCATAGGCCCTCTTCCTTGGCTGACTTCACTTCCTGCTTGAGGTAGGCCATCATCTTCTGGAAGTTGGCATTGTTGGCCAGGTCCTGGGTCTCATAGGAGGCATTGTTGAGGATGATGAACTTCATGGGACCGGCGACATAGGAATAGACGCCTTTGACAAAGTCGGTGTCTTTTTCGTTGTTGTAGATGGGGTCAGGGACATTGATCCGACCGTTGAAGTCGGTGGTGTCGTGGTTTCCCTGGGTGGAGAGGAGGAGGTGGTTGAGGAGGGCCTTCTGGGTGGCATTGGGATACTGACCCTTATTATTAAAGAAGTCTTCCCATTCATGCCCGAAAGGCAGTCCCGATGCCTTCTTGTCATTGGCATCCTTGGGCGTGTCCACCTTGGATTGGACCTCATAACCCTTGTCCGTATGGTCCCCGGCAATGTAGATGAAGTCGAGGGAGTTCTTGGCAGAGATCTCGGAGATCAAGTTGAAGATGGCCCCGGTGGCCTCTCCGTGCTTGCTGTTGTGGACCTGGGGGTCGCCCAAATAGGCAAAACGGACATGGCCCGCCTGGTTCTTGCCGATGGCGGTCTTGAACTGACCTTTTTGGGTCTGGCCCAGGGCCTCAACGGTATAGGTATAGAGGGTATCCGCCTCTAAGTCCTTGAGTTCAAATTGGTAAGTATAAACATAGTCGTTGGTGGAGTGGGCAATCTTGGAATGATCCTTCCTATCGAAGTAGGGATCACCGCCCTTGTTACCATTGGCCAGGCTTTCTTCAAAGACGACGACATCGCCCTTTTTGACTTGAAGTTTTCCCGGCCCATCCGTCTTGGTAGCAAAAGAGATGTTGGCACCAAAGCCATTTTTGGAACTCTCTGAATAGTCCCCAACATGGGCATTGATGGACAGGATCTTGTTTTCCTGAGCCTCTTCCGCAAAGGCCGTCATGGGCAAGGCAAAGGTCAGGACCAGAGCCAAAGCCAAGAGGCCGGCAAGAAAGCGTAGGCCCTTTGATGATTTGGAATACATGAGTTCTCCCTTCATTTTCAATAATTTTGGGGCAATCCACACAAACAGGAATGCTCATTTTTCATTCTAAAGGCCCATTGTAAAGTTCATGTTATGAGGGAGAAAAAACTATTCTTTTTTCCTTTCGAGTTCATGCGAAAAATGAATATACCGGGGCATTGTCTACAAACCTTTTCAGGAGTAGACTACAAGAGCACAAAAAACAAGGAGGTAATGATGAAAAAAAATAATGATGTGATTCTCTATGAGCGTCAAGGCAAGTACATCCCCAGAGTGGCAGCCGTTCACGACCTCTGCGGCTATGGGAAATGCTCCCTTGGAGTGGCTATCCCCCTCCTATCCGCTGCCGGCGTTGATGTCTGTCCCTTGCCCACCTCGCTTTTCTCCACCCATACTCTCTATTCGGACTTCGTCATGCATGATACGACGGACTTCCTGCCCAAGGTATTGAACCACTGGAAGAACGGGGCCAATATGGCCCTGGATGGAGTATATTCCGGCTTTCTGGGTTCCGCCGAACAGGTGGAAATCATCCAGTCCATCTACCAGGACTATCCTCATGCCCTCCGTTTAGTTGACCCCGTCATGGGCGATGGTGGACAGCGGTATCCGACGTACTCGGAAGAGATGTGTGAAAAGATGAAAGACCTGGTGGATGGAGCTGACCTTCTCCTTCCTAATCTGACAGAAGCCGGTATTTTAACCGGGATGGACTACCCCGGTCAAAGTCCCGATGAAAAGCAGGTCCACCTCATTCTGGATGCTTTGCTGGAAATGGGGGCTAAAGTTGTTGTTCTAAAAGGGATCCAAAAAGAAGGGAAAATCATCAACTACATCCAAGGCCAGGACAGCGAAATGACTGCCGTTTCGGAAGACCTCCTGGATTTCTTTATCCACGGGACCGGGGATCTCTATGCTTCCTCCCTGATCGCCGCCCTCTATACCGGAAAGGACCTGGAAAGTGCCGTCCGCTTTGCTTCCAAGTTCGTTCATGATGCCATGCTCAACACCCGCTACCAACCCGACTATCTCCAGCGGGGTGTCTCCTTTGAGCTCAACCTCGGTCAAGTCACCGATCTATTAAAATAAGAAAAGAATAAGAAAAGCCTCCCATCCTGGTGGACGGGAGGCTTTTTTGTGAAAGAAGGGGATTATTCTGCAACAGGGATCCCCTTGATATTGGGGCCATGCTCATAGCCCTCCAGGCGGAAGGAGTCGGCATCGAAGGCATAGAAGTCGGTGATGGACTCATCGATGACCAGCTTGGGGGCCGGAAAATCTTCCTGGTCCAGGAGCTTCTCCACGATGGGGATGTGGCGGTCGTAGATATGGGCATCGGCGATAACATGGACCAGCTCGCCAGCTTTAAGGCCTGAAACCTGGGCGAACATATGGACCAGGAGGGCATACTGGGAGACGTTCCAGGAGTTGGCCACCAGCATATCCTGGGACCGCTGGTTCAGGATGGCGTTGAGGGTGTCGCCGGAGACGTTGAAGGTCATGGAATAGGCACAGGGGTAGAGGGCCATCTCATGGAGGTCCTCGAAGTTGAAGATGTTGGTCAGGATCCGCCGGGAAGCGGGGTTGTTCTTGAGGTTAAAGAGGACCCGGTCCACCTGGTCCATTTCTCCCTCGGGATACTTGTGCTTTAGGCCCAATTGATAGCCATAGGCCTTGCCGATGGACCCCTTCTCATCGGCCCACTGGTCCCAAATCTTGGACCCCAGGTCCTTGACATTATTGGACTTCTTCTGCCAGATCCAAAGCAGCTCATCATAGAGGGCCTTGAAGTTGATCTTTCGGATGGTCTGGATGGGGAATTCCTCGGACAGGTCGTAGCGGTTGACCAGGCCGAATTTTTTGATGGTGTGGGCGGGGCTGCCGTCCTGCCAGCGTGGGCGGACCTCCATCCCCTCATCCGATACGCCATGGTTGAGGATTTCACGACAATTCTCTTTAAAAATTAGGTCTGCACGGCTCATGTCCGGCTCCTTTCATTCAATACACAGGTTCAGAGACAACATTTTTTATAGGGGACGGCGGTATGGGTCATCCCCGGAATTCGGCCCTTCCCCGCGGGTGACGGAGAGGGCGTATAAAATAAAGCCATGGAAAATCACTTCGGCCAGGGCCATGGTCCGATTAAAAGAGGAGTCGCCGGAAAAGAGGAAGCCGATGATGGCAAAGACCAGGAGGATGCCGGCGAATTGCTGGAGTCGGTCAGCCTTCAGGGGGAGGGCCTGGGCAGACCGACCCGCCATCCAGAAGAGGAAGACCCGGATCCCGAAAAGAACGAGGATGATAGGGATGGCAAGGACAGCCATAACCCCGGCGATGGGGAGGAAAAGGCCGAAGGAGACGATGGTGCCAACCAGTCCAATCCCCAATACGGAAAGAATCTTCAGGGCCATCCCGATGCCGGAAATCACGGCCAGGATCTTATAGATGAGGGCAACCTTATCAAAAATCTTTTCTTGATTATCTTGAATCCACGTTTTCATCATGCTTAGGTGGCCGGGCCACCTTCCCCCCCTTCTCTCTTTATCTTGCCGAATTCTTTCCGCCTCATGAGCCCGGCGGGCTTGGTAGGAAAAAAGGCAGCCACAATAATCTTGTCGGTACATCCCATATTCATCCGTCATTTCCTTGGACCGCTTGAAGCCGTTTCTCTTCTTGAAGTCTGAGTAGAGATAGGCCACCCCATATTCTTCTTCCAGATCCCTCCCGATGGCGTTGAGCCTTTGGGCGTCCTTGTGGGGCGAAAGGGAGAGGGTGGTGGTGAAGTAGTCGTAGCCCCCCTCTTTGGCCCACCGGGCGGCTTCTTCCAGGCGGAGCCGGTAGCAAAGGCTGCACCGGTCTCCCCTCTCGGGATCCCCCTCATGGCCTCGGATCTTTTGGTAGTAGTCCTCGGGATCGTAGGTTGCCCGCTGAAAATGGATGGGGTACTTGCTGGGCAGGCGACGGATGAGGTCCTCCTGCTCGGCCTCCCGAAAGTCATATTCCTCCTTGGGGTAGATGTTGGGGTTGTAGTAGTAGACGGTGATTTCAAAATAGTCGGACAGGTAGTCCAAGACATAGGTGGAGCAGGGTCCACAGCAGGAGTGAAGGAGGAGGCGGGGAGTCCGCCCCTCTGCTTGAATGCCTTCGAGGATTTGGTCCAAGATCAATTGGTAGTTTTCCCCCATTTTCCCCTCCTTACCGGTCCATGTCACTCCATTTTACCATAGAAAAAAGCCCGGCTGATTCCTTTTGCCGGGCTCTTTCTTTAGGCTTCTTTTTTTATTAGTCGAATTGGCCGGTAGGCTCTTCGCCGTCACTGTAAGACCAGTTGTAGGGCTTACCCTTGAAGGTCGCATCGGTTCCGGAGAAGTTGACGCCGGTGGGGGTCGGATGGTCGTCAGAGAAGTCGTAGTCCTTGCCGGGGAGGAGGGCATTCAGGAGGATGCCGACCAGAGCGGCAATGGCCAGTCCGGACAGGGTGATGGTGGTGCCGAAAACATCGAAGGAAAGTCCGGATACGCTACCGGTGAAGCCCAAGGCGGAGACGAAGATGGCCGCCGCAACGATGAGGTTCCGGGACTTGGTGAAGTCCACCTGGTTCTCGACCAGGTTCCGGACGCCGACAGCGGAGATCATCCCGTAGAGGATGAGGGAAACGCCGCCAATGATGGCCATAGGGATGGACCGGATGAAGCCGGAGACCACGGGGAAGAAGGAGAGGATGATGGCGAAGACGGCAGCCAGGCGCATGACGGCGGGGTCATAGACTCGGGTCAGGACCAGGACGCCGGTGTTTTCTCCGTAGGTGGTGTTGGCTGGGGCGCCGAAGGCCGAGGCTAATGAGGTGGCCAGGCCGTCGCCCAGGAGGGTCCGGTGGAGGCCGGGATCCTTGAGGTAGTTTTTCTTGACGGTGGCGGAGATGGCCGTGATGTCACCGATGTGTTCCATCATGGTGGCCAGGGCGATGGGGGTGATGGAGATGATGGCGGAGGGGTCCAGCTTCATGAACCGGCTGGGGTCAAGCGGGAGGGCCACCGCCTGGGCCGCCTGCATGGAGGAGAAGTCCACCCGCTTCAGAAGGAGGGCAACCACATAAGAGGCGACGATAGCCAGGATGATGGGGATGATCCGGGCCATGCCCTTGCCCCAGATGTTGAAGTAGACGATGACCGCAATGGCGACGGCGGCCAGGAGCCAGTCCGTGGAGGCGTTCCCCACGGCAGAGGGAGCCAGAGTCAAGCCGATGGAGATGATGATGGGCCCGGTGACCACAGGGGGGAAGTACTTCATGACCCGGGAAACCCCGAAGGCCTTCACTAATCCCGCAATGACCACATAGACCAGACCGGCAAAAAAAACACCCCCACACGCATAGGGGAGCATATCCAGGTTGGGCGCATCGTTGATCATGGGTGCTACGGCTGCGTAGCCTCCGATAAAAGCGAATGAGGATCCGAGAAATGCGGGAACCTTGCCCTTGGTTAATAAATGAAATAATAAAGTGCCTAGACCCGCCATAAATAAGGTGGTCGAAATATCCAAACCGGTCAACAGAGGAACTAAGATGGTCGCCCCAAACATGGCAAACATATGTTGAAGTCCTAAGAGACCCCGGGTCCCGATGGAGAGGGACCGGACGTCCCAAATGGCTTCCTTTCCGAGTTCTACTTTCTTCGATGGTTCTTTCAAGATCGTACTCCTCTCGATTTATGCAATTGCACCCAAAATTTCAACTAGTATAGCAAAAAAAGAGGTCCCTTGTCCAATCTTTCGGCGGAGATTTTGGGGCGGGGTGGGGGCGTGGCAAGGGGACGGTGACCAGAAGGCGCGGGGGCGGGCGGGGTTGACCTTGGTGGCCCCCTTATTTGGGGAAATCAGGGAAAAAGGGGGCTATGCGGAGCCTCCTCATTTGATGGAATCGGGGAATGAGGGGGATAAACTGAGCCCCCTCATCTGGCGAAATCGGGGATTAAGGGGGAAAACCTGGGCCCCCTTATCTGACGGAATCGGAGAATGAGGAGGATAAACCGAGCCCCCTTATCTCGCGGAATCGGGGAATGAGGGGGATAAACCGAGCCCCCTCATCTGGCGAAATCAGGGATTAAGGGGGAAAACCTGGGCCCCCTCATTTGGCGGAATCGGGGAATGAGGAGGATAAACCGAGCCACCTCATTTTGCGGAATCGGGGAATGAGGGGGAAAATGTTGGGCCTCAAAATCTACCTTTATTATCATTTTAGGGATAAAATATAAAAACACCAAAAGCCCTATCACCATGCCTTCATGACGCATGATTTCTATCCATTCAAACAATCAGGGAGGAAGCGATAATGATCGAAACAGAAAGACTTGTTCTTAGAAAGCTTCAGGAAAGCGACTTAGATGCCATTTTTGCCTGGGCATCCGATGAAGAGGTGTCGAAATACGTCACCTTCCCTACTCATCGAACAAAAGAGGATACCAAAAGAATTTTAGACCTCTGGTTACGCCAATATGAAGATGAAGATACGATCCGGTTTGCTATCGTGAAAAAAGACAGCTCTGAAGTGATGGGAATGATCGATGTACCCAGAATCACTCCCGAAGGATATCCTGAAATCGGATATTCTTCTGCAAAAAAATATTGGGGAAAGGGCTACATGACAGAAGCTTGTAAAGCCATGGTTGCCTATCTCTTTGAGCGTGGTTATCAAAAAATACTCATCAGAGCAAGGGTTGAAAATATCGGGTCAAACCGGGTGATCGAAAAATCCGGTTTTGTCTTTATCAAAAGAGAAGAGGTCCATCTGGAGAAGCTGGATAAGATGGTAACCTTGAATTTCTATGAGATGGAGAGGTGAGGAATTGAATTTGGGCACTATTTTCAAGTTGTACTTGAAAATAGTGCCCAAACTTCATTTTTCTATTCTTTTTCCCTTTTTTATGACTCACTGGGGAGGCCGGTCATCAACTTTCCGTCGCGGATATGGATGATCCGCTGGCAGAGGGAGGCGATTTCTTCATCATGGGTGACCATGAGGATGGTCATGCCCGAATCATGGAGGCTTTTCAGGAGTTCAAGGATGGACATGGAGGTGACGGAATCCAGGGAGCCCGTCGGCTCATCCGCAATGAGGATGTCGGGCCGGGCAATCAAGGCGCGGGCGATGGCCACCCTTTGCATCTCGCCTCCGGATAGCTCCTTGACCTTTCTCTTTTCAAAGCCGGGGATTTGGCAGATATTCAAGACCTCTTCCACCGACATGGCTTTCTTCTTCCGGCCCTTTTGAAAGAGAAGGGGAAGGGTAACATTGCTCTCCACGCTTTCATTGAGGAGGAGGGCAAAGTTCTGGAGGATGATCCCCACATGAGAAGCCCGGAAGTTGGCCAGCTCATGCTCCTTCAGGGTGGTCAGGTCAAGTTGGTCATAGAAGATGTGGCCCGAGCTGGGTCGGTCCAGACCCGCCACCATATGAAGGAGGGTGGTCTTCCCCGCCCCGGATTTTCCGGTGATGGCCATCAACTCCCCGGGAGCAATGTCCAGATTAATTTGGTCGAGGACCAGGTTCTCGTTGCGCTTTCCTTTGAAATAGACCTTGGATAGGTTTTTTAAGCTGATCATTTTATCTCCTTTTTCAGTAAGAGGGCCATGGGAAGGGTCATGAGAGCCGCCAGGACAAAACTCAGCCCCACAAGAAAGGCTACCCGGTTCCAGCGCAGGACATAAGCTAGGCTCCGGCCGAATTTGGCATAACGATAAGTCAAGAGCATGAATAGAATATAAAGGCCGACACAGAAAAGCAGAAGGAGAGCACAGGCTCCAAAGTACATGACTAAACAGGATCGACGAGAGGCTCCACAGAGCCGGTAGACACGAAATTGAGGAAGGAGCTTCTTCACATTTAATATAGCTAAGCTGACCAATCCGGAAACGAAGATCAGGCCCACCGTCAAGTTAAAGGGCAAGTCATTGATCAAACGTTGAGAAAAAATCTTCTGGGTCTTATCTGCTAGATCACTGATAGCGTAGGTCGGTGCTGTTTCCTTGCCTTTGTCTACCAGTTTCTTCAGAAGATCGGGCGAAGCTGTATCGTCAAAGTAATAAAGTTGGAATCCCATAGAGTTCCCTTTGACATGAGCATCAACACCTAAAAAGTGTTTGACATACAGATCTTTTTGGGCAAACATGATCTTTAAGTCAAAATCCTCCCCTGAGTAAAAAGACTGGCCATCGTTTAATAATTCTGTTTCTAGATAAGGAGCCAATCCTTCTATTGTCATATTGTCTAGAAAATTCGGTTTTTCTCTCTCCTGGTCATCCCACACCATGGAAAAGGGAATTTTTTCACCAAGGCTATTTCCTTGGGCACCTTTAGCCGTACTCCCTAATGCAATGACCTGGCCGGACTCCGTGAAGGAATCCGATGGATATCTACCACTGGAGAGATGAGGCATAAAAATTTTGGCCGTCATGGGATCATAGACTGTAAGAGTGGCCAGTTCTCCGTTTTCTTCAATCTCCGTAGAAAAAATCTCCGCCTTCCCTTGATAAGCTTTTAGTTTTTTTAAGGACTTTTTCCAGTCATTTTCCTTCCCCTGAAGGTCAGTGTTCTCAAATCGCACAATACTTGTTTGAAGAATGGGGCGATCCCGATAGTACTTGAGCAAGTCTCTGTTTTCGTCATAGCGATTCAGGGAAGTGGTAATGATAAAAAAGGTCAAGCAGGCCTCTGCTACTAGAACAAAGGTAAAAAACTTGTTCTGAAGGATCATGCGTCTCAGCATCTTTAGAAATTTATTCATTCCAATTCTCCTTTATCAAGCTTCCCAAGGGTTTGGAAAGAAGGATACTTGCCATTATCTTTGTCGCCAACCAGATTACTGCATTGGCTAAGAGAAGAAAAACAAGGACATCGGTAAAAAGAAAATAATGGCTTAACCGATGGAGAACCAAAAAGAAGAGGATGAGGACAAAAACACTGGCCACCGCACTATAGGTCATCATCTCCCATGCAATGAGGCTGCTTCCTTTCCTTTGGGATAATCCAAAAGTCCGAAGTATCGAGAGCCCTCTTTGTCGGGTCGAAAGGACATAGTTGAAGAGAGCTAAAATATTTAGGCCAATAAAAATAAAAAGAACCATTAAGTAGAGTAAAAGAGCCCCCTTCTGTTTCACCATTAAATCATTTTCAAAATCTGGAACTGCAATCTCTCCAATGGACATCCCTTGACTTTGAAGAGCTTCAACAATTTTGCCCATCTCCTGACTGCTGGGAAATCCCTCTAAAAATAATTGAACAAAAACCTGTGAGAACCCCATTTTTGAGAAGGAAGCAGGACTGATGTAAACCCGCAGGGGCCGACCTTTTTCATAACTAATATTCTGATCATCTTCACCGATGATTAAAAATTCTTGACCCTCAATCATCAACCGGTCTTTTCCCGTCACCCTTTGATAACCTGCTGGGACGATAACCCCTTTCGGGTTTTCCTCCAGCTTTTTCAGCAAATCGGTCGACAGATAAGAATTCTGGGATAGTACTGTGATTCCTTCCTCCCCTTCCGTAGAGGCAGACCACTGAAAGTTGCGGACGCCCGGAATATCAAGGAGTACTTTTCCTGCTTTTTCATCCATGTCGCTCAGGGTAAAGCGTAGAGGAAGAACATAGTCCCCTTTTCCATCAACGACACGAGCCGCATAGCCGGAGATTTCGGCATTACTAAAGAAAAGAAGAAGGCTGAAGGATAAAATAAAACTTAAAATAATGAGGATAGGAACATATAGAGGTCGGCTAAAGATCTGGAAATAACGCATCATTCTTCTCATGAATATGTGGGGCTTGTATAGTAACTATACAAGCCCCCCTCCTTCCACTCTTTAACGGACTCTTAAATAGAGCTGACCTTCGCTATTTTTTGTCTTCGAATATGAACCAGAATCAAAATAATCAACGCCTGAAAGCTCAACAATTGCCCGGCGTCCAGTATCTACTGCATGTTTACCGCCTGCCCAAGCTTCACAAATTGATGTTTGGTAGGAGGAAGAATTGATTTCTGCTTTTAACCAGGCATCATCGTTAGGAAGCCATGATCCAAAATCGTATTCTACATACATGCCCCCTCTTTTTAACCAATCTTTCTGATTTCGATTAACTGTGGCCGATTGTGTAAAAGCGTAAGTTAGGCCTGATGCCAAAAAAGTGAATATAAGAAACGATAGAACCAGCCTTTTTACAGTTACGTATTTAAAATACTTTTTCATTGACAGCTCCTTTCGAATTTCTTAAATAGCCCCTACCAAAAACCCTCCTTTCATTGAATATATAGTCTACGTTTTCTTATTTTTAATGGTTCAAAAACCGGAAACTCAAACTTGAGACACGAACATATAAAGGCTGCTTTTCCTAGTTCGAAAAAATTCTTGTGAAAAATACTTTTCATCCGCTTATCTAATTCACATTATATGACTATCTATGGTGAGTTGTAAACGTTTTTTTAACACTGTCGGCTCTGCTATGGTAAGATCTTCCTGAGTGAGCTTTTCCAAAGAAAGGAGCTTGGCATGATAGAAATCTATGGAACCCTGGGCCCGGCTTGTGCCCGGGTGTCCTGTCTGAAAGAGATGATCGAAGCCGGCATGACCGGCATCCGCCTCAACCTGTCCCACACCGGCCTGGCCCAGGCTGAGCCATGGATCCGGGTCCTTCATCAGGCGGAGAGGGAGGCCGGGAGTGCGGTGTCTCTCCTTGTTGATCTCCAGGGGCCGGAACTTCGGACCGGGATCCGAACCCGGCCTCTTTCTTTGGAAAAGGGCCAGGACCTCCCCCTCTATTTTTCGGGGGATAGCCCGGCCCAGGAGGGTGAGGCGGATGGCCCGGTCCTTCCCAAAGAATGCAAAGACTTCCTCCGGCCGGGCCAGGAGATCCGGATGGATGATGGGAAGATCCTCCTGGAAGTCCTTCCCGGGGAGGGGCGACTCATGGCCCGGGTCCGCCAAGCCGGTCTCCTGGGCGGGCGGAAGAGCCTGGCCCTGCCGGGTTGCCGGGTTCCCATGCCAGCCCTGACTCCGGCGGATCGTGAGAATATGGCTCTCTTTTCCGACATGGGGGTGGGCGAAGTCATGCTTCCCTTTGTCCGGTCGGCCCGGGACCTCGTGGACCTGAGGGAGGCCCTGGACAAGTCAGGGAACCCGGAGGTCCGGATCCTGGCCAAGCTGGAAAACCGACAGGGCCTGGATGCCCTCGACGACCTCATTCCCCTGGCCGACACCATGGTCATCGCCCGAGGGGACCTGGGCACCGCCCTCCCCCTTTGGGAGCTGCCCTGGGTCCAAAAAGAAGTGGCCAAAAAGTGCCGGGAGGCGGGCCGGCCCTTCATGGTGGTCACCCAAATGCTGGATTCCATGATCCAAAACCCCATTCCCACCCGGGCGGAGGTTTCCGATATTGCCAATGCCGTCTGGGACGGGGCGAGTGCCGTTATGATCACCGGCGAAACCGCCGCCGGGGCCTATCCGGTGGAGGCCATGGACTACCTGGTTAAAACCGTTCGTTTTGCCGAAAACCACATTCCCCGACGATAAGATTACGCGACTAAGGAGGCAACCATGTCCACCATTCACTGCAGCTTTCGCTCCCAGACCCTGGGCAAATCTAACCCCTTCATCATGGTGATGCCGGAAGAAGGTACGCCCTACACCCTGCCGGGCCTGGAACCCCGACTGGTCTTTGGCCTTCATGCCCTTTCCGCCGGCTATGAACAGCTCTACGCCAAGACACCCATCCAGTTTTTTGCCGACACCTACAACATGACCTTCGTCCTCCCCCAGGCCGACCGGTCCTTCTACCTTAACGGCGTCTATCCTTATGAGGACTACATCACCGCAGAACTCCCCGACTACCTCGACCGCCACTTCAAGCTCCCCGACCGGTCCCGCTGGTCCGTCCTCGGCGTATCCATGGGGGGCTATGGAGCGGCCAACCTCTACGCCAAGCACCCCGACCTCTTTTCCTCCTGTGCTTCTTTTTCGGGGGCCTTCGACATCCCCCTCATGCAGGAATTGTCCAAAGCCGACCCCTACCGGGTGGGTCGGGAGAGCCTGGACCCCATCCTCCAGGAATCCTTCGACGCCCTCTTTGACCGGACCTTCCCTAAAAATGGAAAAATCGCCCTCTTCTGTGGAAAATCGGACTTCCTCTACCCCTCCAACCTCCGCCTGGCGGAAAAGCTGGAAAAGGAAGGGGTCAAAGCCCATATCCACTTCGAAGAAGGCGACCATGACTGGATCTTCTGGTCTAGTGTTTTTGAAGAGGGTCTGCGTTTTCTCCAAGGGGTGAATCCGAAGAAATAGAATCTTTTCCCATAATGACCTTCAGCTCTTCAATGATGGGGCGGGTCCCCTCCAGCCAGGCCAAGGGATCCAACTCCTCTCCGGTCAGCCACCGGCCCTGGCTGGCCTCCACCAGGGTCATTTCTCCCAGAGGCCTGGCCCAATAGAGGGAGAGCCGGACCCGGTATTCCGGGTAGTCATGGACCGCCTTCCGGTAGAGGCCCAGGATTTCCATGTCCACCTCCAGCTCCTCCCGGATCTCCCGCCGGAGGGCCTCCTCCGGGCTCTCCCCCGGCTTGACCTTCCCGCCCGGAAATTCCCAGTAGCCTTTGTAGGGGCCATAGCCCTTCTCCGTCCCGAAGATCCGCCCGGGCCTTTCCGGGCGGTCGCAGAAGACGGCCACCACCACATCAATATCCATCAGATCTTCTTTCTTTCCTTGAGCAGGGCCTGGACCTTGTTCATGAAGCGGGGGTAGAGGTCATCAAAACGGGGGATGTCCTCTTCCTTGGGATCTTCCAGGAAGGCCTCCATCTCCTTGGCCAGGGCCATGAGTTCCTCATCCGCCTCCTCCTCATGAAGGGCCCGGGCAACGACCAACCCCTTGTTAGCCAGGGTCATCCGCTTCATGAACTCATGCTCCTTGGCATTTTCCTCCACCAGCTTGGCATAGGGCCACTTCCGGTTGGTTTCGGTCAGGCCCGCCTTGAGGGGGATATAAAAATCCTCCTCCTGGCAGAGGTCCAGGAAATCCGACAGGGCCTCTCCCCCCATGCCCACAAAGAGCTCATGCTCCAGGTCCCGGTCCGCCACGGGCTCCTGGACCCGGTCGTTATCAATGGGGCCATCCACCATGAGGTCCTCCACCGTCATGGAAAACTCCTCATCCGACACCGGCCGGAGGCCGAAGCCCGACCGTGTGGCCAGGTCTTTTAACTTCTCAAAGCGATCGCCGCGAAAACCATAGCAAATAATATAAGGTGTTTTCATTCTTTTTCTCCTCATTTGTTTTATTTATTCATTCCGAATGGGTAATAATAAAGAACTAACGACCATCAGGAGGAAAATTATGCAGAAAAAGACCCCCAAGCCCCATAGACCCTCCGCCAGGTCCACCCGGCGGAGGAGGCCCGACCCCCTCAAGCGGTCAAGGGCCCCCATCTACCTCCTCCTGGTCCTGGTCTTGGCTATGGCCTTCTTCTATTATCTGGTCAATTGGGGGCCCCTGGCCTACCGGAGACATACCGTTTCCGACCTCCCCTACCACGACCTCTTCATCCCTAAGGCCCAAGAATATGGCCTCTCCCCCTATTTGGTGGCCGGGGTCATCCAGCAGGAATCCGCCTTCAAGCCCATGGCCGAGTCCCCGGTCGGCGCCCGAGGGCTCATGCAGGTTATGCCCGATACCGGCCGCTATATCGCCCGAAAAAGGGGGCTGGACTTCGACCCCGATGACCTCTACCAGCCGGAAACCAACATAGACTACGGCTGTTGGTACCTCTCCTACCTGATGAAGCGCTTTGACGGGGTCATCCCCACCGTCCTGGCCGCCTACAATGCCGGCCCCAACATCACCCAGAAATGGCTGGAGGATCCGGAGTATTCCAAGGATGGCCGGACCCTCTACCGGATCCCCTATGGAGAGACGGACCGGTATGTGGTCAAGGTTATGGGCTATATGGAGGACTTCCGGGAGAAATCCAATACGAGCGATCAATGACAAAACCCTGGTCAGGAAATTGGCCAGGGTCTTTTTTTGTCCTAGTCCTCCGCCAAAAATTCCATCCGGGGAAGGCGGACCGACTTGACCGGCCCATAAACCTGGACCTGGAGGATGGCCCCATTCTGGGGAGCCAGGCCCTTGAGGGACTGGTTGGTCCCCATGACCCAGCCCAAGGCCGAAGAAAGGACATTGTAATGGCAGACCAGAAGGTAGTTTTCATTGAAAGCCGGATCCGGCCGCATCCCATAGGGGGTGGCCACAAAGGAGGCCCGCTCCTTGGCCGACAGCTCGTCCAAAACCGACCAAACCCGCCGGCAGACCTCCTCATAGGTCTCCCCCTCCGGAGCCGCATAGGTAACGGGGTTGGCACAGAGGGCGGCATAGTCCGCCTGGTACTGGTCCCAAACCTGGGTCGGTGTCAGGCCCTCGAATACCCCGAAGGACCGCTCCCGAAGGCGGGGCTCACGAACCGCATCCGGATAGCCCAGAGCCTCCGCCGTCTGGATGCAGCGGGTGTAGTCGGAGGTGAAAATGCCATCAAAATGGATTTTGTTCAAATAGGCCTTGGCCGGCTTGAGCTCATCCAGATACTGAGGATCCAGCTCTGTGGACCCGTCGCTGTAGGTGTTGGCCATATTGGACAGGGACCTGCCATGGCGGATAAGATAGATGTTCAAATCGCTGCTCTCTTTCTATTACAGGACCCGGCTTTGGACGGGCCGGCCCTCCAGGAAGTCTTGGGCATTCTTCAGGACGATGTCGGCCCGCTTGGCCATAGCCTCTTGGGTGAAATAGGCCACATGGGGGGTCAGGAGGACATGGGGGGCGGTCAACAAGGGCTCGGACTCATCCAAGGGAGGCTCCCGGTCAAAGACATCCACCCCGGCCCCGGCGATCTTCCCCTCGGCCAGAGCCCGGGCCAGGGCCTTGCTGTTGACGATAGGTCCCCGGGCACAGTTGATGAGGATGGCCGTCTCCTTCATGAGGGCCAGCTCCTTGGCCGTGATGGTGTTCCGGGTCTCCTCGTTCTGGGGGAGGTGGACCGTGACGATGTCCGCCTGGCGGAGGAGGTCCTCCAGGCTCAGGTAATCCATCCCCATATCGACCAGGTCCTGGTGGACGGACCGGTTGTAGCCAACCAGGCGGGCGCCTAGGGCCTGAAAGACCTGAGCCACCCGGGTCCCGATCTTCCCGGTCCCGATGATCCCCACCGTCCGACCGGCAACTTCACCGCCCAGGAAGTCCGCCGCTTTTCCTCCCCGGCGGATGGCCCGGTCGGCCTCTTTGATTTGCCGGAGGAGGGAGATGGTCATGCCGACAACCAACTCTGCCACCCCTTCATCCGAATAGCCGGCGGCATTGGACACCTGGATCCCCTTGGCCTTGCAGGCCTCCAAGGGAATGTGGTCCAATCCCGTAAAGGCCACGTTGATGTATTTGAGATTCTTGGCCGACTCCACCACTTCCTCCGGCATGGGGGTGTTGGCCATGATGACCTGGTCGGCATCCCCCACCCGGTCCAACCACTCCTGGGTGGAGGCGGGCTTGGTCTCATAGGCGGTAAAAGAGTGTCCATCCTGCCCCAAAGCCTCCCGGAAAGCGTCCAGGATGTCTTGGCTGATGGTCAATGGTTCCACGAGTACGGTTCTCATATCAATTCTCCTTCTGGTCATTATTCGGATAGGAGGCCGAAGCCAGGCTGAGGCCATAGATAGGGATCCCTCGCTCCAGCAGGGGACCCGCCCCTGCCACCATGGTCCGGCCGGTCGTCACCAAATCATCCACCAGGATGCCTTCCTGGTCCATCAGGTCCTCAACCCGGACCCTTCCGGTGACTATTTCCTTCCCTATAAAAAATTCAGCGGATAAAAAACCATCCTCCTCGGCCAGGATATAGGATCCCCGGACATTGTCCATCCGGTCCCGGCGGGAGAGAGTGTGCTGCTCCCGGGATTCCCGGGCCTTCCGCAGGGCATGGACCAGGACCAGCCCTCTCCTCATGGCCAGGCCACGGGCGAAGTTCAGGGCCGGGTTGTAGGCCCGGAGGGTCTCCCGCCGTTGCCGCATGGGAAGGTAGGTCAGCCATCCGGCCCGGGAAAGAACAGGGTGGTCTTTCATATAGTCATCCAAAATCGAGACGAAGATCTCTTCCTTATAGCTCTTCCCTGAAAACTTGTAGTCTGCAAATTGGTCCCGGAGGAAGTGGTTGTAGAAGGAAGCGGAAAAGACCGTAAAGTCCGCCTCTTCCGTCAGCTTCCGGCAGGTGGAGGTCCGGTCGATGGCCGCCCGGCAGGAAGGGCAGAGGCCTCCGGACAGGGCCTTCCCCCTCTCCCCGCAGGCCAGGCAGAATCCCTCTTCCTCAAAGAGGAGGCCGAAAATCCGGGCCCCCGGTCCTCCCTCCCAAAATGTCCCATTCTTCTTCCGTCTCATTCCTCCTCCTTAAAAGTCAAAGGGTGACCCTCTTTCCATACTCTCCACGATAGCCCTGTTCAAAGAGGTCTGGCGGGCGTCCGACCGGTCATTCTTGATCATGGACTCCATGATTCGCCGGCTCCCCACCAGGATGCAGAGTTTCCTCGCCCGGGTGATGGCGGTGTAGAGGAGGTTCCGGGTCAGGAAAAAGGGAGGCCCGGCCACCATGGGGAGGACCAGGCAGGGGAATTCCGACCCCTGGGCCTTGTGGATGGTGATGGCAAAGGCATGGTCCAACTCCCCCATGGTCTGGAGGTCGTAGGTCACCCGGCGGCCTTCAAAGTCCACAACCAGCCCTTCGCCCTCCGGGAGGACCTCCTCAACGAAGCCGAAGTCCCCATTGTAGACCCCCTGGCCCTGGACCTCCCCTCCATCGGTCCAGAGGAGGTTGTAGTTGTTTTTGACCTGCATGACCTTGTCCCCCGGCCAAAAGCTCCGGTCCCGGCCCGAGGTCACATGGTCCGCCCGGGCCCCTTGGGGGTTGAGGGCAGCCTGGAGCCTCCGATTGAGCTCCTCGACCCCGCAGACCCCCTTCTTCATGGCTGAAAGGACCTGGATGTCCCTGAGGGGGTCCCAATCGTAGGCCTGAGGCAGACGGCGGGCGACCAGGTCCTCCACCAGGTCCGCCGCATCCCGGTCTGTAGGCGTGGGGAGGAAGAAGAAGTCCCCCTCCTTGTCATTGACCTCCGGAAGCTGGCCATGGTGGATCCGGTGGGCGTTGGAGACGATGAGGGACTCCTTGGACTGTCGGTAGATCCGGTCCAACTTGATGGTGGGAATGACCTCGGACCGGATGAGGTCATGGAGGACATTGCCGGCCCCCACCGAAGGGAGCTGGTCCACATCCCCGACCAAGACCAGGCGGGCCCCATCGGGCAAAGCCCGGACCAAGGTGGCCATGAGGGAGAGGTCGATCATGGAAGCCTCATCGACGATGAGGGCATCCAAGGGTAGAGGGTTGTCCCCGTCGTATTCCGGGATGACCCCGCCCTCCTCCGACCCCTTGAAGCCCAGGAGCCGGTGGATGGTGGAGGCGGTCCGGCCGGTGGACTCCTCCATCCGTTTGGCTGCCCTTCCCGTGGGGGCAGCCAGGTCGGAGGTCAGGCCGTTTTGGTCAAAAACCTCCAGGATGGCCCGGAGGATGGTGGTCTTTCCGGTCCCAGGTCCCCCGGTGATGACCAGGATGGGCTCCCGGGCCGACCGGTCCACCGCCTCTTCCTGGAGGCCGGAGAGCCGGAGACCCATGGCCCCTTCGACCTTGCTCTTGTCAATGACCAAGTCCTCCCGGTCCTCTTCCATGAGGATGGCTAGACCGCCGGCAATGACCTGCTCCGCTGAGTAAGCCCAGTCCGGATACCAGCGGTCCTCAGGGCCGGGCATGAGCCCTCCTTCCCGGTGGACCCTCCCCTGTCCTTGCAAGGCTTCCAGGGCCGGGTCCAGGTGGGAGGAGGCCAGGCCCAGGAGCTTTTCCAGCTCCTCTTCCAGCCGGTCTCCCGTCCAGAAGGAAGACCCCTCTTCCTCCATCCGGGTCTGGAAAAGATAGTGGAGGCCGGCCAGGGTCCGGAAGTAGGAGTCCTCCTCCACCCCCAGCTTCCGGGCCAGCTTGTCGGCGGTCAAAAATCCCACCCCCTCGATGTCCTCAGCCAGGCGGTAGGGGTTTTCCCGGATGATGGCCTCCGTATTCCGCCCATACTTGTCCAAGATCCGGGAGGCCAGCTTCATCCCCAAGTCCAGGGACTGGAGATAAATCATGGAGGCCCGGTTGGCGGCCTGGTCGAGGAGGGCCTGGTGGATTTCCTCCGCCCTTTTCTTTCCGATCCCCCGGATCTTCTTCAAGGCCTCCGGGTGGTCCGTGATGGTTTCCAGGGTTTTCTCCCCATAGAGGTCGACCAGCTTCTTGGCCCGACTTTCTCCGATGTGGGGAAAGAGGCCGGACGACAAATAAGCCACCAACTGTTCTCTCGTTGATGGCTCCTTCTTTGTCCAGCTTGTTACCGAAAATTGGGCACCGAACTTGGGGTGGATGGCCAGGTCCCCGTCCAGAACATAGGCCTCCCCCGGATTGATGTCCAAAAAGTTTCCCACGCAGGTCAAGGGACCGTCCTCCGTGGCCAGCACGAAGACGGTGAATCCATTCTCCCGACTGTGATAGCGGACCCGGTCCACGACCCCTTCAACCTGCATGGTGTTTTCCTTTCTTGACCCGGCCCTCCGGCCTAGTCGTCCTCCTCCATCCGGAAAATATCAGCACCCAAGCCCCGGAGTTTTTCCTCAAACTTGTAGTAGCCACGGTCTAAGTGGAAGACATTGTAGACCTGGGTCTCCCCCTCGGCGACCAAGCCGGCCAGGACCAGGGCTGCGCCCGCCCGGAGGTCGGTAGCCTGGACCTTGGTCCCGACCAGGTGGTCAACCCCCCGGATGATGGCCTCATTGCCCTCGGTCAGGATCAATGCCCCCATCTTGTTGAGTTCGTCCACATGCATGAAGCGGTTCTCGAAAACCGTCTCATCCACCTTGGACTGGCCCTTAGCCGTGGTCATCATGGCCATGAACTGGGCCTGGACGTCCGTGGGCAGGCCCGGATAGGGAAGGGTCCGGATGTTGATGGCCTTGGGTCGGCCGGAGGCATGGATGGTGATCCTGTCCTGGTCCTCATCCTCATTGATGTCGCAGCCGGCTTCTCTCAGCTTGGCCAAAACGGGACGGATGTGCTCGCTAAGGACGTTTTCTACCGTCACCTCGCCCCCCGTCATGGCAGCCCCAACCAGGAAGGTGGCCGCTTCAATCCGGTCGGGGATGATGGAGTGTCGGGCACCGGTCAGGTGGTCCACCCCTTGGATGACCACAGTGGAGGTTCCGGCTCCCCGGATCTTGCCCCCCATCTTGTTGATAAAGTTAGCTAAGTCCACGTTTTCCGGCTCCTTGGCGGCATTTTCGATGATGGTTTCCCCCTTGGCCATGGAAGCCGCCAGCATGATGTTCTGGGTCGCCCCGACAGAGGGGAAGTCCAGGTAGATCCGGCCACCCACCAGGCCGCTGGAGGGGGCCTTGGCCCCGATGATATTGGGTTCCTGGTCAATCTCCGCACCCAGGGCGGCAAAGCCCTTAAGGTGGAGGTCTACCGGCCGCTTGCCGATGGAACAACCGCCCGGCAGGCCGATCTTGGTCCGGCCAAACTTGGTCAGGAGGGGGCCCATGACGATGAAGGAGGCCCGCATCCGGTTGACCAGGTCATAGGGGGCCTCATACCGGTCGACGGTGGTGGGGTCGATCCGGATGACATCCTCTCCAATGTAGTCCACTTTGGCATTGAGGGACCGCAAGACCTCGACCATAACGTCAACGTCCCGTAAGGGGGGAATATTCTCCAGAATAATCTCCTGGTTGCCGAGGAGGGAGGCGGCTAAAATCGGCAGGGCGGCATTCTTTGCCCCGGAGATGGGAACCGTCCCCCGAAGGGGCTCACTCCTTCGAACTCTAATATAAGTCATATTTATCCTCGCTCGTGTCTCTTCGAATCCCTTCTTTTCGGGAAATGATTCCAAATACTTCCTTTATTTCGTCCCGAAGAGGCGGTCGCCCGCATCGCCCAAGCCCGGAAGGATATAGGCATCCTCATTGAGCTGGCGGTCCAGGCCGGCCAGGGTGATGTCCACGTCCGGGTGGGCATCATGGACGGCCTTGATTCCCTCGGGTGCCCCGATAATGGCCACCGCATGGATGGACTCGCAGCCGTACTTCTTCAGGGAAGAAATGGTGTCGATCATGGACCCGCCGGTGGCCAGCATGGGGTCAAGGACGAAGATTTCCCGGTCCTTCACATCCGCCGGCATCTTGAAATAGTATTCCACCGGCTTGTGGGTTTCGGGATCCCGGTAAAGGCCGACATGGCCCACCCGGGCGGAGGGAACGATGGTCAGGAAGGCGTCCACCATGCCCAATCCGGCACGAAGGATGGGAACGAAGCAGAGTTTTTTCCCGGACAGCTGGTAACCCGTGGTCTTCTCCATGGGGGTCTCGATTTCAATCTCTTCCAGGGAAAGGTTTTTCGTCGCCTCATAGCCGGCCAGGATGGCGATCTCCCCCACCAGCTTGCGGAATTCATTGGTCCCCGTATTCTTGTTCCTCAGAATGGTGAGCTTGTGCTTGATTAAAGGGTGGTCCAGGACTCTGACGTTTTCCATATTTTCTCCTATTCTTCGATGACGCGACCGGCCGCCGCCTTCCGCATCCGGTTCATGATGGATTCTCCGTAGCCCAGGGGCGGAACCCCCATGGCAAGAATGACCGCCATCCCGGCCATATCAAATCGACGCAAATTGGTGAAGAGGCTGTGTCCCATCTCGCTGAGATCGGACCGGGAGCCCTGGCTGATGATATAGGGCTCCGGGCCACCGGCCGCCTTGACCGCTTCCCGGACGGGCCGGACGTTCTCTTCAAAAAGAAGGAGGCCCACCCGATCGGGGGACTCCGCCTCCAGGTAGCGGGTGACGATATCCCTTACCGCCTTTTCCATACTATCACTTTTATCCACAAAAAGGGTCATTTCCGCCCGAGGGGCGTAATGTTTATATTTTTGGCCGGGGGATTTGGGCAGGACCTGGCCGGGACCCAGCCCCGGATCCAGGGCTACCCTCGGCAGGTAGGGGGCCAGGATTTCCGGCGTATAGAAACCCGGCCGGAGGACCTGGGCCGGTTCCACCGTCAGGTCCACGACAGTCGATTCAATCCCGATGTCGCAGGGTCCCCCGTCTAAAATGAGGGGGAGGCGACCCGCCATGTCCTGGTAGACGTCCCGGGCATTGGTGGGCGAGGGACGGCCTGAGAGGTTGGCCGAAGGGGCGGCCACCGGCCTTTGGGCAGCCCGGAGGAAGGCCCGTCCGATGGGGTGGGAGGGCATCCGGATCCCCACCGTATCTCCACCGGCCGTCACCTGGTCGGGGATGAGGGAGGACCGGCGGAAGACCAGGGTCATGGGCCCGGGCCAGAGGTCCTCCATGAGCTTTTGGAAGGGGGCCAGGTCCTGGTTCACCAGGGCCGGCAGTTGGTCGAAGTCAGCGATGTGGAGGATGAGGGGGTTATCGGAAGGCCGGCCCTTGGCCCGGAAGATGGCCCGGACGGCTTCCGGATTGAGCCCGTCCGCCCCCAGACCGTAGACCGTCTCGGTCGGAAAGACGACCAGTTCCCCTTGGCGGATAAGGGCTCCGGCCCGGTTCAGGACCTCCTCCGACCCCTGGGCCCGGACGGGGATGAGGTCGGTCTTCCGGTCGGCCTTGATTTGGGATACGCCCAGGCCTTCCGGGGCCTGGCTTCCGGCATCCACCCGGGAAGGGCCCATGGCCCCGGCCTTAGTCATGGCTTTCGACCTCGGAGAGGGCGTGGTTGAGTTTGGGGATGAGTTGCTTTTTCCGGGAGAGGAGGCCGTCGGCTACGAAAGTGTGGTCCACCAGGTTGGCGCCGAACTCCTTGGCCACCAGGTCGGCATGGTCCCCGGCCACCATAACCCGGGAGGACTCCCGGAAGATGTTGGTCATGAGGAGGAGGTAGGTGTCGTCCCCTTGCTCCTTGAGGATCCGGTTCATCTCCTTAAAGAGCTTGTCGTTGATCTCCCCCTGGATATTGTCTTCCATGGTGAAGACCTGGGCGACCCGAATTTTATGCTTGTGGATGTCAAAAAATTTCACGTCCTCGGTCAGGATATCCTTGGCCTTCTTGGAGGTCAGGTCCGTCCCGGCCTTGAACATCTCCATGGCATATTCCTCGGGGTCAATCCCGGCAATGGGGGCCAGGCGAGCGACGGCCTGGCGGTCGGCTTCCATCGTGGTCGGGGACCGGAAGAGGAGGGTGTCCGAGATGATGGCCGAGCACATGAGGCCGGCGGCCAGACGGGAGGGGCGGATCCCCTGTTCATAGTAGATCTGGGAGATGATGGTGGAGGTGCAGCCCACCGGGACGTTGCGGAAGTAGATGGGACCGGCTGTGGTCACATTGGCCACCCGGTGGTGGTCGATGATCTCCAGGATCTCCGCCTGGTTGAGGTCGGGGATGGACTGGGAGGCCTCGTTGTGGTCGACCAGGATGACCTTCTTCTTTTCCGTGTTGATCAGGTGGTAGCGGGAGATGGACCCGACGACCCGGTTCTGGGAATCCACGATGGGATAGGACCGGAAGCGGGTGGAAGCCATCTTCTGCTGGACATCCGGGAGGAAGTCGGTGGTGTGGAAGTAGACCATGTTTTCGGTGGTCATGAGGAAGCCCACCGGGACGGCCTGGGGAAGGAGGCGGGTGGCGGTGAAGGTGGAGAGGCCCGTGGAAAGGACGGTGACCCGGTAGTCCTCGGCCAGTCGGGCCAGGTCCTCGCTCAGCTTGGTGTTGTTGGTCAGGATGAGGAGGGCTACTCCCTTCTTGATGGCATCTTCCTGGGCGTTTTCCCGGTCTCCCACCAGGACAATGTCATTTTCTTTGATGAGCTCATTGTCCACATGGCTCATGGCGTAGATGGCGATGTCGCCGGAGATGGTCCGGGGGTCGTCCGGGAGGAATTGGATCTCGGCGGAAAGGACGTCCATGATGTTGGAGAGGGGGGTCTGAGACCGGCCCAGGATGTTGTCGTTCCAGATGTTGGCATAGGAGTTGGCGATGTTGGACAGGGCGATGATCCCGATCAGCTTCTCTTCCTCATCCACCACCGCCAGGTTATTCTGGTAGTTAGCCTGGATAATTTCTGTGGCCTGGTAGAGGGAGGTCCCCGGCGAGATCCCGTAGGAGGAGTCGAAATTGATGTCTCCCAAAATAGGTTGGATGGACTCCAGGTATTGGGGCGGCTTGGCCCCGAAATAGTCCAGGACAAAGCGGGTTTCCTGGTTGAGCTCGCCCAGGCGGACCGGGATGGCTTCGACATCCCCGATCCGATTTTTCAGCTCCGCATAGGCCAGGGCCGAGCAGATGGAGTCCGTATCCGGGTTCCGGTGACCCGTGATATAGACTTTTTCCTTATTCATTCCTTTAGTCATGGTTCTCCTCTTCTGTCTTCTCTTCTTCGATACTCTCCATCCCGTAGAATTCCAGGGACCGGTTGAGGATGTCCATAAATTCCTCTCCGGTGATGGTCTCTTTCTCCAAGAGATAGCCGGCGATGTCGTGGAGCTGGCGTTCGTATTTCTCCAGGGTTGCGTAGGCTGCCTTGTGGGCTTGACCGATGATGGCCTGGACCATCTTGTCCACCTCCGAGGCCGTGTCGGGGCCGGCCATGAGGTCGGTGTCGCTACTCAGATAGGGGGAGGTCACGGTCTCCAGGGCCAGGAAGCCGAATTCATCGGTCATCCCGAAACGGGTGACCATGGCCCGGGCCAGTCGAGTGGCCTGGAGGATGTCGTTGGAAGCCCCGGTTGTCCGGGTGTGGAAGACCAACTCCTCCGCCGACCGTCCGCCGGTCAGGACCTGGATCCGGTTGAGTAGATCTTCCTTGGTCTCCAGGACCTTCTCCTCCTCATCCACCTGCATGGTGTAGCCCAGGGCTCCCGAGGTCCTGGGAATGATAGTAATCTTGGTCACCGGGGCCGACCGCTTCTGCATGGCGGCGACCAGGGCATGGCCCACCTCATGGTAGGCGATCATCTTCTTGTCCCGGTCGGTGATGACGGCGTTCTTCTTCTGCTGGCCGGCGATGACGGTCTCGACGGATTCGATGAGGTCTTCGGTCGTTACCTTGGACCGTCCCTGACGGACAGCCCGGAGGGCCCCCTCATTGATGATGTTGGCCAGGTCGGCTCCGGAAGTTCCGGCCGTCATCCGGGCCACCTGGTCGAAGTCCACGTCCTCGACCATTTTGACATCCTTGGCGTGGACCTTGAGGATGTCCAGCCGTCCCCGGACATCGGGGAGTTCCACCCGGACCATCCGGTCGAAGCGGCCGGGCCGGGTCAGGGCAGGATCTAAGACCTCCGGCCGGTTGGTGGCAGCCAAAATGACCACCCCGGTGTTGGCGTCAAATCCGTCCATCTCCGAGAGGAGCTGGTTAAGGGTCTGCTCCCGCTCGTCGTCGCCGCCCAGGCCCCGGCCATCCCGGCGCTTGCCGATGGCGTCGATCTCATCGATAAAGACGATGCAGGGCGCTTTTTTCTTGGCTTCCTTAAAGAGGTCGCGGACCTTGGAAGCCCCCATGCCGACAAAGAGCTCAACAAATTCCGAGCCCGAAATGATGAAGAAGGGAACATCCGCCTCCCCGGCCACGGCCTGGGCCAGGAGGGTTTTTCCGGTTCCCGGAGGGCCGACCAGGAGGACTCCCTTGGGGCAAAGGGCCCCGATTTGCTCATACTTGGTCGAGTTGTCCAGGAAGTCCACCACCTCATTAAGTGATTCCTTAGCCTCATCCTGGCCGGCGACGTCGGCAAAGGACTTGCCGGTTTCCGCCTTGACGTAAACCTTGGCGTTGGACTTGCCGAAGGACATGGCGTTGGACCCGGGCATGTTCTTCATGAGCTGGCGGCCGATGAGCCAGAATATAGCCAGGGGGAAGATGAAGGTGAGAAGGAAGGTCAGGATGGGGTTGGGTGGAGAGGGTATGGTCGCTCCGAATTCCACCCCTTTTCGTTTCAGGCTTTCCGTCAGGCTGGGGTCGTTCCACGGCCCGGTTTCATAGGTCTGGGTGTTCCCCTTGTCATCCTTGGCTTCGAAGACATAGCGGTTTTCCTTGAGGGAGACCTTGGTGACCCGGTCATTGTTCAAATCCTCGATAAAGTTAGAGAAGGGGACCTCCTTAACCTGCTTTTGTCGTATGCCGGGGACCAAAAAAATTTGGGCTAAAATCAGGGCAGCCAGGACGATAATATAATAGTAGGTTATCTTCCTGGGCTTCCTGTTCTTGTTGTTTTTCATGGCGTTCCTTTCTTTGCTGGGTTGATCTTGAATCCCTGGAATTGGGTATAAAAATTCAAAGGCTGGATTTGGGACTTATTATTTTTTACCCATCCTATCCCATTCCACCGGAAAAACTGTTACTGACGTCGGAAATTCGGCGAAAGGGCCGGAAAAAGGGCCCGCATCTGAACTGAAAGTGAGGAGGAAAGAATGGGATTAATTAGAGCAGGGGCCGGAGCCATCGGTGGCGGCCTGGGCGATGCCTGGCTGGAAGCCATTGAATCGGCCTATATGGGCCCCGAAATCATCACCGCACCGGGCGTCTCCCGGTCCAAGGATGACCGGAGAAATTCCAACACGAAGAATACGCCCGACACGATTTCCAACGGGTCCATCATCCACGTCGGTGTTAACCAATGCGTGCTCCTCATCGACGGCGGAAAGATCGTCGACTACACGGCGGAGCCGGGCTACTTCAAGGTGGATCATTCCTCCATGCCTTCCCTCATGAATGGGGAACTGGGCAGTTGGGTCAAGGAATCCTTCAACCGCTTCCGCTTTTCCGGGTCAACCCCCCTCAAGCAACAAGCTTATTATATCAACCTCCAGGAGATTCGGGGGATCAAGTTCGGGACCCCCAACCCCGTTTCCTATTATGATAACACCTACAATGCGGAGCTCTTCCTCCGAGCCTTCGGTACTTACACCATCCGGGTCGTTGACCCCATCCTCTTCTACCGTGAGGTGGCCGACCACGATGCTTCCACCTCCGTGTCCATGCAGGATGTGAATGAGCAGTACCGGAACGAGTTCCTGACGGCCTTCCAGACCGCCCTCAACCGCTTCTCCCGTGAGGGTGAGCGGATCGTCTACATCAACTCCCGTGGCCAGGAGCTGGCCGACTACATGCAGGAAGTCCTGGACGATAAGTGGCGGAAAGAAAGAGGGATGGTGGTCGAAAATGTGGCCATCGCCTCCATCTCCTATGATGAGGAATCCCGTAAGCTGGTCGAGATGCGGAGCCAGGGTGCCATGTTGGGCGACCCCTCCATCCGCGAAGGCTATGTCCAAGGGGCCATCGCCCGTGGCCTGGAGGCCGCAGGGTCAAACGAAGCCGGTGCCGGCCAGGCTTTCATGGGCATGGGGATCGGCATGAATGCCATGGGCCAGGGCATGGGGCAATTCTCCCAGACCAACGCCCAGCAGATGGCGGAGGAATCCCGGAAAAACCAGGAGGCTTCCGGCGGGGCCGGTGGGACCACTTCCGGTGGCGCCGGCGTGGCTGGTGGGACTTCCGGCGGGACTGGGGTCGCTGCCGACCGCTGGATTTGCCCGGAGTGCAAGCATGAGAATAGCGGAAAATTCTGTTCAAATTGTGGAACAAAAAAACCGGAGGCAGTTGAAGCCCACTGCCCCAACTGCGGAGAGCGCTTGAAGGATCCTTCTGCTAAGTTCTGCTCCAATTGTGGCCACAAGCTGATCGGCTCCTCTGAGGATAAGCCGGGAGCCGCCCCCCAAGAAGAAAAATAAGGGCAGCCTTCTATAAGAAGCTGCTGGTGAATAGAAAAAAGGCTGTGTCCGAACGATGGATCGTTTGGGCACAGTCTTTTTTCGCTCTCGAAATAATATGGGAGACTTAACAGGTCGGTGGACCCTGGCTGGAGACCCAACTCTGCCACTAGCCAGGGTAACCCCGCCCTGGCTGGAGACCCGATTCTGCCACTAGCCAGGGTAGCCACGCCCTGGCTGGAGACCCGATTCTGCCACTAGCCAGGGTAACCCCGCCCTGGCTGGTGTTCGATTTCGACATAAGCCAGGGAAGCCCGGCCCTGGCTGGTGTCCGGTTTCGCTATAAGCCAGGGAAGCCTCGCCCTGGCTGGAGACCGGTTCTGCTGCTAACCAGGGTAGTCACGCCCTGGCTGGAGCCCAATTCTGCCGCGAGCCAGGGTAAGGGCGCCCTGGCTGGAGACCGATTTCGACATAAGCCAGGGAAGCCTCGCCCTGGCTGGGGCCCAGTTCTTCCGCTAGCCAGGGTAGTCACGCCCTGGCTGGAGTCCGGTTTCGCTGCTAGACAGGGTAGGGCCGCCCTGGGAGATGGCGGAATGATGAGGTTCCCAGGGAAGGCCAGCCCACCTTTCCACCTCCTAATCCTGCTGGTCCTGGAAAAAGCGGATCATGTCCTTCATGGGCTGGCTGAGCCATTTTTTCTTATGGTAGATGAGCTGGCGGTTCATGGAGAGGTGGAAGTCTTCCACGGGGAGGATCTTGAGCTTGTCTCCGGCCATGTGGTGTCGGAGGCTGTACTCGGGGAGGAAGGAAATGCCGCCATTGTCTTCGATGAGGCGGAGGATGATGTCGGTGTTGGGGACCTCCAACCGGGCCTGGATTTCCAGGCCTCGCTTGGCCAGCTCCTGCTCCAGGGCAAAGCGGTAGTTGTCGTGTTGTTCGGTGAGGAGGAAGCTTTGGTCCATGAGGTCCTCCAATTTGAGCTGGTCTTGCTTGGCCAGGGGGTTGTCCCGGTGGGCGATGAAGCAGAGGGCCTCCTCCTTATCCACGGGTTTGATCCAGTTGACGTCATAGAGGGGGCGGTCAAAGAGATAGGCCAGGTCCAGCTCATTGCTGTTGAGCATCCGCTCGATCTGCCAAGGGGACCCGGTGGTGATCCGGACAGACTGGTCGGGGTGGGCCTTGTAGAAGGTCATGAGGACATCCCGGACAAAGGAATTGCAGAGAGAGTGAATGGTCCCCAGGTGGATGGGGTCCCGGATGGGGGCATGGGCCATCTCATATTCGGCCTGGCGGCATGCGGCGACGATGGCCTGGGCATGGGTGTAGAAGAGCTGGCCATGGGCCGTCAGGCGAACGCCCTTTCCGATCCGGTCAAAGAGCTGGGTATTGAACTCCTCTTCCAGCTGTTGGATTTGGATGGTGATGGCCGATTGGGTGTAGCTGAGTTCCCGTGCCGCTTGGGAGAAGGACCCCCGGTCCGCCACCTTGATAAATGTCTTTAAATAGGTCAGTTTCATGAAATCCCCCTTTATCTCCTGCCCTAGCCGGCCAGGTCAGTATTATAAAAATATTTTATCAGTTCCATAAAAAGCTTGCAATTTACAAATGGGTTACGTTTTCCTATACTTATAGAAAAGAGAGGTTTTTTTGACAAGGAAGGTCGTCGAAAAAGAAAGGAAAAGAGGTCCTATGAACGTATTTTCAATTATTGGCCCCGTCATGATCGGTCCCTCTTCCTCCCATACGGCAGGCGCATGCCGGATCGGAAGGATTGTCTACCTCATGACCCATGGCACTCCCCTGAAAAAGGTCACCATCGAACTGTCCGGGTCCTTCGCCCACACCTACCAGGGCCACGGGACGGACAAGGCCATCATGGCCGGTCTCATGGGCTATCAAACGGATTCCATCGAAATCCGGGATGCCCTCAACATTGCCCGCGACCGGGGGATCGACTTCACCTTCGTCCCCACCCACATCCCCGACTCCCACCCCAACACCGCCCGGATCACCTATGAGCTGGAGAACGGGGAGAAGGGCTCCCTCATGGGGGCCTCCATCGGCGGCGGCAATATCCGAGTTGAGGCCGTCAACGGTATGCGGGTCAACCTGACCGGAGAGCGGACCACCGTCATGGTCCTCCACAACGACGTCCCCGGCGTCATCGCCGACGTCACCTCTATGATCTCGGAAAAATACAGCCAGCTCAACATCTGCAACTTCACCCTGGGTCGCCAGGAAAAAGGCGGACTGGCCCTCATGACCATGGAATTCGACAACCCCTGCCCTGACAGTCTGAAAGAGGATATCGAGCAGGTGGACGAAGTGGTCAATACCGTTGTCTTCCCGGCGATATAGGAGGTAATCATGGCAAAAGAATTTTATTCCATCAAAGAGATGGTGGGTGAGGCCCAGGAAAGACAAATCAAGCTCTCCGACCTCATCCTCGAATACCAGGCCCAGGAGTTGGGCAAGAGCCAGGAGGAGCTCCTGGAAATCATGGATGACTACTTCCAGGTCATGATTGACGGGACCCACTTCCATGAGGAGGACAACCTCCCCTCCACCTCCGGCCTGACCGGGGGCGAGTCGGAGAAAATCATGACCTATGCCCGCGAGCACGATGGCGGCTTCGCCGGCTCCTTCTTCACCAAGGCCCTGGCCAGAGGGGTCTCCGTCTCCAACTGCAATGCCGCCATGGGGCAGATCGTCGCCACCCCGACGGCCGGTTCCTGCGGCATCCTCCCCGGCTGCCTGGTCACCATGCTGGAAGATGACGGGGTTGACCGGGGCAAGCTGGTCCGGGCCCTCTTCGTCGCAGCAGGCTTCGGCATGGTCATCGCCCGGACCGCCTCCATTGCCGGAGCCGAGGGAGGCTGCCAGGCCGAGTGCGGGTCAGCCGCCGGCATGGCTGCCGCGGCTATGGTGGAAGTCCTGGGCGGAACCCCTGCCCAATCGGCCGACGCCTGCGGGATGGCCCTGATCAACCAGCTGGGTCTGGTCTGTGACCCCGTGGCCGGCCTGGTCGAAATCCCCTGCGTCAAGCGGAATGCCGGCTCCATCGCCATCGCCCTCTCCGCCACCACCATGGCCATGGCCGGTGTCGACCTCTACATCCCTGTCGATGAGGTTATCGCCGCCATGAAGAAGATCGGCGACACCCTTCCGGCCTCCCTCAAGGAAACCGCCGGAGGCGGACTGGCCCAAACCGCGACCGGCCGGGCCCTCCGGGACAAGGTCTTCGGCAAGATCAAGCAGGAGGAAGCCGAGGAGATGGTCGACTAACTGGACCGGTAGTCAAGAGAAGATAAAAAAAGCCCCCCAAGTTTGGGGGCTTTTTTTATCTTCTAGTGGGCTATTCCTTCGCCGTTGTCTTGACTAGCGAAGATTCTCCCAGACCTTTTTGTTGACGGCCTTTTCAAGACCGACCACAAAGATCTTATCGTAGTTGGCCTTTTCAATGACGGCCTTGATTTCTGCAGGAAGGACAGAGGGCCGGGTCAGGAGAACCGGAGCATCTTCCTTGGCGGCCACAGGACCGACCACCAAAGCATCCGCAAAGACCTGACCGGAAGCCAGGAAGGCGGTCTTGGAATGGGCGAAGAAGTTTTCGGCAATCTTGGCCGATGTGTCATAGCGGTCTTTCCCGGCAACGCGGGCGAGGATTTTCGGCAGTACCTGATCCAGGCTCTTGGACACTGCCTTGTCTCCGCCGGCCACATAAACACCGGAGATGGAGAGGTCCTTGATGGTCTTCTGAATCACCGAGGGAAGCTGATTCTGCTTGACCAGAAGGACGGGATAGCCCATCTTAGCCGCATAGGGGCTGATGGAGAGGGCATCGGCAAAGTCTTGTCCGGTTGCGATAACGGCCTTCTTGGTATTGCCAATGGTGGCAACCACTTTTTTAGCAATCAGGCTGGAGGTCTCGTAGCGGTCGCTTCCGCCGATCCGTTCGATCTTGCCCGTGATCTTCTTGACTTCCTGGGCGGTCGATTCGGCAATGGCATTTTCCTTTCCGATGATGTAGGCTTTTGTGGCGCCCAATCTCCGGATTTCAGCCGCCGTCTTGGCATCCAGGTGGTCAGTGGTGGTCAATAGAATGGGGGCATCCAGGGCCCGTGCCAAAACGCTGGCAGTCAGGGCATCCGGGAATTCATCCTTGCGGACGACGATGACCTTGTCGGCGTGGGTGTAGAATCTCTGAGATACTTTCTCACCGGTTTCCACACGGTCCTCGCCGCCGATGATCTCCGGTCCAGTAGGAGTGGTCGGATTAGTGGGGGTGGTTGGAGTGGGGGTGGTTGGAGTGGTGGGTTTGGACTTCCAAAGGGCTTTCACCAGGAGATAACCCTTACCTTCAACAGCATCCTTGTTAATGGAGTAGGTGCTTCCTTCCTTGTATTCCTTATCAAGGATTTCCCAAGCTTGGAATTCCTTTCCTGGAGGCGGAGTGAAGCCATTTTGGGGTAATTTATAGTCCAGCGGTGTTTCCCATTTTCCATCGAATTCCACCAATCCATTCTCCATCTCACCGCTTCCACCGTTAGGATCAAATCGAATGATCAGATAGGGATTGATATAATTAACGTCGTAGTTATTCAAGAGGCTTTCTTCTTCCAGGATGTCGTGCTTGACATCGGAAGCCGGATCAAACTGCAAATTGGTGAAATCTCGGTAATTTTCAGGGGGAGCACATAGCCGCATCGCTGACCGATTCCCCTTGAAGAGCGTCTTGGCATCGGTTTCCAGACTTTGATAGGCCTCCGGCTTAGTGATTTTATAATTATACTCATAGGGATTGGTATAGATTGCTCCACCATGATAATCGGCAAGATTATTGGTAAACCGGGTGTCTGTTATTTTCGCTCCCTTATTAACAAAGAGGGCTCCACCCCATAAGGCTTCATTTTCCTCAAAGCTGCAGTTGGAAATTTCGGGCTTCCCTAATCCATAGATCGCTCCGCCCGTTCTCGCCTGGTTCTTCTTAAACGTAGCATTTTTGATCGATCCCTTCGCATTGGCACCATAGATAATGGCCCCGCCAACCTTCCCCGCCTGATTGGCCTCGAAAAAACCGCCGGTGATTTCCAAGTTCCCGTAGGCTGCAATCGCTCCGCCATCCGACTTGCTGGTCGCATTGTTTCTAAAGGTCCCACCCTTAATCGTTAGGCTGGCTCCATTTCGTACTTGGATAACTCCTCCCTGGGTGGCGGATTGGTTATTCTGAACAAGAGCTCCTTCTTCCACATATAAATGGCTCTCACCCGTTACAAATATTGCAGGACCATCCGTTCCCACAGGACCATCGGTGCAATTCTGTATCACAGCACCTTTTCCTAAGGTCAGCATGGACGTATTAAACATCGAGCAGCAGCGTCCATCCCCATTTCCATCCAAAATAATATTTTCCAACCGTAATTTACTCGTATTGCCAATAGTGAAAAATCCCCGGTCTCCTTCTCTTTTCAGGGTATATTGGTTATTCCCCTTTGATTTCAATACGATATTCGAATCCTGTTTTGCCCACCAAGCCTCGTCCCGGGGAATGGTATAATCCCGATTTAAGGTGATAACATATTGCTTGGTTAAATCCCCCTGGCCACATACCCCCATGGCTTGGTGAAAGGTATCATATTCGCCGATAAGCTGGGAATTTGTTCCATCCTCTAACTGGACCGTCACCGTAAAGGGCTTACCCTCCGGCTCTTGCGCTTTCACAGGAACAGGTGAAAGGACGGGAATGACCAAGGCCAAGAAAAAGGCAAAGACCAGGGTTAAAAATCCGCCTATTCTTCGATTCTTCATGCAAAGACTCCTTTCTTAATATACAATTCAATGAAAAAAATATTTATCTGTTTTCATTTTACCAGTTCTTTATACTAGAAAGCTTATAATTTTTCAATTTTTCCATCAGATAAAATGAGCATTTCTCTTGTCAACCTCTTTTATTTTCGAGTTGACACTCCCCCTCCTCTCTCGTACAATAGTTCTAGTTTCTTCAAAGGAGGACCTATGTTTGAACCCAGCAAAAAATTCCAAGTCCTGACCCTCTTGCAGGAAGCAAAAGATGAGGGGCGGGCCATTTCCGGATCCGACCTGGGCCGGGCCATGGACATCTCCCGTCAGGCAGTCTGGAAGATGGTCAAGGGCCTGGAGGATGAGGGCTTTGTTATCCCCTCCTCCCCCACCGGCTATTCCCTGGAGGCCCTGCCCAAGGCCCTCCACCCGGAGGCCCTCCGCCTCCTCCTCCCCCCGCCCTATGACGAAGGGGGAATCCGGATCCTGGAGGACACCGCCTCCACCAACCTGGATGCCAAGAACCTCCTGGATGAGACCCGGGCCGAGTGCGTGGTCGTCGCCTCCCGGGCCCAGTCCAAGGGCCGGGGCCGGTTGGGCCGATCCTTCTTCTCCCCGCCCGGCGGCCTCTACTTTTCCTTCGCCTGGCGGAACCATGAGGACCAAAAGAATTTCGGCCTCATCACCATCTTCGCCGCTGTGGCCCTCCACCGGGCTATCCTGGACCTCTACGGAATCCCCACCACCATCAAATGGGTCAACGACCTGGAGAAAGAAGGAAAGAAAATCTCCGGTATCCTGACCGAGGGCCGGGCGGGCCTGGAAAGCGGCCGGATCGACACCATCGTCTGTGGGATCGGAACCAACCTCATGACCCCGGAAGGGGGATTCCCCGAGGACATCCGGGCCCGGGCCGGAGCCCTTTTCCCCGGCCCTCATGAGGACCTGGACTACAACCTCCTCCTGGCCCGGATTATTCAAAACTACCTGGACTTCCAGGCCCATCCCGACCGGGGGCTGGACCTCTACCGGAAGGCCTGCTCGACCCTGGGCAAAACCATCGCCTTTGAAGAGATGGGAAGGGCCAACCCCACCACCATGAAGGGAAAGGCCCTGGCCATCGATGACCTGGGCGGCCTGGTGGTGACCACTTCCCATGGGCAAGAAAAGACCCTCCGCTTTGGAGAAGTCCAAATCCTCAAATAATTTTTTCATTCACTCAAGAAAGGAGCTTTTCATGAAACAATCATCTTTGGGAGCCCGGGAGATCGCCCTGGCGGCCATGTTCGGTGCCCTGACCTACCTGGGCTCCCTCCTGGTCATTCCGATCGGGCCCGTCCCCATCACCCTCCAGACCCTCTTTGTGGAGGTCGCCGCTATCCTCCTCCTGCCGAAAACCGCCGGCCTGGCCATGGTCGTCCACCTCCTCCTCAAGCTCATCACCCAGGGTGGTTCCCTCTTTGTCAGCCCCTCCTTCGGCTTCGTCATCGGATTTATCTTCGCCGCTTTTGCCGGCTCCTACTACTTCAACACCCGAAAAGGCGGCCGCCTCTCGGATAAAAAGTCCCTCCTCACCGCCATCATTATCGCTGCCCTCCTCCCCTACCTGGTCGGCCTCCCCTACATGGCCTATATCCTGAACGGGGTTAATGGCCTGGGCAAGTCCTTTATGGACCTGATGAAAGCAGGCTTCCTCCTCTTCATCCCGGGAGATATCGCCAAGGTCATCCTGGCCTACTTCCTCTCCCTGGTCCTCCTCCCGGCCGTCCAGAAGTCTGGCCGGTAAAGAAGGCTAGTTCTATTTTCCCTTCCCTAATCTATCCATCAAAAAAAGACGGAAGACCGACACCATCGATCCTCCGTCCTTTTTCTTTTGTCTACTTACCTCACCAGGCGAGGCTCACTTTTTCCCACTACGTTCATCACTTCTCCTGTGGTCTCTTTTTCTTGCCCTTAATGAAGAGGGTTCCAAAGAGAGCGAATGAAGCAAGTCCCACTAGCGCATAGGGTAGGATGAAAAGATCACCGGTATGTGGTGCCTTGCTTTGGTTCGTTTTTCCGCCTTTGTTAGCAGGGGAATTCGAAGTCGCAGGATCTTTCTTTCCTTGCTCAGGTTTGCTTCCGGGTTTGCTTCCGGGCTTATTTCCGGGGTCCGTACCCGGCTTTGTGTCCGTCCCCGGTTTTGGATCCGGGTTCGGTTTCTCCGGATTGGTTCCCGGGTTTGGTTTATCCGGATTTGGCTTGTCCGGATCAGTCCCCGGTTCAGGATCCGGTTTCGGAACCACCGGCTTTCCTTTATATTGTGCTTCGAACGTTTGATCCTTCACAAGACCGGTTTTCGGCACATTCGGCGACCATTTATCAAAGAGCTTGGTGCCATCTTTATACCTTGCCGTCTCCGGCAATACTGCCCGTAAATCCGGATCCTCATAGGTGACATCATTACGAACATCAATGATCTTCTTCCGATGACCTTCCACTGTACCGTCTTCCGTCGCATCAAAGATGAGGCGGACATAGCCTTCCGGCACTTCACCCGGATGGTCCGGATCCTCTGAAACAATCACTTTAGGATTATCCACATAGAGGGCCGTGTAAGTTTTCTCCGTTACCGGTCCTTCCGTCGGTACAGGGGAATCCCAGGCATCAAAGCGTTTTGTCGCATCTTTATATACCGCCATCGTCGGCAGGAGTTCCTGGAAATCCGGATCCGCATAGGTGACATCCTGTCTCACATCCAAAATCTTCTTGGTATAACCATCCACTGTGCCGTCAATGGTTGCGTCAAAGATAAGACGAACATAACCCTCCGGAACAGGGTCCGGATTCTTAGGATCTTGTGTGATCACCTTCGGATTTTCCGTATATTGAGCAATGAATATCTCCGGCTCCACCATACCTGTCTCAGGGATAAGCGGATTCCAACGATCAAACTTCATCGTGCCATCTTCATACGTCGCCGTTTGCGGGAATTCCTTCCTCAAATCAGCGTCTTTATAGGAAACATCCTCCCGAACATCAATCACTTTCTTCCGATGACCTTCCACTGTACCATCTTCCGTCGCATCAAAGATGAGGCGGACATAGCCTTCCGGCACTTCACCCGGATGGTCCGGATCCTCTGCAACAATGTACTTCGGACCCTGTTCCACGACCGGTACCGGTTCAGAAGGCATTTTTTCCTTTTCAGTTTGCGTCAGATAGATGTCTTTCGGCTTTTTCCCTTCCGGCAACCGGTTTGTCGGAATGGTAAATTTACCGGTCTCATCGACAGAGACTTCAATGGGATTTCCATCATTTCCCTTCAAGGGATTGCCATCTTCATCGGTCACCGTAATCTTGGAACCGGGAATGCCATTTCCGGTGATCTTATCCTCGCCATAGGGGACAAGATCTACCACCGGCGGATCAGAGATCGGAACAATGGGAGTCAGACCGCCATAATCCTTCTGATATTCCGCTGTAATCGTCGTGTCTTCCTCGAAGATACCGGTCAGCGCTTTGTCCCATTTCGTAAATAGCCAGGTAAAATCTTTTGTGCCATCTGCTTTTCGAACTTCTTTACCGACTGGATCCCCTTCCGGTAAAGTCACTTTCTTCTCCGGATTGACCCAATAGATATGAGGTGTAGAATCAACCGCCTTCTCCGTCGGATCGCAGGTGACTTTCACAAAGTTCTCCGGTACTTCCGGTTTATCATCTCCGATTTGCGGAACAAAATCGGGAACCACCTTCACGTCAACATCAATAATAGTGCTGGACCCATCTTCATAGAAGACTTCAATGGCTTCTTTGAAATCGCCCTCTTTTTCCGTTGTCACTCTCTCTGCCTTGGGCTTGACCAGTTTAATGGTCAGGATTTTCCGCAAATCCTTGCCATTTTCATCCTTGGGCGGCGTGATCACTGCTTCATAGTCATCTACAGTCAAGCTATCCCCAATATTCTTGATGATTTTCCTTGCCGTCGGTTCCAAGGGCAGGATGGGCTGTGTTGGTGTTGAATAAGCGGCGATGATCTCCCTTTCCTGCGAGATCTCCATGCGTTTCGCCAGATCCACCTCCACTCTTCCCTGGGGGTTTTGTTCGCTAACTTGAGCCGGATCCTTATAATACCAACCCTCAAAAGTGAGATTTCCGTTTGGCTTCGGATCTTTTTCCGGAATAAGAACTTGGGCAAGCGGATTGACATAGTAAACTTTCCTCTGCTTATCCACCGCTTTATCCGTTGGATTCACCGTCACCTTGACGTAATCGGAAAGCTCCGGATTATTTTTCACAACATTCGGCTTATCCTCATCATTCAAGGCACGATAGATATTTTTAAATACCTTGACCGGAATGTTGACGACTTTCTTTGTTCCGTTCTTAAAGGTGACCTCTGCTTGGATTTCGACGGTCCTTGGTTTGCTGTCGCCCACCGGTCCGTCTTCCTCCTTAACCAGGTCATAAATATCCTCTTCGCTCGTGATGATTCGATAACTCTGATACTCCGGAAGACCGGTTACCTTTTCCAAAGCCTGGTCAAACTGGTCTTTTTTAGGCATGAAGTTATTCACCCAGGTCCCGTCATCCTTCTTCAGGGATTCAAATACCCACATTCCCCCTATCTCGGTTTCCGGAACGTTCTCCAGGTCCGACCACTTCAGGTTATATTGAGCAACAATCGTCGTCACTTTCTCGGTGAATTGATCCTTGATCGTTTCACCCTTATTCCAGACCTTGGTGGCGTCATCCTTTACCTGCCAGGACTTAAATTGCCACTTTGCCTCCTTGCCCTTTGCATCCTTTAGCGGATTTCCGTCTTTGTCCTTTACCCCGCCACCTTGCGGATCAGCAGCAGGAATTTCCACAATTTTCTCCGGATTGACCTTAAAGTGCTTTTTGCTCTCACCGGTAAACTGATTATCCGTAATGGACGCATCCGCCTTATCCGTTGTATCAAGATAGACATCAACAAAGTAGTCTGGAAGGTCTTCATCTCCCGTTGTTATTTCGATGACGTCCTTCAAGGGTCTGAACTTAGCTGTAAAGGTGTAGTCCTTCCGGATAACGGTGTTGCCATCGATCAGGGGGCTGTCCTGCCAACCGACAAATTCACAATTCGGATCCGGTGTAATCACCGGGGGCAGAAGCGAGCCCTGGGCATCCTGCTCTTGAGGAACGGGAATGTTGCGGAATTCCAATCCATCAATCACGTCGTAAAAGACTTCTTTGATCGGCTTACCCCCGGCATCCTTCCCGAAGGAACCATCCCGGCCTGCTTTGAATATGACACGATGGTAACCATCCGGAACAGCGGAATCCGGCGTCTTCCTTTTAATTACGCGGACATCTTGATAGTAGAAATTCACTTCACCGGAAGCTACCCCGTTAATGCCTGTCATTTTTCCTTCACTGTCCACATCGAAGAAGAGCTGTCTCTGGGGTGTACTGATAAGCTTCCAACCGGGAATCTCACGGAAGTTCACTGCATCATAATCGTTGTTTCCCTTTGTTAGCTCTTCTGAAGGAATAATGGTGTAGCTGCCATCCGGTTTTTCACCTATCGCCGGCAGAGACTCTACCGCTGTATTCTTTGTGCTGAGATAGTTTACTGTATAGTGTCTCTTGGTAAACTCTCTGTAGAAGAAGCGGAAATAATTCTTCTTGGCCTCAGGGTTATCTTTTAGCTCGCCGTGGTCATCAATCTTATCAGGAGCCACGCGCAAACTTTGGAAATACGTGTTCTTTCGTTCCGTTTCCTCGACATATTGTTTATATTCGCCGGAATTCTGTTCCAGCTTGTCCCACTCACTTCTTGGAATCAGGAGATATTCATTCCCTTGGTATTTCCCGGTTGTGGTTGCATATTCCCCTACGCGATTGTTGGGGATGGTTACCTTGGTGGGTTCCTTTATGGGATGAAAGTCCTCATCCAGGAAATAGTGTTCCGCAAGGATGTCAACCATGTCATTTTTGACCCAAATTGCCTTCAAATAGACATCGCTCAACACACTATTGCCAAAGGCGTACAATTCCTCCACACCGTACTTATTTTTATAGGAGGCATCGATCGATCCATCGGCTTTGAAACGAACGATCTCCCAGCCCAGAAAATCGTAACCCTTTCTTATCGGAGGAGCCGGTGCCTGAACGGTCATGCCATTTCGAACATGGAATTTCTGCTCCTTCTCATCTCCGGATTCTTTTACCGGCAAAACATAAGGAACGGTTCCGATCGAGGTTTGGATCTTTTCTCCCTCTTTATGGGTCGCAATATCTTGAGGAAGAAGATCGGAGAAACTTCCTCCATTGGCATCAAAAGTGAGCTTCCAATCGACATCCGGTTCGCCCCATTTGGCATAAAGCACAATATCGTAATTGGGCATCGTGTTGTCGACCTGATCCAATTGAACTTTCAAGGCATCTAGTTCCTTCTGAATGCTTTCCCTTTTTGCATCATCCTTTGCGTGATCAGCAAGCTCGCTATATTTCTCCGCAATTTGCTTTTCTAACGCTTCAGCTTCTGTTGCGCTATCTTTGATCAGCTGACTTCCTTCAGGATCAATGGCCCAGCCTTTGAAGACATACCGTTCAGGCAAATTTGCCGGACGATCGGCTTCTGTCAAAAGATACTCTTTGTCAAGATTTAATTGACGAAGGGGTAAATCATAGTAAATATCCGTAATTGTTGCCGATTTCCCGTTCGAAAGCGTCTTACCCTTAAAATCAGAATATTGGTTGATCGTCGAAGGATCAGTATCCAGGAAGAGCTTGTATTTTTCGCGCTGATATTCAAAACGGAAGCGGTATTTAGGAATCTCGTCGGTTTTTACTCCGTTGATCTCCTCTCTCTTCAAGGCCTGGAAGTAGGATCGTTCATTGTTTTCTCTCTCTGCATCAATCTCATCGAGCGTTTTTTGCAAATCATCCGCTTTTTTTTCAGAGAGATTTACTGCGTACTTTCCTTCTCCCCGGTCTGCTTCTTCGACAGGGTTTACCTCTTTCGTTTCATCCGTGGAAGTGAAACCAATGATTCCCGGTGCAGGATAGAAATATTCTACATCGGTATCGATCTTCGTATAGGCCATATCCGGATTAAAATGCATCTTTCCATCAAAGCCTTCAAAGGCATAATCAATATAGTAAATAGCAAACTGATTTTCCGCGCTGATCGTAGGGCCTAAGGAAATTGTCCGTTCCGGTAGTGGCTTCCCGGTAGACACCGAATGTGTAAGCGGTTTGTTACCTTCTCCAAGTTCATCCAATTCTCTATCAATAAAGTCTTTCGATGTCAGCCAATAGGGCGGAGTATCAAGGAAGTAATCTTCATTAAAATCACCTGCATATCCTGGGATATAGTTAAATCCCCAGCCTAAAAATGATGTTTGAGGAGGAAAGTCAACGCCATCCTCTTCAATCAGCCAAAAATCGTTAGGCCACTGCTTCAATCTCTGCCCGAACTTGGCATCAAAATGATAAGGCTTATTCACCGCCTTCGTGGAATCATAGTGCGTTCCATCAGGTAATGTCATCTTGGCTTCCAGCTTGTCATTGATTGCATATTTTTCAAATAAAAGATGATAGACCTGGCGATCATAATAGATATTGTAGACCGTTCTTCCATCGGGCTGGACTTTCTTGACCAAATCAGCGGATGTGCCGTCCTCGTTTTCTACCTTTTCGCTATTGGCTTCCAGGATCTTCTCCGTATTGCGAACATAATACTTGTTGAGTTCCTTTTCTTTCCCTTGGTCGGTCAAGGATTTCTCGATTTCAGGGAATTTAATGCCATCGGGCATCATCGTGGAAAGGTCAGGTCTTGAGCCCGTTTTCGCATCGGTAACCACTTTAGCCGCGATGAAATCGTAAGTATCCGATTCCGCCCTCTGTGTCCAGAATTGAATCGTATAATCGGCTTTCGGCTTCTCTTTCCAGAGTGCAGTAAAGGTAATATTTTGGGCAGGCATCGCTTCTTTAATCCCGTCAGGAAATTGATCCATATGGAATGTTGTCCCTTTAGCTAGCGTTTTTACTCCGTCATCCGTCTTGTAGCGCAGGTCGACGTTCGCTTTCCAACCATCGAAAATTGCCCCGGTTTTTGATGGTTCCACATCCAGATTGGGGATGGTCTGTCCATAGTAGAGTCTCAGCGAAGGAATCGCCGATCCACCGTCCATATCAAATCGGATATTGAAGGCATCGCGATTATAACGATATTCAATGACCGCATCTTCTTTATTCTCCGGAATTCTCGTATGGATCACCGTTTTTTCCTGAGTGTAACCGATTCTCTCCTCCTCACGAAGAGGCTGGACAATCACATCTGATCCGACAATTCCGCTAACTGTCGTATAAATCAGCTGATCTTCTCCATCTTTTGGTCCATATTGATTCTTATCGTATAGTCCCTGGAAAATATGCTTGACACGCATTTTCCCTTCCTTTGCCTGATAGCGATACGGGTGGAGGGCCATATACTCCGTTCCGCTCTTTGTCCCCTCAATTGCCTTCTGTTTAATGTAATCATAATTCAGTTGGACTTCTGGAGTGGGACGAGTGTAACCATCAATATCCGGAAGCTTCACCGTCTTATCAATCTTACTTTTCTCTGCTTCAGACATTACCGGTTGTTCAATGCCCCGGTTATCGGTATACCGATATTCCTTATCCCCCACGGTTGCTTCATAGGGTTGAAAGATAGGCACTTCTTCTCCGTCTTTCACCGCCATATATTGAACTTTGATGTGATAGGTATTCGGCATCCGGGCATTTTTTATCTGCTCATTTGCCTCTTCTTTTGTCGCCGGATCATCTCCCAGATCTGCCGGGTCAGAAATCGGCTTCTGATTAATGAATTTGGTTTTCTCCTCAGGTATCGCATCATAATTGAAGCCACTCCCATTCCCCTGGCGAAGTAAGCTATTCTGCATTTCCTCGATATATGCCGGTGATGCCGAGGACCGGGTCGGCATCGCCGTGAGAAGCATGGCTATGCCTAACAAGAAGCTAAGACTTCGCATCAAAAAACGTTTCATCCTCTTCCTCCTCTACTTCCAATGATCTGGTTATTCACGCCCATAACCTTTTTTTGAAATTGTCTATTCTTCCAGGATTGACCCTTGTTATATTCATTGTTTCCAAAAATGAATTAAAACTTTGCAAAAGAAAATCATATCCTAGTGTATTCATACTCATTATTATAACGAGCATATCGCTTGTTTTCAATCTCTATTGAGCAAGGATCCTTCTCTTTTCGACCCATGTAGGATTGATTAAAGGAAGATTTGCTTAAGAAAAAAGTGTAAAAAAAGGCGGAATCCTGATGTTGGACTCCGCCTTTTTTCCTGTCTGCTTAATCGTTCAGAAGCTAGGCGTATTTATTCTGGAGGAAATCCTTGGCCACTTCGGGGAAGGACCCATAGGAGAGGACATCCTCATCCGTTCTTGCCAGGCCTGCCGTTTCCTCGCGAAGCTTGGGGAGGATGGGGTCCAGGTGGTCGGCCGGGCGGTCGGTCATGACCTCGGCGTTTCCGATCATCTTGGTCCGGATCTCATCGGAGATGGGTGCGGGAGGCTGGCCATAGAGCCCCTTGACATAGTCTTTGACTTCTTTGGGGACCAGCTTGTAGCGCTCACCCATGAGGACATTCATGGTGGCCTGGGTTCCGACCATCTGGGACATGGGGGTCACCAGGGGTGGGTAGCCCAGGTCCGCACGGACGTTGGGGACTTCCTTGAGAACCGGCTCATAGAGGTCGGGCCGCCCCTGCTGGGTAAGCTGGGAGAGGAGGTTGGAGAGCATGCCGCCCGGGACCTGGTAGACCAGGGCCTTGGGCTCCACCTGGAGCATCTTGATGTTGAGGACGCCCTCGTTGACGTACTTGTCCCGGATGGGGGCGAAGTATTCGGCCAGCTTCTGGAGAACCTCCAGGTCAAGGCCGGTATCGTAGCCCATCTCGCTCAAGCTGATGTGCATGGTCTCGGTGGCCGGGTGGGATGTCCCGCCGCCCAGGGGGGATAGGGCCGTATCAATAATGTCGGCTCCGGCTTCGACTCCCTTGAGGAGGCTCATGGAAGCCGTCCCGGCGGTGGTGTGGCTATGGACTTCGATGGGGAGGTCGGTGACCTTCCTCATGGCCTGGACCAGCTTGAAGGACCGGTCCGGGGTCAGCAAGCCCGCCATATCCTTAATGCAGATGGAGTCCGCACCCAGCTCTTCCATCTCTTTGGTGAGCTTGGTGAAGTAGTCCAGGGTGAAGACCGGGCCCGTCGTATAGCAGATAGCTGCCTGGGCATGGCCCCCGTACTTCTTGGTCGCCTTCATGGCGGTCTCCAGATTTCTCGTGTCGTTCAAGGCATCGAAGATCCGGATGATGTCGATCCCGTTTTCAATCGACTTGGCAACAAAGAGCTCGACGAAATCGTCCGGATAGTTCTTATAACCCAGGACATTCTGCCCACGGAGGAGCATCTGGGTCTTGGTATTCTTCAGCCCCTTGCGGAAGGTCCGAAGCCTCTCCCAAGGATCCTCATTCAAATACCGCATGCAGGTGTCAAAGGTCGCTCCGCCCCAGCACTCCACGGCATAATATCCCGCCGAGTCAATTAAATCGAGAGCCCCTTCCATCTCCTTGGTCGTCATCCTGGTGGCAATCAGGCTCTGCGCCGCATCCCGGAGGATGGTATCCACCACTTTAATTGATTTATTCAAGAGATTATCCTTTCTAGGTACCGGGCGGGAAATCCGCCCCTGCCCCGTTCAAGCCATATACACTCCCCTTTATTCTATCCTAAAAAACGCTTTCTTTCTATCTGATGAGGGAATATTGTCCTCTCCCCACTCTCGCCTAGTGGTGGTTTGGCGATTTCCTGCTAATCAACACTATGATTTTGTCGTCTCAGTAGTGGTGGTTGCCGCAATTTCCGCAAACCAACACTACAATTTCTCCGCCTCAGTAGTGGTGGTTTGACGATTTTCTGCAAATCAACACTATGATTTCGTCGTCTCAGTAGTGGTGGTTGTAGCGATTTTCGCAAATCAACACTACAATTATATCGCCTCAGTAGTGGTGGTTTGGCGATTTTATGCCAATCAACACTATGGTTTTGTCATCTCAATAGTGGTGGTTTGGCGTTTTTCTGCTAATCAACACTATGATAGGGCGAAAAACGCTAATGATGGCCGAAATAATTTAGAAAAAAATTGGCCCCAAAATTGGCCCCAAAACCCAAAATGTGGATAACTTAAAGCAAAAGAAAAACGGCCTGAAGTCGTTGATTTCAAGCCGTTTCTTTATTGATCGGAGTGAGAGGATTTGAACCTCCGGCCCCTTGTCCCCCAGACAAGTGCGCTACCGAACTGCGCCACACCCCGATATCTCAATTATTTTAACAAAAAAAACCAGGTCTTTCAAGGCCTCCGCTGGAATTTGTTGCCCTGTAGGAAATAAGGGCTTGCTACTTTCCAGGCAACATAAACCACCTTACTTTCCCTAGTCCCTGCAAGCGTGGGTTTAGGCGGAACCCAAAAGGATGTCCCTATACCCCTCCAAATGGCAATAACGTCATGAAGGAGCGGTATCCTCATACCCCTCCAAGCGGCGAGAACGTGGGGAAGAGGGGAATTCCCATACCCCTCCAAGTGACGAAAACGGCGGGAAGAGGGGAATGCCTATACCCCTCCAAGTGGCAATTACGGCGGGAAGAGGGGAATGCCCATACCCCTCCAAGTGACAATTATGCCAGAAAGGGGGGGTTCGCCTGGCCACATCGCCGCCTGGCCTGGCCCTTGCAGCCACTCCACGCCCAGCCCGGCTCTGCCAATCCTCGCCCCCCACAAAAAAAGCCCCTCGGCATCAGGCCGAGGGGCTTATCTATAACTATTTTTCCAGACTATTTTACCCAGCCACGGAATTTCATGGCTTCATAGATCCGTTTGATGGAGACGAGGTAGGCGGCGTCGCGCATGGAGCACTTGTGCTCTTGGGCCAGGTTCCAGATGTCGTTGAAGGCGATTTCGGTGGCGGCGCTTTGGCGTTCGACGACTTCTTCTTCTGTCCAGTAGTAGCCGGCCAGGTTCTGCACCCACTCGAAGTAGGAGACGGTGACACCACCGGCGTTGGTCAGGATATCCGGAGTGATGACGATACCACGGTCCATGAGGACTTTCTCACCGGCGGGGGTGGTGGGGCCGTTGGCGGCTTCGGCGACCAGCTTGCACTGGAGCTTGTGGGCTACTTCTTCGGTGATGGCATTTTCCAGGGCACAGGGAGCGAAGATGTCCACGTCCAGGGTGAAGAATTCCTCTTCATTGAGTTCCTTGGAGCCGGGGAAGTTGATGAGGTTGCCATTCTTCTCCATATAGTCTTCCAGCTCATCGAAGTCGAAACCGTCTTCGTTATAGATGGCATAGGTGCCTTTTTCCCGGGTCCATTCGGAGATGGCCACGACCTTGGCGCCGCCCTTGCACATATTCTTGACGGTGAATTTGCCGGCGTTGCCGAAGCCCTGGACGGAAACCTTGGCGCCCTTCATCTCGATACCGATCTTCTCGGCAGCAAACTTGGCGATCAGGTAGATGCCGTAGCCGGTGGCTGCTCCACGTCCGAGGGAGCCGCCCCATTTGGGGTCCTTGCCGGTGAATACGCCGAAGTTGGCATTGCCTTGGTTGATCTTGCAGTACTCATCCTGCATCCAGGACATGACTTTGGTGTTGGTGCCGACATCGGGAGCGGGGATGTCATAGTATTCGCCCAGGTTCCGGTAGAGTTTATCCACATAGCCACGGCAGAGCTGTTCGAGCTCATTGTCGGACAGGGTCTTGGGGTCAACGATGACGCCACCCTTGCCGCCGCCGAAGGGGACGTTCATGACGCCGCACTTGAAGGTCATCCAAATGGAGAGGGCCTTGACTTCGTCAATGTTGACGTTCTGGTGGAAGCGGATCCCGCCCTTGTAGGGGCCGATGGCATTATTGTGCTGGGACCGGTAGCCCTTGAAGACCTTGGTGGTCCCGTCGTCCATCTGGACGGGGATGTTGACTTCAATGACTTGCTGGGGCTGGGAAAGGATCTGGTAGACGTCGTCGCCATAACCCAGGGTTTCGCAGGCTTTCTTGACTTTGGCTTGGGCGGATTCAAAAGGGTTCAGGTTTTCTTTGGCCATGGATATCCTCCTTAACGATATTCCAAATTATCCAAATGGTTGACAGGATAGGAGACAGGCTCTCCCTTTAATACTTCAATGACGCCGGTGGCAGCCATAGTGCAGCAGTTGTAGACCGCCTCACGGGTGGTCGCTGCCGTATGGGGAGTCAGGATGACTTCTTCCATATCATAGAGTGGGGAATCCATGGGCAGGGGTTCCTGCTCGAAGACGTCCAGGGCAGCACCGACGATTTCGCCGGCCTTAATGGCTTCAATAAGATCTTCGGTGTTGACGACTTCGCCTCTGGCGCAGTTGACCAGGGAAGCGGTCTTCTTCATGGCCTTGAAATCCGCCATACCGAAAGAACGATGGGTCTCCGGCGTTCCGGGGAGGTGGAGGGAGATGAAGTCCGCCTCTTTCAGGACCTCTTCCTTGCTGTCCTTCAGGGTGATGGGGGCTTTCATGTTTTCCTGCTTCTGGTAGGGGTCATAGCCGATGACCTTCATGCCCAGGCAAGCGGCTTTTTCCGCCAGCATCTGGCCGATCCGGCCACAGCCGATGAGGCCCAGGGTATGTCCGCCCAGCTCGTAGGTGTTCTTGAGGGTGTAGCGGACGTTGTAGTTTCCGCCGCGGAGTTCCTGGTCAACGTGGCGAACCCGGCGGGCCACCATGAAGAGGAGCATGAGGGTGTGTTCGGCCACGGAGTTGGCATTGCCGCCCGGAGCCCAGGTAACCTGGATGCCCTTTTTGGTGGCATAGTCCACATCGATGTTGTCCAGGCCCACGCCGTGTTTGGCGACCACCTTGAGGTTGGGGGAAGCATCCATCATAGCCGGGGTGATGGGGTCCACCCGGGTGATGATGGCATCGATCTTCTCTTCCTTGAGAATCTTGATGAAGGTTTCTTCCTTCTGGTCGGGCGAGACGATGATTTCAATATCATTTTGATCCAGCAAGTCTCTTCCGGATTGATCCAACTCGACCGTAAATAGTACTTTCTTTTTTGACACGAATGTCCTCCTGTCCTTTTTCCTTTGTCATCGACAACAAGCCGAAGAAGGCCGGTCCCGGCCTTCTCCGCCTGCTTATTCCTTAGTCAAAAAGTTTCTTGACCGCCTCTTTTACTTTATCATCATTGGCGATAAATGGAAGAGTAATATGGCCATCTTCGTGATTTTTATTCCACTCAGCCGCCACTTCCAAAGCGTGCTCATTCCGAGCCCAGGACCGACGGGCCACCCCGCCCATAACGTCCCAGGAGAGGGAGAGGCGGATGATCTCATCGACTTTTTCCGATCCATCGAGGACCAGCCCGAAGCCGCCATTGAGGGACTTGCCGATTCCGACCCCGCCGCCGTTGTGGAGGGCCACATAGGTCATTCCGCGGGCCGCATTCCCGGCGTAGCATTGGATGGCCATGTCGGCACAGACGTTGGAGCCGTCACGGATGTTGGAGGTCTCGCGGAAGGGGGAGTCCGTACCGGAAACATCATGGTGGTCACGGCCGATCATGACCGGGCCGATCTTCCCTTCCCGGACCAGCTTGTTGAAGGCCAGAGCGATGTTGACCCGACCCACTTCATCCTGGTAGAGGATCCGAGCCTGGGTTCCGACGACCAGCTGGTTATCTTCCGCATCCCGGATCCAGTTGTAGTTATCGCGGTCCTGGTAACGGCGGGTAGGATCGATCGCTTCCATGGCTGCATGGTCCGTGGCAATCAGGTCCTCATGTTTACCGGACAGGCAGACCCAACGGAAGGGGCCATAGCCATAGTCGAAGAGGAGGGGGCCCATGATGTCTTCGACATAAGAGGGCCAGATAAAGCCGTCTTTGTCATCGACGCCGTTCCGGGAGATTTCCTTAACACCGGCATCGTAGACCGCCTTCATGAAGGAGTTCCCGTAGTCAAAGAAGTAGGTTCCACGCTCGGTCAGCTTTTTGATGATGTTGAAGTGTCTGTGGAGGGTCTTGTCCACCAACTCACGGAAGGTCTTGGGATCTTCGGCCAGCATCTTGGTCCGCTCTTCAAAGGTCAGGCCCACCGGGCAGTAGCCGCCGTCATGGGCATTGTGGCAGGAGGTCTGGTCGGAGAGGAGGTCAATGTGGATGTCATGGTCATAGATGTATTCGAGGAGGTCGACAATGTTGCCATGGTAGGCAATGGACATGGCTTCCTTCTTGTCCAGGGACTCCTTGGCCATTTGGCAGGCCTCTTCGGGGGTCTCGGCCAGCTTGGAAATCCAGCCCTGCTCCAGACGGGTCTCGATCCGGGAGATGTCGACTTCAGCAACAATGGCTACCGCATGGGCAATCTCCGCCGCCTTTCCCTGGGCACCGGACATCCCGCCCAAACCGGAGGTGACAAAGAGTTTGCCGGACAGGTCATCCTCATGGCCAAGGCCCAGCTTCAGGCGACCGGCGTTGAGGATGGTGTTGAAGGTCCCGTGGACGATGCCCTGGGGCCCGATGTACATCCAGCCGCCGGCGGTCATCTGTCCGTAGTTGGTCACGCCCATCTCTTCAGCAATTTCCCAGTCCTCATGGTTGTCGTATTCACCGATGAGGATGCCGTTGGAGATGACCACACGGGGAGAATTCTTCCGGGACTTGAAGAGACCCACGGGATGGCCCGAAGCCATGACCAGGGTAGTCTCATCGGTCAGGTTCTCCAGGTACTTTTTAATCAAACGGTACTGCATCCAGTCGTGGCAGACGGACCCGGTTTCTCCGTAGGTAACCAGCTCATAGGGATAAAGGGCGACATCGAAGTCCAGGTTGTTATCGATCATGACCTGGATGGCCTTGCCTTCGGTGCATTTCCCCTTGTACTCATCGATGGGCTTGCCATAGATCCGCCCTTCCGGACGGAAGCGGTAGCCATAAATCCGGCCGCGGGTTTTCAGCTCTTCCAAAAATTCGGGGATGAGTTCTTCGTGGAACTTCTCCGGAATGTAGCGAAGGGCATTCTTCAAGGCGATTTCCGTTTGGGCTTGGTTGAGCCGGAAGCCCCGGTCCGGAGCCCGGCGGATCCCTTCCTTGAAGGCCGGCATCTCCGGCAGTTCGTCGAAGTCGAGCTGGATCCGCATGGCCCCGGCGATTTCCTTGTTATCTAACATCTTTTCCTCCTTACTTTTGCAACAAAAACCGACAAAAAGGCAGAATCTTTTCCTTAACAAGTTAAGAATAGTCGGCTTCCGTCTTTTTATAGTCAATTTGGAAAGGGTTTTTTTGACTGTAATTGGATCGTGAGGGAATATATTAAGTAGACGATAAAAATCTTCTCTCAAGCGAAGGTCGACCCTTTCGCTTCTTTTGAACCCCTGCCGGCCCATGAGCCGGCACAAAGGAGGATCCATGCACGCTGACCGCATTCTCACCCACTTCAACCAAGTATTTGCCCCCCATGATCCCGGCCACCCCCTTCGTGGTCAAGAGATGAACCGGGCTGACATCCTGGACGATGCCTATATTGCCTTCAAGGACGGGAAAATCCTGGCCACCGGCTCAGGACAAGTCCCCGCTGACCTGGTTGGCCCGGAAACCGAGGTCCTGGACCGGTCCGGCCACATCGCCCTCCCCGGCCTGATCGACTGCCACACCCACCTGGTCTACGGCGGCTCCCGGGAACATGAGTTCTCCAAAAAGCTCAATGGGATGTCCTACCTGGAAATCCTGGAGGAAGGCGGGGGGATCCTGTCCACCCTGAAGGCCACCCGGGAATCCTCATTCGACCAGCTCTATGACAAGACCCGGGACCTGGTGGAAACCATGATGATCCACGGGGTGACCACCATCGAAGCCAAGTCGGGCTATGGCCTGAATTGGGAGACGGAAAAGCGGCAGATGGAGGTGGTCAAGAAGCTCAATGAGACTCTGCCCGCCGACCTGGTCTCCACCTTCATGGCGGCTCATGTCATCCCCCCCGAATATAAGGGAAGGGAAGATGAGCTCATGGACCAAATCATTGCCATGCTCCCCGATGTCAAGGAGGAGAAACTGGCCGAGTTCGTGGATGTCTTCTGCGAGAAGGGGGTCTACACGGCCGCCCAGTCCAAGCGCCTCCTCCTGGCCGCCAAGGACCTGGGCTTCGCCACCCGGATCCATGCGGATGAGATCGAATCCATCGGCGGATCCGCTGTCGCTGCTGAGGTGGGGGCCACCTCCGCCGAGCACCTCATGATGGTGACGGATGAGGACATCCATAAGATGGCGGAGGCCGGCGTCATCGGCAACCTCCTCCCCGGAACCACCTTCTCCTTGATCCAGGACACCTACGCCCCGGCCCGGAAGATGCTGGATGCCGGCATGGCCATCACCGTGACCACCGACTGCAACCCCGGCTCCTGCCCCATGGCCAACCTCCAATTCGCCATGCAGCTGGGTTGCCTCTACCTCCGGATGACCCCGGTGGAAGTCTATAATGCCGTCACCATCAATGCCGCCTACTCGGTCCGTCGGGCGGAGACCGTCGGCTCCCTCCACGCCGGCAAGAAGGCCGACCTGACCGTCATGAATGTCCCCAACCTGGACTTCGCCCTCTACCACTTCGGGACCAACCACGTTTCCGAAGTCTATAAAGAAGGAAGGCTCGTGGTCAAGGACCGGCAGATGGTCGATCCTGCCGCCACTCGTTAAACCATGAACTACCTTTTGATTGACATCGGGTCCACCTTCACCAAGGGGACCCTGGTGGATGGCCAAGCCGGCCGGATCCTGGCCCGGGCCCAGTCCACCACAACGGTAGACCGGTCCGTGACTCTAGGGGTGGACCGGGTTCTGGAGGGCCTGGAAGAGTCCTCCGGAACCAAGCCCTCATGGGACAAGGCCCTCCTCTGCTCCTCCGCCGCCGGCGGGCTCAAGATGGTGGCCATCGGCCTGGGCCGGAAGCTGACGGCCGAAGCCGCCACCCGGGCTGCCCTGGGGGCCGGAGCCAGGATCCTTAAGACCTACGCCCTCCGCTTGGATGAGGAGGACATTGCGGAGATGGACCGGCTGTCCCCCGACATCCTCCTCCTTGCCGGAGGAACCGACCAGGGCAACCGACTGACCATCCTGGACCATGCCCAAAAGCTGACCGGTCTGACCCGTCGGCCTCCGGTCGTCGTGGCCGGCAACCGGGCCGTCCGTGACCAGGTGGTGGACATCCTGGAAGGGGCCGGCTTCGAGGTCTTCCCCACGGAAAACCTCATGCCCCAGGTCAATGTCCTCAACGCCGACCCCGCCCGCCGGGTCATCCGGTCCATCTTCATGAGCCGGATCACCCGGTCCAAGGGCCTGGATGTCCTGGAAGACCGCCTGGGCAAGGTCCTCATGCCTACCCCGGACGCCGTCCTCCAGGCTGCCCGCCTCCTTTCCCTAGGGACCGAGGGTCAGGCCGGCCTGGGCGACCTCCTCCTGGTCGACATCGGAGGTGCCACCACGGACATCCACTCCGTGGGTCTGGGCCATCCCCGGGAGCCCCGCCTCCGAATTGGGGACAAGACCTATGAGCTCCGGGAGGAGGGCCTCCAGGAACCCCTGGATAAGCGGACGGTCGAAGGCGATTTGGGCATGCGGTATTCGGCCCAAAGTCTCCTGGAGAGCGTCGGCCACGAGGCCCTGGAAGCCCTCTACCCCGCCGACTACACCGCCGCCTGCGGGAGGCGGACTGCCAACACCCGGCTCATCCCGGATAGTCCCGAAGAAATGGCCATTGACCAGGCCATGGCCCGGGCGGCCTACCTCAAGGCCCTGAGTCGGCATGTGGGGACCCTCCGCCGGGAGTTCACCGGCCGGTCCATCTACTACCTGAGCGGCAAGGACTTGACCCACTTCTCCACCATCATCGGAACCGGCGGGGTCCTGGTCCATTCCCCCCAACCCGACCGGGTCCTGGGCATGGACCCCGACCCGGAAAAACGTCCCCTCCTCTATCCTGCCTCCCCCCGGGTCTACATCGACCGGACCTACTCCCTCTCCGCCATGGGCCTCCTGGCCCAGGAGGACCCCGACCTGGCCCTCCGGCTGATGAAGGAGGATTTGGGGGTAAGGTGAGGCTTTGCTATGGATGGAAAGAATGGTGAGGGTGCAGACCTTTAGAATAACCTCAAATATTATTAACAAATATACATTGACATCTTGGTGACATCGTAATAAAATAACAACTAGATAAACGTTTTCTTAATGGCTTCCCCTTTCAGGAAGCCTCTTTCACTCTTAAGGAGAAATCATGTTTACTTTCGAAATCAAGAAGCATTTTCGGCAAAAAAAGCCCTGGATCATTCTCCTTTTTTCCCTCCTCCTCTGTGTTTATGCCTATCTTCTCCGGCCCGACTCCCTTTCAGGATTTGTTGAAGAACGCGAAGAGGCCGACTGGTTCTCTATTTATAGTTATTTTCCTGATTCCAACAATAAGAAAATTCAAGACATCATCACAGAATATAATGAAAAGGAAGCAATCGATTCCATCCAATCGAACACTCCCCATGTAGATATCGATAACCTGGAAAAATTGTCGCCCAATTCTCCCGAATATCGAGAAAGTCGGCGGAAATATTTGAAGTATATCCTTCATTCTGCAGAATTTAACCAGGAATTTATCCGGTCCCATTCCGACATCTTTCGAGAATTTGCATCCGATCATTTCGACGAGCAAAGGCAAAACTTAAAGTGGCAAGTGTTCAAGAATCAGGAACTCCTCCGCCTCGATGAAGATGACCCCTACACCAACGTTCATCCCCTAGGCGAGAATATGGTCGAAGCCTTTATCCATCGCTCACCGGTCTTGCTGGGTCTTCCCGTCTTTCTCTTTTTTGTCCTTCTCTACTCCGGTTTCTATGCCGAGGAAAGAGAAAACGAGACCATTCATTTTCTCTACACCCAGCCTCTGGCAAAGGCTAGAGTCATCCTGGCAAAGGCCCTGGTCATCCTCCTCGACCTGGTCCTCTACCTCCTTTTTCTGGGCCTTTTTTCCTTCCTCATCCTCTCCTTCCTTGGTCTGCCCCTAGCAGGTGGACAAGCCCTCTACCGGATCATGGACCCGGCCAGCTTATCCAATCTTTCCTCGTCACCCCTTTTCTATTACGGCTGGGAGGTCCTCCTTCTTTCCCTGGTCAGTTTTCTCTCCCTTGCCCTGTTTTGGTCCATGCTCTCCCTTTTCTTCTCCACCCGTTTTCACAGCCAAAAGGCTTTGGCTCTTTCCCTGACCTTATTTGCCGGACTCTTTGTCTTGACCCAACACCTTCCGCTTTTCCAAAACAGTGCCAACCCCCTCTTTGCCGGAAAGGTCGTCCTGCGTTTACTGGGGGAGGAATGGATGTGGACCTCCCCCGGGGGAATGGTTCAGGTAGAACTCTTTCCTCCCTCCTCTCCCCTCTTTTCTTTGGTTTTCATCGGCTATTCCCTCCTGCTTTTTGCCCTCTCTTGCCTGCCCAAGGTGGAGGTTATTGAAGGAAGGAAGGCCGGGCGGAAACGGTCCATGTCTCTTTTAAAGATGGAGACCCTGAAGATTGTCGATAGCCAGGGATTCCGAACTTTTTTCATCGGCAGCCTTGTGGTTTTGGTCATTTTATTCATTCCCCGCTTACAGCTGGCTCGTGACGTTCGCCAAAACCAATTGGGAGACGAGGGCTTTCTTCATATGTACCAAGAGGAGGCTGAGGACGCAAAAAAAGAGCTGGACTACATACAAGATCCGGACACCATGAACCACCTCTATGGTAATGAAAAAGAGGGCTATATTCCGGTCAAGGAGTGGACCGAGGAAATCAAGTCCTATTACCAAACCCTCTTAGAAAGCTATGAGACCATCTACCGGGAGCAGGAAGAGAAATTGAAGCTATATCAATCCCTTAGTGATAGCTTTAAAAATAATGATAGTGCGGCCTATTATGACGCTCTTAGCCGGCGGGCCCAGAAAGAGGTGGATTGGTATGATCACACGTTTCGAAAGATGAACTACCCCGGCACCAGCCTTAGCTTTACCCAGGACATCTACCGTGAAGCCGGGAAAAGAGGGGCAAAACCGCTTGTTGGCGAAGACGTCATCTCGATTTCTCCCTACGACCACTTCGAGAGTCCGAAAGCCCGGGATGAATATGTCCTGCGAACCTCAAAGAACGAGGCGGACGGGTTTTTCTTTCCCTATGAGTTGTTAATCAACGAGCATTCCGGCCTTCTTTGTCTGGCTTTAGTCCTCCTTATGGTCATGACCGGTTATACGACAGACCGGGAGGGAGGGCGGCAAATCGAACTCATGTACACGTCCGGTTACCGGAGAGAAACTATCCACTGGATGAAAATCCTTGCCCATGCCCTGATCTCCGTTTTTGTCATTGCCGTCTTCTTCGGTTTTCAGGTCCTTCTGGGCGGGATCTGTGAAGGCTTTGGGAGTTATAACTATCCTGTGGCCTTCTATGAGAATGGGGGTTACCGCTTTATTAGCGTTGCCGGTTTTGTAGGGCGGACTATGGTCACCCTCTTTTTGGTCAGTTTCTTCATCTCTGCCCTGGCCACCTTCCTTTCCCTCTTTATTCGGAAGAAAAACAACCTCATCTTTGCCACGGCGGCCCTCTTATTGTCCGGTTATGTCCTGTGCCGTTTCCTTCCGGCAAGCCTTCGGGCCCTGACCCCCTTCCCCTACCTGGAAGTTTCCCTGGTGGCCGACAATAGTCTTTCTATCCTGCGGGATCTCCCCCTGGCCAGTCCTCCCCTGGTGATGGTCGTCCTTTTGGTTTGGGGGGTGGTCCTTGGCCTGGTTGGACACGTATTGGTTCAACACAAAGATAATGAATGAAAAGATCGGAGTTAATCATGGCCATTTTACAAATTAAGGATCTAAAGAAGTCCTATGGAAAACATGAGGTCCTCAAGGGCATTACCCTAACCCTGGATAAACCCGGCATCTATGCCTTGGTTGGACCCAACGGAGCCGGGAAGTCCACCCTCTTTAATTGCATCTCCAACATTATCTCTCCAAGCTCAGGAACGATTGAGGTGGTCGGGTTAAAGAACACAGACCCCAAGATCTTCTATTCCTGCTCCTTTCTCAAGGACAACCGTGTCCTCTACGACTACCTGACCGGCTACGACCACCTCTTCTTTATTCAAAAGGCTCAAAAACTGGATCCGGATCGGGTGAAAGAAGTGGTGGATGCTCTGGATATTGAAAGCTATATGAACAAGAAGGTCGGCGACTATTCCCTGGGTATGAAACAGCACCTCCTCTTAGCCCTGGCTATGCTCAATAAGCCCAAACTCATGATCCTGGATGAGCCCCTCAACGGTCTGGATCCGGCGGCCATTGTCAAGGTTCGCCGCCTTCTTAAAGACCTGGTTCAAGCGGGAACCACCATCCTCATCTCCAGCCACACCCTGAGTGAAGTGGACAAGATGACCCAGGACATCCTCTGGCTAAAGGACGGACAAATTATTGAAGAAATCATTGACGGAAGCGGGTCTGAAGCCCGATATATGGAGATGTTCCCCGAGGCCATGGAACAATAGTAAATGGCTAATAATTTGATGATAAACATTTGTAATAATGTGAGACAAATAAGAGTATTCTCTTCTCACTTTAATGGTATAATAATAATTAAAATAAGTAGAACGTTTCCTATTAATACGAAATAGGTTCCTTTTCAGAAAGGAGGTTATTCTTTTTCTAAAGCGCAATCCAAGTTAAAGTGCTTTTTATTCAACCCCTAATAATCGATCAAAAGGATTGATATTTTATTCAATCTATCTTTTATTTATGAAAGAAGATCATTATGAAAAAAGCATTACGAATTATCTCTATTCTAATGGTAGCGATCGTTTTTATCTCTATTAACTCTCTCGCTTTGGCAAAAGATAACCAACCTACAAGAAATGATATACCTTATATATTAAATTCTAGTAAAATAAGCGAAGACACAAAAGATTGGCTTCGTTGGTTTGATTCTTTACCTTCGGAAGAGCAACAATACGTAAACTATAGACCATCCGAGTTAGATGGTTATTCTTATGAAAAAAATAATAAGTATTTTAATCCATTAGACCTCCATTTTATTTTTCCTGACGAAGCAGATATATTCACATCTGGTTCAATCACTACATTTGGAGTGAACCCACAAGACCCGGGAAACAAAATATTGCCTCTCTCTGGCTATGAACTAAAATATAATCCTCAATACTGGAACAGTTATAAAGACAGAGCGAACTGTTATACTTATGCTCTAAATTATTTAGCTGGCAAAAACCCTGCAACTCAACAGCCAGGGTATGCTTCCGGTAGAAAGTTTACTTCCTGCACAGGCAAAGCAATTCTGGAAGCGGCTAAACGAGATGTCCCATATTTATCAGGTGTTAAAGGCTTACGTTCTGCTTCAGAAAATCAAAAGCCTGGAAAAAATGAATATAAGGTTGCATTAGTAATAGCGACAGAAATAGGGAAGAAGAAAGATTATCACTGGTATCGTCAAGATTCTGATGGATATTGGAGCCATAAAAGGGGATCCACTGCGATTACAAGGACAGATGCTTCTGGTAAGCAAATTATAAATCCTAGAAAAGCAAACCGTAATTATGGATCCTTAAACTACAATATATTTTATGGATATTTTTTCATAAAACATTAGTTTATTTTCTTTGAAAATGAAAGTCGAGTGTGATCTTATGAACGCAAAGAAATACAAAATAATTCTCCCCGTCCTTGTCCTTGTTGTCTTGTTGCTTTACTTGGTCTTCTTCCGTCAAGGCCAAATCAATAGCCGAGATGTGAAAACCGGGCCTGACTTTTTGCAATACTTGGATCAAAATGGAACCCGGACTGTTAGCTGGTCGGACTTTGACCACCTTCCTCATGAAAAGGATGACGCCGACGAAGGCCATACGGTCACCTACCGGTTAAAGGACGGTTGTGAACTGCTTTTCAGCGGAGATTCTTTGGATCAGCCTCCCCGGTGGATATCGCTCAACCTGGAAAAGGCTTCCATCCAGCCACAGGACAAGGAGGGGAAAATCGAGCCCAAGTCCATTCAAACCAGGGAAGATGTCATTCGCTATGTGGGCCAGGTCGGCGGGGACCATGTTACCTGGTCGGACTTTGACCACTTACCCCATTTACCCCCTGAGGAGGGAGCATCGGGACTTTATATGGTCATCTACACGCTCAAGGACGGCAGCATGCTCAGTCTAAGTGGCCCCGGAGAGGACCAAGCTCCTTGGTTTATCAATTTGTCCTTGACTCCGGATAAGAAGTAAATCCGTCAAGAAACAGACCAAAATGTCCCCGACTTCCGGTTTCGGGGGCATTTTTATTGCAAAGAATAGCTGGCTAGGTCGCTTTTAGACGGTGGGTAGATTGCTCCTTGCTAGAGTGAAGGTGAATGAGAATCAGAAATGGGCCCAGGGCCCAAACCATACCTATAAGAAGGAGTAATCACTATGAAGGATAAAAAAAGACGTCGGATTCTTGTGGGCATCCTGATCCTCATTGCCGTTATTGCCTACTTTCACTTTTTCCGGCAGGCCCCGATCAAGAGCCAAGATGTGACCACCGCCGCCCAGTTCCTCCAGTATTTCGATCAAAAGGGCGAAAAAAATATTACCTGGTCGGATTTTGACCACCTCCCCCACGAAAAGGAAGACGCCGAGGGCCATACGATCACCTACCAGTTGAAAGACGGCAGTACACTGCATTTCAGCGGAGATTCCATGGACCAGCCTCCCCGGGATATTTCCCTCAACCTGGAAAAGGCCTCCATCCAGCCACAGGAAAAGGAGGGAAAAATCGAGCCCAAGTCCATCCAAACCAAGGAGGATGTCATTCGCTATCTAGGCCAGGTCGGCGGGGACCATGTCACCTGGTCGGACTTTGACCACCTTCCCCATGAGAAGGGAGGATCCGGACTTTATGTGGTCGTCTACACGCTCAAGGACGGCAGCAGGCTCGCTCTCAGTGGAACCGGCGAGGACCAAGCCCCTTGGTTTATCAATTTGTCCTTGACGTCGGATAAGAAGTAAACCCGTCGATAAACGGACCAAAATGCCCTCGGCCTTCCGGTTTCGGGGGCATTTTTTTGCAAAAAATGGCTGACCAACCCGCTTTTAGACGGTGGGTAGATTGCCCCCTGCTAGAGTGAGGATGAATGAGAATGAGAAATGGGCCCAGTGCCCAAACCATAGCGTATAAGGAGGAACCATGAAGCGTGTCATGTGCATCCCGAACTATTCCGAGGGTCGGGATCTGGAAAAGGTGGACAAGATTGTCGAGTGCTTCCGGGCCAAGGAAAATGTCAAACTGGTGGACTACCAGCCCGACAAGGACCACAACCGAACAGTGGTAGAGGTTATCGGGGACCCGGATGCGGTCATTGACTGCGTGATCGAATCGGTCAAGGTGGCCCAGGAGGTCATCGATATGACCAAGCATGAAGGTGGCCATCCTCGGATGGGAGCGGTCGATGTCGTTCCCTTTATCCCCATCACCGAAACCACCACCGAAGAGTGTGTGGACTACGCCAACAAGGTGGGCAAGGCCATCGGCGACCTGGGCATCCCGGTCTACCTCTATGAGGATGCAGCGACGTCCAAGTCCCGCAAGAACCTGGCCAAGGTCCGGAAGGGGCAGTATGAGGGCTTCTTCGAGAAGATCAAGGAAGACGGCTGGGAGCCGGACTACGGCCCCCATGAGATGAATGCCAAATCCGGCTGCACCGCGGTGGGCGCCCGCTTCCACCTGGTCGCCTTCAACGTCAACCTCAACACGGATAAGTTCGAAATTGCCGATGCCATCGCCCGCAAGGTCCGCCACATCGGCGGCGGCCTGGCCAAGGTCAAGGGCATCGGCCTCTCCCTGGAAGATAAGGGCATGGTCCAGGTCTCCATGAACCTGGTTGACTACCGAAAGTCCGCCATCTACCAGGCCCTGGAGATGATCAAGTACGAGGCCAAACGCTATGGTGTGACCGTGGGCGAAACCGAACTCATCGGCATGGTCCCCCTCCAGGCCCTGATCGACACCGCTTCCTACTATCTCCAATGCCATGACCTCCGGGCCGACCAGGTCATCGAAACTCTCCTGATCGAAGAATAGGAGGGACCATGGAACTGCGTCATCTGACCCTGACCGATTTCGTCCAGGAACTGGGGTCCAACTCCCCCGCCCCCGGTGGCGGTTCGGTAGCCGCCCTGGCCGCTGCCCAATCCGCCGCCCTCTTCGCCATGGTAGCCGAGCTCACCGCCCAGTCGCCCAAATACACCGACGTGAAAGAGGAAATGGAGGAAATGGCCAACGAACTCCACGCTCTCCAGGACCACTTCCTGGAAGAAGTGGACAATGATGCCAACTCCTTCAACGGCGTCATGGCCGCCTTCCGCATGCCCAAGGATACCGACGAAGAGAAACAGGCCCGCCGGGAAAAAATCCAGGCCGAATACAAAAATGCCGCCAACGTCCCCTATGGCGTAGGGACCAAGGCCGCTGAACTTACCAAATATGCCCCCATCCTTCTGGAAAAGGGCAACACCAACGCCATCACCGACCTGGGCCTCGGCGTCCACAACCTCCGCATGGCCGTCGTCGGCGCATTCTATAACGTCAAGATCAACCTGGGTTCCATTAAAGACCAGGCCTACGTCGAAGAGAAAAAATCCTCCATGGCCACCATCCTGGCCAAGGTCGAAGAAGAGACCCGCCCCATCATCCAGGCAGTAGAAGAAGCCATTGCCTAGGCGATGGGAAGCCCGGGCGGCCCGGAGCCAGGTGGCCTGGGAGCCCGGGAAGCTTGGGAAGCCGGGGAAAACAAGAGTCCTGCCTCTGTCGGAAATATGCCGACAGGGGCAGGGCTTTTTTGGCGGAACTCATAAAGGCGGGACGCAGGGGGAGCCCCCCTTTTCTCCGGTTTCACCAGATAAGGAGGCTCCATATGGCTCTGCCGTGCTTTAGCTTCAAGATGTATAGGAGATGAGGTACTTATCTTTTAAGGAGTTCAACATGCTATGCTTTATCATCCGCTCCTGCTGCATTCTTCCAACAACAATTCCAGGAGCGATTCCCTGATTCTCGGCAAAGTGCTTAACGCTTTGGGCAGAGTAATCCCCTTGATTCCTGAAATCTTCGAAGGCTTCTTTACTAATTAGGACATCACTAGCCCATTGATCTGCCGCTTTTTCATCCTCCTCCGATGTACCGTTAACCAGGCCAGTATGGCCAAGAATGATATGTCCGAGCTCATGGAAAAGGCTAAACCAGAAACGATCGGCATCCTTCCCTCTCGCTGTCAGGCCTACAACAATTTTATTTCCATCTATAAAGGAAGCTCCTTGCAAAAAGGATCCTTTCAGATGAGGAAGAAAAACGAGTGCGATGCCGCAGTCTGCAAGACATTCTTTCAATTGTGGGCAAAAGTCCTCTGGTTCAAGCAAACTCATCTTCCGAATTTTAGGCACTGCAGCCTTCAAACCTTTGATGGTAATTGGATCTGTTGGAATTTCGCGTGCTTTGATCTTCACCTCTTGGGTCCATGCCATCAGTGCGAGATCGCTTTTCTGGGTGATCTTCAACCTTCTACAGGCTATTCTTGTAATCTGATCTTTGCCAATGAGCGAAAGTCTGATAACCTCAAAGAATTTTCTGAGATAAAATACTCTTTCATAAATATTTTTTGTCGCTGGGACCCATCCCTTATCTGCCATTTCTTTGTAAGGGAATTTCTTCGCTAGTTCAGCATCTTCATCCATGCTATTTTCAGCTTCTGCTTTTATCACCTTCTCCCTGAAAATAGCTTCCAGATTATTCCAAAACCGAGCCGGAATGCCCAGCACCATTTCCAATCTCACCGCAGTTTCCGGTGTTAACTGCACTTCGCCATTAATCAACCTGCTGATATGTTTCTCCGACATGTCCATCCTGGCGGCAAACTCTTTCTGGCTCATTCCTCTATCATTCAATTGTTCCTTTATTGTCGCCCCGGGAGGCGTTGCAATATAAGTATGACTTCTTACCATCATGCCACCTCCTTTTCCGGACTCTTCATTCAGTGATAATCAACAATCTCCAAGATATGGGCAATTTGGATTTCTTCATTAATCTTTTCAAAAACCAATCGATAGGGATGAACCAAATCTACTGCATACTGACCCTTCCTATTTTGTGTCAAAGGATGACATCGTCCAATTCGATACTCTATCATCATCTCAACGGAATCGGCTGCTGTGATTTCATCGATACGCTGATGGATCTTTCGGGCCATGTTTGTACCATAAGCTTTTTCCGCTAATTTGGCATCCGTACAAATCTTTTCAATCTTTTTGTATTTATACGTGATTACCAAACCGTCACCCCTTTTCAAAGTTTACCTATAAGGTAAATTTAATATAACATGAAGAGGTGATTTTGTCAATTTCATAATTTACCCATGAGGTAAATTTTTGTCTTTTGTTGTCCCAACTTTCCTCATAAAACAACGATTTCGCTTGCTGTGCAATGACACAGGACTGCCGCATGACACGAGTATGCCCCACCCCCTACAACCGACCTCTCTCGAAAGCATCCCGGTTGGGATCCAGGCCGGCCAGGGCCCGGGTCCGGTAGCTGGTGAGGTCTTGGTTTTGGAGGGCAGCCAGGGCCGGGTCGAGGGAGGAGGAGCCGGTGGTTTCCAGGATGTGGACCCAGGCAAAGGCGACAGTCCCGTCGGCCCGGGGGTCCTTGAGGGAGGCCCGGTTTTCGCCGGCCCGGCTGAGGAATTTGGCGGCGGCTTCCATATCCCCGGTGTCGAAATAGCAGAGGGCCAGGTAGGCTTCGAGGACGGGCCGCTTCCAGAAGGAGTCGAAGAGGCCATAGAGCTGGTAGGCCATGGCGAATTCCTCGCCGGCCAGGTCCACCTGACCCAGGGCATAGAGGGTCTTACCCTTGTTGATGTAGAAGACGGACATGGCGGATGAGGCCTTCTTCTCTTCGGAAAGGCCGATGGCCCGGTCGTATTCGGACAAAGCTTCCCGGTACTTGCCTTCCTGGAAGAAGATTTCGCCTAGGTAGTTGTGGGCGGCGGCGATGTTGACCGCATACCGGCTACCCAGGAAGTCCCGGTCTTGGAAGATTTGGAGGGAGGCCTCCAGGTGGGTCCGGGCCTGATCGTTGTCGCCAACCATCATATAATATAGGCCTTGGAGGCGGAGGAGGATCCCCTCTTCTTCCTTATCCTCCAGGGACCGGGCCAGGTCCAGGCCTCCCCGGATATACTTTTCCATCCCCTGGGCCTGGTTGGTCTGGATGTGGTAGAAGATGACCTGCTTGTAGGATTCCAGGATGAAGACCTGGTCCCCCAGCTCCCGGGCCAGGTCGATGACTCGGCGGATGTCCTGGATTCCCTCCTCATAGAGGCCATCGTGGATGAGGTAGCGGCCCTTGATGTAGTAAAAGATCATGAGGAGGCGGTGGATTTCCTTTTCATCCGGGCCACGGAGGTCAGAGAACTGGGCTTCCAAATGGGCGAAGGAGGACTTGGCCCGATCCCGGGGGATGTAGACCCCCTCGCGGTCATCCTCCCGCTGGTTGGTCAGAACCGGGAAGAGCTCATGCGAAAAATTCAGGTAGTAGTTCAGAGTTTCCAGCTCATATTCCAGGCTCTTGAAGGGGTCCTTGGCCCCACGGAAGTGGTAGACCAGCTTGGAATAGATATAGCCCGTCCCTCCTTTTTCGATGCCCTCCTCCAAAATCTGCCCAATCCGCTGGTGGATGGCCTGACGCTTGGCGGGGGATTGGTCCTGGTAGATGTACTCACGGAGTTTAATGTGGGTGAAGGCAATCCCCACATCCTCCTGGTGGACCTTTTCCACCAGGAGGTTGGTCCTTTTTAGTCCCTCCAGCATTCCAATCAGGTCCAGGTCCGACAGGCCGGTCAACTGGGAGAGGACGGACAGGGGGGCCTCATCATAGAAATAGGAAATGAGGTCGATGAGCTTCCGCTCCTGGGGGCTGAGGAAGGCGAAGCGGGCCCGGATGGCATCCTTGATTTTGGGGGTCATAAAGGGGTCTCGATCCGGCGTATTCATGACCTGGAGGTATTCCGTGAGGAAGAAGGGGGATCCTTCGGTCTCCCAATAGATCCTGTCCATGACCTTATTTTCCAGCTTCTTCCCCATGGCCTGGCGGACAAATTCCTCGGACTCCTTCCGGTTGAACCGCTTGAGGGTAATAGGGGTCAGCTTCCCCGCATTAACCAGGCTGGAGGCCATGTCCAGGAGGTCCTGGCGGAAGGCGGGACGGGAGAGGAGGAGGAAGAGGACCCGGGGGTTGGCCCGGAGGATGGTGGCGGTCAGGACCTGGACGGAGAGGTCATCCATCCAGTGGAGGTCGTCGAAAACCACCACCAGGGGGGACTTCTGGGTGATTTGTTCCAAGGCCAGGAGGATGGTTCGGGAAAGGTCCCGGACCTCCTGACTGCGCTTCATTTCCTCTCCCTGGCTGGACAAGATGTCCTCCAGTCGTCTCAAAAAGACCTCCATGGGGCGAAGGGAAAAATGGGTTTCCGCCTGATAGGCGATAACTTCCGTAGTCAGGACGCCTTGGGGGAGGTCCTCCATGGCCCGGCGGATGAGGGCGGTCTTGCCGACCCCCGCCTCCCCTTCCAGGAGGATGGACCGACCCTCCCCCCGGCCCTTGGCCAACGCTTGGATAGCCCCGCCCACCTGGGCTAACTCGGGGTAGCGACCATAGAAGAAGTCCTCTTTTTCCTTTTCAGGCAGGCGGACCTGAGCCACTGCCTCCTCATAGAGGGCCCGGGTATCATTGTCCGGGCTGATGCCCAATTCATCCCGGAGGAGTTTCTTCAGATTATAATAGGCCTCGATGACCTTTCCCCGCCGGCCCGTCTTTGCATAAAAAGTCATGAGGAGGCGGACATTGCGCTCATCAAACTCATCCATCCCCACCAGGGTGTGGAGGGGCTTTTCCACCTGGTCGAAGCGTCCGGCCTCGATGGCCTCGGACAGGACCTGGTAGGCGTTAGCGATGTATTTCTCCTGGTAGAAGGCCCGCATCTTCATGGTCCAGAATTCATATTCTTCGCTGTCTTTGATATAAAATCCATCCAAAAAATCGCCCCCATAGAGGGCCAAATTGTCCACAGGATTATCGGCAAATTTCAGGGCATCACAAGAGATGTCTTGGGACCAATCCAGACAAAGGAGGGACTTTTTAGGCGAGTCGATGAATTCCGCCCCCAGGCTTTTTTTTGCCTGGTAGATGGCATTGCGGAGGTTCTTTTTGGCAATCCGTTCATCCTCCTCCGGCCAGAGAAGGCCGGCAATCTCATCCCGTCCCACTACCGGCTTGACAGCTAAATAATAGAGCATGGCATTGATTTTGGCATAGGGAAAATAGACTTCCTCCCCGTCCAGTCGGACCTGGGGCATGCCGAAGAGGGTGATTTCCAATTTGGCCATGGGCCTTCTCCTTTCAAAAACCGCCTCTTTTTTCCCGCTCCATCCCTCCGGGAGGTCGCCCGGGGAGTGGATCATGAGGCGAAAGACTTCTTTCCCCTATTTTGTCATAGGGGGTCATTTTCGTCAAAAAAAGAAAATTCTTTTGACGGTCCACCGGCCGGGTCGATGAGGCCATTTCTCCCCCTTTTCTCCTGATTCTTTTCCATGAGGCCTCTCAATAGACCGTTTGTGGACGAAAACGTTTTAGAATAATTGTGATGAATGCTGACTAACCCAGCGAAAAGAGGAGTCCCGGGACTCAATAAGGAGGATATTTATGGAAAAAGTGATTCTAAATGGAGAAGACCTGACCCTGGAAGAGGTCGTTGCCGTTGCACGTGAGAAGGCTCCGGTGGAGATCGCCCCGGAGAACATTGAAAAAGTGAAAGAGTCCCGGAAGATCGTGGACAAAATTGTGGAGGAAGAGCGGGTCGTCTACGGTGTCACCACCGGCTTCGGCTCCCTGGCCAAGGTCCACATCGACAAGGACGATTGCTCCCAGCTCCAGGAGAACCTCATCCGGACCCATTCCTCCGGCTACGGCGACCCCCTGAGCGAAGAAGAAGTCCGCGCCCTCATGCTGATCCGGATTAACTCCCTGGTCAAGGGCGTGTCGGGCATCCGCCTGGAGACCGTCCAGACCCTCCTCGATATGCTCAACAAAGGCGTCGTCCCCCATGTTCCTGAAAAAGGCTCCATCGGCGCATCCGGCGACCTGGCCCCCCTCTCCCACATGGTCCTGCCCATGCTGGGCCTGGGCCGTGCTTTCTATAAGGGCGAACTCATGTCCGGCCAGGAGGCCATGGACAAGGCCGGCGTCAAGGTCATCCACCTGGAGGCCAAGGAAGGCCTGGCCCTCATCAACGGAACCACGGTCCTGACCGCCATCGGCGCCCTGGCCACCTATGATGCCATCAAGCTGGCCAAGCTGGCCGACATCGCCGGTGCCCTCTCCCTGGAAGCCCACCGCGGCATCATCGATGCTTTCTATGAGAAGCTCCACACCATCCGCCCCCATGCCGGCAACCTGACCACCGCCAAGAACATCCGGACCCTGACCGAGGGCTCCACCTTCATGACCCACACTGCCGAAATCCGGGTCCAGGATGCCTACACCCTCCGCTGCATGCCCCAGATCCATGGCGCATCAAAAGACACCATCAATTATGTAGCAGACAAGGTCGCCATCGAAGTCAATGCGGCCACCGACAACCCCATCATCATCTCTGAGGATGAAGTCATCTCCGGCGGGAACTTCCATGGGGAGCCCATGGCCCAGCCCTTCGACTTCCTGGGCATCGGCGCCGCTGAGCTTGGCAACGTCTCCGAACGCCGGGTCGAGCGCCTGGTCAATGCCCAGCTCTCCGACTTCCCCTCCTTCCTGGTCAAGCACCCCGGCCTCAACTCCGGCTTCATGATTACCCAATACGCCTGTGCCGCCCTGGTTTCCGAGAACAAGGTCCTGGCCCACCCCGCCTCCGTTGATTCCATCACCTCATGCGAGAACCAGGAAGACTTCGTCTCTATGGGAACCATCGCCGCCCGCAAGGCTCGCGAGATCATCAAGAACTCCCGCCGGGTCGTCGCCACCGAAATCATGGCTGCCGTCCAAGCCATCGACTTCCGCAAGGAAATGACCGACGGCCAGCTGGGCAAAGGCACCCAAGCCGCCTACGACCTTGTCCGGTCCAAACTCGACTTCATCGCCCACGACAAAGACATCCAGATGTATGACGAGCTGGAAAAGATGACCGACCTCCTGGTCAACGACGACCTCCTGAACGCCGTCGAAAAGGTCGTCGACATCGAGATGTAGTTGAAACAAGGCGGATGCGCCGCCGGCGCTGATGCCACGCAAGAATTAAAGAAAAAAAGCCCCTGACCGCCTCTTGGCGACCGGGGGCTTTTTTGTGGGGGCTCATAGGGCGGCGGCCCCCCTTCCCACGATTTCGGCGAATGAGGAGGCTCCGCTTGGCCCCCTTGTTCCTGCATTTTGCCGAATGAGGAGGCTTACCATGGCCCCCTTGTTCCCGCATTCCGCCGGATAAGGCGGCCCACCATGGCCCCCTTTCTACTGCATTTCGCCGAACAAGGGGGCTCACCATGGCCCCCTTTTCTTCGCATTTCGCCGAATAAGGCGGCCCCGCATGGCCCCCTTTTCCCCGCATTTCGCCGAATGAGGCGGCTCACCATAGCCCCCCTTTCCCCCAATTCCGCCAGATAAGAGGGCTCCACTTGGCCCCCTTGTTCCCGCATTCCGCCGAATGAGGGGGCCAGCTTCCCCTGCCCAATCCCACTACCCCCACCAACCAAAAAGCCCCCAGGTCCAGCTTGAGCGCATTGCAAATCCGAAGGATTTGCCTAAGCGAAAGTGGACCTGGGGGCTGTATTGTTTTTACATCTTTTCCGGAGGATCGTAGCTTTCCCCAAAGGTTTCTGCGGTCACCTTCTTCATGACCTGGTCCTCGAGGGGACGGTCCTGGAAGCCGGTCGGTGTCTTTGCGATCTCATCCACGACATCCAGGCCCTCAATGACCTTGCCGAATGCGGCATAGTCGCCATTGAGATGGGGTGCCGGAGCGTGCATAATGAAGAACTGGGAGCCGGCGGAGTCGGCCATCATGGACCGGGCCATGGAGAGGACGCCGCGGTCATGCTTGAGGTCGTTGGGGATGCCGTTGGAGGCAAATTCGCCTTGGATGGAATAGCCCGGGCCGCCCATGCCGGTGCCCTCGGGGTCACCTCCCTGGATCATGAAGCCGGGGATGACCCGGTGGAAGATGGTTCCATCGTAAAATCCGTCCGCCACCAGGGCCAGGAAGTTCCGGACCGTATTGGGGGCCAGGTCCGGGTAGAGCTCGGCCCGGATGGTCCCGCCTGATTCCATTTCAATCGTCACAATGGGATTTTTCTTTGTCATATTATCTCCTCATCTTTCATTTACCGGGCGGCCGGGATTCCCTCCGGCACCGCCAATTTGAAGTTATCATCCTGGTATTCGATGTCGAAGTTCCCGACCATCTTGTAATCATCCGGGCTCATGCCCATCCCTTCCATGGAGTCCATCCCATCAGAAGAAAGGCCTAAGGAGTCCGTGACCTGTTCCTTCATGGCTTCTGTCCCATCAAAAGAAAGGCCGATAAGACGGTAGCTTTTCTGGTCAAATTTCATGGTCATCTTGACAGGAAGCTTGGCATTCTCGACATCCGGAAGGGCCTGCTGGCTCTGAGCCCCGGTGGATTTGGAAAATTCCTTGAAGTCCAATTCCATATCAAAAACATAGGCTCCGTCCTTTTCCGTCATTTTCGCCTTCTTCAGTTGGTCTTCCAGCTCCTTGACCTGGTCCTTACCCGGCAGCATGGTATTCTTCATCAGGGTTTCTTTGGATAGTCCCTCTGTTTCCTGCCAGCCGCCTCCTTCCTGCTTGACATAGCCATGACCTCCCGAAACATAGAACTCCACATCCTGGGCATTCGTCATTCCCAGCATGGCCATGGTCACCGACATCTTCATGTGGGTGTTGGCTTCTTTATCGGCGGTCAGGTCCATAGTCGATTGAGCTAGGCCCAGATCCATCTCGCCCTTCATCTTCATTCCGACGGGCTGGCTATCTGCCTGCTTGATGGTGGAGACCACCTCCGCTACTACCTGGTCCTGGGTCTGTGTCTGGGCCGTGCCGGAGCAGGCCGTCAGTGCCAAGACGCAAACGAGGAAAAATGAGAGGATGTGCTTCATGAGATCTTCCTTTCTCCCTAATGGGCTGAGTACATCGATTCGGACAATGGATGATGGTGAATGCGTTTTCTTTCTATAAAAATTATATCATTAGACAGGGAGAAAGAAAAAGCCATCCCTCATTCTCTCAGGGCAGTGATGGGAACCACATACACCCCGTCTTCCCTCTGATAAGCTGCATGGCTTAGGCCACATAGGACGCAAAGGACTTCCGGTCCTTTCAACCCATCCTCGGCAAATTGTTTCTTGATCGCCAAAAGATGCTTTGCCGCCTTATCAATCTGTCCAGCCCCCAACTTGATTTCAAAAGCAGCCCAATCACCATCATCAAAGGAAATAACCGCATCTATCTCATTCCCCTTATAATCCTGGTAGTGGAATAGCTTTCCTCCGAAAGATTCCGCATAAATAAGGAGGTCTCGTTCACATAAAGATTCGAAAAGGAAACCGAAGGTGTTGAGGTCCTGAATCAAAGCTTCCTCGGTGACACCTAGTAAAGCCGCCGGAAGAGAAGGATCAACAAAATGTCGCTTGGCTTGTTGTTTTATGGGAACAGAGGAGCGAATATTGGATGAGAAAGCTTTCTGGTCTTCGATCAAGAAAAGACGGTCAAAAAGAGCTAAATAATTGCTTACCGTTTCTCTATTAATAGGATTTCCATCATGGAAGCTAATATCCCGAATCAGTGTTTGAATGCTAGCTGTTGTCGATTCATTTCTTGCCAAAGATCGCAGAAGGGCTTCCATTTTATTTGTATCACGGTTAACCCCTTCCAAACGGTAAATATCATGGTTAATGACCTGATGAAGATATTCTCTTGGGACCTGATAGGCATCCTCCCTTGCTACTGACAAAGAACCCGGCCACCCTCCTCGAATAATAAAATGGGCGAGGTCCTCTATTTTACTTTCTTCAACAAGATGGTTTGTGAAATCCTTCCGGCAGATCGCCTGGAGTGAAACGACTCCGCTGGACTCTCCGGATTCATAGAGTGACATGGGTCGCATACGAATGGACCCAATTCTCCCCGCCCCACTATGGAGAATTCCCTTCTGGGTGGGCGTAGATGATCCTGTCAGGATAAATTGCCCCAACTCACCCCTCCGATCCACCTCATAGCGGACAGCATCCCATAGGCTTGGCACCTCCTGCCATTCATCCAGCAGGATTTTCAAGCTTCATCCAGCAGGATTTCTACTTTTCAACCAGCAGGATTTTCAAGCTTCATCCAGCAGGGTTTCTACTTTTCAACCAGTAGGATTTTCTGAGCTTTTTCACCCAACCCCCACCTCCCCCACCACAAGGGGGCTTTCGGCGGACACCACTTCCAATAGAAAGAGGGCATCCTCTTCCTCCACCAGGACGAGATGGCCGGCAGGGAGGTCCAGGGGATCCCGGCTGCCCAGGCGTATGCAGGCGTCAGCCGGGGAGTAGGCAAAGAGGAGGCCCCGGCGTTTGGGGACAAAGGCCTCCCCCGGACGAAGGACAGCCAGCTGGGCAGGGAGGTCTTCCCGGACGATGAGGTTGAAGTCCCGGCAGTCCAGGCTGTTGCCGGATTGGGTGGTCCATGAGCCGGAAAAGTAGTCTACCTCATAGGGAACAAGGTTCCGCCGGTAGAGAGGGTGGCCTTGGGGGTCAGCGTGGGCCAGCCAGAGGCTGCCGACCAGGGGAAGGATGTAGCGCTGGTAGCCGGTGAAGTCCGAGAAGACGGATTCTGTCCCGGTGAAGCTGGCGGATGAGATCCGAAAAAGGAAGGTCCGGTCCTTGAAGTTCTCCCCTTCCGGGAAGATGGTGAGCTCAGTGGTCTCGCCGCCCGACCAGGTTGAGCGACGGAATGCGTCCGGTGGAATGATCCTCATGGTTCCTCCTCATGTCATTTGCTTTCGATAGCCAGATCTTTCTTACGACTTATTTTACCAAGTCAGGTCCGATGAACCCAAGGATCTTTCTCGAAAATCCCATAATATCCCCAAGCTCGACGGTTATGGTAAAATAAAACCGCTTACCATAGGAGGTATATCAATATATGGAATCTTCAAAAAATCTCATTCAAGCCCCCAATGCGGGTCCCGGGCTGCAAAACTGGGTCATCCGCCTGGTCAAGGGCATTTTGATTGGCATCGGGGGCATCCTCCCCGGCCTATCCGGCGGGGTCCTCTCCGTCATCTTCGGGGTCTACCAACCCGCCATCCGCTTCCTCTCCAATATCCGTGACCACTTCCTGGCCAATGTCCGCTTCTTCATGCCTATCGGCATCGGCGGCCTGGCCGGCATCTTCCTCTTCTCCATCTTTGTGGAGAAGGCCTTCGGCCAATATGCGGCCCAATTCGTCTGCCTCTTCATCGGCTTCGTCATCGGGACCTTCCCTTCCTTATATAAGCAAGCCGGCAGGGAGGGACGGGACTCGACCGACCTGGTCCTCATGGTGGTCTGGGCCATGATCATCTTTGGACTCATGTTCCTGGGACGAAATTTCCCCAAGATCCAATCCTCTCCCCTGGTCTGGTTTTTCTCAGGCGCCGTGGTGGCCTTGGGCTTCATTATCCCCGGCATGTCCCCCTCCAACTTCCTGATCTACTTCGGCCTCTATGACAAGATGGCCGGGGCCCTGGCCGGCCTGGACCTGTCCATGATCCTCCCCTTCTCCCTGGGCATCGTCCTCTGTGTCCTCGCCCTGTCCAAGGTCGCCACCTACCTCTTTGACCACAACTACTCCAAGATTTTCCATTCCGTCCTCGGCATGGTCATCGGATCCACCCTGGGGATCTTCCCCGCCATCATCTTCCCCGCCTACACCGCAGAAGGCCTGGCCCAGGCCAGCCTGACCTTCCTCCCGGCCCTGGCTTTCGGAGCGGTCATGTTGGTGGCCGGGATCCTCATCTCCTACCGTTTCTCCAAACTAGAAGAGGAAGTGTCGTATGAATGATGAAGCACGCTATGCGGTCCTGATCGACGCAGAAAATGTCTCCCCCAAGTACATCCAGATCATCTTTGATGAGGTCTCCAATTATGGGCTGACCACCTACCGGAGGATCTATGGGGACTGGACCTCCAATGAAAACTCCGGCTGGAAATCCACCCTCCTGGATGCCTCCATCACCCCCATCCAGCAATACACCTACACCTCCGGCAAGAACGCCTCGGACTCAGCCCTCATCATCGACGCCATGGACATCCTCTACACCATGTCGGTGGACGGCTTTGTCCTGGTCTCCTCGGACTCCGACTTCACCCGCCTTGCCTCCCGCCTCCGGGAATCCGGCATGCACGTCATCGGCATGGGAGAATCCAAAACCCCCTCCGCCTTCATCGCCGCCTGCAACTCCTTCAAATACCTGGACGTCCTCTATGACTCCAGCCGTGAGGGCAAGGAGGAAGAGGAGCGAGAAGAAGAGCCGACCACCGCCAAACCCTCCAGCAACCGGAAATCCCCTTCACCCAACAACCGGCCCCACAGCAAGTCCTCCAAGTCCAAGGCCGGAACCTCCATCTCCATCATCAAACGGTCCATCAACAACATCATCCAGGAAAACTCCGATGAAGAAGGCATGATCTCCCTGGCCAACCTGGGCAACCAGCTGGTCAAACGCCATCCCGACTTCGACGTCCGAAACTACGGCTATACCAAACTCGCCTCCTTTATCCCCACGGTGAAGAACGTCAAATTGGAAGCCCGGAAAAACTCCAAAGACGGCGCCAACCAACTCTTCGTCAAGCTGAAGTAGGAGGCTCATGAGGCGGGACTCATAGGGCGAGGTGGGGTCATGAGGCGACTCAGGCCGGAAAGTTCCCCCTCTTCCTGATGATTTCGTCATTTGGGGCGGTATGGCAATACCCCTCCTCCTGATGAATTTCGCCATTTGGAGCGGTACAGCAATACCCCTCCTCCTGATGATTTCGCCGTTTGGAGCGGTATGAGGATACCCCTCTTCCTGATGATTTCGCCATTTGGGGCGGTACGGCGATACCCCTCTTCCTGATGATTTCGCCATTTAGAGCGGTATGAGGATACCCCTCTTTCCACCAATTTCGTCGGTTGGGCCGGTATGACAGTGGCAAAATAGCCCGCTTCTCTGATCATCTCCTCAATGATTTCTTTTTTTCATCAAATCCTTTTTTTTGTAATTTAGAACTATACTAATTATATAGAGAGAGTTCCTCTATCTTCTCTTCTATCCGGGCAATCACACAGGATCAATTCAACAGATCGGAGGTAATAGTGATGTTGAAGAATGAGTTTTTAACGATTTATCAGGAAATCAAGCACCCCTACACTAAGCTCAATCTTTCCTATCATCTTTTCAAGATTGCAGCATGCATGGCGGCAGCCCTTTTCCTCATCAGCTTGATTGATGGGGTCATCCTGACCTTCCTCCAGCTTCAAGGAAATATGACTCGCTTCGAACAAGTGGCGGTTAATGCGGCATATTCCACTTCCTTCTTTGCCGCCGTCTGTCTCCCCTTGTTCCTCATCAGCTCTCTCCTCCGAAAAAAAATCTAGGATCCTTTCCAGTCAAAACAAAAGCCCCCTCCCATCCCGCAGGCTAGCGGGACCGGAGGGGGCTCTTTTTTCTTTCACTAATCGCAGGAAACCAAGGGGTTCAAGAGCTGGTAGAGGGTCTTGACGTGGACGCCGGTGGCCATGGCGGGCAAGTAGCCCCGGGCCTTGGACCGGTAGGCGGTCCCGGCGATGTCCAGGTGGATCCAGGGGAGGTCTTCCTTGACAAAGGCCCCGACAAAGAGGCCGGCGGTGACGGATCCGGCTTCCCGACCTGCGGAGTTCTTGATGTCGGCGACGTCGGAATCGTTGAGCTTCTTGAAGAGGTCGTCATAGGGGAAGGCCCAGACCTTCTCCCCGGCCAGGTCAGCAGCCTCCTGGAATTCCTCATAGAAGTCCGGTGCATTGGTCACGGCCCCGGTGTACTCCTCGCCTAGAGCGCTGAGGACCGCCCCGGTCAAGGTGGCCAGGTCGATTACCCGGTCTGCCCCAAGGTCGTTGGAGGCGTAGTGAACGGCGTCCGCCAGGGTCAACCGGCCCTCGGCATCCGTATTGACCACCTCGATGGTCAAGCCCTTCATGGAGTCGATGATGTCCCCCGTCTTGTATGCGGTCCCGGAGATCATATTCTCGCAGGCCGCGACCAGGCCCACCACATTGCACTTGGCCTTGGACTTACCCAGGGCGTACATGGTCCCGATGACCGACCCGGCCCCGCCCATGTCCGAGTGCATGGTGGCCATACCGGCAGGCGATTTCACGCAATAGCCCCCGCTGTCATAGGTCAGGCCCTTGCCCACCAGGGCCGTCTTTGGGCCATCGCTGTTGGCCAGCTCCATGACGATGAGTCGGGGACGGTTGGCTGCCCCACGGGCAACCGCCAGGTAGGCCTCCATCCCCAGGTCCCGGATGGCCTCTTCCTCATAGACCGTCACCTTGACCCCCACCGACTCCAGCTTTTCCTTGGCCAGACGGGCCAGGCTTTCGGGATAAATGACATTGGCCCGCTCATTGACCAGGTCCCGGGCAAAGAAAACCCCATCCATCATATCCCGGATCCGGGCCAAACCATCCCTAAGCTTGTCTTCCTTTCCCCCGGCAGGAGTGTAGTTGACGACCAACCGGACCTCATCGTCCTTCTTGTCGGTTTTCTTGGAGAAGCGGTAGTCCCCTTGACGGAGGCCCTCATAGACCGCCATCAAGGTCTTCCGGTGGCAGAGGCCCAGGTCAGGCATAGTCACTTCCACTACACCCTCTTTCTTCTCCCGGACCAACTTGCCCAGGTCAAAGAAGATCTCCCGAAGGTCGTCCAGGGTCAGGTCCTTCTCCCCTAAACCCAGGGCGACCTGGCCGGCCCCTTCCGGAGAGGGGAGGTAGACCATCTCCCCCTTCTTTCCCTCAAAATCCAGCCTGTCCAGGTAAGCACCGAGGCTTCCTTCCGCCTTGTCTCCCGGGCGGAGGAAAAACACCTTGGCTCCACCCTGTCCATATAATTGAAAGTCGATCATACTATCCTCTTTTCTATTTTTCTCATCCAGGGCCGGACCATGTCCCGCCCTATTGGTGACCATATTTCAAAAAGTCCGAAGGGGGAAGGTCCGGCAGGTCCATCCCCATCCCCTTCTTTTCCATTTCATGCAGTTTTATGAGAAGCAGGTTGATGTCCACCTGGAGGGTTTGGGCCAGGCTGACGACATCGACCCCCTCCTTCAGGTGGTCCCGGACCTCCCCATCATCCATGAGGAGATGGGCGGCAAAGACATTCGCCTCATATTCCGACCGGGAATTGGTGGAAAAGAGGGTGAATTGGACCATGTCCAAGATCCCCTCCTCTGATTGGTGGAGGACGGCATGGCCCAGCTCATGGGCCAGGACGATCCGCCGGTCCCTCTCTCCCATATTGGCGTTGAGGAAGATGCAGGGTCTCCGGTCGACAACGGCAAACATCCCCAGGAGCTGGCTGAAGTCGGACCGTTCGTAGATGGAGACCCCCAGCCCCCGGGCCAGTTCCTCCGGATCCTCCGTCCGAAATTCTTCCTTTAAAGACTCTACCCGTCTCTCAATCTCCATCCTACCCCTCTTTTCGTCCCTCCCAATAGGCATCCTGGAGGGCCCGCATGACCGCATCCTTATCCTCTTCCGTCAAACTCCCGCCGGCAAACATGGCCGAGGCCCGCCGGACCAGGTCCTGGGCTTCCGCCATCCCCGGGTCAGGGGCCATACCCCCTCCCCGGCCTTCCTCAACCTCTTCCATAAGAAGATAGTTCCGGTCCACCGCGAAAATCTTGGCCATCTTATCATAAATCTGCCGACTCTTGGGGTAGGACTGGCCCGTCTCATAAGACCCCACCGTCCGGACCGTTACCCCCAATTGGTCGGCCAGGTCCTTCTGGGTCCAGCCCGCCTTCTTCCGCAGGTCCTTTACCTTATCCGCAAACTTCATACATCCCCCTAGTTTTTCATTTACCCGATCATTGCTCCTTCCATTATACATGAAAACAGAAGAAAATCTTTTCTTTTTTCAACAAAATCCGAAAAATATCTTCCTTTTTCTCTTGACAAGCGAAGTCATTCTTCCTATAATTTCTCATAAACAGGAAGTTCATCTTCTTATTTATGAGAAAGGAGTCAGCTCATGTCCCCCACCATCCTCCATGCCGACATGAATGCCTGCTACGCTTCGATTGAACAAGCCCGCAATCCCGCCCTCCGGGGAAAGGCCATGGCCGTCTGTGGATCGGTGGAAGCCCGAAACGGGATCATCCTGGCCAAGTCCCAGGAAGCCAAGATCCAAGGGGTCAAGACCGGGGAGGCCATCTGGGAAGCCCAACAGAAATGTCCGGGTCTCCTCCTGGTTCCCGCCGACTTCTCCCTCTATTTGGCCTACTCCAAGATGGCCCACCACATTTACCTGGACTACACCAACCGGGTGGAAGCCTTCGGGATGGACGAGTGCTGGTTGGATGTGACCGGGACTGACCGCCTCTTCGGGGATGGGGAGACCCTGGCCCGGACCCTCCGCCGGCGCTTCCGAGATGAACTGGAGGTGACCATCTCCGTGGGGATTTCCGACAATAAGTTTTTCGCTAAGTTGGGCTCCGACTATAAGAAGCCGGATGCCCAGACCCGGATTGACCGGAGTAATTATAAGGAAGTCGCCTGGCCCCTACCTACCTCCGACCTCCTCTTCTGTGGTCCCCAAACGACAAGAAAGCTGGCCCGCTTCGGCATCCACACCATCGGTGACCTGGCCCGGTCGGACCCCGAATTCATCCGCAAGCTCCTGGGCATCAACGGCTATCGGCTCTGGCTGGCGGCTAACGGCCGGGACAGGACTCCCGTAGCTCCCTATGATTTTCGCCCTCCCATTAAGTCCCTGGGCTGTGGGACCACCTTCCGGAGGGACCTGGTCAACCGGGATGAGGTGGCCCTCTCCCTCCGCCGCCTGGCCAAGGAAGTGGAGGGCAAGCTCCTTTCCGCCGGCCTCTCTGCCAGCCGCCTCTCCCTCTCCGTCCGAGACAATACTCTCTTTCAAATGGGCGATGACCTCCCCCTCCCCTATCCCACCCAAAACGCCCAGGACCTGGCCGACCGGGCCCTGGACATCTTCGACGGCTTCTGGTTCTGGAAGCACCGGGTCCGGGCCATGACCCTCCGGGCCTCCCGCCTCCTCCCCCAGCCCAAGGCCGTCCAAAGGGCTTTCTTTCCGGACTACCCTGCCCATGAGAAAAAAGAGGACCTGAGCCGGGCCCTCTTCGCCATCCGGTCCCGATTCGGCTCCAAGTCAGTGGATTTCGCCGCCCTCTATGGCTATGACTATGCCGATCTGGACCGGGATCGGGCGGACATGCCCACCAACAAATTTGTCGCTTGCGCCCGGTAAATCGTGGTAGGATAGGGTGTATGTATTTTTAACTTTTTCTAGACTCTGGAAGGAGGAGGAACCGTGATTTACACCATTACCCTCAACCCCTCTTTGGATTTGATTTCCATTTTAGATGAGCTGAAGCCGGGCCGGACCAACCTGGCGACCAACGACAGCTTCCGAGCGGGCGGACGGGCCATTACCGTTTCTCAAATTTTGAGTATTCTGGATATTCCCTCCACGGCCACCGGCTTTGTGGGGGGCCACACCGGCGCATTTATCGAAGAGGAGCTCTCCAATGCCGGGATTTCCAACCAATTTGTCCACATCGCCGACAACACCCGGATCGACGTATCCCTCTTTGATAACGATGTGGAAACCCGGGTCCTGGGCCGGTCGACCATTGTGACCGTCCAGGAAATCAACGACCTCATGTTCTACCTCTCCCGGATCCGGGAAGGAGACTACATCGTCCTGGCCGGATCCCTGCCCAAAAATGTCTCCGCCGACCTCTACGACCGGATGATTGACATTGCTGTCGTTAATGGGGCCAACTTCCTCCCCATTATCAATGCCGAATATCTCCCCGAGGTCTTGTCCAAAAAACCCCTCCTGATTACCCCCACGGTCAAGGAACTCTCCGAGATGCTGGAAGAAGACCTCCGGACCAAGCAGGATATCCTCCGGGCCGGCCTGACCTGCATCGACATGGGGGCACAAAATGTCATCATCAACCAGGAACTTGCGGGCTCCCTCCTCATCACCTCGGAGCGAAAAACCTATGAAGCCCAGGGGCCGAGCAAGAAAGTAGTCTCTTCTACCCACACGGATATGACCCTGGCTGCCGGCTTTATTGGAGACTATATGCGGATCAACGACCCCAAGGAAGCCTTCAAACTTGCCCAGGCCGTTTCCAATGCTACCTACTATGTCCGCTCCCTCCCCAGCCTGGAAGATATCCGAGAGGAAGTCGATCGGGTGGACGTACTTCCCCTGAACTAGAAGGATAAAAAGATGAAGCTCGCTCAATGCCCATATGAATACATCCCGGTTGTCCTGGGGTCCAACATGAACTCCCTGGGGACCATCCGTGCCTTCCGGTCCCTAGGCGTCGGGGGAATCATTGTGGCGGAAGAAGATGGCGTGGCCTGCTACTCCAAGTATGCGGTTAAAACCTTCATTCAAGATGACCTGGTGGAGGGCTTGGAAAAGGCCGGAGCCTACCTGGCTTCTATAGGAAAGAAAGGTTACCTCTTGGCCACCTCGGATGACTACGCCCTCCGAGTCACCCGCCTGGGTTCCTTGCCCAACTTCCACATTGTCAACAACAATCCGGAAACCATCCAAGCCTGCCTGGACAAGACCGGCCTCTACCCCCTTTTCGATGAAATCGGGGTGGACTATCCCCGGTCCCGCCGGGTGGAGGAGGGGAAGGATTTGCTGGACATCCACGACCTGAAATTCCCCCTCCTGGTCAAGCCGGTGGTCTCCATCCATTTTTCTGACCGCTTTGACAAGGCCACCATACTCCACGAAGAGGAAGCGGTAAAAAACTATGTCGAGAGGTTAAAAGAGGCGGGCTTGGACCGGAGAGTCCTGGTCGCCCAAGAGTATATTCCCGGCAGCGAGCAAAACCTCATCTACTATTTTGCCTATGTCAAAAAAGGGGAGACCATTCGAGAAGTGGCTTCCCGAAAAATTCGCCAATACCCTCCCAATGCAGGAACAACAACCGCCGGCCTCTATGAGGATATTCCCGGCGTGTGCCCGGCCGCCCAGAAGATCAACCGGGCCCTGGCCTTTGATGGTCTCCATGGGATGGAATTCAAATATGACCCCAGGGATGGAAAATACTACTTCCTGGACTCCAATCCCAGGACCTATTTGGATATTTCCGCCCTTGAACCGACAGGAGTTAATGTTCTCCAGGCTGCCTACCTGGACTTCCTGGGCCAACCCATCGACTTTATCCCCAAGAAAGTCCAGAAGAAAGTCCTCTGGGTCAAGGACCATGAGGATATTCTCCGAGCCCTTTTCTTCAACAGGAAAAAATATCCGGACTTTACCCTCAGCTATGGCCAGTACAAAAAAACACTCCAAGGGACTGTGGTCTTTGCGGTTAAGGATGCCGATGACCCCAAGCCTAGACGTTACCTTAACCGAGAAAGGATGAAAACTCTTGTTCAAAAGATTTTCCGTCGCCGCTAAGCGTCTCCTCATCCGCCTTCTCAAGGGACCCTTCCGTGCCTATAACCGAAAAAAGATTCGACAAATCCACCAGGATCGACCCTTACGGGCCCGGGCCCTGGACCCTTCTTCCTTTTATGGAAAGAAAATCCTGGTTCTCTCCCCCCATATCGATGACGAGATCCTGGGCCTGGGCCAGTTTTTCCTCTCCTTAAAAGGAAAGGCGGATATTGACCTCCTCTACACCACCAATAATATGAATGGTCAGGGACAGGAAGTCCGCTTCCGGGAATTGGAGGAGATTGCGAAAGACCTGGACCTCCATGTGATCAAGGCGATCGGCCTCCCCAATGCCCGGGAGACCTCCCACCTCCGGGCCCACTGGTCCTATTTTGTCGACCAAATCAAAGAGGTCCTCGTCGCCAAGGACTATGACCTGATTTGTTCGGTAAATTTTTTGGATGCCCATATCGACCATGAGGCAACGTGCTTCGGCCTGGCCCAAGCTCTGGAAGACCTGGGGGCAGAGAATCCTTCCCCACCCGACATCCTCCTCTACCAGGGATCCAATTTCCTCCCCTATTCCTGGATCAACGCTTATCTCTTGATTGATGACAAGGATAAAGAGGAACTCCGAAAACTCTGTGCTGTCTTCTCCTCCCAGATCTTTATTGAGTTTGCCTTCTACGAATTCCTGGCCCAGGAATTGGCAAAGACTTACCTCCACACTGAGGAAGCCGGGGAATTCTACCGGATCATGACCCGGAAGGACTTCCTCCGTCTGGCTTCGGCCCTGGATTTTGACCAAATTGTTCGGGACTATCCCTTCCGCTTCTATGCCCACCACTCCTTCTATAAGATGGCAGGGAGAGAAAGGGAAAGGCAGGAAAAATATGCAGGAATTCTTCAACGTTTAGAACTTTAAACTATCTGCATTCAAAAGAAAATACTTCATTCCCATGATGACAAATCCCTCATCATTTCTCCAGGGTTTCTTGTTGCCATTTACAATGATGATTTTCTTAAAAGAGTCTGGGATATTACGCAAAGAGTTGAACTCCTGAGTTTGCTTCTCTTCCGAAGTCATGTCATAGGCAACCTGAATATAATACCTCTGGTTGCCTTGGTTAACCACAAAGTCAACTTCTAACTGCTTACGGATACGCTCGCCCTCTTTATCTTTATCAAAGATCTTTACGATGCCCACATCAACATTATAGCCACGAATCAGCAGCTCGTTATAAACAATGTTCTCCATAATATGAGTAGGTTCTTGTTGTCTAAAATTCAAACGAGCATTTCTCAGTCCCAGATCAGTAAAGTAATATTTCAGATTTGCACCGATATATTTTCGTCCTTTAATGTCGTAACGGCTTGCCTTGGAAATTAAAAAGGCATCTGCCAAAAAATCAATATGGTTTGAGATCGTTTTATTGGTATACGTCATTTGACGCTCGCTGGCAAAGGTATTCGCAATCTTTGAAGGGTTAGTTGGTGCGCCGATTGCAGATGCGAGCACATCAACCAGAATACCAATCTCATCCACATTTTGAATTTTATTTCTTTCTATAACATCCTTCAGGTAAACATTAGCAAAGATGTTCTTCAGATAGTCTGCTTTCTGTCGTTCACTTTGGAAACGAACAACCTGCGGCAATCCTCCGTAGGTCATGTAGTCGTCCCAGGCATCATTATAGTCGCCGTCATAAACAGAATAAAACTCAGCAAAAGAAAGGGGATGGATTCTGATTTCATCCCCTCTGCCGCGAAACTCGGTCACAATATCACTGGACAGGAACTTGGAATTACTTCCGGTGACATACACATCAATATTGCTCATGCGCAGCAGACTGTTCAACACTTCCTCAAATCGGGGCATAAACTGTACTTCATCCAGAAGAAGATAATACTTCCCGTCGTCCTTCATCACATCCTTGATATACTTGAAACACATCTTAGGATCCCTTAATTCCTCGTTCTCAATACCGTCCAATGCAATTTCAATAATATGATCAGAGCCAACCCCCTTCTCCAGTAAATATCTCTTAAAGATGGTAAAGAGCAAATAGGATTTTCCGCATCTACGAATGCCGGTGATTACCTTGATCATCCCATTATCTTTTCTCTCAATTAACTGCTGTAGGTAAGTATCTCTTTTAATCTCCATCAGATTGCTCCTCATTTCTGTGCAATTGCACGCTTTTTAGTAATGATATTCTATCGCAAAATAAGATACTTTTCATGATTCATTCCTATTTTATGTGCATATGCACGTTTTTATGGAATAAATGAGGACAAATATAAGCCAGGCTAGGCTTCCAAGCTGTAATGAAGGAAGACATCGATGACAGCTCGAATAAAAAAAGAGCTTCTCTAATGCAGTGTGTTTGACAAAACGCCTTGCATCAAAAGAAGCATCTCTTGAATAAGATTATCCTTTTTTTATTCATCCTCCCCTATGTAGTGGAGGATGGAAACGAATTTTCCCTCCTTGTTTTGAATCTTCCGCAGGCTCTTATGGAAGGCGGGCCGGTCCATCCAGACCTCCCGACCACAGCCGGCGCATTCCAGCTTGATTTCGGTCCCGGTCCGGCGGATGATCCAGGCATTCGTCCCGCAGGGATGGCCTTTTTTCAGAACGACCACATTGCCCACCCGGTAATTGACCATAGCTCACTCTCCTTCCACAAGGACCGGCCCCTGGCCCAGGAGGTCAGGGCGGTGGTCCTGGAGGGCCTTGAGGCAAGCCTCCCGAACCTTCCTCTGGGCAGCAAAGCGGTGGTCATAGTCCGAAACCAAGCCGATCCGGTAGAGATAGGAATAGGCATTGACCTGGTCGATCCCCATGTAAGTGGGTTCTTCCAGGAAGAAGTCCCCCTGGTCTCGGTAGAGGGCCAGGGCTGCCGGCTGGAAGATGGCCTGAGCCTCTTCCGGAGCTAGTCGGATGGGGACGGAAAGGGTGACGTCGCACTTGACCCGGTTCCGGGTCGTCCGATAGTTGATGATGGTCTTGATCTCGGAGTTGGGGACGATGATGAGGACTCCGGTGTATTGGATAATCTTGGTCCGGCGGAGGCCGATTTCCACCACCTCCCCCTCCTTGCCGGCAAATTCCACCCAATCGCCCACGTTGAGGTCGCCGTCAACCAGGATGAAGAGGCCGGAAAAGAGGTCGGCGATGATCCGCTGAGCACCAAAGGCCAGGGCGATACCGCCGATCCCGGCCGCCGTTAGAACCGAGGCGGTGTTGATGCCGAAGAGGTCCAGGATGATCACGGCGGTGAAGAAGTAAATCAGGAAGGTCAGGGTAGACCGGGCGATGGAAAGAATGGTCTTATCCCGTTCGTTGGTCCCCTTCCAGGTCGATTTCTTGGCATAGACCTGGGAAAGAAAACGCCAGAATACCTCCCGGATGATCTTGGCCAGAAGGATGAGGACCCCGGAGATCAATAGGGCGCCCAGAATTCGGGGCAGGTGGAGGCTTTCCTCCATCCAAAGAATCAGGTTTTCCAGTCTCATGCGGTCTCCTTTCCTATTTCTCTTGGGTCTTTTCCGGGATCTTTTCTTCCTGGCCCAGATCCACCCGGTTCAAGGGAACCAACCCTTGGTCGGTGACGGCAGCGGGGGCTCCATCCAGGTTTTGGATGATGGGTTGAGAAATGCCCTTTTTCAAGACTAATTTGCCTTCTTTCACCTCCCCATTTAAGTGGGCCAGCTTTCCTTCGCCAAGGGCATAGATTTCCCTTTGGAAGGTTGCCAGCTGGCTGGGGATAAAGTCCAGAGGCAGGTCCTGGACCTCCCAGTTCTCCATGTCGATGAGGCGGACCTTGGCCCCGTCCAAGATGGCCAGCTTGTCTCCAATAGCCCAGTCTCGGACCCTGGTGAAGGGGATGGACCGGACCATGGCCCCCTCCCGAATGACCAGGAGGCGGTCAGCAGAAAGGACCAGCCAGGCCCCCTTGGGTCCTTCTTTGACATCCAGAAGGGGACGACGGGAGGGCAGGAGGATGTCGGGCCGACCCTCCTCATGGATAGCCAGAAAAGAGAGGGTCCGGTCTTCGGGGGGATAGGGGGCGATCCCCACATCCCACTCCACCTGACCCTGGACGACCAGGTCCTTTTGGATGGGACCCCCGTCCAACCGGGCTGTCCCCATAGCGGTTTTATAGAAGGCATAGGGGATGGACCGGGCTTCCTGGACCTCCCGGACCTCCAAATTTCGGTCGAGGAGGAGGACCCGGTCCGGCAGGGCCACAGCCACTCCCCCGTCTTCCAGGGGCTGGAGCCAGAGGGCTTTGGCCTCCTCTTTCTCATGGACCGTCTCGCCCGAATCCATGTCCAGGACCTTGATTTTTCCATCCGCCAGGGCATAGATCATGGGGCCATAGGCCAGGTCACTCACCTGCTTGCCCAAGGCCACCCGGAAGCGCTCCTGGCCGCCCTCCCGGGCCACTATTTCCGTCCCCTCCAGGTAGTAGAGGGTATTTCCCTTGAGGATCTTTTTCTTCCAGGCTTCCTCCACCTTGATAGGCTGGGTCAGAACCTGGCGGTTCCGGAAAAAGGAAATCGCCAAAAAGAGAAGAACGATAAGGGCCAGCCCGGCCAGGGTCCACTTGAATTTTTTCCGGATAAAGTCCCTTCCTCCGGCAAGGAAGTCCTTGACCATCGATGGCTCCTGGGCGAGATTCGGCCCCGGACCTTCCCCTGAGCCCTCCGCCCGGTCCACCGGGCTCTCTTCCTCATAGGCCCGCCAGGGGAAGATTTCTTCTTCCTCTTCTTTCTCTTCTTCCTCTTCTTTCTCTTCTTTATCTTCTTCGTCCTGGTCCGGGGTCACCTTGTCCGCAGGAGCGACATCGTCCGGAACCACCTCGGTCTCAGCAGGTTCCCGGTCATCCGGGCTTGTTTTATCCATCGGGTCCATGGCCCCCCCTTTCTCGTAAAAAAAGACCTGCCCCGGGTCGGCTGGCAGGTCTTTGGCTTAGAATCGTTCTTTGTCTTCCGTTTCCGAATCCTCATCCTGCTCTTCGGGGTCGTACTCGATCCGGACTCGGGCAAAGCGCTTGTTTTCAATCTCTTCCACCATAAAATGGATCCCCTGGTAATAGACGTAGGGCTGCTCGCTATCCTCCGGGATCCGTCCCATGAGAAAGTAGAGGAGGCCGCCCAGGGTGTCGTAATCTTCGTGGGCCTCATCCAACCGGCTGCCCAGGTTGGTGTTGAGTTCTTTGATGGACAGGGTCCCTTTAGCGTACCAGATGTTATCCGAGACCTTTTCAATTTCCGGCTCATCCGCATCATACTCATCGTCGATGTCGCCGACGATTTCTTCCAGGAGGTCCTCCATGGTCACGATGCCGGAGAAGCCCCCGTACTCATCGATGAGGACCGCGAAGTGGAAGTTGTCCTCCCGCATCTCCCCGAAAAGCTCGTTGATGTTCTTGCGTTCGGGGACGAAGTAGGCGGGGCGGATGATGTCCCGGAGCTTGATACCGTCAAAGCCCGACTTGTAGGCAGCTTGGAGAAAGTCTTTGATGTAGAGGACCCCGATGATGTTGTCAATCTCATCGTCATAGACCGGGATCCGGGAATAGCGAACGGAGAGGAGCTCATCCAAAAACTCGGAGATGGGGTCGTTGATGTCGATGCAGAAGACCTCTGTCCGAGGGGTCATAATCTCTTCCGCCATCTTATTGTCGAAGGTGATGATGGAATTGATCATCTCCTCTTCGATGTGGTTAATGATGCCCTGGGACTGGCCCACGTTGATGATGGACTTGATGTCCGACATGGTGACCTGCTCTTCCGAAGAGGAAATCTCAATCCCCATCAAGCGGAGGATGCCGTTGGTGATGTTGGAGAGGAGGGAGACAAAGGGCCGGAGGATCTTGGAGGCCCACCAAAGAAAGGTGACCGCGGAAAGAGAAAAGCCGTCCGGATTTTGAAGGGCCAGACGCTTGGGGATGAGTTCCCCAAAAACGATGGTGAGAAAGGACAGGACCACGGTCAAGAGGACCGTCGCCACCTGGTAGGGCGAGGGCAGGCCCAGTTGGGCAAACCAGACCCCCAGATATTGGGCAAGACCCGTTGCCGCTGCCGCTGAGTTGAAAAAGCCCGCCAAGGTGATGCAGATTTGGATGGTTGACAGAAAGCGCGAAGGATCCTCCATAAGCTTGAGGATCCGCTTGGCCTTAGGATCCCCCTCCTCCGCATGCTCCTTCATCCGGTGGTCATCCACACTCACCAAGGCCATCTCCGACGCCGCAAAAAAGGCATTGATCAGGATGAGGATGAACATCACCACCAATTGGCTAATAATACTTCGGGCTCCAGGGTCAGTTTGCGCAGGGTCCATATGTTCTCCTTAAGTTCTTCCGTCTAGGGAGGCTTCAACCGGTTCGAATGCGACCTATTAAGCTATTTGGTCGTCGTCCACGGGCGCACTCGCTAGGACAGAACAGTTAGGTTTATTTTATCATATTGGACCGGGATGGAGGGAAATTTCCCTTCGGGCGGGTTGTTTGGAGCCGCCACCCTGGCTAGGGCCTGATTTCCTCATGAGTTTGGGTAGCTACCCTTGATGGCAAGCCGCCTTCGGCGGTGACTCCTGCCTCGGGCTCTGAACTCATGAGTTGCTCGATTCTTAAGTATCCTTCAATCCTGATTTTCCTGTCATTTCGCTAGTTGTCAGGGTTTCAAGCCCTGATATTTTCACAATCCGATAAATTATCAGGGCCCTTTTTCACCCTGCTATTTTCATGATTTAGCAAATTATCAGGGCCGTTGACCCTGATATTCTTGCGATTATCTTATTTGTCAGGATCTTTTTTGACCCTGCTAATTTTGAAATCTAATCAATTGTCAGGGCGCCGAACCCTGTTATACTCATGAGTTTTCTATTTAACAGGGTTTTATCCCTGGCTCGGGCAAGGTTCAGCTGTTGGTAAGACATTCTTGTAAAATGGCGACAAAAAAATCCCCCCTAGTAGAAAACTAGGGGGGCGCTCAACCATGATTCCTACAACAAGCTCTTCACCAGCATATAGACCACCAGAATGGCGGCCAGGCCGATCCGGTAATAGCCGAAGACGGCGAAATCCTTCCGCTTGATATAGTCCATGAATTTCTTGATGACGATATAGGCCACGATGAAGGAAAGGACCAGGCCCAGGAGGATGAGGAACCACTGGTAGAGGGTGAAGCCGCCCAGGTTTTTGATGACCTTGAGGAAGGTGGCGCCCAGCATGGTGGGGATGGCCAGAAAGAAGGAGAATTCGGCGGCGGCGACCCGGGATGAGCCCAGGATCATGGCCCCCAGGATGGTGGCGGCGGACCGGGAGGTGCCGGGAACCAGGGCCAGGCATTGGAAGCAGCCGATGAGGAAGGCGATCCGGAGGGGGAGGTCGCTGACCTCTTCATAGGCAGCGGAGCCCCGGCCGGCGTTCCATCTTTCGATGGCCAGGATGAGGACCCCATAGAGGAAGAGGGTGGCGGTCACGACGGGCATGTTCATGAGCTTGGCATCGATCATGTCGTCGAAAAGGAGGCCCAGGATGGCGGCCGGAATGCAGGCGACCAGGACCTTGCCCCAAAGGCGGAGAGTCTTGGCGTCGGCGGCTTGGGTCAGCTGATAGTGGACCTTGGTCTGGACGTTAAAGTCCTCATAGCGACGGGGCTTTTGGGGGTGGGGCTTGTTTTTGGACCAGGGGTTGAGGCGGTCAAAGTAGAGGACGACTACCGACAGGATGGCCCCCAGCTGGATGATGACGGTGAAGGCGTTGGCAAAGGCCTCCGGGGAGAGCTTGATGAAGTCGTTGACCAGGATGAGGTGGCCGGTGGATGAGATGGGGAGGAATTCCGTGACCCCCTCCACCAGGGACAGGATGGCTACTTTAAGAATGTCTAAAAGGGTTCCCATGTTTGATCTCCATAATGTTCTAAAAAGCTGTGGTGGACCCCGTGGTTGACATAGCCCAGGATGGCATCAACTGCCACATTCTGGCCGGAGCGGAAGATGGAATCTTCCACCATGGGGTTCTCCTTCTTGAGTTCTTGGATCAGGCCCTTGACGAATTTTCGCCGGGAGCCTTCGGATTTCTGGGTTACGGTGCAGGCACAGTCAAGGGCCTTGAGTCCCACCCCGTCCCGCCAGCGGATGATGGCCTCCTCTTTGATCAGGACCATGGGCCGGAGGAGGTCCATATCTTCGAAATTCCGGGCGACGATCTTGGGCATCATGACCTTGAAGTTGCCGGAGAAGAGAACGTTGAGGAGGGTGGTTTCGATGACGTCATTGTAGTGGTGGCCCAGGGCCAGCTTGTTGCAGCCCATCTCTTTCGCCTTGGCGTAGAGGAAGCCCCGCCGCATCCGAGCGCAAAGATAGCAGGGGGCCTTGGGCTCCTCGCTGTCCGTCACCTCGAAGACGTCCGACCGGTAGATGGTGGCCGGGATGCCCAGCCAGGCCAGGTTGAATTCCAAAAGCTCCCGGTTGATGGGGGCATAGCCCGGGTCCATGGCTAAAAATTCCACGTCAAAGGGAATCTTGGAATAGCGGGAGAGAATTTGGAAGAGCTTGGCCAGGAGGAGGGAATCCTTGCCTCCCGAGATGGCCACCCCCACCTTATCCCCCGGCGCCAGCATGTCATATTCCTTGAGGGCCTTGGTGAACTTGGCCACGGTGTCGATCCGGTAGGTGGTCTGGATCTTGTGTTCGATCTCTCTCATGGGGAGGAGGTCCCGGCCGAAGTATTCATAGGCTCGGGGGTAAGCCCGGGCGACGGCTTCCTCATGGCTCTCCCCCTCCCGGACCTGGACCCCGATGGTCTTGGCATCCCCCACAGGGATGGTGTTGGCTTGGGCCAGGTCCTCCGGTCTGAAATTCCGGCGGAGGATGTCCTGGCCGGTTTCCATATGACGGTCTTCCATATGACGGTCTTCCATCATCCCCTCCTTTCTTTCTCTACCAATGGACCCGGGCTGATGTCGCCGGCATCCGGACAATTTTCTTGATCGTAGCGGCAGGTGTAGACCCTCGATGCCGCATGCCGGGGAGCCACCTTGATGGTCATCCCCCGGTCGGGATCGATGCCCTCCTCCATGAGGACAGCCCGGACCGTCGCCAGAGAAATCTCCGGCGTATTATTTTCTTCGGATAAGTGGGCCAAGAGGACCACCTCATCCTTCCCCCGAAGGAGGCCGGCCAAGGCCTGGCCTGCCTGGCGGTTGGAGAGGTGGCCCCGGTTGGACAGGACCCTTTCCTTCAGGGGCTCGGGATAGGGGCCATTCAAAAGCATGGCCACATCATGGTTGGCCTCCAGGTAGAAGATATTGGAGTCCGCAATCCGGTCCATGATCCGGTCATCCAGAAAACCCGTGTCTGTCAGGATCGTGGCCTTCTCCTCCCGGCTGGTGAAGGTGTAGCCCACCGGGTCCACCGCATCATGGTGGATGGGGATGGCCCGGACCTCCAGTCCCTTCCACTCAAAGGCCTGGTCGTTTCTGAAGACGATCCGGTGGTTGGGGGCAATTCGTCCCAGACGCTTGGCCATGGCCCCCCAGGTATTCTCATTGGCAAAGACCGGGATCCGGAAGCGCCGGCTCAAGACCCCCACCCCCTGGATGTGGTCCGCATGCTCATGGGTCACAAAGATCCCATCCAACCGCCTGGGGTCGATGCCTGCTGCCTGGAGGATCTCCTGGATTTGTCGCCCCGACTTCCCCGCATCGACCAAAAAGCAGACTTGGTCGCTCTCCACATAGACGCAGTTTCCGGAGGAACCCGATGAAATGGACTGGACTTTCATAAGCGCTTCCTTTCTATCACAATTAATTAGAATACTAAAGAAAGGGGGAGATGACAAGATGATTGGTGGGGGTGGAGCTCGAGGGATCCGCATGTGCTGATCCTCCTTATTCGATCAATTTTTTGAGGCTAGGGGGAAATACAACTCCACTTAATATTTACAATTTAGAATTAACAAGGTATAATTTATCTAGGAAAAGGTTTATCTAAATGTTTTAATGTATGTATTAAGAAAAGGAGTTGATGATGAAAAAAACTACTTTACTCCTACTTGTTCTTTTGCTGGCCATTACATCTTGTCGTCACCCTGGAGAAAACAACAAATTAGAAGGCAACTTAGAGAATCCAAAGGTTCAAGAGGCGATCAAGGAAAAAGCCTCCGGTTCTCAAGCATTTCTTGTTAAACAAGAAAAAGAAGGATTCTCCCTTATTCTGGTAAAAAAAGAATCCGATCAATACCTCACAGAAGTCTACACCTCTGTTTTTCTTGGCCCAAATGGCCTCGTTAGGGTGGAAGATCCCACACAGGACCCTCCTCTCTTAGGGAAGGAGACAGGAAAGGATCTATTACCTTTTGCCACAGCCAGTGATATCCAAAAAAAATATTTACCGGATCTGATTCAAAAATATGAGGGGGAAGGGTATGAGACCGTTTATTTAACCCCAATGGAGTAGTGGGTAAAACACCTCTTATCTTGATCTTCAAAAAAAACCTCATTCGTTCACAAGCTTAATCGATGCCCCCTTTACCGGAAACTCCGGTAAAGGGGGTTTTCTCTTTTCCTATTGATAATAGAATCGTCCCCTTTGGGGTATAAAAGAGGCCGTGTTATAATCTAGCTATGCAATTTTTCTGCCCTCATTTTGCGATCGAGGATGACTTATCCGGATCGATCGCCTTGCCCTTATTCGAAGGAGGTTTTATGAACTGGTACCAAGAATCCGTCCAGGAGGTGGAGAAGGCCTTGTCCACCCAGGCCGACCGGGGTCTTTCCCCTGCGGAAGCCCAAGCCCGCCTGGAGAAATATGGCCCTAACAAGCTGTCGGAGTCCAAGAAAAAGCCCTTTATTGAAAAGCTGATCGACCAATTTAAGGATCCTTTGGTCATCATCCTGATCGTGGCCTCCATCTTCTCCATGTTCACCGGAGATATGGTCGAGGCCATCATGATCATTGCCATCGTCATCCTCAACGCCGCCCTTTCCATCTACCAGGAGGGAAAGGCGGAGGATTCGGTGGCCGCCCTCCAGGAGATGTCCTCCCCCAATGCCAAGGTGGTGAGAGAGGGCCGGTCCATGGAGGTCAAATCCGAGGACCTGGTCCCTGGCGATGTGGTCCTCCTGGAAACCGGGGACATCGTTCCGGCTGACCTCCGCCTCTTTGAATCCTCCAACCTCCAGATCGATGAGTCCTCATTCACCGGAGAATCCGTCGCCGCGGAGAAGGACGCTGCTACGTCTTATACCGATGAGGTGGGCATTGGGGACCGGGCCAACTACGCCTACTCCTCCACCATCGTGACCTATGGCCACGGCAAGGGCATCGTCACGGATACGGGCCATGAGACGGAGATCGGGAAGATCGCCTCCACCATCGAATCCTTCGAGGAAGAGGCCACCCCCCTCCAGCGCAAGCTCAACGTCCTCTCCGGTCAGCTGGGCAAGCTCATCATCGGCGTGGCCATCTTTGTCGGCATCCTGGGCTTCATCGCCGGCAATGAAATCACCGACATCATCATGACCGCCATCTCCCTGGCGGTAGCCGCCATTCCTGAAGGGATGACCGCCGTCGTCACCATTGTCCTCTCCATCGGGATGAACCGGATGGCCGAGCGCAACGCCATCGTTAAAAAACTCCTCTCCGTGGAAACTTTGGGCACCACCACCGTCATCTGCTCGGATAAGACCGGAACCTTGACCCAAAACGAAATGACCGTCACCAAGATCTTCACCGACGACGAAGTCCTGGAAGTGTCCGGAACCGGCTACGCCCCCGAAGGCGAGATCACCAGGGAGGGCCAGAACCTGGATGCCGGGGAACATGAGGTCCTCCGGACCATGGTCACCATCGCCGCCTCCGCCAACGATGCGGAAATCACCGAACACGAGGGCAACTACGACTGCCTGGGCGACCCGACGGAGGGAGCCCTCCTGACCATGGCCGCCAAGGCCCATGTGGATATCCAGGGCCTGGCGGACCGGATCCCCCGCCTGGCGGAAATCCCCTTCGACTCTGACCGGAAGATGATGACCACCTTCAACGAAGGTTTCTTCGAAGGGAAGGTCGCCTCCTTCACCAAGGGCGCCCCCGACATCATCATCGAAAAATCCAACCGGGTCCTCCTCAATGGAGAGGTCCGGGAATTTACCCCCGACCTGAAAGAAAAGGCCCTGGCCATGAACACCGACTTCGCCTCCCAAGCCCTCCGCTGCCTGGGCTATGCCTACCGGACCTGGGACGGTCTGCCGGCAAAGGAAGACCAGACCTCGGATAAGGTCGAAAAGGACATGGTCTTCGTGGGCCTGACCGGGATGATCGACCCCCCGCGGCCCGAAGTCAAGGCGGCCATTGCCGAAACCAAGTCCGCCGGCATCACCACCATCATGATCACCGGGGACTACCTGGAAACCGCCTACGCCATCGGCAAGGATCTGGGCATCTGCCAAGACAGGTCCCAGGCCATGATGGGCCGGGAACTCAACGATAAGACCCCCGAAGAAGTCCAGGAGATCGTCAAAACCACCCGGATCTTCGCCCGAGTTTCCCCGGAAAATAAGGTTCAGATTGTCGAAGCCCTCAAGGCCAACGGCGAAATCACCGCCATGACTGGGGACGGGGTCAACGACGCCCCCGCCATCAAGCGAGCCGACATCGGGATCGCCATGGGGATTACGGGGACCGACGTGGCCAAGAACACGGCCAACGTCATCTTGACCGACGATAACTTTGCCACCATCGTCAACGCCGTCGAGGAAGGCCGGACCATCTACTCCAACATCAAGAAGTTCATCTCTTTCCTCCTCTCCTGCAACGTCGGTGAAGTCATCGTCATCGCCGTGGCCATGATCATCGACATCTGCTTGATCTTCTCCAAGAGCGGCCAGCAATTCCCCACCCCCCTCTCGCCCATCATGCTCCTCTGGCTCAACCTGGTCACCGACTCCCTCCCGGCCCTGGCCCTGGGGATGGAACCCGGTGAGCCTGACATCATGAATGTTCCCCCGAGAGACCCCAAAGAAGCCATCATCGACGCCAAGATGAAGCGGTCCATCATCGTCCAGGCCGTAGCCATTGCCGTGGCTACCCTGACCTCCTTCGCCATCGGCTACTACTACTTTGGCCAAGGCCTGACCGGGGCCGAAAAGCTGGCGGAGGGCCGGACCATGTGCTTCTCCACCCTGATCCTGGCCGAGCTCTTCCGGGCCATGGCCGCCCGGTCCGACACCTACACCATGTCCCAGATCGGTTGGTTCTCCAACAAGTCCATGAACTACGCCATCCTCATCGGCGTCGCCCTCCTCCTCATCGTCCTCTACATCCCCCAGCTCCGGGACCTCTTCGATGTGTCCTTCATGACCCTCAAGGAATGGGTCCCCACCCTGATCCTCTCCATCATCCCCTTCGCTGCTACCGAAGTTTACGAGGGCATGAGCCGGCAGTAAGACGAAAATCTAACAAAACAAAAAAGCGGCGTCGGAAGGAATTTTCCTTCCGGCGTCGCTTTTTTCTTTCTCCCCTCTCATCCTTCCGAAGCCAGGTCCTCATATCGGATAGGATCGGTCCGCCCCTCGAAGCGGGAGAGGGGAACCGCCTTCGACCAAGCCGCCGAAGACAGGGGGAGCTCCTGGAAGTTCCTCTGGAGATAGCGGTTGACATCGACGATGGTCGCATCCTCACTCGGCCCACCGGAGAGGGCCAGTTGGACCCCGCCTTGGATGACGTTCTCCGCCAGGTCCATCATGGCGTCATAGTCCTTCCGGCTGGCCAGGTAGACCCCCCCTTTGTAGGGAACCAGGTAGGCGCCCTTGTAGTCGTCCTTGAGGTCCTCATAGGTCAAGGTCTGGCCCAAACCCTCCGGCTGGTAGAAGGTCAGGCTCTGGTCTTGCCCGGCCGTTTCCGGATAGGCGGTCCGGTAGATGGTGAAGGTGAGCTTGTTTTTCCCCCGGGACTGGGAGGTCAGGACCAGACCCCCCTTCTTATAAATCATGTCCCCATTTCCGTAGGGGTAGCAGGCCTGGACCAGGAGGCCGGCTTTAGAGGGCGTCAAAATAGCCCAATAACCCTGGACATTTTCCCGGGTCTCCCCCCGCATGGAAGCGTGGATGAGGTATTCCGGGTGGCCATCCCTATCCAAGTCCACCAGGCCCACCTCATAGGCCGGCTCGGTTGTCGGCTTATTCTTACGCAAGTCCTCGATCCCCAGGCGGTCAAAGGGGCCGGCTGCGTAAAGGGGAAGGTTGTATTCCCATTCCACTCGGAAGGCATCATTGAGGAGCTTATCAGTCAGCTTCTCCCACTCTTCCTCCGGACTCATGGTCTCTTCAAACGGACCTTCCTCATTAACCTCCGTCCCCTCTTGGACCAGCTTTTCTATCCGGTCCAGGGTCAGGGGCGGCGTATCCATGGCGGAGAAGACCTTATCGACTATGGCCCCCTCCTTGGCCTTTCGGTAGAGAACCAGGCGGAGACCCGAATCGACCCCCTTCCAGGTCTCCACCAGGGATTCCAGGTCGGGATCAGCGGCGATGGCTTGGGCCTCTTCGGGGCTAACTACCCGGACGGTCAGCTTAGAGGGATAATCCTCTCCCTGGCCCCTTTCTCCCGAATGAAGCCGGGAAAGGAGGTCGGCCGAAGTCAGTCCCTGGAAACTCGCCTCATGGCGGCTATAAAGGTCATAGCCGTCCTTTCCGGCCTGGACAAAGACCTGGCGGGAAAGGTCGGGGTCCCCGGAAAAGTTCAGGGAAAAGGGGACCGGGGAGGAGGAAGCACTCGCCAGAGGAAGGTTGGAAGAAATCCGAGGATTCTCAGAAGATCCGGCCAGGATCCGGTTCCCCTTTGCCATCTTCTTCTCCGGATCCGGCTTGGCCGCTTCCGGCTCACCCGACTCCTCCGGATTCCCGGACCCTTCTTCGATGGACTGGTCCGGATAATGGATGGACAGCTCCCGGGTTGCCTTGACGGAATTGGACAGGTTGGGTTCTCTCAGCTTGTCGGCCTCATAATTCGCTTCTTTGGGGGCATCCGCCCCCTCCTTTTCCTCCCAAACAACCTGTGGCAGGTCCTCTTTCTTTTCTTGGGATTCCTCCAGGGCGACTTCATTCCCCGAATCTTCATGCTTAACCAGGGTCTTGGGCGGGCCCCCTCTCCATCTAAAGAAGAGGACGGCCAGGAGGGCCAGGCCGGCCAGGCCAACCAGGGCCCCGACCTTCTTTTTGTTGGCCCCTTCCCGAAATAAATCCTCTTCCGGGTCGGAAAAATCTTCCCCATAATCTTCTTCGTAAACCGGGGGGTAGGCCTGGTCCAGGTCCTCTTCGAAGGTGTAATCCCCATATTCCTCATGGTCGGCCTTCTTCCAGACCTTCCTGGACTTGCCCGGTTGATAGACCTTGACCCCTTCATCATCCACTTCCCCATACAAAGACGGGTTGTCCAATCGGTCGGGGTCGGTCCCTCTATCCGTGTTATCCTTTACCCACTGGGGGATTTTGGGGTTATCCTTCCCCCAACCCGGTAAGGTTTCTCTTGCCATATTCACTCCTTCAATGACCTCCATAGGTCAATTCAAGATCCTTTTTCTCATTTATATCCAAATTTTATCAAGGGATTTTGAGGATGAAAAGAAGAAACTTCCTCCTTAATCTACTATACTGGAAGAAAGACTTTATTCACACTATCTTTACCCGGAAAGGTCAGCTATGTACGAACGAATTTTAGAGAATACGAAAAAAATCAGCCTGATCCTCATTGCCCTGGTCCTGGTCATCCTCCTGGTGGCCATCGGGGTTATCCACCAGGTCACCGGGGTGCCGGCCCTGGCCCCCCAAAAGGCCGCCTTGCCCGAGGAGGTGAGGGCGGCCCAGGAATCCACTGCTGAGGATCCTGCCTCTGATGAGGCAAATCTCAACAGGGAAGGTGATGGCTTTGCCGTGATCATTGACGGCAAGGCGGCCGGCCAAGTCGCCGGTCAAGAATAGGAGGGGCCATGTTTTGTCCAAAGTGCGGATCATGGAATCCGGAAGACGAAAAAACTTGCCGGGCCTGCGGGGCTACCATGAACAAGGAGGAAAAACCGGAAGAAGAAATGGAGTCCACCCAGCCCCTGACCCCCATCCCCACGGAAGATAAGGATAAGGATGCCACGATAGGTTCCAAGGAGGACGTCTCGGAAGTCACCGATTCTCCGGAAGATGAAGTTCCTATCGCCGAAACGCTTCCGATTGAAGAAGAGGCCTCTAAGCTGAACCTGGACCCGGACCAGTATTTGGAAAGGGCCCGGTCCTACGGGGAAGCGGATTATTATGAGGAATTCTTCCATCCGGACAAGGCTCAGGCTCCCTATCGGCCGACCCCGCCGCCTCCTGCCCCCCGGAAGAGGGGGTTCTCTGCCTACCAGACCATCTTAGTGGTGGCCCTGGTGGCCTTCCTGGTCATCCTCTTCTTCGGCCGACGCCTCCTCCGACCCCGCTTCACCCCCCAGGCCGTCAGCGAACACTTCTTTGTTGCCCTGGCCAACAATTCCCCCAAGGAAGCCCTCCGCCTCCTCGACCGAGAGGAAGAATCCCTCCAGCTCAATGACCAATCCCTGGCCATCCTCCAGAAATTCTACCAGCTGGACAAGGTCTCCTCCTACTCCGTTATCGACGAAGGCTTCATCATGGACACCATCAAAGGCAACAAGGGGAATTTGAAAAAGGACCTGACTATCGAATACATGGTGGAAGGGTCCCAGGAAGTCTACAAGTTCCCCCTGACCCTGGAGAAAAAGAACACCCGGTCCTTCCTCTTCTTTGACAACTGGAAAGTTCGCCCCGAAACCTATGCCCTGGATGAGTTCCAGGTCAAGGTCCCTCCCTCCGCCCAGGTCTCCATTGACGGAAAGATCGTCAGCCAAAACTTCCTGGATACGGAGCGGGGTGATGACGGTTGGGATGTCTACCGCCTGCCCGGCATCCTCCGTGGTGACCATCTCCTGGAGATCTCCGGCAAGGGGGTCCCCCTGGTAAAAACAGTCATCCCGGTGGATGACCGCCATAAGACCCTATCCATGGCGGACCTCCCCCTCAGCCCGGAGGCCATCCAGGCCCTCAATCAACAAGCCCTGAAAAACTTCCGGACCATCCTCCTTGCCGCTGCCCAGGACAAGGACTTCGAGACCATCGCCCCCCTCTTCCTCCATGAGGATGGTATCCGTCAGGATGCGGAGAGGAAATACCAGGCCCTGAAGAATGACCTCAAGAAGTATTCCCACTTCACCGTGGACAAGGTCCGGGTCCAGGCCTTCCCCAAGACTGACGAAGTCCTCATCAAAGCCTCCTGCACCAAGACTCTGACCCAAACCAGCCTATGGGAAAAGCTAGCCGGGGCCTTTTCCTCCGACGACTACACCATGAAAGTCGCCTTCCGCTTTGTCGACGGAAAATGGGTCCAGGCCAACTTCAACGCCGCCCTCCCCTGGGACTAGCTGATGGCCGGTCCATGAGGCGAAAAACTCAACAAAAAAAACGACCTCCACAGGTCCTGAGCCAGTGGAGGTCGTTTTTTATTGTTCATCAGTCGAACCGGCTTTCCCAATGGTCCGCTTGGTGGGCTTCGTAGCAGAGGCGGATGGAGGCTTCATTAACCCTCCCCGACGATAGGGGCGGGAGCCGGTCAATGGGGAAGAAGGCTGCTGCCTTGGTTTCGGGGTTGACCTTGAAGTCTGTGACGATCTCAATCCCCTCCTCGTTGACCTTCCCGGCCCAATCCGTCCGGCAGGTTACATAGCACTTGTAGACTTCGTAGGGGATGACTTCCTTATAGTCATTCTCCGACCGATTCTGGACAGTAACCAGGCGGTGGGCGGTAACGGCGATGCCCGCCTCTTCCATGCACTCCTTCTCGGCATTTTTCCGCAGGCTGATTCCGGCATCGCACCATCCACCCGGCAGGGACCACTCCCCATTCCGCCCTTCCAGAACCAGGAGGACCCGGTCCTCCCGGAAAACGGCCGCCCGGACTTCCACCTTGGGGGTTTGGTAGCCCTTGTCGCCGGCAAAGAGGCCCAGAACTTTTTCCGTCGTCACCCCGGTCTTCTCCGCCATCATCCGGGAAGCGATCTGCCGGATCCCTTCAAAGCGCTCCTTATCGAAAGGATCTCTCGTGTATTCCAGGCCCTGCTGAGCATAAAACTGGAGGGTCTTGGCCCAGTCCAGCCAGGGTTCCATTCCCTCCCGGGGATGGGCATAGGAAATGAGCTGGTGCCAATAGTAGAGGAGGCGGTAACGGACCGGTTCGGCCAGGCTCTCATCGTAAACCAAAGAGAGGTCCATGGGGACCCACTTGGCATCCATGGTCTCCCCCTCCTGGAGTCGGACCTCTTCAATGGGAAGGTCCTGGTGGAGGAAGTAGGCGTGGAGAAGGTGCTGGCCATTGATGGAAGGAAGTTTTCCCAGGAAGACCAGGTCATCCGGGTCAGCCGAGATCCCCGTCTCCTCCTCCAATTCCCTCTGGGCGCTCTCCTTGGGGTCCTCCCCTGACAGGCAGGCGCCCGCCGTATTCTCCCAAAGGCCCGGCCAGGACTTGTTCATGGCCCGCCGGGTCAGGAGGATCTCCCCTTTGGAATTCAGGGTGAAGACGCAGACAATGTGGTTATGGCTTCCCTCCGGATATTGGTCCCCCCTTTGGAAAGTCCCCAGCAAATGGTCGTCCCGGTCAAAGAGGTCAATCCACTCCCTTTCTTCATATTGGTCGGACATCATAGGCTCCTTTATTTTTCATCCACGGTCACATTGAGGGTGGTCCTGAATTTGCTGATGATCTTCTTTTCCAGGCGGGATATGGTCATCTGGGAGACATTGAGTTCCTCCGCAATGGAGATTTGGGTCCGCTTGTCATAATAGCGGTAGTAGAAGATCTTCTTCTCCAGGTCGTTGAGGGATTCCGTCAGCCGGTCCACGACATCGTTGAAATCCACATCCTCATAGGCCTCATCCTCCACCCCGATCATATCCCCCAGGTTGATCTCCCGGTCATCTCCGGAATTGTCGAAGGTCATATCCAGGGATTGGGGGGTGTAGACCTTGGAGGCTTCCATGGTCTCCAAGACCTCTTCCACCGAAACGCCCAGCCGGTCAGCAATATCGTCCACGGTCGGCTGACGCTGGAGCTCTTGAGCCAGGGAGGACCGGGCCAGGTTGACTTTTTTGGACAGCTCCTGGATCCGCCGGGGGACCCGGATGACCCAGCCCTTGTCCCGGAAATAGCGCTTGATCTCCCCGACAATGGTCGGCGTAGCAAAGGAAGAAAATTCGTAGCCCTTGGATACATCGTAGCGGTCGATGGCAAAGACCAAGCCCATACAGGCCACTTGGTAGAGGTCATCATATTCGATGCCCCGGTTGACGTACTTCTTGGCCAGGATTTCCGCAATATAAAGGTGGTCGGTGATGAGCTTGTTCCGGAGTTCCAAATCCCCCGTCCGGGCCAGATCCTCGAATTCCTCCCTTACCTTATTTTTTTTCATCTCTTTTTCTTTTTTCTTCTTGGCCATAGGGATTCCTTTACCGTCCTTTGGTCAGGACAAAGCCGTCTTTCCTCTCCTCCACCCCATCCAGAAGGCTCTCCATGATCATCCGGTGGAGACGGCTCTCCTCCGAATCCTCCGAGGGGGCCTGGGCCAGGATGGCAATGGTGATCCGGTCGTCTTCTTCCGAAAAATTCACCCGGATCCGTTCATTGTAGGGGAAAAGATAGTTTACCGCCTCGCTCACGCAGACCCGGAGGTCGTCCACCGCCTCAATATCAAAGCCCATCTTCTGGGCAATAGAGGCCGTGACCAAGCGGAGGGTCGTCACATACATGGGGTCGGAGGGGATGACCAGACTAACAGTCTCCATCAGGTCCTCCCATCTCAAATTCCTTGTCCAGCTCCGTAATGTAAAAGAGCTTCTCGATGGAGGGCTTGGCATGGAGGATGGCCACCTTGTGGTCATTCACCCGAGCCCTCTTGAGGACGGAAATCAATGCGCCTAGACCCGTGGAATCCAGGTAATCCAGGGAGGCCAGGTCCAGGAAGATATCGGCCGGCCGGTCCTCATAGGCCAAGGCCAGCTCGCTTTTCAGGCGGGGAGAGGCGTTGATATCCAAATCTCCCTTCAATGCCACCCGATGTTCATCCCGGGGGCCCTTGTCGATGTGTATGGAAAAAGCCATAGTAACTCCTTTCAAAGTCCGGGCTTGGTTGCCATGGAGGGGCTTACTCTTCCTCATCCATGGATTCGATATATTTGGCGACCGCCGCAATTTCGTCGTCCTCACCCTTGACCGTCTTGAGCTTGACCCCTTGGGTCGCCCGGGTCTGGGTCGTCACATCCGCCACATTCAGGCGGATGAGGTCGGAGGACTGGCTCATGAGAAGCATCTCATCGTCCTTTTGAACCAGGATCCCACAAACCAGGTCACCGGTCTTTTTGGTGATCTTATAGGTTTTTAGTCCCTTTCCTCCCCGGTTCTGGAGGGTGTAGTGGTCAATCAGGGTCTTCTTCCCGTATCCGCCCCGGGTGGCCGTCAGGAGGTAGTCATTCTCCCCGACCAGGTCCATATCGATGACTTCATCGCCGGCGTTGAGGTTGATCCCCTTGACCCCCATCCCGGTCCGACCGATGGGCCGGACGTCCTTGAGGCTGAAGCGGATGGCCATTCCCTTCTTGGTCACGATCATGGCCTCATCGTCCCCCTTGCCGATTCGGACGACCCGAAGCACGTCGCCTTCCGCCAGGGTGATGGCCCGTAGACCGGAGGAACGGACGTTGCGGAAATTCTCCACGTCGCATTTTTTGATAATTCCTTGGGCAGTCACAAAAAGGAAGTGGGTGTCGTCGCAGGGCTCTTCGCTGATGGGGAAGAGGGATTCCACATACTCGCCCGCCTCTAACTGGAGGAGGTTGACGATGGCGGAACCCTGAGCGATCCGGGATCCTTCCGGCACTTCATAGGCATTTAGGGAATAAACCTTGCCCAAGTTGGTGAAGAAGAGGAGGACATCGTGGGTGGAGACCACATAGAGGTTTTTCACATAGTCCCCCTCCCGGGTGGTCATCCCCCGAATCCCCTTGCCGCCTCGGTTCTGGACCTTATAACGGTCGGTCGGGGTCCGCTTGATATAGCCCCGCTGGGTCATGGAAATGACCATATCCTCTTCTTTGATCAGGTCTTCGATGTTGATTTCATCCGCTTCCGGAAGGATTTGGGTCCGCCGCTTGTCGCCGTAACGGTCCTTAATGTCCTTGAGCTCTTCTTCAATGACGGAGATCAGGACCCGTTCGGACCCCAGGATTTCCTTAAAGCGGGCGATCTGCTTGAGGAGGTCCTGGTATTCCTCATCCAGCTTCTCCCTCTCCAGGCCGGACAAGCGCTTGAGCTGCATGTCCAGGATGGCCTGGGACTGGACATCGTCCAAACCGAAGCGGTCCAGGAAGATGGCCTTGATCTGCTGGTTATCATAGGAGGACCGGATAATCTTGATGATTTCGTCGATGTTGTCGATGGCGATCCGAAGGCCCTCGATGATGTGAGCCCTCTTTTCCGCCTTGTCCAGGTCGAATTGGGTCCGGCGGGTCACCACATCCTTCTGGTGGAGGATATAGTATTCGATGAGTTCCTTGAGGGTTAGGACCCGGGGCTGGCCATCCACCAGGGCCAGGTTGATAATCCCGAAGGTGACTTCCATCTGGGTGTATTTATAAAGGTTGTTGAGGACCACCTTGGGGATGGCATCCCGCTTGAGGTCGATGACGATTCGCATTCCCGTCCGGTTGGTATCATCCCGGATGTCGGAAATGCCCTCGATCCTCTTTTCCCGGACCAGGTCGGCGATCTTGGCAATCAGCTTGGCCTTGTTGACCTGGTAGGGGATTTCCGTCACCAGGATCCGGTTCCGGTTTTTGATCGTTTCAATCTTGGCCACGGCCCGGAGGGTCAACTTGCCCCGTCCGGTGGAATAGGCCCGGCGGATGGCCTTCTTCCCCATGATGGAGGCCCCTGTGGGGAAGTCGGGTCCCGGCAGGTACTTCATGAGCTCCTTGAGTTCGATCTCGGGATTGTTCATGTAGGCGATGCAGGCATCAATGGTCTCCCCTAAATTGTGGGGGGCCATATTGGTGGCCATGCCGACGGCAATTCCGGCCGACCCGTTCACCAGGAGGTTGGGGAAGCGGGAAGGAAGGACCACCGGCTCCTCTTCTTCTTCGTCGAAGTTGGGCTGAAAGTCCACGGTATTTTTATTGATGTCCCGAAGCATTTCCTGGGCCAGTTTGGTCATCCGGACCTCGGTATACCGCATGGCGGCCGCCCCGTCGCCATCGACCGACCCGTAGTTGCCCTGGCCGTCAGCCAGGGGATAACGGATGCTGAAATCCTGGGCCAGGCGGACCACGGCATCATAGATGGCCGAATCCCCATGGGGGTGGAAACGTCCCATGACGTCCCCGACCAGACGGGCGGACTTCCGGTAGGGCTTATCCGGGGTTAAACCCAGGAGACTCATTCCATAGAGGATCCGCCGGTGGACCGGCTTGAGACCGTCACGGACGTCCGGGAGGGCCCGGCCGACAATGACGGACATGGAATAGTCTAAATAGGAGGACTTCATCTCCTCTTCCAGGTCGGTCGGGAAGATGTTCTCGTCCGCGGCAAAGGCGTCCTTGACCCTCTGGTCCGTTTCCAGCCGCTTGTTGAATTCTTGGTTTTTATCGTCTGTCATCGTTCACCCACCTAACCTATCGTATCAATGTGTTCTGCCAGCTTGGCGTTTTCCATAATGAATTCCCGGCGGGGTTCCACCTTATTCCCCATCAGGAGGGAGAAGGTGTCATCCACGGAAGTGGATTCCTGGTCTGCCTTAACTTGGAGGAGGACCCGGCTTTCCGGATTCATGGTGGTCTCCCAAAGCTGGTCGTCATTCATTTCACCGAGACCCTTATAGCGGTTGAGTTTGTAATTGCCGTCTCCTATGGAGGACAAGACCTTCTCCAATTCCTTCTCATCGTAGACATACCTTTCCTTCTTTCCCTGGGTAATCCGGAAAAGAGGAGGCTGGGCCACGAAAACATGGCCTTCGTCAATAAGAGGACGGAGATAGCGGTAGAAGAAGGTCAAAAGGAGGGTCCGGATGTGGGCCCCATCCACGTCGGCATCGGTCATGATAATGATCTTCCCGTAGCGGAGCTTGGAAATGTCGAACTGGTCCCCGATCCCCGTTCCGAAGGCCGTAATCATGGCCTGGATTTCCTGGTAGGAGAGGATGTGGTTTAAGGAGGCCTTTTCCACGTTCAAAATTTTCCCTCGCAGGGGGAGAATGGCTTGGATGGTGTTGTCCCGGCCGGTCTTGGCGGAACCGCCTGCTGAATCCCCCTCGACCAGGAAGATTTCATTCTCCGTGATGTCCGTGGACTGACAATCGGCCAATTTGCCCGGTAGGGTGGTGTTGTCTAAGATGGACCGCTTCCGGGTCAGGTCCCTGGCCTTCCGGGCAGCATTCCTGGCCTTCTGGGAATCCAAGGCCTTCTTTATAATAGCCCTGGCCGGAGTGGGATTTTCTTCCAAAAAGGCGGATAGTTTGCTGGTCAGGAAGGTATCTACCGCCCCGCGGACTTCTGAATTTCCCAACTTAGCCTTGGTCTGGCCTTCGAACTGGGGGTTGGATAACTTAACACAGCAAACCGCCGTCAGGCCCTCGCGGGCATCGTCACCGGAGAGGTTGTCGTCTTTTTCTTTAATGAGTCCCTTTTCCCGACCATAGTCGTTCAAGGTTTTGGTCAAGGCGGACCGGAAGCCGGTTAAATGGGTTCCTCCTTCCGGGGTCAGGATATTATTGGCGAAGGGGAGGACATTTTCCGAATAGCCATCCGTATATTGGAGGGCAACATCCACCAGGATCCCATCCTGTTCACCGGTGAAATGGAGGATTTCCTTATGGAGGGGGTCCTTATTCCGATTGAGGAAGGAGACGAATTCCGCAATCCCTCCCTTATACCGGAAGGTCTGGTCGGTATCATCCCGTTCATCAATCAGGTGGAAGGTAACATTGGCGTTGAGGAAGGCCATCTCCCGGAAGCGCTTCTCCAGGGTTTCCCGGTGGAAGTCCAGGCTTTCAAAAATGGACCCATCCGGGTAGAAGGTCACCTTCGTCCCCGTCTTCTTGGTCTTGCCCACCGTCTCCAGTTCGGTGACCGCCTTCCCATATTCATAGGCCTGGTGGTAGATGTTTCCGTCCCGGTAGACCCAGGCATCCAGCCGCTTGGAAAGGGCGTTAACGACTGATACGCCCACACCGTGGAGGCCGCCGGAAAACTGGTAGGCGGAGGAATCGAATTTTCCCCCCGCATGGAGAACCGTCATGACGGTTTCCAGGGTGGATTTTTTGGTTTGGTGGTGGATTTCCACAGGGATTCCGGACCCGTTATCAATAACGGTGCAAGCCCCATCCTTTTCCAATTTGATGGTGATGTGGTCACAACGTCCCGCCAAGGCTTCATCGACCGAGTTGTCGACCACCTCATAGACTAAATGGTGGAGACCTCTTTCATCGGTCGACCCGATATACATCCCCGGCCGAACACGAACCGCCTCCAGACCTTCCAGAACCCGGATATTGGATTCCCCGTACTCGTTTTTCTTATTTCCCATACTTCCTCATTTCCACACTTGAATCCCGATTGGGTAAAATTCACCAACATTGATTATAACGCTTATTTTTATTTCACATGGACCCGGCCATTGTCCACCCGAAAGGCTGTCCCTTCCCGTCCTCCCTCTACCAAGTGGTTGGAGGTCAGGATGGTTTGGTAGGAACCGATGGTCTCCAGGAGAAAGGTCGACCGCTTCCCATCCAATTCCGAAAAAACATCATCCAGAAGGAGGAGAGGATGGAGGTCCTTGTATTTTTCGATTAATTTTATTTCACTCAGCTTGAGGGCCAAAGTGATGGTCCGGGCCTGACCTTGGGAGGCGAAGGACCGGGAAGGGAGGCCATTCAAACGGAGGAGAATATCATCTTTATGGGGACCCAGGCCGGTATAGCCCAGGGACCGGTCTTCCTCCTTCCGTTGGAAGAGGAGGTCTTTCATCTTTTCGGCGAGGTCATCCGGACCGGTCGGATCCTCTCCTTCGAAGAGCTGGGACTGGTAGGACAGGTCCAAATCCTCTTGCTTGCTGGATAGGGAGGCTTGAAAGCGGGGGGCCAGGGCCCGGATTTCTTCCAGGATTTCCTTCCTTTTCCAAGCGATTTGGCTCCCGGCAGAAGAAAGCTGGTCATCATAGGTGGAAAGTTGGCGGTCAAACCAAGAATCCCCCGGACTTTTTAGAAGAGAATTTCTCTGGGAGAGGACCTTATCGTAGGTCCTGACCAAGGCGCCATAGGCGGGATCCACCGCCCGAAGGAGGTCATCCAGGAAGGCCCTTCTTTCTCCCGGCCCACCTTTGACCAGGACCAGGTTTTCCGGAGCAAAGAGGACCACTTCAAATTGGGCAGCCAATTCTTTGGTGTTTTCCATCTCCACTTCATTGACCCGGATCCGCTTCTTCTCCACCCGGGAAATTTTGACTTCGACCCGCTTGTCCCTCCCCTTCCTTTCCAGGTCGGAAAGAACATAGGCGGACCTCTCTCCAAACCGGACCAAGTCTCGGTCCGGCACATTTCGGAAAGACCTTCCCCGGGCGGTCAGGTAAATGGACTCCAGGATATTGGTCTTTCCCTGGGCATTGGCACCGTAAAAAAGATTCCAATGGGGGTGGAGTTGGATATCCTGGAAGGCGATATTTCGGTAGTTGATGAGTCGGATGTTTTTTAAAATCATGACCCTAACTCTCGGCCATGTCCGAAGGTAACTTCTTCACCAGGAGGCTCTGCCCTTCAAAATCCACCCGGTCTCCGACCTGGACCTTCCTTCCACGCTGGAGGCAGACCTCCCCGTTAAGGAGGACCATCCCCTCTTGAATGACCATTTTTGCCTCCGCTCCTGACATAACCCAGTTGGCCAATTTTAAGACCTGGTCCAGGCGGATGGGGTCCTGACGAATCCAAAGTTCTTCCATACCGTCCCCTTATTCCGAAGCAATCCGGACAGGGAGGACCAGGTAGAGGTAGGCATCCTCATCCTGGGCGGGGTGGATGACCATGGGGTTGAGGGGGCCATTCAAATGGAGGCTTACTTCCTCGCAGTTCAAGGCCTTGATCCCATCCAGGAGGTACTTGGCATTAAAGGCGATGGTGATCTCTCCCCCCTCCAGTTGGCAGGCCACATTTTCATGGACCGACCCGATTTCCGAATTGGACTGGATCTCCAAGCCAGTTTCTTTAAAGAGAAGTTTGATGAGGTTGGCCCTCTCTTCCCTGGCTAAGATAGTCGCCCTCTCCAAAGCTGCCTGGAAGGCTGTTCGGGAAAGGACCACCTTGGACTTGAATTCCCTGGAAATAATCTCTTCATATTGGATGTAATTTTTATCGATGAGGCGGGAGTACATCTTGATCGGACCGGAGGAGAAGTAGACATAGCCGGTGGACAAGGCCATGGTGGTCGTCCCTCCCTCCCGGACGACCCGGGCCAGCTCATTGAAAGCTCTCTTTGGAATGATGGCCGATTTTTCAAAAGCCTCTGCTTCCGGTGGAAGGAGGATTTCCCGAACCGCCATCCGGTAACCGTCCAAGGTAACCAAGCGGAGACGGTCCTTCTTCCGCTCAAAAAAGATCCCGGTCAGGGCAATCTTGGACTCATCTAAAGAAGTGGCAAATTCCGTTTCGCGGACTGCCTGGACCAGGACATCATTATCTACCAGGGTCTTGCCCTCTTCTTCTACATTCGGCAGGGCCGGAAATTCGCTGGCATTGGGAACCTGGATTTCAAAGTGGACTTGGCCACAGTCGATGGTGACCAGGCCTCCTTTTTCTTCGACAATAGCCGGCTCATTGGGGAGCTTGCGGAAGATGTTCCCGATCATGGTGGCAGGAATGACCACAGCCCCTTCTTCCAGGACCTGGCAGGAAATCCGTGTTTCAATGGAGAGCTCTAAATCCGTTGCGGTCAAAATGACTTCAGACCCCTTGGCTTGGAAGCGGATGCACTCCAAAATTTGCATGGTGGTCCGACTGGAGATGGCGCGTTGGCAAATTCCGATTTGTTGGACCATATCCTGGGGCATGACTTGAATTTTCATGATTTCTCCTTTCAAATCCCTTAAAAAGTGAGATTAAATCCGGCCGACTTCAAGGGGCGGCTGGCCTAGTTATTCTAGTAGTAAGACAGTAGTAATAGTAGTAGGGCCTGTGGATAGGGGGGATAAGGGGAGGAAAGACGTCAAAGACTTGTCTTTTCCCTTGGGATGAAAATGTGTATATCTCTTCCTTCTTTTCCCAAAGCTTCCCAAAGTGTCCACAGACTGTCTCAAGAGTTTTCAAAAAGTCCTAACGGTGTTTCAATTGTTCCTCCAAATTTTCTACCTCCTCCCGAATTTCCGGGTCCTTTTTCACCAGGACGGAAATTTTGTCGACGGCGTGCATGACCGTGGTATGGTCCCGAAGGAAGGAGCGACCGATGGCGACCAAGGAAAGGTTGGTCAGATTTCGACCAAGATACATGGCGATCTGTCGAGGTTGGGCGATGGTTTGGATCCTGGACTTGGAGGTCAAGTCATTGGCTTCCAAATTGTAATATTCCGTCACGGCCTTGATGATATCCTCTAAAGTGATTTCAATATCTCTCTCCCGTTCGAGCTTTAGGGCTTCCCGGGCGATAGCCATGTTGTTGTCGCGGTCGTTTTCGTCGATCGTCTTATTGCGGAAGTGGAAGTAAGCGATGACCCGGAGGAGGGCTCCCTCCAATTCCCGGATATTGGCGGTGACATTTTGGGCAATGAATTCAACCACATATTGGGGAAGGTGGATGGATTCTCCCTTCATTTTATTATTTAAAATGGCCACCCGTGTCTCAAAATCGGGCTGTTGGATGTCAGCGGTCATTCCTCCCTCGAAGCGGGTGACCAAACGCTCCTCCAGGTTTTTCAATTGCTTGGGGGGCTTATCCGCAGAAAGGACGATCTGCTTATTAGCTTCTTTAAGATCATTGAAGGTGTGGAAGACCTCCTCCATGGTGGCCTTCTTTCCGGCAATGAATTGGATATCGTCGATCAGGAGGACATCAATGGACCGGTATTTCCGCCGGAAGTTTTCCTTCTCTGCATTGGTCCCGTTTTCAATGACAGCGATCATCTCATTCATAAAATTTTCACTGGTAATATAGAGAACTTTTTTGGAGGGGTCATTCCGGAGAATCTCATGGGCGATGGCCTGCATGAGGTGGGTTTTTCCCAGACCGGAAAGTCCGTAAATAAAGAGGGGATTGTAGGTGGTTCCGGGGTTGGCAATGACCGCCTTGGCGGTCGCATAGGCGAAATCGTTGGAATTTCCCCGGACAAAGGCCTCCATGGTATATTTCGGATTCAAAGAGGAGTAGCCGTTATTTTCTTCCCCTTCTTTCCTTCCGGCCCGGGGACTTTTTTGGAGGGGGGAGGTATTCACCGGCTCCATCTCTTTTACCTCTTCTTTTTCCAAGGGAAGAGGATCCTCATCCATGGCGGGAAAAGTCCTCCACTGGTCATAGTCGTTGGAAGAAGGGTCAATGAGCCGGATGGTGATGGGCCGCTCACAAATATAGGATAGGCATTGTTCAATGGAAGCCTGGTAGTTTTTCTTTACCATGGTTCCAATAAATGAGCTGGCCGTATCCAATAAAAGAACATCATCCTTGAGCTGGATGGGCCGGAGGGGCTTAATCCAATTCTTCAATTGTATGGTGTTGAGCTGGAGGTCAAGCATGTTGATCACTTCATCCCAGATCATGGTCAAGTCGGTCATGGCGATCCTTTGATTCTTTTCATAAAGCTCTACAAATTTCATTTTTCTTGATCAAGGCATGTTGGCGGATAGAAATAAAAATTCTCTTTGAAGGACTTTTCCACGCCGGAAAAGGCAGAAAGAAGCAATTCACATTCTTTATCCACTTTTCCACAATTTTTCATCCACACTGTCCACAGGAATCTTTTCCACGGAATAAAGTCCATATTATTGGCCTTTTTCAAGAGTTTTTAAGGGATTTTCCCCATATTCAGTAGATGAGGAAAATATTTGTCCACAATTTGTGGAAAGATTGTGGAAAATATAGGAGGATATCCCTGGTTTGCACCCTCTTATTTTACCACAATTCCCTTATTTACGCGATTATTTGTGGATAAAAGCCCGGTGGATAAGTTCATCTAGTCCTTGACAGGATTTTCACTCCTTCATATAATATTTAAGATGCTCTCTATTATGCCTGATTTTACTCTAAAACCCACTTTGACCAGGTTGCCGAGAGCCAATGAATCATATTTTTTACACGAGAAGGGAGAAAGTCATGAAACGCACCTACCAGCCAAACAAAATGAAGAGAAAAAAGGACCACGGTTTCCGCAAGAGAATGGCTTCCAAGTCCGGACGCCGCGTATTGAGAAATAGAAGACGCAGAGGTCGGGTACGCTTATCCGCCTAGTTTCCTCTCAATATTGATAGGATGGAGGCGGCTTGATGGATGGAAAACAGGATTGGCCACAAGACTTGAGGCTTCGGAAGAATGAGGACTTCAACCGGGTATACCGGAAGGGAAAGTCGGCATTCAACCGGGACTTCCAGATTGTCGGTTGTAAGAATCCCCGGGGGGTAACCCGCTATGGGATCAGCCTGTCGAAAAAGTTCGGCAAGGCCCACGACCGAAATCGGATGAAGCGCCAGGTCAAGGAAATCATCCGACAGAACAAGGAAGCCTTTCCTAAAGGTTATGATTTTGTCATCCTCCCCCGGCAAAAAGCCAAGGGGCAGGACTACCGGTGGTTGGAGAAATCCCTCTTCCACTGCCTTTCCTTTTGGCCTCCTAAAAATTAATCCTTTTCCACAAGAGACAACTTTAGTAGGAAGGGCCTTCTTATGAACAAGCTTGTCGTCAGCCTGATTCTTCTTTACCGGCGTTTTATTTCCCCTGTTCTGGGGAGAGGAAAATGCCGTTACCGGCCCACCTGTTCAAGCTACTGTCTTCAGGCCTTCCAACACTACCGCTTCTCCACCGCCCTGGTTCTTAGCCTGTGGCGGATTTTACGATGTAATCCCTGGTCCAAGGGAGGATATGACCCCTTGAGACCCTAGGAATGCGAAAAGAGAGGGCAATAGATTGAGTTCAATTTCAAAAATTTTCGGCTCCATCATGCGTTTCTTCTATGAAACGCTCCAAGGAAAAGGGGCCGAGCCGGAGATGATTTCTTTCTTCGCCATATCCATCCTCCTGATGGCTGTGGTGAGTAAGTTGATTACCATCCCCCTGACCTACCAATCCACCAAAAATTCAGCCAAGATGAAGGACTTCCAACCCCAGCTGGAGAAGCTTAAGGAAAAGTATGGCTATGATGAGCGGATCCTCCAGCAAAAGACCATGGAGTTTTATAAGGAAAATAACCTTTCCGCTGCCGGTTGCTCCTCTTGCCTGCCCATGATTATCCAATTAGTCCTCATCGTCGCCCTTTTTGCCGTACTTAAGGAACCGGGCAAGTTCATCTTTGATAACCCCGACCAATTTAACCACATCCAGAAGAACTTCTTCTGGATCCAGGACCTTTCTCAGGCGGACCCCCTCAAGTGGTTCGGTCTCCCCTTGATTAATATGGTCATGACCTTTGCTTCCACCTTCCTCAACCCTGCCATGAAGATGCAGAAGGATAATCCGGCGGGTGGTTCTGCGGCAATGTTAAAATTCATGCCCTTGATCTTTTACTTCATGTCCATCTCCTGGTCAGCCGGTCTGATCCTTTACTGGGCTTTCGGAAACCTCTTGGAAGTCATCTTCCGTCTGATTTCCGGCGCCATTCTTTCCAAGAGACCATCCAAAGACCAAGCTTAATGGACAATAGATAGGAAGGGAAAACAATGACCACAGTAATTAAGACAGCAGATACGGTAGAAAAGGCCGTTCAGCAGGCCCTGGATTCTTTGCAGGTGGGTCGAGATGAAGTGACCATTGATGTCTTGAAGGAAGCCAAGGCCGGGTTTCTCGGTTTTGGGGCCCAGGACGCCGTTGTCCGGGTCTCCCTCAAGGAAGACCGCTTCGACGACCTTCTTAAAGAAGAAAATATTCGAGAGGAAGACCTTTTTAAGGGGCCCTCTTTCGATGATCATCAAGATGAAAGCTTGATTTCTGAAGAGAAGGAAGACGCCAAGGAAGTCGACTTTGATGTGGAGGAAGAAGACGACTTCTCTTCTGAAGAAGAGGATGAGCCTTCGGAGGAATTTTCCAAGGAAGACCTCTATGGAGATTGGGATGCCTACATCAACCGGGAAAGCGCAGACCTCAGTCATCTCTTCCCGGACCAAGTGGAGGATCCCCTGGCCTACTGCAAGGAGTGGATGGAAAGTCTTCTCTCCCTCATGCATATCCAGGCGGACGTCAATGCCAGCATGGAGGGTGAAGGCATCCTCCTGGAGATTGACAATATCTCCGAGACCGATACCGGGATCGTCATCGGTCGGCGGGCGGAGACCTTGAATGCCATCCAGTATATTCAGTCCATCGCCGTCAACCGCCTGACCAAGACCCACCACCAGGTTTATGTGGATGTGGGCGGTTACCGGTCACGTCGTAAGGCCTCTATCCAAAAGATGGCCCAGAGGAATGCGGATAAGGTCCTTAAGACCGGCCGTCCCTACCGGATGGAAGCCATGAATGCCTATGAGCGCCGGCTGGTCCACACTGCCCTCCAAGATGTGGAGGGGGTGACCACTGCTTCAGAAGGCCGAGAGCCCTACCGGAAGGTCGTCATCCGAATCGATGAGTAAGGACAAGGCACTCCTTCCGGAGTGCCTTTTTTTTATGAAAGGAAATGCCATGTTCAAGCCATTCGGAAGGGAAAATAGTGGGGATAGCCGGCCCATGGGGACCGTGGACAAGGATACCATCGTGGCCATCTCCACCGCCCAGGCTCCGGCGGGGATCGGGATTGTCCGCCTGTCCGGGCCGGAAGCCTTCTCCCTGGCGGACCGAGCCTTCCGGGCCTATTCCGGCAAGGCCTTCTCCCCCTCTGACCAAAGGAAGCTGCGCTATGGCCATATTATTGAGGGAGAAAAGGTCCTTGACGAGGTTCTTTGTGTTTATATGAAGGCCCCCCATACCTATACGGCGGAGGATATTGTCGAAGTGAACTGCCATGGGGGCCGGGTCTCTGTTCAAAAAGTGTTGGCCCTATTTCTCCGGATGGGGGCTAGAATGGCCGAGCCCGGGGAGTTTACCCGCAGGGCCTTCCTCAACGGGCGGATTGACCTGGCCCAGGCTGAGGCGGTCGAAGACATCATTCGAGCCCAGACGGGCCTGGCCCAGGAATCCGCTGTCCACCAACTGACCGGAGGGGTCTCCAAGAAGATCAAGGGGATGAAGGAGGACCTCCTCAGGCTCCTAGCTCATGTAGAATACGCCATCAATTTCATGGAGGACGCCATGGAGGACCTCCCCCGGGAGCCCATGGAGGAGGAGGCCCGAGCCCTCTTGGACCGGATGGACCGAGCCCTGGCCGGGGCGGAGACGGGCCGGCTGATCCGGGAGGGGATCAAGACGGTCATCGTAGGCCGGCCCAATGTGGGCAAGTCCTCCCTCCTCAATGCTCTCCTGGAGGACGACCGGGCCATCGTCACGGACATCCCGGGGACGACCCGGGATGCTATCGAAGAATCCTACCAGCTGGAGGGCCTCCGCCTCCGCCTGATTGACACGGCCGGGATCCGGGAAACGGACGACCTGGTTGAATCCCTTGGCGTGGACCGATCCATGGCCCTCCTGGAGGAGGCGGATTTGGTCCTGGTCCTGGTCGATGGGTCCCAGTCCATCCGGAAGGAGGACCGGGCTATCCTGGAAAAATCCGCCGCCCGCCCCCACCTCATCCTGGTCAACAAGGTTGACTTGGGCTTAAGTTCGGATGCCCAAACCCTCCTTCAGGAGGAAGGGGATGGGGGGCCGGCCCTGGCCATTTCCGCCAAGACCGGTCAGGGGATGGAAGACCTGGAAAAGGCCCTGTCCGTCCTCTTTCTCGAGGGAGATGACGGTCGGGAGGGGGCGGACTCCCTCTCCAATATCCGCCAGATCAACCTCCTGGAAAAGGCCCGGGACTCCCTCTCCTCCGCACTTGGGGGCCTGGAAACAGGGGTTAGCCTGGATGCCCTGGACGTGGACCTCCAGGATGCCTACCAGGACCTGGCCGCCATCACCGGGGAATCCATTGAAGAAGACGTTCTGAATAAGATCTTTCAAGATTTTTGCGTGGGAAAGTAGGTCAAGATGGAAAATATTCAAGGCTACCACCGGTCGGATGTGGATGTGGCCGTAGTGGGTGCCGGCCATGCCGGCATCGAAGCCGCCTTTGCTGCAGCCCGCTTGGGGAAAAAAGTCGCCCTCTTTTCCATATCCCTGGATAGTGTGGCCGATATGCCCTGTAATCCCAACATCGGGGGGACCGGCAAGGGCCACCTGGTCCGGGAAATCGACGCCTTGGGCGGGGAAATGGCCCTGGTCATTGATGAGACCTTCCTCCAGTCCCGGATGCTTAACACCTCAAAAGGTCCCGCCATCCACTCCCTCCGGGTCCAGGCGGATAAAAAGCGTTACCAAGAGGTCATGAAACGGCGGCTGGAGGAAGAGGAGAAAATCCAATTGGTGGAGGCCGAGGTTGACCGGATCCTGGTGGAAGAAGGCCAAGTCCGGGGCTTGACCACGGTCCAGGGGGCCATCTTTACCGCCCCCACCGTCATCCTCTGTACGGGGACCTTCCTCAACGGGACCATCCTCATGGGCCCCCTGACCTATTCTTCAGGTCCCCACAATACCAAGCCGGCCCTCCACCTTTCGGAGGACCTCCGGGCCCACGGGATTGATCTCCGCCGGTTCAAGACGGGGACGCCTCCCCGGATCAACCGGCGGACGGTAGATTTTTCCCAAATGATCATCCAGGAGGGGGACCGGGAAATCGTTCCCTTCTCCTTCCTCAACCAGGATAAAACCTACGACGCCTCCAAGCAGTGGCCCTGCTATCTTACTCGGACCACGGCGGAAACCAAGGCCCTGATCGAAGCCAATATCACCCGGTCCACCATGTATTCGGGGGGAAAAAGAGGGGTGGGCCCCCGCTACTGCCCATCCATTGAAGACAAGATGGTCCGCTTCCCCGACCATGAGGCCCACCAGATCTTTCTGGAGCCCGAATCCGCCTCCACCCTGGAAGTCTATGTGGACGGGATGTCCTCCACCATGCCGGAAGAGGTTCAAATGGAGGCAATCCGGACCCTCCCCGGCCTGGAGAAGGCGGAGGTCATGCGGTCGGCCTATGGAATTGAATACGACTGCATCGACGCCCGGATCCTGACCCGGTCCCTGGAGCTTCGGACCATCTCCGGCCTCTTTTTTGCCGGCCAGATCAACGGGTCATCGGGCTATGAAGAGGCGGCCTGCCAGGGGCTCATGGCGGGAATCAATGCCGCCCGGAAAATCGATGGCCTCTCCCCCTTCGTCCTGGACCGGTCCCAGGCCTATATCGGCGTCCTCATCGACGACCTGGTGACCAAAGGGACCAATGAGCCCTACCGGATGATGACCTCCCGCTGTGAATACAGGCTCTCCCTCCGCCAAGACAATGCCGACCTCCGGTTAACCAAACTGGGCTATGAGATTGGCCTGGCTTCTCGGGAGAGATACCTTCTGGCGGAGAAAAAGGGTCGAGCCATTGATGAAGAAGTCGCCCGCCTCTCCGCCCTCATGGTGACCCCCAAGGCGGAAGTCAACGCCTTCCTGGAAGGCCTGGGCTCATCCCCACTGAAAACCGGTGGGAGCCTGGCTGACCTCCTCCGGCGGCCGGAAATAAGCTATGATAAATTAGCCGAACTGGACCCTGACCGGCCCAGCCTCCCCAAGGAAGTCCGGATGGAGGTGGAGAACCGGATCAAGTACGAGGGCTATATCAAAAAACAGAATATCCAGATTGAAAAATTCAAGAAGATGGAATCCCGCCGTCTCTTTGTTGAGGATTATGGGAAGATCCACGGCTTGAAGAAGGAAGCGGCCCAAAAGCTCAACCAGGTCCAGCCGGAATCGGTAGGCCAGGCCTCCCGGATTTCCGGGGTGTCCCCGGCAGATATTAATGTTCTCCTGGTCTACCTGGAGCAGGAAAGAAGGGAGAGACAGGACAAGCGGGAAGGGAGGACGGACCATGAATAAGGGCTTCGTGGATCGCCTGGCCAAGGCGGGTCTGGACCTGACCCCCCAACAGCTGGACCTCTTTGAGGGCTACCGGGCCTTAATTAAAGAATGGAATGAAAAAATTGACATCACAGCCATTACTGAGGACCGGGAGGTGGATAATAAGCATTTTATTGACTCCCTCTCCGTCTTCCGCCAAGTCCGGATTCCCTCTCATATCAGAGTCATGGATATGGGCAGCGGTGGGGGCTTCCCCGGTATCCCCATGAAGATTGTTGATCCCAGCCTGGAGATGACCCTGGTTGACTCCCTGAAAAAGCGGGTGGACTTTCTTCAGGAAGTGGTGAGTCGCCTGGGTCTGGAGGGGGTCCGTTGTATCCACGCCCGGGCAGAGGATTTTCTCCAGGATCCCGGGGAAAGAGAATCCTTCGACCTGGTCGTTTCCCGGGCTGTGGCCCCCCTTCCCACCCTGCTTGAGTACTGCCTACCCGGGGTAAAAATACAAGGACACTTTATCGCCATGAAAGGCCCCGGCGGCCGGGAAGAAGTCTCCCAAGCCGACCGGGCCATCCAAGTTCTTGGGGGTCGGCTCAAAGAAGTGGACAGCTTTAGTTGGACAGAAGAAGGCTATCAAAGGAGCTTGGTTGTCCTCGAGAAGGTCAAGGAAAGCCCCAAGAAATATCCCCGCGGCCAAGGGAAGGCCCGGAAGAGTCCTCTATAATAAAGAAGACGAGAAAGGAGCCAGGATGGATAAGCATTATTTTCTGGAGATGGAAAACAACTTAGAAGGGGTTGTTGAGAATTATGAGAAGGAGAGGGAAACTCCTTTTATTAACCAGGAACAGCAAAATAATGGGAATAAAAAATACATACCCGCAGTCTCCAGCCGCCTCCGCCACCGCTATGTTATGGTCCCCGAGGTTATCTACCGGGCCTCAGGCATCATAGTTATGAAGAAGAGAATCAAGTCTTTAATTTTTTCCACCGATATTGCCATCATCCGGAATAATGATGCCGGCGCCATTTTGGCGGTCTACCCCTTTACACCGGAAATCACCATCATGCAAGCCGTCATCCAAGCGGCTTCTGCCCCGGTCTTCCTGGGCATCGGTGGAGGGACCACCAATGGGAGACGGTCCCTCTTGTTGGGCTTCCAGGCGGAGCTCATGGGAGCCTATGGGGTGGTGGTAAATGCACCCATGTCCAGTCAGGATATCCATGAAATTTCCAAGTATGTGGACATTCCTGTCGTTGCTACCATCATCTCTCCGAATGACCCCTATAAGGAGAAGGTCCAGGCCGGAGCCAAGATACTGAATGTATCGGCCGGAAAAGATACGGCCAAACTGGTCCGACAAATTCGGCGGGATATTGGCAATGAATTTCCCATCATCGCTACGGGCGGTCACCGAGAAGAACACATCCTGAAGACGATTGATGCCGGGGCCAATGCCATCTCCTACACCCCACCTTCCTCTGCAGATATTTTTGGGGCGATCATGGAGGAATACCGACATGAGAAAGCCCAAGAAAACCAAGAATAATAATTTTTCAAATCCCGGATTCGCAAATTGCTGAATCCGGGATTTTTTGTTTCATATGAAACAATTTGGGAGTGTCAGGAACCATTGATCTGATATAATTGTTTTACAATGTTTCATATGAAACATTTAAGGAGAAAACAATGATTGTAGAATTAATTTCAGTAGGAACGGAACTCCTACTTGGCGATATTGTAAATACAGATGTTCAATATCTTTCTAAGGTATGCGCTGAGTTAGGCTTCAACATCTATCACACTTCAGTGGTTGGCGATAATGATAAACGGTTAAGGGTTGAAATAGAACAAGCAGCTTCTCGGTCAGACATCATTATCTTATCCGGGGGCTTAGGATCCACTTCGGACGATATTACCAAACGTGTTGCTATGGACTGCGTGGGCGGTCCAAGGAAGGAAGATCCGGAAACCAAGGAAAGACATGCCCAGCATTATGCGGATGATCCGGAATTCTTTGCTGCGGCTAAAGATATCTATACCTTCCCTGAAAAGGCGACTGTCCTCCGAAATCCTGTGGGCATGTCACCCGGGGCCTGGATGCCTTTTGATGACCGGGGTCAGGAGAAGTACCTAATTGTCCTGCCCGGACCTCCCAATGAATTGCGAGGGGTGATGGAAAAGGACCTGATTGGCCTTCTACGCCAATTCTCCACATCCACCACCCGATCCAGAGAGGTAAAGATTGCCCTTCTGGGTGAATGGAAGGTCTTTCAGGCGATCCAAGACTTGGCCGATCATTCGACTGAACCTACCTTTGCGACTTATGTCAAGGCGGATGGAGTCCTGGTTCGGATGACGACCCAGGAGCCGGACCAGGACAAGGCGGAAAAGATCTTGGATCGGGGTCAAGCCCTGCTTAAAGAAAGGTTGGGCCATCTTGTCCTGGGGGTTATGGAATCCAGTCGTGAAGAGGCCTTGGTTGACCTTCTCGCAAAAGAAGGAGCAACCGTGTCTACTGCGGAGTCCTTCACCGGCGGCATGGTGGCCTCCCGGATCATCAATGCTCCGGGGGCCTCATGTATTATCAAGGAAGCCTATGTTGTCTATAGCGATGAGGCCAAGGCGGAAATTCTAGGAGTGGATCCTGAGTTGATTGAGGAAAAAACTGCGGTGTCGGAGGAAGTCTGCCGGGCTATGCTGGAAGGCCTTCAAAAGAAGACGGCCTGCGACCTGGCCATTGCGACGACCGGATTTGCCGGACCCGGCGGCGACCGTGCCGGACAGGTCTTCATTGGTCTGGCTTACAAGGGGAAATCCCGTATCCTTGAATATCAATGGGATAGCCCACGAAACCGAATCCGACACCGTGCGACCAACCGGGCGATCGATTATGCATTGCTAATGGTGAAAGAGGGAATCCATGGGGAAAGTGATTAGTGTCTACAACCAAAAAGGAGGGGTGGGAAAAACGACCACGGTGATCAATGTGGCGGCAGCTCTGGCCTATACCGGACTCTTTAAGAAGAAGGTCCTGGTCATCGACCTGGACCCGCAAGGTAATGCGAGTTCGGGTTTTGGAGTGGACAAGAGCCAGGTCGAACTGGATATTTATAAGGTTTTGCTTGGGCAAACGGAGATCGGAGAGGCCATTCGGACGGTCAAGGAAAACCGTCTGGATATTCTTCCTTCCACACCGGCCCTGACGGGCTTTGAAATCGAGGCCATCTCGATAGACCGTCCCCACGACCGGCTCAAGGATGCCTTGGACCCGGTTAAGGAGAATTACGACTTTATCTTTATTGACTGTCCTCCTTCCCTGGGTATGCTGTCCATGAATGCCCTGTCGGCCTCCGACTCGGTCCTTATCCCGATCCAATCGGAATACTATGCCCTGGAAGGAGTCAGCCAGCTGGTTTCCACCATCGATATGGTGAAGAACCAAGTCAATCCCAGCCTGGAGATTGAAGGGGTCGTCCTTCAAATGGTAGACACTCGGACCAACTTGTCCCAGGATGTTATCGATGAGGTGGAAAAATTCTTTGGGGAGAAGGTCTATAGGACCCATATTCCCCGGAATATCCGGGTGGCAGAGGCACCCTCTTACGGGGAATCGGTAATCACCTATGATAAAGGGTCCAAGGGGGCCAAAGCCTATATGGCTTTGGCCAAGGAAATAAAGAAAAGAAATTAGCCAAATAGCGAACGCTGAAGTACACTGAAAACGGATAATTATTAGTTTATATAAATAAAGATAGGAGGATTTATGGCGAAGAAAGGTGGACTGGGTCGGGGTTTGGGTGCCCTGATTCCGGGTCTTTCTTTAGAAGAAGACCAGCAGAAGGCCCCGGCCCCTCCTGCAGATAAAAAGAAGATCCAAAAGACCAAGGCAGGGGGATCGACAAGAGGAAAAGACCGTCGAACAAGTGCTCCGGCGGCAAAGAAAATGCCAAAGGCAGAAGCGAAAGCAGAAGCGAAAGAGGATGCGGCCGGCCATTCTGATCCCAAGGGCCTGGGCCTCCTTCTTCCGGTGGAGGAGATCGAGGCCAATCCCGACCAGCCCCGGAAGGACTTCGACCAGGAAAGCTTAGAAGAATTAGCCCTATCCATTAAAAAGTATGGGATCCTCCAGCCCCTCCTGGTGGCCAAGCATACGGCCCCGGGCCGGGCCCCCTATGAGATTGTGGCCGGGGAGCGCCGCTTCCGAGCGGCCAAGTTGGCCGGTCTCAAGGAAGTCCCCGTCCTCATCCGTGAGGAGAATGTGGAGGAGGCGGCCCTCCTGTCCGTGGTGGAAAATGTCCAGCGTCAAGACCTCAATCCTTTGGAGGAGGCTCAGGCCTACCGGACCCTGATGGAGGCCTATACCTTGACCCAGCAAAATCTGGCTGATGCCCTGGGGAAGTCCCGGGCCTATGTGGCCAATGCTACTCGCCTCCTCCAGCTGGATGATGCCTCCCTGGCCGCCCTCCGGGAGGGACGGCTTACTTCCTCCCAGGCAAGGACCCTCCTGGGGGAGAAGGACCTCAAGAAGAGGGAAAGACTCCGCCATCTCTTTATCGAAGGAAAAACCAATGTCAATAAGGAAGAAAAGCGGAACCGAAAGAAATCCAACAAGAACGTGTATTTAACTGACCTGGAAGACCGGCTCAGCCAGTCTCTGGGGAGGCAGGTCCAGATTATTAAGCGGAGGAAGGGATGGGACCTCCAAGTTTCCTGCTATTCGGATGAGGACCTGGATCAGCTGACCCAATCCATCCTCCAAGGGGGGGACCAATGAATCTTGCGCTCATTATTTTGACGGTGATCTCCGTCCTGGCGGCTGTCTTTTCCTATTTCACCGCTTCTAATACCAATAAGAAGCTCAACCGCCTTCGCCGGCGGTATGACTACCTCCTCCGGGGTCGGGGAGACCTCAACCTGGAAGAGCTCATCACCCAGTTTGGAACGGAATTGGATGAGTTTAAGACCAATAACTCTGCCACCATGGGGAGGTTGGGCCGGGTGGAAGCCTGGGTCCAAAAGACCGACACCGACCAGTCGGCGGTCATCAATGAAAAGTACCAGGGCCTGGCCCGCCAGCTGACCAGCCAGATGGATACCACCACTTCACAGATGCTATCCAATATGAAGAGGCTGGATGAGGTGGTCTTTGCCCAGATGGACAAGGTGGAAAAGGATGCCCAAGCCCAGGTGGAGACCCACTACCAGGACCTGGTCAACCAGGTCCAGACCCTGTCGGCCTCTTTCGGTAGCCGGATCAAGAAGAATGAGGAAGACATTTACGTCAACCAGGATACCATGATGAAGTCCTTCCAGGAGCTGGACAGCCACTTTCAGGGGCTACTCCAAGCGGAGGAAGAGGAAAGGAAGAAGGAGGTGGAGGAACTTTCGGTCTATACCAACCAGCAAATCAAGGCCTACCACACCCAGACCTCCGAATCCATGCAGGGCCTGGACCAGCGGCTCTCCCATTCCATGACTCAACTCCAGGAAGACAACGACCAGCGATGGGAGACCATGGAAGAAGAGACCAAGAAGCGCCTGGACACTATGGAGGAGGAAGGCAGGGAGAACCTCAGGCGGGAGATCGGCCTCCTCAAGGACCAGCTCTATACGGCCTACCAGAAGATGGGCCTGGTTCGTTACAATGCCTTCGACGACCTGGTCGGCGAGCTCTCCTTTTCTCTGGTTATGCTGGATGAGCACCGGAACGGCTTTGTCCTGACCTCCATCTATGCCCGCCAGACCTCCAACAGCTTTGCCAAGGTCATTAAGAACGGGGAATGCCTACAAAGCCTCTCTCCGGAAGAAGAGGAAGCCCTGGCCCAGGCCCTGGCCCGGTAAATCTTCTGAAATAGGAGAAAAAGATTGTTGATGGGGGACCTGGGTAAAAATACAGAGCCAAAGAGTCCTTTGGGCTTGGATAATCAAGCCAAGGGTGAAGTGATAAAAAACCATAAGGAGGAAACATGGGAATCGTAGAAAACAGAAGCTTGGGACTGATCGAAGAGTTTGTTGAAGAAATCAAGGGGTCAGACATCCGGATCGTTTACCCGGAGGGGAATGATGAGCGGATCCTGCGTGCAGCCCGCCGTCACAAGAGGGACGGAATTATTGTTCCGATTCTGATCGGGAATCCGGAAGAGATCAAGGCCTTAGCCAAGTCGGAAGCCTTGGATATTGAAGGGATTGAAATCATCGACCCCGAGACCTTTGAGAAGAAAGAAGAGATGATCCAGAAATTCATTGAACGTCGGAAGGGGAAGGTGGATGAGGCCGGTGCCCGGGAGAAACTCAAGGACCGGAACTACTTCGGAACCATGCTGGTCTATATGGGTCTGGCTGATGGACTGGTTTCCGGTGCTGTGGGCACAACCGCTGCGACCATTCTGCCCGGCCTCCAGATCATCAAGATGGGCCCCCAGTCCAAGATGGTCTCCGGCTGCTTCGTCATGATCTCCCCTGAAGATACCCACCGCTACCTCTTTGCGGACTCCGCCGTCAACTTCAACCCCAGTGCCAGCGAGATTGCGGATATTGCCAATGAGACGGCCCGGACGGCCACCCAATTCGGCATCGACCCCAAGGTTGCCCTCCTTTCCTTCTCCACCAAGGGATCGGCATCTTCTCCGGAGCAGGAGAAGATGGAAGAGGCCACAAAGATCGCCAAAGAACGCTATCCTGAGCTGGACGTCGATGGTGAACTTCAGTTTGATGCGGCGATTGATGAAGTGGTCGGCAAGCGGAAAGCCCCCGGTTCTCCGGTGGCCGGACATGCCACGGTCTTTATCTTCCCCGACCTCCAGGCCGGGAACATCTCCTACAAGATCGCTGAGCGCCTGGGTGGCTACACGGCCCTGGGCCCCATCCTCCAAGGGATGGCCAAGCCGGTCAACGACCTTTCCCGTGGTTGCAATGTTGACGATGCCTACCAGATGGGCATTATTACCGCCTTCCAGGCCTATAAAGCCAGAGAAATCCAATAAGACGACGAAAAGAAGGAAAAAAATCCCCGCCCGGTCGGAAGACCGGAGCGGGGTTTTTTTAGAGTTGGATACTAACGAATATCTATTTTTCGGTCCGTAGTGTAGACCGTGAGGGCCCAGAAGAGGAAGGTGAAGGCCAGGCTGAGTAGGAGGAGGGGGATCTGGGAAGAGAGCATTTGGTAGAGCTCGTCATTGATGACTTGAAGGACTTCTTCCGGGCTGGCTGTGGCCGGTAGGCCATCCAAGGCCGCATCAAAAGAATCACCTGTTGGAATATGGAGGATAAAGCCGAAAGCGAAGCTGGCCAAGGTTTGTGCAAATTGCGTGATGATCAAGACCACAACAGGTCCACCTGCACCCAGCTTGCGGAAAAACCATGCCGATCCCACCGTTACGGAGAAGGAAAGGACGGCGGCGGAGAGGAGGAGGCCGGTGATCAGGGAAAGGATAAAGATGGGGGTGGCCGAGGAGAAGAAGAGGGGCTTTACCATCTGGCCGATGAAGTCCAGCATTTCATCCATGGAGGGACTTCCCGGCTCTGCCGTAAAAAGCTGGATGGATCGAAAGACGGAGAGGAAAAGCTGGAGGCCGGCGGAGACCATGGTGAGGAGAGAGAAAGTCAGGTAGTAGAGGGTCCGGGCAGCGGTGAATTCCCGCCCGCTTGCCGGGATGGACCGGTAGAAGTAGGACCTGGCCCCCTCCATGTTTTTATAGTCCTGGACAATGGTGATGAAGTAGATGGCCAGGTGGGCGGCAAAAAGGACAAAGAATTGGATGATGAAGGTAACAGAGATCCACTCACCCTGGCTGCTGAAAAAGCTGGAAACCAGGAAGAGGGCCAGGAAGGCCCAGGCCAGTCCCAGGGCAATTCCGATGGGCTTGAGGGTTTCCTTGCACATTTGTTTGTAAAGTTTGCCGATCATTGGAAAACCTCCTCAAAAATTTGCTTGATGGACTTATTTTCCTGGGCCCGGATCATATCCGCCGGTCCATGGAGGGCGACCTCCCCCCGCTTAAGGAAAATCACATCATCGACCAGAGGCTCGATGTCGGCAATCTGGTGGGTGGAAAGGATCATGAGGGCATCGGGGGAGTAGTTTTCGATCATGACCCGGAGGATGACCTTTCGGGCGGCAGGGTCGACCCCGGAGATGGGCTCATCCAAGAGGTAGATTTGAGCTTCCCGAGCCATGGCCATGACGATGGCGATCTTCTCCTGCATGCCCTTGGACATTTTTTCCAGCTTTTGGCTGGGGTCCATGTCCAGGCCTTCCAGCATCCCGTAGGCTTTTTCTTCGTTGAAGTCTTTGAAGAAGGCTTTATAGGTGGAGATGGTCTGGGAGGGGGTCCAATGGAGGGGGATAGAAGGGCGGTCGGGAAGGTAGGAGACCAGGGACCGAGACCGGGGACCGGGCTTTTGGCCGTCGATGAGGACGCTTCCTTGATAGTAGGAATCGTAGCCGCCCAGGATTCGCAGGAGGCTGGTCTTGCCTGACCCGTTGGGACCCATGAGGCCGATAATTTTTCCTTTTTCCAAAGTCAGGTCGATCCCCTTTAGGGCTTGAAAGGACCCGTGGGATTTGACGACCTGGTTGATTTCGATGATGGCCAAGGGATACCTCCTTATTCTTTCTCTTGACGGCGCAGACGGGGGTCAACTTTCCCCTCGTCGGGCCAATTGTCCCGGGTCAGCTGGCAGGCCCGTTCAGGGCTGACTCCCAGCTGGACCATGGATTGGGTGAAGGTCTGGACTTCCCGGAGGGCCAGCTGCTTTCGGACTTCTTCAATCCGGTCCTCATCGGTGGTGACGAAGCGACCGGCGGTCCGCTGGGACTGGGCCAAGCCCAGGTCCTCCAGCTGGCTGAGGGATTTTTGGACGGTGTTGGGATTGACCTCAAATTGCAAGGCCAATTGGCGAACAGAGGGGATCTTTTCCCCGGGTGGCCAGGTTCCTTGGACGATGGCGATGAGGAAGTGGTCCAGGAGCTGGAGATAGATTGGGCCCGAGGAGGAAAAACGATCCACCATAGGCACTCCTTTCTTACAGAGATAGGGCCGGGAAGGAAAAATTTTCCCCGCCAGCTTTGTATTGATGTATTAACCTAATCATACAAAAAGTATAAGACAAGAAAAGACCGGGGTCAAGACTTTTTTTGCTCCGTCTTTTTCCCGGTCTTTATTTTGATGGATGTTGTTGATTCGCCTATTCCATCGGATTGCGGATGACGGAAACAGCCTGGGACTTGACCTCGGTCAGGAGCTGGTGTTTCATGTCCCAGATCTCCCGGGAGAGGTCGACCTTGTAGATGTGGGGGTTGTCGAAACGGAGGTATTCATCCCAGAGGGAGGCGATCTCTTTTTGGCAGTAGTTCCGGATTTCCGGAAGGCTGGGCCGGTCGTAGACCAGCTTGCCGGCCCGGAAGATCTCCTTGTGCATAGGACGGACCTCATAGTCTTCCAGGACCATCCGCTTCCAGGTGTAGGTGGGATGGAAGATCTCATAGGGGGACCCGTCAGGCAGAGGCTCATCCTTAAGGAGGATGAGATCGGCCAGGGCCTTGTGGTCCTTATTGTAAAAGCGGCAGAAGTGCTTGAATCCGGGGGTGGTGATCTTCTCCACGTTCTCGGAGATCTTGATCTTGGGGAAAATCTCCCCGTCCTTTTCCACGGCGACCAGCTTGTAGACGCCCCCGAAGACGGGATCGGACTTGGAGGTGATGAGGTTTTCACCGACACCGAAGGAGTCCAGGCGGGCTTCCTGCTGGAGGATGTCGGAAATCCGATACTCATCCAGGGCGTTGGAGGCGACGATTTTGGCGTCGGGGTAGCCGGCTTCATCCAGCATCCGGCGGGCCTGTTTGGAGAGGTAAGCAATATCTCCGCTATCCAGGCGGATACCGGCGGGCCGCTTGCCCATGGGGGTCAGAACCTCATCAAAGGTCCGGATGGCATTGGGGACGCCCGAGGCTAGGGTGTCGTAGGTATCGACCAGGAGGAGGCAATTGTCGGGATAACTTTCGGCATAGGCTTTGAAGGCATCCAGCTCGCTGGGGAACATCATGACCCAGGAGTGGGCCATGGTCCCCAAAGCGGGGACCCCCCAGCGCTGGTCGGCCAGGGTGTCAGCCGTCCCCACGCAGCCGGCGATATAGGCAGCCCGGGCCCCCAGGTTAGCGGCATCCGGTCCCTGGGCCCGGCGGGAGCCGAATTCCATGATGGTCCGGCCCCGGGCGGCCCGGACGATCCGGGAGGCCTTGGAAGCGATGCAGGACTGGTGGTTCATGGACAGGAGGAGCATGGTCTCAACCAGGGAGGCCTCGATGATGGGGGCCCGGACCGTGATCAGGGGCTCATTGGGGAAGACGACGGAGCCTTCCGGAACGGCCCAGACGTCGCCGGAGAAGCGGAAGTCGGCCAGCCAGGTTAAAAAGTCTTCCTTGAAGATTCCCTTGGACCGGAGGAAGTCGATGTCTTCCGGGTCGAAGCGGAGGTCATTCAGGTAGTCAATCACCGAGTCCAGGCCGCAGGCGATCGCGAAGCCCCCGTTATCCGGGTTGGACCGGTAGTACATGTCAAAGTAGCCGATGAGGTCCTTCATCCCGTGTTCAAAGTAGCCGTGGGACATGGTCATCTCATAAAAGTCAAAAAGCATGGTCAAGTTTTCGTCGGAACGTGTAAACATTTGAACCTCCTTGGTTCAGAAAAAAGTCTTCTCTTCATTATAGCGGATTGGGCGAGAAATTGTGGAAAATGGGGAATTCCTCTATGGTAAAATAAGGAATAAATGCGTTAAAAGAGAAGGAATCCGGCTGGTGCCGGGGGAGGGGAACTATGCAGTGGAAGCGATATAAGAAAAATGAGGGCTATTCCTATACCCTGGGACCCTTCCCCACCCTGGAGCTGGTGGAAAGCCGGCCCGACCTGGTGGAAGAGGTCCTTATCTCTCCGGCCTTCACGGACCTGGACAAGCTGGTCCGGATCCTGGAGGATAAGGCAATCCCCTACCGGCTTGGGGACAAGGCCATCCACCGCCTGGCCACCAAGGGCAATACCTTTGTTGTGGGTATCTTCCGGACCGACCTGCCCGGCTTGGGCGAGGAGGGGCGGACGGCCAACCACCTGGTCCTGGACCGGGTCTCCGACCTGGGCAACCTGGGCAACATCACCCGGACCATGGCGGGGATGGGGCTGAAAGACCTGGTCACCATCGGGGAGACCTGCGACATCTACCAGCCTAAGGCGGTCCGGGCCTCCATGGGGGCCCTCTTCAAGATCCGCCACAGCCACTACGACTCCCTGGAGGAATACGTCCGGGCCTTTGGCGGAGGGGGTCGGACCCTCTATCTTTTTTACTTGGACCCCACCGCCCGGGCCCTGCCGGACCTGGACATCCGGGAGCCATGGTCCCTGGTCTTCGGGAATGAGGGATCGGGCCTGGACCCCAAGGACCTTGCCCTGGGGCAGACCGTCTTTATCCCCCAATCCGACCAGGTCGACTCCCTCAACCTGACGACGGCCTGCGCCATCGGACTTTATGAGTTTCAACAAAGGAGGAAACATGCACCCCTTTATCGTCTTTGATTTGGATGGAACCCTGTTGGATACCATCGCATCCATCACCCATGAGGTCAACCGGACTTTCCAGGCGAATGGCCTGGAAAGCCTGTCGGTGGAGACTGTTCAGACCCTGGTCGGCAATTCCTCGGCCTACCTCATCGACCACGGGCTCAACCTGGCCGGGGGGAAGGACCTGGGCAAGGGGGACCGGAAGCGGATTTTGGATGAGTACAATCAAAATTACTATGACCACCCCATCGAAGGATCCGCCCCCTATCCGGGGATCGTGGACCTGGCCATTTGGCTTAAGGACAAGGGCCGGAAGCTGGGCGTCTACAGCAATAAGCCGGACCCCATCGTCCACCGGGTCATGGACCACTTCTTCCCTAGGGGCCTCTTCGATGCCGTCTCCGGCTTCCGTGAGGACCTTCCCCGGAAACCGGACCCGACCGGCCTCCTTCAGATGATCGAAGAGGCGGGTTTCAAGCGGGAGGACACCCTCTACATCGGGGATAGCGAGGTGGACGGGATATTGGGAGAAAATGCCGGCTTGGATACCGTCCTGGTGACCTATGGTTACCGGGAAAGCGAGGACTTGGCTGCCTTTACCTTCCCCAAGGTAGACAGCGTGGAAGCCTTGACCAACTACCTGAAAACAGGAAAGGGGGCCCTATCATGAAAGCCGTTCATGAATTCTTTTACCTGGCGGGGGATTGGACGGCCCTCATCATCGAGTTGATTGCCCTGGCCATCGCCATCTTCACCATCCTCCACGCCCTCTATGAGCTCCTGGTGGTGTTCAAGATGGACTTCACCCGCTTCAATGAGTCCGAGACCCTCCCGGCCGGCATGATCACCACCTTGGAGACCCTGATGGTGGCGGAGATTCTCAAGACCGTCCTCGTCACCCGGGATGCCCAAATCTACGACCTCATCACCCTGGTCATCCTGGTCCTGGTCCGGACCTTCCTGACCCACCACCTGGAAAAATCCGTGGATAAGCGGCGGGAGAAGAAGGGGAAGAAACCGGGAGAAAGCCAGGAAAGTTCGGAAGAATCGGTTAATATTACCGTAAAATAACAGAAGAATGATAGGAGGAAGGAATGACTCAACCATTAACTGCCCAAGACTTCAAGAATCAGATTAAGGCCGGATCCGGCGTCGTCCTGGTCGACTTTTTCGCCACATGGTGCGGGCCTTGTAAGATGATGGCCCCCAGCCTGGAAGAGCTGTCGGAGGAAGGCTACCAAATCTTCTCGGTCGACGTGGACCAGGAGAAGGAATTAGCCATGGAATATGGCGTTTTCTCCATCCCCACCATGATCCTCTTCAAGGACGGGGAAAAGGTGGATGAGTTCGTTGGCCTGACGCCCAAAGCCACCATCAAGGAGAAGCTGGACTACCTGGATAATTAGTCGGGAAGAGGTTTTCTGCCGGCAGGCAGGGGCGTCTTTTTGCGGACGGAGGGGCCTTTCAGCCGACAAGGGCCTCTGTTTGCCGACAAAATCGTGTTGGTTTGGTGGAAATCGGGAAACCACCACTCTTGTCTTTGGCCTAGAATAGTGTTGGTTTGGGGAAATTTGGGAAACCAACACTAATTTTTGTACCCGGCGGTCGTGTTGGTTTTAGGAAAAACGCTAAACCACCACTATTATTTCCGTCCACACAAGAGGAGTTTTGCCCGACGGTCGTGTTGGTATGCGGAAAAACGCCAAACCACCACGATGAGGCATGGTAAAAGGAGAGTGGTGATTCGCCAAAAACGGCAAACCACCACTACCCAAACGGAAACAAGGATTGCTTTGGATTGTATCGGGAGGGAAAAATGAGTCAAAAACGAAGAAAACTTCTTTTTTCGGTCGGGATCGGTGTCATTCTTCTCGGATTTATCCTCCTCATTGAGGGCGGATTCAGGATTTCCAGGAAAAGCCTGCCTGGAATACTTGAAGAAATTGAAAGGGGCGATGGGCGGAAAGTCTCCAGCGTGGCGGAGAAGGATGACCTAGCTATCGTCTATTGTTCAGGAAATGATGAACAAGAAGCCATCATCTATGAACTGTCGCAGAATCCTATCACAAAAATGTATTCGATCTCTGATCGTAACGTAACGAATAAAAAGTGGGGTGAGTTTATGAGTGTGGTGGAATCCCCCTTCCACATCTATTGCTATGAGGTCGATTTAACGACCGGCGGGATTTCGTTTTTTGAAGGCTCACTATGTGATCATCCTTATATTTCATGCGTTGTCATCATGTGGGGGATAATATTGGTGTACTTGAGCAAGAGGAAGAAAAAATGATATAGATATCCTTCAGATCTTAGAAAAAGAGCTCGAGTTTGGGTAGTTCCCCAAACCCAAGCTCTTTTCCTTTACTCTACCTCCACACCACTTTCTTCCTCCGTATCCATAAGAGGGGTGGATTCTTCCTCGCCCGATTCTTGGGGCTGAGATTCCTCGGGTGGCTTTTCCGGCTTGGTGGTCGGCTTATTTGGGCCGGATGAGGGAGCGTCCGCACTTTCCTCCGGATGAGAGGAAGATTCCGATTGGGCCGGCTGGCTGCTTTCTTGGGGCGGCTTAGCGGGCTTGGGGTTGGGGCTGGCGGGACGGGCCGGGGCCGGAGCCGGTGGAGGGGTGTTGGCGGCGGTTTCTTGACCGGGCTCAAAAAGGCCGGCATTGGTCAGGACAAGCTCTAATTCCACTTCGCTTTGGGGTTGGGAATAGCCGACGGTCCGGGTGGATCCATCGGGGTATTTTTCCCGGTCCCGGGGGCCAAAGTGGACGATGGCGGGCTGGGCCCGGCGGATGACCTTCTCGGACAGGGCTTCCCGGAAGAGGTCCTTCCCGTCCTGGCTGGTGATCCGGAAGGTGACTTCCGACTGGCCGCGTTGGCCCATCTGGATAATTTTCATTTCACCGGGTTCAAGGTGGAGATCAGCGACCGCACGGATGGGGTATTCTTCATCCACGGTCAGCTTTTCTTCACGGACCTCCTTGCGGAGGGCTTGGAGGAGGTCTTCAGGGGGATCAACTAAGTCGTATTTTTTTCCCGGGCTGCAGGAAGTGAGAAGGAGGCCACCCAGGCAGAGAATCACAAAGGAAGTACGTCGTTTCATTGGGGACTCCGAAATCTATAGCAAAGGGTAAAAAGGATCAATGGGCATAAAAGGCTTTCAAAGGGTCTCATCTCGTGTCTTTTTCTCTTCTTTTGTTTCATTATAACGCAAAGGATGTCAAGAAATTTTGAGACCGAGTGAAGAAGAGGTTTTCCCCCAAAATAATTCCCCCTGCATTCGGTATAATAAAAGCATTGACGAAGCAGGGAAGGGGGCGGCCATGGACCAGATCCGCATGGGCGTACGGACCTTAATTGAATACGTCATGCGGTCGGGGGATGTTGATGGCCGCTACCGGTCCAACCAGAGGATGCAGGAAGGGATCCGGGCCCACCGGAGGATCCAGGACCAATACGGGAAGGGCTATTCTAAGGAAGTCATCTTCCGGGACCGGACGACCCTGGAGGGGATCGAATTCGATGTTGACGGCCGGGCGGATGGGGTCTTCGAAGGGAAAAATGAGGAGGGAAAAGATCGGGTCCTCATCGATGAGATTAAGTCAACGACCCGGCCCCTGGACAGTCTGGACGGGGAGGCCAACCCCCTCCACTGGGCCCAGGCCAAATGCTATGCCCATTTCTACTGCAAGCAGAGGGACCGGGCTTCCATCGAGGTTCGGCTGACCTATGTCAATCTGGATGAGGACCTCCTTTATCGGACCTTCACCAAGATCTTCCAGAGGGAGGAACTGGAGGCCTTCTACCTGGACCTCTTGGGCCGCTATCTGGAATTTTCCCGCCTCCTGGTGGCCTGGAAGAAAAAGAGGGACGGGTCCCTGGCGGATTTTCCCTTCCCTTATGAGGACTTCCGCCCCGGCCAGCGGACCATGGCGGTGGGGGTCTATCAGACCATCGAAGAGGGAGGGGCTCTTTTCGTGGAGGCCCCCACGGGGATCGGGAAGACCATCTCCGCCCTCTATCCGGCCCTTCTGGCCATGCCTCGCCTGGGGGTCAAGAAGATTTTTTACCTAACTGCCCGGACCACCACCCAAAGGGAGCCCGCCCGGGCCATGGATAGGATGCGGGACCAGGGCCTTTGTATCAAGCAGGTGACCCTGACGGCCAAGTCCAAGATCTGCCTCAATGACAAGCTGGTCTGTGACCCCAACCACTGCCCCTATGCCAAGGGCCACTTCGACCGGGTCAATGCGGCCATCCTGGACCTCTTTCAAGCGGAGGATGGGATGGACCGGGCCACCATCACGGAATATGCAGAGAAGCACCGGGTCTGTCCCCATGAATTCCAGCTGGACATGACGGACTTCGCGGACCTGGTCCTCTGCGACTACAACTATTTCTTCGACCCCCGGGTCTACCTCCGTCGGGCCTTCGACAGCGATGACCCCACCACGGTAGTCCTGGTGGATGAGGCCCACAACCTGGTTGACCGGGGGAGGGAGATGTATTCGGCGGAAATCTCCCGGGAGGCCCTCCGCCGCCTGGCCGCCCTCTTCCGGGACAAGGCCAAGAAAAACGAGGACAAAAAAAGCAAGGCAGTCGACCGGACCATCGCCCGCAAGGCCGACCGGGCCGGCCGGGTCATGGAGGACTTCCACCAGGCCCTGGGCCAGCCGGACCAGGTGGCCACGGCGGAGAATCCGGAGGGCTTCTACCTGGCCCTCAAGGGCCTGGCCCAGGCCATGGACCCCTATTTGGCCAAAGAGGGGGATGATCCGGACTATGAGGAGGTCCGCCAGGCCTACTTTGACATCACCGCCTACACCAAGATCGACGACTGCCGGATGGAGGGCTTCCTCAACCTCCTGACCCTCCGCCAGGGGGACCTCTACTGGAAGATCCGCTGCATCGACCCGACCGACCTCCTCCAGGCCACCATCCGGAGGGTCAAGGCCGCCATCTTCTTCTCGGCCACCCTGTCCCCCATGGCCTTCTACGCCCGCCTTTTGGGCGGGGGAGAGTCCCCCCGGGTCCTCCACCTGGACTCCCCCTTCCCGCCCGACCATCTGTACCTGGCCCAGGTCTCTCTATCCACACGGTATAAGGACCGAGACCGGACCATGGAGGGCCTGACCACCCTTCTCCACCACTTCCTGGAGGGGGAAGAGGCCGGGGGCAATGCCATGGTCTTCTTTCCCTCCTATGCCTACTTGAACCGGGTGGCCCGGGCCTACCGGGACCGCTTCGGTGGGGAGGTCCTGGTCCAGGATCCTGAGGCTAGCCATAAGGACCGGGAGGCCCTCCTAGCCCGCTATATGGAGGAAGAGGGCCTGGCGGGCTTCTTTGTCCTGGGCGGGCTTTTTGCCGAGGGGATCGACCTCCCGGGCCTGGCCCTGACCCGGGTGGCTGTGGTCTCGGTGGGCCTCCCCGGCCTATCTTTTGAGCAGGACGTGATTAAGGACTACTTTAACGGGGAAGGTCTTTTCGGCTTCGACTACGCCTACACCTTTCCCGGGATGAACCGGGTCCTCCAGGCGGCCGGACGCCTCATCCGGACGGAAACCGACCGGGGCCGGGTCCTCTTGGTGGACGACCGCTTTGCCCAGGCCCGCTACCGGGCCCTCTACCCCAGGCACTGGAAGGGGATGCGGTATTTCTCAAGGGTGGAAGATTATATAAATGAGGAGAGAAAGGACAGATAATGGTGCGCAAAAAGGATTACTTGGATGTGGTGATCGACCGGGTGGACTACCCCAACCAGGCCCGGGGCTTCAAGCTGGAGTCCATCGAAGAAAATGAGGCGGACCGCCTCCTGGAGATGGACAGCTATTATGACAAGAGGCCTCATGGCCGCCCCATCGTGGCCAAGGGTGGGATCCCGGGCCAGGTCTACCGGGCCAAGGGCAAGCGGGCCAGGGGGGAGGCCAAGGAAGTCCTCCTCCTGGACCTCCTCCGACGGTCCCCATTGGAAAGCCCCGCCCGCTGCTCCCACTTCGACCGCTGCGGGGGCTGCGTCTACCAGACCCTGTCCTATGAGACGGAACTCATGCTCAAGGGGGGCCAGATCCGCCGCCTCTTCCAGGAGGCCGGCTTGGACCTGGATATCCCTATCTACCGGTCCCCTCTTTACGAAGGCTACCGGAATAAAATGGAATATAGCTTTGGGGATGAGGTCAAGGAGGGCCCCCTGACCCTGGGTCTCCACCGGCCGGGCCATTTTTATGAGATTGTGCCCACCCCTTTCTGCAAGATTGTCCCGGAAGACATGAACACCATCCGCCGGGCCAGCCAGGCCTTCTTCCGGGAAAAGGGGATCTCCTACTACCATAAGTCCACCCGCCAGGGGGCCCTCCGCCACCTGGTCCTCCGGACCGCCATGCACACCAGCCAGATCATGGTCAACCTGGTCACCACGTCAGACTCCTCCATGAGCCCCGACCTCCTCCGGGACTATGTGGACCGCATGACCCGCCTCCCCCTGACCTTCGACCTGGTCTCCATCTTCCACACCCAAAACGACGCCGTGGCGGATGCCGTCATCCCGGAGAAGGTCACTCTCCTCTATGGCCAGGAGGAACTCCAGGAAAGCCTCATGGGCCTGACCTTCCACATCGGTCCCTTCTCTTTCTTCCAGCCCAATGTCTTTTCGGCAGAGAACCTCTATGCCAAGGCCATGGAATTCGCCGGCGACCTGACAGGCAAGACCGTCTATGACCTCTACTCCGGAACCGGGACCCTGACCCAGCTCATGGCCAAGAGGGCTCAGCGGGCCATCGGGGTGGAGATTGTGGAAGAGGCCGTCGACAAGGCCAGGGAGACCGCCCAAGCCAACGGCCTGGCCAACGCCAAGTTCCTGGCCGGCGACGTCTTGGACGAACTGGACCGCCTGGCCCAGTCCGAAGACCGGCCGGACCTCATTATGATCGACCCGCCCCGGGAGGGGATCCACTCCAAGGCCCTGGAAAAGATGATCGCTGCAGGACCCGAAAAGATCGTCTACATCTCCTGCAACCCCCGGACCCAGGTCCGAGACCTCCAGCTCTTCATTCAGGGAGGCTACCGCCTGGTCAAGGGCCAGGCCTTCGACCAGTTTCCAAGGACGAAGCATGTTGAAGCCCTAACACTTCTTGTGAGGTCATTCGTAGAATGACCTCACAAGAAGATGTAGGTCTCATGCCAAGAATCTCCAAGAGAAGCACCCGCTATTGAATTTACTGAGGGCATCTCCTATACTTAAATTAAGGTCCGATATGGAAATAATTCTAAATAGATAGAGGTGTAGGCGTATGGAAATAAAGCGTGATTATTATTTAGATAAATTAATACGAAAAAAAGACAATGGGTTCATTAAGATTATTACAGGAATAAGAAGAAGTGGTAAATCTTATTTACTTAATAATCTATTTTATAATTATTTGATCCAAAGTGGTATTGATGAAAACCATATTATAAAATTTGCTTTTGATTCAGCTAGGGATTTATTAAAAATTGGCGAAGATGTAATGGATTTAGATGTACTAAGCGGTGAAAGATTAGTAGATCCTAAAAAATTTTTAGACTATATCATGAGCAAAACGAATGACAAGGAAAAATTTTATGTCCTCTTAGATGAAGTTCAATTGCTTAAATCTTTTGAACAAGTCTTAAACGGATTTTTGCGTCAAGACAATTTTGATGTTTATGCTACCGGGAGTAATTCTAAATTCTTATCTAAAGATGTCATTACTGAATTTGCAGGTAGGGGTGATGAAATCCATGTTATGCCTCTAGTTTTTTCTGAATTTCTTCAAACTTATGATAGCGACAAAGAAGACGCTTTTGCTGAATATCAAGTTTACGGCGGCTTACCAGCTGGAGCTTTAATGAAAACGGATGAAGATAAAATGAATTATCTAAAGGGGCAACTTGAAAATGTATATTTGCGAGATATTGTTCATAGGTATGACATACGCTTAACTTCTGAACTAGAAGACTTACTTAATATTTTAGCATCAGGAATTTCAAGCCTTACGAATCCAAGTAAAATAGCCTCAACTTTTAAGTCCATAAAAAAATCTAAAATTTCTGCAAATACAATTGATAAGTTTATAGGCTACTTTGAAGATTCTTTTATCTTAAAAAGAGTCTACCGATATGATGTTAAAGGGAGAAAATATATAGGCACACCTTATAAAATATACTTTGAAGATCTAGGGCTTAGAAATGCAAGATTAAATTTTAGGCAAATAGAACCGACCCACCTAATGGAAAATATCATTTATAACGAATTAAGATATCGTGGCTATATGGTCGATGTAGGAATGGTCATGAAAAGGGAAAATATTAATAATAAAGATATAAAGAAACAGCTGGAAGTTGACTTTATAGCTAACCTTGGAAGCAAAAGATATTATATTCAATCTGCATATAGCCTCCCATCCATAGAAAAAATAAATCAAGAAAAAGCATCCTTGTTAAATATTGATGACTCATTTAAAAAAATTATTATCGCGAAAGATCGAATAAAGCCGTTTTTAGATGAAAATGGAATTCTCACTATTAATTTATTTGACTTTTTGTTAAACAAGGAAAGTTTAGACCTATAATGAATAACTTAACGGATTCGTTATGGATATATTCCCACTGATGACTCACGTTGAGACGGTAGTATTGATGTCAAGGGTCGAAGGGTGATAGGATCGGAAGCCCTTGAAATAGGGCACTTTTCGGGTTTCGTCGGTTTCGAGCAGGTGGAGACGATGAACGCTCTACGGTAACTTATCCACGGCGGTTCTGCCGGGAAAGTGTGAGAGTGGAGTTGCCGAGATAGATGTCATTAAGTGGAGTTAGTGGATTAGATGTCATGGGTGTTGAGTGTCGGAGATAGATGTTGGAGGAATTGATATATGGCATCAAGGTACTTGTTCGAGAAAAGCACATTGTATCAAAGATAGCCTCTTGTTAGACGAGACCTGCGGTTCTGGCATTATCTTACACGCAATAAATTTGCTTAATGCAGAAGATGGTGGAAATAGACATTGTATTATGGCAACAAACAATGAAATTTCTGCAAAGGAAGAAGAACACTTAATTAAAACCGGATATAAAAAAGGTGATAACGAGTGGGAAAAACTTGGCATATCAAGATATGTAACTTGGCCAAGAACTCTGTGTAGTATAAATGGAGTTAATATATATGGTGATAAGCTTTCTGGAAGTTATGGTTTTGAAACAGAAAAATTTAAATTAGACGAAGAAAGTTCTGTTTTATCTAAAAAACAGGTGCTATTACAAAAGAGAATGTATATCGATAAACAAAAATCCAATTATATCCTAATCTGGCAAAGTTGAAGCTGTCAGATGGTTTTACCGCTAATGTAAAATATTTCAAATGTGATGGGACACCGAGAAAGCCGGAACACTATTTGCTGAGCAATGCACTTTGTTTACATATCAAAGAAATGATAGAGATTCAAAACGCAATTGAAGTGGACAATGTTAAGAATGTGCTTTTGCTTAATAAGAATGATTTTAAAATATCATTTTGAATCCCGATATTTATGCCGAAATTGAAAATGTATGGGTAAATCAAAATATTATTCTTAATTCCGAAGAACTGAAATTGTTGAAAGCAAAAGGCTTCAAATACATTCTACAAGAGTTCTTCGGTCAGGAATTAAGGGAGGCGGCTGAATAATTTTTAATGCAACACTATATCCTTTTCAAACAAAACACGAAGAAAATCTATTGGCAAAGTGCGCCGACCACGAGGAAATCGTACTTTATGCACCGGCGGGTTCAGGTAAAACAGTTATGGTGTGTAAATTTATAGATGATTATCTTGATGAAAATCCAGACACCGTATTTTTATGGCTTTGCCCCGGTGTTGGCGGTCTTGCCAAACAGTCGCAGGACAGTTTTGAAGAAGTGACATCGGGTATTCCTTTTGGCGATGTGTACTCTTTCATTACCGAGCCTGACCCGAGAGGACAAGTTTTCTTTATTAACTGGGATAAAATCAATAAAAAAACTAATGTTGTTCTCTGTGAGGGTGAGCATAAGGACTTGATGACCTTTCTCTTAGAGAATATAATGCCTTTTTGGTAAATAATCGTGATAAGCTTGTTGAACTGTTCAGTCAAATAAGTGCAAATGATATTGCCGATATTGAAGAAACAGATGTTATAGAAAGCAAATGTGGTATCCCCTCTTATCAATACTATAAGCAGCATAAGAAAATTCAAAGAACAGCTATTCTCAATATAAATGTATTTGAAAACTACGGCATCAACATTCTTATACATCCGAATAGAACAGTATCTGAGACAGAATTTGAGCGTTGGTGTGAAAGCTATGATTCTGTAAAGTGGATATATAAGAACGGTGATAAAGGCGATGAATATTTCAGCCTTGTTTACAGAAAGGCATTTCGTCATGCTCATTTTTATTCCGACTACATTATCGGCTTGGAAAACGGAGATGTATGGATTATTGAAGCTAAGGGCGGTATGACAGATGATGGTAGTTCGAACAATGTGGATAGCTATGCAAATCGTAAATTTGAGGCGTTAAAAGAGTATGGAGAAGAACATCCAGAAATCAAGTGGAAATTTGTGCGAGCTATCGGACTGCAGCTTTATCTTTCCAATACCGTATGGTGTGAAATTGCTACCAATCGTAATGTTTGGAAGCCGATTGAGGTGTTTATTTAAGCGACTTTTAGCGTCCAATATAAACTTGAATGGGAGGCACAGTATGAATAAAGTAAATGTAGTAAGTAAATTTGTCAATCCGTTTTCTCAAGATGTAAGGAGAATGTCCGAACGATTTGATAATGCAACAATTAATCACAATGTTAATGAATTAGAGCAATTGCTTGTAGAAGCTGAAAAAATGCTTTGTAATGAAAATGCTGCCTCCCAAGCTCAGTTATATTATTCAATGGGAACGGTGTATATTGATTTTTCAAAATTTAAAGGGATTTCAACCGAAAAGTCAACCGAAAAGCAGCTGTATTATTTTCGTAAAAGTATTTCATTGATTGAATTTAATGAATATTTTGATGAGAAGTACAAGCCATATGTTTTAGGATTTAAAAGAGTCTTATATACAAATTATGCGAATACTTTAGATCATTGTGGACGAAAAATTGCTGCTATTGAACAATACAAAAAGGCACTTAATATTGATGATAATTTTGGAATGGCTCTTGGAAATTTAGGTAGAGTATATCAACATTATGGAATGCTTGAATATGATAATGGGCATCGAGATATATTTCATTATTTCGCATACCATTATTTGGACAATGCTATTAAATCTACGGACCCTAATACATATTCTGAAGCTAAAGATTGTTTCGAAGCTACTATTGATTGTTATGCTCCAGAATATATTGAAAAAGTTTTAAAACCAGATTTATGCTTTAAACAGTTTTCTTACGAAAACCCTGATGAACTTAATTATCGCAAGTGGTGTTTAAGTAATGGTTTGTTTTTAAATACATTGAATGACTTGCCTATAGCAGAATCTTGCTTTGCAGCAGATGTAATTCAACTTCCGAATATGATAGCAAATATTCATTCCAAGCCTATTTTTCACGGAATGTTCAGTCAGCTTAAACAAGAATATATTTATGCAAGGCATCTTTATTACAGCACATTATCTTTTATATCAGAGCCACATTATGCGGATAAAGATACATATATAAAAGCATATACAGATTATTCTCTTTATTCAATTAGAGTAGAAAAATTGAAAACCGCTTTTAAAACGCTCTATGGACTATTTGATAAAATAGCATATTTTCTTGAGCATTATTTTGAACTCGGTATTAATGAGCGAGATATAAATTTTCGTTCTATATGGCGAGATTCCGCAGGTAAGGGAAAAAAAGCATATAATTATAAAAATGTGCTGAATCCTTCGGAAAACTTTGCTTTATCTTCACTATATTGGATTAGTAAAGATTTTTCGGAGAAATTTGAAGATTCTCTAAATCCAGAGCTGAAAAGAATATCTGATATTAGAAATTCGTTAGAGCATAAGTATACAAAAGTATATGATATAATCAACAATAAAGATATTCCCGAATATGGAGATGGATTGGCGTTATATGTTTCAGAAGAAGAATTGTATGAGGTAGTGATATTCTTATTAAAAATTCTTCGAGAGGCTATCATCAACTTATCTTTATGTGTAAATATAGCAGAAATACCTAAAAGGGAAGCAAGTAAGGATAAGCTTGTTTTACCAATGAGTCTTATGGACTATGAAGATGATTGGAAAATATGAGGTGATAATTGTATGAAGATAGGACGCAATGAGTCTTGTCCTTGTGGCAGCGGAAAGAAATATAAAAAGTGTTGTTTGGATAAATCTGATGAACAGCGTTTGGCTGAGGCTGTTTTGCGTTCTTCCGAGAATTTGAAAAACGAAGCACATATTAAGCAATGTCTACATCCAAACAAAGATGAGTGCGACGAAAAAATCATAAAAGCTCACGCGATTCAAAACAATCGAATCCTTAATAAAATTTCTGAAAATGGTATGATTATATCTATGGATGGAGTGCAACATCTCATATTTCAGATAGCAGAAACAAAGGGACGTAAAATTGCAACGGTTTTTACAGGCTTTTGCAAATATCACGATAAGATACTTTTTCAAGAAATTGAAGACAAACCATTTACTTGCACATCTAAGCAATTGTTTTTGATGACATATCGAACGATGGCTTGGCATTATCATAAAAAACAGGAACAGATAAATGCTATTTGTATTCATTATGAAAAACTTCGTGAAGAAGGTTTTGATTTAGCAAAATCGAATGATTTTTTAGATTACTTAACAATACTTTCTATCGGTAATTCGGATAATGATGCAGAGAAAAAGCAATTTGATGAGTACTTATTGGAAGAAAAATTTGACGTAATATCCTCTGTTATTTGGGAAATTCCTTATGAAGTAAGTTTCGCTGTTTCAATGATGACGGAACTTGAACACGATATTAAAGGAAATAAGCTAAATGATATGATGAGTGGTGAGCCAACCGCCAAAATATATCTTAATATTTTCCCTACTGAAGGGAAATCTCTTTGCATTTGGAGTTGGCTAGAAGACAACAACAAATGCTATAAAGAATTTGGTAATCAATTTGAACAGTTAAACATAGTAGACCGAGAAAACTATTTCAATAACAATCTACCAAGATGGACTGATTCGATTGTGATTTCTCCACGCTTATGGGATTACTGGCAACAACCAATTCAGGAAGCGTTTATTACACACGCAAATTTTGATGTTCTCTATAGGCAGATGGAACAAGAGACCAACGATTATGCCTATAAATATATGGATACTCCGTGGAATTTATTTGACAACTTAGCAGAACAATGATTGAAATATTTGCGAGTAAATAACGGCTTTAGTACAGCGAGGTGTTGCCAAATGTCGACACCTCGCTGTGAATTTGAAAATATGTACATTTGTAAATGATGTGAGACCAAAAAAGTAAGTTGAGATCCCCTGTGTGCTATCCTAATTACTGGCGAGCTAGCCCGCCAGTAATTGGGCTCTTTTTTCCATAGGCGTTAGCCATTGTAGCGTCTGCATAGGTAGTCGGTTGGATTTGTAGAGATAGTGCTTCATTTGTAGAAGCAGATCTTCATCACTGTAAAAGGACAAGTGGGCGTAAAAACGCTCATTGTCATTGCGGTGACTTCGCTCGACCTTTCCGTTATGCCTTGGTGTACTGGACCGGATCAGCTTGTGGGCAATCCCTTTTTCTTGACAGTAAAGATCCAAAGGATGGATCCGATCGGTTTCTCGAAAATGAGTGAATTCAACTCTATTGTCGGTTTGAATGGTCTGGGGTTGGTAGCCGAAATGACGGATGGCCATTTTTACAAATTGGACGGTGGAATAGGAAGATTGTTCACGGAAAGGGTAAATGAAGCGTTCTCGGCTGGCTTCATCGATGACAGTGTATTGAAAGAATCGATCCGGCATTTTCCCCACGTAACAAGCGTTTGGAACATATTTGACATCGAGTTGCCACTTCACGCCGAGTGCTTTCGGGGTATCGTAAGGCTTCGGAATATAGGGTTTCTTCTTTGAGGCTTTTTCTTGGTAAAAGCCTTGTTTCCGCAGGAAGCGGAAAAGTGAACAGGGATGGCGGCGGTAGCTCTTTTGAAATTTCAGTTTGGCGTAGAGTTCAATGAGGGAGATGGTTGGATTTCGCCGAATGAAATGTTGAATCGAGGTTTTTTCTTCTTCCGTATGGGCAGTTGCATGCGGACTTTTCGGTCGGTGGGAACGGTCCATTAGTGACTCTCGGCTGCCGTCAAAGCGGCGATTCCAACGCATAAGAGAGGCTTTTGAGATCTTGTAGCGTCGAATAACGAAGTTGACAGAATATCCTAAACGTTACGTTTTAACCGCATAAAATCTTGTTTCTAAAGTATGTGGAAGATAGCGCTGAGTTTTTGTTATACTGGTAGACATAGAGAGAATCCTTTCTTTGTTTGCTTTGCGCTTTCATTGTACAGGTTTTCTCTCTATATTTTTTCTTCTTGGTCTCACATCAATTGTATCTCTACACTGACCGATAACAGGGGAATGAATACAAGTGGAATTTATAAAAAAACAGGCTATAATAACAAAGATAAGTAAGGTCAATTTATAATCAAAAACACAGATAGATGGGCGGTGATATTATATGGCAAAGCGAAAATTTTATGCTGTTCGAGTGGGCAGAACTCCAGGGGTCTATCAGACATGGAATCAAGCGGAAGAACAGATAAAGGGATTTTCTGGTGCAGAATATAAGGCGTTTTCTACGGAGGAAGAGGCAATAAAATATCTTTCTTTTGAAGAAACTAAAGAAAGTATTAAGCCATCCTATGAAGTATCTGATATGAATCGAAAAATAGAATTGGAAACAAAAAATTTACAGGCTGGAGAAGTAATTGCTTTCGTGGATGGGAGTCATTCTTTAGATGCTGATGGAAAAGAAAAATATAGTTTTGGAGTTTTTCTTATAACCAATGAATCAGAAGATAGTTTATATAAGGCTTTTGTAGATAAAACTTATATGGAATCAAGGAATATTGCAGGTGAAATTGAAGGTGTTAAGCAAGCTATTTTATGGGCTATTGAAAATAAAAAACAAAAGATAAAAATCTTTTATGATTATGCAGGTATTGAAAAATGGGCGACAAAAGAGTGGAATGCCAAAGTTAAAATTTCACAAGAGTACAGCAAGTTTTTTGATGAGAAATCAAAGCTGATCAATGTAGAATTTGAACACGTAAAAGCTCATAGTGGAATTGTGTATAATGAAAAAGCGGATGAGTTGGCAAAGAGAGCATTGTTATCACAAGGCTATAAAACATATAATGATGGTTCTATTTATTTCATCGGTTTTCAAAAGCAAGATTGGCTTAATATGGCAATAATGTTGAATGATGAAATTAATGAGGAAGGTGTCGAGAACAAAATTGAGGTAGAAGAATCGAATCCAAAAGATTACTTGGATAAATTGCTACTTACATTTGATGGGCAGCGTGTGATCATTAACTGTTATAAAGGGTGTAAATCCTATGTTCAAGGGAAACAGAGTGTGTTATTTCAAAAAATCATTTCATTGGCAATTGAAAAATTACCAACAGAAAATGCTGTTATAGAAGTGCTAAAGACATATCATGCTTTGAATGTAGATGAGTCTGAAGTAGAAAATGCTTTTTCTACAATACTTTCTAATTTTCCACTAAACGATAACGATATAAAGCTTAGAAATACTTTACTGTCAGCGGTATTTAATACACTAATAACAGGTTATATGCCGGATTATACTTTTTTGGTTACTCCACTTTTCAGAGCAATGGAATTCTATTTGCATAGGATTTTGAGTGATAAGTTAGGGAAAAATACAACAACATCAAAAGGAAGAAATAACTTTTCATATTTCACTCTTGATAGCACAACAAATAAGTACGAGTATAATTCGTCGAAGAAAAATCTAAGTAATAATCAAATCAATTATCTCAATGAATTGTACAATAGATATAATAGAATGAGACATCCTTATGCACATTGGTCAGAGAATTCAATGGAAACACAAGTCATAACAGATATAAAGACAGCCCATGATTTAATTACGGAGGACTTGCATTTTATAAATAAATACTATATAACATTTTAACTAGATTTTTAGGGAAATCATATTAAGAGAGAGGAGGAGATGCTATAATGAAATCATATCTGATAAATAGTTTAAAACAGGGCGGATTTAATTCCATTATTACCTTGTTAGACTATCAAACACAAATATCAAGATGTTTAAAATCCATTTGGATGTCTCCGAATGAAACAGGAAAACTCTTGATAGATACGATATTATGTTCAGGGATGAATGAATATCGTTTTATTGAAACTACTTTAAATGAAGATGGAACAATCAATTTGAATCAATACAAGTATGTTAGTGTTGATAATGATGTACTTGAAAAAGCAAATGAAATTGTAAAGTGTCAGTCTGTTTATTTAAGAAATTCTGTATTGCCGGAATCACAGATAAAAAAAATTGCACAAAACTAAATATTAGATAAAGATGAAAGGATCAAAGCACTTAAAGAAATTTAGGTGCTTTTTTCATATCATATACTTGACATTAGAGGGAAGCGGTGGATTTATGGCATGGGCAAAAAAGCGAGGTGATATGGAGTGAACAAAGATCCATTTAAGGAATATATCAGGGAATCTGAGCCTGCAAAGCGGGACAAGGGCTATGCATGGCATACGGCCATTGGCCTGCAGGCAGTTGACGGGTTGAAGACATCAGAATATCTGGTGCATACTGCCGTCTGGAATATCGAGGGCGAGATTTCCTTTGAAGAGGCAAATGCGCTTTTGCAGACCTACTACGAGGAAAATCCTACTCGTGATGCGTCAGACCGCACCGAGGAGGCCGACAAGGTTTCTGCCCGGATTGCCGCGCTACTTTCCGAGCGTGCCTTCAGCCTTACGCCGAATGAATATATCTCCATTCACAGCGTAAATTGTAACTTCTAATGCAACAAATCATGACCAATCTTTAGAGTCCTTTTCTTCCCCCATGGGGGAAGAAAAATTTAAACAACAATGCCCATCTTCTCAAGCTCCCGGTGAAATAATTGTTCAGACGTCTTCCCTTCTAACCTTCTCTTCGGGTAGTTATTGAAATGGGTCGTTATTTCATTCAACCGTTTCTTACTTACCTTTGAAATATCTGAGCCCTTGGGAATGAACCGACGAATCTGCCCATTCATCTGCTCATTACTTCCTCGCTCAAAAGAGCAATAGGGATGGCAATAGTAGATCTCTGTTCGACGCTCACTCTCTATAAATAAAGAAGACATCAGGCCCTCCACATCGAAAAACTCACTCCCGTTATCTACAGTAATCGTCTTGAAAAGCGCAGAGAAGGAAGAATACCCCAACCTCCTCTCTAGCCGGTCAAGCTGGTTTTGAACCTGCTTCTGGCTTTGTGAAGAGAGCTTAAAGTTTAATGAATAGTTGGTTTGTCTCTCCACTAGAGTCAAGAGACAAGAGCGACCACCTCGTCCGGATTCGACACAGTCCATCTCCCAATGACCAGATTCACTCCGCTCATTCGCAACCTTAGGGCGTTGGTCAATCGACTTGCCTCTCATTCGAGACGATTGTCGTACTCGACGATATTTTCGTTTCGCTCTCTTTCCTCTACGCGGTAGGTCTCGATTGGTGAGGTGAAGGAAATACCCCTTGCTAATATAGCTGTAGAGGGTCTTGGTACAAATTTTAGTGGAGAAAGAAAGTCCTTCACTTTCAATTTTCATGATTACGGCATCCGGTGAATATTTCTTCTCCAGGATCCAGTATTCGACAAAATCGTGGAAGGACTGATCTTTACCAAGCTTTAAAGCAGGACCTTTTGCTGTGGCATTGGAATCAATAAGGTCCTGTGCCACTTCCACTGAATAAGAAATGTATTCTTCCAGCATGGTATTACGCTGAGTGATCCGGCCTCTTTTGAGTTCTCGGATAATGGTTGAGCGATGAACACCCAGTCTTTCTGCCATCTCGCTTTGTGATATTTGCTTCTTAACCGCTCTTCTGTGATTTTCAATGACCATCTTTTCCAAGGTTTGACGGCCTTGGTAAGTAAAATGGCTTCCTTTTTTTCGAGTCGTGGTACAATAAACGTAATCCATGGCTTCTCCTTCTGTGTTTTTGTCGTTATTAACACTTTAACAGATTAGCCATGGATTTTTTTTATTTGTTGCATTTCATTTTACAAGTCGCCTGTGGGGGAAGATATGCGAGATAAATTCAAAAAAGTTTTAAATCAAGTTATTTCAGAATATGAATCAAATGAAAACATACTAGGATTGCTCTTATTTGGATCATTAGCTAAAGGAACGGAACACTCTAGAAGTGATATTGATTTGATTGCGATAAGTGAAGAGACTGAAGATAAGACTACAAATAAGCTTTATGGGGATATAGCTGTCCAAACCATATGGAGAAGTAAAGAGGATTTTCGATTTAAAACATCGAAAAGAACGAGATTTACTCCTGCATCTAAAAGCTACAAGGTTTTAATTGATAAAGAATCTTGGATAAGAGAATTTTTGAAATCTGATATTGTTCAAAATACTTGGAAAGAGCCACTTCCATTGACTGAAAGAGAAAAGCTATTAATGTCTACTGATTTTGCCTCAAGTTTAGACGCTATAAAAGGTTTAGATGAGCAGGGAAAACACATTGAAATAGAAATGTTTATTAATGATTACATATTTTTAGGGTTAGAACTTCTTTATAATAATCGGAAATGGTTTATTAAGCCAAAGAAATATATTCTTGAAGATCTAAAAGTTAAATCACCGGAAGTATGGGATCTTGTAAGAGAAATATATTATTCTAAATCGGTCGATAATAAGTTTGATAATTTTGAAAAGTTTTATTTTAGAATTATTAAATCTATTGATCAGGTTCCGAGAGAATATACTATCTATTGGTAAAAAATATAAAGGAGTATAGTTAAGGCCTTAACGGAATAGTTTTTTGGAGAAGAATTATGGAATATACTTTTGAGAAACTAAACAAAAATAATTTCAGTAAGTATTTTGATTATTTATTATTGGCTACTAGATTGGAACCAGAACTTATGTGTTCCTCTGATATAAATGAAGAAGAACTTTATGAAAGATTAGATGATGAATTAGCAAAAAGAAGCACTTCAATATTGGCTATGGATGAAGATAGAGTGGTTGGAAGAATAGAATATCATTTTTATTCATGTTTTCAGGATGGATATAGAATATGCTATGTCGACTGGCTATATGTATTACCAAAGAATAGAAATAAAGGGATAGCAAAAAAGCTGTTTAATGAAATGATTAAAGATTGCATTAACCATAATGTTGATGAAATTCGCCTAATAAGAGCTACAAATAAAAATGCATGTGACTTTTACGAAAGTTTTCAATCTGCCAAGCTTTGTGAATTTCCATTTTTTATACAACATTTACATTAGGATATTTGGTCTATTCGGTATCGTGTCTCCTAAGATTTCCAAGAAGAACAAAGCGCCGCTTTAGAATTGAGATGTTAATGTCTTGCTTTCTTGATGATAAGATTTGATCCGCCCCTCCAAAGACATATAAAATGGCGTGTTATATGCCTATCACGCATATATCTATTGATTTTTTGCCTTTTCACTATTATGATATTTATGAAAGGTAGGTGATTGATTCATGGCTAAAGTAAGCACAAATATCAACCTTGATCCGGTTCTTAAGAAAGAGTCTCAAGCTTTATTTAAAGATCTCGGTATGGATCTCACAACGGCAGTAACCATTTTTCTAAAACAATCGGTTAGGGAGCAGGCGATTCCGTTCGCCATTAAGCGCGATATGCCAAACGATGAAACTACTGCAGCGCTTGATGAGTACGACGATATGAAAGCGAATCCTAAGAACTACAAGCGTTACGATTCTTTTTCGGATGCACTAAACGAGGTACTCAATGCTTAAAGTCATCCTATCCAAACGCTTCAAGAAAGATTTGAAGCTTGCCCAAAAAAGAGGACTTGATCTTCGCCTGCTCAATGATGTTGTGGATTTGCTGGCTCAGGAAAAAGCGCTTCCTGAGAGCAACAAGGATCACGCCTTAACCGGCAAGTATGCTGCATTTCGAGAATGTCATATCAAGCCGGACTGGTTGCTTATTTATCGTGTGGAAGAGGAGGCTCTTGCACTTATGCTCTTTCGAACAGGTTCTCATGCCGATCTCTTCAATCTCTAAAGTCACCCCTTGCGGGGTGGCTTTTTTTGTTATGCCCATGTTCACCCATAAGTGCTGTGATTCTCGAATGGCACTCATGACATGGATATGAAGAGGCCTTAAACATCTGTATTAAAGGTGGCAATAGTTCTAACTATTGAAAATGAACATAAATAGAAATACAATGTTAGCATAAACTAACGAAAGAAGCGGATGCGTATGCGATACTTCCTAAGGGAGGAGCGGGGCGTAAGCCATTTCAGATGATAGGGGAATGAAGCGAAGTGATAAGGATCATTTCTAGACAGTGATTTGGCGAATTGGGATTAACGGATTAGATAATGGAGTAAAATAAAATGAGTTTAACGTATAAAATTGCATCAGGAATAGTAAGACTGCTTGGTTTCAAAAAGATATTTTTAAAGAATAAAGAGGAGATGCTGGAGTACGCAAAAGGAGAAAATGCCAAAGTTGTATTTGACCAAGGCAAGGCAATGAGAAGGGCAAAGAGAAGGAAGTATCATCTTTTTGATCGAGACGTGATGGGATATCGGCTTCTTTCTTATCAAAATAATCTAACCCCGGCCAAGGGGGCAGTCCTCTATCTCTTCGGCGGAGGAATGATCACTCAGCCGAATCCCTTGGATTTTCCATTGGCGGAAAGAATCATGGAAAAGACGGGAAAAGATGTTTGGTTCCTATTTTATCCACTTTGTTCAGAGGAGGTAAAGGTGGATAAAAACTATGAAGTTTGTTTTGAAACTTATCGGTTAATGACAGAAACTTATAGGGCGGAAAATATCAGCGTACTTGGATTTTCATCAGGCGCTTGTCTAGCCATCGGAATTTTCTTACATAATAATGCTTTAGGCAGACCCCTTACAATGCCCGGTAAAATCATTTCCGTTTCACCGGGAGGAATTCCCGATGTCAATCTTGATGAGAATAAAGAAATATGGGAAAAAGTAAATGCCCTTAACTATAAAGACATTATGATTGAACCTACATATATTAAAACGGCACGAGAAATAGCAAAGGGAGATGAGGATTTACCTGAATATATGTTAGACGGAACGGTGGGAGATTTTACCGACTTTCCGAAAATTTACTTTTATTATGGAGAAAATGAATGCCTTTATGCCTTTGCGGGTGAGTTTAGAAAAGCAATGGAAAAATACCATGTTCCCTATGAAATCATTGTAGGCAAAGGAATGTGCCACTGTTATCCTATGGCGAGGTTTTTTAGAGAAGGAAGAGAGGCCCAAGATCAAATCATTGAACTATTGAGATCTTGACCGAAAGATGAAGAAGGGATTTGGAAATCCATGCTTTTCATTGAAACCGTCATTTTATGCTCTGCATTTTTTGCCCTTTGTTTCTTGGCTACCGGCACGGATGAGAAAAATTTAAAACAGTACATGTCCTATCCTGATGAGGTTCAAAAGCGAATCAAAGAGATTGAAGAGTATCAGGGGAAATACAAGGAAACAGGCAGATTTACCGCGAGGATTGCGAATTTTTTACTATTCGCTATCTTATTTTTATTGTTGGGCATTTTCATCCGTCAGACAAATTTTATGCATAACTTTATTCGTTTGCTGATTTTAGGTGAAACCTTAAATATTTTTGACCTCTTCGTTATTGACCTACTATGGTGGAGAAATACAAAGAGAATTAGGTTATCAAAAATACCCCAAAAGGAGCTCTACCAAAATCCCAAAAAGCACATTGAAGCTTTTTCTAGAGCCTTGGTTTTGTATTTCCTTGTTGCGGTGGTTGATGGATATCTATTGACTCTGTTTTGAAAAATAACCATAGGAGAGTGTTTTTGGGCGTTGAAAGAACTTGCATCGGGTCTTGCTTATCAAGTAGAACGAGACTAGGAAAATTTACACCAACGTAGTTGACATAATGAAAGAGAATATTGCTTCCATTTCCGCAATGATTTATACCTTGAGAGAGGAGGTAAACGAAATTGATAAAAACACTTGCTATGTTACTCATCATCTGCTTATTGGCATCAATTATGATGATGAATTTTATACTTATTATACCGAAATTTGGCTCGAAACATTTCGGCGCACCTGATGACATCAAAGTGATGATGAGTAAGTTGCCAGATAAACCGATTTGGGTCAATATCATCGGTGGACTTATCATGATACTTGGACTGCTAGCTATTGCAGGCGTTCTGGTCTGGGCAATTGTTGATACAGTAAAATTTCATCTAACTTTTCAGCAAGCCTTTCTTAGATTTTTAATCCTATTTGAAGGCTATAAACTTTTTGATATTATCTTTTTTGATTACCTCATGCTTACCAAGTTAAAATTACCGACCAAAGTGTACCCAGAGACGTCTGGCGCCAAAGGATATGATAATTTTGGGTTTAATGCGAAAAGTCAGATTGTAAGAGTTATCATCTTCTTTTTCGTGAGTCTCCTTTTGGCTTATTTACTTACCGTTCTTCTTTAACGAGAAATTTATAGCTTGGCGACGCTCTTTCCTCACTCCCTTGTCTTATGCTTGACATTCGAGTCTTAATACTGTTGACAAGAGAAAAACGAAGAGTTAGTATTAGCTAACGTAACCGACGATACCGTCGATGGAGGAAATGATGCGAGTGATTAAATCAAAAAGGGAGCGTAAAAAGGAAATTATGGAAGCGGCGAAGTCTGTCTTCCTAGAAAAAGGTTTTGAAAAAACCACCATGGAAGATATCATTGCAGGAACCTCCCTTTCCAAGGGTGGTTTCTACCACTACTATACTTCCACCACCGATATCCTCCACGACCTCATGATTGAAGGCATCGCCTACCGCATTAACATCATTAAGCAGACGGTTGGTCAAGCCTCTTCATGGGATGACGAAAGTTTGATCAGTATGATGGTGGATAAGGTTTTGGATGCAAGCGACCTCATGAGCCTTTATGTGATCTTCCTTCAGGCCTCCCAGAGAAATCAGGCTCTGAGAGATCTTTTTCAGGAATTGAAGCAGGATAACCGTGCCATGTATGAAGAAAGTTTTGGCACGGAATCGCAAAAAGCTATGGAATATTTCTACTCCGATCTCCTGCTCCATTTCATGAACACTATTATGTTGGGATCAGAAATACTAGGTGCCCGGGAAGTTTTCCGTAAAAACCGGCCGCTTTTTGTGGCTATGATGAAGCTAGCCTTGGACTATGTGCGGGAGGGCAAGATGAGAACCTAAAAATTTTTGCCACAATGTTAGCCAATACTAACTATCGAACCGTTTTTTGATTGTTTATTTGAGCTTAACTAGAAAGGAGTTTTCTATGTCCGTTTACAAAAAAATGAAACCCTACGTGCCCGGCATGGGAGGCATTCTCACTCTAGCCTTCTTACTTATTATCGGATCTTCTCTTGCCCTCATTGCCGAGTACCAGGCAATTTACTTGTTTTTAGAGAAGATTTTGGTCGAATCCGGCCTGGAGGGGCTAGCCCATTTGGTCACCATCCTTTGCCTTTGTGCCATGGCCTACGCCATAATCTACTTTTTCGGATGTATGGCCACCCATCTGATCGCCTTCCGCCTGGAGGCTAACTTGAAAAAAGCCGGCATGGATGCCCTTTTGGAGGCACCCTCGGCCTTTTTTGACAAGTATCCATCCGGGAAAATCCGGAAGATGCTGGATGATAATACAGCCTTAACCCATACCAGCGTGGCCCATCTCTTGCCGGATATGGCCGCCGCCTTCCTTGTCCCCCTCTTTGGCCTCATTTTGGCCGGAATGATCGACTGGAGGCTCTGCGTCTTTATGGTTTTAACCATCGTTGTTGGTGGCTTTATTGGCAGCAAGATGATGGGGGAATCCACCTTCATGGGCGAATATATGCAGGCTCAGGAGGCTATGGGGGCTCATGCCGTGGAATATGTTCGCAATATGGGCGTGGTCAAGATTTTTAATGCTAACGTCAAGTCCATGAAGAACTTTTATGATTCCATCGCCAGCTATGCGGACAAGGTGCTGGCCTACAGCATGTCCTGCCGGCTTCCCTACGTGACCTTCCAAACCTTTTTCAACTCCGTCTACCTCTTGCTCATTCCCTTGGCCTTCTTTTTCCTGGCCCGGGGGGAAGATCCCGAACTCTACCTGACCAAGGCCATCTTTTATGTCCTCTTTTGCGACATCATCTTCGTGGCCTTCATGAAGATTATGTATGTGGGCATGCATTCCTACCTGGCCTCATCCTCCATCGAAAAGATCGAAAGCCTGATCAAGGAAATGCAGACCGGCAAGCTGGCCTCTGGCTCCGTTGACCAAGCCAAGGACTGTGCCATCGACTTCAAGCACGTCTCTTTTGCCTATGAAAAAGACAAGGTTTTAGAGGACTTGAGCTTTCATCTGGATGGGGGAAAGACCTACGCCCTGGTCGGCTCTTCCGGCGGGGGCAAGTCCACCTTGGCCAAGCTCATTTCCGGCTTCTATCCGATCCAGGAGGGGGAAATCCTCATTGGTGGCAGGGCTCTATCGGATTATTCTGAATTGGCCCGAACCCAGATGTTGGCCATGGTCTTTCAAAATGCCAAGCTCTTTAAGACCACAATCTACGACAATGTCAAAATCGGCAATCCGGCGGCTTCTCGGGATGAAGTCATGGAAGCCTTGAAGCTGGCTCGCTGCGAAGAGATTTTGGACAAATTCCCTGACCGAGAAAATACCTTGATCGGCTCCAAGGGCGTCCACCTGTCCGGTGGTGAGACCCAGCGCATTGCCATCGCCCGGGCTATCCTGAAAAATGCCCCTATCATCATTCTGGATGAAGCTTCGGCAGCAGCCGACCCGGAAAATGAATATGAAATCCAGCAAGCCTTCAGCAACCTCATGAAGGGAAAAACTGTTATCATGATTGCCCACCGGCTCTCTTCCATCCGCCAGGCGGATGAAATTCTGGTCGTGGATGAAGGGAAGATTATCGAGCGGGGCAGCCACCAGGCTTTAATGGAAAGAAATGGCCGTTATGCCTATCTGCAGGGCCTCTATGCCCAAGCCAATGACTGGAGGGTAGCCTAATGAAAAGAAAATTACAAGAAACCTTTGTCCTAACCGAAAAAGGGGCTAGGGGCATGATGCGGGCATCATTCGCTTCCTTTTGCGTGAACATCACCTATATGGCAGCCATGATGGCCTTTTTTGCCTTTGCCCAGGACCTTTTGACCGATGGAAAGCTAAGCCACCTGCCCTTATATCTCCTGGCCGTGGTCGTCATTGTGGTCCTCATGTATCTAGCCTTGGATTTTGAGTATCGGGCCACCTACAATACGACCTACGCGGAATCTCGGGACCTGCGCATAGCCATTGCTGATACCATGAAAGAACTCCCCCTGAGCTATTTTGCCAAACATGACTTGTCCGATCTGGCCCAGACCATGATGCAGGATGTCTTTGATATGGAGCATGCTTTTTCCCATGCAGTACCCCAGGCCATCGGAGCGGGGATCTTTTTGGTCATCATGGTCATCATGATTTTAATCAGCAATTTCTGGATTGGCCTGGCCATTCTTATCCCCACGGCAGTCAGCCTTGCCATCATCCTTCTTTCCAAACGCTATCAAAAAAACTTTGTGAAAAAGTTCTATAACCAAAGCCGGAAAAATGTGGAAATCATCCAGGATGCCATCGAAATGCAGGAAGAAATTCGCTCCTACAACCTGGTGGGTGAGAAAAGACGGGAAATTCACCAGGCCATACGGGCAGCCGAAAAAATGCACATGCAAGCCGAAGTGGGTCAGGGCATTCCGGTTATGTCGGCCATGACTATTGCCAAACTAGCCCTGGCCAGCACGATCCTGACCGTGGCCTATTTCATGGTCAAGGGCCAGATGACGGCCCTCTATGCTATTGGCTATATGATCGCCGCGACTCGCCTGACCTCCGCCATGGACGGCGTCAGCATGAACATCGCTGAACTCTTTCATATTGATGTTCGAGTCGATCGTATCAAGGAGCTCAAAAACACACCGGTCCAAAGGGGACAGGAAGTGGAACTGAAAAACTTTGATATCGAAGTGAAGGACCTCTCCTTTGCTTATGGAAAAAATCCGGTTTTAAATGGCGTAAATTTCTCGGCTAAGCAGGGGGAAGTCACAGCCTTGGTTGGACCTTCAGGGTCGGGCAAAACCACCATGATCCGTCTCCTTTCCCGCCTTTACGATGTTGACCAAGGCGAAATTACCATTGGCGGTCATTCCCTAAAAGACATCGCCCCGGACTGCCTCTATCGGCAGATTTCCATGGTTTTTCAGGATGTAACCCTCTTTAATGGGACGGTCATGGAAAATATCCGCATTGGTCGCAAAAACGCCAGTGATGAAGAAGTCATGGAAGCGGCCAGGAAGGCCCACTGCGAAGACTTTATCTTAAAACTTCCCGAGGGCTACCAAACCCTGATCGGGGAGAACGGCAGTAAGCTTTCAGGAGGGGAAAGGCAAAGACTATCCATTGCCCGGGCCTTCTTAAAGGATGCCCCCATCCTCCTCCTGGACGAAATTTCAGCTTCCCTTGATGTGGAAAATGAGATGGCCATTCAAAAGAGCTTGAATGCCCTGATGAAAGACAAGACCGTGGTCATCATCTCCCACCGGATGAAGTCGATTGAAAATGTGGATCAAATTGTCGTCTTTGAAGAAGGCCGGGTGAATGGCATAGGTCGTCATGAGGAACTGATGACCAGCTCAGCGCTTTATCGGAACTTGGTTGAGAAGTCGAGTTTGACGGAAGCGTATGTTTATTAGAAAGAAACAATCTGTAGACACCCATCCGGTCCTCTCAATCCATGTTGGAGCCCTAACTTTGATGGTGCGAGAGCCGCGGACTGCAGGCTAAGTGGCTCGACATAGTGTTGGTTTGGGAAAAAGTCAAAACCACCACTATGGTTTTGGGCCTAGAATAGTGTTGGTTTTGAGAAATCAGTAAACCAACACTATTGTTTTCGGGCCTAGGATAGTGTTGGTTTTGAGAAATCAGCAAACCACCACTATTTTTTGCTCGCTAAAGTAGTGGCGATTCGTCAAAAACACTAAATCAACACTATTGAGGCGGGGAAAAGCACAGTGGTAATTCGCCAAAAACGCAAAACCAACACTATATGCGCCGGATAAGGGTCTGAATTTAAAGATGCGAGAGCCGCGGACTACAGGCTGAGCGGCAAGCCGCCGACGGCGGAGACAGTAGTATTGATGTCAAGAAAATAAAATTAAAAAAATCAAATGGACCAAAACAATTAGAAGAAGAAAATTATAGGAGAAAAGTTATGGAGCATAATTGCGCTATCATTAAAGCTAAAAAAGCATTTAGATATAGAGCAGCAGCCATCATAGTAGAAGAGGGATGCGTGCTACTTGCAAGAAATGATGAGGATGACTATTACTATTCGGTTGGCGGAGCGGTTCACATGGGCGAGACATCAGAAGAAGCCGTGAAGAGAGAAGTATTTGAAGAGACAGGTTTTAATTACGAAGTCGATCAACTTGCCGTGATACATGAGAACTTCTTCATCGGAAGCTCTGGCTTAAAAGGAGTAGACTTTCATGAGCTTACATTCTACTATATGATGAAGCCCATGGGCAAAAGAGACTTTACAAGCCAAAGCACTACAGAGTCAGGCGCTAAAGAGACAATGCATTGGGTGCCTATAGATGAGCTTGATAAATGCAAGGCATACCCGACATTTCTTAAAGAATATCTTAAATCGGAGCATAGTGGAATAGAGCATATAATTTCAGATGAAAGATATTAATGAATTCCACTATTATGGCAATAGATTGTTCCATAAACATTATTTCATAAAAATTGACAAATAACCGCCAATGGTATATTATAATAATTAACAGTACCCGACACGCCTCTTAACAATGCGGACCAAGTCGGGTCTTTTGATTATAAGGAGTAATAGCGTGAAGAAATCTCATCAAGCTCCCATAGATGTAAACGAGCAAATAGAAAATTTAATATCTTTAGATTTATAAATAGAAGATAAAGATTATGCAAAAAGTGTGCTTAACAGAGTATCTTATTATAGGCTCGTCAAGGCCTATAGTATAACTTTAAAAGAAAATGGAAAGTACATAGAAGCAACTACTTTTGAAAATATAGTTGACCTATATTTATTTGATATGGAACTTAGACATATTTTGTTTTCGTTGATAGAGCATATAGAAGTTCATTTAAGAGCTGTAATTACCAATTACTTTTCATTAAAATATGGGAATTTTGGATATAAAGATTTAAGTAACTATAAGAAAAAGAATTTTCAGAAGAGTACCATAAAGGAACTAGAAAGAGAAATAAAAAGAAATAAGAAATCGCCATTTATACATAACTTCGAAAAAAATTATGAAGGCGGAGAGATTCCATTCTATGCTGTAATAGAGGTAGCAAGTTTTGGCACACTTTCTAAAATGTACAAGAATATGGTTAATGAAGATAAGAAAGAGATTGCCAAAGAATTCGAGGTTGACTATATTTATTTAGAATCTTGGATTGAGAACTTGTCTTATGTCAGAAATATATGTGCTCATTATGGCAGATTGTATGGAGCTAAATTAACCAAGACTCCAAAGTTGTATAAAGAATATTTAAACCAAGGAATATCTAATAATACCATTTTTGCTAGTATAATTAATCTTAAGATTCTAGCTGAAGATGACTATTACGATAAATTTCATAGTGACTTGTTGGAAATAATTAACAAATATCCATCAGCAGAATTAAATCACCTAGGGTTCATTCGTAATTGGCAAAGTATTATTTAATTTTAAAAAATAATATAAAATTAAATAATTACTAAACATATAGCTATTTAATAATGGATGTTCTACTTACATGCTGGACGATTATTTGTTAAATATATGTGGGGGTGTATAGAAACATGACTGAGAAAATTAGATTTGAAAATTTACCTAAATTGCTTAAAAGCATGAAACAAAAAGATTGGATAATAGATAGTTTTTTATTTAGATATAAAAAGGAAGACTATGCAGTAATTTTAAAGACTTATAACAAAAAAGAAAGAAAACCAAATAATTTTGCTGTTGCAAAGTTAGAATTCATTAAAACATCAGATGCTAGCAATTCAATACATGCTTATTGTGATTTTTATGAAGTTTCTTTTGATTCTGTGGCAGAGTTTGCTGATTTTTTTAATATAGAAATTAAAAATGCAAATAGAAATTTGTTTTTAGATTTTTCAAAAATATTTTCTAAATATATTCCTGATAAAAAAGTTGATAATAAGTCAGAATTATTATGTAAACTGCAAGGCTCAAGATGTGAAGGTAATGATCCTGATTCTATATATTGTTACGATGTAAGGCGTAATGGAGAGACAGACGGCTTATCTAATGTTAGAACTATAGAAAATAGTAATAAAGCTCGTACATTAAGACCTTTCTTATATGAGAAGTATAAAGAAGACACAAATCTTAGTTTCTTTTTCTCGCCTAATCCTGAGGACGAGAATTCCGATGAGGAAATTATTTCAAGGGTTGCTAGTAGATCATATTAAAATTAATTAACATATTCCCACATACGAGGCTTTTGAAAAGTTTCAAAATTTATCCATACTGACCACTCAAACCATGTGGAGGTGATCGTATTGATGTCAAGGGAAGGGTGAAAAGCGTTGAAATCAAGGGCTCTGGAGGATTGTGAAATTTTGAAAGAAGCAAGCAAGCGAATTTACGAAAAACAGAATTTGGACTTGGCTGGGGATAGTTGAGTGGACTCGATAGATAGCAGGCCGTTTTTCGACTCTTGAGTCCGTGCGATGGATATTTTGGGTCTCATGAGTCTGTGGGATGGATGAATATTGGGGTTGAAGCTGTGAGTCAGATGTCTATGGGTGGGGGAATGAGCAATAGACCGATTTTAAGGAGGAAAATCTATGGGAAGAAAAATTAGAGTAAGCGGAAAAGGCAAACTTTCTGTAAGACCGGATACCATTTGCCTGGCCATCAAGGCTGAAGGGGTTTTCCCAGATTATGAAAAAACGATCAAAGAGTCTGCTGACCAGACAAGAGTACTGAGGAAATCGATGGAAAAATCAGGGCTTTCAGGTAAGGAACTCAAAACAACACATTTTTCCATTCAATCCGAATATGAAAGTTATCGAAACAAGAATGATGATTATAAGAGGAGATTTGTAGGCTACAAATTTGAGCACCATACCGAGATCAAATTTCCGAATGATAACGAGCAGTTAGGGCGCGCGCTGTATGAACTATCCCATTGCCCAGTTGAGGTGGAATTTTCGATTTGTTATACGGTTTCAAATCCGGGAGACGTAAGAAATGAGCTACTCAGGAAAGCTGTTAAAGATTCCAAAGTGAAAGCAGAGATTTTGGCTGAGTCTGCGGGAGTAAATCTGGGAGAGATTAAACGCATTGATTATTCATGGGGAGAGCTGCAAATCGTTTCACACCCTATTGACAAGTTCATGGCGAAACCTATGTTATTAGAATCCAGAGCATCTTATGACATCGATATCGAGGCGGATGATATTGATGTTGATGATACGGTGACGATTGAGTGGGAAATTAATTAATGTTATCAAAAGCCGAGTAGCTATTGTGCTCGGTTTTGCTCTTTCACCATCATGCTCGTCCCAGACTTAGCATGAAATTCCAGCCTCTCGTCCATCACCGAGATTCCACGATGTACTGGCGGACAAGCTTATCTTCAAATTCTAGCACCTCCACGTCCTGCGTTTTGTAGAGCGTTTCGAAAAGGTGGTAACAAAAAAAGACAGGGAAGCAACCTATTATCGAATTTATGTAAACAACTACATGGTTTTCTATGTGGTTCAGGGGATGACTATGGAAGTGCGACGCATTCTTTATGGCCGGCAGGACTGGAAAAAACATTGATAGGTAAACCGGTAGAATACGAAAAAGATGTTCGATGGCTGAGCGGCAACGTAGAATGGCTTGGAGAATAGAAGAAGTGAATATCAAAGAAGAATTATTTGCATTACAGGATGTTTCATATGCGGACTTTCAGGCGAATTTGATTCCGAATATTCCGCGGGAGCTGATTATCGGAGTCAGGGTTCCGGAGGCCAGAAGGCTGGCGAAAAGGCTTGCCAGGGAAGCGGGAGTCTCACAATTTCTGAAAGATTTGCCGCATACATACTATGATGAAAATATGCTTCACGGACTCCTTCTTTCGGAAATGAAGGATTATGTTGCCTGCATTGTGGCAGTTGATACTTTTCTGCCCTACGTAGATAATTGGGCTGTTTGCGATATCATGTCCCCTAAGATTTTCAAGAAGCATAAAACAGCGCTTTTGGAAAAGATCAAAGAATGGTCCGCATCGGAAAAGGCCTATACTTGCCGCTTTGGCAAAGCAATGGGATACGACCATTAAATACATCGAAGATCAGCGCTTAGATCCATGGACTCATAACAAGGCAATACAAAAAGCCCGTGAAAGTCAGAGCATTACCCCGGAACAAAAAGAGTATTTAAAGTCACTGAAACGATAACAATTTTCGTTTGCAGCGATCTTTGACTTGCACCATTATACGAATTTTTTTTTGCCAGCTTTTATCCTGCTAAGAATGCTATGGAAATTTTCAATCTTTCTATAAAGCGATAGGTTTATCGGGTGACTCCCATGGTAGTCCGGTTAATGTATATTTTCGGTAAATAAGGAGAATCCCTAATAATGATCACAAGCTATATCCCCAAAATTGAAGACCTGTGGTTTAAAGAGACCATGTTGGCAGATCCGGACACCATGTCATATAACCATGCCTGGGGTGGTACGATTTCTTTTCCTGAGGAGAAATGGCACACCTGGTATGAGCGCTGGATCAAAAACCCGGAAAACAAGCGATATTATCGATACCTGAAGGATGACTCAGGCTGCTTTATAGGAGAGATTGCTTATCATTACGATGAAGATCTTGACATTTATTTAGCAAACGTAATAGTTCATGCACTTTACCGAAACAAAGGTTATGGTAGCCAAGGTCTGGATTTACTGTGTGCTGCCGCTAAGGAGCATGGCATCCGGTTTCTTTTTGATAATATCGCTATAGATAACGCAGCTGTTTCACTTTTTCTTAAGCATGGCTTTGTAGAAGATTACAGAGACAATGATGTTGTTATGTTAAAAAGAGAACTCTAGGCCGGTTTGTGAAAGCTCCAGGTCACCTAAACGCAAGAAAGGGAACTTATGGAATAAAAAGCAGAGAGCAATAGCGACTGTTATAAAATATAATTTTAGATTAGTCGAAAACAGAAGTCCTGCGATGGCATATACCGAAAGAGCTATAAAAATACCGATTTGACCCATGATATTTTCGGTGGAAACGGTGAAATTCAGAGTATTGTCTCAAGCCATGTTGAGAGTGTGGTATTGATATCAAAGGAGAAGTCATAAGACGCCACGAAGGCCTGTATTTACAGCCTTTTTCAGGGAAATGACTGTTATATCGAGGCATGAAAATCACGACAAAACCCCTCTGTTCCAACTTATCGAGAGGAAACTGAGGAGGCTTGAGTGAGCGATTTAGATGTTGCCAAATTGAGTGGGAGGGATGTGATTTCTCAGAACCGAAAAGCCCTGCAAGCTTATTTTTGCAAGGATGCCGTTATCCGTTGGCATTGCACAAACGAGAAATTTAGTGTTCAGGAGTATATCAAAGTCAACTGTGATTATCCGGGCGAATGGGATGGAGAAATAGAGCGTATTGAAAAAGCCGGAGAAACACTGATCACAGCTGTGCGTGTTTTCCCAAAAGGCATGAGCGCGTCATTCCATGCCGTCATTTTTATTAAGCTCAAAGATGATCTGATCTCCGAGATGGATGAATATTGGGCGGATGATGGTGAAGTGCCTGAGTGGAGATTGAACATGAAGATCGGGACATCAATTCAATAAATTGGGTTTGAATAATAGGTGACAATTATGATAAAAAATATAGCAATCGTAAGCCTTTCCGCCGGAACAATAGGAGAAGACTTTGTCGAGCATGAGGTGGAGATCGGTAAAAAAAGGCTGAAAGACCTTGGACTTAACGTAATATTTATGCCGAATGCCCTTAAAGGAATTGAATATTTAAAGAATCATCCGGAAAACCGCGCAACTGATCTTTTGCAGGCGTTCAGAGACCCGGATATCGATATGATACTTTGTGCTATCGGCGGTGATGATACATATCGCTTGTTGCCGTATTTATTTGAACATGAGGAGTTGGCTTCCGCCATTTCGAAAAAAGTATTTCTTGGTTTTTCTGATACAACAATCAATCATTTGATGTTGAATAAAGTCGGGTTAAACACATTCTACGGGCAGTCTTTTCTTGCGGACATCTGTGAGCTGGAGAAGGAGATGCTTCCTTATACGAAAAAATATTTTGAAGAAATAATTCAATCCGGAAAGATAAAAGAAATAAAGCCCAGCGAGGTGTGGTATGAAGGCAGGAAAAATTTCGGCATTGATCAGATTGGAAAACCCTTAAAGTCTCATTCGAATCTCGGGTTTGAGCTGCTTCAGGGCAGCTCGGTATTCTCGGGCGAGATACTCGGAGGCTGTATTGACTCACTTTATGACATCTTTAATGGTGACCGATATGCTGATATGCCGGTTCTTTGCAGTAAATACGCACTATTTCCGAAAAAAGAGGAGTGGGAGGGCAGAATTCTGCTGTTGGAGTCCAGCGAAGAAAAAATGCCTCCTGAGAAATACAGAAAAGCACTTACTGTATTGAAGGATACGGGTATCTTTGATGTCGTTTCAGGCATTCTGGTGGGGAAACCGATAGATGAAGCATATGCGGAGGAATATAGGGAAATACTGGTAGATGTCATTGAAAATCCGAATTTGCCCCTGGTGTTTAATATCAATGTTGGACATGCACAGCCACGATGTATTATACCATTTGGCGTGAAGGCGACAGTCGATGTGGAACATCAGGTAATCAGGTTTGAAGAATGAGGGAGACAAAGATGTGCGAAGAATGCTATTCAACGGACAGTAGGGTAACTCATTTATTAAACCCGTCAGATTGCCTGGAAAACCATACACAGCATATTTGCGGTACCTGCGGACGTTGCATCTATATTGAGCGGGATTCCAAGGGAGGACTGCAAAGATGGAATTTTCCGTTCAAATCGTTGGAAATCGCAAATTTGTATTTAAGAACTGCGGATTACATGGCCAAAAAATCATGCGGTATTTATGAGCTGAAAAGTGAAAGCGACAGAGTCTCATATAAGATTTTCGCTGATCAGGAAGACCTGCGGGACTACTTAAAAAAGATTAAAGGTAAACGCTGCGAAGGAATGGCTCCTATATTCAGAGCGTAAGAATACAAGGAGTATCTCAATACGCAGGCAAGAAGAATAACGGCTGACGAAATACAAAAGTATATGTCGGAACGATAAATTTAGAATTTGGAGGAGGATATATCTTGGAAATCATAAGAATAGTATTACCGGTAATATTAGTAAGTTTGCTTGCAATTTGCGCAATAAATCTTGCTAAGAAAAAATCAAAGAATACTTACAAAAAAGAGGAACAAAAAGCAGAAAATTACATGTCTGAAGGTATGGCTATCGGAATGTGTCTGGGAACAGCTGTTGGCATATCATTAGGCAAAGACAATTTGGCTATTGGTATGTCTATTGGGATGCTGTTGGGTATGATTGCAGGGATGAATTATAAGAAATAGACAAATTCAAATTTTGAATGGCTTTACGGAAGACTCGGATCTACATTCTCCGACATCATTTCTTTTGCAAACTTCCATCCTGCAAGGAGCGTTAAGACCAAGTTCTTGATGTAGGGTTATCATCAGGGTAGTCTTGATGTCAAGAGTGAAGGACTAAACTGTAAAAAAAGGCTTGAAATTAGGGAATTCCTAAGAAAAGCCTGGACACAAAAACGAAATGTATTGAAGCCGGAATCACCCAGGCAAGGCTTGCAAAGGAAATCAGTACATCCGCTCCCTATGTGAACAGGGTGATACGCAGCAAGGAAACCATCGTCAACAACACGCTTGTCAAGATGATGGAAGCTCTGGGGTACGATATCGAGTTAAGGTATGTGAGGCGAGAAGAATGATTTTTATGAAAATTGTATTAGTGAGCTGTAGGGAAAGTATAACAAATGGAAATTAGATATATATCACATTCAGATGATAGATTGGCTATCAGCAAAATTTACGAAGATAGTTGGAAACATGCCTACAAAGGGATAATTCCACAAGAATATCTTAATTCAATTCCTGAGGGAAGATGGTCAAAGAACTTTGATATACCCGGATGGAAGACACTTGTTTGTATTGACGATGGAAAGTTTATCGGCACAAGCAGCTTTTGCAGGTCCCGTTTTGAGAAGTTTTCTGAGTGTGGCGAAATCATTTCAATATATTTTCTTCCCGAATATATGGGAAAGGGCTACGGGAAAAAGCTTCTTGAAGCAACTATTTTAGAACTTAACAAGCTTGGTTTTGATGAACTGTTCTTATGGGTGCTTCATGACAATATTGCGGCTAAAAATTTCTATGAGCATTTTGGGTTTCTCCAAACAGAGGATTATCTGGATGATACTATTGGGGGCAAAAAGCTTCGTGAAGTAAGATTTATTTATAGAAATAAATAAAAAATTTACATTGGAATTTTTGAACGGAGGAACTCAGTCGAAATCAACTTAGTTCTTGGGCTTTAGTTGGAAAGGAAATAAAGCAGGTAAGTTAATTGAACAATAGATTATCACTGCGACGGTAGCGGTTTATGCCACAAATGAATAAATGCGGCAAATTCAGTTTTGGGAAATCTCTGATAAGAGAAAAATGAAATTACTGTCGATTCGTAGCAGTGATATTGCGTTTACTATGGGCGCATATGGACGGTTGCTGGAAGAATCCATAAAGCACGAGTTTGAGATTTATCTATTTTAATGAAAAGAACATTTAACTTATGAGGTTTTTATGAGAGAAAAAGAAGAAATAATACGTTTGTGGTTTGAGATGTGGATAATTCAACGAGATTTAGGTATGGATCATATTTTTTCAGAAAATGTGGTTTACACAGAAAGCTGGGGACCACAATATTATGATTTGCAAACAGTAAAACACTGGTTTAAAGAGTGGAATACGAGAGGGAAAGTTTTGGTATGGGAAATTAAGCAATTTTTTCATAAAGAAAATCAGACGATCGTTGAATGGTATTTCAAAAATGAAATGCATACAGGTAAAACAGAAGAATTTGACGGAATTTCTTTGATTGAATGGACGGCTGATAATAAGATAAAATTTTTAAAAGAATATGGATGCAATCGAAGTAACTACAACCCTTATCAGCAAAGCAGCGATCCTGAATTTAGAGATGAAAGAGTAAATTGGTTTTGATGTCGTCAACGAGCAAATCCTAAGTGATATGAATAATTATGCTAATTAATCAGCCTTCGATTCGCACCCTTCAACGACATTCCTTTTGCCAGCTTCCCTCATGCAACGAGCGTTAAGAGTCATTTCTTGATGTATGGTTATCATCAGGGTAGTCTTGATACATGTTGAAGCCCTAACACTACTTTCACGCGATTAGCGTAGCTAATCGATGTGAAAGTAGATGTAGGTCTCATGCCAAGGCGGCCCGCGAAGTCAAGCAGAGCGCAGGCTGAGCGGCAAGCCGCCGACGGCTGAGACGGTCTGTCTAATGGAGCGAGATTCGTGAGGACGGCCTAAGCGGAAAGCCGCCGACGGCGGAAGCCCTAACTTTGATGGTGCGAGCTCCGCAGAGGGTAGGCGGTCCGATGTAGTGTTTGTTTTGGGAAATATGGCAAACCACCACTCGTGTTTTTGGGGGATAGTCGTGTTGGTTTGGGAAAAACAGCCAAACCACCACTATTGTTTTCGAGCCTAGAGTAGTGTTGGTTTTGAAAAATCAGCCAACCAACACTATTTTTTGCTCTAAACTACTCCCAAAGGTAGTGGTGATTCGTCAAAAAACGCTAAACTAACACTATTGAGGTGGGAAAAGCATAGTGTTGATTCGCCAAAAACGCCAAACCAACACTAATGAGGCGGGAAAAGCATAGTGTTGATTTACCAAAAAAAGCCAAACCACCACGATATGCCCAAGATAAGGCCCTAACTTTGATGGGACGAGATCCGCGGAGGGAAGGGTAGGCGGAAAACCGCCAACGGCGGAGACGCTCTGTCTGATGTCATGGGAGAGCTGAAGGTCATCCAATAACGAAACGAGTTATTTTAGAATGAATTTATCTAAGATATGCCGCTTTTTTAAATATTAAATGAGGATAGTTATGTATAGTACGAAAAATATTTCCAAGATAGATGCGCATATCCATTTGATTCCCGACGATGTCATTCAAGCAAATCGCGATTTTGACGGAAAGTTTATTGTGAATGGCTCAGTGAAAGAGTACATGTCTATGATGAAGATGTACAGTATTGAAAAAGCATTCATTATGCCATTTAATGACCCATACATGCTTTCAATGAGTTTTACAGTGGAAGCTGTCCATGATAATTTATTGAAAATAGCAAGTCAATATCCGGGGGTTCTTTATTGCTTTGCTGATATTGATATTAATAAAGATATACATGAGACACTTCAAGAATTTGATCGAATATTTACATATGAGAGCTTTATTGGTATTAAACTTCATCCAACAAATACTGGGTATCCCATTGATGGCTCCTATAATGAGAAGATATTCGAATATGCTCAAGCAAATCACATTCCTATTGAAATACATTCCTATCCAAGAGAAAGCGTAAAAGATGATGTTTGCTCTCCAGTTCGGATTAAAAAAATGGTAGAAAAGTATCCTAAGGTAAGGGTTTCCATTGCTCATATGGGAGGTTTCCAATTTAATGAACTAATAGGGACAGATGTCTATGTGAATATATCAGCAATACTAACTGATTTAGTTAATAGGTACGGTTTAATAAAAACTAACGAAATAATACGTGCATATGGGATTGATAAAGTTATCTTTGCTAGTGATTATCCCGATAATAGAGTATTGAGCCCCAATGATATTTATGACAAGTATTTTGAAATATTAGATAAAATGGATTTTGATCGAGACGAAATCGAAAAAATCTGCAGAGATAATGCATTAACCTTATTTGGATCCAAGATGAAGAAATGATAGTGAAATTAATAAAAATTATCATTTCCCATAATTTGATAACACCATTTTGGAGGTGAGTTATGGAATATACTTTTGAAAAACTAAACAGAGATAATTTCAGTTAGTATTTTGATTATTTATTATTGGCTACTAGATTGGAACCAGAACTTATGTGTTCCTCTGATATAAATGAAGAAGAACTTTGTGAAAGATTAGATGATGAATTAGCAAAAAGAAGCACTTCAATATTGGCTATGGATGAAGATAGAGTGGTTGGAAGAATAGAATATCATTTTTATTCATGTTTTCAGGATGGATATAGAATATGCTATGTCGACTGGCTATATGTATTACCAAAGAATAGAAATAAAGGGATAGCAAAAAAGCTGTTTAATGAAATGATTAAAGATTGCATTAACCATAATGTTGATGAAATTCGATTAATAAGAGCTACAAATAAAAATGCATGTGACTTTTACGATAGTTTTCAATCTGCCAAGCTTTGTGAATTTCCATTTTTTATACAACATTTACATTAGGATATTTGGTCTATTCGGTATCGTGTCTCCGAAGATTTCCAAGAAGAACAAAGCGCCGCTTTAGAATTGAGATGTTAATGTCTTGCTTTCTTGATGATAAGATTTGATCCGCCCCTCCAAAGACATATAAAATGGCGTGTTATATGCCTATCACGCATATATCTATTGATTTTTTGCCTTTTCACTATTATGATATTTATGAAAGGCAGGTGATTGATTCATGGCTAAAGTAAGTACAAATATCAACCTTGATCCGGTTCTTAAGAAAGAGTCTCAAGCTTTATTTAAAGATCTCGGTATGGATCTCACAACGGCAGTAACCATTTTTCTAAAACAATCGGTTAGGGAGCAGGCGATTCCGTTCGCCATTAAGCGCGATATGCCAAACGATGAAACTATTGCAGCGCTTGATGAGTACGACGAGATGAAAGCGAATCCTAAGAACTACAAGCGTTACGATTCTTGTTCGGATGCACTTAACGAGGTACTCAATGCTTAAAGTCATCCTATCCAAACGCTTCAAGAAAGATTTGAAGCTTGCCCAAAAAAGAGGACTTGATCTTCATCTGCTCAATGATGTCGTGGATTTGCTGGCTCAAGAAAAAGTGCTTCCTGAGCACAACAAGGATCACGCCTTAACCGGCAAGTATGCCGTATTTCGAGAATGTCATATTAAGCCGGACTGGTTGCTGATTTATCGTGTGGGTCTCGTGTCATAATTATGACAACGGCAGATAGTAACGATGGATACTGGGGTTCACGCCCGCTACTAAAAAAATAAAACAATAGATTGGAGGTAAAAATGGATTTTAAAATAAGGGAAGCACTTCCAAAAGATGCTGAACAAATTTTATTACACACAAAAATTTGTGGAGGCGAAACAGATAATTTAAGCTATGGAGAAGAAGGATTTAGTTTTACTCTGAAGCAAGAAACGTTGTTTTTAGAAAATTTATTAAAAAGTCATAACCAAATATTATTTGTTGCAGAAGTTGATAACAAGATTGTTGGTACAGCAAATTATACGACTTCAAATATAAAGCGATTATCTCATCGAGGTAGTATCGGTTTATGTGTTCAGAGAGCATATTGGAATCAAGGAATAGCTACTTCATTCATGGAAAACTTAATAAAATTCGGTAAAGAAGAAGCAAAAGCTAAAATAATTTCTTTAGGAGTTAGAAGTGACAACGAAGCGGCTATTCACTTATATAAAAAATTTGGATTTGAAAAGATTGGAACCTTTGAAGGATATTATGAGATAGATAATGAACTCATTGATGTTGATTATATGAATTTAAAGCTTTAGATCTAACTCTATATATGGAAATAGGTTAAGTCTATTTTAGTTAACAACCCACCTGAAGTGAATTAGAATTAGGCTCTAAATACATTGATATAGCTATACGAGAACAAAACACCATATTTGATACATTTTAACGGCATCGCCGCTTAGGGTACGAACCTAATACTAAGGGGTACGAAAATTTAGTATGTGGTACGAAAATTAATAAGCTCACAGCGATGTTCATCCTAAAATTAAACTAAGAGGCATTACGCGTTACAAGAATCTTGTTCTATCTGGCAGGGTTCTTTTTTATGCAATATTAGGCGAATTGCCATTACCGCATAAAATTCTTGACAAACAAGTTAGTCTATGATAACTTGCTATTTACCGAGAATAATCTCGGTAAGGAGAGGGGAATGATGGTCAGAGAACGATTAGATCCGGAAATGCGTAAGGAAGACATTCAAAAGGCTGCTATGGCACTCTTTTCTTCTAAGGGCTTTAACAATACGACAATGGATGATGTTCGTGAAAAATCCGGTTTATCAGCCGGCGGATTATACTACTACTACAAAAATACGGCAGAAATCCTCTACGACATTATGGACAGAGGAAGCAGGATGCGTGAAGCGACGGTAACAAACACGGTTCAACATATGGGGAACAAGCTTACACCACATATCTTGGCTGAAGTTGTCGTCGATAAAATGTTGGCGAATAATCCTTTTACGCCTATCTATGTCATGTTTCTTGGTGAGATTAAGAAAAATGAACAGCTTAACGCATTATATGAAAAACTCAAGAGGGATTCGATTACTTACTTTAAGCATTTTATGAATGGGTACGACTGCGGATTGCTTACTGATGATGACTATGAATTTGTAACGAATCTCATCAATGCAAGCTTGTTATCCTGTGAAATTTTAGATACGCGTGAAAATTTTCTAAAGAACAGACAGCACTTGGTATCCATGCTTGAAGGTTATTTTACTCGTTCGACTTCTCAGTAAGCGGAAGTTTCCGGACTCTAAAATCTTCCATCAATTTCAGCATTTCATTCATTTACTAAGGAGGTTTTTTGATATGAACTTATTGAAAAAGTACATCGCCAAAAATAAGACCGGCTACTTTTTCTCGGTTCTTTTTGCCGTTTTGGGTGTACTGGCAGGACTTTTTACCTATGTGCTCTTGAGCAAAATGATCATTGCCCTCATTGCAGGGAATACAGATTTTGCTTTTTATACTAAAGGAGTCCTCAGTATTCTCGCGCTGCTGTGCGCAAAAGAAGTTTTTATGGGTATTTCCACCACGATTTCTCATACGGCGACCTATGGTGCTTTGTGTGAAATCAGGCGAGATATCATGGACAAACTTTTCAAAATGCCGTTAGGAAACATTTTGAATTTAAGCACAGGAAAGCTAAAAGATGTCATCGTGAATCAAGTTGACAGCATGGAGACAACCCTGGCTCACCTGATTCCTGAAATGACCGCTAATATTGTTGGCCCGGTTTTACTTCTTGTTTACATGTTTGTACTCGATTGGCGCGTTTCGCTCTTGGCACTGGTTCCTCTTGTGATCGGCATGTTTTTTATGGCCGGCCCGATGAAGCGCATGCCTAAAATGTTTCCCAAAGCAGTCAAAATTGGTCAAGACATGAACAACTCGATTGTGGAATATATCAACGGCATTGAGGTCATTAAGTCTTTTAATCAAGGCGATACATCCTATAAAAAATACAGCGATAATGTTTATGCCAAAGCAGATTATTACTGCAAGTGGATGGGCTTGAACAACAACGATTATGCGGTGAGCATGTCGCTTGCACCGATGGGTATTTTAACCATCATTCCGTTTGGCCTTTTCTTCTGTATGCAAGGTAGCCTAAGCGGCGCTCATCTTTTGATGTTGATTATTTTATCGTTTGGCACAATCTCAAATATCATGCAGGTGATGTCTTATGAGGACGATATGGGTCGCATCAAAACCATTGCCGGTGAGATTGAAAAAGTTCTCAACTCAAAAGAGTTATCCCACGCAACCGGTACACAAAACATTTCACGCTATGACATCACTTTCGATCACGTGAATTTCTCTTACGATGACAACAAACAGGTTATCAAGGATGTCAATCTGCACATCAATGAAGGTAGTGTCAATGCACTCGTCGGGTATTCTGGCTCAGGGAAATCGACCGTTGCAAAGCTCCTCGCCGGATTTTGGGATACCGATAGTGGCACCATAACAATTGGTGGCATAGCTCTCAAGGATATGCCTTTAGAACAGCTTTCGGATGCTATTTCTTATGTATCTCAAGACAATTATTTGTTTGATATTTCCATCAAAGATAATATTCGCATCGGCAAAAAAGATGCAACGGATGAGGAAATTATAGAAATCGCTAAAAAATCGGGCTGCCACGATTTCATTATGAAGCTCTCACAAGGCTATGAAACGGTTGCCGGAGAAGGTGGCGGGCATCTCTCCGGCGGAGAGCGCCAGCGCATCTCTATTGCACGCGCCATGCTCAAAGATGCACCGATTGTAATTTTGGATGAAGCCACTTCCTATATCGATCCAGAAAATGAAGCTATTTTGCAAGATGCCATCGCCACATTGGTAAAAGGCAAAACACTCATTATTATCGCCCATCGACTGAAAACCATTGCAGATGTGGATCAAATATTTGTAATCCATGATGGACATGTTGAAAATCACGGAACACACGATGAACTATTAAAAGATTCTCCGGTTTACCAAGAATTGTGGAGTGCGGCCATGCGAGGTGAAGAAAATGATTAATACATTTAAGAAGTTATGGAAATTTGCAGAGCGTGAGCAAGGAATGATTCGCTCCTCGGTGATCTGGAGTTTTTTGGGCGCGATTTTTAACGTTTTTCAATTTATGGCCATCTATTTGGTCATTGCGGCGATTATAAAGCAGGAAATTACGTGGCAGACGATTGGTATGTGCAGCGCATTCTTATTGCTTTCCTTACTGGGCATCATTATTTCTAAGAAAAATTCCATGCTTAAGCAAACGCATGCCGGCTATTTTACAGCCGCAAATAAGCGTATCGCTATGGGAGAAAAAATCAAAAAAGTGCCAATGGGCTTTTTCAATGATTTTAGCTTAGGAAATTTAACGGCCATTGCGACGACAAAGTTGGACAGTCTCGAAACTTGGGTGCCCACACTTTTTATTATGGTATTCGGCGGTCTACTTGTAACCGTGGTATTTATCCTGTCTCTTTTTATGCTGCATTGGAAAATTGCACTCATTGCTATCGCTGGGTCTTTGATTTTCTTGGCGGCGGCCGCTTTAATGCAGCAAAGATCTAAAAAGAGTTCGGATCGAGTTTCTGTTGTACAAAACGATCTCACGAAAGAAGTGCTGGCAACCTTGCAAGGTATGCAGATCATCAAGTCCTACAACTTGGGCGGACAAAATAACAACAAGCTGGATCAAAGTTTTGAAGAAACAAAAAAATCGACGTTGAGCCTTGAAAAGGCCGTTACACCTTACACGGTACTGCAGAAAATCATCATTGCGATCACGATTTCGGTTATGATTGCCACAGCACTTTCATGCTACTTTTCGGGAGAGCTTTCTTTGGACTATACCATCATGACGCTGGTTGCCAGTTTTGTGATTTTTAACAGTTTATTGGCTTCTGGTAGTGCTATGGCCATGCTTAGAACCATTGACAACGCGATGGATTCTTATGATTACGTCAATCAAATGCAAGATATGCCGGAAGGTCATATCAATGATGCACTTCAGCAACACGATATTGAATTTAAAAATGTTTCCTTTGCCTATGGCGAAAAGCCAATCTTAAATAATGTGTCTTGCTATATCCCCGAAAGATCAATGACGGCTATCGTAGGGCCGTCTGGTTCAGGAAAAACAACTTTTTGCAATTTGATCTCTCGCTTTTGGGATGTCAATTCAGGAGAGATTCGCCTTGGAGGAAAGAACATAAAAGATTACTCCCTCGAAAATCTCATGAATCATATTTCGATGGTCTTCCAAGATGTCTATCTTTTTGCCGACACGATTGAAAACAACATTAAATTCGGATGCCCAAATGCCACCCGCGATGATGTGATTGCGGCGGCAAAAAAGGCCCAGTGCCATGACTTTATTTCCGCCTTGCCCGATGGCTATCAGAGCATGATCGGAGAAGGTGGAACAAGTCTTTCCGGCGGTGAAAAACAGCGCATCTCCATTGCCAGAGCAATGCTGAAAGATGCACCGATTATCATCTTTGACGAAGCTACTGCAAATGTTGATCCGGAAAACGAAGATAAGCTGAAAGCAGCCATTGAAGCCCTTACTCAAAACAAAACCGTCATCATGATCGCACACCGCTTGAAGACGATCCGTAATGCAAACCGGATTTTGGTACTGAACAAAGCAGGGATTGAGCAGTGCGGCACACATGATGAATTGATGCTGCAAGGAGGTCTTTATCGAGATCTTATCGAATCGAGAAGCAAGGCGGAAAGCTGGAGATTCGCAAATTAAAGTTTGGAACTAACAACAACATCTTCGACATAAAAATGATTGTGCCTGATGTTGTCGAAAATTAAATGTTCAGAAAGGAATTTTATGATGAAAATAAAAAATGTTGTACAGATCGCCGTATTGGCAGTAATTGGCTGTGTTGTCGCCTTTGGAATCAGTATGCTGACGGGACTTTTAGGCATGGCTGCCCTCTACATTTCAGCCGGGTTTGCCGCTTTTGTGATCGGACCGACCTTTGTGATTGCGGCTCGAAAAGTACAAAAGCGTGGCACAGCGCTTCTCTTTTGGGTTGTGCTTGGGTTGGTATATGCAATTTTAGGTTATGGGATCATGATTCCGATTACTCTGATTGCAGGGATTGTCTGCGAGCTGATTATCGGAAAGTACGATCATAGCAAACGCATCGCCATTGCTTTTAGTGTTGCCATGTTTATCGATTCGATGCACAGCATTCTTTTAACAAAAATTTTAGGCGTCGAAGGTTTAGTAAAATACATGTCATCTACCTTTTCTCCAGAACAAGCAGCACAAATGGTTGCCGCCTATACAAATGAAGTGATTTTGATAGCTGTTGCCGTTAATGTTGTGCTGTGCTTGTTAGCCGGATTTTTCGGAGTATTCATCAACAATAAGTTCTTTGAGAAAAGCACTCAGCAGAGCAAGCTCAAATAAGATGAGCCGATCATTTTCCCGCAGAAAAGATCAAGAGGGATATCTTCATCCGCTTACGCTATTTGCCTTAACGATCCTGTTTTCCTTCTTGGTCTTTACTCGCAATCCATGGTTATATGGAATCACCTGTGCGGCAAGCTTTTTAATCTTGCTGTCTCGTTCCGCTCGAACCTGCATAAAAAATCTCGTTTTTTATGCAGGTATATTCGGTGTGGCAGTGCTTCTGGCTCATATCTCGTCAGGTTTTACAACAGGAGCTTTTTTAGGACTTGCTATTTTAATTCTTCAGTTGTTTCCGATCATGAATATTGGTCGTGCACTGGTCATGACAAGTTCGACTAAAATTTTTACGGCTATGCGCCAGTTGCATTTACCCATAAGTCTATCGGTCGGTCTTGTTACCGCGCTGCGCTTTCTTGACGAAATACTGCTTAGACTTAAGGAAATTAAAGCCGGAATAAAAATCCGCGGTTTTCATGCTTCACTTTTGCACCCCGTCCGTACTTTTGAGCTGTACTTTGTTCCTTTGGTATATAAATGTCTGCATGTCAGCGAAACTCTCGTCTCTTCAATTATTGCCAAAGGTATCGAGTATGAAGGAGAAAAAACCAGTTATTATGATATGCGCTTTAAATTCGCAGATGGCATCAGCCTGTTTGCCGGCGTGGCGCTTTTGGGAGTTGCACTATGGACATCATGAAAGTCAATATTGAGCGCTTCAATTATCAAGGCGCAGAGAAGGCATCTTTGCATGATATTCATTTTATGATTACCGAAGGAGAACTCATCGTGCTCACCGGTAATTCCGGCTGCGGAAAAACAACGCTTACCAGAGTGATGAACGGACTCATACCGGATCAGTATGAAGGAACACTGGATGGTAAAGTCACATTATTGGGTCAAAACTTGCATGATTTTAAGAAGGGTACCTTGGCTAAGGTCATCGGCAACGTATTTCAAAATCCATCCGATCAATTCTTTACCCGCAAGGCAGAAGATGAGGTCGCCCTTGTCGGAGAGAACCTCGGCATGCCGCAGGCGGAACTGAGAAAACGTGTGAAGAAAGCTTTTGAGTACATGAGCATTCCTCATCTCATGGATAAAAATTTGAATGAGCTTTCTGGCGGCGAAAAGCAGCGGGTAGCTATTGCTTCAACCTTGGTTTATGACACAAAGATTATTTTCTTTGATGAGCCTTCAGCTTCCCTTGATCAAGAAGGGATCCGCGATTTGCAAAACATCCTCAAATTGCTTAAAGCGTCGGGTAGAACCATCGTCATTGCCGAACACCGACTGTATTTTTTGAAAGAACTCTACGATAAGCTTTATGTCATGAAAGACGGAACTTTTATCAAAGAGTTTGATGCCGGAGAACTTAAGACTTCCGATTGCAAAGACTTCGGACTTCGGACAATCGACTTTTCCGCACTTGTTCCGCAAAACATGGCAAAGATGAAACAACGTATTTTTTATGCGAATGACGTTCATGTGTCCGTTGGGAAAAAGCAGCTGATATCCGGCCTGTCCTTTGATCTTCATGCCAGTGAAATCATTGGTATTGTCGGTGCCAACGGCATCGGGAAAAGCAGCTTGGGGCGGGTCTTATGCGGTCTTAACGGCAAAAGACAAGAGATTTCATGGGGAAAAACTCAAAGAGAGCGCCTTAAGAATGCCTACTACATGATGCAAGATGCAGATTATCAGCTGTTTTTTGATACCGTGGAAAATGAGGTGCTTGCAAACAGGAAAAAAGCAGATGAAGCTTATTTGACGGCTGTCTCTCATATCATTAAGCATATTGATCTTTGGGACAAACGCAGCGAACATCCCCAAAACCTATCCGGCGGACAAAAGCAAAGGCTGGCTTTAATCAATGCTTTTTTGAGCGAAAAGCAAATTCTTGTCTTGGATGAGCCGACCAGCGGTTTGGATTATATGCATATGGATAAAATCGCCGAGCTTATCTTTGAACTTTCCAAAGGTCGCCCGACAATGATTATTACGCATGACATCGAGCTCTTGCTTAAGGTCTGCCGTACGGTTCTTTTGCTTAAGCATGACGGGTACGAGAAACTTGATTTACAGACGGATGATTGCCGCAAGCTTATTTCTTATTTTGAGCATATGATGAAATAAGAATGGCTGAGAGTGTGCTTTGTTGCATAAGTACGCTCTTTTTCATACCTTGATTTCTGAGCCGTTTCTAAATATCACGCGGATATCGTCTTTTCCATATACCGTGATGTGATCCACGAGGGCACAGAAGCTTTGTGCATTGAATGCTTGCAGAAGCGTATCTTGTTTTTGCAGCTGCTTCAGGCAGAACTTGATATCGGCTTTGGTCGCCTGCATCTTTTTGAGCTTTCCTTCGACCTTCGCTAAGGCCGCCTTTTTTTCATTGTAGAAGCGTTCCAGATCTTCGTACTTTGCTTGATACTCGCTCTGGTCTTGCGGTGTGGTGGCGTTTTGGCGGATAAGGTCTTCGATCATCTTGGCACAGACATCCATCTCACTTTCCAGCTTTGCTTTTTCGCCTTCCAAGGTATGAGTATCATAAACGCCTCCGACAATCTCTTGAAAGCTATTAAGAATCTCATCTTTATTCTCTATGAGCTTGTTGGTCGCAGAAAGGACGGCGGCTTTTAGCTCCTCATCGGTAAGATGCACGCCGTTTTTGCAGGGGGAGTTTTTCTTGCAGTGCCTGTTGCATTGCCAGATGACCTGCTTGTATTTGTCTGTGGAATGCCAGACTTTTGAACCGAGCCTTGTTCCGCATTCACCACAGTAGACCTTGCCGGAGAAAAGTCTCACGCCACTGTGCCTTCCTTTTTCACTTTTGCGTCTTTCCATCTCGCGTTGTACGAGTTCCCACACCTCCGGTTCAATGATGGCTTCGTGGTTTCCGGAGACGTAGTACTGCGGAATTTCGCCTTCGTTTATCTTGTGCTCTTTGGTAAGAAAGTTCGTGGTAAAGGACTTTTGTAGGAGCGCATCGCCTTTGTATTTTTCGTTGGTAAGGATGGATTTGATGTTGCTTGGGTTCCAGCGAGGTTTTCCTGCAGGTGACGGGATACCGTCTTCGGTCAGAGCCTTTGCAATGAGGTGGTAGGTTTTTCCTTGAAGATACATCGCATAGATACGTTTGACGATTTTTGCTTGTTCGAGGTTGACGATGAGGTTTCCATCCTTTCCGCGGTCATAGCCTAAGAAGTGTTTGAAAGGGACGGTGACTTTGCCATCGGCAAAGCGCTTTCTTTGACCCCACGTGCAGTTTTCGGATATCGAGCGGGATTCTTCCTGAGCAAGGCTGCTCATGATGGTAATCAAAAGCTCGCCTTTGGAGTCAAAGGTCCATATATTCTCTTTTTCAAAGAAGCACTCGGTGCCGTGCTCTTTAAGCTTTCGGATGGTGGTTAAGCTGTCCACGGTATTTCTGGCAAAACGCGAGACCGATTTGGTGACGATAAGATCTATTTTTCCGTCAAGGGCATCTTTGACCATGCGTTTGAAGCCCTCTCGCTTTTTGGTATTGGTACCGGTGATCCCTTCGTCGGTGTAGACACCCGCAAATTGCCAGTCATTTCTGGCTTTAATGTAATTTGTGTAGTAGTCTACCTGTGCCTCGTAGCTGGTAAACTGCTCATCGGAGTCCGTTGAGACGCGGGCATAGGCTGCCACGCGGCGTTTGCGTGAAGTGGTGAGCGGTGTTTTGGAGAAGGGTTTGATGCTGGCGGGTATCGTGGTTACTTGTTTGGCCATAGCTTCTCCTTTCGTATCGGCTTGTGCCGCTCTGACGCGTAGCATTCTTTGATGGATGCTTTAAATTTCGCATGCTGTTCCTCTGTCCACTTGTGTCCTTCGTGCGTAGGTTGGATCAGCTTGCGAGCAATTTCCTTTCCATCATAAAAATGAAAGATAAGGTCTTCTCGGCTAAGGACGCTGATATGGTCGATCTTCGAAAGAAAAAAAGCGTCATCGAATGCATCAAGACCTAAGACCTCTGCGGTAAGTGAGCGCAAAAGGTCGTCTCTGAATCCTCTGGTGTCACAGCCGTTATGTTCGGCACATCGCCAGTATCTGCGTTTTCCGCTGGGAGATGTTGAACAGTTTTGTGTTTGCGCGCGGAAATTGCATCCGCAATGTTCGCATCGGATTTTAGTGGAAAAGCAGGTAACGTCTGAGCGTTTCATGGCGTGAGTGCGCCGGTAGTCTGAGGCGCGTTTGCGCGCCGCATCATCCCACGATTCTTTTCGGGCATTATTTTTCCAAGTTTCTCTGATCGTATGGCCATCTTTGAAATGAAAGATGAGAACACCTTGCTTAGGTACTGTAATTTTATCGATTTGCTCATTAAAAACAGCATCATCAAAGTCTTCAAGGCCGAGCACTTTGGCACAGCAAGTTTTAAGGATTCGATCCGGGATGGCTTTTGCCGAGCATGTACTGTACTTTTTCTTGCTGGAGCCGCATACCCAGCTGAAGACTTTATCCCCAAGATTGGAGTGCTTGGCACGGTTGTTTCGGACGTTTCGCATATAGCTTTTCCCGCACAGCTCACATTTGATTTTTCCGGTAAAGCAGTAGATGTTCAGGCTCTTGTTTGCCCGAGGTCCCAGAGCACGTCTTCTTGCCATCTCTTCTTGCACATAGTCGAAAGTTTCCTTGTCGATAATCGCTTCATGGGTGTTTGCGATGAAATACTGAGGAAGCTCACCGCGGTTTTTCTTGCGCTTCTTGGTAATGGGATCTTCGACAAACTCTTTTTGACAGAGCAAATTTCCCGTATAAGTGACATTGGTCAGAACAACCTTAATATTGGAGTCCGTCCAGCGGTAGCCCTTTCTGGTTGTAATGCCTTCCTCTGCAAATTCACGCTCGGTTTCAAGGCGGGATTTTCCATCAAGGAAGTTTTGAAAGATGCGCCGCACGATCCTTGCTTCTTCGGGAACAACAATCAGGGTGTCATCCTTCCAGCGGTAGCCATAGACGTTATTTCGCATATTCGGGTTTCCTTCGGACATGCGTTTTCGGATGGCCCATTTGACGTTGTTAGAGATGCTGATGGTTTCTTCCTGTGCGAAAGAGGCAAGGAGCGTGAGCATCAGCTCACCGTCATCCGAAAGTGAGTTGATTTTTTCCTTTTCAAATCGGACCTCGATGTTGAGGTCTTTTAACTGTCTTACGACTTTTAGGAGGTCGACCGTGTTACGCGCGAATCGGGAGATGGATTTCGTTAAGATGAGGTCTATTTTTCCGGCCTTGCAGTCTTTCATCATGCGCATAAACTCGGGACGTTTTTCCACTGATGTGCCGCTGATGCCTTCATCGGCATAGACACCGGCATAATCCCACTCGGGGTTCTTCTGTATTAAATCAGAATAAAAACTGATCTGTGCCGCCAATGAGTGGTGCAGCCTTTGCGTTTCCATAGAGACACGGGCATAGGCGGCGACTTTTTTGCGGTTTGGCAGCGGTGATTTCTTTGCTTCGATTTTTATGATTTCAGCCATAGAATCGTCTCCTTTCCGTGTCTATACATCACTCTAAAGAGCTGAAATAGCAAGTAAATAACGCACCTAAGCCGGGATGGTATCGCTTTAGGAGTGCGTGGTCGAGACGAATGAATTCCTCTTTATCGATGATGTTTTGCTTGAGCAAAGAAAAGAGGATGGAGCGGGATACTTCATAGGCAAGCTCGGATGCGAAGGCTTCAGTCTTCATGAGAGCCTCCGAATCGGTCTTGGATATAGCAAGCATGACTGCAATACTTTCTGTGCACATTGCCATAGGAAGTGAAAGTTTTTCCGCAGCATGGGCAGGTGAATATATAGATTGCCTTTTTATTCAGCTCTTCCGGATGCTCTTTCCACCAGCTCATCCGGCAGTGCTCTGAGCAGAATTTTTGCTCTTTCCCTTTTTCCTTGACGGGCAGTGGCTTTCCGCAATACTTGCAGTAGCGTAGTGCTGTTAAAGCTTTTGAGGAACCTGTTCTCAGGCCTTCTTTTTGGCAAAAGGAAGCCACGGTGCTTTTCGATAGATTTAAGATGGCAGCAATTACGGCATAACTTGCACCGTTTCGTCTCATGTTGTAAATGCTTTGTTTTTCATCATTTGTCATATCATCCCTCCAGACAGAGGGCAGGTCTTGCTGTCCCTCTAACACTCCCTGAAGAGACGAGGGCGTTATGGACGAATCTTTTTCTGCCTTCTACTGTTCCTCTGGAGGTTTTTGAAGAAGTTGAGCGGACAAAATAAAAAAGCCCGCAAGGGAGTGAAGATTTCTCCTCACGCCTTGCGGGCATATCAATGCATTCAGCTTAGAGCAGTTCGTTTACTCGTTTTTGTACAGCTTCGTAATCGTAGCCTGCTTTCGTCAGGCGGTTTACACGGTCCTTACCGTTTCCCCAGTCGCCGCGGATGACCTCTCGGGCAAGTGTGTCGATGGACTTTTTCGGCTTTATGCCTAAAAGCTTATTTACGCGTGCCTGCACTGCGTCGTAGTCGTAGCCTGCTTTGGTAAGACGGTTTACTCTGACCTCACCGTTTCCCCAAGCACCTGCGATGACTTCATGGGCCAGCGTATCGACAGACTTTCTTGCAGGAGCGGAGCTTGTGCCTTTGCCATAGCCGTTAAAGCCGCCTTTCCTGATGATGGAGGGATAGTCCACATAGGCAAGATCCATATCGCATCTGCCTGCGATGCCCGGCACCGAGCCGCTCGAGGAATACTGCCAAAGGCCGTATTGGCCGCCATAGGTGCAGCGACTGTTCCACTGCGCCACCCAGAAGGCGTAGCGGTTTCTCACATCAGCGGAAACGTTGTTCACTGCTGCTGAGAGCGAGGTGTAGAATCCGGCAAAATAGCCGCCCGCTTCCATCTCATTGCAAAAGGCTCGAATGAGCGAGTCGCAAAAAGCCCGTCCGCAGGCAAGCTGTGACTTTTCTTCCAAATCAAAGTAGATGGGATAGTCAAACTGCTTGCCGGAGAGCACCTGTTTGCAGACACGTGCTTCTTCGCGTGCCTCTCCGGCGCTTCCCGCATAGGAGTACCAATAGGCTCCCACATGAAGACCTGACGCTTTGGCGCGGGCGTAGTTCGTCTCAAACCACTTGTCCTTTTGAGAAAGTGCCGAGCCGTAGCCTGCACGAATAATGACAAAGTTGATCCCGCTTTGTTTTACACGGTTAAAATCAATCGATCCCTGCCAGGTTGATACATCAATTCCTTTTATAGTCATAGTTATTTTTCCTCCTTTTCTGCGCGGTCATGAAGCTGTGCCAAGACCGCCTTGAGTTTGTCCGGGACAGGAAGTCCCAGATGAGTCGCGTTTTCCACAAGCGACAGCCCTTCGTTTGAGAGATAGAAGGAGATGACGGCCGTGCGAAGAATCGCGCCCTGTGTGATGACGTTAGTGTCGATGATGTTGGCAACGGCGACCAGAATGAAGATCACGACCTTTTTGGCGATGCCTTTAAAGCCGACTTCGCTTGAGAGGTTTTTATCGGAGACGGCGCACATAATGCCTGTCACGTAATCGCAGATGACAAAGGCGATCAGCGCATAGAGAAGTCCGTCAAAGCCTCCTAAGTAATAGCCGAGCCAGCCTCCGATGCCGACAAAAATAAGTTGAATGGTTGTCCAGAATTCTTTCATAATAGATTCCTCCTTTGATTTTGAACATGAAAAAAGCCGTCAGTACGGCTTTATGCGAACAAATAGTGGATAGGTGCTTATTCTTGAGTTTCTGTGGCGAGATAGATTATACTTCCTGTTAGTGTATATGTTCTGTTTGGGTCCGGCTTAGGTGGCCTATCTGAAACCGGGGTGTCCTGGGTATTCAGATTCTCAAACTCCTTAAGAACAGGTGCATTGGTTGTAGTGGCAGATGATTGGTTAGGATTTATCATCAGGCAAAGAGCGCCTGTTTCAAGCATGATAAGAGGACGACTATATTCCTCCTCCATGATAAATGCTGTTCCAACGATTGCAGAAGCAGGCTTAATTGGTGAAACGCATAAAGCCAACAGTGGTCCGAAGGAATTATCTGTAAGGGATCGAATAGAAGCCGTGAAATAAAGGGTAGCGAAAGGGCCCTCAACGATCAGATAACTTTCTTGTTTGAATACTACGGCTGGATTGCTACTTGTCAGAGGAAAAATTTTTCGCTCTTTTCCTTTTCTTAGTACTGCGATCGCATCGCCCGTTGTTTTGGCATCCGCCGCATAGCCTTCTTTGGAAAGCGTTGCATCAAGTGTGAGAACAGATTTAGGAACAGCGTCAATAGCTTCTTGCACTCGATTTTGCATTTCGCTGATCTTCTGGTCAACCGTGTTCAGTTTTTCATTCATACGGCTTTTCAGCTCATTGGTAGAGTTTTCGCGTTTTTTTTCATCTTCATTTCGTGAACTTTCTGCATTTTGCCGTAATGCCTCGGCATTCGTTCTTTCTGTTTCAGCATTTTTGCGGGATGTTTCAGCGGATGCTCTTTCTTTTTCCGCCTGAACACGGTTAGCTTCGCCAGATGTCGTGGTTTCAACCTGCTGATTGATGGCGGCAATCGAGTCGTGGATGGCTCCGCGCACGTCTTTGCCGTAGACGGCCGATAAAATTTTACTGAGATAGGTCTTCACGGTGGCCATGTTCTTTTTCCTCCTTCCCGTCCGCTGCGCTGATCTGCTCGCTCATAAGGGCTATGCGCTGACCTTTTTCTTCTGAGAGCAAGGCTTCTATGATGAGGTCAAGTAAAAAGCCGGGAAGCTCATACTTTCCGGCAGTTTGGTTGAGTGCGTATCTCAGTTCGTTTCTCGCTTTTTCAAGGCGCAGGATGAGGGGCAGTTCGTTTTCTTTCATAGCGCACCTCCGAAGAGTTTCACGAAGAAGTCGATGATCTTTCTGAAATTGCGGGCAGCCGCAATGAGCTCAGAGGCATCCTTATCTGAGATTTCTTCGTGCTTGTCGGTGCCTAAGATGATTTCGATGGCTTTCTGCCACTCATCGTCTTTGATTGGAAAGACCGTATCATCCGGCTTTGTTGCTTCTTTTTCGTTTGACTTTTGTTCGATCAGTTCATGTTCTTCCATTGCTGTATCCTCCATGTTTAAAATGTTGCTTCAATCAAAATTCCATTTTTAAACCGCATGCGACATCCGTTTGACCAGCTGGCGACCGTACCGTCGCTGCTCATGGCATTGATCTTTACAAAATGAAAGGCTCCGTTAATGGCTCCGTCAGGCCAGCTGACATTTCTCAGTCGGTTGTAGTGCATGTCGATGTCACATCCGGCATTTAACATCCCGCCGGAGAAGTTTCCGAAAGATGATCTGGCATAGGTCCAAACCATCTCATAGCTGCCGCCACCCGCAGGCTGCGCCGCCCATGTCATATAATCTCCGGTTCGCTCGAGGTCAAAGTTGAGGCCTGCAATGGTGTTGGAGCCGGCAAAGCCGTTTCCGCCGACCAGTCCCAGTTCTTTGTCCTGGTAGTAGATGGAGAGCTTGCCGTAGCCCACACGGACTTTGGTGTCCCCGGAAGAAGCAACGATACTGCCGTCAATATCGGCTCCTTTGGCGGTGAGGTGCCCATAAGTCGTGAGCTTAAAGTTCGGAGAATTCACCGAGAGCCTTTTGGCACTTAAAGCACCTGTGCTCATGTTCCAGCTGATGTTCCCGGCTCTGTCCTTTAAGGTTCCGGCACGAATCAGATCGGCATTTAGCGTGCCGGTCGTGATGTAATTGGCCACAATCGCACCGTTCATCGTGATGGCGGTGCCGTAATAGCCGTTGTATCCGGTCTTGGAATAGCCGAGGCCGCCTGCGTTCCATCGCCAGACCTTTTTGGCTGTATTCTTGTCCACCGTGTCCATGATGAGAATCTCGTTTTTGCGGGTCACGACGTGTCCGGTCGTAGCTGCTGTGATAAGAGCGGTGGCGTTATCCTTGGCAAGGCGAAGCGTGTCGGACTGTGTGGGAAGCCGCTCAATGCGCTCGACCAGTTCTTTGTTCTCGCTGATGCTTCGCTCAGAAAGACCTGCCTTCACTTCGGTTCCAAGTACCACCGTAGAGGATTCAGGGTGATCCAAAGCGATCGTAAGCTCCGTCAGCGGAAAGAACCTGTCCATGCCGTGAGGCGGCGAGATGACACGGATACGATCTCCAATCTTCATCGCTTCCATATCGGCATGCACAAGATGCAGATCGACAGCGGTGAGCGTCAGGGTGACATCGGCAAACTGACTGTCTTTAAGATAGTTTTCCGCCTTCTTCTTTAAGTTGGCAGGTACAGAGACATTTTCAAAGCTCACGGTTTTGGTGACGATACCGAAGTTTTGAATGGCGGAAGCCGACTCCACGTAAGTCTTGCCACCGTTGACGCTCTTAATGGTGGTGTATTCCTCAAGCGCGGCAATGCTTGATGTCTCAAGCCTTTTGCCAAGCGGAATCACACGGGTAGCGATGTCTTCTGCCAAAAGCGTGTCGGTGTAGTCAAGGAGGTTTTCTCCGAACTCAATCACCTGTGTGTTGGTGTTATCGGATTCTGCAAGATAGTCCAGATAGCGAACCTCTCCCACATGGCGCACACGAAGAAAGCCGCCCAAGCGTTTGACGAGTTTGTCGGTGATGGCATCCAAGGTGGTCTCCCAGTTGGTGTAGCGGAAAAGCGAGTCGTTGGGGTCGGTAACGGTGACCTGCCCAACCGTGAAGCGCTTATTGTGCGCGCCGTCTTTTGCCATCTGATTGTTGTGCTTGGCAATAAGCGTCTCAAGAAAAGCGCGGGGTGAGATGTCATGAAATTCGGAAGGCTCCTGCACGGAGTCCAAAAGAAAGGCCAGTTCTCCTTCGCAGGTGATGCTCTTGGTGCCGTAAAAGTCCCGCTCAACCGATAAAATGCGGCCGTAAAAGAGTGCCACACCGTCACGCTCCACACGGACGGTGGAATCCAGCGCTTTGAGCTTTTCGTAGAGCGGATTGATCTTCGGTACGCGGGCAGAAAATGTGCCGGATTTTCCAAGCGCCAGCTCCAGCACCGGATCAATAAGAACAGCCTCATCATCGCCCGGTATATAGAGCACGTGCTCATCTAAAAACACTTGGTACATTAAAGGCTTCCTCCTCTCACAGATACGGTGACGGTGTAAGTTCCAAAAAAGCGCAACGTGTCGCCGGATTCAGGAATGACAAGGTCGGCGAAACGATTTGTGCCGGCATGAAGCGTCCACGACTTTCTCAGCTTGATGGAGTAGACGTAGTTTTTCCTGCCTTCGGTTTCTTGGTAGTTTCTGACATGAAACGTCGGCACCATCGGAACGTGCGATCCGGGAACAAGAAGGTCGGTATAAGAGCTTACGCTCACATCCCGATAGTCTCGGATGATGCCGCTTTCAAAGTTAAACGAGTCCCAAAGCCAATCCTCATCGCTTGCGGCAAGCTCCCATTTATACGGATCGCATTCGATCTCCAGCTCAATTTGTCCCAAAGCGCGGGTGCGCTCAAAGTTTTTTACTTCGGCTCGGCCTTCAAAGTAGTATTCCGGCTCGGAGTCCAAGATGACCTTGACATGCTTTCCATGTATTTCGTCGAGGAAGGCTCGGAGCCTTCCTGCCCAGCTTTCGATCTTTCCGATGCCGCCAAGCGTAAAGGAGAGCGTGCGTCCTTCGTATTCGCATCGTCCCGTCAGAGCCTCTGTGAGATCGAGGCGCTTGGATGATCCGGGAATCTCAACGATGAGTGTTTTAGGCTTTGGCATACCGACCACGTCGGTGTTGGATACGACAAGCCCGTAATTCTTCCACGTGTGTTTGCCGTTTAGAGTGGCTCCAAAGCCTATGTTTTGGTTCATTTCATCCTCCTTCCTACGTAAGCGGCGCGTCTTCCGAGTGCTCCATCCAGTTTTGGTGTGAGTGCTCCGACCAGCGCACCGGAGTCCAGTACGATGTCTTTTTCCGAATTTCCGGCGATGATGGCGAGGTACTTTTCCATGAGTGTTGTGTCCCGGGCGGCAAGCATGCCTTCGAGCTTGTCGTAGAAAGACTTGAGCGGCAAAATCGCCTCCGATCCCGCTTCGCCTCCCGCCATAAGGGCACTTCCGTTCATGCCGAAAAGCGTCGGTCTCGTCATGATTCCGCCTTCCTTGTACCAGTCAATGGAAAGGTGCGGCACTCTGGGCGGCACGATGGAAAAGCCGCCGGAGATCGAAAAATGCGGCAGCTTGATATGCGGAAGCTCGATGTGAAGGCCGGAGAAGAAGCCTTTGATCTTATCGATAATGCCTTTGATGGTGTTTTTAGCCGCTTCGATCGGTGCGGTGATAGCGGACTTGATGCCGTTCCACACGGAGGTGGCCGTGCTCTTGATTCCGTTAAAGATATTTGTCACGGTAGACTTCACGCCGTTAAACACATTTGAGACGGTTGACTTAATCCCACCTACCACACCGGAAATCATGTTTTTGATGCCGTTCCAGATACTGGATGCCGTGGTGCTGATGGCCGTGAAGACCGAGGAGACCGTGTTGGACACAGCACTTACAGCTCCCGTGACAACAGACTTGATTCCTTCCCAGATGCCGGTGAAAAAGGAGACGATCCCATTCCAGGTGTTCTCAAAGAAGGTCTTGATCGCCGTCCAAACCTCGCTCCAGTTCGTGCCAAACCAGGAGAGCACGGTGTTCGTCACACCTTTGATAGCTTCCCAGACAGACGTGAAGATTCCGGAGATGGCCGTCCAGATGCCGGAGAAGACTTCCTTGATGCCGTTCCACAGCTGACTCCAGTTGCCGCTAAAAAGCCCTGCGAAAATATCAAAGATGCCCGTCAGGATGTCGAGGGCTCCTTGTAAAATCGCGGCAATTGCTGAAAAGGCGTTCTCAAATACCGGCGCCAAAAGCTCGGTGAAACCGTTCCAAATGGCAGATACCAGCTCGCCGAAGGACTGAAAGTCAAAACCTAAGGCGTTGATGCGTTCGGTGATGCCGGATGCGAAGTTTGAAAAAGCCTCCTTGATGCTGTTCCACGTGCCGATAATGGAATCCCTGAAACCTTCTGAGGTGTTCCACAGATGCACAAAAGCGGCAACCAGTGTGCCGATGATGGCAACGACTGCCACCACGGGAGCGGAGATGCCGCCGATGGCAGCTCCTATTTTGCTCATGAGACCGGACATGCCGCCCATCTTGACCATGAAGCCGGTGACCGCTTTTCCTACGCTTGAAAAGGTCGTGATAAGCGATCCGATTGATGAGGTCAGCTTGCCGATCACAATCAGTGCAGGCCCCAAGGCGGCGATAAAAAGTCCGATTTTGATGATGGTGTTACGCGTTCCTTCGTCCATGCCGTTTAACTTGTCAACGAAGTTTTGAAGCCAGGTGACGAGTTTTCGGATCGTAGGCATTAAGGCATCACCGATGGAGATGGCAAGTTCCTGCAGCTGACTTTTTAAGATGGTGAGCTGTCCGGGAAGGTTGTCCTGCATGGTTTCTGCCATCTTTTCTGCCGAGCCGTCACAGTTGTCGATGGCGGAAGACAGCTTTTCGATGTCGGCAGGGGCCGCGTTCATGAGGGCGAGAAAGCCGCTCATGGCGTGCTTTCCGACTAATGACTCTGCCGCCTGTGCCTTTTCGGACTCGGAAAGTCCCGAGAAGGCCTCCCGGCAGTCGCCCAAGATGTCGGAAAGAGAGCGCATGGAACCATTCGCATTGGTCGTGGCCACTGTGACCTCACCGATGGATTTTCCTGAAATGGTGAAGTCCTTGCTGAGGTTGGTCATGACGGTACGAAGGGCGGTGCCTGCCTGTGTGGATTTAATCCCGGAGTTTGCCATAAGGCCGATGGCCTCTGCGGTATCTTCAGCGCTAAAGCCCAAGGCTCCTGCAATCGGGGCGCAGTACTTAAAGGTTTCACCCATCATGGAGACGTTGGTGTTCGCATTGGACGACGCCGCGGCGAGGATATCGGCAAAGTGTCCGGAGTCTTTCGCGGAAAGCCCAAAGGCGGTTAAGGCATCGGTCACGATATCGGAAGTGAGGGCTAAATCTTCTCCGGATGCGGCGGCAAGGTTCATGATGCCGTCAATACCGGAGATCATGTCTTTCGATTTCCAGCCGGCCATCGCCATGTAGTTCATGGCGTTAGCCGCGTCGGTGGCGGAGAACTTCGTCTTTTCGCCCATCTCACGTGCTTTATCGCGCAGGGCCTGAAAGTCCTCTCCGGTAGCTCCGGATATTGCAGAGACCTTCGACATCGCTTCATCGAAGTCACCTGCGGTCTTGACCGCCAGTGCGCCAAGTCCTCCCACGGCAAGAGAAACCGGCATGATCTTTTGCCCCGCGCCCGTGATAGCGTCACCCGCTTTGGTGAAAGCGGCTCCTGCCGCATCCATCTTGGAAAAGACTGCGTTGGTGTTGATTGCTTCCTGCTGCAGGCCTTTAAGCTTTTGTTCGGTCTCGACAATCTCACGCTGCAGTGCGTCGTATTTGTCCTGGCCGAGGTCTCCCGATTCCAGCTGTGCCTTGGCTTGTTCCTGGGCTGTCTTTAAGGTATCAAGCTTTTCTTTGGTTGCTGTGATGGCGTTTTTCAGCATTTTTTGCTTTTGCGCCAAAAGCTCAGTGTTTTTCGGATCGAGTTTTAAGAGGCGGTTGACATCTCTTAAGGAGGACTGCGTTGTGCGGATGGTGGAGTTCACTTGTTTTAAGGCTTTATCCAGTCCCGTGGTATCTCCGCCGATTTCCACGGTGATGCCTTTGATACGTGAGGCCATGTGTCCTCCTTTCTAAATATTTGCTTGCAAATGCTTGCAATAATTGATGAATTTTGCTATACTTTCCTCAAAAGGAGATGATTTTTATGGCAAAGACAAGTGCGTTTTATGCCCGTATTGATACGAGCCTTAAGGAAAATGCGGAAGGAATCCTTTCCACTCTGGGGATTACGCCTTCCAGTGCTCTGCAAATGTTTTACAGTCAAGTCGTTTTACAAAAAGGTCTGCCTTTTGAGCCGCGACTTCCATACGCCGCACCTACCGCCATCGGAGGTATGAGCAAAGAAGAGCTTGATGCGGAGCTTTATAAGGGTCTTGATTCTCTGAAAGCGGGGCGTGTCTATACGGCCGATGAAATGGATGAAGAGTTTTCCGGGAAGTATCAGGTATGAGTGAGCACTATTCCGTCGTCTATTCACCGAAAGCCCGCGAAGATCTTCTGGGCATCGGTGACTACATTGCCTATATACTGAAAGCTCCTCTTGCTGCGGATCATCTCACGAAGCTTCTGCGTGAGCAGGCAAAGTCTCTGTCGTCCTTTCCTGAGCGTCATCCTTTAATGGAAGATGAACCGTGGAAGGCGATGAATATGAGAAGACTTCCCGTGAAAAACTACGTCATTTTTTATACGGTCAGCGAGCCGGCACATACGGTAACGATCATTCGTATCGTCTATGGCGGACGAGACCTAAAAGGCATAGCAAATGAAATAACGAATGACTGACAAGCTGCCCGATCAGGGCGGTTTTTTCATGCCTTAAAACTTGTCAAAATCTTCCTGTGTGGCAAGCCGCCTGTACGTGGCCAAGTCGTTGGCTTTTTCCGTCCACATGTCTAAAAGAAGCCCGATGGAGATGAGATCCATGTCCGTAATGGGAATGCCGATCTGACAGGCACGAAGCATAAGAAGTGGCGTTGTCATGGGCCGCTCGCTTCTTATTTGCCTTTTTTTGGTGAGACCTCCGTCTTTAAGTTCTCACCCCAAAGGGAGAGGATTTCAGGAAGTACCTGATAGATGGAAAACATCTCAAAGCCGTCCAGCCACTCTTCAATGGAAGCGGGCACGCTTTTGTCTGCATGCAGCGCCATGATGTAGGCGACGTTTTCAAAAATCTCTAAGTCTTCAACGGGAAAGCCGCCGTCCTTATCTTTCTTGCCCTGATAGCTTTTTTCGAGCTTGGCTAAGTCTTTAAAAATATCCCGTCCGAACTTGGCTCGGTAAAGGCGCGGGATAGCAGCAGACGAGCGAAACTTTACGGGTACACCCGAAACGTCAATGGTCTTTTCAATCATGGTTATTTTCCTCCTGCTGGTGTGCCTGCCTGCGGCACGTAGACCGCCTTATACCAGTTCGCATAGGTTGCAGCATCGGTGGAATCTCCGGTCTTGGCTTTGACAAGGCCGTCCGATCTTGGATCTGCGGTAAGAGACAGGGTTTCCGTTCCCGGCTCAATGGTATCTTCTTTGGTTTCCGACTCGATGGAAGGACGAGAGGCCGTGCAGTTATATAAGGCATGGCGGATCGCTTTGATGTCGCCGTCAAACTCAAAAAGCAAAGCGAACTTCACGGACTCTGCGGTATTGGAGTTTTCGACCAGCACGCCTTTGGAATCGAGCGTCTCCTGCAGGATCTCGGTGCGAAACCACTCTGGGATGAGTGCGATCTCAAGGTCACCGGAGTAGCCGTTGTTGGTGACGGTTCTAAAGTAGACAATGCCGTCGGCATAAAAGGGAGAAGATTCGCCTTCCGCGTCAAGCGACAGCGAAACCGCGCCAGGGATGGGTTTTGGTGTTTCATACGTAAAGGTGGATACGCCGTTCGAGACGGTTTCTGCCATCTTGGCGGCATAGACGTTTTTAATGTTGTATTTGACTTTGTTGTTTTTATTTGCCATGTTTCATCATCCTTTCAGCTCAAATGAATAGGAAACCTCGTAGAGGGCTTCTGCGTTGATATAGACTTCGGCCTTGTCGAAAAACTGATCGTGGCGGATAAGAAGGTCTTCGATTCTTTTTTCGAGCGCACGGTCTTTTTTGTCGGTGTAAAGCTCCAGATAAAAGCGGTTCACGGGAAAATACACCTGACCGTCTGCCGCAAAGTTATGCGACTCCGGCGTTACATAGCAGATAAAGGGCGGATCAGGTGCCTGACCTTCTTCGAAGTGGTCGTAGGCAAAGGGAAGCGCGACCTCTTTCAATATTTCTATGATTTCATCCATCTTTGATCATCCTTTCGATCTCTTTCATAAGCTGCTCCTCACCGATTGTCTCGGCGGGAGCGATATGAGGAATTGCCCTCGTCCTGCCGCCGTTCCGTTTGGCGTGGCCGTGTTCCAAGAGGTGTGCCAGCTGGTAGCGGTTACGAGAGTAGACCGTCACCTGCAAGGCATGGGAGGACTCGGAAGTTTTCTTTTGCGTCCAGCTTTTTTGATAGTCGCCGTGCTTCTTTGGCGCATGCGCCTTGATTTCTTTTTTGGTGGTCGTTGCCGCTTTGGTGACGGCTTGCTTCATGCCTTCCGTTGTCGTTTTGGCATAGGCGTTGAGTTCTTCCATCACGGCATCGGCAAGGCCGGAGGTTTTGACTTTTCGGCTCATCAGGTTCTCTCCTTTACGCAGAAAAACTTGATTGCCCGCTTCCTGAAAGATAGGTGGTCAATTTTTTCGATGTCGTAGGCGCAGCCCTGAAAGACGATGCGAAAGTCTGTCGTGTTCATCGCTGCCGTTTTCTTACACCACCTGACCGTCACCGCCATGTCCGCCTTATCCACTTCAGAAGCTGCGATAAAGACTTCGCGCCCGCCTTCTCCTGAGATGGTGGCGGCACAGGTGTAGTCGTCTTTCCACGTTTCGATTTGGTTTCCGATGGCATCACTTTCCACGGTTCTTTTTTGGAAGGTGACGGTGACATTGAGAAGAGCGATATCCATATCAGAAGCTCACCTGCCTTTCTCCGAAAAGAAGAGCGCGAAGCGTCAAGGTGAGCGCATGGTGATCGGCTTCTTCTCGGTGTTCGTAGAGATAGGCCACCGTAAAAAGCACGGCAATGCGCCCGTTTTCAAAAGAAGAGAGGTCTTCGGTGCGTGCCACGTTTTTGACCAGCTCGGTGGCAGAGGGTATGAGCGACTCGATGAGTGCGTCATCGTCGTCAAAATCCACGCGGAGATAGTTTTTCACGTCTTCAAGGCTCAGCATGCTTCCTCCTTTCCTGCAAGGAAAAGGCGGCTCCCTCGTATAAAGAGAGCCGCCTTATGGCTCAGACGTTTTATTTTTACGCACTGGCTTTGAGAATCTGCACGGCCTCGGGCAAGATCAGTTTTCCGTCCACACGTTCTTTGGCAACGTAGCCCACCATGCCGTTTCCGGCAAAAAGCTCTCGAAGTTCCTGAAAGCTTCTGGTTCCGCGGTCTCCGATGTTGTAATAGGAAAAATCTCCGAAAGCCACGCCGGCTTTTCCCGTCTCCAAAACAGGGCAGAAGGCAGAGGTCTTAACCGGATAGCCGCAAAGACGATCCGGTTCTCCCGCCTGATAGCTCGGCTGCCAGATGTAGGCCTGATTGTTATCCTTGAGCTTTCGAAGGGCGGCAAGCGTTGCGTCATTTAAGATAAACGCGGCGTTTTTGCGGTATGGGCGCTTCAAAGAGTAGATGAGCGTCAGGATATCATCAGTTTTAAGCGCGGTACCCGTGAGTGTGACGGAAACCTCTCCTCCGCCGGTTGCGGCAAAGATGCCAAGCGGCTTGTTTTTGCCGTCGCCGTTTAAGAAGGCATCTTCTTCCGCGTTACCGAGTGCTTTGCCGAACTGGTCGATGATGTAGCTTTCCAAATTGAAAGCATTGTCGTAGAGCAGTTCTTCGGTAACCTTGATCGCTACATGAAGCTTATGGGCATCGAGCACCACCTGATCAAAGGTCGCCTCACCGAAACTTAAGGCCTGACCTTCCTCGATCCATGCCGCGGCAGGCTTGGTAGCCGCGATATTGATCTTGTGTTCGCCGGACGTGGTGATGGTCGTGGCGAGGCTTCGGAAGATATTCTCTTCGGTCAGCTTGTCAATGAGGCGGCTGTCCCATTCTTCAGGTACCAGATAGCCGCCATTTTCGTCTTTGCCTTCTTCCAAGATGTTCGAGATACGCTTAAAGCCGCTTCGCAGGGCAACGAGCATATCCTTGGCATAGGAAGAGGAGGCACGTCCGTGCTTTTCTTCCGTCTCTGTGGAAAGCACGGCCGGTTTTGCCGTAAGCGGCGTACCGAGCGGCTTGCTCATCTTGTCTTCGATGTCCTTTTGACGGCACATGCGCTCAATTTCTGTGCTATAGGCTGCGATCTCGGCTTCCATCTTGTCGTAAGCCGCTCCGTCTTCAGCGCTAAGCAGTCCGTCTTTGTCTCGATGGGATTCCAGAAAAGCCTTTGCGGCCTCCCAGGTCTTGGCACGTTTGTTCAAAAGTTCAGTAATCGTCATGGTAGGTGTCCTCCTTAAATAAAGTGTTTGATAAGATCAAGGCGTGTTTCCAAGTCCTTGACTTTGTAGCGGTGGGTAATCGGTTCTGCCGTTTGGGCAGGCGTTTTTGCCTCACAGGCCGCCGCATAGTCACAGAGCTTTTTGTTGATGGCGGCTGCGACCTTGCGGCGTGAAAAGAGCATCGGTGTCTCCGTGAGGATTTCAGATTCTTTTCCGTTTAGCACGGCACTCTCACCATTTGTAGGATCTTCGTTCTCGCCTTGCGGATAGAGATCCTGCCTTGATGTGATGCGGTCGGCAAAGTGCAGCTCTACTGCCTTTTCTGCGTTCATCCAGGTCTCTTCATCCATGAGTGAAGCGAGCTTTGCATGAGAAAGACCGCTTTTTTGCTTGTAGGCACCGATGATGGATTCTTTGACCTCGGATAACATCCCGATGGCACGCTGCATGTCCTGTGTATCTCCGATGGCCACGGTGGATGGGTTATGGATCATGAGCATGGAAACAGGACTCATGAGAATCTCATCTCCCGCCATCGCAATGACTGATGCGGCGGATGCCGCAAGACCGTCAATCTTGACCGTCACTTTGCCTTGATAGTTCAAAAGTAGGTTATAGATCTGAGCGGCCGCAAAGCAGTCGCCTCCCGGTGAGTTGATCCAGACGGTGATGTTGCCTGTGCCGTCATCAAGTTCGGATTTAAAAAGAGCCGGTGTGACTTCATCGTCAAACCAGCTCTCCTCGGCAATCACGCCGTCCAGATATAAAGTTCGTGTTTCATTTTCGTTTGGATCGGGACTTTTGTTTTTCGTCCATCTCCAAAATTTCTTCTGTCGGTTCATCGGTATCCTCCTTGTTTTTCGTATAAGCCGATCCCGCATCGGCAAGCTTCACGACATTGCCGTTTAAGACATGCAAATCGCCGCCATCTTCTTTTGAGAGCAGATCCATATCTTCTAAGCGCCTCACATCGTTGACCGAGAAGATGCCGTTTTGTATGCCGGTGGCATAACCTCGCATGCGGCTCTCATAATCGCCTCGCAAAATCCCGTCCACGTTAAAGCGAATGAGATAGTCTTTCTTTTGTTCGGGCAAAAGAAGCGAACGCTGCATGGACTCCTCAAAGCGCACGAGCCACGGACGCAGGGTGTAGGTCACAAACTCCAAAGATTGGTGTTCGATATTGGAAAAGGTCGCATGTTCGAGATCTCCGATCATATGGGGCGGCACGCGGAAGATGCGGGCAATCTCATCGATTTGAAACTTCCGCGTCTCAAGAAACTGCGCGGCTTCCGGTGAGATGGAAATCGGCGTATAGGTCATGCCTTCTTCCAAAATGGCGACCTTGTTGGAGTTCTGCGATCCGCCAAAGCCCTGCTCCCAAGACTGGCGGATCTTTTCCGGATCTTTCACCACGCCGGGCATGGATAAGATGCCGGATGGGTTTGCGCCATTTTTAAAGAATGCCGCACCGTATTCTTCGGTGGCCATTGCCATGCCGAGAGCGTTTTTCGCCATCGCAATCGGGCTGTATCCGACAAGACCGTCAAAGCCGAGGCCCGGAACATGGAGTACCTCAGAAGGAGAAAGCCTTACCCGTCCGTTTTTAAGCGTTGGAGCATCGCTTTTACTGACCTGATATTCGTAGTAAAGAGTGCCATTTTCATCCCGGTCAACCGTCATTTTGTTGGCCATGAGCGGGTATAGGGCGACAACTTCACCTTTGCCGTTTCGGATAATCTGTGCATAGGCGTTGCCCCACAAGAGCAGATGGCACATGAGGGTTTCTCGGAAGATAAATGAGGTCATCTCCGGATTCGGTTCATCGTGCAGCAAAAAGTAAAGGGAGCTGTCCGTCGCTTTCTCTTTGCCGGCATTTCCTTTGAGGCGAAAGAGATGGAGCGGAAGACCGGCGACCGCCTCAGCTAAAACTCTTACACAGGCATAGACGGCAGTAATCTGCATGGCAGAGCGCTCCGTCACCGCTTTTCCCGATGTGGTGTGCCCGAAGTAAAAGCGAAAGGCAGAGCCGGCGGTTTGATCTTTCGGCTTATCTCTTGAATGAAAAAGTGACTGTAAAAATCCCATAGGCAAAATCTCCTTTACAAAAATAAAATGCCGCGGCTGTCATAGACTGACTCGCTCGTGTCGCATCCCATGCGGATCGCTCGGTCAAGTGCCATTACAAGTGCAACGGCACCGTCGACTTTCTCGGTGGATTTGGCTTTGTCGATTTTGATATTTCCAGCAGGATCGGTTCGGATGAAGATGTTATCCATCATCCAGCGAAGGACGGGTTGTCCGCCGTGTGCGAGGCGCTGGGAAAGCACGAGGTTCATCAGTTCCTTGGTGGGAGGCGACATCGAAGCAAAGCCCTGACCGAAAGGAACCACCGTAAAGCCGATGTTCTCTAAGTTCTGCACCATCTGAACGGCTCCCCAGCGGTCAAAGGCAATCTCCCGAATGTTGAAGCGCTCGCCTAAGCGCTCGATGAATTTTTCGATAAAGCCGTAGTGGATGACATTTCCTTCCGTAGTCTGCATGGTGCCTTCTTTAATCCAGATGTCATAGGGCACATGGTCACGGCGCACTCTTTGTTCTGCATTTTCTTCGGGAATCCAAAAGTACGGAAGGATAGTGTATTTCTCGTCTTCATCACGGGGTGGAAAGACCAGCACAAAGGCGGTGATGTCGGTGGTGGATGAAAGGTCAAGGCCTCCGTAGCAGATTCTGCCTTCGAGTGCCTTTTCATCCACATCAAAGGCACAGGCGTCCCATTTGTCCATCGGCATCCAGCGGATTGATTGCTTTACCCACTGGTTCAGGCGAAGCTGACGAAACAGGTTCTCCTCCGCGGGGTTTTCTTTAGCCTGCAGGAAGGCGGCTTTCACCTTATCCAGTCCCACCGTGATGCCAAGGGAGGGATTGGCTTTCTTCCAAACCTCAATATCTGACCAGTCATCGCTTTCTTTAGCACCGTAGATTACGGGATAAAAGGTTGGGTCATGCTTTTTGCCGCGCAGGATATCCAGTGCTTTTTGATGCTGCTCATAGCAGATGGAATGGGTATCGGTTCCTGCGGTAGTAATCAGAAAGTAGAGCGGCTGCATGCGGGCATCGCCCGAGCCTTTGGTCATGACATCGAAAAGCCTTCTGTCGGGAGCGGCGTGAAGCTCGTCGTAGACCACGCCGTGAATGTTTAAGCCGTGCTTGGTATAGGCCTCAGAAGACAGAACCTGATAGAAGCTGTTGGTCGGCTTATAGATGAGCCGCTTTTGTGAGGCTAAAATCTTCACGCGCTTGGCAAGAGCCGGCGACATCTTCACCATATCTTCTGCCACGTTAAAAACAATCGATGCCTGCTGACGGTCGGAGGCGCATCCGTAGACTTCGGCTCGCTGTTCACCGTCCCCGCAGCATAAAAGAAGTGCTACAGCTGCAGCAAGCTCGGATTTTCCCATCTTTTTGGGGATTTCGATGTAAGCGGTGTTGAACTGGCGGTAGCCGTTTTCCTTCACGATGCCGAAGAGATCCCTTATGATGCGTTCCTGCCAGTCGATTAGCTCAAATGGCTTTCCCGCCCAGGTCCCTTTGGTGTGCGAGAGGCACTCGATAAAGGAGACGGCATAGTCGGCTTTGCGCTTGTCATAGTGCGAGGGTTTTGCCATGAATTTTGTCGGCTTATAGTTTTTCAGTTTTCGCATGCCATCCTCCTTTCTGTGGCATAAAAAAAAGACCGCTTCTGCGATCTCGTCATCAATCTATTTCTACGAGCAAAAGAGCCTAATCAGCTCTTTTGTCGGAACGTTCGTTCTTTGTTATTTCGTTGCCGCTTTTCCCGCAGCGTAGGCTTCTTCGAGCATCGCTTTCAGTCCCCAGACCGAAACTTCGATGAAGTCGTCGCCGTCGTTATGCCTGGTTTCAAGGTCGCCTCGATCTTCGATTTCCCAGTTGTTTTTCTTTGCGATCTCCAGCAGTGTTTTTTCAATCTTCTTTGTCATGGCTTTTTCCTCCTTTGCCTGTGTTCCTTTTGGCATGTACATATATCACTCTGTTTGGAGGGAATAGCAAGTCATTTATCGAGGTTTTTGACCTTATTTTTCCGTGTTTCTGAGAAGAAATTCATCGTAAGTGATCAGGCCGTTATCGTAGTCTTCATAGGCTTTGTTGCCTTTGAAATTCTCACGTTCCTTTTGCTTTCGCTCTTTGTATCGCTTCAGGTATTCGCTGTAGGCGATCTTTCCTTCGTCGTAGAGCTTCTGTTCCGGCTCCCGTTCGTAGAGCAGGCGCTTCTTTTCCTTTAACTTGGCGGTGGCTTCTAAAAAGCTCTGTCTTTTGGCTTCTTTGTTTGTCATGGCTTGCCTCCTTAGCCTAAAAGCTCATCCAGTTTGCGGTATTCTGCAGCGCGCCGTGCATATTCCTGTTCGAGGCACTGTCTTCTGAATCCGTTTTTGCAGGCTCTGCCTTCACGCTCGATGCGCTGAAGTTCTGCTTTGCGTGCCTTTAGGATGTCGTAGGCATTTGCTGCATCTTCTTGAATGGCGGCTTTATCTTTTTCAAAGGTTGTCATTTTGTCACCTCCATTTTGAAAGCTGGAATCAAGGCGTGCTCATCGCTTCCAAAGTGCGCATAACGTTCTTTTACTTTTACAATGCCGTCCAGTTTGCAGCCGAGTTCCTCGAATTTCGCAATGGTTTCAATCAGGCTTGAAAAAGTGCTGGAAATCGTAAACTCCTTAATTCCAAACTTTTTTAAGTCCCGGATGATTTCTTCAATATCGTGTTCCCAGATAACATCGGCAAAGTTTGACAGTTCATTTCCAGCTTCCTTGCTGTAAAGGTAGGCCTGAGCAAGTGTGGGATGGCAGCCGACATCGCTCCATTTCATTCCTGTTTTAGCGTTTTCAATAGTCTTTACTTCGTACTTCATCTTGTTTTCCTCCTTTGGCTTTCTGTGCTTCTTGCATGTACATATATCACTCTGTTTGGGAGGAATAGCAAGTTATTTATCGATATAAAAGCACGTATTTCAAGGTTTTATTCGCCCGTCAAGATGAAACGGATGTAGGCTTTCTTATCTTCTTCGATGAAGTTTACAAGCTCGTAGAAGTCCCGCTCAAAAGCAAGCCGCTGCACAGTATTGACGTCAAACATGTTCGTAAGGCCTGTGTTCCTTATGGCAAGGATCTGTTCTTTTAGTTTTTCGTCCATTTCTGAATTCTCCTGACTTCATCAATCCCGAAGATGACGTTTAGACCGGAGCCGTTATCCCAATCCACGAGGATGGAGCCGGTATCATCGACTCCGGTGACGGTGCCGCGTGTTCCTGCAGGCGGTGCCTGTGCGTCGTCCATGTGAAGAAGCTCCACACGACAGCCTTTAGGAAAAGTAATCCGCAGCAGTTCCAGCGTTCCTTTCGTTGGCATTTTCATTTTTCTGCCTCCTTCTGGTACTTGAAAGCGGAGGAGCCTTGAAGACGGCTGAGCAGGATTTTCCTTGCTTCCTTGTAGGAATCACCGATCATCCCAAGGCGCAGAAGAAAACAGCGAAAGTAGTATTTTTCGTTTTCGACTGCGTGGTCTTTGCCAGTGATGCGCTTGGATTCCTTTGCCGCCTTGCCCAAAAGGGAGATGAAGGCGGTATAGGCGGAAAGCTCTGCAGAACTTGGCATCTCGGAAAACCACGGGAAGCTGATCTTTTCCTCGTCCACCTCAAAGGCGACGCTTTCAATGCCAAGTGCGTGCTTGATGATGCTTTCTTTTGACGAAAGAAGCTCGGAGAGCCTTTCGAGGTCCTCATCGGTGAACTTGTTTCTTGGAAGCGAGATCGTCACCGCCATGTTTTCCTGTTCCTCCGGCACAAAGCCGTGTTCCGATAAAGTCAGCAGGATGCTGTTTTCTTTTTCCGTATCATTGATGCTGAGCACGCCATGATTGTCCAGTGTGATGTGCTCGCCAATGTGGTAGCAGAAGGTCGGCGCTTTGGTACAGGTGGCTTTCTCTTTTGTGAAGTCTTCCAAGGCTTTCACCAGCGGCCGCCTTGCCGAGCCTGTCAAATTGAAGTGGTAATCCATGTCTTTATCCTCCTTTGCAGGTGTTTTCTTGGTATGTCTATACATCACTCTTACCGGGAGGAATAGCAAGTTATTTTTACAGGTAAATACCACTATTCTTTTTGATTGCGGCAAGTACGAAGATGGCGCACGGAAGCGCGATGCCATTTCCCCAGAGCTTGTAGGCGGCACTGTCCGAGTAGGGATTTTTAAGCCACTTTTTGATCTGCTTGTCGCTTTTTCTCTGGATGGACATCATATCGGTGTAGCGGTCAAAAATCTCACGCCAGAAGGTAAACTGAGCCTTGCTCGGATTTTCTGCTGCAAGACCATCGCACCAGCCGTCCGGAAAGCCCTGAAGCCGGGCACACTCGGTCGGAGTGAGCCTTCTTACGATATAGCCACTCTCGTTTTCGGTGGCAACGGCACCCGGACCTTTGGCAACCATTGTCGGCTGGCATTCTTTTTCCACAGCAAAGTCGTAGGCGGCGTTTTGCCCCTGATTAAAGGAAGCCCGGTCAAGCCCGTAGGAAAGAACCGCCATGCCGCCTTGATTGCAGACGGGATCGGAGCCTCTCGTATCCAGCGTGCGGGAGGTCTCGGTCGTCTGATCTGCACCTTTGATGTCTGAGAACATCGCCTTGTTCTTCTTGGAGCAAAGCGAATAGGCGCACGGCAGATCAACAACAAGCGGCTGATTGTTTCCGCCCGTGCCGAAGCGGGAGACGATGGTCTGCGCCGTATCATTGGGACCTGTGTATCTTGCGTCCTGTCCGTGGTTTTCAAAGATCAGCGGAGGATGGCTTGACTGAGCACGCAGGGTTCCCGTGACATCTTCTGAGATGTCCATGCGCGATCCTCCCTGATCGTTTAGAACAAGCCTGCCTGTTTCATAAGCGCCTCTCTTAGGATTTTCGGCAGGTCTTTTCCTTTCGTCTTGGCACGCCTCAAGATCCCCAAGCACGCTCTCGGACTCAAATAATATTTTTCCGGCACGTGTGTCTCCAAAATCTGCGACAAGAAAGATTCTCTTGCGTCTTTGGGGGACTCCGAAGTGCTGAGCATCAAGTACTCGCCAGCTGAGAGAAAAATGATCTGCCACGATCTCTCCGGCGGCATGCCACTTTTGAGGTCGAGGTGCATCAAGCGTATATCCTTTGACGGAGAGGAAGGCTTCAAGGACTTTTTCGAAGTCCGCTCCTTTGTGGGAGGAGAAAGCGCCCGGGACATTTTCCCAGAGCGCGTATTTTGGATAGTTCCCATAGGTTTTCCACCTCATTTCTTTGATGATTCGTATCGCCTCATAGAAAAGCGACGAGCGGGAACCTTCAATCCCGCTTCGTTTTCCGGCGATGGATAAGTCCTGACAGGGACTGCCGAAGGTGATGATGTCAACCGGCGGCAAATTTGCTCCGTCAAGGTTTCGCACATCTCCCATGTGAGCCACAAAAGGCAGTCGTTTGGATGTCACCCGTATGGCAAAAGGCTCGACTTCCGATGCCCAGAGCGGCTTGATGCCGACGGTAAGTCCGGCAAGCTCAAAACTTCCCGATCCGGAAAAGAGGGAGCCGAGCGTTAAGACGTTACTCATCAGTTGCCTCCCGTTCTTTCAGAAGGTCGGCATAAGGGGTGTCTTTGCCGTCTCTGTGACAGATGATGCCGTCCGTTGTTCCTTTCAGCTCGGCATAACGAGCACAGGCCACATCGATGTATTTCGGTTCCAGCTCAATCCCATAGCAGATGCGGCCAAGCTCCTCGCAGGCGATGAGCGTCGATGCGCTGCCTAAAAAGCCGTCCAAAACAAGAGCGTTGGTTTGTGTGGACTGCTTGATGAGGTGCGCGATGAGAGGCACCGGCTTGGAAGAGGGATGCCCGAAGCCTTCGGTTTTGGAGTTTTTCACCGAGTCAAAATCAAAGCAGGCTTTCTGCTTCTGGTCACCGTACCATTTGTGTTTTCCGTCTTTTCGCCAGCCGTACAGGATCGGCTCAAAGTTAAACTTCCAATCGGTACGCATGAGAGGGGCCCGCTCTTTTCGCCAGATAAGGCCGGCTCCGAGCTTAAAGCCCGCATCATCAAAAGCATCGTAAAAAATACGAGATTTGGATGTGGCATAAAACTCATAGATCGAGGCGTCTTTTGCCATTGCTTCTTTGAAACAGGTAAAAGCCTTCATGAGGAAGTCGTAAGCTTCTTTATCGGTGAGATCATCGTTTTTGATCTTTCCGGACGCGGATTCGAGGTTCACAAAATACGGTGCGTCCGTGCAGACGAGATTCATCTTGGTATCGCCGAGCAGTGCCTTGTATGTCTTGGGATCGGTTGAGTCTCCGCAGATGACGGTGTGCCTCCCGATCGTCCAGATGTCGCCGGGTTTTGTAATGGCAGGCTTTTGAAGCTCTGCGTCTACATCAAAGTCATCTTCGGTGATTTCATCTTCGGAAATGTCCATCAAAGCAGAGAGTTCCTCGTCATCAAAACCTAAAAGGGAGAGGTCAAAGGCATCTCCTGCAAGATCAGATAATTCTACAGAGAGCATTTCCTCATCCCAGCCAGCATTTAAGGCTAAGCGGTTGTCTGCCAAGATGTAGGCGCGCTTTTGTGCATCGGTTAAGTTTTCGGCAAAGACGCACGGGACGGTTTTATATCCTTCCTCACGGGCTGCCGCGATACGTCCGTGTCCGACTAAGATGTTGAACTTGTTGTCAATCACAGCCGGTGAGATAAATCCGAACTCTCGAAGCGAGGCGCGAAGCTGTGCGATCTGCTCCGGTGAGTGTGTTCTGGCATTTCTCGCATAGGGAATGAGCTTATCGATTTCAACTTGAGCAAATTTTGTCGTATCCATCTAAATCAGCCCCCATTCCGCAAATTTCTCAAAGCCTCCGACTGCGCGAATGTAGTCTCGGGCAATTTCTACCATCTCGGCATACGGCTTGCCGTCAACAAACGCGTCTCCGATGGCGCAGGAAAGATGAATCGGTTTTCCGCTTTTCTGTGCCAGAAGATGGGCGTAGATATTGATGGTCACATCGGCTTTGGAGAGATCTTTTCCGTGAAGACCACCGCCGGTGACAGCAGCTCCCATATCGGATCCGAGTTTTCGGTTGGTCGCTCCGGTATCCACGTCCGTGCCGCCCGTCCAGTCGCCTAAAGGATTGACGATGGCGTTTGGATAGGCCGCTTGGAGCTTTTTCGTTTCAACATGAGACTGGCAGATGACGAGTTTTTCGCCGTCTAATATATATTTGCCGTCCGTCTGATAGATGGCATAGATACTTTTGGCAATCTCGGAGAGTTTATTTTCTTCTTCTGTGATGGGAAGTCCTAAGAAGATGCCGTTATCTCCGCAGCGCAGCTTCCAGCATTGGTTTTTGGCCAAATGTATGTCTTGTGGGACGAGCTTAATATCTACAGCTACATTTCCGGCAAGACGACGCACAGTTTTTTCAAGGTCTGCCTTTGAGATCAGCGTGCTTGTTTCCGCAATGATATGGCAGATGCCGTGACCGATCAGGACTTCGACGGCAATCTTGGGGTTTGTCTCGCTTGCATAAGCAAGGTCAACAATGGCTCCCGCGATGCGGTCTGCAACTTTATCGGGATGTGCAGGATTTACTTTTTCAAACATTTCTTCACCTCATTTCTTTTCTCGGAGCAGACGCTCCATCAGGTCATCCTGAGGATCGCCGTCGAAGGCTTCCGTGCAGTTTTGCTTGACGATGTCGTAGATTTCATACCAGAGAAGGTTTGCCTGCTTCTGAAAGTTGAGCGAGAGCTGCACGAACGGACTGGCAATGGCAGCACCGGTCGTTGGATGTTTGCCTAAGAGTCCGTATTTGCTGATAGCAAGCTCGCACTGGATAAAGCGGGCAAAGGCTGTCGAGTAACTTTCAAGAAGACGGCGGTTAATGAGCTTTTCGCAGCCGCGTGCCTGAAGCCACTCCCACGTCTCTTTATAGATTAGGTCAGCGCCTAAAGGCTCCCCGTCCCTTTGTTGAGCAGAAAGGTAGGAAGATGGCTCAGGCATATCCGCTCCTTCAAGTTCCACACCGTCTGTCATGTCTTCGCCGTAGAGTTCTGCGATCGGATATTCCGCACGCGGGAACTCAATGTGTGTCGCTTTTTGTCCTTTGCTGATTTTGTCGGCAAGTGCATCCGGCTTATGACCTGCTTTGATGCGTCTTCCGCCTCGGTTGGTTCCGTCTTTTGCCACGAGGTATTCCTCCTTTCGGTTCGTAAAAATCATCTTTGGGTTTAATAGGGCGTTTGAATTAAAAGTTCTTTACACGACCCTGCCGCACCGTTCCCGACCGGAAGTCCTGTAGAGATTCGACCCGCCCCCGGGTCACAGAATTTTTTATTTGTATTTCGTCGGCTTTTTGTTATGCCAGCGGTCTCCCATAAGTGCCGTGATTCTCGAATGGCACTCATGACAAAGCGCTTCAAGGTTGTCTTCCTTGTGCGTTCCGCCCCAAGAGAGTGGAGTGCGGTGATGCACCTCTGTTGCTTTGGTGTAACGTCCTTCTTTCAGGCATTCCTCACATAAAGGATGCGCCGCAATGTAGCGGTCCCGGATTCTTTTCCAAGCATGACCGTATTTTCTCTTGGTGTTTTTGTCGCGGTTATATTTTTCGTAGTCACGGTTATATTTCTTTTCGTGTTCTTCGCAGAACCGGCCGTCCGTGAGATTCGGACAGCCGGGATAAGAACACGGCTTTTTTGGTTTTCTTGGCAATCCGCACCTCCTTTTTGGCATGAAAAAAGCTCCTCGGGGATTTCTCCCTTTGGAGCTTTCGCCTTATATTTTTCCTGACTATATATTACCACGTCAGGGCACGTGGCATGTTGTTGCAAAGTGTTGTAAAACGTGCATTATTCCAGCTCAATCGGACATTTGGGCATCTTAAAGTGCTGCAGGGCACGTCCATGCCATCTCCAGACTGTTGTGCGGTCAGCATGCAGTGTTTCGCCGATTGCTTCCCATGTCATACCGTCCATGTAGCGGTACTGAAGCACGAGTCTCTCGTCGATATTTTTCACCGTTGCAATCGCATCTTTGATCTGTTCTTTAAGGTCATAAAGTATCGACAGCTCATCAGCAATGCGTTCTTCGATCTCCCACGCTTTTTCCAGCACGCGGATAAATGGCGCTTCGATCGAACGAGTGGTTTGAATGGGATCCTCCCGGTAGCGAAGTCCTGAGACGCTTTCGGACATCTCCCGCAGATTTTTGACTTCCTCAATGTTTGCATTAATTCTCTGGTCAAGGCGGTAGGCTTGGCGCAGATATTCTTTTGGTGTCAGCATTTTTATTCCTCCGTGAAAACAAGTGATGGTTTCCCTCGGATTGACGGAGGTTGACTCTGATTGTCTTAGATTTACTTGGGTTGTCCTAAGGTTGCCTTGACCGCATCAATTAAGGCTGCCTGCGTTTTGTCTTTGTTTTTCAGTACCGTGAGGATATGTTCATCAATGGTGTTCTTACATACGATATGAGAAACCACTACGGTGGCAGATGTTTGCCCTTGCCGCCAGAGCCTTGCGTTGGTTTGACTGTATTGTTCCAAGCTCCAAGGAAGCGAAAACCATATAAGCGTTGAGCCGCCGGCTTGAAGGTTAAGCCCGTGTCCTGCTGATGCGGGGTGAATCAGCCCGACAGCGACCTTGCCTTCATTCCATGCTTGGATGGAGTCTGCCTTATCGAGCTTTCGGTAGTTCACCTTGAGCTTCTTGAGCCTATCTTCGATACGCGTTAGGTCGTGCTTGAAGTTATAGGCGACAAGAAGTGGCTTGCCGTTTGCCGCTTCAACCATGTCTTCCAAAGCGTCGAGCTTATGATCATGGAGATGAACGACTTTCCCATCATCGGCATAGATCGCACCGTTTGCCATCTGAGTGAGCTTTCCGGTGAGAACGGCGGCATTGGCGGCCGTGATTTCATCTTCTTTGACTGACAGCACCAGTTCCTTTTTCAGCTTCTCATAGTCAGCGTATTCACAGTCGGTCATTTCGACTTCGTGCGTGACGCTGATAAGCTCGGGCATCTTCAGGAAGTCTTTTGCCTTCATGGAAATGGTGATATCTGATATTGCTCGATAGATGGCCGCCTCTGCTTCCGGCTTTGGCTTGTAGGAAAAGATGACCTGCCCGTTTCGAGCGTCCGGGACAAAGTAACGCTCCCGGTAGTGAGAGATGAAGCGTCCGAGCCGTTTTCCCATATCGAGGAGCTTGAACTCCGCCCAAAGATCCATGAGCCCGTTTGCCGCAGGCGTACCTGTAAGTCCCACGATGCGTTTTATCTTGGGACGAACTTTCATGAGAGCCTTGAAGCGTTTGGCCTTATGATTCTTGAAAGAAGAGAGTTCATCGACCACAACCGTGTCAAAGGAAAAAGGAAGTCCGGATTCTTCAATGAGCCAGGAGAGGTTCTCCCGGTTGATGATGGTGATGTCTGCGCCCTGAAGAAGCGCGGCTTTTCTCTCTGTTGGCGTTCCGACGGCGACCGCATAAGTCAGCATGGAGAGGTGATCCCATTTCTTGATCTCGGATGGCCACGTTTCTCTTGCGACTCGAAGTGGGGCTACGATTAAAATGCGGTGAGCCTCAAAGCGGTCAAAGAGAAGGTCAAGAATGGCACTAAGGCTGATGACCGTCTTGCCTAAGCCCATATCCAAAAGGATGGCAGAAACATCGTGCTCTTCGATATAGCGGGTGGCGTATTTCTGGTAGTCGTGGGCTATGAACTTCATGTGGCATCACCTCCAATCTTTGTGAGTATTTCTTCGATCAGCTCTTGGTCGCCCAAGACGAAAACCAGAAAGCCTAAATCCCTTAGTTGTCTGTGCCGTATCAGCTGGAGCGGTCTTGGCTTTTTGCCGGGAGCTTTTACCTCGACAAAACCGATATGGCCGTTAGGTAGAAGCACGAGCCGATCCGGCATGCCGTCAAAGCCGGGACAAACAAGTTTTAAACACAATCCACCTTTGGATTTAGCGGCTTTGACAAGTTTTTGTTCGATTGATTTTTCATCCATCACTTTCTCCGTTTCGTTAAACACGTAAGCCGTCAGGCGATAAATCTGATATTTCAAGGCAAGGAGCGATTTTTCCTGCTGCTTCATCAGGGATGGGTATGGAGGGCGATGGAGGCCACGTAACATATCTATATTTTTCAAAATCATCACTACATATAGATGAGTTGATTTTTATTTGTGCGATAGATATAAATGGCTTCCATTGCCTTCCATAAAACCACGAAACTTATTGATATAACTGGGTTTTCTCGTGTTTTTGAATTTAGAATCGTCCTCCATTAAGAACACCGTTTTGTTTCAGATGAAGCCCTATCCATATGTTGCCTTCAGCGGTTTTTTGCCAAGTAAAACCTTGTGCTATCAGAACTCGCTTAAAATCAGCAGAGCTTCTTTTGTATTCACCGATCTCATCACAGTGCTCACGGTACTTCTCATAAAGCTCACCCGCTTTTTGGGTAGCTGTTTTTTCTTCCTCACAGCAATCACTTAAGAAATGGCTGATCCAGTCGTTTTCTTCACGGTAAGCATTCATGGCATCTTTGACGCATTTTGGTGGGACAAGTTTGTAGTCGGCATCAATGTATTTCTTTGCTCCCGCAATCATCCACGAGAGGATTGCCCCGCCGCATCGCTCGGACAGCACCTTGGCATAGTTCTTAATTTCTCCCTTGGCACCCCTGAAATTTGCCTTTAGAGGAATAACGATCAGGCGGTCCCAGGTGCCTTTGTCGATGGTCCCGACTTTGGGCAGATGGTTGGTATAAAGCACCGTCGTATGCGTCGGGATAAAGTTAAAAGGTGCTTCAAATTTTTTCTCAGCATGGATGGGATCTGTGCTGGAGAGATTTTTCAAAGAGCCTGAGTCGAGCCTTTTCCCTTCGGGTAGCTCGGCTGCGAGAATAAGCCTCTTGTTGTGTGTCTCGGCAAGCTCCGCACCTTTGTTCTTGGTCGGCTTTACGGTTAACAGCTCGGCGGAGATGGTACCGGCGTAGTCTCCTAAAACATAGAACTTGGCGTTATTGAAGGTGGATTTACCGTTTCCGCCCTCACCGTACTGGATCACAAGGTTCTCATTTAAGACTTCTCCGATGCACTCTACACCGGATTCCAGCTGCAGGTAATCTTCGAGAGCCTTGTCTTTGCAGGTGAAGTCACGAAGGAACCGGAGCCATTCGTCCATACCTTTGTCATTTGGTGATACAGCACAAATTTTGGTGCAGTAGTCCTTCGGATCATGCGTCCGCAGTTTTCCTGTGCGAAGATCCACTGTCCCGTCTGGTGTATTTAAGAGAAAACCGTCTTGATCAAGCCTTTTCACATCGACTTGCACCATCGGTTTCAGTTCGGTGATGGTTGCCTTGATGTTGGAGGATTTCCTGCGGCTTAAGACAAACTTGTAGAAGGCTTCCGCTTTTTCCTGTGCCTCTTCGCTTTCCGCTTCGTTCACCATTTTCCACGCAAGGCAGAGCTGCTTATGGGTAAATCCCTGCAGCGCTTTCTGCACTAAGAGGTCATCGTCTTTCCAGACCTTTCCCGTGAAATAATAGAGACCGAGACCTTTGACATAGATGACCTTGTCAGTAGCCGCTTCGAGAAAGGCTTTTGCCTGTCCGACATCAGTAAAGTCAGACGGGATGAGACTTTCTTCGAATTCCATGCTGTTGTATTCGGCAGGCGAGATATAGTTTTTATCCGCTTTGATGGTGCTGTTGTAAAAACCGACTGCGCTGTTCCAGATGCTGGCGAGCTCTTCTTCGGAAAGGGGCGGTGTGCATTTTTTTGCTTCCTCAAGATAGGCTTCATGCGCTTTATTGTCATCGGTGCCATATTTCTTGAGCACCAGCCCGGCAAAATGGGACATGGTAGTGTTTCGCGCGCCTTCTGTGATCTTGGCATTGGCACGGCTCATAAATTCATCAATGTCAAAAGCACCATCGAAATATTCAACCTGTGGATACTCAACACCGAAGAAGAAACGTGCTGCATCGAGAGCACCATCATCGAAGGCGGGAAACCTTGCCCGCACTTTTTTCTTAAGGCGGTTATATAGCTTCGCATCGCTTATGGAAGTTTTCAGAGGAAAGTAGATGTGAAACTTGGGACGCGCGGCTTTTCCGTCCTTTTCCTTCATGTTATTTCGGGAATAAACCACAAAAAAGCGCACGTCAGGATATGCTGTTTGAACGTCTTTCGGAGTCTTCCACTCAGCAGGCGGAATATCTGAAGCTAATGGATCGGATGAAACATTGTCACAGTCCAGCGGCAGGCAGTCGGATTCTTGAAACGTTTTATTGCTCCGGTAACCTTTGATAAACTTCTTGCGCTGGTTATAGCCGTCCTTGTAAATCGCACAGACATGATCAAAGGCAGCGACCTTTTTCAGGTCGTCTGCCGTATTGATCTCTGCAGTAAAGGGATAGCTGGTATTTGTTTTCTTGCCGCGAACATTCGAATAGCTGATTCTCATTCTTCAACCTCCTTCAAGTCCTCGGTGAAACAGCGAACGTTTCGCCTGTGGTATTTGGCATATCCGATCTCTTTGGTCATGCCGAGAGAGGGTTTTCCAAATGCCCAAAGCTCGGTGCATTTGTCGATCAGGATTTGTCCGAAGAAAAGAGCCAGCTCACGTTCGCTTTTCTCATCCATAAACTGCGGATACATGAGATGAGGCACGATCGGGATAAAGCCCTGATCAACGGCAAAGCGGGCATAGCGCTTGGCGGCTTCGGTGTTTTTCTCAACATCTCCAGCATAAGGAGAGGCGATATAGACAAGGGGCATATAGGGATAGCGATGCGTCTTAAAGATTGCTTCATAGGCGGTAGGATCCGCGTAGCCTTCTGCGTTTTGATATAGGTTTTCCATCAGCGCACCTCCTGTTCAATCTGCGGATAAATGCCGTTATCTTTCAAAAGTTCGTAGAGGAACAGACGACCTTTTTGCGTCCACTTGGTATGAACCGAGGTATGCTCCTCATTTTTTGAATCCAGGTAGGGATAGGTCTGTGTTTTCGTGTAACCACAGTCCGCATAGTCTTGGTAAAGAAGCCAGATGTTTCCCTGCTTAAACTGCACGCCCAGCTCGTGGAGAAGCTTGTTCATCCGTTTGGCGCTCATGCCGTAGTCTTTGGCAATGACCGATATGTTGACCGCATCCTTGCACCGAAGGACGATGTCACAGTAGCTTGCCTTTGGCTGAAGTTCTGCGATCTGCTGCTTCTGAATCGCTGTGGTTACTTCCAGTGTTTTGGACTTTTCACGCTCTGCTTTAAGCTCAAGCAAAGCCGAGATGAGCATGTCTGGATCTTTGAGCAGTTCCTTGGTGGCATAAACACCATGCTTTCTGATAGCGGGAAGAACCTCGGCGGTTACCCAGCGTTTGAACTTTTTTGCCTTGGGCATGTGGCTTGAAAGAATAAGAGAGTAAAGACCGGACTCGTTGATGAGTTTTGTGTTTTGCTCCCCGCCTAAGGGGTGAACGATTCGTTCAGTCCTTGCGTCCTCATCATCGACATGGTCACGCAGTGCCTTTTGCGGATTGCTGTAACCTAAGATCTCAGCGACATCTTTGCCGACAAAATAGGGCACACCATCAATGTTGGTTGTTCGGATTTCACCGAACTCGTTGTTTTGAAATACCTGTAACTCGTTCATATAAAAACCTCCGTTTCATTCGTTGAGGGAGCACCATTGCCGCCCTCATTACTGCCTGAAGAAACGGAGACGATTTGGACGAACTTTTAGAAAAGTTTTTCTCCGCTCCTTCTACTTCTCTCTGGACGTGAGAAAGCAAAACAGCCGGAGATCTTTGAAAAAATTTTAGAGAAATCAGGACTGTCCGATTTTGAGCAGTCCGAAACGAAGCCTTCGGCTCAGTCTTTCTTGTAAAACTTGCACTCGTAGCCGTCGGCTTTGAGCGGCAAGCCTTCAGCCCACGGCGGTGTGCGGCTCATCTGTTCACAGACTGCCTCAAGCGACATGCGCCTGTCAGCTTCGATCACCACTTCGTCGTGGATGTGCATGACAATGGAGCAGTGCCTGAGTGTCCGCATGGCATAGGCCAAGATGTCACGAGCAGTTGCCTGCACGATGTTTTCCACGAACTTTGGACCGTAGGAGTCAATGCGATCCCATTTCTTTCCGGTGATGACACCCTCATAGGTGACGCAGGGAGATCCGAAGCGGTTCTCACCGAGCTTTGGTTTTACGTAAGCTAAGGCTCTTCCGGAGGGCAGCATGATGAAGAGCATGCCGGAACGGCAGCGAAAGGTAAGACCGTGTGTCTTGGTGACTTTCTTATGGCGGACAGCTTCAAGGACGGCACGATCCATGTCCCACCAGAATTTGACGATGTTCGGATTGGCAGATCTCCACGCATCAACGATGGGTTTTAATTCTTCTTCGGAAAGTCCCATCTCAAGCGCGCCCATCGCTTTTAAGGCTCCGACCGAGCCGCCATAGCCACAGGCCAGTGTTGCTATTTTCCCTTTTTGGCGGAGTTCTCCATTGATACCGTGTTTAACGACGGGTACTCCGAACATGCGGGATGCCGTCTCACAGTAGAGGTCTTTGCCTTCGCGGAAAGCATCAAGCGTGTCGGTTTGCCCGGCATACCATGCGATGACTCTCGCTTCAATGGCGGAATAGTCAGAAACGATGAACTTATGATTTGTCCTTGGGATAAAGGCGGTGCGCACCAGCTGGGATAAGGTATCCGGCACATCGTCATAGAGGAGTTTCACGGCTTCAAAGTCGCCGGACTTTACCAAAGTACGCGCCGCATCCAAGTCGGGCAGGTGGTTTCTGGGGAGATTTTGCATTTGCACGAGTCTTCCTGCCCAGCGCCCTGTGCGGTTAGCCCCGTAAAACTGAAACATGCCACGAACTCTGCCATCTTTACAGGCGGCATTTTGCATCGTCTGATATTTCTTAACCGAGGATTTGGCAAGCTGACTGCGAAGCACAAGAGCATCCCGCAGCTTAGGCGGTGCGGTTTGAATCAGTTCTGCGACTTGCTTTTTGCCGAGCGACTCCGTGGGCATACCGTTTTGGGCAAGCCAGTCTTTCATCTGAACGACCGAATTCGGATTCTCCAAGTTGGTGATGGCTTTCATCTTGGTGATGAGCTCATCCTTTGAGCACCTGTCCATCTCAACGGCTGCATTCGCTAAAGTAAGATCGACTTTCACGCCGCGGTCGTTAATCTCCTGATCAATGGCGTATTCGCCCCAGAGAAAATCCGGCACTGGGTAATTTTTGAGCCTCTCTTTTATGGAAAGTTCCACCTCGACATCGCGCTTGTTGTAGGCCTTGAAGGTTTTCCACTTGTCCGGTGCATCAGAGGAAAGATGTCGTTTTTCAGTTTGCCTGTCCGGCATGCAGAAATAGCGAATGAGGTCTTTACCTTCTTTCATCTTTTGATTTTGAAGGCCGAGTACTTTACCGACACCTTCCAGTGATAGAGGAAGACCCAAAGTTGCTGCCCAGACCATCGAACAGCGCCAAGAGGCGGGATTAAGAAATCTTGCCATCTCTGTTGAAAGCGGATGATGGTCATGAAAGGGATCAAGGCTCATGCCCATATCTGATAGATAGCGAGATAAACAAACTCTCTCAAAATTCGCGTTATATGCCCATTTAATAACGGTGTCGTCTGTCAATGCATCCAGAATGACGTTGGGGATTTGTTCGCCTTGTGCAAGGTCGATGACCTGAACTTCACCGCCATCGATCGAGCAGCCGAAGAGCAGAATGTTAAAATCAGGCGCTTCGGCGTACTTATATACGCCTGCTTTGGCCAGTTCAACGGACGAAAATGACTCTATATCAATGCTAAGTGTTTTCAAAATTTCACCTCCTAAATAGGCAGAAAGGCAGACTGCATCTCCAGTCTGCCTCTCCGCATCATTTGCTTTTAACGGGTTGTGGTGTCGTTTTTTTTCTTCTCGCGCTTTTCCAGTCTTGCAATGAGCACGTTGGCAAAGGCGGCACCGAAGGTGAATCCGACAGCAATCGATAAGATGAGCTGGCACATGAAATCAAGTACAGTTGTCATGGCGCACCTCTTAGCTCAAGAAGTCATCGTCATCATCGGTTGCAAAATCCTCTGCAGCAGAAGCATGACCGCCGAGCGGCTCGCCGTCACGGATTTTCTGCAGGTTGTTGAGACCACAGGCGATGCCGCGGTTTCCGTTGGAGTTGAACGCATAAAAATTGATAGATGCTCGGCCGTAAACGCCTGAGTAGACCTCTGAGCTGTCGATGATTTCGTTTCGGTCGGCATCGACGATGCCCGGCTTGGTGGTGGAGTTCGCGTTTACAAAGTAGCTGTTTGCATAGGCTTCATCGTCCGGACGTTCAGCATCTCCGTCACGAAGCGGCGTTTTGATTGCCGCAAGCGCAGGTACCGAGCGGCCGTTTCCTTTCAGCTTGGCTTCACCTTCCTTGTAGGCAGCTTCGATGGCAGCTTTGATTTTTCCTAAAGTGATGGTATCGGACTTGGGGATAATGAGCGAAACGCTGTACTTCGGTGTGCCTCCATTGATGGATTTTGGCTGCCACACATTGGCATAGCTCCAGCGAGTGTCTTTTCCTGTGATAACCTTCATCGGGTTTGTAAATTTTGACATTTAATTTTCCTCCTTAAAATCTTCTTTTGCTGAATTCATGGCCGGACGTTTATCGGACTCCGGCACGAGGGTTGGTTTTCCTTGCGGCTTTTCGATAAGAGATGAGAGCAGCTCTTCAAAGCGGTTTTTGCCTAAGAGCTTGGTCATAGCGGTGATGCCGAGGAGCTTTTCCTCATAAGGATTAAAGCCTGCATCGGATACCTTCTTTGCGACGGCATCTTCGTTTACGTATTTACGGTTGCTTCTTCCTGCGACGAGCTTATATCCGTGCCACTCTTTTCCTGCCACTGCACGTGTCAGGGCATAGGCCTTGATGTCTTCCGCCCAGCTTGTAAGTTCATCAAGAAGAGGCAAAATCGCTTCGATGTCCGCATCGGTTAAGGTAGGCGGTAGGGCAAAGTCATATCTTGCCAGCGCGAGATTGGCTTCCGCTCTGGCTCGGCAGTCGGCCTTTGCCTTGCAGAAACGGCAATGCTCACCGACTGTAAATTCGCCTTCACCTTCGGCGGCAAGTTCCGCCTTTGGTTTGAGTGTGTTCTCTGCCCAGTCCAGCAGATCCGATGCTTTCATCTCAAAGACGGATACGTTGTCACGCCGTGGCTGAAAGATCGTCATCGATACGGTCTCAATGTCATAGAGCGCAGAAAACATCTCATAGGCCCCGAGGGCATAGCACATGAGCTGCGGATTATGATCGGCTTCAACGAGCACGCCCCGTCCATATTTGAGATCTGTGATGGAAAGCTTGTCGTCGGCGATGATGAGGGCATCGGCAGTACCAAAACCATCCGGTACATAGGTGGAAAAGTCCACACGCTGTTCCACCAGAACGATTGGATCAGTCGTTGCCTTTTTAGCTTCGGCGACTTGCTCCAGCACGTAGCCAGCATAGGCATCGGTCGCTTCATCCATTTCCTCGTTAAAATAATCAAGATTCTCCGTCGGATCATCGGCTTTCCTGCCTAACGCTTTCAGCACCTTGTACTCGGCAAGAGCGTGCGCCGCGGTGCCTTCTTGTGCATAAGAGCTTGACGTGTCCTCATACTTTGCCGAAAGCAGAGCTGATGGCGGGCAGGCAAGCCAGCGATAGGCACTCGATGCGGAAAGCAGCGCATGTTTATTTGGCATGGAGCACCTCCGCGTCATGAAGCAGAGCTTCGTAATTTTTCGGATCAACTTTAGAGAGCCTGTCCGCGCCGTACTTTTCGATCAGGGCGCGCACTTCTGCGGTGTGACCCGCACGGGAGATGTCCGCTAAGACGGCCCGCACGTCTTCAAGCTTCAGCTCCGGCTTTGGCGTTGCTGCAGGAACCGCCACTTCTTCCGGTGCCGTGCTGAACATCGCTTCCAGCTCGGCAGCGATATCGCTTAGTTGTTCGCTACAGGAATGTAGGTCGTCTATAACAGCTTTCATCTTTTTCATCTGTCCCATAGGGATTGCCTCCTTTCTTTGTCTGAATCAGTTTTCTTGTCAGGTCTTTGGTGATAATTGATATGGCAGAGAGCACTTCGATGAGTTCTTCTCTTGTCACACCCGGCACATTGCTTTGTGGTCTCATGGCTACCTCCTTTCCTTCGGGGCCTGCCGTTTTGCCCCTCTATCCCTCCCTGAAGAAAGGGAGGGACGTTGGACGAAGGTTTAAGGTTTAGGAATAAGAGATGAGATCCAAAAGAAGGTCACGAAGCTCCGGATGCCGGCTTTTCAGCCGAGCAAAAAGCTGACGTTTTCGGTAGTTCAGTGTGGTGCGTTTGATGCCGAGGATTTCTGCCATGTCGCGCTCGGATTGACCGGCGACAACAAGACGGATGATTTGGCGCTCCTCGTCCGTGAGACCTGCGAAAATACGGCTGAGTTCTTCGCGCAATGTTTTACGCGCAAGGACGCCTTCCGGTGAATAAGCTTCCGATGCGGGAAGCACATCGGCGTAGGTAAGCGCGCTGTCTGTTTGTACGGTGTCATGGATGGAGACAAACTTCCCGGCAGAACGAAATGGACAGCCGACGCATATGCCATCGCAGCGGTTGATGTTTGCCTTGGTGACGTGGCATTCGCCGTGATACTGCATCTTCATGCGGATACGGGCGCATTCGTTCTCGTAGTCTTTCTTGTGTTCAGGGCTTGTCTCGACCAGACCGAGACCGCGAATATAAATCTTTGATACATTTTGAGCTGCCATTTACAGACCTCCTTCATCTCGAATCCGAGACGGAGAAGGGCAAGGCAAAATGGGCGCAGTAAACAGACCACAAGCCCCGCGGAAATCTCCGCTCGGGGTTGTGACTGCGCTTGCGCATAACGAAGTCAGAAATATTTACTTGCCGGATGAGAACCGTGCGCCACCGTTGATCAGACGATGCAGCCACCCATCAGGACTCGGATGTTCCAAGAAGGAAGCATCCAAGATTTGCCAAATTGAGATTTGCAAATGCCAATATTCTGTTGTTTAATATGAAGATTTTTGGTATAATTTGCTTGTCTCTCAGTGGTCATACTCAATATACGAAATGGTTCATCTCGTATTTGGACACTCTTGGACAACGTTGGACAGTTTGGACAAAATCGGAAAGAGGGGTGATGAAGATGCTGTTCACAGAACTTTTGCATGCCATTCATCCGCACCTCATGAAAGATGCTGAGGTTCCGGATTTTATGAGAGATTTAATTCAAAGGTTTTGCGATATACCAGAGGAAGAATGGAGCACAAAAAAGGATGCATCTTCAGACTCACGGTATAAAGATGCATCCCTATATAAGTTTTATAAGCGTGGTATTTCAAAGAAACTTGCCAAAGCCATGCTCGGTAGGATGACAAAAGATAATTTTGTAAACTCTTTGGCGTATATCAACGAATATGATGAGGACGAGTCCTTACTCAATGCTTTAGCCGAGGACGTCCAGCCATTCACTGACAAAAAAGTCACAAGGGCTAACGTGGCAGAGGTGATCTTTGACCTCATCAAGGAGTCTTTGGAATTTATCGTTAATCCTGAGCTTGAAAATGACCGCAAGATGGCAAAGGCTAATATGACATCCGAGCGGGCAAAGAAAAAATACGGTGCCACGCTCTTGGAAGACTGCAAGCACACTTGCTCAAAGCCTGGTTGTTCCAAACATCTTCAAACAGTGGCGGATGATCATCAAAGCAAAGATGACTACTGCGTTGCTCATATTTCCGGCAATAAAAACTGCTATGAAAACCTGATTCCGCTTTGCCATGACTGCTTTCAGTCTTACAGTCTAAAACATACTCAAGCCGACGAAAAAGAGCTGCAAAAGATAAAACAGCTGCAGGTCCAGACAAATAATGCCCGCACCACGCTTCGCGGAACGGACATAGAAAAAGGCATCAGGCGTGTATTGGAAAACCTTAGTCGAGCCAAAGTCTCCGATTTTGCGGATTTAAACTATAACGCCATTACGGTGACAAAAAAGATAGATCAGGATGCGGATTATTTTCTTTTAGATGAGGTAATGCGAAATGTCACGCGTTACTACCTTTTCATAGAAAAGAACATGAAACAACTGGTCAAGCAGGAAGTCTTCAGCGACGAGCTACTTAGGGCACAAATCAAAGTGTCCTACCAAAAGCTCGCGAAAAAGAATCTGCCGGCGGAGCTGATTTATCAGTTGTTGGCAGAACGCCTGCAAAGCATTACGAAACAGGATGTTCGCTATTGCTACATCGTGATTTCGTATTTTATACAGTCTTGTGAGGTATTCGATGCTCTTACCAAATAAATTATTTTCATACGAAGAGAGTGCATTGCCACTCATGCCTGAGATTTTGAGGATGCTGGATCATCCGAAATCTCCTCGCGAAATCTATCAAAAGCTTTCGCATAAGCATCAGGACACTGTGCGTCTCATCGAAGCTCTCGACTGCCTTTATGCCATGCAAAAGGTAGAGCTTGATGACGAAGGGAGGATCTTTCTGTGCTCCGAGAAATAAGCTGCGAACTGTTCAAAGAAAATAAAAGACAAAGACCACCTGTTATCTTTCATAAAGGACTGAACGTGGTGCTTGGAAGCATTCCCGGAAAAGCCGCATCCATCGGCAAATCCACCATGCTCCTTATTATTGACTTTGTTTTTGGCGGGAATACCTATCTTAAAAGCGAGCCGGTGAGAGAGCTGGGCAACCACACGATTTACTTTGTCTTTTCATTTGCCGGTAAAGATTATCGCTTTGCCAGAAATACAGCAGACGCAAAGCGAGTTTTCAAGGTAGATGAGAATAACGACCCCATTGATTCGATGGAAATCAAAGAATTCACGGACTGGCTTGCGAAAAAATATGACATGGATTTACCCGGTCTTTCCTTCAGAAATACGGTAAGTCGCTTTTTTAGGATCTATGGCAAGAACAACCTCAATGAGTTCAGACCGCTTCAAATGCGCGGTGGAAATGAATCACAAAAAGATGCCATCCATGTTTTGGTGGCACTCTACAACATGTATTCTTCCATTCTGGCTTTTGAAGAACAGCTTCATCTGGTGGAAGATAAGATTGATGCATTCAAAGCAGCCAGAAAATATGAGTTCATACCCTCTGCCGTAGACGGAATGGGAAAGTATCAAGAAAACATCGTAGCCATTCGTGAACTGGAAGAAAAAAGAGATGAGCTTTGTAATTCAGGGAGTCGTCCCATCAACGAGGCGGAAGTGGAAGAAGCAAATCGTGCCAACGAAATAGAACGTGCATATACCGATATCCGGCGCGTCGTCAAAGGCAAACAAGACGATCTGCATTTGCTTGAACTAAATCTACAGCGCGGTATTTATCCGACAGAAGCGGATCTGAAAAGTCTTGCCGAGTTCTTCCCGGAAGCAAATTTTAATAAGCTCATGGATATCGAGTCTTTCCATAGCAAGATCCAAGGCATTCTTCAAGAGGAATTGGAAAGTGCAAAACAAAAGATTACGGTCGAACTTGCCTCTTTGCAGGAACAGGAAGAAAGCATTCGAAATGCAATGTCTGAAATTCGGCCATCCATGACTTTTACTCAGGAATTCCTGACAGCCTACAGTGTATTGGAACAAAGAATCAATAAACTGCAGGACGAAAATAATGCCTTTGATCAGCGGAACAAACTCCAAGAAGAGAAGAAACAGGCAAATAACCGCTACCAAGAACAAATGAAATTCGTCCTTAAAGAAATTGAAGCCACAATTAACCGGAAGATGGAAGAAATCAATGACTACATAACAGATGATCAGTACAATGCTCCACATCTGACAATCTCAAAGTTTGACAGCTATGACTTTGAGACGCCAAAGGACAGTGGCACAAGTACAAATTATCGCGGGATGATGATCTATGACCTCGCCGTTTTAGATACGACAGTGCTGCCGGCGATTGCGCATGACTCCATCCTCTTTGATCCTATGCCACGTCCTGACATGAGCCGGATGATTGAAATCTATAACAAAGAAAAAGAGAAACAAATCTTTATAGCTATCGATAAGACGTTGAACTGCTCCGAAGAAGCACAAAGCATCATTGCAAAACAGACGGTCATCAAACTTGAGAACAATGAGCAGGCTCTCTTCGGAGACAAATGGAGCAGAAAGGCAAATCGATGAAAATCATATACAACAAGCTGTGGAAACTTTTAATCGATAAGAACATGAACAAAGTCCAGTTAAGAGATGCCGCAGATATCAGTAGTAATTCGGTAGCCAAACTCGGGAAAAACGAGCATGTACGCATGGATGTGCTGCTGAAAATCGCTGAGGCACTGGACTGCAAGGTGGAAGACCTGTTTGAGACCATACGAGAGGAGGATGAACGGTGAGACTGCCTGAAACATTACAAAAACTCATTCGCGCAGGAGAAAACATCAGCGTTGAGTTTAAACGCTCAAGAACGGATATTACAAAAGATGTTTACGAAACCGTCTGCGCTTTTTCCAACCGTGATGGCGGACATATTTTTCTCGGAGTAAAAGACGATGGAACAGTCGCAGGTGTTGAGCCGGATCGTATTATGCAAATCAAAAAAGATTTTGTGACGACGATTAACAATGAGTCGAAAATGTTTCCGCCGCTTTATCTCACGCCGGAAGAGTATGAAGAGGATGGCAAAACGATCCTTTATATTTACGTTCCTTCTGGAAAGACGGTTTATCGCAGTGCCGGGCGTATTTACGACCGCAATAACGACTCCGATATCGATATCACCGACAACGCTGATTTGGTTTTTAAGCTTTATGCGAGAAAGCAAAACACTTATTTCGTGAACAAGGTGTATCCGGCGATTCCTATTACTGCTTTGCGCAAGGATCTTTTGGAGCGAGCAAGACGAATGACTCGTGTTAATACTGAGCATCACGCATGGCTGGATATGAGTGATGAAGAGATGCTTCGAAGCTGCGGACTCATCTTGAAAGATCCGGATACCAATCAAGAAGGTCTGACGCTTGCTGCAATTTTGCTCTTTGGCAGCGATAACCGCATTATGTCGGTGCTCCCCCAGCACAAGACCGACGCTATCTTTCGCGTCTTTAATGTCGATCGCTACGATGACCGCGATGTCGTGATTACAAACCTCATTGAAAGCTATGACCGGCTCATTGCTTTTGGACAGAAACACTTAAACGATCTCTTTGTCATGGAAGGAATTCAGCGTATCAGCGCCAGAGATAAGATTTTACGTGAGATTGTCTCCAACCTCCTCATGCATCGAGATTTTTCCAGCGGCTATGTGGCGAAGCTCGTGATTGAGGCAGATAAGATCACGACGGAAAACGCCAATCTGGCACATGGCCACGGCAACCTCAACCTGAAGACGTTTAAGCCTTTTGCTAAAAACCCGCCGATTGCGAAAGTCTTCCGCGAGATCGGGCTTGCCGACGAATTGGGCAGTGGTATGCGCAATACTTATAAATACACTAAGCTCTATTCCGGCGGGCAGCCTACCTTCACGGAAAGCGATGTCTTTACCATCACCATTCCGCTTTCTGAGGCAGCGACGGCAAGTGTGGGACCGACTTCCAACAAATCAACTACGCAAGTCAGTACGGAAGTTGGTACGCAAGTCAGTACGGAAGTCTATTCTCAGGTGAAACTATCAACAGAAGAAATCCAAAAACTACTGGACTATTGCAAAGAGCCACGCAGCCGGCAAGAAATGCAGACATTCTGCGGTATTAAAACAGCAGAGTACTTTAGGAAAAACATCATTCGGCCGCTGGTAGATATCGGGTTATTGCGTTTGACCATTCCGGATAAGCCGACCAGCAGCAAACAGAGATATGTAACAACAGCTAACGGATTACTGTTTGCAAAGTCTGAAAACAGATCCATCTAAGTGCCCGAGAGGAGGAAATAAAAGTCCATGCCAAGAGAAAAGAACACAGATATTTATGTGGCTGAACTTCTGCGTGAAGCAGAGATCAAAGCGACTGCAGAAATCAGCGGCATTAAAGATATTGATGAAGCGTTAAAAACAGCGTCCAAACGTGGCACGGGAAAACTCGGTAGCCCGGAGTTTATTGCGCAAGTGAAAGACTTTGTGCTGATTATCGAAGATAAACGAGATACCAATTTTCATATCAAATGGAATGAGGATCAGAGTACTTTGGATCGCTCGGTGGATGCGACGGTAAATTACGCTGTCAATGGGGCAGTTCACTATGGCGAACACGTTGCCAAACATACACCTTTTAAGAAGATTTTTGCCGTCGGGGTTTCCGGTGATGAGGTTCACCACCTGATCCAGCCGGCTTTTTGTGATGGAAAAACCATCTCGATTCTCGATCCGGTTGAAACTTTCATCAATTTCAATGAGCAAAACATCGACGCTTATTATAACGAGCAGGTGAAAGGTATTCGTGCCGATGAGGAACTGGAACTGGAAGAGATCGTCAAACTCGCTGCCGAACTGCATGAATATCTGCGCGACTATGCACAGCTTGGCGAAACCGAAAAGCCCCTGGTAGTCTCGGCGCTTCTTTTGGCATTGCAAGATCCCAGCTTCAAATTGGATGATCTGATCGGCGATGAGGTCAAAACGGATGGAGATATTGTCTGGGAAGCTCTCTCAAACCACTTAAAACGTATCCGGGTAAAACCCGATGTAAAACGTGAGATGATTCTGGATCAATTCACCATTATCAAGAACAGACAGTCACTCAATAAAAAGCGCGATGACTTGGGTATGACACCGCTTAAGTACTTTGGCATTTACCTACAGAAAAATATCCTGCAAGCGCTGCGTGCGAATGTAAAAGAAGATATCCTCGGACGCTTCTATTCTGAGTTTATGAGTTACTCCGGCGGTGACGGGCAGTCTCTCGGCGTTGTACTCACACCGAGCCATATTTGCGAACTCTTTTGTGACTTGCTGGATGTGAAACCGACCGACACTCTATTCGATCCCTGTACGGGAACGTCCAGCTTCCTCATCGCTGGAATGCACAGGATGCTCAAAAACGCGAAGGACGAACACCAGCGAAGCGAAATCAAGGAAAAGCAAATCCACGGCATCGAGTTGCGTGAAGACATGTTCACCATCGCTACAACTAACATGATTTTACGTGGAGACGGCAGATCAAACTTGGAATGCGACGACTTCTTTAATCGCTCCGCAGAAGAAATCCAGCGAACCATTGCGCCCAGCGTCGGCATGATGAATCCGCCGTACTCGCAAGGGAAAAATGATGCCACATCCAAGTTGCGAGAGATCTCCTTTGTGGAACACCTTTTAGATTGCATGGCCGAAGGCGGACGGGTGGCGGTCATCGTTCCGCAATCCACCATGATTGGCAAAAACGGTGAAGATAAAAAGACGAAGCGGCGCATCTTAAAAAATCACACGCTGGAAGCCGTGATTACCTTGAATAAAAACACCTTTTACCGCGTCGGTGTAAATCCCAGTATTGCTGTCTTTACGGCTCATAAACCACAGCCCAAAGATCGGTTGGTGAAGTTTTTTAATTTTGAAGATGACGGTTTCGTGGTACGAAAACACGTCGGACTGGTGGAGACAGAGACCGCCAAGGATAAAAAACAGCGCCTGCTGGATTGCTTCCGGGGAAAACGGGAAGCTCCGACCAAGTTCATGGTGGAAACCACTATTGAAGCGGATGATGAATGGCTGCACTCTTTCTACTACTTTAATGACGAGATCCCGACGGAGAAAGATTTTCAGAAAACCATCGCAGATTACCTGACCTTCGAGTTCGACATGATCACTCACGGAAGAGGCTACCTCTTCGAGGAGGTGAGCACATGCTGAGCTTGCAGGATAGAGAATGGAAGAACTTTTTTATCGAAGATGAGCTTACAATTAAGTCTGGGAAGCGACTCACAAAAGCTGATATGAAACCAGGCAAGATACCGTTTGTTGGCGCGTCTGATTCCAATAATGGAATTACGGCGTTTGTATCTAATGAAAACGAGAGCACTGATCAGAACATCCTTGGCGTTAATTATAACGGCAGTGTTGTAGAAACTTTTTATCATCCTTATAAAGCCACTTTTTCTGATGACGTGAAGCGTATTGGTATCAAAAAAACTGATTCGAACGACAAATATACACTTCTTTTTCTTAAGCAGTGCATTTTGCAACAAAAATCAAAATATGCATACGGATACAAATTCAATGCTGAACGAATGAAAAGACAAAAAATCCTTCTCCCCATCACTCTCGATGGTGTACCCGATTGGCAATTCATGTCTGACTACATGAAGGAGCAGGAAAAACGCATGCTGGAGAAAGTCCTGCCCTACTTCAAGGATCGACTACTGGATGACTTGCTTGCTTTAGGCGCCATGCCTGACACCACATGGGGAGGCGTTAGACTGGGCGATCTTTTTAACATCACTATTGGGAAGACGCTGGACGGCAACAAAATTGACAAAGAGAATGGTCGCATTCCTTATGTCACGCGCAAAGAGACGAACAACGGTGTTGACGGATTTACCGAAGGACATGATGAGGCTTATCTTTGGGATAAAGTACCTGTCATTACCATCGGCAATGAGACGGCAAAACCCTTTGTGCAGACCACACCATTTTATACGGGAACAAAGGTCAACATCTTGTCGCCGAAGCGAGCACTTTCCGCCGGAGCTTTAAAATTTATTGCCCGCTGCTTTGAATCGAATCGCGAGAGGTATTCCTACTCCTATACGGCAAACTCCACGCGTCTTGCCGAACAGCGCATCATGCTTCCTCTTACGGACAGCGGAGCGCTGAACCATGCTTACATGGAGCAGACCATCGCAAAACTTGAATCAGATTCCTTGTCATATGTTACAGAAATTATGCAAAATCGGTATGAAAAACTGGTATCGTGCATAAACATTCAGGGGGGGGGGTACTGACCGATAGAGATTGGAAGGCTTTCGGGTACGAAGAGATATTCAAAAACATAGGTCGCGGAAAGCGATTAAAGAAAGACGATCATATAATAGGAAAGATGCCTTACGTTTCCTCTACTGCTCAGAACAACGGTGTTGATGGTTTCGTCGGCAACGATGAAAAAGTGCGTGTGTATCAGAACTGCTTAACAGTAGCAAATAGTGGATCTGTAGGAACAGCTTTTTATCAGCCATTTGAATTTGTAGCAAGTGATCACGTGACAGCATTAGGAAATAGCAAATTGAATGAATATAGCTATCAATTTTTAGCAACATTAGTTTCTCGTTTGCAAGAAAAATACAGCTTTAATCGGGAAATTAATGACGAACGAATTCGTAGAGAGCAAATACTTCTCCCGGTTTCCTTGGACGGTGATCCAGACTGGCAATTTATGTCAGATTATATGCGGGCACAGGAGGCTTTGCAGATTTTGAATGCACTGAAACGATGAGCAATCTGAACCTTTTAACGATTCCTCAAACAATTTAACGATTCCCTAAACCTTTTAACGATTACTCGCTCAGGGGTACGAAAATCGGAAACAGGCACACCAACATGAGGCACAGAAAAACTCTAAAATCATACAAAAACTGCCACGAAAAGCAGCAGAGGAAGTTTGCAGAAAGGAGAAAATCCCTGTAAATCAAGGGATTTCGAGGATAAACACATGACTTACGCACCAGCGTTAAATTGTATCAAATACAGTGTCGGAATAGATCTAACAAGTGGGTCTCGTGTCATAATTATGACAACGGCAGATAGTAATGATGGATTCTGGGTTTCAAGCCCTCTACTAGAGAAACAAAATATGAAATGAGGTGATTTAAATAGAAAATGAGTGGTTTAGTATTAATAAAAATGATGAAAAGACCTATGTAATAAGTGAAGACAAGCATTGGGAAAAACCCAATTCCTATTTACTGATAGGGGACGATAAAGCGGGTTTAATTGATACAGGCTTAGGAGTAGGCAACTTAAGAAAAGTAGTTAATCAAATTACTGATTTAGATATTGTAGTTTTAACTACTCATGTCCATTGGGATCACATAGGCGGTCACAATTTATTTGATTCATTTGGAGTTTGTAAAAAAGAAGAAGCTTGGATTAATGGAAACTTTCCTCTTTCTTTAGATATTGTAAAGAAAAATTTATTGGCAGGGGAATGTGAATTTCCAAAGGATTTCAACATTGAAAATTATGAAATTTTTCAAGGGGTTCCAAATTTCACCTATGGAGATGGTGATGTAATTGACTTAGGGAATCGTCTAATAAAGGTGATTCATACTCCAGGACATTCACCAGGTCATTGTTGTTTTTATGAAGAGGGAAAGAATTTATATACAGGTGATTTGGTATATGCAGGCAAACTAGATGCCTATTACCCAAGCACGAATCCAATAGATTTCTTGAACTCAATAATAAAAATCAGAGAACTAAACTTTAAGCGAGTACTTCCAGGTCACTATGATTTTAATTTAAATAGAAATATTGTTGATGAAATTTACACATCACTAAGAAAACTAGATAGCCAGGATATTTTAGGTCAACAACATGGAATTTTTAGATTTGAGAATTTTTCTATACATATTTAAATTATTCAATTGTATGAAATATAGTTAGTAATCCTTTAAAGGTTGTATATTTTTCATTCGTATAGTGCTTGATAACACTTAAGATTTTAGACCTGGGTATCGTGTCATAATTATGACAACGGCAGATAGTAGCGATAGAATCAGGCGTTACAGCTTCTACTTTAAAAATAAGCAGGACCTAATGTATTAATTATACCGACAATTTATTTCGTCAAAATGTCGGTATATGGAATATTATGTCGGAATATGTTATATTGTTGGTGGAGGTGGTTTTCAGTGAAAAAGTACGTTGAGTCAGAATCAGTAGAATTAAAAGAAAAATATACAGAGAACATAGTTAGAGAAATTGTATCTTTTTTAAATACCAATGGTGGAACAATTTATATTGGGATAAATGATAACGGCGATGTTGTAGGTGTAGATAAAGTAGATGAAGTTCTACGAAAAATATCTGATGTTATTACTACTCAAATAGAACCGAATCCACAAGATGAAATCAATTCAGAACTTAAATTTGATGAAGGTAAGATCATCATTGTTCTAAATATAGATAAAGGAAGAAGGCCTATTTATTGCCAGAAGAAATATGGTTTTTCTTCTAGCGGATGTACCATTAGAATAGGTACTACCAATAAAGAAATGACTCCATATCAAATTAGAATTAGGTATGAGCAAAAATTTACAGACACTGAATATATGCTCCAAAAAAGATCAAGTCTAGCAGAATTGTCTTTTCGTGAGCTAAAAATTTACTATTCTGAAAGAGGTTTTCGAACAAATGAAAAATCTTTTGAGTCCAATTTTAATCTTAAAAACAATCATGGTGAATATAATTTATTAGCTGAACTTTTAGCAGATAGAAATAATATACCTTTTATTTTTGTGAAGTTTAAAGGCAAAAATAAAGCTTCGATTTCAGAAAGAAGTGATTATGGGTATGGATGTTTGGTTACTACTTATATGAAGCTCAAGAACAGATTGGAAGCAGAAAATATCATTATTTCTGATACCAAAGTTCGTCCACGAGAGGATATGTTTTTATTTGATTTTGATGCGGTCAATGAAGCAGTTATAAATGCATTAGTTCACAATGATTGGCTTGTCACGGAACCACAGATATCTATGTTCGAAGATAGACTTGAAATATTATCGCATGGTGGTCTTCCTATGGGAATGACAGAGGCTCAATTTTTTGAAGGTATAAGTAAACCAAGAAATACAACCTTGATGAGAATATTTTTAAGTATTGGACTTACCGAACATACTGGTCATGGAATACCAACCATTATTAACAAATATGGTAAAGAAGTTTTTGAGATTACAGACAACTATATTCGCTGTACAATTCCTTTTGAAAAAAGAGTATTAGATAAAATTCTAAAAAACGATGTCGGTATGAATGTCGGTATGAATGTCGGTTTAAATAATACTGAGAAAGAAGTAATGAAGTTTTTGATAGAAAATGGAAACTATACAGCTGTTGATCTTTCTAAAAAGATAGATGTAACTCCAAGAACGATAGAGAGGGCATTTAAAAGTCTCCAAGAGAAGAAGATTCTATCTCGTATTGGCTCTAAGCGTAATGGTACATGGATTATTACAAAATAAATTATTTTAATCAATATCTTTTATGAAAATTGCTTAATTACAGTTTGTAATATTAACAATCCACTTAAATTGAAAGAAGTTCAGCTTCTGAAAGCATTGATATTACTATACGATTTTACTGGTGGAAGAGGAGGCTCTTGCACTTATGCTCTTTAGAACAGGTTCTCATGCCGATCTCTTCAATCTCTAAAGTCACTCCTTGCGGGGTGGCTTTTTTTGTTATGCTCATGTTCACCCATAAGTGTTGTGATTCTCGAATGGCACTCACGACATGGATATGAAGAGGCCTTAAACATATGTACTAAAGTCGACATGTCCATTTACCTCGACAGACCATAAGGTGGTGGGTTAACATGATGCTAAACAATGAGGAAAATCAAGATGCACTGATCAGTTTCCAAGTATGAGTCTAAGCCTTGAACAATTGGCGGAAGTCCTGGTATTGATGACAAGGAGATAATGATGATCATAGACAGCTATGATAAAGACACAGAGCCGGTGATCAGTCTAAAAGACTTTTACGGGGAAAAGAAAGACTTGACGGAAAAATGCCTGATCATCTTTTCGAAAAATATCCTCGAATATTTGCTTGATCATTTTGAGTGTCAGAAAATTGGTCATATAGAATCTGTGAGTGGGTCAAGGCCGGTCTATAAAAGCCACTTTGAGGGTCAAGAATTTGCCTTCTACCTTACGATGATGGGTTCAGTCCTTGCTTCAACAGATTGTGTAGAAGTGAATTGGATAACAGGTGCTAATCAATTTATCATGTTTGGATCTTGTGGAAGCCTGGATAAGGAAAAGACTTTTGGAAAGTACATTATCCCTACAGAGGCCTATAGGGGTGAAGGGGCATCTTATTATTATGCCGCCCCTTCAGATTACCTGGAAATTAAAAACCATGATAAAGTTGAAGATTTTTTTATCCGAGAAAATGCCCCATACATTAAAGGAAAGGTCTGGACGACAGATGTTATGCTTCGTGAGACTCGTGGGCTTGTTGCGAAAAGAAAGTCGGAGGGATGTATAGCCGCAGAAATGGAACTTGCCGGTGTCCAAGCCGCCTGTGATTTTTACGGGCTTGAACTTTATCACTTTCTGGAGTCCGGAGACGTATTAAGCGAGAGTTCCTATGAAATGGAGGGACTCCATAGTGCCAACCATGATCTTGGCAAGCTGTATTTGGCTTTAAAATTTCTAAAAGAAATATAGCAAAGAACCACGACATGTGCCGGATATAGCCCTAGCTTTGATGGTGCGAATGCTGCAGGGCTGATCGAAGCAAATCGGAATTTCTAGGAGAAAAATTTGAATGAATATTACCGTTTATCTTGGGGCAAATGAAGGAAATGACCCGCGCTTACGAAAGGCCGTTGAGGAATTGGGGACATGGATCGGAAATAGTGGAAATGCACTCATCTATGGTGGCTCCAAATCCGGACTGATGGGTGCGATCGCAGATAGCGTTTTGCAAGCCGGTGGCGAAGTGATCGGTGTTGAGCCGAATTTTTTTATTGAAAGTGAATTGCAACATGAGGGATTAACGAAATTAATCGTGACCAAGGATATGACGGAGCGTAAAAACCTCATGATTGCCTTGGGAGAAGCCTTTATTGCCTTCCCCGGTGGCACGGGAACATTGGAGGAAATAGCAGAGGTGATGTCCAAAGTGTCTTTAAAACAGCTGGATGCGCCCTGCATTCTCTACAATCTGAATGGCTACTATGATGATTTGAAAGCCCTTCTGAACCATATGATTGAAAAAGGACTGTCCTCCAAAGAGCGACAGGAGGGCATTTATTTTGCCGAGAATCTTGATGAGATCAAGCAAATTTTGAAGTTGGCATAAATTCTCGTTTGCAGCGAACTTTATAGAAAGCGGTTGGGTATAAATTATAGACATACGTTACCTATCTTAGAAAGAAAATATAAGGGGGTAAAGATGGCTGATAAAAAAGAGAAGAACAAGTATGATTTTATTAAAGCACCTTTAATTCCAAAAGGGTCTAAGAAGGTTGATCCTGTCAAGGATAACGACAAGGTTAAAGATCTGGAGAAAAACAGGGTTGATAACAAGAATAAGGCTTTTACGACGAACAAGGGTCTTAAGATGGCTGAAGATGAGTTTACCCTTAAGGCTGGCAGGAGAGGACCAAGCCTTCTTGAAGATTTTCATTTTAGGGAAAAAATTATGCACTTTGACCATGAGAGGATTCCGGAAAGAATTGTCCATGCTCGTGGCGTGGGTGCCCATGGTATTTTTAAATCGACCAAGGATATGAGTGAATATACGAGAGCTAGCCTATTTTCAGGCCATAATAAGCAAACTCCTTTATTTTCAAGGATTTCTACTGTAGCAGGCTTTAGAGGTTCTACAGATACCCCCCGTGATGTGCGTGGTTTCGCTATAAAATTTTATACAGAAGAAGGAAACTACGATATCGTTGGTAATAATATTCCCGTATTTCTTATCCAAGATGCGATAAAGTTTCCTGACTTTGTCCATGCCGTTAAGCCGGAGCCTGATACTGAAGTGCCTCAAGCCCAATCAGCTCATGATACATTTTGGGACTTTGTAAGCCGCAACCAGGAGTCCGCTCACATGGTGATGTGGCAGATGAGTGATCGGGCCATTCCTTTAAGTCTACGAATGATGGATGGTTTTGCTGTCCATACCTTTAGATGGATAAATGAAGAAGGAAAGTCCTGTTTTGTTCGATACCAATGGAATCCACAGCTGGGTGTCCACTCCAGAGTGTGGGATGAGACCTTGAAGGTATCAGGAAATGATCCCGACAGCCAAAGAAAAGATTTGTATGATGCGATTGATGAAGGTTCATATCCTGTCTGGGATTTTTGTGTTCAAATCCTGCCGGAAGAAAAGGAACATGACTTCCCCTTTGATATCCTGGATCCTACCAAGGTTTGGCCTGAAGAAGATATTCCTAAGATTAAAATTGGGGAAATGATCTTTAATCGAAATGTCGATAATTACTTTGCTGAGACTGAGCAAGTTGCCTTTAATCCGGGAAATGTTGTTCCTGGTATCGACTTTTCGAATGACCCGCTCCTGCAAGGCAGGCTTTTTTCCTACACCGATACCCAACTTTTAAGGTTAGGTGGACCAAACTTTGCACAAATTCCTATCAATAGACCGATAGCTGAAGTTCATAATAATCAGAGAGATGGCTGGCACCAACACATGATCAATAAGGGGCCCGTTGCTTACCATAAATCAAGTATTGATGATCAATCTCCATATTATGCGAGTCCGAAGGACGGTGGCTATGAGCACTACCAGGAAAAGATCGATGGCGAGGTGATCAGGGCCAGGGATGATAGTTTTAGAGATCACTTTAGTCAGGCTACAGCCTTTTATCAGTCTATTAGCAAAGTTGAACAAGAGCACATTATCAATGCCTTCTCTTTTGAATTATCTAAGGTGGAAAGAGAAGAAATTAGGCAAAATGTCGTCGATATGTTTGCCAATGTTGATCAGAAGATGGCAGAAATAATCGCTAAAAATGTTGGTGTTGATAAGCCGGATGCTGATCGTGGCTTCGATCCTGTTGGAGTTAAGCCAAGTAAGGAAGCGGAAAAGGTAAGAATGCCGGAATTTGCTCAAGCGAATACGATCTTTAAAACAGATACCTTGAAGGTCGGAATTTATTCTGATAATGATGACGACTTTGACTTTAAATCTCTAGTAGAAAAGATTAAGGATGCTAAGGCCAAGGCTGAAATTATCCAGGGAAACCTTCAAGATACGAAGGATGGACAAAAGGTTGCTCATAGGTATGAAACCGTTCATCCCGTTTTAGAAGATGCTCTTATTGTAGTTGTTCCGGACAAACCATCCAAAGACTTCAAGAAAAACATTGGTGAATTTGTCGATGAAAGTTTTAAGCACTACAAACCGATTTGGATTATCGGGGATGCTAAGGGAATCTTAGACAAGGAGCAAGGAGAAGCTCCGGGTGTCATTGTCAGTAAGGACATAAAAAAAATAGATGACTTCATTAAAAACTTGGCTCAGCACAGATTCTGGGATAGGGATGGTTCTATATAGATGGAGAAAAAAGAGCTCGGTTTTCCGAGCTCTTTTTTATTGGTAGGCTATAGGATGAGATGGTATCGACATATTGAAAATCAAGTTTCCGAATGATAATGACCGGTTAGGGCGGACACTAAGGTGATCATATGTCGGGTAACCCATCTGTATCTATGAGATGAAAGTTTCGTTAAACCATCAAAACAAACGGAGAGAAGCGTATGGAAAAAATCTGGCATGATTTATACAAAGCAGCGAAGGCCGTTCAGAAACCAAGAGAAATATCTGAACGGATATACGCCGGCGGCGTAGCTGCAGCAATTGAATCGACAAGTGGGACCATATATACCGGAGTATGTGTGGATACATCGTGTGCTTTGGGTATCTGTGCGGAGCGAAATGCGATATTTCATATGATTACCAATGGCGAAAATGAAATCAAGAGGGTCTTGGCCATCATGCCGGATGGAAGGACTGGTGGGCCTTGCGGTGCCTGCCGGGAGTTCATGACGCAGCTGATGCCGGGACGTTATCAGTCAGTAGAAGTAATGCTTGACTACGAAGCAGAAAAAATTGTCAAACTTGGGGAGTTAACACCGGAATGGTGGATATAATCGAAGAAATAGATAAGTTTACAAGGAAAAATGTATAAAAGAGTTTCTTCAATCACAGCATACAGGGGTTGAGCATAATATGACTGATGAAAGAGTTGTCGATCTATAGGAGTATAAAGAGTGAATATCAAAGAAGAATTATTTGCCTTGCAGGATGCCCCCTATGGAGATTTTCAGGCGAAGTTGGTTCCGAATATTCCGAGGGACCTCTTTATCGGGGTTCGAGTTCCGGAGGTCAGAAAACTGGCCAAAAAGCTTGCCAGGGAATCGGAAGCCTCTGAATTTTTGAGCGATTTGCCGCATAAATACTATGATGAAAATATCCTCCACGGAATTCTTCTTTCTGAAATGAAGGAATTTGATGCTTGCATAGAAGCCGTTGATCGCTTTCTGCCCTATGTCGATAATTGGGCAGTATGCGATATCCTGTCTCCGAAAATTTTCAAGAAGCATAAAGTGGCACTTTTGGAAAAAATCAAAGAATGGTCCGCATCGGAAAGGACTTATACCTGCCGTTTTGGGATTGAGATGTTAATGTCTCATTTTCTTGATGAAGACTTTAAGCCTGAGTATCTGGAAATCCCCGCTTCTCTTCATCGTGAAGAATACTATGTTCGAATGATGATTGCCTGGTTCTTTGCAACCGCATTGGCAAAGCAGTGGGATACGACTATTAAAGCCATTGAAGATCATCGTTTAGATCTATGGACTCACAATAAGACAATACAAAAAGCCCGGGAAAGCCGGCGGTTGACGCCGGAAGAAAAAGAGTATTTGAAGTCGCTGAAACGATAATAATTCTTATTTGAAACAGAGAAAACAGCAGGCTAAGATGTTGGTAAGGATAGAACAAAAAGAATGGCCCAGGGACTTTATATGACAACATGGCCATCGACAATCCGGCGGTTTCACTTTTTCTCAAACATGGCTTTGTAGAAGTTTGCAGAGACTATGATGTTGCCTTGTTATTGGAGGGAAATGATGTTGATATTGAAGATGATATCTGTGCTATTGGGTTTGGCATTCATTCTATTTGGTTATTTTATTTATTTTCGGGAAAAGTATGATCTCATCAACGGTTTTGAGGCTGATTTCAAAATGGGTCGCAAGAATGAGGGCTATGCTAAGCATGTGGGGAAGGTGTATCTTGGAATTGGTATTGTTATTTTAATTATTGGAATTATACTCATCATATTTGCTTAGCATAGATGAATTAAAAATGATATTTCAAGAATCAGCTTTATGCAAGAATAGATACTGATCTCAAGGATAACGCGGAGAGCATTCTTTCTCAGCTTGGCATCTCTCCATCCAGTGCAATTCAGATGCTTTATAGCCCATTTCTTTTTCTTTTCAAGAACGATGACGCCTACTCCACAGGCGAATACCGTCGCTCCACTGAGAAGAAGAGTCGTTTCATCTCCGGTTTTTGGAGCTTTGGGTGGCTTGGCTTTCTCCGGCTGTTTCGTCTTGCTCGGTTTACTCTCCGGCTTGGGAACCGGAGTTGGTTTTGAATCAGGCTTTGGATCGGGATTCGGTTTCGGATCAGGATCCGGCTTTGGATCGGGATCCGGATTTGGAGTCGGATTCTTGCTCCATTTGGCATAGAAAACTAAATCGCCTCTCATCTCCGGCCCAATCTCAGTGATGGGAGCGCCTTCGAAGTTTGGATTATCGTACCAGCCTTCGAAGCGATAACCGTTTCGACCCAGCTTATCTGCCGTAGGAAGTTGCGTGGTATCTCCCGCTTTATAGGAAGATGGAGCCTCATATCCTTCCTCAAAGGATCCATCATTGAGCACATAAGTGATGGTGTAGGCTTCTTTATAAACCACCTTGAGGTCGGCCAGCCAAGTCTCCTGCTGATAATTGAGCTTGGTTGCTTCCTCTGCGTGGGTTTTCGCATCGTAGCGTGTACCTTGGCGGCCATCCTCAAACCAGCCTGTTGCCCGGAAGGGGGACATCTTTCCGGTAGCCGTCATGCTTTTTCCGGTGGGAAGCTTGACTGTGTGGGCTTTTTCATTATCAATCGTCATATCGTCCCCGGCTGTAGTCGCATAGTTGTTTCGGAAAGTACCACCATAGACATTGAGAACGGCTGTGGCTTCTGCCTGCCAGGGTAGAAGATTGATTCCGCCACCCATCATTTTAGACTGTTTTTTTCTACCCTTCCGCCATACATATTGAAGGTGCCATAAACCACAATCCCGGCTGCGCCTGTCCCGCCATGCATTCTCGAATTGCAGACGGTGACGCCATCGTATTTTTGTAGGCATAAGTTTTCTCAACTCTATTTTTCATGAATATGCCTTTCCTCTATCAGTTTTTGTCTGTATATTGTATGACAGATTGTATAATAGAATATATGAGGAAGATGAGGGAAAAGCTCCTATTTATCCAAGGAAATCCAAGTTTGTCATGGTGCAGTGAAACCGAAGAGGTGACCATATGAGAACTTATAGCAATAAGGAAGAGTTAAAAGCAGAGATTGAGAAAGCTTTTGAAAAGTATATTTCTGAATTTGATGGTATCCCTGAGGAATTAAAAGATAGGCGTGTTGATGAGGTTGATCGAACGCCGGCAGAGAACCTTGCCTATCAAGTTGGATGGACAAGTTTGCTCCTTCAATGGGAAGAAGATGAGCAAAATGGACGAAAAGTGCATTCTCCCTCCGAACAATTTAAGTGGAATCAACTTAGTGACTTATATCGGTGGTTTACTGATACCTATGCACACCTTTCCTTGGAAGAACTGAAGGCAAAACTAAAAGAAAATGTTAGAGCCATTTATGCCATGATTGATTCCCTAAGTGAGGAAGAATTGTTCAAACCCCATATGAGGACATGGGCGGATGAAGCAACCAAAACGGCGGTGTGGGAAGTGTATAAGTTTATTCATGTAAATACCGTAGCCCCTTTTGGTACATTTCGAACCAGAATTAGAAAATGGAAAAAGGCGGCTTTATAGAGTGGAATGATGACGGTCCGGAAAGAGCAGTTCTCGAGGGTACAAAAGCCTGAAAATAGTGGGGGATATACACTCATGATAATCGAAGAAAGACAGATAACAGACCAGCTTATCCAAGACTTGATCGACCTTTCCCGAGACTGGGCAGAGGAAGAGAGCTGTTATGGTTATCGTCCGAATAAAAAAGAGGACATTATTGGCAACCGGATTTTTGTGGCGGTAGAGGAGAAGCGGGTCTGCGGTTACCTTTTGGGAAATATTCATCCATCAAAAGGGATGAAATCCATCATGGAGGACGGGACGCCTTATTTTGAAGTGGAAGAAATCTATGTTATTCCTAGTCGACGTTCTCAGGGTCTGGGTGCAGAACTCTTTCGTTATGTCGAAGAAAGGCTGAAAGAAGACGTCAATATCATTGTTCTGAGTACTGCGACAAAAAATTGGAAAGCCATTTTTCATTTTTATCTGGATGAATTGGGCATGGATTTCTGGAGTGCCCGTCTATTTAAGAGGATAGTGTAATGGCATAGCTATCTTCTATTGAGGTCTTAAGCAAGTCTTCCGGGGAGCCGTAAGATTTCGTCTGAATTTTTCCAGAAAGAATGTCTCGAGCTTCCTGCATGGCAGCTAATGTTTCTTTATTATAACTGGGTTGTTTAATGGAAGAGGGAAAGCCGCCTTCCATAATTGCACATCAATAGTTAAACAAATGAAATACATCCTTATTCCAATAAATTATGGACATTTGATTCTTTGGCGAGGGGAGTTCGCTGGGAGAGAAGGCTCCAAAGGGCCCTTTTCTGAGGAATTTATTCGGGTAATCGTGTTGGTTTGATAAAATCGGGAAATAACCACTAGCGATTCTGTCCCGCTAATAGTGTTGATTCGGCGAAAACAGCTAAACCACCACTACTATGAGAGCGAAACAATAGTGGTGATTCTGCGAAAACGGCCGGACCACCACTACTTTGGCAGGGAGAGTAAAAAACTGCAGTATCAGACAAGAAAGGAAGATGTTTATGATTGGTGCCATTATTGGTGATATTGTTGGATCCTGCTTTGAATTTCAGCCGATAAAAACCAAGGACTTTCCGCTTTTCTCCCCGGATTCCGATTATACGGACGATTCCCTCATGACCATCGCAGTGGGGCTGGCCTTGGATGAGGCGATTGCCCAGGGCAAGGGAGAGGATCCGGATTTTTTGCAAAGTCAATTTACCAGGGCCATGCAGTTCATCGGGCGGGCCTACCCCAATCCTACAGGGGAATATGGCCTTTCTTTTTCTTCCTGGTTGAAGGCCGACCATCCTCAGCCCTATAATAGCTGGGGAAACGGATCAGCCATGCGGGTTTCCGCATGTGGGGAGAGGGCAAAGTCCTTGGATCAGGCCATCTTCTGGGCCAAACAAAGTGCGGTGGTTAGCCACAATCATCCCGATGGCATAAAGGGGGCTGAGGCGGTGGCAGCTGCAATTTTTCTGGCAAAAGAGGGGCAATCCAAGCAGGCGATCCGGGCGTTCATCCAGGAGCACTTTTATCCGGACATCCCTTCGGTGGAGGCGATTCGGCCAACCTATTCTTTCGACCCATCCTGTCAGGGGACGGTTCCTCAGGCTCTGGCCGCCTTCTTTGATTCAGCAGATTTCGAGGATGCCATCCGAAACGCCACATCCCTTGGCGGCGATGCGGACACCATCGGTGCCATCACCGGGTCGGTGGCCTGGCCCTTCTATGTAAGACAGGCCGGGGTCACGCGAGCCATGAGCCGGATGGCGGAAGAGGCCATGGGGAGAATTCCGGAGGAGTTCAGGGATTTTGTGGCGGGAGATGAGGCAATGTTCGGCTACCTATATATAGAATGAAAAAGTTTTCAAGCAAGGAATATATCTTGTACAATACTATATAGAAGCTAAATTTCAGAAGAATGGGGAGAGGGTCATGGCCATGGAAAAATTGATAGAGATTGAGAGTGCTATGGTTGCACCGGTCTTGGACTTGCTCTTGCAGGATAAGACGTCCAAGCGGAAGATCATTTGGGCCACGGATTCCTATGAGAATCTGGGCGAGGGTTTCGGCGACAAGGAACCGATCACCCGTCTCCTCCTGCGTTATCATCCGGAGGTCATCAAACCCCGCATTGAAAAATCCCAGGAGGCCCAGATCGCTCGGACCCGGAAGCGGGCAGAAGTCTTTACGCCTGCCTGGCTCTGCAATGTCATGAATAATTACTGCGATAAAGATTGGTTCGGTCGCCCAGGGGTCTTCAACCTTCCCGGGGAGGACCACCGCTGGAAGGTGACGGAAGCCCCCATCGAATTCCCTGACCATAAGACCTGGCAGGCCTACGTGGATTCTCGGCGGCTGGAGATCACCTGTGGGGAGGCCCCCTATCTGGTCTCCCGGTATGATGTTTCAACCGGTGACCTCATGCCCCTCCACCGCAGGATTGGAATCCTGGATCGGAAACTCCGCATCGTCAATGAGAATACGAGGGACTATGACGATTGGGCCAAGTGGGCCCTCCGAGCCTTGGAGGCGACCTATGGCTATGAATACCAGGGAGACAACCTCTTGGTGGCACGGATCAACGTTCTCCTGACCTCTGTTGAATACCACGTGGAAAGGTGGGGGAGAAGTCCGGACGTCCCTTTATTGAGGAAGGTGGCCAACCGTATCGCCTGGAACCTTTGGCAAATGGACGGCTTAAAGGATACCGTCCCCTTGGGAAAGCCCTTTGTGGAAGTTGAGCAGATGACCATGTTCTCATCGCCAGATCCCCAAGAGGGGGAAGCAGCGGCACGGACGGCACAGCCTTGTAAAATCTATAACTGGCGAAGAGGTAATTCGGAGGAATTTAAAAGAATGAAAGGGGGTGGAAAAGTGAGTAAGAAGCTGTTTGATTATGTGATTGGGAATCCGCCATACAATGAGGATTTTTCAAAATCCGGTGAGAATGGAAATTTTGGAAAACCAGTATATAACGACTTCATGGATGCGACTTTTTTGGTTTCAGACCGGGTCGAGCTAATCCATCCTGCACGATCCCTTTTTGATGCAGGCAGCACACCCAAAGCATGGAATCGTAAAATATTGAATGATCCTCATTTCAAGGTCCTGCGTTTTGAAGCTGATGCAAAAAAGATTTTTCCCAATAATGACGTTAAGGGTGGTGTAGCGATTACCTATCGGGATGCCCATAGAGACTTTGGTGCCATCGGAACTTTTTTTGCCTATCCTGAACTACGGGGAATTGTTGAAAAAAGCCAAGCAAATGATATTGACCATAGTGTAGCCTCTTTGGTTTACACTCAAGTTCGCTACAATCTGGAGTCATTATATGCAGATCACCCAGATTTACAAACGGTCATTGGATCTTCAGGGAAAGATCGACGTTTTCGAAACAATGCGTTCAAAAAAATACCACTTTTTACCAAAACGCCGATGAATAAAGATGATATTGAAACGATAGGTCTGTTGAAAAATAAGCGGGTTTCGAGATTTATCCCTAAAAAATATGTTGACATGAACCATGAAAATTTGGAAAAGTGGAAAGTGTTGGTTCCTCGGGCGAATGGATCGGGAGCACTTGGTGAAGTATTAAGCACACCCCTAATCGGGGAACCCCTAATCGGGTATACTCAATCCTTTATTGGAATAGGTGCCTTTAAAAGTGAATTTGAAGCTCAAGCAATGATAAAGTACGTAAAGTCTAGATTTGCACGTGTTCTTTTGGGCGTTCTAAAAGTTACTCAAGATAATGATCGGCGTGTATGGAAGCTCATTCCCCTCCAAGACTTCACTTCCTCCTCCGACATCGACTGGTCCAAACCCATTCCGGACATCGACCGCCAGCTTTATCAGAAGTACGGTTTGGATGAAAAGGAAATTGCATTCATTGAAACGCATGTAAAGGAGATGGCATAATGGCGGGGATTCAGATTCGTACAGCAAGCCAGGTCACACCCCAGTGCTATGCCTATACCACGCCGGATCTTCCCAGCCATGAGGGTTGGACCAAGATCGGGTTTACAGAGCGGGATGTGAAAATTCGGGTCAAAGAGCAGACCCACACCATGGGGGTAGAGGCCAAGATTTGGTGGAACATGCGGGCCAGTTTTATGACTGAGCCCTTTGGGACCTTTACGGATAAGGACTTCCATGCCTATCTGAAGAAAATGGGCGTTGACCGTCGGGCCGGAACGGAGTGGTTCCGTATCCATCCGAATGAGGCTCGCCAAGATTTTCTTGACTTTGCCCAAAACCACGGCATCGTGGAAGGGGATAGGGAGGAGGCGGTGATTCCCTATGTCCTCCGTGAGGAGCAGGATGCGGCGGTTCGGATGAGCCTTGAGTATTTCAGGACCCATGAAAAAGGGGAATTTCTCTGGAATGCCAAGCCACGCTTTGGAAAAACCCTGTCCGCCTATGACCTCTGCAAGCGATTGGGGGCGGAGAACATCCTGATTGTAACCAACCGGCCGGCCATCGCCAATTCCTGGTATTCGGATTATGAGACCTTTTTTGGTCCGGAATCCGGCTATCTTTTTGTGAGTACGGTGGAAGGGATTAAGGACCGGAAGTTTGTTCTGAACCGGGAGGAATACATTCAGAAGCTGTCGACCATGGAGGAAGACCGGGTCAAGGGCTGCATCGAGTTTGTCAGCCTCCAGGACCTCAAGGGCTCCCTCTATTTTGGAGGGCAGTATGACAAGCTGGAGGAAATCAGTGCAGAAACCGGCATTGTTTGGGATATTTTAATTATCGATGAGGCGCATGAGGGCGTCGATACCTATAAAACGGATACGGCCTTTAATCAAATCGCTCGCAAACATACCCTCCATCTTTCGGGCACTCCCTTCAAGGCCCTGGCCAATGATAAATTTCCTTCGGATGCGATTTTTAACTGGACCTATGCGGATGAGCAGAAAAAGAAAGGCGAGTGGGACCCATCGAGGGAGGAGGAAAATCCCTATGAGAACCTGCCTCGCCTGTCTCTCTATACCTACCAGATGTCCGAGGTCGTCCGGGATCGACTGGAAAGCGGTATCGCTCTGGCCGACCAGGATGTGGAAGAATATGCCTTCGATTTGAATGAGTTCTTCCGGACCAATGAATCCGGGAAGTTTGTCCATGACCGTGATGTCAACCGGTTTTTGGATGCTTTGACTAAGCAGGAGAAGTTTCCCTTCTCTACCCCGGAACTTCGGGCGGAGCTGAAACACAGTTTTTGGCTCCTTAATCGGGTAGCCAGCGCCAAGGCCTTGGCGAAGAAACTGGAAATCCACCCCGTATTTAAGGACTACGAGATTATCCTGGCTGCCGGTGATGGCAAGCTGGATGAGGAAGCGGAGACGGCCAAGGCCTTCGACCGGGTCACCCGGGCTATCCGGGACTATGACAAAACCATTACTCTTTCTGTGGGGCAGCTGACGACCGGGGTGACGGTTCCGGAGTGGACGGCGGTTTTGATGTTGTCCAACATGGCCTCCCCATCTCTTTATATGCAGGCGGCCTTCCGTGCCCAGAACCCTTGCCTCTTCCGCGATAAGGATGGGAACAGCTACCGGAAGAAGAATGCCTATGTCTTTGATTTTGACCCGGCAAGGACCCTCACTATTTTCGAGCAATTTGCCAACGATTTGATTCCTGAAAGCTTGGGAGAGCGAATTGATTTTGATGGACGGAAGGAACATGTCCGGGAACTCCTGAATTTCTTCCCGGTTTATGGGGAGGATGACCAGGGAGAAATGGTCGAGCTGGATGCCGAGAAAGTATTGACCATTCCCCGCCATATCCATGCTAAGGAAGTTGTGGATCGTGGATTTATGTCCAATTTCCTCTTCGCCAATATTTCCGGGATTTTCAATGCGCCCAAAGAAGTTATTGACCTTATTCAAAATATGGAGCCCATTGAAGAAAAAAGGGCTATTCGGGATCTAACGGTCACCGAAGGAACAGGGGATGAACTAGACCTGAACAGTGAGGGAAGCGTTAAAATTTCGAGGGAAAAGGTCATTGGTCTCTCCGCAAACGTATTTGGGAAAAAGGTCTATGAGACTATCGACCAGGAATTAAAGGATACGGTTGACCGGATCACGGAAGAGCGGGCCGCTGATCTGAAGCCGGAAAAAGAGGAGCTGGAAGAATTACAAAAGAAGTTTAGCAGGCCGATTACCGGGGCTTTGATGGAGACGGCCAAGCTGGAATATGGCAGGGATCTCTCAAGGTCCACGCAGAAACGAATAGAGAAAAAGATCCAGGGCCAGACTGATGGGGTAGTCAATCAGGCCTATGGCGAGTACTCCATCACCCGTAACCGTCAGGAGAGGGAGTTCGAGGAGGAAATGGATTCGGCCCGGGAGGCCGGGGCAACCATGGAGGACTTAACCCGCTTGGAGAATGAGCAAGAGGCTCGTCGCCAAGAAGAACGCGAAGCCATGGTCCGGGATATTCACGAGAAACTTCAAAGTCAAGAGATCATCCGAGCCTCTGCGGAGATTATTGTGGAGACAGTGGAGACGGAAAAACGTCAAGCGGTCAAGCAATCCATTGAATCGGATGTCCGCGACCACCTCCGTGGATTTTCACGGACCATTCCTGCTTTCCTGATGGCCTATGGGGATGAAAATACCACGCTAGCAAATTTTGATGCCTTGGTCCCACCGGAGGTCTTCTGGGAAGTAACCGTCAACCCGAAAACAGATCAGGGCGTAACCCTGGATAATTTCCGCTTCCTCCGCGATGGTGGGGATTATTATGAGAGGGACGAAAATGGCCGCGAAATTCGGGATGAAGAGCACCGGAAGCATTTCCATGGCCAGCTGTTTGATGAGGTGGTCTTCAATGATGCGGTGGCGGAATTTATGAGAAGACGGAAGGAACTGGCCAATTATTTTGATGAAGAGGTGGAAGGGGACATCTTTGACTACATCCCCAACCAGCGGACAAACCAGATCTTTACGCCAAAGAAAGTGGTGATGGAGATGGTGGACCGGCTGGAAAAGGAGAACCCCGGCTGCTTTGACGCTCCCGAGGCCAGCTTTGCCGACCTCTATATGAAATCCGGGATGTATATTACCGCGATTGTGACCCGTCTCTTTCAAAGCGATCGGCTGAAAGCCCTATTTCCAGACGAGTCGGAGCGTTTGAATCATATTTTTGCCCACCAGATCTATGGTTGTGCCCCGACCGAAATCATTTATCGAATCTGTCTCCGATACATTTTGGGATTTAGCAAGACAATTCAAATCGACCACCACAACCTCATCCTCTGTGATACCATGCCCTTGGCCAGGGACGGTAAGCTATATGAAGAACTGGAGGAGAGGTTTGGTCTATCGTGAGGGAATCGTTCGAATATCATTCTAAGCCATGAGCCGGTCCCTATGGCGGAGGTAGTAGAGGATGCCCACGATGTCGGCCAGGGTCCAGCCGATGGGGACGGACCACCAGATGCCGACCACCTCGATGGCGGAGAGGGCATAGGCCAGGACCAGGCTCATGGCGGGCTTGCCCAGGGCACGGTAGAGTCCATAAAGGAGGAAGAGGCAGTCGATGCCAGCGTAGAATGCACCCTCGATCCGGAGGTAGCGGGTCCCTTCCCGAATGACGGCGGTCTCACCGGGGCTGACGAAGAGGGCCATCAAGGAGGGGGCGAAGATCCAGACCAGGAGGGAGATCAGGATGCTACAGGCCATGGAGAGGGCGACAGGCTCCTTCAGGCCGCGGCGGATCCGGTCTTCTTTTTTTGCCCCATAATTTTGGGCAATGAAGGTGGAGAAGGCGTTGCCGAAGTCCTGAACGGGCATATAGGCGAAGGCGTCGATCTTGACTCCGGCGGCGAAGGCGGCCATGACTGTGTGGTCGAAGGGGCCCTTTGGTCAGGTCTATTCTATGTAATTTCAAGTCTCGGCGTCAAAGAGCTGTTTTCGCATGGAGATTATCGTTTTGTTGGGTTATCAAATTAGGGGGTGGCCATGTTTAATCCTTATCTCTGGAAAATTTATAGAGAGGGCAAAGGTTCAAGAACGATAAGGCGCTTTCAAGAAATTTTATTTGGCGAATATACGGGCCAATATGGTCATTTTATCGCAGGACTCCATCGAGCTTTCTGTCCCAGTGAGAGCGTCACGAAGGACATTGAGGATGAGCTTCTATGCGTATATAAGGACCAAGGAAAAAACATCTATTTTTTTGAACGGAAGCAGCACACGGTAGAATCTGCAGTTTCTTCCCTGTACCGGTTATATATGGAGGTCTTTGATCAATCACCAAAGGTTTCCTTTGAAGAGTTTTCGAATTCCATAGAATACTACACCACCTATTTTGCCAGAGAATTGGGTGATTTGCTGGTACCTTACTATTTCAAACACACTTACATTGTATTTGAAAAAATCGCACAGGAGTTTGATATTCCATTGCCTACCTTGCCGGCGAAAAAAGATTATGAGGGAAGATTCCTCTTTTATGGAAAAATTTGTCAAGCTTTACAAAAATTCCGGCTCGAAAATGGATTGGACCCAGCAGAGCTCTGTGCTTTTTTGTATGATTTTGCGCCCAAATATATTGGAGGAACAGCGAGCTATATTGTGGATGATCTGCCAAAGGCGGAAGGAGCTTATTTTATCGGGAGCTCGAAAGATGATATTTATTATACGACCGATCCTGAAGCGATCACCCCTTGGCAATGCAACCCGGAAACGGAAGTGGGTGACAATATCGTCATGTACTTAACCTCACCAACCAGTGCCATCGATTCCATATGGAGAAGCGCTTCCGTCGGATTCAATGATCCCTTCTTTTATTATTATCGGTGCACCTATATTTCACACCCGGTAAAGATAAAGAATATTCCCCTTAGTCAGATGAGAGAAGACAAAATATTGGGGAACCTGCCGATCGTGAGAAAGAATATGCAGGGGATCAATGGAGTGGAAATCTTGCCATCGGCCTATAACCGCATCCTTGACCTGTCGAATGAAGATCTCGAGCGGATTGAGTATACGCCTTATGAGAGCCATGAGGGGATCAGCCGAGAAAAGGATGTGGAAACTCAGCTGATCAAACCCTTCTTGGCAGAATTGGGCTATAGCGAGGCAGATTATATCAAACAGCTATATATAAGGGTAGGTAATGATAATCACTTGCTCATCCCGGACTTTGTCATCAACCCGGTGACATCATTAGGCCATCAAAAGGCGGACTTTGTTATTGAGGCAAAATTCACTCTTGTCTCAAGGAAGGCGATTGAGGCCGCAAAAATACAGGCGAGGAGCTATGCCAAGATTCTCAGTGCCAAGTATGCCGTCCTGTCCTCAAAAGAAGGAATATGGATCATGGATGCCGGGGATGATTATTCACAGTGTATCCTTCAATTCTCATGGGAAGAGTTGAAAAATGAGGATAATTTTTACCAGGTATATAGCATTTTAGGGAAAAACAAGATTGGCGGGAGGACTGTATAATTGGATAATAAAAACATACGAAATAGTTGGAGATTTATCTAAAAGAAAAACCAAAAGGATTTACGGAGGGAAAGAAAATGAAAAAGAACAAATCCTATCTCATAATGACCATCTTATCAGTTGCATTCCTAGGCATTCTAATTTCAAGTTGTGGATCGAAAAAAGCTAATACTGAACCGAGAACACAGATAGAGAAAGAAGCTAGTATTGATTCCACTGGCGAGGAATCAAGTGAAAGAACTGAAGCATCTGAAGAAGAAAGTGAGAAAGAAATTGAATATGCGGCAGATGGAGTAGTCAACGAATTTATAAAAAAATATAATGCAATCTCCTCCTCTTCCTTTGAAAACATAGATAAAGGAAATATTGATATCAAGTATTTTGCAATAAGTTATGATTATTGGTTCGAGATGCTTCATGCCAATGATACGGATAAAATTAGGGTCACTATTACTGGAACAGAGAAAACAGCAGCAGGGGTTGCAGGTATGAAAGAAGCCTTTTATGCAACAGCAAAGGCTATAGAAC
>NZ_HE978585.1:277573-278950 GCF_000311985.1 Kallipyga massiliensis ph2 | reverse complement strand
CTATAGAACCCTCCCTTGTAGATGATGAAATATATACTTATTTTGATCAACTTGTAAGTAATGAATATATGGTAGATGGTGATATATTTCATTCGATGGAGGTAAAATATATCCCTGATAAGAAGAAAGATAATAAAGTTTTTGGTGGTTATATCTGTATATCAGAGCAATAGTATTTTAGTAGATAGGAAAGCTTATAGCTACCCTGCCTGGGACCAATTTCCGATGTTAGCCAGGGCGGGCTTACCCTGACTGGGGATCATTTTTGTCGTTTACCAGGGCAGGCCTGCCCTGGTTGCACCCCATCTTCCCTGAAACAATGATAAAGTTGGAAGCGGTCGATCAGGACCTCAGCCCGGTTGGTGTCCAAAGTGAGGGGGAGTCCTTCGAAGGTCATAATAAGCCGTATTCCGGCGAAGATCCCATTTTCTTCATAGGTACGAATCTTTCTTATTGTATTTATTGCGTAGTCGGGTGAATCCATCCGGCCAAAGTGCTCCCAATAGATTTCCTCATTGCGCGGGGGAAGGAAGAAGGTGAAGTCGGGATAGAAGGCGATGTTGTTGGCCAGGTGCAAGGGGCATTCGTATTTATAGAAGATATTTTTTGACGAAAAGAGGTCGGCTAAAATCTTTTCGGACTTTGACCGGACCCGCTCATGATTATTGGTGATGATCCCTTTCGGATCATCCTCCCGAAATCCCAGCCCCTGGTAGCTGCGTGCTTTCCATGCCTGGAATTTTTGGCCGGCCGTCATTTGGATCGGTGTCACCAGCGCCTGGCGCAGGGGGTGCATGTCGGAATAGACCTTATCCACCGCCCGGTCGATTTCACCGACCGTTAGGCTGGATGTCGATGCTTTTTTGGAGAGGCGGTCCAAGAGGCGGGAGATTCGCTGATTGTAGACCTGTTGGGCCAGATTCTTTGCCATGGGAAACTCGGATTTTTGGAGGTATTTTCGCTCAACAATCCCATTTTCACTGGTACAATAAAAATATTCTGCTTGCTTGCAATTGGTTTTGATTTCAAGTCTACCTGGGATAGGTTCTGTTTTCAACCTGGATAATCTGTTTTTCAGAAGATTGATTTTATCAATAACTTCATCCTGCCTCATCTTTATTATCATGACTTCTCCTTCAATGTTTTGTGCAGTTGAGACACCATCCATATTATTTCACAAGCTCTGTTGCTATTGTGTGCCACTTTTTTTGCTTTTTTCTCATTTTCATCTACAAATGTTCCTTCATATTGGGTGCATGCTTTATATCTGCTGGCCCCTCCCTGGGAGTCATCTCTAAAGGATTACTCCCCAGGGACGTCCCTTCCTGGGTAACACCCCCAAAGAGCCATTTCCCAGGGACACCCTTCCCTGGGAGC
>NZ_HE978585.1:249459-277242 GCF_000311985.1 Kallipyga massiliensis ph2 | reverse complement strand
TACTGCCAAAGGGTTACTTCCCAGGGACGCCCCTCCCTGGGAGCTACTGCCAAAGGTTCACCTACCAGGGACGCCCCTCCCTGGTAGACACCGCCAAAGGGTCACTTCCCAGGGACGTCTCTCCCTGGGAGATACTGTCAAAGAGCCTTTTCCCAGGGTACGTTGTTCCTGGGAAACCTCATTGAAGCACATTTCCCAGGGCGCCGCCCCACCCCCGCTCCATACCCCCAGCCCCACCCCCGCAGCCACCCCACAAATACAAAGGGGCTGGGCCGGAACGCGATCGGCGTCCCGACTCAGCCCCTTTGTTAGGAGGGATTGATTCGTCTTTATTTCTTATCCTTTTCCAGGATTTGGTTGATGCGGTTCATGAGCTCTTCGTGTTGCTTGCCTTCGGCGACGGCACCCATGATGGGGTCACCGACCATGTTGCCCTGGCGGTCAACGACGATGGTGGTGGGGAAGGACATGATGTTTTGGACGTACTTGCCCGCTTCGCTGTTGGAGGGGAAAGTGATGTTCCGGTAGGATGCGCCCTTCTTTTTCAGGATTTCCTTGGCTTCCTCGATGGCTTCCTTTTGGTCATCCAAGGTGAAGGAGTTGATGCCGATGACTTCGCCGCCCTTGGCCTTGAGGTCTTTGTTGAGGGCATCGAGCTCATCCAATTCGCCGATGCAGGGGTTGCAGGTGGAGAACCAGAAGTTGATGACGGTGACGGCGTTTTTGCTGAAGAGGCTGTTATCGAGGGCATTGCCATCCAGGTCCTTTCCTTGGAAGGAGGGGAACTTGTCGCCGGTAGCTGCGGCAGCCGGAGCCGTGCTTTGGCCGTCTTGGGGCTTAGCCTGGGCCGGAGCCTGCTTCTTCAATTCCTCAATTTTCTTTTCGATTTCAACAATCTTATCCGCACCCTCATTCAGGATCTTCAGCTCATCTGCGGTAAATTTGTCCTTGGCGGATTCAATGGTCTTTTTAAGGAATTCGCCGTAGTTGGTCCCGTCGGTGATCATGCCGGAGTCCTTGTTGGCAGAGAGGAAGACTTTGTCCCAAAGATCCTTGTTTTTGGCAAAGATCTCATTTTCTTCCTGGCTCAGCTTGTTGATTTCCTCTTCAGCACCGGACTTGCCGGATTCTTCAGGGGGTGTGGTGGGCATTCCGGCTTGGCCGGCTGGGACGCTCTCCCCGGCAACTTGACTGCTGGATTCAGCGGGAGTCTTATCCTTGGGTCCGCAGGCCGCCAGGCCGGCGATGAGGCCCATGAGGGCTAGGGTCATGGTGATTTTTTTCAGTCTCATATCATATTCTCCTTTTCTTTCAATTCTATTTGCTGTGCCCCGCCTTTGGCTTTTAGGCCGTAGGTGAAGGCCAGGGCTTGGGTCGGACAGGCCTTGATACACATCCCGCAACGGATGCATTCGCCGTGGCAGGGGGTTTTCAATACTTCCACATCCATCTTGCAGGCCTTGGCGCATTTGCCACAGGAGATGCACTTGCTTTCATTCACCCCAATCTGGAGGAGGGAGACCCGGTTGAAGAGGGCGTAGAAGGCGCCCAGGGGGCAGAGCCACTTGCAGAAGGGACGGAAGAAGACGATGGACAGGCCGACGGTGGTCAGGAGGATGCCCAACTTCCAGGTGAAAAGCTTGCCCAAGGCCGACCGGATACCGGAGTTGACCAGGGAAAGGGGGATGGCCCCTTCCATAACACCCTGGGGGCAGAGATACTTGCAGAAGAAGGGTTCGCCCAGGCCGATCTCGTTGACCACGAGAACGGGGAGGAGGAAGACCATGAGGGCCAGGATGACATACTTGAGGTAGGTCAGGGGCTTGAACCTCTTGGTCGAAAACTTTTTGGTCGGAATTTTGTGCAGAATTTCCTGGAACCAGCCGAAGGGGCATAAGAAGCCACAGATGAACCTTCCTAAAAGAACGCCTAAGAGAATGAGGATTCCGGTTATGTAATAGGAGAACTTAAATTTGGAAGAACCCACGACGGCTTGGAAGGACCCGATCGGACAGGCACCGGATGCGGCCGGGCAGGAGTAGCAGTTTAGGCCCGGGACGCAGACCATTTTTCCATTGCCCTGGTAGAGTTTCCCGGTAAAGAAATTGGGCAGGTGGATGTTGGTGAGGAGGGTGGCAGCGGCCTGGACCTTGAACCGGGATTTGGTCAGCCATTGGCCCAGTCCCTGAGATAGGCTAGCCAATGCCCACACACTCCAAGCATAATTTGATGGCCTTAGCGAATACGGTCTGCACTTCCCCTCGCATGGCCCCGACAACGACCATCAGGCAGGCGGTCAAGATCATGCCCACTCTGACGATCCCCATTTTTTTCTCTTCCACTTTAACTCCTTTCCTCATCAAAACATTCCATTGGCGGCAAGATCTTCCGCCTTTTTTCGCCCATCCCGAAAGAATCGGGAGGGAATCTTCAAAGAGATGATACAATTTGGGATATAAAGATCCTGTTAAGGAAAAGGAAATATTTTCTCCACTTCCTTTTTCTATGCTGGGGGTCGAGGAGGACGTGATGAGACTACTACTTGTTGAAGATGAGACTTTTCTTTGTGACACCATCGCCAAACGCCTGCGAAAGAAGGGCTACAGCGTGGACCTTTCCTATGACGGGGATGAGGCTGGGGAAAAACTCTCCGTCGAACCCTATGACCTGGTCCTCCTGGACCTCAACCTGCCCGGGATGGACGGGATGACCCTCCTGAAAAACCTGAGGGCGCATGACCAGAAGACCCCGGTCCTCATCCTATCGGCCCGGAGTGAAATTTCGGACAAGGTGGATGGCCTGGATGCCGGGGCCAATGATTATTTATCCAAGCCCTTCCACCTGGAGGAGCTGGAAGCTCGGGTGAGGAGCCTCCTCCGCCGGCCCTTCACCCAGAACGACCTCTGCCTCCAGGCGGGACCCCTGGCCTTCGATACCAAGGCCCGGACCACCCTGGTCCATGGGGAGGAAGTAGCTTTGACCAAAAAAGAAGCCGGAATCTTAGAATACCTTTTGATCCACCAGGGGCGACCGGTGAGCCAGGAAGAGCTCATGGACCATGTCTGGGACTCATCCGTGGACAGCTTCAGCAATGCCATCCGGGTCCACATCTCCGCCCTCCGGAAAAAGCTCCGGCCCCTGGTCGGCTATGACCCCATCAAAAACCGGATCGGCGAAGGCTACCTGATCGAGGTGGATGATGATGAAGGTTAAATCCCTCCAGTGGCGGATCGCCCTCATGACCTCCTTCCTCATCGCCATGACCTGCCTGGTCATGATGGTCCTCCTGGGCGATTCGGGCCTCCGACGGATCGATGAAATCGGGGAGTCCATCAAGGGGGCGGAGATCAGGGACCAGGTCCCGGTTGGGGAGGACCCGGATGTCTCCGCCCTCTCGGAAATCCAGGCTTCCTTTGACCCCAGCCAGGTGGGCAAGGAGGACCCCGTGACCATTGTTATTGATGAGGCCAGGGACCGGTTCACCGCCAACAACCTCTACATTACGCTAGCGGTGACCCTGGTCAGCGGGGTCATTGCCTACTTTGTGAGCGGACAGGCCCTCAAGCCCCTGGCCGATTTCTCCAACCGGGTCAAGAAAATCCAGATCAACAACCTGGAGGATATGCACCTGGAAACGGATACCCTGGAAGAATTTCAGGATATGGCCCATTCCTTCAATGATATGTTGGACCGCCTCCATGCCTCCTTTGCCGCCCAAAAGCAGTTCACCGGGAATGCGGCTCATGAGCTCCGGACCCCCTTGTCCCTCCTCCAGATGAGGCTGGAGGTCTTTGAAGAGGACCATCCGGACCCGGATCCGGAGACCCGGGACCTGGTGGCCTTCCTCAAGGACAAGGTGGAGGGTCTGGCCGGGACCCTCAAGACCCTCCTCGACATGTCCAACCTCCAGAACGTCGCCACCAATGAGAAGATCGACCTCATCCCCCTGCTGGATGAGGTGATGACGGACCTGGCCCCTCTGGCGGAGAAGAAGGAGATCCGCCTGTCGGTCCATGGTCCGGACCTGGAATTGCTGGGGTCGGACACCCTCCTCTTCCGTCTCTTCTACAACCTCACGGAAAATGCCATCAAGTATGGCCGTCCGGATGGGTCGGTGGAGATCGCGGTGGAGAAGGTGGATGGCCGGGCCATCGTCCGGGTCAAGGACAGCGGTTACGGGATTCCCAGGGAAAATCAAAAGGATGTCTTCCAGGCCTTCTACCGCCTGTCTTCGCCGGAGAGTCAGAAGGAGAAGGGGGTGGGCCTGGGCCTGGCCCTGGCTCATGAAATCTGCCGCCTCCACGGGGGACGGATTGAGGTGGAGGAAAGCGACAGGTCAGGCACAGTCATGGCGGTGGAACTGCCGGTGGAGGACTAGGGGATTATTTTCTATGCCGGTGTTAGAAATCGTCGCTGCTTTTCGGGGGGACTAAGGGGATGAGGTGGGAGTGGATCATTCTCTCCACACGACGATAATCCACCCCCAGCCCTGCCCCCTCAAAGGTCACCAAGAGCTGACTTCCCAGCTCGATGTCATTATTTTCATAAGAACGAATCTTTTTTACTGTGGTCTTCATATACTCTCCCTCACCGATGAGGCCATGATGCTCCCAATAGATTTCTTTTTCAGCAGAGGGATCAAAAAAGGTAAAATCCGGATAGATGGTGGTTCCATCTTCCAGTTGGAGGGGACATTCATATTTATAGGTGATGCCCTCCTTCTGGAAGAGATCGGCAAGAATCTTTTCGGTCTTCGACCGCACCCGCTCTTTGTTATTCGTATATAGACAAGAATCATCCGATCGAAAGGGGAGTCCCTGGTAGGGCTTGCTTTTCCACTCTTTTAGCTTATCTTCCAGGGTTGGTTGGACAGGGCGAATCAGGGCTCTCCGCTCCGGGCAAAGCTTGAGAAGCTGAAGATCCACAGCCCTGTCGATCTCCCGAAGGCTCATGGGTTCCTTCTCCATCCAGGAGAGGAGGGTAGACATGGACCGATTGTAGGCTTGCTGTGCCAATTTCCTGGCTAAATCTATATTGCCTACTGAAATATATTGGCGATGGGTCTTTCCCTCCAAGATCATCTGGTGGTAATATTCCGGCTTATCCCCATTGCGCTTGATAGCGAGACTTCCGGGGACCGGTTTCACCTGGATGGCCTGCAATTTGCTCCTCAGCTCTTTTATTTTCTTTTGTTTTTCTTGTAATAGGTATTGCAAGGACGCTCCTTTGCTCTTCTTGGCGTGATCGGATGACACCCCTATTTTTCCACAGATTGTGTCTCATGAATGGCCCGAAAAACAGGGAAATCATCTCAACCGGGTTTCTTTTTTCGAGGAGGTGGGGGAGGAGCCTGGAAGTCGCAAGGCGGGAACCCTGACAAATAGGCGGATTATGAGAATAGCAGGGTTTGAAACCCTGATAAATGGGCGGATCATGAGAATAGCAGGGCTGAAAATCACCCTGATAATTCGGCGATCCGCTACAATGTCAGGGGTAAAACCCTGATAAATGGGAAAACTGAAAAAAAGTCAGGGTCAAAATATACCCTGATAATTTGGTAAGTGGAAGGAATATCAGGGTCGGAAACCCTGATAATTAGTGGAATTGTAGGGTTGTCAGGGTTTGGAGTCCTGATTTAGTGAATGATGAGGATGTCAAGTTTAATATTGAATTGATAATGCAATGCAAAAGAGGTATTATTTATATAAAGGAGGTGGATAACATGGCAAATACGCAGAATTTTAGTGTACGTATGGATAAAAAGGTTAAAAAGGAAAGTGAAATCTTATTTCAGAATCTTGGGATGAATTTAACAACAGCGATTAATGTTTTTCTGAGACAAGCCATACGAACAGGTGGTTTCCCCTTTGAAATTAAAGTTGACCAACCCAATCGAGAAACCCTTCTTGCCCTCATTGAGGCGGATGCGATCTCTGAAGATGGAAATGCTCCTGGTTATGATGACGTAGAAGAAGCCTTAAAGGAATTAAAACAATGAACTTAGAAGTACTAAATTAAAAAAGCCCCGAAACTCAGGATGGAGTTTCGGGGCTATCATTCCTAGAAGGTTATTTATCATCATAATGTCCTCGGCAGTGGACAATATAGAGTCGGCCATCTTCAATATGATACACAAGGCGGTCTTTTTCATTAATTCTCCGGCTAAATTCACCTTGAAGGTTTCCAATCAAGGCCTCCGGCTGACCAATTCCTTCTAATGGGCCATTACGTTCAATATCTTTGATTAATCGATTAATGCGTTTGAGGGTTTTCTTATCCTGCATCTGCCAATAGAGGTAATCTTTCCACGCATCATCGGACCATATAATTTCACTCATCGTCAACTTCAATAAGTTCGTGAGCGGAGCCCTTACCTGCCTTTAACTCCTGGACAGATTTAAGCACATAGGCTTGGTTATTGGGATTATAGAAGGGGTCCTCTTGTTTGATTTCAAAGGGGATTCTGTTTTCACGAAGTACGGCTTTTACATACATATTAATTGCAGAAGATGAGGTGAGCCCGACAGATGAACAAAAGGCATCGAAACGGACTTTATCTTCTTTATCGACGCGGGCTGTGAGTGTAGATAACGCCATGCTGACCTCTCCTTTCTATGATGAGTAAATATTATCACTAAAGAAAGACGAAAGCAATTAAATGTAATACAAAAGCACCGCCCAACACTCCCCCTACTTCAACTTCTCCACGATCCGGTATTTGGCCTGGAAGCCGGAGCCTTGGCCGGTGAATGAGGCATCCTGTTTGGCGAGGTCGGACATGGCTTGGAGGATGTCGGCGATTTCGGGGATTTCTTCTGTCTTTTGGCTGAGTTTGTCGATGCCGTCGGTCTTGAATTCCAGGATTTTGTCGGAGAAGATCCTCATGTTTTCGGCAAGGAGTCCGCTGCCGTCTTGGAGGCGGGTGGTTCCGTCTTCGAGCTGGCCCAGGCCTTCATTGAGGCGGGAGATCCCGGCCCGGAGGGGGGACAGACCCTGGCTTGGGCCTTGGCTGAAGCCGGCCAGGCTTTGGGCTCTTTCGTCGAAGGCGTTCAGTCCGGCGACGACTTTCTCGGCACCCTCATTGAGGGAGGCAGAGTTGGCGGAGAGTTCAGCCATTCCTTCGGCCAGGCGGTTGACTCCTTGGGCGTTGGCCTGGCTTCCTTCAGCCAGTTGGTGGGCCCCATCCTTAAGCTGGCCGACGGCGGTATCCAGGGCGCCCAGGCCGGTGGAAAGCTCCTGGGAGGCGTCAGCCAATTTCTGGGAGGCATCGGCCAATTCGCCCATCTTATCCTTCATGGACCCCAGTTTATCCAAGTCGGAGAGAGTATCTTGGAGGCCCTCCACCGACTGGAGGGAAGTGCCAAGGTTTTGTGCTGATTGGCCCAGCCGGGAAGCGGACTCGCCGATGGTGGATGCGGTCTCTTTCAGAGTTTGTGCCTCAGCCAAGAGGGCTTGGGCAGCTTCACTATTCCCGGCCTCCTCTAGGCTATTAGCCAGGGCCACCAGGCGGTCGATGGATGGGCCCAGGTCCTGGGCGGATCCGCCGATGGTGGAGACTTCCTCTCCCATGGATGCCAGGTCATCCTTGATGTCGATCCGGCCTATCTGAGACAGGGCATCCAAGGGGAGCTTCTGAATAGCTGTGTTCATGGCCTGGAAGTTGGCGTTGAAGGTCCCTTCTTTTTCCGCAAAGGAAGCCGCCGCATCCCCTGCCTTCCCCATATTATCGCTGAGGGCAAGGCCTCCTTGGGCCAGACCGGCATCTAAAGCCGATGCCCCGGTCTGGAGGGCCTCCGCCCCCTGGACCAATTCACTCATGTGGGAGGAAACCTCATCGACCCCGCCGGTATAGTCCTTGAGGCCGGCCAGGAGTTGGTTCCCTCCTTGGGCCATCTGGTGAACCCGTTCGGGGAGGGCCGCCAGCTGGCCCAGAGAAGGCATGAGCTTTTCCTCCAGGAGTCCGGTCTTCTCATCCAACTCCCGGGCCCCGGCGTGGAGCTGGTGGACGCCCTTTCCCAGGTCATCGATCCCCCGGTGGAGGTCATCCTGGGCCGTGACAAACTTTTGGGCGGCTTCAGCCAGCTGGGCGGAGGCATCCTCCAGGGAAGAGATGCCATCCTTTAATTCATCGATCCCTTCCGGCTTGACGTCTTCCTGGAAGAACTCATTGGAGGTGACGACATAGGCCTCCACCGGCTGGTAGTTCTTTACCTCCATCTCGATGACCGCCTTATCCTTGAACCGGTCCAGCTGGTCCTCCTTCAAGATGCCCTTGAAGTTGGCTGCCAGCCCCGGCGTCAGGATCGTGGTCACCAGCTGGTTTTTTCCATCCTTGATTACCTTGGAATCCTTGGCTTGAATGTTGGTGGCCATATCCTCATTAAAAGACAGGCTGGCCACGGTGAGGTAGGGGGCATAGACTTCCCGTTCCTTCCCATCGATGGTTTTCCGGCTGACATTCTTGTTCTCCGCCTGGATGGTGATCTTGAGGTGGCCGGACTTGCCTTCCAATGCCCGGTTTTCCACCTTCTTTCCATCCAGCTCATAATCGATCCGGACATCAACGGGTCTTTCCTTCTCCGATTGGCCCTGGTAGTAGAGGTCCTTCCGATCCTCCTTCCAGTGGATGGCCCCGTCCTTCACATCGATGTTTTGATCGGACTTTAAGTCCTTGATGTCCTTGAGGTCGGTGGGGTCCTTTCCTTCTATATTATTATCCCCATGGAGCCAGACGGAGACGACCTGTTCTTTGACCTGGCCGTCTTCCTTGATGACGTAGACGGTTTCATTTTTCTCGATGAGGCCGGAAGCGGCAAAAATGGGTTGGCTGGCCACCAGGGAAAAAGCCACCATAAAGGCAAGGACTCTTTTGATTTTCTTATTCATACAAACCTCCTTATTGCAATGATTTGGTTGTTTTCTTGATAAAGGGAAAGAGGGTGGACAGGAGGGCCGGGAGCATGAAGAGGATGACCAGCATGCTGATGATGGCCCCCCGTGCCAGGAACATACAGATGGTGGAGACGATCTCCATCTTGGAGAAGATGCCGACGCCGACCGTGGCCGCCATGAAGGAGAGGGCCGAGGTGACGATGGACTTGGAGGTCTCCCGGGTGGCCAGGCTCAGGGCCTGGTTGACGTCCCCCTGCTTCTTGTACTCATAGAGGAAGCGGTCCGTCATGAGGATGGAATAGTCCACCGTTGACCCCAGCTGGATGACCCCAATGATGATGGAGGTGACGAAGGGGATGGTCTGACCCATGTAGAAGGGGATCCCCATGTTGATCTGGATGGCCAGCTCAATGGACCCGATCAGGATGATGGGGAGGGCGATGGACTTGAAAACGAAGACCAGGATTAGGAAGACCATGGCGATCGAGACCAAGGAAACCCGGGTGAAGTCCGAATTGGAGATCAGGGTGAGGTCATCGGTGAGAACGGCCTCTCCGGTCAGGTAGGCCCCCGGGTCATAGCGGTCCATGATCTCACGGATGGCGTGGATCTGGTCTCTGACCTCATCCGACGCCGTCTGGTATTCGGAGTTGATCATGATCATCTGGTAGCCATTTTTGTTGAAATTCTCTTTGAGTTTTTGGGGCAGAAAATCCTTGGGGATGGTTGGGCCCAGGACGGAGTTGGTGGAGATGACGGAGTTGATCCCGTCGACCTCCTCGATTTCATCCACCATGGCCGTGAGGGCGGAATCCGCTAGGTCCTCCTTGACCACCATGAAGTGGGTGGTGGCCATGTTGTAGTCCTTCTTCATCTTATTCAGGGCAACGATGGAGTCCAAATCCTGGGGGAGGGACCGGTCCAGGTTGTAGTAGACTTCGGCATTGACGGATCCGTAGATGGCCGGAATAAAGAGGAGGAGGAAGAGGACAAAGAGGGCCTTTTCGTGCTTGACGCTGAAATCGGACAGCTTATCAAAGGAGGGCAGGAGGACCCGGTGGTGGTACTTGCTGACGTACTTGTCGGTTACGAGAAGCATGGCCGGAAGGACGCTGACCGTGGTCAGGAGGCCGATCAGGACCCCCTTGCTCATGACCAGGCCGATGTCTCTGCCCAGGCCCAGTTCCATGAGAATCAGGACGATAAAGCCCGCAAAGGTCGTAAAGGAGGAGGCGAAGATGGAGGAGATGGTGTTTTCGATGGCCCGGGCCATGGCCTCCTGGGTGGTCTCCCGCTTCTTCTTTTCTTCCACATATCTTCGGTAGAGGAAGATGGAATAGTCCATGGTGACCGCCAGCTGGAGGGTGGCGGCGATGGCCTTGGTGATGTAGGAAATCTCGCCCAGGAAGAAGTTGGTCCCGAAGTTGTAGGCCACGGCGTAGCCGATGGTCAGGACGAAAACAAAGGGGATGATGGTCGACTCATTGGTCAGGGATAAAACGATGATGGCCAGAACCACCGCTAAGAGTACATAGATGGGCGTTTCCTTGTCGATGACATCCTTGGTGTCCTTGACCAGGGAAGAAATCCCGCTCAGGTACTTGGGGGCGGAATCCAACTTGCGGATCTGGTCGATGGCTGACATGGTCGTCATGGAGGAGGCGGAATCCTTGAACTTCACGACCATGAGGGTGGACCCGTCCGCATAAAGCGTATCCCTGAGCTTGTCGGGCAGCATGTCCTTGGGGACCATCTGGCCGACCAGGGAGGACTTGGAGATGACGTCCTCCACGCCCTCGATCTCCAGGATTTTTTCGCGGAGGGCTTCGGCCTCCCGGTCATCCCCTTCCACAATGAGCATGCCTGTCGAAGCGTTGTTGAACTCCTCATCCAGGATCTTCTGCCCCTCCGTTGAATTGAGGTCTTGGGGCAAGTAGGTCAGGATGTCGTAATTAATTCCTGTTTGTTTGTAGCCAAAATAGGAAAAGACCAACAAGACCGTCATGAACAAGAGGACGAGCTTGGCGTGGTTGGCTATAAATTCCGAATATTTTCTCATCATACACCGGTCCTAAATATTTTCTCGACCATTTCAAAAAGAATGGTCTTCATGTTATCGATGTCCAAAACCGCATTTTCCATCAGGGCGGATTTACAGGTGGTCAGGACGATATTGATGGTCAAGGACAAAGAAAAGAGCTTCTCATCCTCGGAATACTTTTCGGGCAGGAGGGAATCATACTTGCTCAAGATGAACTTGAGGGTGGATTCCGCGGCCTTGAAGCGGTCATTGTTCTCAACCTTGACGTAGAGGGCCCAGTTGAGCTTGCTAAAAATCAGGTCCAACTCCACGGGGTGGTCGATCAGGTAGTCGATGATATAGCTGATGAAGGAAATGTAGCGTTCGATCGGAGAATCGCCCTGACACTGGTCCTCGGCTTGGGTCACCAGTTCCGTCATCCGGTCTAAAACAATATCCTCGACCAAGTCCTCCTTATTCTTAAAGTAGAGGTAGAAGGTCCCCAGACCATAGTCCGTCCGTCCCATGATGTCGCGGATGGAGGTTTGATGGACCCCTTTTTCTAAAAAAGAAGAAAGGGCTTCTTCCTTGATCCTTGTTTCCTTTGCTTTCTTCATTTCTTCAATCACAAAAGTCACTCCTTTCCGTATTTTCCGGCTTTGGAAACAAAATGAACATCGTTCACTTTTCTAACGGAGAATATCATAGCACACGAATGAACAACGTTCAACTCTTTTTTAAAAAAAATTTGCGGTCAAAATGGGCCGAAAAGGGGTAAAAATATGTTGATGATTGACAGGCAAACGGATTCCCCGGACCATGAGGAAGTCAAGCCGGGGAAAGAGGAAAACTTTGTTTTTCAGAAAGGAGCGGACATGGAATTTAAAAAAGTGGTTATCTTAGGGGGTGGCGTCTTAGGTGCCCAGATCGGCCTTATGAGTGCCTACACCGGCCACGAGACCACCCTGTGGATGCGGAGTGAGGGGACCATCGGTCGGACCCAGCCCCGCTTAGAGAAGTACAGCAAGCAGATGATCGAATCCCTGGCCAGAGCCAAGGCCTTGATCGGGAACCCACTGGGGGCCTACCTCTATCCCCGGGCTTTGATCAAGGACTGGAACAAGGTCACGGCTGAGGAGATTGATAACCTCATGGCCATGGCCCAGAAGAACTTTAAAGAGAAGATCCACCTGGAATTGGACATTGACAAGGCCCTGGCCGATGCGGACATCGTCATCGAGGCCATGGCGGAGAATCCCCAGGCCAAGATCGACCTCTACACGAAGATCAAAGATAAGATGGACGAGAAGACCATCCTCTGCACCAACTCCTCCACCCTCCTGCCCTCGACCTTTGCCGAATATACCGGCCGGCCGGAGAAGTTCATGGCCCTGCATTTTGCCAATGAAATCTGGGCCCACAATACCGCCGAGTGCATGGGCCATCCGGGCACGTCCGCCGAGACCTATGAGGCGGTGGTCCGCTTCGCCCAGGAAATCCAGATGGTCCCCATCCAGCTCCACAAAGAACAGCCCGCCTATGTTCTCAACTCCCTCCTGGTTCCCTTGCTGGATGCTGCCCAGCAGCTCTGGGGGAAGGGCGTTGCTGATCCCGAGACCATCGACATGACCTGGCGGATTGCCACCGGCGCTCCCGCCGGCCCCTTCCAGATCATGGACGTTGTCGGCTTGGAGACGGTCTATAACATCGGCTCCATGAAGCCCGATGCCCAGGACCCGGACTCCCTCAACCACAAGATCCTGACCATGATCAAGGAGAAGATGGACCGCGGAGAAACCGGCGTCAACGCCGGTAAGGGATTCTACGACTATAAGAAATAATATGGCTCATGGCCCCGCAAGGGGAAATCCCGGCAGGGGAAGCCCGGTTGGGCGAGCCCCGGAAATGAAGTGATGAAGAAGAGCTCGGTTGCTGATTGCAGCAGCCGGGCTCTTTTTATGTGCTGGGGGAACGCTGAAGGAGGCTGGGGAAACCTTCAATCCTGAAAATCTTGGGATTGAGCTGTTTATCAGAGCTCCAGACCCTGACATATTTGAGAACAAATAAATTATCAGGGTTTCTGACCCTGTTTTTTTAAAATCATCTATATTATCAGGGTTGGGCATCCCTGGGAGATGGCGGTTCTTAGTTTTCCAAGGTTCCACCCCCACCTCTTCCTTTTGGGAACGGTCATCTTTCTCCTCATTACTTTATTTTCCCAAAGCATGAGGCTGGAAGAAGAAAAGAAATTTCGTATATTTATGAGGTTCTACAAGCTGGGCCTTCCCATCCTGGCCCTGACTCTGACTCTTTTTGTCCGGGGGATCATCCGGGTTTTGGGAGTGGACCTCTCCCGGTCCATGGACCTGCCCCTCTCAGGTGTGACAGGAAAAATTGATGAACATTGGGTCTTTTGCTATACTATGGAGTGTAAATTAAGCCAGCGGAAAACATGATTATTCCTTTTATTTTATTTGTTTTCAGCTGCAGGTTGTTTCTATTTTATGAACAGTATAGGAGGACTTATGAGTACAATTACTGCGATGTTTCTCATCATGGCCATCGGGTATTTTCTGGGTCACCTGAATATTCTGGGAGTCAAGTTTGGCGCATCCGCCATCTTGATCGTCTCCCTCTTCTTCGGGCACTTTGGGACGGAAATCCCACCCATCCTTGGCAGCATCGGCCTGGTCTTGTTCCTGGCCCCGATCGGTCTCATGGCCGGCCCAACCTTTGTCAACAACATTAAGAAAAACGGCGTCAAGTTCCTGGTCATCGCCATCGTCACCTGCATCATCGGCGGAGTGACCATCGTCATGTCGAACAAACTCTTTGATATTCCGATCGAGCTGGCTCTGGGACTGGGAACCGGCGCATTAACTTCCACCGCTATGTTGGGAACCGTCACTTCATTGACCGACTCCCCCCTGCCCGGCGTGGGCTATGGTATTGCTTATGCCTTCGGCGTTTTGGGCGTGGTTCTCCTGGTCCAGATCCTTCCCAAGATTATGGGCGCTGACCGGGACGTGGAGAATGAGAAGCTGACCGTCCCCGAATCCAAGAATGTAGCCGAAACCCTGGGTCAGAAACTGGTGAACTTTGAACCCCACGGCCTCTTTGGCGTCGCCGTGGCCATTGCCCTCGGCACTGTCCTCGGCGGACTCAAGCTCCCCGTTGGCGATAAGGTCGTCGTCTCCCTCGGTGCAGGCGGCGGCTCCATCATCGCCGGCATCGTCCTGGGTCACTTCGGCCACATCGGCCCCGTCAACTTCACCTACAAGAAGTCCAACATGCAGCTCATCCGTGACCTGGGTCTGGCCTTCTTCCTCATGCGAGCAGGCACCAACGCCGGCGCAGGTTTTGTGGAAGTCGTTGGCGAATACGGCATCAAGCTCTTCTTCGCCGGCGTCATGATTACCCTCCTCACCTCCGTCTTGAGCTTCCTCATGGCCTATTATATCTTCAAGCTTCCTCTCTTCGGTGCACTGGGAACCACCACCGGGTCCATGACCTCGGCACCTTCCCTGGGCGCCCTCCTGGAAGTCACCCAGGATGACCGCGTATCGTCCTACTACGCCGCCACCCAGCCCATCGCCACCATCTTCCTGGTCTTCATGCCCCAGATTATCTGGCTCTTCTTCGGCGTCCACTAAGACCGGCAGAGAATTATTGGTAAAGAAAAGCTGTATCCAGCAATTGACCGCCGGATACAGCTTTTTTTGTTGGGGGCGGGGCTCATGGGGGGGTCATGGGGGGGCTCATGGGCCGCCACCAGCTCTGAACTCATCAGCTGTTTGGCTTCTGGGAGCTCTTCGACCCTGACAATCACTAGATCTGAGTAATTGTCAGGGCTCTGGACCCCTGATAATCTTGAAACTAAGCGATTTATCAGGGCCTTTTTCAGCCCTGATTTTCTTAAGATCCTTCAAATTGACAGGGTTTTTCCCCTGATAATCTTACGATCTGCTCATTTATCAGGGTCAATTTCGTCCCTGCCATTTTTAAGATTTTGCGAATTGTCAGGGATTCGCCCCCCTGATAGTCTTGAGAATCTTCAAGTTGACAGGGTTTTCACCTCTGAAGCCTTCCTGGGAAGTGGCGAAGCATGAGGTTTCCCAGGGAATGGAGTCCCTGAGAGATGGCGGATTCATGAGGTTTCCCAGGGAATGGAGTCCCTGGGAGATGGCGGATTCATGAGGTTTCCCAGGGCAGCCCCTCCCTGGCTGGAGCTCATATTTTAAGCTGGCCAGGGCAGTCCCTCCCTGGCCGTGGCTCATATTTCTCGTTAGCCAGGGTGCCCCCTCCCTGGCCATGGCTCATATTTCTTGCTAGCCAGGGCGCCCCTACCCTGGCTGGGGCTCATGTTTTCAGCTAGCCAGGGCAGCCCCTCCCAAGCTCCCCAGCCCCCCTTCCGACCGCCACTCGGCAAGTCTTTTTGTGACTAGTGGAAAATTGCTTTATAACCTATAATGGATAGTGATCAATATTTTTTTGACAATCTGAATATCGTTTTTAAGGAGGTTATGTAATGATTACCGACTACCAATCGAAAGTGGCGGTGATTACCGGTGCGGGGAACGGCATCGGGAAAGCCTTAGCTCTAGGGATGGCGGAGAGAGGGGCCAAGCTTTTTTTGGTCGATATTGAAGGGGAGGACGTCGCCCAGGTTGCCCAAGAGATCCGGGAAAAGGGCGGAGAGGCTCATGCTCTCCAGGCGGATGTCAGCCTTCCGGAGGAGTGCGACAGGATTTTCGCTGAGGCCATGGACAAGTACGGGCGTTGCGATATCTTAGTCAACAACGCCGGGGTATCCGCATTGGGCGAGATCAACCAGTTCACCGAAAAGGACCTCCACTGGGTCACCTCGGTCAACTACTTTGCCCATGTCTATATGATGAAGCGGTTTATTCCCCAGATGCTGGACCAAAAGACTCATGGCCAGATCCTCAATGTTTGCTCGATTGCGGGCATCATCACTTCCCAGTCCGCCCCGCTTTACTTCTCGACCAAACACGCCGCCGTAGCCCTTTCGGAGGCGGTCTATAAGTGGTTGAAGAAGATTGAGGCGGACATTGATATTGCCGTCTTCTGCCCCGGCTTTGTCCAGACCAAGATGTATGAGACGGACAAGCACCGTCCGGAGCGCTTCAAGATTGAAGACGAGCCCTGGTACCACAGCGAAACCTACAAGACCTATTCCGCTTTCAATAAGCAGGTTTTGGATGGCGGAAAGACTTTGGATGAGGTCATTCCCCAGGTTTTCGAGGCTTTAGGCAAGGAACAGTTCTATATCTTGACCCACGACCAGTATGATGGCCTGATCCGCAAGCAAGGGGAATTCGAAGCCGACATGGAAAGGCCCATCGACTACGGCGACGTCCAATAATAGGCTATGGCGATCGGCTCATGGAGGCCGGCAGCCAAAGATAGACAGAAAAAGAAAACGCTAGAGGAGGATGTATGGAAAACAAGTTACTTTTTCAACCCGGAAAAATCGGGAACGCCCACCTGAAGAACCGCCTGGTCCTTCCCGCCATGGGGTCCGGCTTCGCTGAGGCTAACGGCGATGCCGGTGATAAGATCATCCGCTACTATGAGGAGCGGGCACGCGGAGGCTGCGGGCTGATCATCACGGAAATTTGCCGGGTTGATGATGAACACGGGGTGGGCATGCCCAACCAGATGGCCCTGACCAAGCTCCACCACGTCTACGCCTTGGAGAACCTGGTGGAAGCGGTCCATAAGCATGGGTCCAAGGTTTTCGTCCAGCTCCACCATCCGGGCCGTCAGACCAAGTCCTACATGATGGATGGCCGGGACGTCGTTGCCCCGAGCGCCATCCCCTGCCAGGTCACCCAGGAAATGCCCCGGGCCCTAACCACGGAAGAGTGCAAGGGCCTGGTCAAGAAATTCGTCACGGCCGCCAAGTATGCCCAAATGGCCGGAGCGGATGGGGTGGAACTCCATGCGGCGCATGGCTACTTGCTCAACCAATTCCTCAGTCTCCACACCAACAAAAGAACCGACGAATATGGCGGGAGCTTCGAGAAACGCCTTCGCTTTATCACGGAAATCATCTTGGGAATCAAGTCCGTCTGCCCCGGCTTCCCCATCAGCGTCCGCCTGAGTGCCGATGAGTTTGTGGAGGGCGGCAACCACCTGCCCGAAGTCGTGGAAATCGCCAAGGCCCTGGAAAAACTGGGTGTTGATTCCCTCAACATCAGCTGCGGGACCTATGAGAGCGGGTTGACCATCATCGAACCCTACTCCATCCCTGAGGGATGGAAGGGGAACTTAGCCCGGACCATCAAGCAGGCTGTCTCCATCCCGGTCATCGCCGTCAACAACATCAAGCGGCCTGCCGTGGCGGAGAAAATGCTGGAAGAGGGAGTTTGCGACTTTATCGCTTCCGCTCGTGGCCAGCTGGTCGATGCCGAATTCGGCAACAAGGCCTTTGAGGGACGGGATGAGGACATCCGCAAGTGCATCGGCTGCCTCTACTGCTTCAAGGAGATCGGAGCCCTCCACCGGCTCAAGTGCGCCATCAACCCCCGCCTGGGTCGGGAGAACATCTACCAAGACCTCAACCCCTGCGGCGAGGGAAGAAAGGTCGTGGTCATCGGGGGTGGCCCGGCCGGCATGGAAGCCGCCATCACCCTGGCCGACCGGAAGTATGCGGTCACCCTCTATGAAAAGAGAGAGGCCCTGGGCGGCGCGCTGACCATGGCGTCCATGGCCAACCACAAAGACCTCATCAGGGAATACCGGGACTACCTGATCCGCCAGGTGGAGAAGCGGGACATCGAGGTCGTCCTCAACCATGAGGCAACCCTGGAAGAGATCCAGGCCCAAGAGCCCTATGCGGTCTTCTTGGCTCATGGCGGCCAGCCTATGGTCTTCCCCATTCCGGGATCCGAGGCCATGGATACCCTGGTTTGGGACCGAATCCTCCGGGAAGGAATCAAGCCGGAGAAGAAAAAGATCTTGGTCATCGGTGGCGGCGTCACCGGATTGGAAGTGGCCGAGCTTCTTTCGGAAGAAGGGCTGGGCAACCAGGTCAAGGTCGTAGAGATGAAGGGGGAGGTGGCCGATTCGGTCTATCCTTCTGTCAAGTATAAATTGGTGGAAGCCCTGACCAAGAACCAGGTCGACATCCTGGTCAACAAGAAGCTGGTGGCCATGGAAGCCGGCCAGGCGGAGATCGAGGACGTGAAGACCGGCGATAAGACCAAGCTGGACTGCGACCTGGTCGTCTATGCCACCGGAGTCAGGGGCCAGACGGATTTGGTGGATGAGTATAACAAGCACTTCAACCGGGTCTTCGCCTGTGGCGATATCAACAAGGCCGGGTCCATCCTGGAAGCGACCGGCCAGGCCTATGAGTCGGCCATGGCTCTGGTCTAGGAATTCCTGAATTTCAGACAAAAGAAAACCCCGTTGCAGATTGGTCTGCAGCGGGGTTATTGCTTGTTTGGGCCGGTTGGGCTTCCGATCTTAGGCCATGAGGCCGGTGGATTGGAGGAAGAGGATGAACATGATGATGGGGAGGCAGTACTTGACCATGACCACATAGAGGCCCTTGCGGGAGTAGGGATGTCCGGAGCGCTCCATTTCTTCCAGGATCCATTTGGGCTTGACGACCCAGCCGATGAGGATGGAGGAGAGGAGGGCGATCAGGGGCATCATAAAGCTGTTGCTGATGTAGTCCATGATATCCAGGAGCTGGCCCGTGGATCCGTTGGGCAGGGGGACTTCGACGTAAAACTTGCTGTAGCCCAGGGCGATGACCCCCGTGGCGACCAGGTAGATAGCGGAGAGGACCAGGATGGTCTTCTTCCGATTGGTGTGGAGGATTTCCGTCGCATTCGCCACGATGGATTCCAGGACGGAGATGCAGGAGGTCAGGGCGGCGAAGGCGGTCAGGACGAAGAAGACCAGGCCCACCAGGCGGCCGGCCAGCTGCATATGGGCGAAAACCTTGGGCAGGGAGATGAACATGAGGCCCGGGCCGGCGGACATCCCCTCCATTCCCAGGAAGACATAGACGGCCGGGATGATCATGACACCGGCCAGGAGGGCGACCAGGGTGTCCATGCCCTCAATCATGGAGACGGACTTGCCCAGGTCCACGTTCGGCTTGACATAGGAGCCGTAGGTGATCATGATCCCCATGGATACGCTCAGGGAGAAGAAAAGCTGGCTCATGGCATCCAGGGTAATTTGCAGGAAGCGGGAGAGGGTCATGCCGGTGAAGTCCGGGGTCAGGTAGACCATGAGTCCCTCCATCCCGGTCCGGACGCTCCCGTCCTCCGCCACAGAGGTCAGGGTCAGGGAGAAGATGGCGATCCCCACCACCATGATCAAAAGGATGGGCATGACCATCTTGGAGACGCCCTCAATCCCCTTCTCCACCCCGGCAAAGACGATGGCGGCCGTCAGGCCCATGAAGACCAGGCCATAGCCCAGGGAGGAGGGGTCGGTGATGAAGGAGGTGAAGCAGCCATCCTGGGCCGCCTGGCCCATATCCCCCTGAAGGAAGAGGAGGATGTACTTAAGGACCCAACCCCCGATGACCGCATAATAGGTCATGATCAAAACAGGGACCAGGAAGGTCAGGACTCCCAAAAACTTCCATTTTTTATGCATAGTCTCATAGGCATGGATGGCACTCATCCCGGTCCGCCGGCCGATGGCCAGGTCGGAGGTCAAGAGAACCGATCCCACCGTAAAGACAAGAATGAGGTAAATGAGAAGGAAAATGCCTCCGCCATCCTTGGCGGCCAGGTAGGGGAAACGCCACAAGTTCCCTACGCCGACGGCAGACCCCGCCGCCGCAAACACAAAACCCATTTGTCCGGTAAAACTACTCTTCTCTTTCATCTCGCCCTCATTTCTCTCACAGACCAATTCCTCTGCCCGGAAGTCCTCCCGAGCTTTACGATAATACCTAGTATTCTACTCCTTCTTCTAATTAATTTCCAGTATTTTTTATTTTATTTCATAATTATGAGGAAAAGATTTGTGAGAGGGGGTGGGGGCATATGGCGGCGGCCGGCCGGCGGGGGCGAGCCATGAGGCGGCCAGCATACGGCTCATTCCCCTTACCGCCGCCGGGGCTTGGCAAAGGAAAAGCGGCCGTTGGCCAGGTTGACGGTCAGGCAGACCAGGCGGTAGATGGCCCGGCTCCCGCTTTGACAGGCGACGGCATCGATGGGGCCGGTGGTGGCGCCATGGATCATCATCTGGACTTGGGGGTCTTCCGGCCGGCGGTTGGGGAACATCCGGTAGATGGCCCGGGTGACCAGGGCCCGGGTTAGGCGGGCCATGCGGGAGGTCTTAGCCATGTCGTTGAGGGTGGAGGCCAGGCTGTAGTCGCCTTTTCCCTGGCGGTCGAAGTGGGAGAGGGGGCGGCCATAGAGGCGGCGGAAGGTGTCCCGGCTGACCTCCAGGGGACCCTCCCGGTAGAAGTCGGGATAGGACTCCCGGTCATGGCCGGGAAGGCTGAGGCCATCGACTTGGACCTCTTTTTCCATAAGAATATTCTCGACCGACCGGCCCAGCTGGACCCGGTAGATCCCGGCAACTTGGACAAAGCCCCGGCCCGGCTCATAGACCGCATAGGCCCGGTCATCCAGGGGGATCTCGACCTCCCGGGATTGGCCGGGATCCAGGTGGACCTTGCAGAAGCCCCGGAGCTCCCGGCGGGCTTGGATCCGGCCCCGGTCAGGGTTCTCCACATAGACCTGGACGACCTCCCGGCCGGCCCGTTGGCCCGTGTTTTCCACCCGGACCCGGACCGTCCGCCCCTGGTCCAGGACCCGGAAGTCCCGGTAGGCGAAGTCGGTGTAGGAGAGGCCATGGCCGAAGGGGAAGAGGGTGGGGACCTCATAGCTGGTGAAATAACGATAGCCGACAAAGAGACTTTCCCGGTACTCCAGGTCCTTGGAGGTCCGGTCGAAGGAGCGACTGGAGGCCACATCCTCTAAGCGGAGGGGCCATGTTTCCGCCAGCCGTCCCGAGGGATTGACCCGGCCGGTCACCAGGTCGGCCACCGCCTCCGAGCAGGCCTGGCCCGCCAGGTAGACTTGGAGGATGGCATCCATTCGGTCGGCAAAGGGGACCTCATAGGGGGCCCCGGAAAAGGAGAGGTAGATGACCCGGTCGGCCTTGTCCCGGACCCGGTCCATGAGAGAGATTTGGTTGGCCGGGAGCATGAGGTCAGCCCGGTCGAAGCCCTCGCCCTCGACCAGGTCGGTCAGGCCCCCGAAAAAGAAGACGGGCCGATCCGGACGGATCCGGCCCAGAGCCTCATCCACCAGGGCCCGGTCTTCCTCCAGGGAATCTATCCGGTAGCCCGGGGCATAGTCCACCCGGAAGCCGGCCTCCTCCAGGGCTTCCACCATATCCTGCCGGAGGCGGGCATTGACCTGGCTGGACCCGCCCCCCTGGAAGCGGGGGGCCCGGGCCATGGCCCCGATGACGGTGATCTCGGGAGAGAGGGCGGGATCCAGGGGGAGGACCCCCTCATTTTTCAGGAGGACGGCGGATTGGCCGGCCATGCGGCGGGCCAGGTCGTGGTGGCGGTCGGCCAGGTCGGCGGCCCCGACGGCTTCCTCGGACTTGGCTTCCTTGCCGGCCCCGCCGGCCCACCGGTCCCGGTTCTCCAGAGAAGCCTTGATGAGGTCCAGGATCCGGTCTACGGCCCGGTCCAGGTCCTCCTCCCGAACCCGGCCCGACATGAGGCCCTCCTCCAAGTCCTCCCGGTGGATGCCCAGGGAGTCGGGCATCTCCAGGTCCAGGCCCGCCCGGATGGCCTCATCCAGGTGGATGATGGCTGACCAGTCCGAGACGACCAGGCCCCGGAAGCCCCATTCCTTCCGAAGGATGTCGGTTAGGAGCCGGGCGGATTCGCCGACATACCGGCCATTGAGCCGGTTGTAGGAGGACATGATGGTGGCGGGTTGGGCCGCCTTGACCACCATTTCAAAGGCCCGGAGGTAGATTTCCCGGAGGGCTCGATCATCCACCTGGGCATTGGCCGTCTGTCGGTTGGACTCCTGGTTGTTGACGGCGAAGTGCTTAAGGGAGGCCCCCACCCCCATGGCCTGGAGCTCCTTTACATAGGCGGTGGCCAGGATCCCGGTCAGGTAGGGGTCCTCGGAAAAGTACTCGAAATTTCGCCCACAGAGGGGGGTCCGCTTCATGGTCACGCCCGGGCCCAGGAGGATGTCCACCCCTTTTTGGATGGACTCCTCCGCCAGGGCCTTGGCCAAGTCGCCCACCAGGTCGGCGTCCCAGGATGAGGCCAGGCAGGAGGCGGTAGGAAAGCAGGTGGCCGGTTCCGCTTCGTCATATTGAGTCCCTTCGATCTCTTTTCGGACCCCATGGGGGCCATCCGTCATGAGGAGGGAGGGGATTTTTCCCTGGCCATCCCAGGTCCGCCACATCCCCATCCCGGTCACCAGGCGGATCTTCTCCGCTTGGGTCAGGTCTTCTCTTCTGATTCTCCGTTCGGCCATCGTCCACTCCTTCCGTCCAAACCCGGCGGCGCATGTCCCCTGCGGGGGGCCATGAGCCCCATCTTTTTTCTCCTTTCAGTCTATCCGATTTCTCGATGGAAAGAAAATTCTAGGTTAAAATAGAAGAAAGAAGCAGGATGGACTTGAGCGATAGAAGATAGAAAGGAAGCGATCATGAACCAGACCCCGGAATATCCCCAGATGAACCTGGAATTCGCCCCTCTTTTTACCCCATGGAAGATCGGAAAGCTGGAGATCAAGAACCGGATTGTCCTGACCTCCATGGGAGGAACCAATCTCTTGGGTTGGATGGAGAAGAACCATTTCGATGAGACCGGGGCCCGATTTATCAAGACGGTGGCGGACAACCATGCGGGCCTGGTCCTCCCGGGCTGCCAGGCGGTCTACAACCCCATGTTCGGCCAGTGGCTCTATAAGAACAAAAAGATGTATCGGGACCTGGCTGAGTGGATGCCGGCCTTCCACAAGACGGGGGCCAAGCTCTTTGTCCAGCTGACGGCAGGCTTCGGCCGGTCCTTCACCATCACCCCCATGATGGAGACCCTCTATACCAACCCCATCCTCCGGGTCCTGTCCAAGCCGGTCATGAACCTGGACAAGATCACCGCATCCGCCTCGCCCTCGCCCAACCGCTGGTCGGATAAGGTTCCTTCCCGGGCCATGAGGGTGGAGGAGATCCAAGAGATGGTGGAGGCCTTCGGGAAGACGGCCCTCCTCCTCAAGGAAGCCGGAGTGGACGGGGTGGAGATCCATGCGGTCCATGAGGGCTATCTCCTGGACCAGTTTGCCCTCAAATATATCAATAAGCGGACGGATGAATACGGGGGAAGCCGGGAGAACCGCTACCGCTTTGCCGTGGACATCGTTCGGGAAATCAAACGGGTCTGCGGGGAGGACTTCCCGGTCTCCCTCCGCTATTCCGTCCAGTCCAAGACCAAGGGCTTCCGGTCGGGCATCCTGCCCGGTGAAGAGGCGGAGGAAGCCGGCCGGGACATGGAGGAATCCCGCTGGGCCGTCCGCCACCTCCAGGAGGCGGGCTACGACATGCTCAACTGCGACAATGGGACCTATGACGCCTGGTATTGGGCCCATCCGCCCATCTATATGCCGGAAAACTGCAATCTGGAGGACGTCAAGGAAATCCGGAAGTCCGTCGACATCCCGGTCGTCTCCGGTGGTCGGATGAATCCTCATGTCGCCGCTCGGGAGATCGCCCAGGGGACCATCGACGGTGCCGGCTTCGCCCGGGCCTTCCTGGCCGACCAGGAGTGGGTGACCAAAATCATCGAGGGCAGGGAGGAGGAAATCCGCCCCTGCATCCTCTGCCACAATGCCTGCTTCAACATGAGCAAGTGGAAGGGAACCCCCAACATGCAGGAGCTCAACGACTCCCTCAACCTCTCTCGGTGCGCGGTTAATGCGGAGACCATGCAGTGGGACAAGCACTACATCCAGAAGACCGACCGGCCCAAGACCGTCCACATCATCGGGGGCGGGGTGGCCGGGATGGAGGCGGCCCGGGTCCTCAAGCTCCGGGGCCATGAGCCTATTATTTATGAGAAGACCGACGAGCTCGGCGGGGTGGTCATCCCCGGCGGGGCCGAGGGCTATAAGAAACCCATGCGGGACCTTTTGGCATGGTATCGGGGGGAAATGAAACGTCTGGATATTACCGTGAACTTCAACCAGGACATCCGGCCTGATCACGACTTCGGCGGCCAGCCGGTCATCGTGGCGACCGGCGGCAAGCCCCTGGTCCTGAAAAATATCCCCGGCTTCGACCGGACCATCGAAGCCACCGACTTCCTCCGGGGTCACGAAGTCGGCGACCGGGTGGCCATCATCGGCGGAAGCCTGACCGGCTGCGAGATCGCCTATGAACTGGCCCTCCAAGGCAAAAAGCCCTTCATTATTGAAATGAAGGAGGACCTCATCGCCAACAAAGGTGTCTGCCTGGCCAATTCTTCCTACCTCCGGGAGTGGTTCGCCCTCCACCAGGTTCCCGTCTTCCTGGAATCCTCGGTGGTCGAGGTCAAGGAAAGCACCATCGCCTTCAAAGCCCCCTCCGGCCAGGTCAAAGAAGAAGCCTGCGACTCCGTCATCTCCGCCGTCGGCTACCGCCCCGACCCCCTCATGACCAAAGACCAGGCCGGCGCCCAGGTCCGCCTCATCGGAGACTGCGAGGCCATCGGCACCATCAAAACCGCTATTTGGCAAGCCTATGAGGCGGCCATGGCGATATAGCCAGGGCATCCCATCCCTGGCTGTGGCTCATGTTGTCGGTTAACCAGGGCAGCCCCAACCCTGGCTGTGGCTCATATTTCTCGCTAGCCAGGGCGCCCTTACCCTGGCTGGGCCTCAAATTCGCCAATAGCCAGGGCGCCACAACCCTGGCTGGGACTCGATTTTGCCACTAGCCAGGGCGCCCCAACCCTGGCTGTGGCTCATGTTGTCGGTTAGCCAGGGCGCCCCAACCCTGGCTGTGGCTCATGTTGTCGGCTAGCCAGGGCGCCACAACCCTGGCTGGGCCTCAAATTCGCCAATAGCCAGGGCAGCCCAACCCTGGCTGTGGCTCATATTTCTCGCTAGCCAGGGCGCCCTTACCCTGGCTGGGGCCTGATTTCGCCACTAGCCAGGGCACCCCGGCCCCGCCTCCATGAGCCCCGCCAAGCCCCTCCACAAAAAAACAGCCCCCGTCGATTTCCGACGAGGGCTGTTTTCTTATTCACTTAGGACCTTTTCCAGGAGGACCAGCATGACGCCGTCAATCCCATTGAAGAAAGTGGGGACTTGTCCCACTTCCCGGTAACCCAGCTTGCGATAGAGGGCTCGGGCCTTTTGGTTGAGGGCGTTGGTATCCATCCGGAGGGCTTTCATGCCTTGGTCGCGAGCCAAATCCTCATATGAGGCCACGAAAGATCGACCATAGCCATGGCCCGCCTGCAGGGGGTCCACGGTCAGAGTATGGAGGACCAGGATCTCATCCTCATCCGCCGCCAGCTGCCAGTCGGCCTCCTCATGTTCCGGGAGTTGGACTTGGTTGATGACCCCGGCGGCAACAATGGTTTCTGCCGGGTTCGCCCCTGCTGCGCCCGCCCCTGCTGCGCCCGCCTCGGCCGGGTCCGTCTCGACCAGGACATAGAGGTCGTCCCGGTCCAGGGCCGCCCGGGCGGTGTCCGAAGTGGGGTAGACCCCGCGGATCCAACCGGTGGACAGGAGGCCGGCCTCCTCATGGTCGTGGATCCGTCTATAGATGTCCCCGATGGCCATGAGGTCCCGGGAGGTCGCCTTGCGGAAATTCATGCGACTAGAAGTCCACCTTCTTGCCGTAGTAGGCGCATTCGTAGATCTTCTTGATGTCTTCCGGAGAGGTCTGACGGGGGTTGGTCAGGGTGCAGGCATCCTTGAAGGCGTTCTCGGCCATGACGTCCAGGTGGGCCAGGAAGTCTTCTTCCTTGATGACCGTGTTCTGCCCTTCCTGGATGGAGGCGGTCAGGCCAACGGAGGCGTTGAGCTTGCGGATTTCCTCAGCGATGTCATCGATGCCTAGGATCTTCTCCAGCTCATCATAGCGGTTGGTTTCCTTGCGGTTGTAGTCGATGACATAGGGGAGCATGATGGCGTTGGCTTCGCCGTGGGTCAGGTGGAAGATGCCGCCGATCTTGTGGGCCATGGAGTGGACGATCCCGAGTGAGCAGTTGGAGAAAGCCATGCCGGCCAGGGTGGATGCGTCGTGCATCTTGACACGGGCTTCCATGTCGTCGCCCTTGTCGAAGGCCTTCTTCAGGTAGCCGAAGACCAGCCGGATGGCCCGGATGGCCAGGGGATCGGTGTAGTCATCCGCATTGGTGGATACATAGGCTTCCACCGCATGGGTCATGACGTCCATCCCGGTCTGAGCGGTGATTCTGGGAGGCATAGTTGCTGGAATCTTAGCATCCAAGAGGGCCGCATAGGGGACGAAGTCGGGGTGGACCAGGGGATACTTGATCTCCGCTTCGGTGTCGGTGATGACAGAGAAAGCCGTAATTTCCGAGGCTGTCCCGGAGGTGGAGGGGATGCAGATCATCTTGGCCTTATCGCCCAGGGGTGGATTATCGAAGTTGGCCAGTTTCTGGAAGTCATAGCCCGGGTGCTCATAGAAAACCCACATGAGCTTGGCCGCATCCATGGCCGACCCGCCGCCCAATGCGATGATCCACTGAGGACCAAATTCTTCCATCTTCTTTCCACCCGCCAAGCAGGTCTTGAGCGAAGGATCCGGTTCCACGCCGTCAATAATTTCCACTTCCAAGCCGGCCTTTTCCAAGAACGCCTTGGCATCATCAAGGAAGCCGCCCCGCTTCATGGAGTTGCCGCCGGTTACAATCACCGCGCGGTCGCCATCCAAAGTGGAGAGGAAGTCCATAGCCCCGTCGCCATGGATGATCTTGTTGGGTACAGAGAAAATTGAGTAAGTCATAGGTCCTCCTTATAGGGGTAAAATAGGGATAGTTAAATAAGTAACAATATCCTGCCCTCTAATAGTAGCAAATATTTGGATAATAAGCAATACCTAACATGCGCCTCCCGCCCAGGGCACCGCCAATACCCCTCCTTTCTGCCAATTTCGTTGTTTGGGCCGGTATGGCAATACCCCTCCTTTCTGCCATTTTGTCATTTGGGCCGGTACGGCAATACCCCTCCTTCCTGCTGTTTTCGTCATTTGGGCCGGTACGGCAATACCCCTCCTTCCTGCTGTTTTCGTTATTTGGAGCGGTATGACGATACCCCTCTTTCCGCCAATTTCGTTGTTTGGGCCGGTATGACAGTGGCAAAATAACCCGCTTCTCTGATCATCTCCTCAACGATTTCTTTCAGCAATTTTTTTTAGCAATTTACAATGTTTTCAATCAATAGATTTTAAAAAAAGTCTTTTCAACTCCTGAGTTCAATAAAAATACTAAGCTCTCGCATTTCATCTCCATAAAAAATGGCGGGATATTCATCCCGCCTACGGTGGCCCAAAGGGTGTTTACCCAGGCCATATCTTTATACATCTACATATTATCAAAATAAATGTCCCAAGGCAAGAGCAACGAGATAGTTATTCCACATACCAGTCTTAACTGTCAAGACATATGTTACACATTCAGCACAAGGCTCTGACACATTTAGTTTTTTCCGGCAATTCTTTTCCAGGTGCTTCCTTTTCGACGGGTCAAGGGCGAAGAGCGACCAAAGGGAGCGTCCCTTGACGAGGAGAAAGGAAGCACCTATCCTTTTCGCCCGGAAAAAGCAATCGCCTAAGCAACTACGGCTTCAAAATACTCTTGCACAACCTGTTCTGGA
>NZ_HE978585.1:0-248289 GCF_000311985.1 Kallipyga massiliensis ph2 | reverse complement strand
GAAACACAAGGATATGGCTGCTCTCTCTGGTCCAACTTTTTGGGGTCACTCTACCCTAGTCCCCCTTTTTTCCTCATGTTGCCAAATAAGGGGGCTCCGTTTTTCCCCCTTTTTTCCCGATTTTGCCAAATGAGGGGGTTCCGTTTTTCCCCCTTATTCCCCGGTTTTGCCAAATGAGGGGGCTCCACTAGTCCTCCTTATTCCTCGATTTCGCCGGATGAGGGGGCTTCGCCCCAGCTTTTCCCCCCCCCAGGCCGGCCGCCCCCACCCCAACATCTGAGATACATAGTGAGGTATAATAGTAGAAGCTTATGGAGAAGGAGAGTTTTTATGGACCAACGCGAAAAATCCGGCGCTGCCCTGGTGGCCCTGTCGGCCTTCGGCTTTGGGCTCATGCCGATCTTTGCCAAGATTTGCTATGGGGCAGGGGCGTCGACCTATACGCTTCTGTTTCTTCGCTTCCTGGCAGCGGCGGTCTTTATGATGGCCATGATGAGGGTCCGAAAGCTTCCCCGCCTGTCGAAGAAGGAGAGATGGACCTATTTTTTCTTGGGAGCCATAGGGGATTCAGCCCAGGCTTTCTGCTATTTCATGGCTCTCCAGTATGCGTCGGCAGGTGCGGTGTCGCTTCTTTTATATACCTATCCGGCCATGGTCATGGTGGGGTCGGCCTTTATCTATAAGGAAAAGATCACCGGGGATAAGGTCTTGTCCCTGGTCTTGGCCACAGCGGGCGCCTTTATCATCATGGGAGGGAACCTGGATGGGGAACCCTTGGGACTCCTTTTGGCTCTTTTATCCGCCTTGGTGTATACGACCTACATTTTTTATTCGGCCAAGTTCCTCCGGCCGGGCGTAGGGGCTCAGTCCTCAGCTTATATGATGGTGGGGAATGCGGTGACCTATGGGATCATCTCCCTCTTCGTGGGCTTTGACCCGCCCCGGACTTCGCCCGGCCTCATCGCCCTGGTCCTCATCACCCTCCTCTCCACCATCGTCGCTTTTTGGGCCTATATGGAGGGCCTGGGTCGCTTGGGCCCGACCAAGACCTCCCTGGTGTCCCTTCTGGAACCCCTCCTGACCGTCCTCTTTTCGGTCATCATCCTGGGCGAGGTCCTAACCAAAGATATCCTGATCGGGGGTTGCCTGGTTATGGCCTCCCTCTTTATCACCGTCCGAGCCTCCCACAAGAAGGCCCGGATCAACCCCGAAGAATGAAAGGAAGTGGTATGGCATTTGATTGGCCCATCCTTCACTGGATACAAAACACACTCACCTCACCGCCCATGGATTCCTTCATGGTCTTTGTCACCCGTTTGGGCAACATGGGATTCTTTTGGATCCTTTCGGCCCTCCTCCTCATGTCGCAGAAAAAGTATCGGAAGCAGGCGGTTCTCCTCCTCCTGGCCCTTTTGGCCGGCCAATTTCTCAACAACCTGGTCATCAAGAACCTGGTCCAGCGGTCCCGGCCCTGCTGGTTGGACCCCACGGTCCGCCTCCTGATTGATGTCCCCAAGGACTTTTCCTTCCCCTCCGGCCATTCCATGTCCTCGGCTATCGGGGCGGCCATGATGACCTGGACCGACCGACGCCTGGGCCTGGTGGCCATCCCCCTGGCGGTCCTCATCGTCTTTTCCCGTCTCTACCTCTATGTTCACTTTCCCACCGACGTTCTGGCCGGAGTGGTTGTCGGCCTGTCCATTGCCTTTGCCGCCATCTATCTGGCTCGAAAATATGGCAAAAATAAGCCGCAAGCATCAAGCGAAAGGAATTGAAACAAGCGGAATAAATTGAAACAAATCGAAAGGCATTGAAACAAAAGGAGATCCCATGAAACTCTATGGAAGCCCACTTTGTCCCGATTGCGTGGATGCCGTCGAGGCCCTTGATGGGGCCGGCATCCCCTACGACTACCACAACATCACAGAATCTCTGGCCGACCTCAAGGCCTTCCTGGCCCTCCGGGACAGCCGGCCCGAATTCGATGAGGCCAAGGAATCCGGCTTAATCGGGATTCCCGCCTTCCTCATGGAAGACGGAAGCCTGACCTTGGATACCGATGAGGTAGTGAACAAGGCGAATTAGGAGAAGGGAGGCCACAGATGGCTGTCGGCTACCAACCCATCCGGGAAATCAGCGAAAAATATTTCGGAGAACGACCCCTCAAGGAAGTCACCTATGACTACTCCATCAATGGCGGGGCCATTTTGGCCCACCTGGTTATTTTGGCCTTCTTAGCCTTTTTTGGCCGGATGGCCCTTTCGATCTCGGAAGGATTTTTTGGGAATCCTTGGGGTCCCGGCCCGGGGATGGGCTTTGGCCCGCCCTCTCCGCCCGGATTTTTCAAGGTGCCCCTAACCATCATGGGATTAGTCCTGGTTATCATCGGCTTGGGGACCCTCCATTCCCTTGTCGTCAACTACCGGAAGGGTCTGGCCCAGCTGGCCCGAGTCCGGGGCTTCTTTCGGGCCGACTCTTTCCTCCGGGAAAGGAGGTCGGATAGGTATTTTGTCCACCCGGCAGACAACCGGATCCTTTTCAACGAAGACTTCCTTATTTATAAGGGATCCTTCCTGTCGGACAGCCTGGTTCCCTATAAGGAGCTGGATCTGGAGGAGGACATCCGCTATGAGCCGGCGACGAAAGATTCACCTGCCCAGTATGTTTTGACCTTCACCTATGGCCCCCGTTTTTGGAACCGGGTTGAATTGGATTTTGATAACCGGGCGGATGCCGCCTTCCTCCAAGAGGTCTTTTGGAAGCTCAAGGAAGATCATGGGATGGCATGAATCTAAATGACACAAAATGTAACAAAAAGAGACAAAAAGAAACCAGCCCAAGTGGGGCTGGTTTCTTGTGTCTGGGATGGGCCTAGATTTCCATGTCGATCCGGTCCCGGACCAGGGTTCCGGCCTTGACCTGGGCATAGGCCTCTTCGAGTTCTTCTTCCGTATTCATCACGATGGGCCCCGGCCACCAGGCGATAGGCTCATCCAGGCGGACCGAGGAAAAGACCAGGATGGCGGCTTCCTCGTCGCCGGGATTGGTCAGGATCAGGCTGTCGCCCTCGGAGGTGGTGGCCGCATGGAAGTGGGGGAGGGTCTTATCGTCGACCTGTCCTTCTCCGATGAGGGCGAAGAGGGTGACGGACCGGTCGGGGTCCAGGTCCAGGGTCAGGGACTTCCCGGGATCCAAATGGACGTCATAGTAATCCACTGGGAGATGGTGGGAGAGGTAGCCTTGGTGGTCTTGGTAGTGTCCGGCCAGAAGGCGGAGGTAGCCCCCATCAAAGGGGATTTCCTCGATGTCCTCCGCCCGGATGGCCCGGTAGGCGGGCGGGGTGAACTTGTCTTTCTTGGCCAGGTTGAGCCAGAGTTGGACACCGAAGAGGCGGTCCACAGCCGGGAGCTTCTCCTCATGGAAGATGCCGGAACCGGCAGTCATCCATTGGACGCCCCGGTCATCCACCCGGTCTTCGTTTCCCAGGGAATCCCGGTGGACCATGGCGCCCTGGTAGACATAGGAGATGGTTTCAATTCCTCGGTGGGGGTGCATGGGGAAGCCGGCCGTGTATTTTTCCGGATCCCGGGAATCAAAGGCATCCAAGAGGAGGAGGGGGTCCGTTTGGTGCATGGAATGGCGTCCCAAAACGTGGTAAAGGTGGACACCTGCTCCATCAATACCTGCCTGGGGTGGGTAAATATTGGTGATCTTGCGTGTCATAGGGATTCCTTTCTGTATCAAAGTGTCGCATTTTCTTCCGAGGCCGTCTCCATGCTCCGGAGTTCCAGGATAGCCCGGGAGAGTTCCTCGTAGTCCTTATCGGTAAAGATGCCTTCGCAGAGGATGGCGGGGATGGGAGAGTGGGCGATCCGGAAGTTGGAGACCAGGAGGTCATAGGGGGACAGGTCGATGTCTTCGATCCGGACCGGGACCTCCTTGGGGAGGGTGACCTCGACCAGGTTGCCAAAGTAGAAGAGGATCTGGTCCCGGAGGGAGAGGGCGTGGAAGCGGGAGAACTTGCTGAGGACGAGGATTCGGACGGTCTTCCGGTTTTGAATCAGCTGGTTGAGGAAGTTTTCCCAGGTGGTGAAGAGGACATAAAAGAGATAAGCGAGATAGGCCGGGTCGGTGGGGAGGGAGAAGCGCTGGTTGTAGGAGCGGAGGATGGTCAGGACCCGCTGGCAGACCTGGGGATAGTGGGCCCGGATCTTTTCCTGGTAGACCCGGTAGGGGGAGTAGAGGATGAAGCGGCTGAGGGAGCGGCCGAAGGACCCGACCAGGGCATTGTGGAGGGCCAGGGAGAGGGCCCGCTCGTTGTCCAGGTGAATTTGAAAATCCTTGCAGATTTGGGTGGTCAGCTGGTTAATGTAGATAAAGGTCCGGTTGACCAGAGGGTCCTTGTCGGCCAGGTCCACCAGCTTGGCGTAATTTTCCGCATCCCGGTCCCCCACAAAGGGGGCTAGGAGCTCGGCGAAGAGGACAGGGTCATGGGCGGGGTTTCCATTTATGCAGGTCTTGCACCGGAGGTCCAAGCCCTCCTCGACAATGTTCTCTGTCAGAGTTCGGACCCGGAGATTTCGGGCGAGGACGTCTTCATCCAAGCGGAAGCCCTGGCAGCACCGGCGCATGGAGACCGCCATCTGGTAGTGGAAGCATTGGTAGTAGTGGAAAAAGTTTTTCCCATACTTCATGGGGATGACCCGATTGAGGAAGGCGGAGACCTGGTCCTTGGAGATGTGGTAGAAGGGCCAGTCATAGGAGGGGTACCTCTCCTTAAAAAAGGTCATATAAAAGGTCCGGACCTCCACCTCATCCCCCCTCATGACCAGGGGGTGGGTTTCCAGGTGGATGTCGAAATTTTCCTTGACCGCCTCATTGAAGAGGTCGGCCCAGCGGTAGATGGTGGAGGGAGAAACGAAGAGGTCCCGGGCCATGTCGCTGATGGTTTGGTTGGGGTGGAAGAAGATCCGCTCCAGGAGTATGCAGAGGGGGTCCCGGGACATGGCATAGGCATAGGCTTCTACATAGGAAGCCGCCTCTTTGTAGGTAATTTCTACCCGGTCCGACTTGGTAATTTCCAGGATGTCGGAAAAGAAGTCGTTGGCCTGACCGATGTCCGAAGCCAGGGAAGAGGGCCGGTAATGATAGTTTTTATAGAGTGTGGCCGTGTCCATGGATCCATTCTGCACTTCAAGAAGGGTGATGAGGTCCAGGAGGCGGCCCACTTTTTTGTTGAGCAAACTTTTCATAACAAAGGGCCCTCCTCTTTGGCTTGGATGGCGTCGTTGATGGCTGCCCGGAGGCAGTTCAGATCCCTAGCCTTGGGCGAGAAGTTAAAGAGGACGATCCGGCTGTCCGTCCCGGCAAAGCGGAAGGGGTGGTCGGGGTTCCCCTCAAGGGAGGCCGGGAGGGAGAGGTTGGTCCATATCACATCGTAGCCCTCCTCCAGGACCTCCTTCCAGCGGAAGGTGGGCTTATCATAGATGGAAATATGCAGGGGGAAGTAGGACACAGCCTGGACCAGGTCGCGGAGGGACAGGGCATGGGCATGGCCGATCGAGCTGATAATCAAGAGGGAGAGGGTATTGTCCCGGGGGAGCTTCCGGTAAAAGAGCCTCCCCCACTTCATCAAGAGGGAATAGAGGCAACATTCCATAAAAATGGGTTCCGGTTCAAGGTCCATGTGGTCAAAGTATCCCTCAATCCCCTTCCGAATATCGGCATAGAGCTTGGGATAGCTTTGGCCGATCAGGTGGGAATAGCGGTCGGAAATTCGGTAGAAGAAGGGGACCATGTCCGGTCCCACATAACCGGCATAGAGGGTGTTGTGGAGGTCCCGGACCAGCTCATGGCGGTCATCCGGCTTGACCCCATAGTCATCCTCGATCCGGTCCAGGAGCCTTGTTAAATAAAAAAAGGAAGCGTTGATCTTGGAATCCACCATGGCCATGTTGAGAAGGCCTTGGTAGGAGGAAAAATATTCCCTTTGGAAGTAAAAGGAATAGAGGTAGACCAAGGAGGCCAGACTCATAGGAAAGTCGAAAACCTCCTCATAGGTCTTGGCTTGCCGGAGGTAGTGGGACCGGTTTTTCAAGGAAGCCAGGGTATCCCTTTTGTGGCTGTCGTGGGTTTTTCTCTCCCTGCGCCAGTTCTTGATAAAGGCCTTGGCATCCCCCGATTCCTTTGCCCAAACCATGCCGAGGACCACATAAAAGGTCATCATCCGGAATTCTGCGAAGTCCATTTCCATCCCGGTCGATTCCAGCATGAGGCGGACAAAGCGGTTGACCTCCTCCCGGGGATAGTCGGGGAAGGGCCAGCCATCGATGTCCATCTGCTTATATAAAAAGATGGAGGAGAAAAGGAGGCGGGACTCATGGGGCCCTTCCAAGCGGAAAGGATTCGTAGCGATGGAAAGGCCCAGCCGGCCCAGTCCGGAGGCATTAAAAATGCCCACATTCCGGTAGAGGGAGGCTTCCGACATAGCTGCTTCCTTCGCCAGGTCTTGGCGGGAGAGGTTGGGCTTTAGGATGAGGGTCTGGATGAGGGAGAAGATGGGCTCCTCCTTCAGGACATCCCGGTAGACATCGGTGATGGTGGTGCCGGGCCGGTAGTGGATCCTGACCAGGTCCTCGGCAAGGTCAATGTGGATCCGGGGCCAATCGCTATTGATGAGCTGGATGTCGTTGGTCAAGGTCCGGTGGGGAAGGTCCAAATCCCGGGAAAGGGAGGCCAGGCTTTGGACTCCCTCCGAATAGGTCAGGGCCTCCACCAGGCGGAGCCGACGGTCCACAATATCATTGAGCAGGCTAGTCATTTTTCGTCCCTTTCTGTAGATGAATAAGGATTCCAAAAGCGGAAAATCTCCGGAAAGTTGTCATTATCTCTTCTTGATAGCTTAATAATAAGCCATTCTCATCAGTTTGTAAATTTGAAAAAAATTTGGAAAATCCTCTTTTTTTCTTCAGATATATACCAGTAAACCCCTCAAGTATTGGGAAAAAACGAATAAATTTCCTACAATTCTAATGAATGTTATTAACAAAAAGGAAAGATGAGAAAAGCAAAGTGAATTAATCCGATATAATAAATTATGTTCAATGCAGAAGTAGGTTTACCCATTGCTTGATGATTTTGTTCAGTCGGCCGGGCCGGCTGAATCAGGAATAGAAGAATCCGCTCGTTAGCGGACACCAAGGGGAATAGTAGAGGGGATCACCATGAAAAAGTTCCAAAGATTTCTTTCGTTTTTGTTGGCGGCTTTGGTCATTATGACCGGCTTCCCGATCGGCTCCTATGCAGGGGAAAGTCAGGCAAAGAGTTTTCACCAAGGGGTTTTTCTGGCCCAGGGGACCAGAGGGTCCCTGCCCTCCCTGATGGAACTTCTGGGGACACAACAGAATGAAGAAAGGACATCCCCTCCGGTCAGAAGGTCGGAGACCCATGTCAGTTCGCCGGATATCGAGTCCACGTCTGCTCCGGCTCAAGAGTCGGAGGAAGACCGGGATAGTTGGGACTTTTTCGACCGAGTCGGCCAGGAAATGGAAAAGAACGCCCCGGACGGAGCAGAGGCCCTTCCGGTCCGCCGGCTCCTGGTCAACGATAAGAAAGCCCTATCCAGCCTAAGTTACCAGATCCATACGGATGATGATGGACTTCCCCAGTCCGTCACCTGGATCCTGACCTACTATGTCCCCCAAGAAAAGGAAATCCACCAGGCCGCTGTCGTCACCAATGGCGACGGTTTAGACCAACCCCATATCTACAATCGTGAGTATGCCGAGGGAGAGCAGGAAGTCATGGAGGCTCGGGAAAAGGACCGGGCTGACCGCCTGTCCAAGGGAGAATCTGCTCCTGTCTTCCTCTATGATACCGAGACTAAAGCCGTCAACCGGGACGGCTATGCCCTGACCACCATCACCACCCCCATCCACCGGGACAATGACCTCCTCAAGAAGATCCAAGAGGCCAAGTCCGGAGAGGAAGTCGACCGGGAGAAGTTGGAAGAGGTCAAAAGAACCCTCGAGGAAAAGGTCTATTCCCTGACCCTGGTTTCCCTCTTCGGAGAAGAAAAAATCACCCAATCCGTTCAGGTACAAGGGGATGGGACTTGGGTAGAGACGGATCCCTTGACCACTCCCATTCGGTCCGAATGGACCGGAGAGGAGGAAAAAGAGAACCGTCTGCTTTTTGCTGTCCCGAATATGGACAAGGAGGAAAAGGCTTATGTGACTCCTTCCTTCCCCACGTCTGCTCAAGCCGGAGATGATACACGGATCCTTGTCTATGACCTCGTCCCCGGCGCTGACGGTTTCTATGACTTTCGTCTCATTGACCAGCGGTCCTTGGACCACTATGAAAAGACCCTAAAGGATATTCAAGAAGAAGGCCTGGAGGGTGATGCCCTCCAAGAGGCCCTGGATGCGGCGACCCTAAAACTGGAACCGGGTCAGTTTGTCGTCACCATCCGCCGTACGATGGAAAAGTTGGAGCCGGTGGAAGAAGGCCCGGAAACTTCGGAAAGACCGGAATCCTCTTCAACCGGCGAAGAAAACCCTTCGGACTCCACAAAGCCCCTTGAACCGGGAACAGAAAACCGGCCGGAAAAGCCGGAGACCCCATCTTTGAATGAAAGCATCCGGGAAGCCGAAGAAGCTCGGAAATCCGCTGAACAGACCTTGGACCTCTTGTCCTTGGGCAGGACGCTCAAGGAAGACCGGGCCACACTTGATGAACTCATGCAAGGCTCTTTCGGCAACCTCCTCCAGCCCATGGGTGCCCCCCTCAACCCCTTTGTCGCCAACCGTCCCATCATCATCGAGGTGGTGGACCGGGACAACAAGGGCGTGAAAATTCCTGGCGCTGTGGTCCGGATCACCGGACCCGGCATGGTGAAGGAAGTCACGACCGGTCCGGACGGCCGGGCTATATTAGAAAATTGTAATGCCGGAAATTATGAGGTGGTCCAGGTATCTGCCCCCAAGGGCTACATGGCCAACCAGAAAAAAATCGCCTTCCGCTTCTCGGCCATCGAGACGGTCAAGTATGTCCGCATCGACGATGCCAAGGACTATGGAACTGAACTTTACTTTATTGAAGGCAACGTTTCGGATGAGAAGAACCATGACCTAACAATCGCCGGGGTGGAGTTGGAACTTCGGGCCTATGAGAATAATCATGGTGTAAAGGGCGACCAGGTCGATTCCATGACCCGGACGGCCTATTCGGACGCCAATGGTTATTTCGTCTTTAACGACCTCCTTCCTCAATATATTTATGAGGTGGCGATTATGAAAGCCCCTTATGAGTACGCTTTTGTTGAATCGACCGAACCCTCCGTTGAGAACGGAAGAGTCTATACGGACATCAAATTTCAAGATGAAAATGGCCAGCCCATCAAGATAAATAATGGCGTGAAGTACAAGGAAACGCTTAATGTTTACTTGTCCAAAAACTCTCCTAATAAAGCAATAACCATCACCGTCTACAACCATGAGCAGGGCGACCAGCAGGTTTCGATCGTCGGCTCCGCTTTCCAAATCCTGGATGAACGAGGAGAGGTCATCAAGGATATCGGGACTCTCCGGACGGATGGCCAGGGAAAAATCACCTTCCAACTCCGCCCCGGGAAGTATACCATCGAACAGTTAACAACGGATGCCAACCACCTGATCCCCAATGCCCAGACGGCCATCGAGGTTCAGCCCTTACCCCATGATACGACCCAGGACATCTACCTGATTCCCAATCCCTTGAAATATATCGGGTCGGTGACCTATACCATGGATGCTGTGGTGAATTGGGGCAATGTGACGCCGGATCCGGATGCCAAGATCATTCTCAAGAAAAACGGCCTGGAAACGGACCTGACGCCGGAAAAGATCGGTCAGATTTACCGGTTCAGCAACTTACCCAAGTATGATGACAACCATGAACAAGTGGATTACCGGATTGAGCTCAAGGACCATCCGGAGTATTATGCGACCTATCGGATTGTCAACGGGGTCGTTAACATTGACGTCCATGAAATTTCGACCCCCGAAGGGCCGGGCGGAACGGTTACCGTTACCGGGAACAAGATCTGGTATAACGACAGCCAGGACCTCCTGAAGCGGCCAGCCACGGTCCATGTGGTTCTTTTGGCGGATGGTCAGGAGACCCCCTATCGAGCTGCCGTTTCGGAAGCTACGGACTGGAAATACAGCTTCACCAACCTTCCCCGCTTTAATAAGGAAGGGAAGGAAATTGAGTATACGGTCAAAGAAGTCCAGATGTCCGCCGGCGGGGCCCTAGCCGGCTACCGGATGGACCAGACGATTTTGGGAAAGAACGTCCTCAACACGAGAATTGACCATAGTAAGATCGGTGGCGAGTTCAGCCTCGTAAAAATGGATGATAACAAAAAGCCCCTGGAAGGGGCCCAGTTCACCCTGTCCGGAACTTTGGATAATGGCCAGGCATTGAAGCCGGAACGGTCCCTGAAGACAGACGCCGAGGGGAAACTGACCTTCAAGGACATCCCTGCCGGTACCTATACTTTAAAAGAGACCCAGGCTCCGGACCGCTATGAGCCGTCGACCGAAACCTGGAAGGTCGAAGTTTCCACCGACGGGAGAACGATCCTGGTGGGGTCGGGCGTGACCAACCCCTCGAATGCCGACTATCCAGAGAAGCTTCAGACCGGCCAGGAATTTGTCAAGGACGGAGAAGGATCCGGCGACCGGACCATGACCAATGAGAAGGCCCGCAATCCTCTTCCTTACCGGAAGACCATCTATGACCAAGCCGGTACGAAAGAGGTGGGAGATATCTCCAAGCGGATCCTCAATACCGTGGACAAGAACCTTAATGAATACCAGGTGGAGCTGACGGTCCAAGGCCGCGGACAGTCCTCTTTTGCCGGCGGCAAAGAAACGGATATTGTCCTCGTCGTCGACCACTCCGGTTCGATTAAGACTTCACGAAATGAAGACCAGGTGCGGAGCCAGGTCCGGAATATTGTTTCGGCCTTCTCCGGCTTCTCCAACGTGAATATCGGCTATGTGGAATATGCCGGTATTACAGTAGAGAAGAATAAAAATGCCTCTTTGCGGGACAATAACTTCAGCGATTACCGCTGGTGGAATCCCTATGAGAGCAACGCCACTTATACGAACGACCCGGCAGTAACGTCCAGCGTAGAATTAACCTCTCCCGGACAGTTGGCTGCCGACCCCAAATTTAATACCAACCGCTTCATGGGCGGGACCTTCACCCAGCGGGCGCTTTTGCGGGCCCAGGAGATTCTTGCCAAGGGGGAGGGCGAAAATAAGCACATCATCTTAATCACCGATGGTGGTCCGACCCTTTCCTTCAAGGCGACAGGATCCAAGGCCAATGGGACCAGACCGGATGGGACGGCTTGGGAGCCCATCTATAAGCCGAATCCTACGATTCCCAACACCTATAGCGACGTTCCTAAGAGCGGCTTAACCTACAATGGTCGGGCTTCGGGCTTTGACTACAATACCCTCCGGGGTGACGGAACCTACTATCAATTCGGAACCTCCAAGGGGGATACCAATCAGTTGGCCTATTCCTCCTATTGGGCAGGCAATGATCAAGTCCTTGAGAGTGTCTATGCTACGATTTCCACCGTTCGTGATCTGACGGATGCCGGAATCAAGGTGACCACGATCGGCTATAACCTGAAGACCCTCAATAATGCCGGCTGGTTCAATGGCCAGGAGAAGTTCTTCTTCCCCATGATGGCTTCTACACCCAAAAGTTATTCCGGTTTAAGTGACATTGGCAATGCCGATAACGCCGTAACCAGCATTTATGACGAGGTCTCCAAGCAGTTTTACTTAAACAGTCAGAATAAAATGACGCCCACCATTGAGAAAGCGGTCGTGACCGATCCTATGGGCGATGGTGTTGACCTTTACTTGGGCGAGGACGGCGTCTTTAACGAGAAGGACTATGTCCTGGTCGCCTCCGACGGGTCCATCTATAAAAATGGGAAGGCGCCCGCAGAAGGCTTGCTGAAAAATGTCAAGCTGACTTATGATGCGACCAATCGTCAATTCAAGATGGAAGGACTGACCCTGGGGAAGGATGAGTCCGTCTCCCTTTACTATTCTGTCCGCTTAAAGGACAACTACCGGAACGGAAACTTTACCAATACCAATAACCGGACGACCCTGGTGAACAAGGGGAAAACTGACGACTTCCATATCCCGGCCATCCGGGACCGGTCCGAGATGCCTACGGTCAAGGTGGGAAACCAGGCCTATACGCAAACTGGACGCTTCCGTATTCTTAAGGTCGACGAAAACAAGACCCCCTTGTCCGGCGCTTACTTTACCCTGACCGATTCAACCGGGAAGGAAATCATGATCCAGCCCTCGGACAAGGGCGGCAAGATCGAAGTCAACAACCTTCCCAAAGGGACCTATACCTTAAAGGAAGTTGAAGCTCCGGCAGGTTATGTGGTTTCCGGTCTTTCGTGGGAAATTATCGTGGCGGAAAACGGAAAAACGACCGTTACCCAGAAGGCGACCGGCTCCCGGTCGGCCTTCTCCACCCGGTCGGCCATGCCTGAAGCCATGGGCAACCTCCTGGAGATGGGCCCCATGATGGGACTGGCTGCCGTGGGTGCCGGTGCTCCTGCGGGAAGTCACTATAAGATCTCGGCGACAACATCCTTCAACGACGCCGATCCTAATAATAAGAAGTTCGATATCCACCATGAGGCGACCGGTCAGACCCTTCAGAAGGACCTGGACCTCTACTTCCTCCTGGTTCCGGAATCCCGTGGAGATCTTACCCTCTTTAACAACCGGATCCGGGATTACAGCAGAGAATTGGCAAACAAGGGCTACCAGGGCTATATCAACGTCATCTACGGTGGCTATGATGAAGCCTCCACCCAATATACCTACTGGCGGATCGGCAACCCGCCGGATCTCCTGACCCAGGTGCCCATCGGCCGAACCACGACCGGGGCCTGGATGGACCGGGCACTTTATATGGCCAATGATGTCCTCTACCGCCACCTTAATGAGGGTACGGTAAAGGTCGTCAGCTTCCTCTCCTCCGGCCGTAACTTTGCCGGCGAGGAAGCCTACTACAACGAGAACCTCCAACGGATGATCGAATCCCACGGCGTTTCCCGTTATCTGAACCTGGTCACCAACAACAGTAACAAGGGAAATCTTGAGGCAAGTCTTAATGACTCCAGCAACCCCATTCCTGCTGAGCTTCGGGAAGAAATGAAGGACAAACTGGTTTCCGAGACGGTTTCCTATGAAAACCCCACTCGCTTCGGAAAAAGCATTGATGATGTCTACCAACAATTCACCGTCGAAAATACGGTCAACAATGAAAGCCTGGTCATCCCATTGGCTGAAAACATTCATCTGGCCGGATCCCCTTCAGCGAAGATTGTGAACAGTCAGGGGAACACCCTCCGAGCGGTCTATGTTTCTGACTCTACTGACTTCTCGGGCATGACGACCCTCCGAACCAATCCAATCACTTTAGCTTCAGGCGAACGTCTTATCCTCGATTATTCGGTCACCCTTAAGGGAGACTATAAACGAGCCATCTCCTACCCTGTCTATGCTACGGATGCGGTGGAGTGGGTCGGAAATGGGACCTCTAAAAAAGCCGGCATCAAGTCGGCCTACGTCAGTGATCCGGGACAGAACCTCAATATTGAGGTGAAGGGGCTGGATGGGTATTCGGAGCCCGTCAATGTCACCCTAGCCACCCAACGCTCAGGAGAAGGGAAGACTTTCTCTCTGAGAAATGGGGAGTCCAAAGTAAAGACGATCCTGACCTTTGATGAAAATGGGTCTACCCAGGGTCCAAACAATATCGGGATTACCGCTGACCAAGCTCCTAATGCTAACTATCAGGGACCGAAGATTGATCTCTCGGCTTATCCGGTGGTGCGGGTGGTCTATGAACGCAAGGCACTCAACCTGACCGTCCGCAAGGTCTATAATAACCGTCTACCGGAAGGCGGGGAGTCCATGGACGTCACCCTAACTGCCAAGGTGAATGGTCAGGATCTTGATTTACCATCGCTGAAGGCGCTCGGTTACCAAGGATCTTCGCTCACCCAGACCCTGGCTCCAAAAAATGAAGGGGTTTATGAGACCATCTACCGCGGTCTCCCCTTCAAGGATCAAAATGGGAATGAGATTGACTATTCCGTGAAGGATAGCTCCTCCTCCCAGGACTTGGGGAACAACATCACCCTGATTCGGGAAGAGACCATTACCAGCTACCGGCCGAAAGATGACCTCATTCGGATCGAAGAGACGGAGATCCCCGTCCTCACCGTTTTCAACACCACCAATGAGCTCAAGTTTAAGAAGGTGGGGGAGAGCGGTCAGCAGAAAGACGAACACGGTAACCCCATCGTAGGACCGGATGGCAACCCCCTGATGTCCGAGACACCTTTGGCGGAAGCGGAATTCGAGCTCCGCCGGGAGACCCCGCAGGGGTCGGTGGTCGTGAAAGGCTACGAGAAGGTGGTTTCCGGACCGAATGGCGAGTTTGGCTTTAAGAACCTGCCGCCGGGCGACTACGGTATTTATGAAACTAAACCGGTTTTGGGCTATGAGCTTCCGGTCCAAGCCGTTTCCACCTTTACCATCGGGGCCGACGGCAAACCGGTTCCGGGATCCATCAAGTCCTTCAAGGAAAGAAGCAAGAAGGATGGGGATACGATTCTGGGCATCCAGAAGACCATGCGGAATAACGTCTCGGTCGAGACGGCCATCACCCAGGTTGAAGCTACAGACCATAACCAAGGTAACCGGAAGATGCTCTACACCCAGCGGATCTATATCAACCGCAATGGCGAGCGTTTAACGGAGGCTAACCTTGGACTCTTCTCCGCTGCCGCGGACAACCCCATTGTCAACGCCTCCTATAAGATCTGGAGAATACCGCAGGGAGGACAGAAACCTCCTGCAAGAATGGACTTTAACCAGTCTCTGGATAAGTATGGCTCACCGTTTAAGGCAGTCAAAGCACCGGCCAACCTGTCTGCCATCAAGCTGGACTCCCTGCCTTCTACGGACTTCTATATTATCGAGGTCAAGGGCGAGTTGGAGGTCCACGACGATAAGTTCACCAGCAAGTTGACCTTCTTCACCTCAGCGACCGAAGAACATCCGGGAGTGGACCACCAGATCACGGACCCCAAGCCCTCCGATAACGGGACCATCATCACCGGCTTCCGGAAAGGTCAGCAGGGCGACGATGCCGACATCATGTCGAGTGCCACCAAAGACGGAACCGGGGCCTACCTGGTCAGGAACTATCGCGGGTCCACCTTCTTCTCGGTCCAAAAGACCAAGAAGGAAGACGGAAAACCCTTGGCCGGAGCCAAGTTTAAGCTTTGGGCCGCCTTGGGCCGGAATTTTGAAATTGTTGAAACCGAACACACGACCCAGGTAACGACCGGGGCGGAAGAGATCACGGACAAGAACGGGATCATCACCTTTGACAACCTCCCGGTCAACTACAACTTCTATTTGGAAGAAACAGAAACGGCACCGGGCTTTGCCCTGCCGGACTACATGTGGATTGTCCAGGTCCGCCCGACTTCCTACCTTAAGGAACTCCATGCCAAGTCCCGCGACTGGCACGATTATCTATCTACCAGTGCTAATAAAGAAGAAGCGAAGAAGCAGGCAGCAGCCATCGCCTACAATCAAATGCTCTATCCTTTCGGCAAGGGGGCTCCCGGTAGCGTAGAGGCAGCTACCGATAAAACAGCCGAGGAACAGGGCTTCAAGGTCTTCGTCTACCAAACTGATGGGCGAAAGCCTTTGATCATTCGACCGAAAGACGCCAACGGTAGTGATTTACCCGGAAATCCTGTGGATCCGAAAAACTATGTTAAAGATAAATATGGCGATGTGATTGCTGAACAGTCTTATGGTAACCATCCGAAGATTTCCGGGATGTGGTACCGGAAGGGCTGGGTACGCTTTGATGAGCCGAAGCCCTTAGGCGATAAGGGTCAGATGGTGCCGGGTCAGATGATGCCCATTAATGAGAGTGGCCAGCCGATCCACGATAAGTGGAAGAATGAAGGTTGGAAGGGCGAAACCATCGACGGGGTTTCCGGTGCAACGATCCGACCCTTGATTGTGAGAGACTGGATTAAGCAGGCAAGAGATTTTGATAATTGGGCCGGATACGATGATTTCCCGACCTCAGATGTTTATGATCAGTTTGTACAGGAATTTAATAAGCACATGGTTCCGGCCAAGGACCTGACCATAGAAGGAGCGAAGATTCCCAGTGTTGTAGGAATCACCAACTCCCAGACGGAATTCTTCATCAACAAGGTGGACCAGGATGGGAAGCCTCTAGAAGGGGCGGAATTTGAACTCTTCAAGGTGGAGAATGGAGTCGAACTTCAGCCGGGGATCAAACCGACGCGGACGGCCAAGAACCAGTTCATCTTTGATGGTCTAAAGGAAGGCGTCTACCACTTAAAGGAGACGAAGACACCGGAAGGCTACCAGGAGGCGACGACCTATTGGGAAATCACCGTCAATAAAGAAGGGTCGGTGACGAAGAAGGAAGAAAAGCCGATCAATTTCCAGGCAGCCGGAGGAAAGAATCGGACACCTGAAGCACAGGCTAACCTCCATTATTGGGAGGCCCTTGCCCAGGAGTGGGGTCCTGTCCAGGTCAGTCCCAACCGGACCTTTGAGCCGGTCGGGGCAGGAGCCTACGCAACAGAATATCAAATCACCTATTGTATGGATGGTGATCGCTCGAGTGGAAATGAAAGAGTAACATGGGCAACGGGCGGAGAGACCTTCGCTCAGGCCGGCCTTGGACTGACGGCTAATGAGACAGACCGCTACTATAGGCAACGCCAATTTAATGCCGGTTATCAGTTTGCCGGCTGGAAGGACCTAGATGGACGCTGGATAAGACCAGATACGATCATTGATCGTCATATGTATCTCATGCCCCAGTGGACGAAACCGTCCAACGTGACAAATAAGGTCCATTTCTTTGATGAAAATGGGGATTATATTCCCGGCTGGTCCAAGGATGTAGCGGAAGGCCACTCCTATAACCAAGATTTCGGTGCCCTACCGGGCCAATATCCTACCGAAGGAAAGTCCGGTTATGAGTGGCGAGGCTGGTTGATCCTCAAGTATTCCCCAACGGTCGGCAATTACTACGTCGCCTATACCGGGAAGGAGCCGGTCAACCAAGTCACCTACCTTTATGCGAATTGGGAGAAGAAACCGGAGCAGGTTTTTCTCAGTTTCTATATGCTGAACGAGAATGGCAAAGTGGACACCGGTTTGACACAGACTCGGGCCGTACAATCCGGAAGGGGATTAACCCAGGCACAGATTCCTCCTTCTAACCCGCCGTCGAAAACGGGCTACGAATTTTCCGGTTGGCAGGTTCGGGATTATCAAGGAAATTATGTGGACATCGACTTAACACAAGAGGTGTTTACCGCCGATCGCGCCTTCTACGGCCGCTGGATCCCGAAAACCTATCTGGTGACCTTCCAGAACGAAAAGGGCGAACCCATTCAGTCAAAACAAGTACGACATGGCGAATTCGTTACGGCTCCGGTTATTCCGCCGAAAGAGGGATACACTTTCGACGGCTGGAAAGAAACAACGAGTGGATTGACCTTCAATCCTAGTCAGCCGGTCACCGCCCAGGCCACCTACAAAGCGACCTGGAAAAAGATCCCGGCAACCCAGGTGTCCGTCAGCTTTGACTCTCAAGGCGGAAGCCCGGTTCGCACTCAGCTCATTAACAAGGGAAGCAGGGTTACTAAGCCCAAGGATCCCACCAAGAAAGGCTACATCTTCGACAAATGGCTGCTCAATGGCCAAGCCTTTGACTTTAACCAGCCGGTGAAAGAGAGTATAGTTCTTACAGCTTCCTGGACGGAAAAGCCCGATCCGGGTACGATGAACGAGTTGATCGTCAAGAACCTGAAAAAGGAATTTGAAGGGGAGTTCTCCATCGACAAGTTCCAGAAGCTGGGTGAAAACCGTGTCAAACTGAGAGGAACCTACTTCAGTTTAACCAAACGCGAGGAGGCAGAACTTCCGGAGTCCTTCGATCCGGCCGCCTACGCCGAGAAATATTTTGATAAGGATCATTGGGATGTGGACAAGGGACTCTTTAAGACCGGTAAAAATGGCGATCTTACCTTCCCCCACCTGCAGCCGGGTGTCTATGACCTGAAGGAGGAAATTTCCCCGGATGGCTACCTGGTTAATCCGGAAAAGTATGTCATTGTGGTGAATAAAATCGGGAACACCATTATCGTTCCGGAGTCCGGCTATGACCCGGATAAGTATCCCGTAGAGGTTGACCATGGGACAGAGCCTACGCCCGATCCCGACCAGCCGACCAAGCGGACAACGCCCAAATCGTTGGATGGGGAATTGACCGTGGAGGACTACAAGCTTAAGACCTCTGCAGAGGACGGCGTCATTCGTCCTTTGAAGGACCAACGCTTCTCCATGGAATACACCATCCGCTTGCCGGAGGATGCCATCCCCGGAGATACCTTCACCATCACTTTGGATAAACATTTGAACTGGGGTGGAATAAGGATTGATCCGGAAAAAGTACAGGATATTGTTACGGAACACGGACAGGTGGTTGCGACAACCCAAGATCAGACCCAGGATAAAAATGGAAGTGTGGTGAGAAAGATCACCTACACCCTGACGGACTATGTGGCTAACCGAACCGACATTGTTATCCACCAGACCGTCCCCGTATTTGTGGACCACAATGAGGTGACCAATAGTACCGGCCTCACCTTCACCAACACCATTGGAGGAGCAGCGCAAACCTCCGAGAGTATCTGGGTGGATTTCCGGTCCTACTACGGCACAGGCGGTTATGTGGACAGTGATTTGAATTGGCCCCTGGGAGGAAAACACCAGGGCTACGAGAATTATTTGGGCGGTTGGTTCTATGAGAACCGTGCTACGAAGGAGATTGAACATTACTACTACGTGTTTGGAGAGAATATCAGCTGGTCCACGGAATATACCCTGAACTTGGAGGCCAAGAGCTGGTTGCGAAACACGCCTTCGGATGTGATCTACAATGATCCGAACCATCCGGTCAAGGTCTCGGTCTATAAGGTGGATGCTTTCACGGCATCAGGAGGGCCCAATACGACGGCCATGCCGCCGAGCTATGGACCTCGAATGATGGATTTGAAGGATGAGAACCGGGTAATGACGGATCAACCCTTTGTCGCCGGTCAGGATGGAATCATCAGGATTCCTCTCAACGTTAACAAGGACTATCCGGACGGCCGATTCGGCTACATCGTCAAGGCGGTAGCACCTTTCGATCGTACCAAAGACCAAGTGGACCTCTACACCTACGCCAAGCTGTCCCATAAAACGAACTTCTACTATCGGGACTTCTGGAACAGGGAATATCATGTGGAGAGTAGAGCGGGAGCCGCTACCTATTGGAACTACCTCCACCGCTATACCGGCACGACTGATGCGAGCGGCAAGGACCTCGTCAATATGACCCTAACTAAGCGAGAACTTTTAGGAAAAGAGGGCGAGGACAAGGATAAGACAAAGCTCATTCCGGGCGCCGGCTTCAAGCTCACCAACAACCAAGGTTTCCAGGACTATGCAGTTACCGGTCCGGATGGGACGCTGAAATTTACCAAGCTCAAACCGGGCAACTACTTCCTGGAGGAAGTCCTGACCCCCAAGGGCTATACACCGGTCAACGTGGTCTGGGATATTCACGTAGGCGAGGACGGAACCATCACGATCTCCGAACCGGAGGCCAGCGACCTGATCCAAGGCGGACAAAACCTCCTGACTGTTTGGAACCGGAAGACGCCGATTGACAAGCCGGTTCTCCAGTTCCCCAACATCCCCAACCGGATTGAATTTACCAAGGTTGGGGAGAGTGAAGCTCCACTGGAAGGAGCGACCTTCGAACTGAGAAGGTCGGATACCCAGACGGGACCCTACACCGTATTAAAAGGATCCCTGTCCGGGGAAAAGATCAGCGGGAAAGATGGGAAGTTCGTCTGGACCAACCTCAAGCCCGGCTACTACCAGGTCTGGGAGAAGAATGCACCCGAGGGCTATATCACTCCCTCTAAAGAAGTAGCCAGCTTCCAAGTCGATTCCACAACCGGCGAAATCAAGAATCTCCGGATCAACGGACGAGACCCCGTCGGGGAAAATATGATCCGAAACCTCCGGCCCATGAAGATGGGGCTCCGGAAGATCGATGAGAAGAAGCTGGATATCACCAAGGGCAAGGTCACCTTCGCCGTCAAAGCGGCCGCCGGAAACAACGATCATCCGGTTCCGGACGACCTAAAAACGATCACTATCGATCTGACTAAGGCCGGTCCCTATGTCCGGGAGATCCCGGGATCCATGGAGGGAAAATACATCCTTAGCGAGGAAACGCCTCCGAACGGATATATCAAGACGACCCACCAGTATGAGATCGAAATCAACCAAGAAAAGCGGACCATCCGCCTCACCCGTGTCATGGATGGGGATACAGAGGTGTCCTACCTTGATAAGGGTCTGCTTAGCGAAGCCGGCCCGGTCATTCTTTACCAAGAGGGTACCAGCGACCAGATCAGCTTAGATATTGTGAACCACCTGTACTATGAATTGCCGTCCACAGCAGGACCCGGCACCTTCCTCTTCACCTTGGTCGGTGCCTTCCTCCTCAGCCTGGCCATCAGCCTATTGCGAAAGGATGATGGCCGGGGCGGTCGGCCCCGAAAAGGTCTCCGCCGATTGCGGAGGCAGTTGGAATGAACCCCTTGTCGATAGATTCCTGAGACACTTGTCTCACCCGTCCACCGAAGCCGACAGGTTTCTGTCGGTAACTGAAAAAAGAAAAGAGGAATGATGATGAAACAGTTGAAGAAATGGACTGCTGTCCTTCTGGCTCTCTTGCTGGTTGTGACACTGGTTCCGGCAAATGTCTTTGCCGCGAAACCGACCACAAAGCTCATCGTAACTGGCGTTGAAGACGGCGCATTGGTAAACGCCTACAAGCTCACTGAAGCGGACTTTACTGCTGACGGTGGATTCAAAGGTTATAAGAATCTTATCGAAAACGCCTTTGCTAACCCCGCCGCCCCAACGACAGACGAGTGGTCTGCATTACTGAATAAGCCGGTCGGTGAGTTGGGAATGGCAATCCCCCTTACCCAGGCTGCAGCAGGCGGAGCTTATGAGTCCGAGCCCCAAGAAGCCGGTCTTTACATGATTCTGGTTACTTCCAAAGAGGGTAAAAAAACGGTGTCGGTTTACAATCCTATGTTGGTAGGCATAACCTACACCACAGAAGGTGGCGAACAGGTAAAGGGTGGTAAGATTAATGTACCAGCCGAATTTCAGCTTGGAAAAGATGCGGTTCTTTATGCAAAGAAGAGCGACGTCCCTCTGAAGAAGACCGTAAAAGATCCAACAGGAAATGAGCCTGAAGCAACGAATCCGACGGACCATGTTATTGGTTTAGGCCAAGGTGAAAAACCGGAATTTACCATTGAAACCACAATTCCTTCCTATCCGAAAACGGACAAGAATCTTGTATTCACCATTACCGATACTTTGGATAAGGGCTTAACTGCACCAAAAGCGGAAGAGATCACCGTTACTGTCGCTGGCCAACCCCTTCCCAAGGATGCGGCAACGGTCGAAGTTGCAAACAATGTCATCACCATCACTTTCACGGATGCTTATCTGAAAGGGTTGAATGGAAAAGCTACGGACGTTAAGGTTGTTTATACCGCTGAACTGAATGATCAGGCAACCACCAACGCCATTCCCAACAAGAATACGGTTAAGGTTACTTACACCAATGATCCGAAGACCGGTAAAACGTCTGAACATGAAGATATTACCAGACAGTACACCTTTGAGATTGACGGCTTGACGAAGGGATCAGGTTCTGAAAAGACCCATGAAATTACCAAGCATGGCGAGATCACTAAGGAAAGCACATGGAAAGACAATCCGCTGGCCGGAGCTGAATTCACCCTCTATGATAAAGATCCGTCAAAAGATCAGACAGCAAAAGCTCTGCGGACAACCACAACGGATGCAACCGGCCGCATGACCTTCAGCCGGTTGGATGAAGGCACCTACTATATCAAAGAAACCAAAGCTCCTAACGGATACCAGCTCAGCGAAAAGGTATACAAGGCAGAGATCAAAGCTGAGTATGATTCGACTAAACACGTGCTGAAATCCTGGTCTGTTGTGATTGATGGAAAGTCTTCCACCTTTACCCTCGATCATACGAAAGAGGAAGTTACTGTTAAGCAAACGGAAGAGAACAATACCCTGATCGAGAACACCAAGATCCCCGGACTGCCCACCACCGGTGGTATGGGTACCTACCTCTTCACCGGCATTGGCGTTGCCCTCCTCGCCGGTGCTGTCGTTCTGATTGCTGCTCAGCGGAAGAAGAAAGTCCAAGCGGAGTAGTTAAGAAAGACGAATAGTTCGTGGAAGAAGCCGCTTTGCCCGGAGTCTTTCCGGGCCGGCCGGCTTCCCGAAACGAGGCCTCGGGCCTCACATTTGATGTGCGGATAGAAAGGAAAGCCATGGAAAGGGAAAAAGAGGAAAAGGAGTCAGGGAAAAAATCATCGAAGAAAGTCAAGATCCTGGCGACCTTTCTCATTCTTGCCGGACTCTTGGTTCTCCTCTATCCGACCATCAGCAATCTCTTTAACCAGTGGCGGGCGGAGCAATTGTCTACCGTTTACCAGGAAGTGGTTAAAGAGATTCCTGATGACCATTTTGCCGAAGAGTTGGAAAAGGCACGGAAGTATAACGAGAAATTGACCGGAGAAAGTGTGCCGGATGTCTTTGCTCTTCGGGAAAAGCATGATGACCCCCTCTATGATTCCCTTCTTAATGTGACCGGCGATGGGATGATGGGGGAGGTGGAAATTCCGGCCATCAATGTCAAGATTCCGGTCTACCACTACACGACCGACCAGGTTCTCCAGCAGAACGTGGGACACCTGGCGGGGTCCTCCCTTCCGGTAGGCGGAAAAGGGACCCATGCGGTTCTCTCGGCTCACCGAGGCCTGCCCTCGGCCAAACTTTTCACCGACCTCAACCTCTTGAAAAAAGGAGATCTCTTCTTCCTCCGGGTCTTGAACGAGTTCATGGCCTATGAGGTGGACCAGATGATCGAGGTGGAGCCGACGGAAACGGCCTCCCTGGCCATCGACCGGGATAAAGACCTTTGCACCCTCTTCACCTGCACTCCCTACGGGGTCAATACCCAGCGTCTCCTCGTTCGGGGCCACCGGGTGGATTACACTCCAGAGGAAATGGCCAAGAAGTACGAAGAAGAAAAGGACATCCGGATTGATAAATCCCGTTTACTCTTTCACATCCTGGCCGGAACAGCCGGTGCCGGGCTTGGCTTCCTTCCCTACCTCATGGTGAGGAAGCGGAGAAAGAAAAATGAGGAGGTCAGGCCATGAAAAAGACCCGCCGTCAGGGTTTCCTCTTCTTCTTAACCCTGGTCATGGTGATCGGTGGCCTGGGCTTCCTCCTTTACCCGACGGCTTCCGACCTCTGGAACCGCTACCGAAACAGCAAGCTGGTCGATGTCTATAACGAGGTCGTCCATGAATTGCCGGCGGATACCAACAAGGCCCTCTGGGATAAGGCCAGGGACTATAACGAGAAACATCGGGCCAACACCATCATCGATGCCTTCAAGGAGGAAGAGGAATATGTCCTGACGGCTCCCTATGACAAACTCCTCAACCCCACCGGGGACAACATCATGGGGACCATCGAAATCCCCAAGATCAAGGTCAAGCTCCCCATCTTCCATGGGGTGGGGGAGGATGCCCTCCAGCGGGGGGCGGGTCACCTGGAAGGGACTTCCCTTCCCATCGGCGGGCCCTCCACCCACTCGGTCATCTCGGCCCACAGGGGTCTGCCCTCGGCGGTCCTCTTCACCGACCTGGACCAAATGGCCCAAGGCGACCTCTTCTTCCTCCACATCCTGGACCAGGTCTTCGCCTATAAGGTGGTGGACATCCAGACGGTCCTGCCCCACCAATCCGAGGCCCTGGCCATCCAGGAGGGCCGCGACCTCTGCACTCTCCTGACCTGCACTCCCTATGGAGTCAACAGCCACCGGCTCTTGGTGGTGGGGGAGCGAACGACCTACCATCCTCAAGAAGCCCCGCCTGTGGAGGAAAAAGATGTGGCGGTTTTGGATACGGTTATTTCGAACTGGCAAATTACTCTGGGCGGTTTCATCCTCCTCCTACTTTTCCTCCTGGTCCTCTGGATCAGCCAAGGCAGGAAAAAGCGGAAGGAGGAGAGCAATAACGCAGGACCCAAAGAAAAGGAGTAAACCATGCAGTATCACCATCAAGAAAAGAATAGGCCCGGAGCGTGGGCGCGGCTGCTGGCCCTCCTTGCTGCCCTTGTCTTGTGCCTGACGGTCCTCTATCCCGGCAGAGCTCTTGCCGAGGGCGAAGAGACCGAGGCCATGGTCCGGTCCTATGACGCCGGAAAATGGGGCTCCCTAACCCTCCGCCTCTCCTACACCAAGGAGGAGAAAGCGGATGCCATCCCCCTGGACGGAGCCCAAATCCGCATCGTCCGGATCGCTGACCTCCAAATGACGGACAAAGGGCCCAGCTACCCCCTTCGGGAGGGTTTGGACAAGCTCCACTATGACTTCCTCACCCTTTCGGCCGGCGGCCTCCGCCAGGCAGCAAAGGAGATCGCCGACTACCTCAAGACCCACCCCGAGGCTCTCACAGCCCTGGAAAAGGAGTCCAACCCCCAGGTTTCCCCCAAGCCGGACGGGTCTACCTCCAAGGGGGTCCGGACCGCCACTTCCGATGCCCAGGGCAAGGTCTTCTTCGACCACCTGGTCCACGGCATCTACCTCATCACCCAGGAAGGCCAGACCGGCACGGCCAAGAACTTTGCCCCCCTGGCCCCGGTTCTCTGCTTTATGCCCGAATACCTGAACGCAGAAGGGAAGGGGACCTGGATTTATGACGTGGTCGCCAACCCCAAGTACTCCCCTAAGAAGCCACCCACTCCTGTTCCTCCACCGGAAAACCCGCCACCGGAAAAGCCGCCCACACCAAATACGCCTCCGGAAAAGCCCAAGACCCCATCGACCCCGGTCCCCAAGCCGCCCTTCACCGGCGACATGATCCATATGGGCCTCTGGATCGGCATGGGCCTAGTCGCCCTGATCGCCCTCTTTGTGGTCTTGCGGAAGAACAAGAAGAAGTAGGCTGGGCTGGTCAATGAGAAGAAGAATCCCCCTGGAATCGAGAATTCGTCGGTTCCAGGGGGATTTTTTATTTCAGAGGGTATTTCACATTGCCTCAACCAAGAATTATTGGGACGGGATGAGATGTGGCTGGTTGAAAGAAACCGATATAATGAATCTGAGTTGTTCTCGATCAGTGATTTTATGAGGTCATGAGGGAGCGGAGGATTGGAAAAAATATGTCGATGGTTTTGGAGGTGCATTTTATGGCAGAAAATAAAGAGATTGTGGTAATCGATGAAACTACAATTAGAAGTAAGATTTACTATATAAGAAATCAAAAGGTTATGCTTGATTTTGAACTTGCTGAAATTTATGGGTATACAACGACAAGATTTAATGAACAAGTAAAAAATAATTCGGAGAAATTTGATGATGATTTTATATTTCAGTTGACGAAATCAGAATTTGAAAACTTGATATCGAAAAAATCGACATCAAGTTGGGGTGGTCGTAGAAAACTACCTTATGCTTTTACAGAGCAGGGTATTTATATGCTTATGACTGTATTAAGGGGAGAACTGGCAGTTAAACAGAGCAAGGCTTTAATACGAATGTTTAAGCAGATGAAAGACTTCATTATTGAAAATCAAGATTTTATCAGCTCAAAGGAATTAGTTCAAATAGCAATTCAAACAAATCAAAACACGAATGATATTGCAAGGATAGATAGCAAGATTAACACATTAGCTACTAAAGAAGATTTGAAAAAGGTGATGGATAATTTTATCGACCCGGAAACATATAAACATTTCCTTTTGATGAATGGAAATAAGATAGAAGCTGATGTAGCCTATACCAAAATATATAAATCAGCAAAGAAAAGTATTTATGTTATCGATAACTATATAGGGCTTAAAACATTGGAACTTTTAAGAGTGGCAAGAGATAATACTCAAATTATCGTCTTCAGTGATAATATAAGAAATAAAGATATGCTTACAAAAAATATCTTAGATGATTTTAGAAAAGAGTATCCTAATGTAGACCTGAGTCTGAAGATAGCCGGTAAAAAATACCATGATAGATATATTGCTATAGACTACGGAAGAGAAAATGAAGCCTTTTATCTTTGTGGAGCATCATCAAAGGATGCAGGAAATAAAATATCAAGTATTACCAAGATAGAAGAATCATCAAAGGATATGTATCATACAATGTTTGGTGGAATGTTAAACAATGTGAATTTGATCATTTAATATGCAAATAACAGATTAGACAGTGATATGAATATGAATGAAAAGGGCCTTGCAGTACTCTGCAAGACCCTTTTTTTGTTTAACTAATAAATGCTCAAATTTAATGCCTGGGACAAAAACTCCAGCATTCGGACGCCGGCGTAGGAGTTGCCGTGCTTGTCCAGGGCCGGGCCAAAGACGGCCAGGCCGAAGGGGTCGGGGGAGGCGGTCAGGATGCCGCCGCCCACGCCGGACTTGGCGGGGAGGCCGACCCGGAGGGCAAACTCGCCGCTGTAGTCGTAGGTCCCGCATGAGGCCATGAGGGAGCGGAGGATCTGGGCATTGACTCGGGAAAGGATGGGGCGGTCATCCTCATCCTTGCCCTCATTGGAGAGGACGAAGGAGAAGTGGGCCAGGTCCCGGCAGGTGACCAGGAAGGAGCATGAGGTGAAATAGATGTCCAGGATTTCCTCCACCGGGAGGTCGGCGGGGAGGATCTTGCAAGAGAGCATGAGGTAGATGAGGGTCCGGTTTCCGTAGGCCGTGGCGGATTCGGAGGCTTTGACCTTCTCGCTGTAGTCCGCTTTTCGGCCGATGAGGTTGGCCAGGCGGTCGGCGATGACCTCGCGGGACCGGTCGCCATAGACCCGGTGGATGAGGGCGACGGTGACGATGGCTCCCGCATTGATGAAGGGGTTGACGGGGACATTCTTGTTGGACAGCTCCAATTCGATGACGGAGTTGAAGGGCTTGGCCGAGGGCTGGACCCCCACATAGTGGCGGAGCTCATCCATGGAATAGTGCTCCAGGACGATCGAATAGAGGGCCACCTTGATGATGGATTGGATGGTGAAGGGGATGTCCGCATGGCCCGCAGTCAGGAGCCGGCCATCCTGGTAGGAGGCCAAACCCAGGAGGTGGGGGTTCTGCATGGACAGCTCGGGGATGTAGTCAGCCACCTTTCCGTCCTTGGTGAAGAGTTTGCCCAGGGCTAGAGCCTGGTCCAATAGGGATTGTGTGAAAACTTCCATGAGAATGATCCTTTGTGGGGTTTGGGTGGTGGGATGTCGGCGGGGGCGTTGGGGCGTTGGGTGGGTGGGGAGCCTGCGGTCTGGCGGCGCATGAGGCGTTTGACTGGATTATACCACGAATGGGAGGCTCCCAGGGGCTCTTCAAACCCTGATAATTGCTAGATCTGAGTAATTATCAGGGTTATAGACCCTGACATTATTTCGGCCCTCCAAATTGTCAGGGCCTTTTTTTGCCCTGATATTTTTGAAATTTTTCAGATTGGTAGGGCTTTTTCCCTGATATTCTTGCGATTAGCCCATTTGACAGGGTCTTTTTTCACCCTGATTTTCTTACAATCTAGCGAATTGTCAGGGCTCTCGGCCCTAACAATCTTAGGATTAAGAAATTTGTCAGGGTTTTGGATCCTTTTTTTGAGATTTGACAAATGGCCAGGCCGCAAGCTTTGGAATTTCATACTCAGGGAGCGGGAGCCTTGTCAATGGACATATGTCGGGCGGTGCCCAAGTGGCAAAAACGGAAGAAAGGGCGGTATCCTCATACCGCCACTACCCCAGCCGGGCTCATCGTATGCTGTTTCCCATGGCGACCCATCCCATTTATGGTAAAATCAACCAGCGAGATACAACGATACAACGAACGGTTGAGAAATATGGGGCTTTTCCAACCGCCGGGATATGGTTTTGGGATCCTCATGGTCCTAGAATAAGGGCAGATCAAGGGAAAGGCTCCTGGTCGACGGCCAAGAACAAAAGGTTCCCTATATAGAAAGAAGGTTGCCATGAACCACCAAGCGATTTGCAAGAATATTGCCAAGTATCGGAAAGAAAAGAAGATGACCCAGGATGACCTGGCAGAGCGGATTGGGGTGTCTCCCCAGGCGGTGTCCAAGTGGGAGAACGGGGTGTCCTGTCCGGATATTGCCTACCTTCCGGAGATTGCTGAGGTCTTGGGAGTGGATATCAATGCTCTTTTCCGGGAGGAAGAGGAAGAACCGGAGACCTATTTGGTCGAAGACCACCAGAAGAAGGATCCGGCCAAGATGCTTTTCCGGATCAAGGTTCTTTCGTCGGATGGGGATAAGGTTCGGGTCAATCTCCCTCTCCCTCTTCTCAAGATGATGATGAACACCGGGGCCTCCATGCAGTTGGGGGATACCGACCTGTCCAGCCTCCGAAACATCGACTGGGACAGCCTCTTCGCCATGATTGACAATGGGGTCATGGGGAAGCTGGTTGAGGTGGAGTCGGCGGATGGGGACTTTGTGGAAATCTATGTGGAATAGCCATGAAGATCATCATTGACCCGGCGGATGGCCACCGCATGGTTATCCCCCTGCCCACTCGCTTCGTTTTCTCCGGCTTCTCCGGACACATCATAAAAAAAAGCCTCCAGGCAGCAAAGCTGGAGGAAGGGGAGAAGGTTCCGGCCATCCCCTATGAGATGCTGCCCCTGGCCGGTCGAGACCTCCTACAAATGCGGAAGGACTACCCCGGCCTTCCCTTGGTCGAGGTGGAGTCGTCGGATGGGGACCATGTCACCATCTATCCATAAACCGCCTCCTTCGATATACCACATCCATCAATCACTTCCCTCCTGTTACCCCCGGTTCGGACAAGCGTCTGTGCCGGGGGTAATTTCATGAGGTTTTTGCCAGGCCTCCCGCCCAATCCCTTATAATAGAAGCAAGAAAGAAAAGGAGTAGACTATGCGGAAAAAAGTACAAGTGGTGACGACGGAGGACCTCATCCTCCGCCCCTTCCAGATTTCGGATGCGCCGGCCATGTTCCGGAATTGGGCCCAGGATCCGGAGGTGATCAAGTTCCTGACCTGGTCGCCTCATGAATCCATCGCGGAGTCCCTGGAGATCTGCACGGAGTTTGCCTTCGACAACCAGGGCTTCGGGGCCAACTGGGCCATCGCGGAGAAGACCAAGCCCCAGGAAGCCATCGGGTCGGTTAATGTGGTTAGCCGGGATGAGGACATCATGGCCTGCGAGTTGGGCTATTGCCTGGCCCGGAAGTTTTGGGGGCGGGGCTATATGAGCCAGGCCGTTAAGGGGGCCGTCGACTTCCTCTTCCGGGAGATGGACTACAACCGGATTGCCGCCCGGCATGACTCCAACAATCCGGCATCCGGCCGGGTCATGGTCAAGGCGGGCATGGTCCGGGAGGGGGTCCTCCGCCAGGCCGGCAAGTCCAACCAGGGGATCGGGGATATGATCTGCTACGCCATACTACGGTCCGAGTGGCTGGAAAGGCAGAAGTAGGCAAGATTTTGGTAAGGAGAAAGGGGGAAAGAATGTACGATGTTATCATTATTGGCGGTGGAGTGGTCGGCTGTGCTTTAGCCCAGCGCCTGTCCCGCTATGAAGGGAAGGTGGCCGTTCTCGAAAAGAACGTCGAGGTCTGCACGGAGACCACCAAGGCCAATTCGGCCATTGTCCATGGGGGCTTTGATGCCAAGCCCGGGACCTTAAAAGCCCGCTTCAACGTCCGGGGGAACCAGATGATCCCGGCCCTGGCCAAGGAATTGGACTTTGTCTACCGGGAGATCGGATCCCTGGTGGTGGCCTTTGATGATGAGGACCGGGAAGCCCTGGATATGCTCATGGAAAGAGGGACGGAAAACGGGGTGGAGAACCTGGAGCTCATCGACGGCGAGAGGGCCCGGGAGATCGAACCCCGGCTCTCCGATAAAGTGGTGGCAGCCCTTTGGTGCCCGGGTTCGGGAGTAGTTTCTCCCTTCGGCATGTGCTATGCCTTCATCGAAAACGCCCTGGAAAACAGGGTGGAGCTTTTCACCGAGCGGGAAGTCGTCGGCCTGGAAAAAACGGATGAGGGGGTCCGGGTTAAGACCAACCAGGGGGACTTCATGGCCCGCTTTGTGGTCAACTGCACCGGCCTCCACTCGGATGAGGTCGCCCGGATGGCGGGGGATGAGGACTTTTCCATCATCCCCACCATGGGGGTTTACCGGATCCTCCGCAAGCAGGCAGACCAGGAGATTTCCACCGTGGTCTTCCAGACCCCGACGGCCAAGGGCAAGGGGATTTTGGTGACGGCGACTTATGAGGGGAATACTATGGTCGGACCCACGGCCTCGGCCATCACCTCGGAGCTGGAGACGGACACCATGGAGGATTCCCTGGACCTGGTCGACCGCCTATCCAAAAAGTCGGTGCCTGACCTGGACTTGTCGACCTCCATCCGGGTCTTTACCGGGGTTCGGGCCAAGCCGGATACCCATGAGTTTATGATTTATCCCTCCAAGAAGATGGAGGGGGTCATCCAGGTGGGGGGAATCGAATCTCCCGGCCTGACCTCCTCCCCGGCCATTGCCGAGTATGTGGACGGCCTCCTCCATGAGATGGGCTTTGATGGCCCGGAGAAGGCGGACTATGTCGGCCGGCGAAAGGGGATCGACCGGGTAGCTCACCTGCCGGAAGAGGAAAGGGCTAAGAAAATCCAGGAAGATCCCAACTACGGGGAGATCATCTGCCTCTGCGAGCAGGTCTCTTTGGGCGAGATTTTGGAGGCCATCCACCGGCCGGCCGGGGCCAAGACGGTGGATGGGGTCAAGCGGCGGTGCCGAGCCGGCATGGGCCCCTGCCAGGGGAGACGGTGTGGACAGAAGGTGCCGGGGATCTTGGCCAGGGAGCTGGGCCTGGCGGAGGAAGAACTGGCTCAGGAGCGCCACGGGGATGCCCTCGTCCGGTCCTTTTTCCGGGACCCGGATAAGGAGGTCCAAGGGGTCAAGGCGGAGGACCGATGACCGGCTTTCAGCTCAAGCTCATCGCCATCCTTACGATGGCGATTGACCATATCGGCTACGGCCTGGTCTACTACGTGGGCCTGGCCGATCCGGACAAGATGGTCCTCTACACCCTCTGCCGGGGGGTGGGCCGGCTGGCCTTCCCCATCTTCTGCTTCCTCCTGGTCGAAGGCTTTGTCCACACGAAAAACCTGGCCCGGTATATGGGCCGGATGGCCCTCTTTGCCCTGGCCACCGAGCCCTTTTTCGACTTCTTCTGCACAGGGACCTGGTTTTCCATGGAGGGCCAAAACGTCCTTTTCACCCTCCTCTTCGGTCTCCTTGCTCTGGCCAGCTACAATAAAAAAGATTGGCCCTTCCTCCTCCGCCTCATGGGCGTAGCGGGGGCCATGGCCCTGGCTCATTTCGCTGGGTCTGACTATGGTTTCTACGGAGTCCTGGTCATCTTTCTGTTCTACCTCTGCCGGGACCTGGGTTGGGGTGGCAAGGGCCTGGTGGCGGCGGCCAACCTCTACCAGAACTGGGCCGCCCTGGGGGTCCTCCTGACCGGCTTCTACAACGGGCAGCGGGGCCGGGAGATCAAGTACTTCTTCTACGTCTTCTATCCGGCCCACCTCCTGGTCATCGGCCTCCTCAGCCAGTATTGGTTCTCATGAGTCGGCATCGGGGTCTTTTGGTATAATGGGGAGGCAGGAGGGGGTCGGGTCGGATAGCCCTTGACCAGGCCCTCTCGTCACGACGAATGTTTACTAGCTTACATGAATAAATCAGGGACCTCAGGCCCCGTGGAAGGAGAAATGCATGGACAGAGTTTGGCATTATTTTAAGGAACTTTCGAAAATCCCCCGCCCCAGCAAGAAGGAGGAGCGGGTATCGAATTGGCTGAAGGAAGTGGCTGAGGGCATGGGCCTGGAAGTCGACCAGGACGAGGCCCTGAACATCCTCATCCGCAAGCCTGCATCCCCGGGCTATGAGGACCATGAGGGGGTCATCCTCCAGGGCCATATGGATATGGTCTGCGAGAAGACGCCGGAGTCGGACCACGACTTCGACAAGGACCCCATTGAGCTGGTCGAGGAGGAGGGATTCCTCAAGGCCAAGGACACCACCCTGGGGGCGGACAATGGAATCGCCGTTGCCATGGCCCTGGCCATCCTGGAGGACAAGAGCCTGGCCCACCCTGCCCTGGAGGTCCTGGTGACGACCGATGAGGAGACCGGGATGTCCGGCATGTTGGACTTCGATGCCCACAAGCTCCAGGGAAGTCGCTTCATCAACCTGGACTCCGAGGAAGAGGGGGTCCTGACCGCCGGCTCTGCCGGAGGCTTCACCTACTCATTGACCCGGTCCCTGGAAACCACCGCCCCCCAGGCCGGCTCCGCCTACCGCCTGGTCCTGGACGGCCTGGTCGGCGGTCACTCCGGCTCCGATATCGATAAGCCCCGGGGCAATGCCATCATCCTCATGGCCCAGGCCCTCCAGGCTATCTATGGAACGGACCTGGTCCAGCTGGCCTCCCTAACCTCGGGCCGCCTGGACAATGTCATCCCCTCCCGGAGCGAGGCGGTCTTTGTCACCGACAAGTCCCAAGCCGATATCCAGGCTGTCCTGGACGGGGTCCTGGCGGACCATGGCGACTTGGAGGGAAGCCCGGCCTTCCACCTGGAAGAGACCGCTATGCCCGAGGAAGTCTGGGCCTCCGGTCTTTCTGAAGACCTCCTCCGCTTCCTGACCACCATCCCCAATGGCGTTTTCGCCCACCTAAAAAACAGCGACCTGGTCCAGACCTCATCCAACATCGCCATCATCGACCAGAAGGATGGGGAGGTTGAGGTGGTCATCTCCTTCCGGTCCTCGGAAGAAGTGGACCTGGGCAAGCTCCGGGCCAAGGTGGATGAGGCGGCGGACCAAGCTCGTCTGGCCTCCCGGACCTTCGCCGTCTACCCCGCATGGGGCTTCATGGAGGAGTCGGCCCTCCGGGACACCTGCTGTCGGAACTACAAAGAAGTCACCGGCAAGGACATGGAAGTCCTGGTTATCCATGCCGGACTGGAATGTGGCTGCATCTATGACCAGCGGCCCGAACTCGAATTTGTCTCTATCGGTCCCAATATGTACGACGTCCACTCCGTCAAAGAGCGGTTGGACATGGCTTCCGCTGAGCGGACCTTCGCCTATGTGAAGGAAATTTTGAAAGCCCTGTAAGAGAGCAACCCCCAGGTCTAGCAAAACAACCCCCAGTCCCGCCTTCGCTTAGGCAAATCCTTTCGGATTTGCAATGCGCTCAGGTCGGGTCTGGGGGTTGCTTTGTGGTGGGGGCGATGTGGGGCCGCCTGTAAGCCCCCTTATTTGGGGAAACGGGGGAAGGGGAGGCCAAGCAAAGCCGCCTCATCCTGCGGAATCAGAGGATAAGGGGGCCATGCGGAGCCTCCTCATTCGGCGGAATCGGGGGATAAGGGGGCCATGCGGAGCCTCCTCATCTGGCGAAATTGGGGAACAGGGAGGCTTTCATGAGCCGCCTTATTTGGCAGAATCGGGGGAAAGGGAGGCCATGCGGAGCCGCCTCATCCGGCGGAATTGGGGGAAAGGGAGGCCATTGGAAGCCTCCTCATTTGGCGGAATCGAGGAAAAAGGGGGCCATGTGGAGCCCTTAGGCCGCCGGCGCACCCTCTTTCTTCCGGAGGAAGAGGAGGGAGAGGACGAGGGCGATGGCGACGGGGGCCAGCCAGCCCATGCCCAGCTTATATAAAGGAAGGAAGTTTTCGGGGAAGGCGAGGAGGGCGGTGATGGGGGCGGATTTGGCGATGGCTTCGGGGCTGGCGGCCAGGCAGTCGAAGAAGGCGGGGATGGCGGCCAGGATGATGGTCAGGGTGAAGGCGGCCTTCTTGAGGGGGGCTATGGCGTTGAGGAGCCAGAGGAGGATGAGGGTGATGGTGAGGGGGTAGAGGAACATGAGGGCGGGCACGGAGAGCTTGATGATGGCGTTGAGGCCGAAGTTGGCGAGGAGGAAGGCGATGCCGATGAAGGTCAGGGTCCAGGCTTTATCCGAGGGGCCCTGGGGGAAGAGGCGGACGAAGGTCTGGGAGATGGAGACGGCCAGTCCGATGACGGTCTTGAGGCAGGCGACGGTGATGGTGAGGCCGAGGAGGAAGAGGCCGGGGTTGCCCAGGTAGTGCTTGGCGGTGAGGACGAGGACCTGGCCGCCGTTTTCCTGTCCCGGCATGATCCCCATGGAGGAGGCGCCGATGTAGGTCAGGCCCAGGTAGAGGATGGACATGATGACCAGGGTGAAGAGGGAGGACCGGCCGGTTTCCCGGGCGATGTCCGCCTCATCCCGGATGCCCAGCTGGCGGATGGTGGTGATGATGGTGATCCCGAAGGCGACGCAGGCCAGGACGTCCATGGTCTGGTAGCCGTCGATCAGGCCCTGGGGGAAGGAGGCTTGGGCATAGGCCCCCTGGGCCTCGAATGAGGCGGGGTTGCCCATGGGGTTGGTGAAGCTCATGACCAGGAGGATGCCCATGAGGAAGATGAAAAGGGGGGCCATGAAGCGGCCGATGACGTCAAGGATCTTGGCCGGCCGGAGGGAGAAGTAGAGGGCTAGGCTGAAGAAGACCAGGGAGTAGATGAGGAGGGGGAGGGTGGCCTCTCCGGAAAGGAGGGGCTTGATCCCCACCTCAAAGGCGACTGTGGCGTTTCTGGGCATGGCGAAGAGGGGGCCGATGGTCAGGAGTAAGAGGAGGGTGTAGAAGAGGCCGAATCCCTGACCGGCCTGGCCGGCGTAGTCCTTGAGGGTTTCTTTGCGGGAGAGGGCAAAGGAAATGATGGCCAGGATGGGGAGTCCGACAGCGGCGATGAGGAAGCCGATGGCGGCGGGGAGGTAGGACCCTCCGGCGTTTTGTCCGAGCATGGGGGGGAAGATGACGTTCCCGGATCCGAAGAGCATACCGAAGAGAAGGCTGCCCACAGTCAGGGATTGTTTCCGAGTTAGTTTTTTCACGGCGAACTCCTTATTGATAAAAGCTTAGGCCCGCCTTCCCTTATTGGGGGATAGGGCCAAATAAATTTGAATGAATTAATTATACCAAATAATGTATAATGTGAGAATGAGGAAAAAATTTGACAAGTAAACGCTAAGTAGACGTTCCATGTTTACTATAGTCATAGTGAAATCCTTTTCAAACGGAGGAGTAAAAAAGGTTTCCTCACTGCCAACCGAAACCCTATGAAACTAGAAAGGACAAAACGATGTCAAACAAAGACACCAAGCAAGTCCGCTTGCCGAGCTTCTTGGAAGCCATCATCCCTATCCTGGTAATGGTCTGCCTCATGGTCTACGTCTTCGGCTTCAGTAACGAAGATTATGACGCGGCCCATATGCCCCTCATCTTCGCGACGATCGTGACTTGTATTATCGGAGTTATTTGCGGTCATTCATTTGATGACATGATGGACGGAATTATGGAGCGTATCTCTGCAACGATGGGGGCCATCCTCATCCTCTTCACCGTCGGTCTCCTGGTATCCTCTTTTATGATGTCCGGAACCATCCCGGCTGTTATCTACTACGGTCTGGACCTCCTCTCACCCAAGCTCTTCCTTCCGGTGGGCTGCATCCTGGTCGCTATCGTCGGCCTGGCCTGCGGATCCTCATGGACCGCCACCGCTACCATCGGTATTGCCTTCATGACCATCGGTGAAGGTTTGGGCATGAACCCCGCCATCACCGCCGGTATGGTTATCTCCGGCGCCTATGTCGGCGATAAGTTCTCCCCCCTCTCCGACACCACCAACCTGGCCGCCGGCGTTTCCGGCACCGGTCTTTTCGACCACGTCGCCGCCATGATCTCCTCCACCGGCCCGGTCTTCTTGATTTCATTAATTATTTATACCATCATCGGCTTCAACGTTTCCGAAGCCGGCTACGATCCCACCATTGCCGGTGGAATCCAACAAGCTATTGCTGATCACTTCAACACTAACCCTTTGGTTCTCCTGCCTATCCTGGTGGTCATCGCGGTCTGCCTCCTCCGGGTTCCCGGACTGCCTGGCGTCCTCATTTCCGTGGCCACCGGTGTCCTCTTCGCCTATATTTTTCAAGGGGGCGGCAGTGTGGGTGACACCTTCACCATCCTCCACTATGGCCCCTCCATCGAAACGGGCAACGAGTTCCTTGATGAAGCCTTAGCAAAAGGTGGTATGGACAACCAGATGTGGACCATCAACCTGATTATCCTGGCCGTCTCCTTCGGTGGTGCCCTCGAGCGCTGCGGGATCGTCGAGAAGCTCTTCGGTCACCTCAAGCAACGGATCCATTCTGTGGGCTCCCTGATCCTCGCCACCATGCTGACCTCCATCTTCTGCGACGCCGCCATGTGCGACCAGTTCCTCGGCATTGGTGTTCCTGCTCCTCTGTATGAAGATAAATATGACGAAATGGGCTTGAGCCGGAACATGTTGTCCCGGACTCTGGAAGATGCCGGTACCCTCTGGGCTGTTATGTTCCCCTGGACCGCATGCGGTGCTTATCAATCCAAGACCCTGGGTGTGAATTCCTTCAAATTCTTCCCCTTCGCCTTCGTCAACCTCCTGAACCCCATCTACGCTGCCCTCACTGCCTTCATGGGCCGGAATATCTTCTGGGCTGACGGTTCTTACACCAACATCTTTGGGAAAACCAGACAGGGCAAGGTCGCCGGTGCGCCTGAAGAGGCTCATGAGGTGGCTATGGAAGCCCTCCGCAAGGGTCGTGAAAACGGGACCATCCCCAAGGTTCAGGCCTAAGTTTCATGTCCGCTTTTTCTCACCATGACTTTCCCTGGAAAGATCAGGCCCCCAAAATTGTCAGCCGCCAATATTCAGGACAGAAGCCCTGGGTGGCGAAATATGGGGTGATCATGGCCTTCTTCTTGATCGGCATGGCCTTCCTGACCCGGTATAAGATCACCATTATCCTGGGCCTACTCCTCCTTTTTTCCCTGGTCACCAAGCGCTACGCCGCAGTGACCCCCCGTGGCCTGGAGTTTTTTGCCGACATGATTTTTCGGACCAACCACCGCCTGATCCCCTGGTCGGACCTTGACGCCATTACCTATGAGAAAATCCCCGGCCAAGCCGACCAGAACATCTTCTACTTCACCCGAGGCGACGTCACCAAGCGGGTGACCTTTCCCTCGGCCGACCGGAAGAAGATCCTGGACCTCGCTCGGGAATACCAACCCGAGATCCGGATCTACGATGGGAAAGACTACCGACAGAAGCTGAGCCAAAAGCTCAAGAAAAAGAAGAAAAATAAGTAGCAAAAAAGAGGCGGTGTCCGAATCGGGCACCGCTTCTTTTTGGTGTGGAGCGCTGGGGGGCGTTCTGGCGGGAGCTCATACCCCTCCAAATGGCAAAAACAGCGGGAAGGGCGGTATGGCAATACCCCTCCAAGTGGCAAAAACAGCGGGAAGAGGGGTATGGAAACACCCCTCCAAGTGGCGAAAACGGCAGGAAGGGGCGGTATGGCGCTACCCCTCCAAATGGCGAAAACTGCGGGAAGGGGCGGTATGGCGCTACCCCTCCAAATGGCGAAATTGGTGGGAAGAGGGGTCTAGCGATACCCCTCCAAGTGGCGAAATTGGCGGGAAGAGGGGTATGGCGATACCCGTCCAAATGGCGAAAATGCCGGGAAGAGGGGTATTTCCTTCACTGCCCTATTCGTGGATTTGTGAAATAGGGCGGAATGTTGTCCTCATGTCCTCCAGGGCAAGCCGGCGCCCAACTGCCGGCGCCCCAACCACCGCTGCCGGCCCCCTTCTCAAGGTCTATTGCAGGCTGTTGACCCGGCCCACCATGAGGGGGCTTTCATTGAAGGCGGTTAGGACAAAGAGGAAGGGGCGGTCGGCCTTGAAGTCGTAGACCTTGTCCGGAATCTCCATAGCCATTTCTGTCTTCATGATGGTGTATGCGGCGGCTTTGGCCCCTTCTTCATCCATCATGAAGCGGGTGGCATGGGAGGCTTCAGTCAGGTAGGCTGGGCTTTCCGGGCTGAGGAGGCCGGTAAAGTCGGCCTTCTGGGAATCAAAGGCTTCCCGGATGCCCAACTTCTCCATGACCTCCACCAGGGAGAACTTGTTGGTCAGGTCAAGCTTGGGCAGTGCCATGCGGACATCGCATGTGGCCTGGTTGGGGTAGTTGTCGGGGTCGGAGAGGAGCTGGGTCAGGTCGGGGGATTGGATGAGGGCATCGAAATCGCCGTCCTTGGGCCGGATGATCCAGAGTCGAGCGGGCCCACCGAAGGAGAGGGAGAGGGCGTCGAAGGTCTTGCCTTGGTAGATGGTATCGATCCGTTCGGCGTGAATGAAGGGGAGGGTTTGGTCTCCATCGACGCCGTGGAAGGTCTCGTCTTTGGTCATGGCCTTCTCAAAGACCTCATTCCATGCTCCTTTGAAATAGAGGGTGGAGGTCAGGGCGAAGACGGTCTCAGGGTTTAGGCTTTCTTCATTAGCCTGGTCATCCAGGAGGCCGCCCGTGTTTTCCTTGAGCCAGTTTTGGAGGAGCTTGTCCATTTCAGGGGACCCCATCTTTCCCTGGAAGAGGGAGGCCCGGAAGTCCTTGTTGATCGACTCCAGCCCTTCTTTGCGAGCTTTGACTGCCTCATTCATCCAGACGGCATTAGCTGATTGGATGTGGAGGAGGCCGTCATCGTAGTTGAAGATTTCCGTCATGGCCCGGCTGTTTCTCCGGTTGGTCTCGGGGGAGTCCAGGGATAGGGCCTTGAGGATTTCCTCCTGAGTCTTGCTGCCGGCCGCTTCCGCCAGGACCGAGAGGCACATGTAGGTGTTGAGGGGGGAGTAGACCACATTATCTTTTCCCTCGCTCATGAGGATCCGGTTCATCTTTTCCGTGTAGCGGTAGAGGGGGTCTTTAAATTTTGACTCCTGGACTTCCTTGTCCAGCCGGTTCCAAAATTCCCGGTAGGCCTCGCTAAGCTTGTCATCATATTTCCCCGAGGCCTCCGGGTGCTGGTGGACTTCCAAGGGGGCGGCCAGGGCTAAGACTTCCTTGCCCGCCAGTGGGCTGGGGGCTTGGGCGGGATCTTTTGTCGATCCGCAGGCGGTCAAGCCAAGGAGGAGGGCCAGGCTCATGGCCATGGGCTTCTTTAGGGGACGGAGGAGGCGGAAGCCCTTGTCCCGGTTTTCTTGTTTGTTCATGGTCAACTCCTTTCCATGAGGATTCACCTTTCGTGGAATCCTTTTCTTTGTTTTTATTATAGGGTGGGGCCGGAGAAAAATAATGGCGGATTTGTGAGGAAAGAAAAAGGGCGAATAAAAGCCCGACCGGGTGGTCGAGCGGGTTTGCTATGGAGTTCTCAGAGGAAAGTGGCGATTTTACTTGAGCAGGGCGGTGAATTCCTTCATCCAGAGGGGGAGTTGGGGCGGTCTCTGGGCGGTAACCAGATTGCCGTCAACAACGACTTTTTCCTCCGAATAGTTGCCGCCGGCGTTGATGAGGTCCGTCTTGATGTTTTCAACGGAAGTCACCTTCCGACCCTGGAGGATACCGGCTTCCACCAGCATGGAGGGACCATGGCAGATGGCAGCTACGGGCTTGTTTTGGAGGACCGCATCCCGGGTGATCCGGACAGCGCCTTCGTGGGTCCGGATCCGGTCGGGCATGAAGCCCCCTGCGATGATCAGGCCGTCGTAGTCCTTCATATCGACCTCATCATAGGTCTTATCGGCGGTCAGGGAGTCCCCCTTCTTGCCCCGGTAGGTCGTCTTTTCCAGGCCCACCAAAGTGACCTCATGGCCATCTTCCTGAACCCTATAATAAGGATAGATGAGCTCGCAGTCTTCAAAATTATCAGCAACAAAAGCTAGAATTTTCATCAGAACCTCCTCTGTTCGTTTGCTTTCTTCCTTTACATACCCGAAAGGATCTTATCCAACTGGTGTTCACGAGAATTCTACTCACGAGTTGAAGAATTTCCACCTCCCTTTTGTGGTATATTGGGAACAAAAGTAACGAAAAAGAGAATCCTGCCCCTCTTTCTATTGAAGAGAAGAGGCGGGAAGTGAAAAGTATGGGAGGAATCAATGAATCAACATCCTGCACACCATAAAGGAAGAAGGTTTCTGGCCTTCCTTTTGGCCGGCCTTCTTTTTTTCTTGCCCTTCGGGGAGGAGGCCCAGGCCTACCGCCTGGACCGAACCTTGGCCAAGCGGCCCCGCTATGACCTGACGGATGGGGGGACCGCCCGCCTGACCCGGATTTTCGAGAAGGAGCTGGGCCCCGGCCTCATCCTCACCCGCTTCACCCGAGTCGACAAAAAGGGCCGCCCGACCATGGGGGCCATCCTGGAGGCGGATCTGACCAATGAGAACGTCAGCCTGGACTATCTCTATAACGGCAAGGTCAACCGCCGTCGGCCCCTAACCCATATGGCGGATGAAAAGGCCAACCTGGCCGGGGCCATCAATGGGGACTTCTTCGATATGCGGACGTCTGGCACCCCAAACGGAAACAGCCAGGACGAAACTCGGGAGGTCCTCAACGCCTGGTCCCACCGGACCCGGGATTCCCTGGTCATTGATGGCCAGGGCGGGGTCCACATGGGGGAGACTCGGCTGAAAGGCAGCGTCACCATCGCTGACCAATCCTATATGATCAATTCGGTGAACATGAACGCGGCCTCCAAGGGAACCTTCGCTGTTTATACCGACAAGTGGGGGAATTACGCCCGCCTTTCTGAAAATGAGGAAGGGATGGAAGCTTTTCTGGATGAGAACTTCCAGGTCATCAAGGTACAGGAAGTCTCTCGGGAGGCCATCCCCTATGGACAAATCGTCATCGCCTCCCCCGGTGGGGCCTCCATGGATGCCCTCAAGGCTCTCCAGGTGGGAGACCAGGTCAGTATTACCTACCGTTTATCCAGCGAACTGACCTCCGATCCTCAGCTGGTCATGGCCAATGGCCACCGGATCCTGACCGGCGGGAAAATCTCCATCCAGGACCGCCAGGTCCACCCCCGGACAGCCGTGGGAACCAACGCCGAAGGGAACAAGCTTTTCATGGTGGTCGTGGACGGAAGAAGCCGCCGGTCCGGCGGCATGACCATGGTCCAGCTGGCCCGGCTCATGCGGGACATCGGGTCCAGCGATGCCGTCAACTTTGATGGTGGCGGATCAACGACCATGGTGGTCCGGGAGCCCGGAGCAGCTAAGACCCGGGTCATCAACCGGCCCTCCGACGGGAGCCAGCGGTCGGTTGCCAACGGTCTGGGCGTCCTCCTCAATGAATTTGCTGCCCCGGAAAAGAACTTTTTCAATGACATCCATGTGGGGCGGATCACCGGGGAAAACCGGATTGAGACGGCCTGCAAGGTGGCCACCCTTTCCATCAAGAAGGCCGACAAGGTCATCCTGGCCCGGTCCGACCTCTTTGCCGATGCCCTCTCGGCCGGCCCCCTGGCCCACCAGGAAGGGGCCGCCATCCTCCTGGTCAACCGGGACCGCCTGGACCCCATGGTCAAGTTCACCATCAAAAAGATTGGGGCCAAGGACATCATCCTGGCCGGAGGAGATTCCGCCCTATCCGACCAGCTGGCCCGAGAGGCGGCTGCCCTGGATAAGGACGGCAAGGTCGAGCGGATCGGGGGATCCAACCGCTATGAGACCTCGGCCCTCATGGCCCGCAGGGTGGTTGCCCTATCCGGCGCCAAGGAGGCCGTGGTCGCCACAGGCCTGACCTTCGCCGATGCCCTCTCCGTTGCCCCCTTTGCCGGTGCTAAGGGCGCCCCCATCCTCCTGACGGCCCCCAACGCACTCCCGGCTTCCACTGCCTCCGCCATCAAGAGCCTGGGCGTTACCGGAGTCCACATCATCGGTGGCGATGCGGCCGTATCCTCCGCCGTAGAAGCCCGCCTCCCCAAGACCCTATCCCGGATTGGCGGGTCCACTCGGTATGAGACAGCCGCCCTGGTCGCCAAAACCCTTGGTGCCGGAGATACCGCCTTTGTCGCCTCCGGAGAGAACTTCGCCGACGCTATGGTCATCGGCCCTGTCGCCGCCGCCCAGGGCGCCCCCATCCTCCTGACGGCCAAGGATAGCCTGCCCGCCGCCATCTCCAACTACATCCAAACCACCCAAATCACCAACTTCCTCATGATCGGGGGAAAGGCGGCGATTGGCGAAAAGGTGGAGTGGGCTTTGTGGGATTAGTGGGGGGGGTGAAGCACTACGATTCGTTTTGTGCCGTGAGTAGTGGTGGTTTGGCGTTTTTGGCCAATCACCACTATAGATTCGTGCCGTGGGTAGTGGTGGTTTGGCGTTTTTTGGCGAACTACCACTATAGATTCGTGCCGTGGATAGTGGTGGTTTGGTGTTTTTTGGCGAATCACCACTATGAAATTGAGCTGTGGGTAGTAGTGGTTTGGAGTTTTTTGGCGAATCACCACTACTCCAGATGCCAAAATAATAGTGGTGGTTTTCAATATTTTCCAAACTAACACTATTGACGGCCATCTCCCCCCCCCTCCCGAACTGCCTGGGATCGGCCAGTAAAATCACTCCCCAAACCAGAAGAAGGTTTGGGGAGTGATTTATTTGTTCTCTTACTATCTTCATCTAAATCTAATAGTCAAGGTGTACTTCACGGAGTTATGTGAGAATAATTCTTCAAGTTTTAACTCGATGGATTTGTTTATATCTTTGGTTGTGATGGTTATTTTACCATTATCCTAATAATCAGCCGCCCATTAGGTTTACAGCAATATTAAATGTAATGACAATCGTTGGAAGAAGGAATAAATCGAGGAAAGCAGCTGCAATGATTGGAACAATGAACATGGCTTTTTTTGATGGACCATATTTATCAGTGACAGATGTGATATTAGCAATGGCATTTGGTGTAGCACCTAAGCCGTGCCCGACTAAACCGGCTAACATAACCGCTGTATCATAGGTTTTCCCTAAAAGCGGGAAACAGATAAATCTGGCATATGTAACAATAAAGATAACCTGAGTAAAGAGGATTATTAGCAGAGGAATTGCCAAGTCAATTAACTCCCAAAGTTTGAGGGACATCATTGCAATCGATAGAAAAACGGCTAAAAAAACATCTTGCATATCATCAACAGTGTGTTGATCAATTTCGATTATTTTAGTCTTTTCGTTAATATTTCTTACAATTACGCCGAGGAACATCCCACCAACGTATGGAGGCAAGGTTACGCCATTAATTAAAGTAGATACCTTATCAACAATAAACCCGCCAATCGTCATGATCACTACGACAAGGGCAATATGTTTTATTAAATTTGCATGGGGATTTGCTATGATGGTATCTTCATCGATTTCTTCTAAAGCACCATCGAAAGATGTATCTGCTTTACTGGGATCAAGCTTGAATTTATTAATGAGATGATTGGCAAACGGACCTCCTAGGAGGGATCCACTGACTAAACCAAAGGTAGCACAAGCCATTCCAACAGTTAATCCTGCAGCATAGCCCATGTCGGTAATTGTTTGACCAAAAGATCCACCGTTTCCGTGACCGCCTACCATTGTTGTTGATCCTGCCAAAAAACCATATATGGGTTCTATACCTGTGGCAAAAGAAAGTCCAATACTAATTGCACTCTGTGCAACAATTAGTAAACAACATAATATGTAATAGACAATGATGTCCTTCCCACCTTTCCTTAAGCCAGTAACGCTTGTGGCAAGTCCAACACAGGTGAAAAAAGCAATCATAGCCGGAGCCTGGTAAGCTGTATCAAAATCAAAGAAGAGGATGCCGGTCATATAAAGTATGCAGTGGATAAAAGAAAAAGTAAATCCACCGGCAACGGGTGCGGGTATACAAAAACGCTCTAAAAAGGCGACATGATTCCTAAGATAACTACCAAAGAGTAATAGGACTAGTGATAGGGCGAGGGTTCCAATCGCATCTAAATGAATTGTTGCTATACCGTCTACTATAGAGAACGACATGTATTTCCTCCTTTACCTTATATTTAAGTAGGAATAAAAAACAGCAAGATGAAGTTTTGATGAACAAAACATCACCTTGCTGTTTAGCTCATCATTAAGCTACACAGGATTAAATCGTATAAGAGGTAGTATATTTTTATACAATTCTTTTTCCTGAAAGATCGCCACCTTCAAAAAACTTTTCAATATTATCGACACACATATTTGCAACTCGTTCCAAAGATTCATTACTTGAGCCGGCGATATGTGGGCTTACAATAACATTGTCCATATGAAGTAGAGGATCATCAGTTTCACATTTTTCAGGATCCGTGACATCCAAACCTGCACCGCTGATTCTTCCATTTTTTAAGGCTCGAATTAGAGCCTTCTGGTCGACAATTGCTCCTCTGGAGCAATTCACAACAAATGCACTTGATTTCATTGCCTCGAATTCTTTGTCACCAATGCTATGATAGGTTTTGTCATTTAAACTCAGATGTAAACTGATGAAGTCTGCTTCCTTAAAAATGACATTCCGGTCATCAACCAACTCAATCCTTTCTGGAGCTTTTTTAATAAAAGGATCGTAGGCAAGAACCTTCATTGAGAAACCATTTAGGGCAATGTTAGCAACCCGCATTCCTATGTTTCCTAACCCAACTAATCCTAGAGTTTTTCCGGTTATCTCTGAAGAAGTATGATCATACTTTGAAGAATAACCTTTTGTTTTATAATCCTCTGTTACCGAGGTTAGTTGCTTTGAAAGTGCCAAAATCAATGCGATAGTATATTCTGCCACTCCCAAAGAATTTTGCCCAGGCGTAATAGTGACACAGATGTCGCGTGATTTGGCCGTTTCTAGATCGATGCCATCGTATCCAACGCCATGATAGGATATGATCTTTAAATTAGGATACTGAGACATCCATTCCTTATTAATGGGATGTAGGCGGTTAATTACGGCTATCACATCTTCGGTTGAATAATTAGGCCCATTTTCCTCATACTCAAATGCAACTCTATAACCTTTGTTTTTTAAAGACTCTATCGCACACTCAGCTATAGGTTCTGTGATTAAAACGGTTGGCATAATCAGCCCCCTTTATTGCTTAAAGATCGTAACCAAGTTTCTTAAGCTCTTTACGAAGTTCTTCTCTTAGAGAGTCACTACAAGGCCGCAAGGGGAGACGAGGAGCACCAAAATCAAATCCCATCATGTTAAGAACTTCTTTAACAGGGGCAGGATTTGGTTCGGCTTCAATTAAAATGGAAAGTTTCCGGAGAGACTTATCGATCTTAAGAGCTTCTTCCCAATTATTCTCCATTAACAGGTCATACATTTTAACTAATTCTTTAGGCATAATGGTGCACATTACACCCATTCCGCCACTTCCACCTTGGCAAAGGTTGGCAAGAATCATGTTTTCTCTGCCTGTTGTACTCTCGAAATATTCGGATTCAGTTCCTTCAATGATCTTATTGGTAATTGTCGGATCCGTGCAATGCTTCATTCCGGTGATATTGGGGACCTTTGCCAATTCAACAATATCCTCTACCGGCAATTCAACGTTAGTGCAGTGGGGGACATTATAAATGCATACGGCCAAATCCGGGAAAGTTTTAGCTACTGTCCGATAGTAGTCTTTTGTAGCCTCACGGCCAGGCTGGAGATAATGGGGGGTAATAAGTAGAATGCTCTCATAACCGAGTTCAACAGCGTATTGGGTCAATTCCAAGGTTTTATCTAAGCTATGGCAACCAGTTGTTGCCATCTTTGGAATGCGATTTCCAATTCCCTCGGCTGCAATTTTGAATAATTCTTTTCTTTCTTCGAGTGACATGGTGGACCATTCACCTGTGCTACCACCTATGCAAATGCAATGAACACCTCTTTCAATGTCATAATCCAACAAGCGCTTGTACTCTTTTGCGTTGATCGTACCGTCTTCGTTAAATGGTGTTGGTGGAACTGGGATAATCCCTTTTGGTGCATAAAGCTTTGACATGTTCTCCTCCTTAGGTTCCTGATGCAAGTGACAAACCTTTTCATAAGACATAGTACAACGATAGAAGAGTAAAGTCAATAGATCATCGATGATATATCATCGATGATCGTATTTTATTTTGATTTTTGCTTGAAATAACAGATATAAATCAACATGGAATAAAAGATGTGATAAAATTTTTCAAGGAGATAAAATGTTCTATAGACATTTTCATATATCGATCGCCGATGAGGAGGATATTCTTGTTTAGTAATAATTTAGCTGTAAAGCAACAAACAGTTAAAGATCAAGTTTACGAAATTTTAAAGCATGAGATAGTGATTGGAAAGTTAAAACCTGGTGAGTCGATTAACATATCAAAACTCACTGAAGAATTGAATATTAGCACTGCACCGGTGAGAGAAGCTTTGAATATGCTGGCACAAGACGGATTGGTAACACTCAATCCGAGAAGACATGCTTCTGTTACAAATATTGATATATCTGATATGGAAGTAACAATGAGACTTCGTCTGCTTCTTGAGCCGTATTCAGCTGAACTATCGATCGATAATATACCCAAAGAAGACATTGATGAAATGCGTCAAAAGCTAAATGCTGTCTTAGAAAAGCCCTATGATGAAGAAATTTATATAGAGTCTGATTTGGAATTACATGATATCCTTTACCGTTATTCAAACTCGGATATCGTAAAAAAGACATTATTAATGATTAAGGAGTATTCGGTCAGACTTCGATTTTATGGAGAATTCTTTGGGAAGGCCGATGAAAGCCAAAGAATACAAATCATTCGGCTTTCAACAGAGGAGCATCTGGGCATACTTGATGCTGTGGAAAAACGTGATGTTGATCTTCTTAAAACATTGGTTTATGAACATATAAAAAATGGAACTGAACGCAACTACTCTACACATTAAGAAGATTTTTGATGATAGTCACTGGCTTTTTTTAATTTGGTGGAGGGGAGAGCATCAACAAAATTCTAGCCTCATGAGTAGATGTTTTCTAAATTCTTTTCAGCTCATTGTTTTTGCCATTATAAAGTCCCCAAAGGCTGGATCCCTAGGTCCAACTTCTGGGGACTTAACTTACTTCATGAATAGCTTTTCTTTAAGATAATTGTCTCTTATGCATTTACCACATTCACAGGTTTACCTGCAAGGAACCGTGAGAATAATTGGGATCCAGGAGTCTTAACTGTCAAGACATATGTTACACATTCAGCTCAAGGGTTCTGACACACTTAGATTTTTCCGGCGATTCTTTTCCAGGTGCTTCTTTTTTGACGGGTCAAGGGCGAAGAGCGACCAAAGGGAGCGTCCCTTGACCAGGAGAAAGGAAGCACCTATCCTTTTCGCTCGGAAAAAGCAGTCGCCTAAGCAACTACGGTTTCAAAATATTCTTGCACAACCTGTTCTGGACTTTTGAAATTCAGAACGTATTTCACTGTTGTATTGTAAAGTTGCTCATGCTTTTTTACCTGCTCAACAAGATCTTTTTTTCTTCTGAAGATATGTCGACTGTAAAGAATTTTTCCATCCTCTCGGTGGCTTCGTTCTACCTTCCCGTTTTGCCATGGAGAATAGGGTCTTATTCTTCTAAGTTTCCAGCCTTTCTTCTTTACCGCCAGTTCAAAGCGACTTTCCCGACTCGTTCGGTCTGCGTCATTGACAAACTCGTAACCGTTGTCCACCTGAATGGTATGAATGGGAAATCCCATTCTTTCTTCTAAATCCTCTAAAAACTTTGTCGTCTCATAGGTCGACTTCTCATCGACGATTTTTAGAACACGCTTTCGACTAAATTCATCAATGGCAGTGATCTGGTAGTACTGTAGTCCATAGCTTGGAAAGCGGATGCATTCTTTCGGAACATATTTAATGTCGATTTGCACTTTATCGCCCGGAAACTCCCCATCAAGACCTTCATGGCGTGTATAACTCTTTCGCTGGCCTTGCACTTTTCGATAGCCCTTTTTCCGAATTTGACGACACATACTTTCAAAAGACCGGGTATACCCTTTCTCTTGACAGCGTACGTATACCTCTGCCAGACCATACAAGCCGTACTGTTTCAGCATAAGACGTATGAGACATAGTTCTTCTTCTCGATGGGCGGTAGGGCTTGTTTTCGGTCTTCTTGAGCGAAGAGCCAGACTTCTGACCGTGCCATCATACCGTGCCAGTTGGCGATAAACAAATTGCCGGTAGGTATGATACCTGCGTGCTGCCTTGGTCACGCCATGCTTTAACGCATACTCACAGACTTTTTGACGGTATCTCATTTCTTCAGTTATAATCGTACTCAAGAGGTGCTCCTTTCGATGCAACGAGTTTTTGGTCAAACACATTGTATCAGAGCACCTCTTTTTATTTTCTTGAAAGTGTCACATATGTCTTACTACATTACACCGTGAGAATAATTGGGATCCAGGAGACCATAAGTTGCAGTAACCACATAACCACAAAGACGTCCAAGCTCAGGGAACATAAATTTCAGAGTCGAGTCGGTATACCAATTTCCATACCAAGGATTATATAACCCCAAGCAATTTTCATCCCTAGGGTATGTGACCACATTCGTAATGGTAGGGGTGTTAAAAGCCTTGAGCTTTTCTATAATCTCTACATCATGCTTGATCTCATCTTCGGTCAGATTCTATTTTTTTTCATTTAGATGTTCCTCCTAGATTTGTTATATAACATGCTGCCATCATCAAACAAGGATGATAGTTTCAACTACAAAAATGCAAACCATTCTCTCCTTAACAATAAGGAATTTTTTGGTACGCAAACCCTGAGAATAATAACTTCAATTGTTAAGAAGGAAATTTCAGACAATAGTTAAAGGCATCTTTCGACTTGGCGGAGGAAAAGCCTCATCCAATTCATCCATAATTTCCCTTGGTAAATGGATATCTAATGTTTTAAGATTTTCCTTCATATGTTCAACGCTTGAGGTGCGAGGGATAGGAATGATGTTGGACCTTTCCTGAATAAAACATAAGAGCAATTGGTAAACTGTCAGGTTAAGTTTCTTAGAAAGACGAACTAGGCTGGGATGTTGAAGCAATCCACGCTGAATTTGTCCAGCTTGGGCAAGGGGACAGTAAGCCATGAGATTAATATTGTTTTCAGCACAATATGGAGCTAGGGAATAATCTATACCGCGGTCTCCTAGGTGATAAAGAACTTGGTTAACCCGACATTGTTTTCCATCCTTCTCAGATAATAGTGCCTTCATATCTTCCGTATCAAAGTTTGAGACACCCCAGTTTTTTATTTTTCCGAGAGATTTCATTCTCTCAAATTCAGAAATCGTTGCTTTCAAAGGAGTGGTCCCTCTCCAGTGGTAAAGATACATGTCCAGATAATCAGTATTAAGCCGACGAAGAGTATTGTTCACGCTGGTTTCCATATGCTCCGGATTCGCGTTCCAGGGGTAAACCTTGGATACAATATAGAGACTGCTTCGGTCATAAGGTTGGATGGCTTCTCCTACCAGTTTTTCGCTCAGGCCCTCCCCGTACATTTCAGCGGTGTCAATCAACTGAATGCCGTGTTCAATGCCATAGCGAATTGATTGGATCTCGGACATTCTTGTACTAGGGTTTTCTCCCAAAAACCAAGTACCGATTCCTAATTTTGGCAACTCTTGATCTGTAAAATCAATTGTTTTCATCAAAGTCTCCTTTCAGATATCATCACGTCCACTCCCTGGTTTAATGGTCAATTTAAATGCCAGGTATAGCGAAATATAGTCCTTCAAGTTTCTAGGGTTAAAGCCTGTCATTTTTTTTAATTTATTCAATTGATATTGCAAGGTATTTGGGTGGATGAACAGGGTATCAGCACATTTCTTTAAGCTACCATTTGATTCTGTATAAGCTTGTAGCAGGCGTTCATAATATAGGATCTCGTCATGACTTAAATTTCCGAGGATTCTATTGATAAAGACATTCTTATTTACTGCATTGACAGATTGGAGAATTAATCCCAATCCAAGATCCTTATAAAATAAATAATTATGAGGGCGATCAGTTTGAATCCAGGAAACGCAGGATTCTGCTTGTAAATAGCTCGCACGAATATTATTCAGATTTACAAATGGATCACTAATACCGAAGCATAAATGAATGGAGTTATACTCCAGAAAGTGATCTATGATCTGGCTTATTTCTCGGGTGAGAAGCTCTTTATCAACGATTCCTGTTATAATAATGACTTTATCGTAGTAAATTCCCATAATGCTTCGGTTGGCAAATTTTCGACTTAAAGTTAGAACATCTAAATTTATGTTGTCTTTTAGAGAGAAAGCTTTTCCATCCCTGGACTTGCCAATTAAAATGACGTGCTGAGAACTTTGTGCGAGCTCCAAAGGGATTTCGAAATCAGTAGGAATATCGTTAATCAGTTGCTCAATAACGAGTTTATTTAACATTTGATGATGGTTTTGTGTCTGCTGGACCCAATTTTGGGCGATCAGGATCTCCGTCATTTTTCGGATGATATCACCATATTTCATCACTTCTTCCGGTTTCCCTGTAATGCCAATTACACCTATAATTTTCCGATTAAACCGTATGGGCATATTTATCCCCGACTTTGCTCCTTGATAGGAATTATCATCAGAAATTGCTACCGTAGTAGATTTTTCCAGGCACTCCAAAGCACCATAGTGAATGGAGCCTTCACGGTCATCTACAGTTGATGCAATGATGCGACCCTCGGAATTCATGAAATTCAGGTCATAATCAATAATCGTTTTTAGGCGTTGAACAATACTTTTGGCAATATTTTGATCGATTTCTAGCATAGATTCCCTCACATTCAAGAACGTTTATTCTTCATACATAGTATAGCAGACAGTTGAAACAAATTATTGATCAGATTTCAAGAAATATTCGTTTCATCAAACATATAACTGTTTATTGAAATTTGATAATATTCTTTTTAAGAAAGTGTTTGCACGTCAATGGAACTACTACTTTAACAGGAGGAAAAATCAATGTTTACGAAGAAAAAACGGTCTATTTTAATACTTTTAGCAATGGTTCTCATTGCTGTAACTGCCTGCGGTGGTGGCGGTGGCGGTAACGAGGATGCCAGCTTCGAAGGTCAGAACGTTAGAGTGGTTATCGGATCTTCATCAACAACCGGTGACTCCTACCTGGTTGCTGATGGCACCATGAGAACACTGGGTGGTCTTCTCAAGTCAGACATGAAAGTTGATGCTGTAGGTGCCGGCCCTGCCTTTGAAACCATGCGTGGTGCAAAAGCCGATGGTTCAACGATTATGATGTTCCATGATATGACCTACTTGGGTGTTTCCTTTGGGAGTTTCCCCGAGGAGTATAGCCTTGACAACTATACGGTTGGTCCCATGATGATTTCCAACCCCGGTTCTTGTTTTGCAGCCACTGCTAAGGCTCCTTACAATTCTATGGTAGAAATGGCCGAATACTTAAAAGCAAATCCGAATGAGACGGTTAGAGTTAACATTGAGTCCGGTTCTGTGTCTCACCTTGGCTTTATCGTTTTCTATAATTGGGTAGTTGACAATTATGGGCAGAACGTTGCCAACCAAATCAGCGTCATTGTTGGTGGTTCAACGGCTGAAAAGAGCCAGAGACTTTGGGATGGAAACACGGATGTGATCTTTGGCGACTATTCATCTTTGCTCCAGTACACCGAGGAGGGAGTAGAAGATCAGTTAGCCATGAAGTTCATTGGTTTCCTAGATAAAGTTGATGGTGTAGACAACCTGTCCTTTGCTGAGCAGGGAATTACTGTTGATGGTGAGCCCTTCGTTTTTGCAAAAGACTTTGTCATTTACCTACCTAAGGATGCACCTAAGTCTCTTCTGGATCAGTTAGATGAAGCTTGCAAGAAGGTATCCGAAGATAAAGATTATATCGAACGCATGACAGGTTATAAGTACAAGGTTAACTTCAAACCTTCAGCTGAGGCTGAAAAGTATATCAAGGATAAGGCCACTAAGATGGACAAGCTCATCAAGGCCGCTCCTTCATTAGACACATTGACCAAATAATAAATGCTTTAGGAGTCAAGGGTTATGAATATAACTTATTCAAATTCCCACCTGGTCTTCCCTAAGATTACCTTAATGGTCTTAGGGATACTAGTTGCGGGCTTAGTGCTACAGCGCTTTATCCGGACAAAGAGAGCAGGAACCGGGTTCTTCGGTGATGGCTCATTTGAATTCTTTGTCAAGGATTTCGATAAGGTGCGCTTTTTTGGCACTTTTTTAGGCTTGTTCGGCATGATCCTCATAATGATATTCGCCGGCTTTATTCCGGGCGGAATCATTGGGATCTCATTCCTGAACATTTTATATACTGGATTTGATAAAAAGAACATTTTAGTTTCCATTATTATCGCCAGTATTGAGACCTTAATTGTATGGTTCATTTTTGGTCAAGTTTTCTCAATCACATTACCGTAGGAGGTTCGTATGTTCGACTTTCAAGTAACCTATATTGCTTTGGCCTTATTGGGTGTGGTTGTAGGAATCGTATTTGGAGCCTTACCAGGAATGACCGCAACGATGGCTGTTGCGATCTTCTTACCACTCACCTATGGTTTAGGCCTAGTTCCATCTTTATATTTATTAATTGGATTATATGTTGGAGGGATTTCAGGTGGACTGGTTCCTGCGATCCTCATCAATATTCCGGGAACTCCCTCCTCCTTATGCACTACCTTTGATGGTCATCCTATGGCCATCCGTGGAGAAGGTGTCCGAGCGATGAGACTGGGAATTTCGGCCTCGTTAGCAGGCGGTATCATCTCTCTCGTTGTCCTAGCCTTGTTCACACCTATCCTGTCAAAGTGGGCCATCAAATTTTCTTCAGTCGAGAAATTCCTGATCATTGTCTTTGCTTTGACGGTTATCGCTTCGTTATCACATGGAAAGATGCTCAAAGGATTGTTTACCGGCGTGGTAGGTATTTTCTTCTCTCTGGTTGGCGTTTTCGAAATGAACCAGATGACAAGATTTGTTCCCAAGTCAATGAGCTTAACCCTACGCGATGGCTTTCAGCTTTTACCTCTTTTGATCGGCTTGTTTGCTTTTGCCCAATTGTTCTCTGAAGCAGAAAAGGGAATGAAGCAGACACTTGTGGACACTTCCGAGCTGGATAGCAATGCCCGTGTATTTAAGTTCAGAGATCTATTACCTCAATCGACAAATATTGTTCGCTCCTCTTTGATCGGCACATTTATGGGAATTCTTCCCGGTATTGGAGGTTCGGCCGCTTCCCTATTGGCCTACTCACAGGCCAAGACCTGGTCCAAACATCCGGAAAAATTCGGGACTGGATTTGACGACGGCTTGGTTGCCAGTGAGGCCTCAAACAACGGAATCACAGGCGGAGCTTTGGTTCCCCTTTTGAGTTTGGGTATCCCCGGAGATTCGACCACGGCAGTGTTGATCGGTGCCTTTGTTTTACAGGGTATTCAAGTCGGACCACTCTTTATCGAACAGAACCCTATGCTTTGGAACACCATCCTCTTTGCCCTTCTGCTTTGCAATCTCTTAATGTTCGTCTGCATGTACTATCCGGTTAAGCAGCTGGCCAATATCATTAAGATCCCCAAGGGAAGACTTTATCCGGCAGTAATCCTTCTTTGTTTAGTTGGAGCCTATGCCACTAGAAATGGAAACATGTTCGATGTTCTTACCTTATTCATTTTTGGCCTCATCGGATATCTGTTTGAAAAATTTGATTACCCAACAACAACCTTCTTAATTGGTTTTATCTTAGGAAGAGATTTGGAGAGATACTTTATTGACTCCGTGACAGGCGCAAATGGTGACTTATCTATCTTTTTTGCACGGCCGATTTCTTGGGTCATTTGGGTCATGATTATCGCATCTTTGGTTTATGCTTTCTTCAGCGCAAGAAAGAGCCAGAAACAGGAAGCGGTGAGGTAAATTATGCAAGTCATTAAAATCAATCCAAAAGACAATGTTGTGACTTGCATTATCGAGGAAGGCTTAGCGGAGAATAGTCAGATTCCGGAATTTCATTTATCCACACAATCGAATATTCCCTTCGGCCACAAGATAGCTTTAGAGGATATTCCACAAAACAATCCGATTATTCGGTATGGAACCACGATCGGTTTTGCAAAAGAAGATATTGCAAAGGGAGGGTTGGTTGATTTCCATAATGTATCAACTACCACCTCCTCAAAGTTAGATGATTTGCTCGATATTCCTTTTGCTATCCAAGACTCCGGTTATCAAATTCCTGACTTGAGCGATAGAACGTTCATGGGTTATGCGAATTCCGATGGAACCGTCGGCACGAAAAACATCCTAGCAATCCATACGACGGTTCAGTGTGTCGCTGGAGTTGTGAATCGTGCCGTAGATTATCTCCGTCACAATGTTCTAGCAAATTATCCTGAGGTTGAGGATGTCGTGGCCATAAATCACAGCTATGGCTGTGGTGTCGCCATTAATTCTGACTCTTCCTACGTTCCCCAGGCGATTATCACCAATATTGCCAAGAACCCTAATCTTGTCGAAGAGTCTATTGCTATTGGATTGGGATGTGAGAAATTCACCATGACCAGGGCTTTTGAACACATCCCTCTTGAGAACCAAATTATCCTCCAAGAGGAAGAAGGTTTCGAGGCGATGATGGAGAGAATTATCTCTTTGGCTGAGAAAAAGCTTGACATCCTGAATAAGCGTCAAAGACAGGCCTGCCCCTTGGATCAGCTTCGTCTTGGCGTACAGTGCGGGGGAAGCGACTCCTTCTCCGGGATTTCTGCCAATAATGTCATCGGCTATGCGATTGATGCTTTTGCTAAGGCCGGAGCCAAGGTCGGATTCTCTGAAATCACTGAAGTGAGGGATGGATCTCAAAAACTGATCGAAAGAATGAGGGACCCTGCTTTACGAATGAAGTTTGTTGATATCGTCAGCTGGTATGATCATTATCTCGAATCTGATCATGTAGATCGTTCGGCTAACCCCACCCCGGGCAATCTGGAAGGTGGTTTGATCAATATTGTGGACAAGGCCATGGGCTCCATCAACAAGTCAGGATTTTCTGAAATTAAGGATGTTGTTGCTTTTGATGAAATTATCCATACTCCTGGCGTCAATTTCATTGCCACCTCGGCCTCAGACTTCGTTTGTGGAACGAGTCAATTAGCTGCCGGTGTCACACTCCAGGTCTTTTCAACGGGACGCGGAACTCCCTACAATTTAAGGGAGTACCCCGTGATCAAGCTGTCCACGAATCAGAAGCTGGGCCATCATTGGAAAGACTTAATTGATCTGGACTGTGGTGACTTGCTGATAGGCTCTCGCAGTTTGGAGGAGTTGGGCACAGATCTTATTGATTTAATCATCGATGTAGCGAGCGGAAAAACAAATACAAAGGCGGATCATTATCAATTATTCAACGATTTGGTCGTCTTTAACCCGGCTCCGATTACGTGATTGTAGAAAGGAATACTCATGGATTTAGACCTCTTAAAAGGCGTCATTGTTCCGATTATAACTGTCATTGATGAGGACGAAAACCTTGATGAACAAGGAATGCGGGATCAAGTTGATTATGTTATTGAAGGTGGAGTCGACGGAATCCTAGCATTCGGATCGAATGGAGAGTTTTACCAGGCGGACGAAGACTTCATGGAGGAGACCCTGCAAGTTATTATTGACCAAACAAGGGGTCGTGTCCCTGTCTACTTCGGCATTGGTGCTATTAACACCAAAAAAGGTGTTCGCTTAGCTAAGATGGCAGAGTCTCATGGTGTTGCCGGCGTATCAATTCTTCAACCGATGTTCATTACACCAACGGAAGATGAACTCTACCATCATTTTGCAACTATCGCCAATGCTATCCCTGAAACACCGGTTTTGCTTTACAACAATCCTGGGCGCACAGGTTATAAGATGACTCTGAACCTGGTGGACAAATTAGCTCATGGGGTTAAAAACATTGTTGGTATGAAAGATACGTCTGGCGATATTACCTTCACAGAAGAATGCATCCGCCGGACTAGAGATATCAACTTCCGTGTTTTTGGCGGAAAAGATACGTTACTCTACGCTTCTCTATGTGTAGGGGCTGTAGGCGGTGTGTGTACGGCTGGCAACTTCATGCCAGGCCTGATCGGCGCTGTTTATAAGGAATTTGTGGCAGGAAATTTGGAAGCCTCATTAGAAGCTCAATTTAAATTAAATCCAGTAAGATTGGCCATGGATTTGACAACCTTCCCTGTAGCTGCTAAGGATATGTGCCTCCTCCAGGGGCGGGAAGTTGGTAAGCCATTCTTGCCGACAAGATTGACTGCCGATGAAAAGACTTTAGATATTTTTAGAAAGGTTATGAAAGAAGCGGATTTGCTGTAAGTTGATTTTTTCTCATTTAAACAGAAAGGAAAGCTTTATGAAAATTGGATTAATTGGATTAGGGATCATGGGGCTACCCATGGGGAAGAACCTGTTGAAGGCAGGTCATGAACTCTATGTCAATGATAGAAATCAAGATCGGGTTAAGGAGATTGTCGCGGAAGGAGCTATTTCCGCTAGTCATGAAATGCTAGGCGATGAATGTGAGCTTATTTTAACTATGCTCCCCAACTCTCCCCATGTAAAATCCGTTATGTTAGGTGAGGATGGTTTAGTGAATTACATGAAAAAAGGACAAGTTTTCATTGATATGTCATCCATCAATCCCATTGCTTCTCAGGAGATTGCAGCCGAATTAGAGAAAAAGGGCATTGAAATGCTGGACGCACCGGTTTCTGGTGGAGAACCTAAGGCAATCGACGGGAGCCTATCCTTTATGGTTGGCGGTAAAAAGGAAATCTTTGAAAAATATAAGGATATTTTGGCTATCATGGGCGGATCCGTTGTTCTATGTGGAGATGTTGGTGCCGGGAACACAACAAAGCTGGTTAATCAGCTTATCGTAGCAGCAAACATCCAAGCTTTAGCTGAAGGTCTAACCTTGGCATCTAAATCAAATGTAGATCCTGAGGTTGTCTTCCAGGCTATCCGTGGCGGATTGGCCGGATCCACTGTAATGGAAGCAAAGTCCATGATGATGATCGAAGGTAATGATAAGCCTGGATTTAAAGTTGACCTCCATATCAAGGATTTAAATAATGTTCTTGAGGCAGCTCACTCTGTAGGTGCCTATGTCCCGATGGCGGCTCAATCTCAGGAAATTTTCCAATGGCTCCACAACCATGAAAAGGGCAACGCAGATCACTCAGCCATGGCTCAATTTTATGAGAGTGTCACCGATATTAAGATAGGCCGTAAATAACCAATATGCCCCAGGCTGTCTTAAGTCAAACTTAAGACAGCCTTTTTACTTCAAGGAGGAAGACAGTGATACCTAGAATTACAAAGATGGAAGTTTTTCCCGTTGCCGGCCTAGACAGTATGGAATTAAATCTCTCCGGAGCGCACTATCCTTACTTTACAAGAAATATTGTTATCTTGACAGATGATCAGGGCAATGAGGGCATTGGAGAAGTTCCTGGTGGAGAAAAAATAACAAAAACCTTGAATAAGGTGAGTAGCTATGTCATTGGAACTTCTATTGGAGAGTACAAAAACACGCTGAATGCGATTCGGACCTGGAATCAGGAGAATATTAAAGATGATGTCCGTGGCAAACAAACCTTCGACCTCCGCGTAGGTGTTCATGTTGTTACTGCCATTGAATCCTGCCTTCTTGACCTTCTAGGTCAATTTTTAAATGTGCCTGTGGCTAGCCTCTTAGGCGATGGGCTTCAGAGAAAAGATGTCCGTTTCCTGGGCTACCTTTTCTATGTTGGTGATAGAAAGAACACGAATCTCCCTTACTGCGTAGAGGAAGATTGCGATGTCGATTGGTATCGCTTGAGAAATGAAGAAGCATTAACCCCAGAAAAGATTACGGAGCATGCCATTGCTATTCACAATAAATATGGTTTTGAAGATTTTAAGCTGAAGGGAGGGGTCTTCAGCCCTGAAGAGGAAGCGGAAGCTGTAATTTCTATCAAGAAAGCTTTCCCTAATGCGCGTGTCACTTTAGATCCAAATGGTTGCTGGTCTTTAGAAGAGGCCTTACGAATTGCACCAAAATTAAAGGATGTATTAGCTTATTTAGAGGATCCCTGCGGTGCTGAAAATGGTTTTTCCGGACGTGAAATTATGTCAGAATTCAAGCAAGCCTCAGGTATGAGAACGGCCACCAATATGATCGATACCGATTGGCGTCAAATGCGCCATTGCCTAGAGCTCAAAGCCGTCGATATTCCTTTAGCGGACCCCCATTTCTGGACCATGGAGGGATCTGTGCGCGTTGGTCAGATTTGCAACGAATTCGGTCTCATGTGGGGCTGCCATTCGAACAACCACTTTGATATTTCCTTGGCCATGATGGCTCAATGTGCCGCTGCTGTTCCCGGTAGACTCAATGGAATCGACACCCATTGGATTTGGCAAGAGGGAAGAGAACGGTTAACTACTGCTCCTATGCAAATTGTTGATGGGTGTATTAAGGGAATTGATCAGACTGTCGGACTGGGAGTAAAAATCGATCGCGATCAACTTATGAAAGCACATCAGCTGTATGTTGATAATAATCTTGGACAACGCAATGATGCGATCGGAATGCAGTTTTTAATTCCTGATTGGAAGTTCGATAATAAAAAGCCTTGTTTAGTTAGATAAGTTATATTCTAGAAATGAGATAACGAATGGATTTGAAGCTAAAAAAAGATGCTGACTATATTATCGATACTTCCATTAAGGCAGTACTTCCCGATGAAGCGGTTCGACGGGCATTAATTGATTTTAAGATGCCCAAAGGCAAGCTCTATCTGGTGTCTGTTGGCAAGGCAGGATGGAAGATGGCAGAAACAGCGATTGATATTTTGGGTAGCGAGTCGATATATAAAGGGATCGTTATTACAAAGTACGACCATTGCGTTTATCCCTTAGAAGGTGTTGAGCTTTGTGAAGCCGGCCATCCCATCCCTGATGAGAATGGTTATAAAGCTACCCGCGCGGTTCTTCAAGAAGTCAAGCAGTTGGGCGCTGATGATTTAGTTCTCTTTCTTCTATCCGGTGGGGGGTCTGCTTTATTTGAAGACCCCCTTATCCCACCGGATGACCTTCAGGATATTACCAAACAACTCTTGGCAAAGGGGGCAGATATCGTAGAAATCAATACGATAAGAAAGAGACTTTCCGGTGTCAAGGGTGGGAAATTTGCAAAATCTTGTGCTCCAGCCAGAATCTACTCAATCGTCCTATCAGATATTATAGGGGATCCTTTAGATATGATCGCATCAGGTCCTGCCTGTGTGGATACTTCTACTTGTCAGGATGCCTTGAATATTATTAATCGTTATGAAATAGAAATGTCGGATGAAGCGCTTCAGTTGATGAAGATAGAAACGCCAAAAGAGATAAGCAATGTCGTGACAAAAATTACCGGTTCGGTTACAGATCTAACAGAAGCCTGTAAAAAAGCCTGTATTGAGTTGGGTTACGAACCATTTATTTTAACGGATCAGTTGGATTGTGAAGCGGCAGAAGCAGGGCGCTTTCTCTCGGCCATTTTGAGAACCCATGCCAAGGAGGATAGGAATCTCGCTTTTATAGCAGGGGGGGAAACAGTAGTTCGCTTGAAAGGTAATGGACTGGGGGGGAGAAACCAGGAACTGGCTCTTGCTGCTTGTCCGGAGATCGCTGGTCTGAAGGGTGGCGCTATTTTTTCTGTCGGTTCCGATGGGACGGATGGGCCTACCGACGCAGCAGGTGGATACGTGGACTATGAGAGTAAGAAAGAAATGGATGAAGCGGGACTCAATATCTATGCTTATCTGGAAAATAATGATTCCTATCATATTTTAGAAAAAATAGGAGGATTGATTGTTACCGGTCCTACAGGAACTAACGTCAACGATGTTGCCGTTGCCCTGTTAAAGAATAGTTGACCTTGAAAGAGAGTTTCATTTGGAAAATTTCAGTTTTACCATGGGGGTCGTATTCCCGCTTATTTTTTACATGTTAGTGGGATATGCCTGTAAATTAAGGGGCCTAATTAATAAGGATCTAGCACTCAAGATCAATAGCTTAGTTTTTTCCTTGTTCATGCCCATGAGCCTTTTCTTAAGTTCTAGTCGATCTTTTGAAATAAGAAGGGAGTTAGTAGGCGTTATCGCCTTCACCGTGTCTGGCATGCTTCTTGTATTCTTCATCTCCTGGTTCTTTTATAGCAGATGGGTCACAGAGGATAAATATCTTGGCTCCCTAATTCAATCCAGCTATCGGACGAATTTAGGTTTATTTGGTTCGGCCCTCACATATGCTCTCCTTCAAGGTAAGGGAACGGGAATAATAGAGGTTTTGGTTGCGGTGTATATTCCTCTTGCCAATGTGCTCTCTATTTTCATCTTGCAGTACTATGGATCAACAAAGACATCAATGAAGGATACCCTGGTACATGTCCTAAAGAATCCTCTGATCGATGCTGTATTATTAGGGCTGGTATTCTCGCTTCTAAATATTAAAATCCCAGACCTCCTCTATGGACCCATGAAGTCAATTGCGAATATTGGGACACCTCTGGCTTTGATTTCATTGGGGGCCATCTTTTCCTTTGAAGCCACAAAGAAGATTTTTAAGGTCCTTGTAGTTTCAACGATCGGTCGTCTGGTCATTGTTCCTCTCTGTATGCTATCCCTTGCAGTTCTCATCGGTTACCGAGGAGAAACTCTGGTTGCTCTTTTAGCGGTCTTTGCTTCGCCTGTAGCAGTTGTTACTTATTCCATGTCATCCTCCATGGGACAAGATGAGGAATTGGCTGGACAGATCCTGATTTTTACTTCGATCTTCTGTGCATTCAGCTTGTTTTTCTTCATTTATATTTTAAAAAGTTTTCAATTGATATAGCTTAATGGATCTAATGCAGAAGCCATCCAAGCAAGTGAGGCTACAAACTACAATGGTGAACACTAATCCGAGTTTATAGGATTGTTTTCATTTCAATCTCACCATCATTTCCACTAAATAATTGCGTTGTGGAATGTTAGTGAGAAAACCCTCCAAAAGAAAGGACCTGACCCTAGGGCCGGGTCCTTTCTTTCAAATTTACTGGTCAAGGTCATGCAAATTCTAAGTGGTAAGGGTGTGCTTAATGGAGTAAAAGAGAATAATTCTTCAAACTCTAATTCGATGGGTTTATCCATATTGGTGATGCCGACGGTGCCTCCTGCATAGGTGATGGTTGCTCCAAGTTTGACGCTTTTTGCCCGATGTCGAGGTCTAGCTCTTCCAGAACGAGGTAATCGTCATCGGTTTCTATTCCTTCCTGGAATCCTTTTAGAATAAGAGACACAAAGGGGCAGCGGTGTCTTTACCTTTATTCGTCCAGTTATAGACAAATTTGAGGAACGGTTTATTGTCCGTATCTTTAACAATGCTGAAAGATATGGTGGTATCGAAAGATATGAAAGAAATAGTCTTGCTAAGTTCTAAAGAATTTTCATCCCCCTTTCGATTTTTACTGTTAAAACATATGTTACACGTTTTACACAATGTGGCATATACATTGAATATAGCAAATAACAGAATCATTGGCTACTTTGAAACAGTGTTAATAACGACAAAAAGCAGAATGAGAAGCTACAGATTATGTTAATTGTACCAGCACTCGAGAAATGGGTAACCATCTTTCTTAACAAATCTAATTAAGAGACTAATTAAAAACTATGGCGATGCTGCTAATGGTTGAATATCAATAGAAGATAGTAATGGTATAAACGCTTATCTTCAACTATTAGCTGTGAGCTCGAAAGAGGGAGGTTTATTCCGCTTGATGTGAAGATGCGAGAACACACCTCCTATTCAGTGCATGTGCCACAAGACCCAATCAATTTCATTGCGATAGATAAAGGACATGCCATAAAGTCTAGTTTAAACGAGGCCTTTAATGATATTGTCGAATATTGCATTATCTAGAAAAAATATCAACCTGTTACAGAGATTAAGAAAATAAAAGACTTTTCTTTGTGATTAAAGTTTACACAAAGACTCCTACAATTCTTTTAGCAAAAAATATTTCTTCCTTCTAAACAAACGAAATTTTTTCGCATAATTGAAGGAGAACAAAACGAGAATATTGTCGTGTTATACGAATTGCATCGAAGAAAAATGTTGAAGGAAAGATGTATGTGCATTTATCTCAACGGGAGCTTGAAAAGATGAGCCTCGTTGTTTGAATTTTCGTCCCCTATGGGGGATGAAAGGATTGTGAAGATTTGTTATGATCTATTACTTTATAAGTTCTAATTCACAATATCATATATTTAATATGAATTTGCTTGACGATTAAAATAATAAGAGGTATATTTTAATTAGTCGACAAATTACAATATAGTATACAAATTAAATGCTGCTTAAAGTAGTTGTGTTCTAATAGAGGCTATAAGGAGGAAAAGGGATGGCAAGAAAAGTGTTGTTAGCTCAGGACGTAGATCCATCAGGAAAACGATTGTTAGAAGACAATGGGTTTGAATGGATTTTAGCTCCGAAAGAAGATGAAAAAACAATTATTGATCTTATTGCGGATTGCGAAGCTGTTTTTTCAAAGACATATTTCCTTAATGAAAACATTCTTAAGGCAGGTAAAAAATTAAAAGTAGTAGCCAAACATGGGGCGGGAATTGATAATGTAGTTGATTTAAAAACTGCAACAAAACTAGGAATATATGTTGTTAGGACACCACTTGCAAATGCAGATTCTGTTGCAGAGCATACAGTTGGTGGGATGTTGGCTTTTAATCAGAAAATTATACAGATGCATAATGCTACTAAAGTCGCTGATTTTGCTCAGCAAGAATGCGGCGATATGCACGAAATTAAGGAAAAAACTATTGGAATTATAGGTCTTGGAAATATCGGAAGTCGAGTTGCTAAAATTTGTGCCCTGGGTTTTGATATGAAAGTTATTGGATATGACCCATATGTGAATATTAAGAATATCCCGGATTATATTGATCAAGTCAGTGATATAAACAGAGTATATGAAGAGTCTGATTATATAACTCTACATTTGGCAGCAACACCAGAGACGATTGATATGGTTTCGGAAAAACAATTTGATTTGATGAAGAAATCAGCTATCTTTATTAATCAGGCTCGTGGTAATTTAGTTGTTGAGGACGATCTAATCAAGGCCCTTAAAAAAAGAAAATAAAAGGTGCAATACTTGATGTCTTTAGAGATGAGCCAGTTAAACGTGATAATCCCTTATTATCACTAGATAATGTTTTATTATCTCCTCATTCTGCAGCATTGACTGATGAAGCAAAGGAAAAGATGAGTTATGGTGGCGCAATGGGAATCATCGAGGTACTTACGGGGAAAAAGCCTACATGGTGCTGTAACTATGAAGAAGTAAAAGCAATTAATAGTAGGGGGGAGTAAAATGAAAAAAGTGCTGAAGTGGTTAGATCAATATTTTGAGCTAGTCATAATGGGAATTGCACTAACTACAATAATTGTCTCCGTTACATTAGATATAGTTTTAAGGAATCTAACAGGCTCAGGTTTGGCATTTGCACAGGAATTATCTCAGAAATGCGAAATAGTATTAGCAGCAATGGGGATTTCCTATGGTGTTGTTACAGGAAAACATATGAAAGTCGATATACTACAAACATTTTTTCCTAAAACAAAAAAGCCTTTAGAAGTTGTTGGAGATATAGTCATCTTTCTTTTTTGTGGGTTTATGGCTGTGTTTGCTATTAATAAGTTGGAGGGAACCTTAGCTTCTGGTGCTACCACCGCAATTTTAGAGATTCCCACATTTTACATATATTTAACGATGGAAATTGGTTTAATTTTGGCTTGTATTAGAATAGTAGAAAAATATATAAAGAACTTTTTATTTAGGGAAGGAGAAATACAGTGATTTATGTTGGTTTATCATTAGCCGTGTTCTTCCTCCTACTCATTTTGGGAGTGCCCATTGTATTCTCTGTTGGAGTTTCCGTTATTACTATTTGGCTTCAGAATCCACAGATTGTTACTAACCCAACTTATACATTTCAAGCGATGACTACTTCACTTGATTCCTTTGTGCTCGTAGCAGTACCGCTATTCATTTTTTCCGGGCAGATTATGGCAAAAGGTGGTATTGCTGATAAGTTGTTTGGATTTTTCTCATATTTTACAGGAAAGTCCAGATCTGGTTTGCCCATTACTGTAATTATAACTTGCCTATTTTATGGCGCAATTTCAGGATCAGGTCCAGCTACTGCTGCAGCTGTAGGGGCTATGGCTATTCCAGTATTGACTAATTTGGGATATGATTTAACCTTCTCTGCGTCTTTGATTGCAGTGGCAGGAGGATTGGGAGTGATTATTCCTCCTAGTATTCCGATGATCATGTATGGCACAGCAACAGGAGCCTCTGTGGGGTCATTATTTATTGCTGGTATTTTGCCTGGTTTTCTTATCGCTGCTTGTATGATAATTTATTCAATATATTATTGCCGAAAAAATCCACCAGATATGAAGAAGTTAGAGGAACAACAACAAAATCTTCACTCAATAGGATTTTTATCAAATCTTAAACAAAGCTTTTTGGCACTATTGTCACCTGTTATCATACTAGGTGGAATTTATAGTGGTATATTTACTCCAACGGAAGCCGCATGTATTTCAGTTGTATATGCATTGCTTGTCAGTTTGCTTGCGTATCGAACTTTAAAGATTAGTGACATTCCCCATCTCATGAAAGAATCATTAGATTCAATTGCCCCTGTTCTTATCATTATTGGAGTAAGTTCCGTTTTTGGGAGAGCCCTATCCTTACTAAATGTGACTTCTGATATTTCAAGCTTTATTATAAATAATTTCCCCGGGAAAGTTGCAATTTTATTATTTATAAATTTCTTGCTTTTAATTATTGGTTGTGTCATGGATACGACACCGGCAATTCTAATTTTTGCCCCAATTTTTTGGCCAATATGTGAAAGTCTGGGAATGGACATAGTACATTTTGGGATAATTATGGTTGTGAACTTAGCAGTTGGCTTTGTGACTCCTCCTGTGGGCATTAATCTATTTGTGACTTCCTCCATAACTGACGTGCCTGTTATGAAGTTAGCAAAAAAAGCTACACCATTTATCATTTCGTTCATAATTGCACTATTGATGATTACTTTTATTCCTGCAATTAGTCTTTCATTGTAGCGGTGAAGGAATAACACATATTCAGTTATTCCAACTTAAATTAAGGAGGTTAAAATGAAAAAAAATTCTTTGCGTAGGATGCTGGCTTCGTTACTTTGCGCTTTATTGGTGGTTTCCTTAGTTGGTTGCGGGGGAAAAGATACACCCTCTACTAGTAGTAATGTAGAAGGCAAAAACAATAAAGTTACATTTATTGCAGCCCATGGAAGTACAGAAAAATCAACTTTAGGTCAATTTTTTCAGTCAATTAAGGATTATCTAGACCAGAACTCAAATAGCTTAGAGATGCAAATTCATCCAGCGGCGGAATTGGGAAACGATGGAGAACTAGCAGAAAGCATTGTAGAAGGAAGTATTCAGCTAACTTCTGGAGCGGCAGCAAATTATATACAAGTTGTCCCAGATTTTGCAGTCTTTGATTTGCCATTTGCTTTTGATAGCTATGAACAGATGCGAAAAGTATGCTCTGATAATACATTTTATGAGTCGCTAGATAAAGTGGTAGAAAAGAAAGGATTGAAATTAGGTTGTATAAGAGGTGAAGGATTTAGAACTTTATTTACGAAAGATCGCCCTATAAAAGAACCTAGCGATATTAAAGGGTTAAGATTACGAATTATGGACAACAAGTACCATATGGGGTTATGGAAAGACTTAGGTGCAGATACCACTACAGTTGCTTTTAGTGAACTTTATACAGCCTTACAGCAAGGAGTTGTTCAAGCACAAGAGAATACAGTCACGGCGACTCTTACAAACTTTAATTTATATGAAGTAACAAATTCTGCTACTTCAGTAAAACATGAAGCAACAATACATCCTTTTTTAATAAACCTGGAATGGTTTAATAATCTAACGGAAGAGCAACAAATTGATCTGATAGAAGCTTGTAAATATGCTCAAGAGAATGAACCAAATAGAGGAAAAGAAGATGAAGAGAATCTTAAGAAGCTTGAATCGGAAAATGACTATTCCATTTATAGCTTTACAGATGAACAAGTGGAGGAGTGTCGAAAGGCAACGAATGGAGTGAGAGAGGATATTCAGAAAACTGTTTCTCCAGAACTCTACGATGCTTATATCAAGGCTATTGAAAATAACAAGTAGACTGTAATTCTAGTTCCATCTTGTTACTTATTTCGCATTCTAGTGTTAAACTAAATCATAACAGGGCAAAAATGCCCTGTTATGAGGAGGTTTATTATGTTAAAGACTCAAATTAAGAGACAAGCTAGAGTAGCAAATCTTCTTACTAGTCTATATAACGAGATCCTATTAAGTGAATATGAAGATGGAGCTGAGATAACGGAAGCATATATAGCAAATAAGCATGGTGTATCTAGAAGTACTGTCAGGACCGCCTTATCAGAATTAATTGACAATGGTTTAGTGATTGTTAAGCCAAATGGCAGAAAGTATATCAAAGGGATTACTTCAAAATATATTGAGGATCTATGTCAGACGAGGAGTCTTCTGGAATGTGAAGCCGCACGAATTATTTTAGAACGAGAAAATAATGATTTTTCAATATTATTATCAATCGTAGGCAATTTTTATTCGGATCTACAAGAAGTGAATTATGAAAAACGAAGAAAAAAAATAGCCTATACTAATGAAGCTTTTCATGACCAGCTTTTTCTCATGACTGATAATCGACCTTTGATCCAGTGCCGTCAATCTATCGAGCCCATTCTATCCTCAATTATTTATCTTAACGCCTCTTTGGATTCTAGTTTCAATGAGCAGGGATATTACGACTCCCATAAGCAAATAGTGGAGCTATTAATGGATAAGGATCCTAATTGTATTGACTATATTAGGTATCATGTTCGTGAGGCTACTTTTAAAGACATATTGAAAGTCATAGATAGGCATACGAAGGCAATTAAAAAGGAGTAAAGTTGGAAATATGAAATATATTGGCATAGATCTAGGGAGCAGCTATATTAAGGCTGTTTTAATTGATATAGGTAACAATACAGTTGTAGGTATTTCGAACATGAAAGCGCCTTCTAATGAAAAGGGGTTAGATACTTATAAATATGAGATTCAGGCCTCTGAAATTGTTAACATTGTTAAAAATTTGATAGATAAATATACCAAATCATATGATGATATTGAAGGGATTATTTTATCTACCCAGATGCACGGTTTTATATATTCAACCCCAAATAAAGAAGATATGTATATCTCTTGGCAGGATATGAGATCTTTAACCAATAAAAAAGGTGCCGATGAGAATTATATTAGTTTTCTATCAAAAAAAATAACACAGGAATCAATGCTTCAGCAAGGGGTTTATATCAAACCATCATTAGGAATTTGTAACCTATATGCAATGCTAGAGGAAGAGCAGGACACACCCAGAGATGGTACCTTTTATACATTAGGATCCTATGTGATTAATGCTCTTACAGGACAAAATGTTGCACACATACAAAACGCAGCTCCTTCTGGGATTGCTAATATTGTAAGAGTAGAAAAAGCAAATAACCTTTTAGCCGCATTGAATTTGAACGACATAACTTATCCAAGGATTACAAATAAAGATTATGAGGCTTGTGGCATCTATAAGTCTAACGGACTAGACCTTAAAGTGTTTCCTGACTATGGAGATATGCAGATATCAATTCTGGGCTGCGATATAGGTCCAGGGGATGTAGTTATTAATACAGCAACTGCTGCACAGGTTATTAGATATTCAGATATTTTTTTACCAAGTAACGATTATGAAATTCGCCCATTTTTTGATGGAAGCTATCTTTATACGATTTCTAATATGCCAGCTGGCAGAAATCTAGATGTACTGGTCAACTTTTTTAAAGAAATTGTTTATGAATTAACAGGAAATAAGGTTGACTCTCAGCAAATCTGGAAATATTTTCACAAGGGGACAGAGTATAGTAATGATGAATTGGTGGTTGATATTAATTTTTATAAAAACCCATATAGTTTAAATGGAGGTTCAATTAGAAATATCACACATAATAATCTTCGTATGAGTATTATTTTTAATGCAGCAATAAAAAACATGGCTGAGACTTACTGGAGATTCATCAAAAAACTAGGTGCAGAGCCGAGTGAGATAGATCAGATTATTTGTGCAGGAGGTGTTAACTGGAGGACTCCTGAGCTCTGTGATGCCATTGGTAAAGTATCCAATAAGCCTTGGAGATTATCATCAATGGAAAATGAGTCAATAGCAGGGTTGTTTAGACTAGCCCTAGTTTGTAGTGGACGTTTTAAAAATATGCATGAATGTATGGAAATGCCAATTAGCATTAAATAGGAGGTGATACAATGGGAAATTTATCGCTAAATAATATTGTGCTTGGTACTATGATATCAGAGTTTAGCGAACCAAATTTAATTAGAATTTTTTCAAAGGGAGGCTATAATTTCGTGATTATTGATGGTGAACATGGCCCCTTTTCCTCAGATCAATTGTCAACAATGATATCATTAGGTAAATGCATTAACTTTCCTATTATTGTTCGAGCACCAGGTTTAGATAGAGGGTTTTTAACAAGAACATTAGATATGGGTGCATCTGGTTTTTTAATGCCTATGGTTAATACTGCGGAACAGGCCGCAAAAATTGTACAATACGTAAAATACAAACCTATAGGAAGCAGGGGCCTTTCTTTAACTCGATCTCACACTGACTATTGTCCACCAGATTTAAAGAGTTATATGAAGGAAGCAAATAATAAAACTTTACTTCTGGCTCAAATTGAGACAATGGAGGCTGTCAAGAATGCAGAGCAGATTGCATCAGTACCAGGAATAGATGCTTTAGTAATTGGACCTTCTGACTTGTCTTCTGATTTAGGTGATCCAGGAAATTTGTCAAATCCCAAGCTTCTCTCTTGTGTTAAACAAGTCGCTAATATAGCGCGGAAACATAACATTGTTTCTGGAACGGTATCCGGGAATATGGAATATCTACATAAATGTCATGATGAAGGTATGAATTTTTTCTGTGTAGGAAGTGAATTAAGTATGTTAATTAAATCTGCAAAGAATAATGTCAAGACCTTCTATAACGAATTTAGCTAGGTGGAAGATATGATTATCTGTCAATATAGTGAGCTTGAAAGATATAGTCCTATATTAAATGGACTAAAGCAAGGGATAGAGGTTATTGAGAAACTAAGAGATCAAGGTTTTCCAGAAGGGCGCTTTGATTTCCAAGAAGGATTTCTTATGGTGATTTACGGTGAGACAAAAGACTATAGTAATATTGAATTTGAATCTCATCGAGATTGGGTTGATGTTCAGTATATTCTTTCAGGTGGAGAAAAAGCTTATTATTTGCCAATAAATGAGCTAACATCAATAAAATCTTATGATAAAAACAATGATATTGAATTTTTTCACACAAAGAATAATGCTACACCAATAAACGCGACACCAGGAATGGTTTATATCGCATTTCCTGAGGATGGACATATGCCAGCTAGACATATTGTCAATGAAGCAACATCCTATTCGAAGATCATTATGAAACTTCATGCCTAGTTTTTATTAAGAAGTCGAGTATGATAATGCACGACAGTATCAACTAGATCTCATCGTGATGAAGGCGATATCTATTAGGAAGATTGTTAACGGTGATGAACACCAATCCGAGTTTTCTGGATTGTTTTCATTCCATTCTCACCCTAATTTCCGCTAAAATATTATTTTATGGAATGTTGGTGAGAAAACCCTCCAAAAGAAAGGACCTGGCCCTAGTGTCCAGGTCCTTTCTTTTAGTAATAATTAGAATAAACTACTCTATTGTTATGAGTGAAATATATTCTAGAATGTCCTAAATGTTGTATTAGATACATTTCTCTTCAGACTCTTTTAACCGATTCCTTCATCAAGTAAATGACAAGTGATAGGGTAGATTCGTTAGCATTAAATAAAATAAATATTGTTGAATAAAATATGAGAAATCGCTTGCATATAATGATAGATATTGATATAATTTAGAAAATAATGAAGAAAAAAGACCGAAAATGAAAACAACCCATCTTTCATTTTCATTTCTAAAGGTTTGTAAAGTTTGAACCTATATTATTTTGAATAGAAAATATTTAGGGGGATTCTATGATTCAAGCTGAGCGCCTTGAAACGATTCAAAATTTGTCCAATACCAATGATATTGTGACTTGGGATTATTTAGAGAGTCTTCTCAATGTTTCAAGATCCACTCTTCGCCGTGATGTGAGTGAGCTTGAAAGTGCAGGAGTTTTAAAGAAGACCACGGGTGGATTTATTTTCAATCAGAAAGCACATCGCAGTGAGCCAAGCTATCGGATCCGTCAGGTATCACATACAGATGAGAAGATAAGAATTGCGAAAGCAGGAATTGACTTTATCGCAGACAATAGCTTTATTATGCTTGATTCTGGGACAACAATTATGGAATTAGCTAAAAGGATTCCGGAAACGTTGAACTTAAATGTTATTTCCTATGATTATCAGTCGATCGCTTGTTTAGAGGGAAAAGATAATATCACTTCGTATCTTGCAGGTGGGGTGGTTCGAAAAGGATTTTCTGCTTGTCATGGCCATTTTGCAGAGCAGATGATGGCTAGCTTTCATGCAAACACATGCTTTCTAGGGGCTGATGGTGTAACAGCTTCGTTTGGGATATCCGGTTTTAATTCCTACGATATTCATTTGAAACAGATCATGATCGAGCGATCGGAACAGGTTGTCCTTTTGGCAGACCATTCCAAGTTTGAAAAAAATGCATTTGCTCTTGTTGCTTCAGCAAAAGACATAGATGTCATTATTACAGATAAAAAAGTTTCTGAAGACCAGGTTCAAGCTTTAAGAGACTTGGGCGTCAAAGTTATCATCGTATAGGATAGGGAGGCTGTTATGGATTTTCCAACAACATTTTTTGGATGGGTAAGCTTTTTACTTGAAAAGTATTCGGTTGACTTTCTCAGGGGACTCTTGGTTACCTTAGAACTTGCGATCATCGGTACCATCTTAGGATGCCTTATTGGCTTTATCGTAGGCATGATACGAACAATCCCGATTGATGAAGATTCATCCGTGGTGCGAAAAACGCTTACAAGAGTACTAAAGGCGATTTTAAGTGTCTATGTTGAAGTAGTTCGTGGCACACCGATGATGGTCCAAGCTATGGTTCTCTATTACGGAACGATGTCGATTTGGGATATGGATATTCCGTCATTCCGTGCCGGTATTGCTGTCCTCTCTTTAAATATAGGTGCATATATGGCCGAATCTGTGCGGGGAGCAATTAAGGGAATTGATCCCGGCCAGATGGAAGGAGGAAAGGCAATAGGGATGAATTACGGGCAAATTATGGCTCGGATTATTCTTCCACAAGCCTTCATTAATCTCATTCCCCAAATTGGAAATACTTTTGTTTCTGCAATTAAGGATACTTCTATCCTAAATGTAATTGCTGTTACGGAACTATACTTCACAGCGAAGACAATCACCGGTACATATTACAAGTTTTTTGAAACCTACATCATCATCTGCGCCATCTACTTTATCCTCACCTTTACAGTGTCCTATCTCCTAAAATTCGTGGACAAAAAGTTGGCCGGTGGACAGAACTATGACCTGATTCTTGATGACAGTGAAAGTGAGGTGGCCTAATGGCAGAACCCATCCTATGTGTTGAACATTTAAAGAAAACATTTGGTACACACGAAGTCTTAAAAGATATCAATTTTGAGGTGGATAGGGGCGAAGTTATCTCCGTAATCGGTTCGTCAGGATCAGGAAAATCGACACTACTTCGTTGCATTAACCAGCTGGAAAGAGTTACTGACGGAAAAATTCTCTACAAAGGACAGGAGGTTCAACGCTCAACCAAAGGGAAAAGCTTGTTTCGAGCGAAGGTTGGGATGGTATTCCAGTCCTTCAACCTCTTTGCCAATCTAAACGCAATAGAGAATTGTATGATTGGTCCTCAAACTGTTCTTAAAAAGAGCAAGCAAGAGGCTCAAGAGCTGGCGATGAAATATTTGAAGGCAGTAGGGATGAGTGCTTACCGGAACGCTCGTCCCCATCAACTATCCGGTGGACAAAAGCAAAGAGTAGCTATCGCCAGGGCCCTCTGTATGCAGCCTGAAGTTCTATTATTTGACGAGCCTACTTCGGCCCTTGACCCCGAGATGGTAGGTGAAGTACTCCAGGTTATTGCTAAGTTGGCAGAATCGGGCATGACCATGGTTATTGTTACTCATGAAATGATGTTTGCTAGAGATATTTCCAGCCGCGTTGTCTTCATGGACCATGGAATCATTGAGGAGCAAGGCCCTCCTGAACAATTATTTAATAACCCCCAAAGCGAAAGAACCAGGGAATTCTTAGCCAGATTTCAAAGATAGAAGGGGAGTTGACTACGAAAGAGAAGAGAGGAGTTCGACTTGATCAGTGCAAAGAACATCTCCGGCATGGGGATCCATTACCACTATTTTTCCCGCTCTTATATGTTGGAAGCTCAAAAAACAATTGGTTTTTCCTCTATTGAGCTTTACGGTGCAGATCCTCATGTGCACCTCACTTCTGAGGGGATCGCAGAAAAAAATCAAGTGATCAAAGACCTAAAGGAATCAGGACTGAAAGTTATATGTGTAACTCCGGATAATTGCATGGGCCCTTGGCAATACGCAATAAACGGAGAAGTGCAGTTAGAAGAGGCAAAAAAGTATTTTCTTAACACCCTTGATCTTGCACTTGATCTTCAATGCGAAAAAGTGGCCTGTCATTCGGGCTGGGGGATGCGAGATGAATCAGAGAAAGAAGCTTGGCTAAGAAGTCTGCATTTTTTTGAATGGTACGCCGAACAAGCCGCAGACAGAGGGATTACCCTAGTGATGGAGTCCCTTCGGGAGGAAGAGTCAAACCTGGTTAATTCCCTACCTCGTTTGAAAAAATATTTGAAGGAACTGGACCATCCTTCCGTTCAGCCAATGATTGATACTTGCGCTATGGCAGTGGCTGGTGAGAGTTTAGATGAGTGGTTCGAGGCTTTTGACGGGAATATTCAACACCTCCATTTTATTGATGGAACACCCTACGGACATCTTGCCTGGGGTGACGGGAACCGACCTTTAGAAGATTATCTTGAGACTCTGAACAGATTTAATTATCAGGGTTACCTAACACAAGAACTTACAGACGATCGATATTTTAAAGATCCCAAAGCAGCGGATAGGCAAAGCTTTGAGACCATCTGCCAATTGCTGAAGTAATTTCGAGTTACAGTGAAATAAAGAAGAAATGAGGTATTTATGTGGACAAAGGAACTATTTGGAACAGATAAGCCAATTATTGCCCTATTACATTTAGATTCTCTGCCGGGTGAACCAGGTTATAAAGGTTCACTGCAGGAAGTTATGGATCATGCAAAGGCTGATTTAATCAATTTGCAAGAAGCCGGAGTCGATGGGATTCTTATTGCTAACGAATATTGCTTTCCAATCACTCCAAACACAGGAACGGTAACCTTAATGGCCATGGCCGCCGTCATTGGGCATTTGTATCCGGATATCAAGGTTCCCTTTGGCACCAACGTGGTCTACAACCCGGAAGAAACCATCAAAATGGCCGCTGTATTTGACGCATCCTTTGGAAGAAGTGCCTTTAGTGGTGCTTATACAGGAACCTACGGCCTTCATTCTGTGGACTTCGGTGAGAATGTGCGTTTAAAGTATTCTTTGGGAAAACCGGATATTCAGTTGCTTTGCAAATTCAACCCGGAAGGTGATACCCGACTAGGCGATCAGACAGAAGAAGAAGTGTTCAAGACACTAACAGACGGGGGTTATGTAGGTGCATTATGCGTATCCGGTCCTGGATCAGGACAAGAGGCAGACTATGGCTATCTGACCAAGATCTGTGAAATGGCTAAAACTCGCCAAGTTCCTGTTTTCTGCAACACCGGATGCCGATATGACACGATCGAAAAAATCCTTGAGGTGGCAGACGGCGCTTGTGTTGGCACCGCCTTTAAGGATGAAAACGGTCGTGTATCCTTGGAGAAAACCAAGAAATTTATGGATCTTGTTAAGAAAAAACGCAATTAAGGTAGCTAAGATGAAAAAATATTTCATGGGTGTTGATGTCGGGACACAACAGACGAAAGGGATATTGATTGACCGAAATTTACGGCCAGTTGCCAGTTATTCAGTCAGTCATACCATTGAAAACCCTCAACCTTACCACTATGAAATGGATGCCAATATCTGGTGGGATGAATTTTGTCAGATCAGCAAGGAGTTGCAAAAATCTGCCGGAGTTGAATCCCAAGAGATTGCAGGCGTAGGTGTTAGCGTTATGGGCTGCGACTGTATCCCTGTGGACCGTGAGGCAAATCCTCTACGAAAGGCGATTTTGTACGGGATTGATGCCCGATCCGTGGACCAAATTAAGAGGCTTGACGAGGATTTCGGAGAAGAAAAAGTCTTAGAAATGTTCGGTCATAAACCCAATTCCGATGATATCTCTACCAAGATCCTTTGGATCAAGGAAAATGAGCCGGATGTTTTTAAGAATACTTATAAATTTCTTACCGGTTCCTCATATATGGTCGCTAAACTCACTGGAAACTATTGGATTGACCAATACCTGGCCATAAGTTCTTTCCGCCCTCTTTATAACGATGATGGTTCCTTCAATAATGAATACTCCTCCTATTTCTGCACTAGTGATCAGCTAGCTCAGACCGGTGTTGTCACCGATATTGCCGGAGGAGTCAGCCAAAAAGCAGCAGAAGAAACCGGACTTAAAGAGGGAACACCTGTCATTATCGGGACCGGTGATTCAACGGCAGAATCTGTGGCCTCCGGTTTGCTAGAAGAAGATATCCTTTTTGTCCAGGTTGGTTCAACCCTCTTCTATATATTTTCAACGAATCACAAGATTCCCTCTTGTGATTTGGATAATTTCCCGGGAAGTGAGATTTTTACCGTCCCCGGTGTCTATGCAGTAATGGGAGGGACGAATGCAGCAGGCTCCCTAACCGGATGGATTAGGGATGAATTTTATTTTCCTGAGAAAGACCGGGAAAAAGAAGGTGGCCAAAACGCCTTTGAGATCATGGCTGAAGAGGCAGCAGAGATCCCGGCTGGTAGTAAGGGGCTAGTCATCCTACCTTATATTCATGGAGAAAGAAGCCCTATCCATGATCCGAAAGCCAGAGGGGTGATTTTTGGCCTAAGAGGACAGCATGATCGGAAGTCAATTACTCGCGCTTCTTTAGAAGCCGTTGCTTATTCTATCGGTTCCCATTTAAGATTATTTAAAAAACATAATCTTATTCCAAAAAAATAATTTTAGCTGGAGGTGGTACAAAAAACAAAGTGTGGATGCAGATCATGGCTGATGTTCTTCAAAGTGAAATCTGTATTGCCGAAGATTGGCAAACCGCTAGCTTTGGAGACGCATGTATGGCAGCAGTAGGAAGTGGTGAGCTGGCTGACTTTAAAGAATTGGCAGACGCTTTACTTCATGGAAGTACCATTCGTCCCAATCCGGATAATTTTGAGATCTATCAAAATTATTTGGATATCTATGAGGAGTTGTATCGCCGAAATAAGGATCTAATGCACGCATTATCCTAAAACATCTTTAAATCACTCACCGGAATAAAGCGGATGATGAAGATCTCATCAATTGAAAAAGGAGAAGCTATGAAAAACCGTAAATTTACTGTGTTAGCACTAGTCCTATCTTTTGCTTTCATCTTGGTTGCTTGTGGCAACAATAAACCTAGCGATACAAATTCATCTGAGGATCCCAATGTATCATCTCAAGCTTCGGAATCTCAGGAAGCATCAAATACTGAAGAAAAATATCCTGCTGGTTATACCCTTCGTGTTGGGATGAACTGCGGTGCCGCTCCTTTCAACTGGACTCAGGATGATGACTCTTATAATGGTTATCCCATTGATGGAACGAAGCAGTTTGTTGCTGGATACGATGTAGAGATGGCCCGCCGGATCTGTGATGCCAACGGTTGGAAATTACAGGTCATTAAAACGGATTGGGATGGTATGATTCCAGGAGTGGTTTCAGGAAAGCTTGATTGCTGTATCTCTACTCTCGGCGTAACCAAGGAACGTCTGCAATCAGTTGACTTTTCCCACTATTATTGGAATAACGGGTGCGTTATGGTCGTTCGCAAAGATAGCAAATACGTCAATGCCACCTCTCTTGAGGATTTCGATGGTGCGAAGGTAACCACTGAACTTGTTTCAATTTGGATGCCCCTGGTTGATCAGATTCCAAATGTTGATAAGCAACCAGGACTTTCCGATATGTCCCAGCTCCTTGTTGGTGTAAGTTCCGGTAAGCTGGATGCTATTATTACCGGTCTAACTGAGGCTCAGTCCGGATGTATGTCCAATCCTGACCTTACATATGTTACTTTTGAGGAAGGCAAAGGATTTGATGTTGAGCTGTCCGCTCTGTGTGCAGCAATTCCTATTCAAAAGGGAAATACCGAGTTGATTGAAAAATGCAATAAGGTCATCGATACCCTGTCTGATCAAGATAGGTTGGATATTATGACTAAAGCTTTGAACTCCCAGCCCTTGAGTGACGGATCTGATGCAGAAGCGATCCAAGCAAGTGAGACTGAAAGCTATAATGACGATCATTAATCATTATTAGTTACTACAGTTTTCATTTCATATCCCACATCCTTACAAGGAAATGCTTGATAAAATGTGGGAAACCCTCCAAAAGAAAGGACCTGGCCAAACCAGCCGGGTTCTTTCTTTTTTATTTTAATGGTTGAGAAGAATAGTCAATTTGGATATAGATTTTCAGCAGTGAACGTTCAAAAAAGTAAAAGGTATGATAAAACTTCTACCTTATATTATGAAATCGTCTCCTGTATACTACATAGCAAGGAGGAGGTTATTATGAAAAAAAGCAAATCTTTATGGTCAAAAGTTCCCAATACGGTTTGGGTTTTTGGTTCCATTGCGGTAGCTATCATCATTTGGTTAGTGGCTTCGCAGAAGTGGCCCATTGTTTTTGCCAGTCCGGAACAGGTCTGGGCGGCTTTTTTAGATAAGGGAGTACATAGCGGAATTCTTTGGGAGCACGTTTGGGCATCTCTATCTCGTGTCCTCAGCGGATTCTTTATCGCCTTTGTGCTGGCCATTCCTGTGGCCTTCTGTATGGCTTGGTATGAGCCCTTTCAGCATATTGTAGAGCCTTGGATCCAGTTTATTCGTAATATTCCGCCCCTTGCCTATGTTTTCCTGATCACGGCGGCTCTCGGAATTGGAAATGCCGGAAAAATTACCGTTATCGTGATTGCCTCTTTTTTAGTGCAGGTTGTTACGGTTTATCAAGGTGTGCGAAGCGTGGATGTTACGTTAATTAAGGCAGCCAGGGTGCTGGGTGCTAAACAGAGGGATATCTTCTTCAAGGTGACCATTCCGGCTTCCACCCCTTACATTCTGGTTGCTGCTCGCTTGGGTTTATCGACATCCTTAACCACTTTGATGGCTTCGGAAATCGTTGGCGGCGACCGTGGACTAGGAATGATGATTCAGAAGGCTAGTGGATATTACCAAATGGACGTTGTTCTTTTGGGGATTATCATTTTGGGCATCATCGGAATTGCCTTTGAAAAAATTGTCAAATTGCTGGAGAGGAGGTTCACAGGATGGCAGGAAACAGTCCAATAAAAGTAAAGATCGACCATGTAATCAAGAAATTCCAGGGAAGAAATGGCGAGATTACTGCCCTAAACGGGGTTGATCTTGACATTAAAGAGAATGAATTCGTTTGCGTTGTTGGCCCTTCGGGGTGCGGAAAGTCCACCTTGCTGAACATCATTGGCGGATTGGATAAACCGACCGAGGGAAAGGTGACGATTGACGGAGAGGAAGTGGATGGCCCTAGTCCTGAACACGGAATTGTCTTCCAGCAATATGCCTTGTTTCCCTGGCTCACCGTGGAGAAGAATATCCAGTTTGGCCTAAAATTGCAAGGGAAAACGCCGGAAGAACGGGAAGCCATTACCCAAAAGTATCTTAAAGTGGTGGGATTGGAGAAGTTTGCCAAATCCTATCCTAAGGAGTTATCCGGCGGGATGAAGCAGAGAGTGGCCATCGCTCGTGCCTATGCGGTCAATCCAAAGGTGTTGTTGATGGATGAGCCCTTTGGCGCTCTGGATGCCCAGACTCGCGTCCAGCTTCAGACCGAGCTTTTGAAGACCTGGGAGGAAGAACAGAAAACCTGCTTCTTCATTACCCATGATGTTGAAGAAGCGATCGTCCTTGCACAGCGCGTGATTATCATGTCGGCCCGTCCTTCTCGGGTCAAGGATATTGTAGAAATTGACATCCCCTATCCGAGAGACCAGGCGACAAAGATGAGTCCCCGCTTTTTGGAATTAAAGAATCGTATTTGGAGTCAGGTTTATGAAGAATACCTGGCCGTCAGAAAATAAAAATTGGCAGACTGTTACTGAGAAGAAAGAAAAGGAGAGAACAATGAAAAAAAGAATGTTATCCATGGTCCTGGCTCTCGCTATGATGCTGACTTTAGTGGCTTGTGGCGGAGATAAGGGCAAGACGGAGAGTTCATCCGGAGAGATGAGCTCAGCCAGTGAAAGCGTTCAGGCGGGAGAATCGTCATCAGAGAAAGAACCGGCAAAAGAACAAAAAACAGTTCGCGTGGCCTATATGCCGAATATGGGATCGGCTTCCTCTCTCTTCACCGCCATTGACCAGGGCTACTTTGATGAAGTGGGCCTGAAAGTGGAAGTGGCAGAATTTGAAGGCGGGCCGGCCGAAATCACGGCAATGGCTTCCGGCGATATTGATATTGCCCAAATCGGTCACGGTGCCCACGCCCTTTGCATTGAAGGACAGGCTTGCATCTTCCAGATGGATTCGACCAACAGCCTTGCTGATGAAGTGGTCGCCAACAAAGAAAAAGGAATCACCAAGGCAGAAGACCTGAAAGGAAAGACAGTTGCTGTTGCTTCCGGTACTTCCTCTGAAGTGATTCTGAAGCAGATCCTGGCCAAGGCCAATATGACCGAAGATGATATTAAAGTTGTGGAGATGGCGGTTGATGGGATGACAACAGCTCTGGTTGCCGGTCAGATTGATGCCGCAGCTACCTGGAGCCCCAATACGGTTACCCTGAAGAAGTCCTTGGGCGACAACTATGTTTCCCTGGGATCCAATGCCGACTTTGCCGATAAGGCAACCTTCCCCGCCAGCTTCATTACGACGAAGGAATATGCGGAAAAGAATAAGGATGTCCTGGTTCGTTTCTCTGCGGCAATCAACAAGGCACACGTGTATAGAGAAGCCAACATCGAAGAAGTTGCCAAGTCTCTGGCCAAGCACCTGGATGCTCCGGAAGAAACCATGGTCGCCAGCGTTGGCGAAGGTGACTGGGCAACCATCAATAAGATTTGTGGAGATATGGAAGCGGTCAAGAAAGTCTATGAGATCCAACAGAATGTCTTCATGGATAGCGGCAGAATCAAGGAGAAGGTGGATCCGAATTCCTACGTCCTCTTTGATGTGATGGAAGAAGGGTATAAAACTTTTAATGAAAATAAATAAAGGTTTTTGATCGATCGCCCTTGATGGGAAGAGAAGGGAAGAATCTATGCTTTTAGTTGTTGTGTTCATCTGTACAGTCATTGTACTTTTCACTTCAATCCTCCGGCATAGATCCTTCCCTCTTTCTTTTTCCTTCATGAACCTTGCCAACTTAGTTTTTCTTTCTGGCATTGTCATCTATATTGCGATCATGGGCGGCATCGCCGCACAGAAATCTGAACTTCTCTTTCTTAGCGCCGACATCCAGCGTTGGATTCATATCCAGCCCATTAATCTAAAGACCTTGGGCTATGTCGTTGCGATTGGTCGTATGCTCACCCCCTGGTTTCTCTTTCAAACGGCAGTGGCATTGAGCATGAAGCAATGGATTCGGAGAAATACACGAAAACTGATCATCGGGACGGGCTTGCCCACCTTCTTCTTTCTCTTGATCTATTTTCCGACTCTTTTTCGAAAACTGGTCAACCTCCATCCCATTTTTCTCACCCTTCTTGTGCGACTCTCCTTCTTTTGGATCATCGCCTTAGTTCTTGCTTCCTTGATGATCTTGTTTTTGGAATGGCATGAGATTTCCATTCCTATGTTTAAGAGAAACTTCTCAAGAATTGTCCTGGCCATCTTTTGTCAGACCCTGGTGTATATGATCTACGCCAGCAAGGATCCTGCCCAAATTTATAACCTCTTTATTTCGGAATATATTGACTTGGGCGTCAGCAATTATATCAGTCCTTCCCTGGAGGGAGACAGCTGGAACTGGCTGATCGGCATTGATGTCGTCTGCACCCTGATCGGTTGTTGGGGGATTTTCAGTTACGATGAGCTTCGGTACTCGGAAGATAAAGAAGATGAGATTTTACAAAAAAAATTCAACAGTGCGGAAATGGGCTTGTCTATTTTTGCCCACAGCATAAAAAATCAGGTGCTTTCTCTGCAGGTTTTGGAGAAACGAATGGACCGGGAACTCTCCAAAGAGGAGCCGAATTGGGACCGCCTGAAAGAATCCGAAGAACAGATTAAGAGCATCACTCTCGCCATGAAAAGCCGTATCGACGAGTATTATAAAAGTGTCAATACCCAGCAGATCGAACTTCGTCCCCATGATGTGGCGGAAATCATCCGCTTTGCCGAAGATCGTTTTTTGTTCAAGCACCCCGAAGGAAAAATCGATCTTGCCATCGACAGCGATCGGAAGATTTTAGCGGATCCCACCACTCTGGGAGAGGCCCTTGCCAATATCATGAACAACGGATATGAGGCAGCTAAGGAATTCAGGGAGGAACCATGCGTGAGCGTTCGGGTACATCCGGAACGTCTATGGATGGTGATTGTCATCAAGGACAATGGACCCGGCCTTTCCAAGGACCAGAGGAAGAAGGTCTTTCAGCCCTTCTATACGACAAAGAGCAAGAATGAAAGCTGGGGCATGGGCCTTTTTTTCACCAAGAAAGTGGTACGGCAGCACTTCGGCCATATCAAGGTGGAAAGTACCCCCGGAGAAGGAATATCTTTTTCCATTATGCTTCCTTCCTATGATCAAAGAGTGAGGTGATGAGAGTTGTCGGACAAGGATCGAATTCAGATAATGGTGGCAGAGGATATTGAGCTTCTGCGTGAGGATTTTTGCGAAACCATCAATATGGAAGAGGATATGGAGGTCGTGGGGTCCGCCGGACGCGGAGATGAGATCGTTGCCTTGGTCGACGGGGCAGATCCAAAGCCGGACGTGATTCTCATGGATGTGGAGATGGAGGAGTTGGACTCCGGCATCAAAGCCGCTCAGATTATTTCGGAAAACCATCCTTCTGTAAAAGTGGTTTTTATGACGGCCCATGAAACGGATGAAATGATTCAGGCGGGGATGTCGACCGGGGCAGTGGACTATGTGGTAAAGGGTTGTGAGAGTGAAGTTCTCCTCTCCCACATTCGCCGGGCCTACCGGGATGAGACCATCCTCCAAAGTCAGGTCCAGCGGTCGGTCATGCGAGAGTTCTCCCGCCTCCAAGACAGTGAGCGGTCCTTGCTTTTCTTTATTCATAACGTATCAAAGCTGACGAATGCGGAGAGGGAGATTATCCGCCTCCTTCTTCAAAAAAAGAAAGTGCGGGAGATTGCAGAGATTCGCGGGGTGGAAATCGTCACGGTGAAAACGCAAATATCCGGTTTGCTCTATAAGTTCGGCTGCCGGCGGACTAAAGAAATTGTGGCATTAATTCAAAAGATGAGACTAGAGCAGCTCTTTTTGGAAGAATAGCGGCATATAGATAGGAGATAAAGCATGGATAAAAGAATGTATCATATTGAAGGGGAAAAGCTTCATGAGGATGGGAAAATCCCGGTAAAAACCCTGGGCGACTCGGGTGAGGTCTTCTATGAGCTCGCTCTGGAAATGGTTCGGACCATTACCAAGAATAATCGTGAGAATAAACCAACCGTCCTCATCTGTCCGGTGGGGCCGGTCGGTCACTATCCGATTTTTGTTCGCCTGGTCAATGAGGGCGGGATTTCATTAAAGAATTGCTATTTCTTTAATATGGATGAATATTTGAATGATGATGGTTCATACATCGATAAGTCGGACCCTCTGTCCTTCCGGGGATTTATGGACCGGGAGGTCTACGGTCGGATTGATCCGGATCTTTTGATGCCGGAAGAGAACCGCTTCTTTCCCAACCCTGAGGATCCGGAGGCCCTCGATCGGAAAATGGAAGAATTGGGCGGGGCCGATTTATGTATCGGAGGTATCGGTATCAACGGTCATGTGGCTTTTAATGAGCCGGAAGAGGACCTGTCAGCGGAAGAATTCGTCCAGCTGCCGACGCGGGTTATCAACATCAGCCGGGAGACGCTAGTTGCTAATGCGATTGGGGATCTGAGCGGCGCGATCGATGCCATGCCCAAGAAAGCGGTAACCTTGGGGATGAAATCCATCTATGCGGCTCGAAGCATCCGGCTGGGGGTCTTCAGGGATTGGCATCGGTCGGTCCTGCGTCGAGCAATCTATGAGGAGCCCACCAGTGCTTATCCGGTCACCCTTCTCCAAAACCACAAAGATTGTCAGATTATCGCCAACTCCAATGCTTCACAAAAAGCCTTTTAGACGAACTTGGGGATCCCGATCATGAAGATTACCAATGTCAATGCCTATATTGATGGGGCCTTCCATTCTGCCACCCTTTGGGTCGAGGACGGAAGGTTTCAAAGAATTGTGACCTCCGGCGATAAGACCGTGGCCGCGGGGGATTCGGGTCAAGCCGTCCTGGATGGTCAGGGCTTGCGTCTGGTCCCCGGTTTTATTGATATTCACACCCATGGAGCAGTGGGCGTGGATGTGAATGCAGCGGATTCGGAGGGGCTGGATAGGATTTCTCACTTCTTCGCTTCCAAGGGGGTTACGGCCTGGAATGCCAGCATCGTAACCGATACGGAAGAAAACACCATCCGTTGTCTACGAGACGTTGCAAAAAAGACTAAGTCGGGAACGATGGGCGCCCGTTTGTTAGGCTCCCATTTGGAGGGACCTTTTATTTCTCAGGAGTATCGAGGATCCATGCCAGCACATCTCCTGATCGAAGGGGACGCTTCTCTGCTTGAGCGCTATATTGAAGCCTCGGATCATACGGTTACCTATATCACGGTTGCTCCTGAAGTTCCCGGTGTCCCGGACCTTATCCGCCGTTTCGGAAAGGACATTCCTTTTTCCCTGGGCCACTCCTCGGCGACCTATGAGACCAGCCGGGAGGCAATCGATGATGGGGCCGTATCCATGACTCACCTTTTTAATGCCATGCGGCTCTTTCACCAACATGAGCCGGCCATTATGGGGGCTGCCCTGGAAAGCGACTGTTTCTGTGAAATCATCTGCGACGGACGCCACCTGGTTCCCTCCACCATCCGGATGGTGGTGAAATGCAAGTCCTATGACCGCCTGGTGGCGATAACGGATAGCATGATGGCGACAGGGTTCCCGGACGGGCATTACCGGCTGGGCGTAAATGACATTGTCGTTGAGGACGGGGATGCCAAGCTGGCCTCAAATGGCGTCCGAGCAGGGAGCACGCTCACCTTGGATCGGGCCTTGAAAAACATGGTGTCTTTTACCCATGATCCCATCGAGAAGATCCTTCCCATTTTTTCAACCAATCCGGCACGTGTCCTCCGTCTAGACCACGAAATGGGTCAACTGTCGGAAGGGTATTTGGCCGATTGCCTCCTCATTGATGAGGATTTGAACGTGGTTTGGACCATGGTGGGAGGGAAGATCGTATACCGGAAAGCGGACCTAGCATAGAGAATGAGGAAAATATGTTGAAGAAATTATTGATTGTACATGGGGGAGGGCCGACAGCGGTTCTCAACGCTTCCCTATATGGTGCCATCCAGTATGCCAAATCCCAAGGGATTGACGAAATTCTAGGCGCAAGAAATGGATGTGCAGGCTTGATGAATCAGGATTTCATCCATCTTGAAGGTCTACCTGATGAAAAATTGAATCTCCTTCTCCACACTCCGGGTACTGCGCTTGGTAGCTCGAGATACCCTTTGGAGGAGTCAGATTATCAAAGGATTGTGGAGATTCTTGAGGAACAAGGGATAGGTTTTGTTCTCATGAATGGGGGAAACGGGACCATGGACACCTGCGGAAAACTCCATAAGATGTGCCTGTCCATGGGAAAGAAAATCAAGATTATGGGGATCCCGAAAACCATGGATAATGATATTGCCGTTACCGACCACAGCCCCGGATTCGGTTCTGCGGCCAGATACATGGCCCAGAGCGTCCAGGAACTTGCGGCGGATGTCAAAAGCCTTCCTATCCATGTGGTTGTCCTCGAGGCATCGGGAAGAAATGCCGGTTGGATCACGGCTTCCTCAGCTCTGGCAGAGGATCAAGGGATGGGACCGGATCTCATTTATCTCCCGGAACTTGCTTTTAATCAGGATCAATTTCTTCAAGATGTGTCAGATCAACTAAAAATAAAATCAGGAATAGTCGTGGTTGCAAGTGAAGGACTTCATGACCAAGAGGGCAATCCTATTGTCAAACCTATTTTCAAGACTGACCGAGCTACGTATTTTGGGGACGTTAGTTCTCACCTAGCTCATCTGATTATTAAAGAACTTGGCTATAAGGCGCGGGGTGAGAAACCGGGCTTATTGGGCAGAGCTTCTATCCTTATGCAAAGCTCGGTTGACCGGCGTGAAGCGGAGGATGTGGGCAGAATCGCCTGTCAGGCGGTGCTGGATGGGGAGACCGGAAAGATGGTTTCCATCCGTCGCCTTTCCACATCTCCCTACCAAGTGGAGTACGAACTTCTTGATATCGAAGAGGTTATGCTTTATGAACGAAAAATACCAAAAGAATTTATCAATGAAACAGGAAATGGGATGACAGAGGCTTTTAAGGAATGGTGTCGACCATTGATAGGGATTGATTTACCGGAGATGATCTCTTTCAATTAATTTATCTTCTGATAGAGATGATGGTTTCTTTGTTTATTTGTTTCTATTTGAAAAGAAAGAAGGAAAAGTATGTTAGTACCAATGAGGGTAATTCTGGAGGCTGCAGATCAGTTTTCTTATGGACAGCCGGCTTTCAATGTCAACTCCGTCGCTCAAATCAAGGCAGCCATCGAAGTTCATGAGCAATTTCGTTCACCGGCGATTTTACAGGGTGCTGATCTTGCCAATGGCTTTATGGGAGGTCGGGTTGACTTTGCCAATAGCAGCCTAGAGGATAAAAAGCGGGGAGCAAAGAATATTGTAAGAGGAGTTCAGCAGTATGGTGCAGACTCTGACATTCCTATTGCTGTTCATTTAGACCATGGAAAAAACTTTGATTCCGTTGTTGCGGCTATCGAAGGCGGTTACACAAGTGTCATGATCGATGGTAGCTCCCTACCCTTTGAGGAGAATGTGGAGCTTACTCGAGAAGTTGTTAAATATGCCCATGAGCGAGGAGTCACGGTTGAAGGGGAGTTAGGCATTTTGGCCGGAGTTGAAGATGATGTCGCTTCTGTCAGCTCAACATATACACACCCACTTGCTGCCATTGACTTCTTTAAAAAAACAAGGGTAGATGCTTTAGCCATTTCCTATGGAACCAAACATGGTGCCAATAAAGGTAAGGATACGGTTATCCGGAAGCAGATCCCTATAGCAATTAAAGAATGCATGGTGCATGAAGGCATTGAAGGCTTTTTAGTCAGTCACGGTTCTTCAACCGTTCCCCAGTATATCGTCAAGGAACTGCTGGACTTGGGTAGTCAGTTGAAAGACATGCACGGGATTGAGGTGGATCAGTTAGTGGAAGTCATTCAATTCGGTATCAATAAAATCAATGTGGATACGGATATTCGATTGGCGGTGACCAGAAATCTAAAGGAATTATTCCAAAAGAAGAAAGCCCTTCAAGCGAGTCAATCAATAGGCGAAATTTATCGAAGCCTGGAAGACAATAAGGAGGCTTTTGATCCACGTATTTTTGTTGGATCAATCATGGATGTTATCATGCACGGAGGCCCGGCAGAAGGAGATCTATTCGAGGTGATTTCGGCTATTGAGGCAGGTACTAAGGAAGCGGTCGGTCCATTGCTCATTGACTTTGGGACTCTGGGTAAAGCCCCCTTGGTCGAGAAAATCAGCTTGGATGAAATGGCGGAAAGATACCGGAAGCAAGGTATCTAGCTTATTTACGGATAGGAGGAAGCAATGAAACATTTTGAGTTTGAATATGGACACGGTACTTTAGGTGCAAATTTACCGGATAGTACGGATGTTTTTATTCCGGGTGAAACCGTCAAAGATCCTGATCACATTCCCGAGGATAAGCTGGAAGCCGCCTACAAAGAAAGCCTTGCTCATCCTATGGGCATGCCTAGGCTATCGGAACTTGCCCATAAAGGGTCCACCGTTGCCTTTGTTGTTCCTGACCGGGTCAAGGGGGGTGAGCAAGCCACCAGCCACCGGAAGCTTTCGATTAAATATATCTTAGAGGAACTCCATCAGGCGGGCGTGGAAGATAAGGACATTCTCTTTATCATTTCCAATGGCCTTCATCCGCGGTCGAAGATGGAGGATGCCCGGGCGATTTTTGGGGATGAACTTTTCCAACAATTCTGGCCCACCGGACAGATTATTAGCCATGACTCAGAAGATCATGAGCATATGGTTGATTTGGGTTGCACGAAGAGAGGAGACCCTGTATTCATCAACAAGTATGTATATGAAGCAGATATCCCCATCTTGATTGGCCACGTTCAGGGGAACCCCTATGGTGGTTATTCCGGCGGCTATAAACATAGTGCTACCGGCATTACGAACTGGAAGAGCATTGGAAGCCACCACGTTCCTTCGGTTATGCACCGTCCTGATTTCACCCCGGTAAATGGGGGAAGTCTGATGCGCCATAAATTCGATGAGATTTCCATGCATATGGAAGAGAAGATGGGTCACCCCTTCTTCTGCTGTGATGCTGTCCTGGACACCTACTCCCGCCAGATTGCCATCTACTCCGGCTACGCCAAGATCATGATGCCGGAAAGTTGGAAAATTGCTGACCAACGCACTTATGTCCATTGGGCAGATAAGAAATATGACGTTCTGGTATTTGGGATGCCTCAGAAATTCCATTATGGCGACGGCATGGGGACGAACCCTATCATGATGATGCAGGCTCTCTCCGCCCAGGTTCTTCGCTTTAAGCGGATCATGAGTGATCATTGTGTGATTATTTGCTCTTCAACCTGTAATGGCTACTTCCATGATGAACTATGGCCTTACATGAGAGACCTCTATGATCTTTTCCAGAAAGACTATATGAATGTTTTGCCGGATATGAACCGCTATGGAGAGTACTTTGCAACCAATGAAGAGTACATTCGCAAGTACCGCTTCACCAATGCCTTCCATCCATTCCACGGTTTTTCCATGATGTCATGTGGTCATATTGCCGAAATGAATACCTCAGCTATCTATATCGTAGGTGCTCAGGAACCGGGCTATGCTCGTGGCATGGGATTAAAAACTCGTGCGACCTTTGAAGAAGCTTTAGAAGATGCGAAAAAGAAATTCGTAGGCCAAGATCCTAATATTTTAGCCCTTCCCCTCACCTTTAAGAGGGCATCTGTCCACCTCTGTATGAAGGATCCGGCCCAGGATGAGATGGATGCGTATGGTCACAGGAATGGGGATAAGTAATGAAGCATATTTATCTGAACTTAAAACGCTTTGATGTAGAAACTGAATATGGGGGGGTTAACCACTTAGCCCCCCTCAATCAGTGGGCTGAAACGATTGTTCAGTCCGTTGAGGATGGTCTGGAAGAGTATAGAGGGAAGAATGTCGAGTTTGTTCAATTCTATCCGGAGCTCCATCTCTTACAAGCCATTCAGGCTCGTCAATCTGGCTCGCTCCTTCAAGTTGGCTCCCAGGGGGTTTTCAGAGAGGATGTAGAAAAAGGAAAAAACTTTGGGGCATTTACCACAAATCTTCCTGCTGCAGTTGTGGCTGATATTGGATGTTCTCATGTTTTGATCGGACATTGCGAAGAAAGAAAAGATTTACGAGGGATCCTGAAAACAGCCGGGGCTGAGGATGAAGAGGCCATCTCTAAAATACTGAATAAGGAAATTTTAGCGGCCCAAAATCGTGGCCTTAATGTTGTCTACTGCATTGGGGAGGATATTGAGGAGCAAGCCAGATGGGAAGAAGTTCTTGGCAATCAGATTCGAGTTGGGTTAGAAGGTGTAGATACTTCAAAGGTTGTCATCGCTTATGAGCCTATTTGGAGCATTGGACCCGGTAGGGAGCCGGCCGGGAAAGAGTATATTACTAAAATCGCCAGATTTATAAAGAAGGAATTTGGGGATATTGATGTGGTGTATGGTGGAGGCCTTAAAGCCGATAATGCAGCCATGCTCGCGTCTATTGAAGAGATTTCTGGAGGCCTCATTGCTTTGACACGTTTTCAAGGCGATATTGGATTTTACCCGGAGGAATATTTGGAGATCATCCGGTTATATTTGCAAGGGTGATACTCATGATGGGTGGTAATGATGCTTAAGATTACAGTTGAGAATGCAATTCAATATAAAGATAAATTTGATTCCTTGCTTGATGAAGCAAATCATCATCTGGCTGATCTGTTTCAATCAACGGATTCCTATACAGATAGTAAAGGTTGGGTTAATCTGAATGAACATGCGAGCCAAGAAAAACTTGACCGTATAATATCGAAAGCACAGGAAATTCGTGAACAAGCAGATGCTTTTGTTCTTATAGGAGTTGGCGGATCAAATAATGCAGCGCGCTCGGTCATTGAATCAATTGGGGATAAAAGTGGCACTCAGATCATCTATGCCGGGGATACCCTTCATCCTCAAAAAATTCAGGAAACAATAAATAAGCTTGAGGATAAGAGTTTTTATATTGACTGCATTGCAAAAAACTTTGAAACCTTGGAGCCGGGATCCGGCTTCAGGGTTTTGAGAAAACTTTGTGAACGTACCTATGGAGATGAATATGCTCGTCGTGTAATTACAACCGGTACTGTAGATAGTTTATTGCATAAAATAAGCCGCCAAGAAGGATTTGATTTTTTTGATTTTCCGCTCAATGTGGGTGGACGGTTTACAGCGATGACAAACGTCGGTTTATTACCCATGGCAGTAGCAAATGTAGATATCAAAGCATTGGTTAAGGGTGCGGAGGAAATGAAAAGATCCCTAATCGAGTCTCCTCCGTCCGAGAATCCGGCTTTAATTTATTCTATTCATAGAAACATATTCTACGGATTGAATAGAAAATTAGAAATCCTGTCCTCATTTGACTACCGATTTAATTTCTTCTTCAAGTGGTGGCGTCAATTATTTGCTGAGAGCGAAGGTAAGGACGGGAAGGGGATCTTCCCTGTCACCGGTGAATTTAGCGAGGAACTCCATTCAATTGGTCAATTTTTACAAGACGGGGAACCCATTATATTTGAGACTTTCCTGGAAGTGATCAATAAGAATGAGTCATATAAGGTTCCTAAAGATCATATTCATGACCAGTTCGATTACCTTGATGGAAAAGACTTTTCCGAAATCAATCGAATGGCTTACGAAGCGACAGTTGAAGCACATAAGCTTAGCATGCCTGTTATGAACATCCAAATCGATAGCTTAGATGCCTATCATTTTGGCCAACTTTTTTATTTCTTTCAAGTGGCCTGCTATGTTTCTTGCAAGCTAATGGGAGTAAATCCTTTTAATCAGCCCGGTGTTGAGTCCTATAAGAAGGAGATGTTCCGTAAACTTGGGAAATTATAAGTCCTATAAGAATTAGGGGCATAAAGAACATAAACACTTAGTATTGGAGAAGTAATGCCTAGAAAATATCAAATTGATACTGCTGAAAATATTGCTTTTCTGGAAAAAATAAGAGAAGATCTCCTATACTTTGGACAAAATTTCCCTTCGCCGGATGGTACAGCCTATTTTCTGAAAGATGATGGGCAGCCGGATATCTCTAAGCCAAGAAAGACCTTTGAGACGGCCAGGATGTGCCATGTCTATGCCATTGCCCAAAAACTCTATGGAGAACATTGGGGCAAATTAACTGAGCAGTCAAAAGCCGGATTGATGAAGACGCTTTATGATCGTGAGTTCGGTGGTTGGTTTGATGAATATCATTCAAATGGTCAAACCGAATCAATAAAGTCAAGTTATACTCATGCCTTTGTTATCCTGGCTGCTGGTGACCTGTTGATGATTGATGATCCGGATAGCAGAAGCTTCTTGGATAAATCATTGCAATGTTTTAGTGATTTCTTTTGGATAGAAAGTGATCAGAAGGCTTGTGATGCATGGGATCGAGATTTTACTGAGCGATCTACCTATCGAGGACTTAATGCGAATATGCATACTGTAGAGGCTCTTCTAAATGTGGCTGATGCAACCGGAGAAGCATCCTACAGGGATAAAGCGGGATTAATCATTCGATTTGTAGTTGACCAGGCGAAAGCAACCAATTGGAGGATTCCCGAACACTATACCGAGAACTGGGTAGTGGATTTTGACTATAATAAATTAAAGCCAAATGATCCATTTAAGCCATATGGAGTTACTCCGGGCCATGGATTTGAATGGTCTCGACTTATCTTACAGTGGGCATCATCTGAGTATCATAGAGAAAGTTGTGATTTTGCCTATTATTTAGAGGTCTGTCAATCTCTTTTTAAGCGTGCCCTAGAAGATTCTTGGTTTGTTGATGGTGCTCCTGGGTTCCTATATACGACCGATTGGGAAGGGAAGCCGCTAGTGCGTGAGCGCCGGCATTGGGTGCTTGCGGAAGCAATCAACACGTCTGCAGTCCTTTATAGAGTGACGAAATCTAAGGAATATTCGACCTATTATTCTTGGTTTATGCAATATTTGGATGATAAAGTCCTTGATCATGAAAATGGGTCTTGGTTCCATCGGCTTAATTCGATGAATCAACCATTATTCTCAGGAAAACCGGACCTATATCATGCATTTCAAGCCACTTTGCTTCCCTACTGCGATGTCAGGTATTCGCTTTGTAAGGCTGTGGTAGAAAAGAAATTTGTTGGTTTGTATAATGAAGCAAGGAAATAGTCCTGCATTGCCAACCTCAAGTTGACAATGGCGAACGCAGATGATATTCTTTTCCTATAAAAGCCTGTGCAGAAGCAAGGCTTTTGCACAGAAGTGTTGAGTTTCTAGGATATATTTTTCAAGTGTACTAAGAAGGTACCCATTTCTCAGATGAGAAAGGTGTACCTTTTTTTATTGCCAGATGATGTTGAAGAAGGGAAGAGGTGGAGTTTTGGATCTGAGAGGATTTTTTTCAAAATACCCAAAAGTGGCCTTGGCTTTTTCCGGAGGAGTGGACTCGGCTTATCTATTAAGTGAAGCTGTGGACCATGCCAAGGAAGTACGAGCCTATTATGTGAAAACTATTTTTCAACCGGATTTTGAATTGGAGGATGCCCAAAGGCTGGCCGGAGACCTCAAGGCGGACCTTAAGGTTATTTCGCTCGATCTTACAGGAGAAGAAGAAATATTATCGAATCCTTCTAATCGCTGCTATTATTGTAAGAAAAAAATTTTTTCGACGATTCAAAAGGAAGCGGCATTGGATGGGTTTTCTGTTTTGCTCGATGGAACCAATGCTTCAGACCGGGTAGACGATCGGCCAGGAATGAAGGTCTTAAATGAGCTCCATGTTCTCTCTCCCCTTCGCCTTTGTGGCTTAACAAAGGAGGACATTCGTCATCGTTCAAAAGAAAAAGGACTATTTACCTGGAACAAGCCGGCATATGCCTGTTTAGCCACAAGAATTTCTCCCGGACAGAGAATTCAGGCGGAAGATTTAAGACAAACGGAAATAGCAGAAGACTATTTATTTCAACTGGGCTTCTCTGACTTTCGGGTGAGAAATTTGGATGGCAAGGCAAAATTAGAGCTGAGGGAAGAGGACCTCCCCAGACTACTTGCTCATCGGGAAGACATTATAGAGGAGCTTGAAAAAAGCTATCAGGCGGTCTATCTGGATTTGGAGGTACGAAAATGAAGGAGAACATACGTCAGATTTTAGAAGGAGTAAAGGAGGGAACTTGTTCGGTGGATGAGGCCCTTCTTCAAATCAAGGAGGCTCCTTTTAAGGATATCGGTTATGCCAAGCTTGATCTTCATCGAAAGATTCGTCAGGGAGCAGCGGAAGTGATCTATGGCGAGGGAAAGACGCCAGAGCGAGTAGTCGGGATTCTTAAGGCCATGTCAGAGGCCGGGGAGGACCGCATCCTCATTACTCGCCTAAACCAGGAATCGGCGGAAGAAATTGGTCGCTTGGTCCCGATTACCTATCATAAGGAAGCCCGGGTAGGGATAATGGGGCAGTTTCCCGAGCCGGATGGCTTAGGAAAAATTGTGATTGCCACCGGAGGAACCAGTGACATCCCCGTTGCAGAAGAAGCGGCCATAACCGCTTCGATTCTTGGGAATGAGGTCGTTCGTTTGTATGACGTGGGCGTGGCCGGCCTTCATCGACTTTTGGATCATTTGGATGACCTCATGGATGCTTCCGTCATCATTGCGATTGCAGGCATGGAAGGGGCTTTGGCCAGCGTCATCGGCGGTCTGGTGGACTGCCCGGTTATTGCAGTTCCAACAAGCGTGGGTTACGGGACATCATTGGGCGGAGTGACGGCTCTCCTTTCCATGTTAAATTCCTGTGCCAGCGGAGTTTCTGTTGTGAATATTGACAATGGGTTTGGAGCGGCTTATTTAGCCAATCGAATTAACCACATGGAGGAGAAAGCATGAAAACACTATATTTTGAATGCAAAATGGGTGCTGCAGGAGATATGTTAGCAGCCTCCCTCTATGAGCTTTTGGATGATGAAAAAAGAGAAAAATTCCACGAATCGATGGTGACCTTGGAAAGTCTAGGCATCAAAACGTCGATACAATCTTCCATAAAGTGTGGAATTACGGGATCATCTTTTGAGGTTCTTATTCATGGTCATAAGGAAGAAGGTCAGGATTGGGATGGTCACCATCATCACCACGACCACAAAGACGAGCATCAACATGATCACCATCACGATCAAGCGCACCACCACCATATGTCCATGGGAACTTTAACAGAAATGATTCAGGCCATCCCCCTGGCAGAGACGATCAAAAGCGATGCGGTCTCGATTTACCAAATCATTGCTCAAGCAGAAAGCCAGGTCCATGGATTACCGGTATCGGAGGTCCACTTTCATGAAGTGGGTCAGCTGGATGCCCTGGCGGATATTCTTGCCGTCTGTGTCTTGATTGACTTGATCCGGCCGGATCAAATCCTGGCCTCACCAATTCATGTTGGAAGCGGTCATGTCCACTGCGCCCACGGCATTCTCCCTGTTCCAGCCCCAGCGACAGCTCTAATCCTGGAGGACATACCGATTTACAGTAAAGAACTGGAAGGCGAATTATGTACGCCCACAGGAGCAGCGTTACTCAAGCATTTTGTTTCCCGCTTTACGCCCATGCCGACCATGTCCATCGAGAAGATTGGCTACGGTATGGGGACAAAGGATTTCGAAGTCGCTAACTGTCTTCGCACTTTTATAGGGGAAACGAAAGAAGAGTTACCGGATGATACTGTTTTTGAACTCCGGTGCAATCTGGATGACATGACCGGAGAAGACCTAGCCTTTGCTAAGGAAGAGCTGTTGAAGGCGGGGGCTTTGGATGTATACACTATCGCTATTGGGATGAAAAAATCCAGACCTGGAGTACTTTTGTCTGTCTTATGTCGGGAAGATCAAAGACAAGAAATGGCAGAGTTGATATTCCGGCATACGACAAGCTTGGGTATCCGGGAGCATAAAGAAAGTCGATACCTATTAAGAAGAGAGGTTGAAAAATACGGAAGCTCAATGGGGCCGGTCTCTGTAAAAAAATCATTAGGATACGGATGCCAAAAAGAAAAGTATGAGTATGAGGACATTGCTCGTCTGGCTCGCAAAGAGAAAGAGCCTTTAGAGAAAATTCGCAGGATCCTGGACCAGGAAAGAAAAATGAATTCTTACAAGAATGAGGAGGAAATATGAAAAAAATTCTAGCCATCTTTTTAGCATTTGTCTGTGTTTTATCTTTAGCAGCTTGCGGGAATAAAGAGCCAATGGAAGAAAAGAAAAATGAGGACTCATCTTCTCCTGAGATTCATCAAGAGAGTACTGAAAAGAATGAAGAAGCGCGCGTCATTGTTGATGGCAGTGGGAGAAAAGTCGAGCTGCCTGAAAAAATTGATGGCGCCGTGTGCGTTGGTGTGGGTGCACTCCGTTATGCTTCGTACGTTGGAGCAGCCGATCGAATGGTTGGTGTGGAGGACTATGAGAAAGAACAATCTCTTTCTCGACTTTATAATTTTGTAAATTATGATTCTTTTAAAGATCTTCCGGCGATCGGAACAAATGGAGAGCCATTTGTCGAAGAGATTATTAAGGCTAAGCCACAAGTGATTATTTTAAGTGCATTTGCGAAGCAGGATCCGGATGATCTGGCAAAAAAGACCAATATCCCTGTGGTCCAAGTGCCCGGTTCCGATACAACCTTAGATGAAAAAGCCTATGAGACCATTCGTATTTTAGGCCAGGTTTTTGCCCAGGAAAAGCGTGCTGATGAATTAACTGAGTATTTGAAGGGAATCCAGAAGGATTTAGACCAAAGAACAGGGGCTATTCCGGAAGAGAAAAAACCCTCTTGTTATGTTGGCGGAGTCTCATTTAAGGGACAGCATGGATTTGAAGGGACAGAGGCGAAGTATGGCCCATTTGAACTCATCCATGCCAAAAACCTAGCCAACCAAAGCAAGGAAGAAGGTGCTTTTAATATCGATGTAGAGCAGGTTTTGACCTGGGATCCCGATTTCATTTTCTTGGATTTCAATGGCAAGGACCTGATTACAAAGAATTATGAGAGCCAACCGGACTTTTATCAAGCTTTCACTGCGGTCAAGGAGGGAAGAATTTTCTCACAGATATCCTTTAGATCCTATGCCTCCAACTTAGAAACCGCTTTAGCGGATGCTTATTTTGGAGGAAAAATGATGTTCCCGGAGGAATTCAAAGATATTGATGTCGAAGAAAAGACCGGAGAAATTTTCACCCAATTATTGGGCTCCAATCCCTATCCTAACCTGAAAGAGGCGGGTTATGAGTTTAGACCGATCCAATTGGGAAAATAGAGCGGAAGGAAATGAATACAGAAAAATCCAATGGAAAAGCCTAGCTTTTCTCCTTTTTCTGATTATTTTGCTTCTGGTTTCCATCCTCCTTTCTCTTCGGATCGGATCTTATGACACACCAATGATTGAACTGGTAAAAGGGTTATTTGGGCAAGCAGAAGATCCCAATATTAACTTGATTATCTCAAATAACCGCCTTCCTCGGTTAGCAGCGGCAATAATCACCGGAGCCGGACTGGGCTTAGCCGGTTGTGTTCTACAGGTCATTCTCAACAACCCTCTAGCATCCGCTTCCACCCTTGGTGTGACACAGGGGGCCACCTTTGGAGCAGCTCTGGCAATCATCTTCTTTAATCTCACCAGCCCTCTCTCCATCTACTCCTTTTCCTTTCTGGGGTCTGTATTCGTTGCTATAGCCATCCTTATTCTCTCCCGGATACGCAAGCTATCTGCGGAAGCTACGGTTTTAGCCGGTGTCGCCATAAGTTCGATGTTAACGGGGGGAACGACCCTACTCCAGTATTTTGCCGATGAGGTTCAACTGGGCAACCTCATCTTCTGGACTTTTGGGGATCTGGGAAATGTCGCTTGGAAAGATTTGGGCGTTATGGCCTTGATGGTTGTCCTCCTCCTCATTTTCTGCTGGTTTAGCCGGTGGGATTATAACGTGCTTCAGCAGGGTGAAGAAATAGCGATTAGTTTAGGGGTTAATGTTCAGAAGACAAGAGTGATCAATATGGTCTTTTGCTGTTTGACTTGCTCCATCTTGGTATCGCGCGTGGGCTTGATCAACTTCATTGGTTTAGTTGCTCCTCATATCGTTCGATTAGTGGTAGGAAACAACCATATCTACCTCGTTCCCGGATCGCTTCTAGCGGGCGCCGGTCTTTTAGTCCTGAGCGATCTTGCAGCCCGGTCAATCCTTATGCCGATCATTCTCCCCATTGGTGCGATCACTTCCTTCTTAGGGGGACCGCTCTTTCTCTATATCTTGTTCCGTGAAGGGAGGAAGCATGGTTAAGGTGGAAGGACTCACTTTTCATTATGCAAGAAAAGAAAATATTCTAGAAGATATTCACTTTACGCTTGGTCGGGGGAGTTTTTTAGCCATCCTGGGCAACAATGGGGTAGGGAAATCTACCCTTCTTAAATGCCTAAATGGGATCCTTAAGCCCACTCAAGGTCAGTTTCATATCGAAGGTCGCAGTGTTTACTCCTTAACCTATCGAGAACGAGCCCGGCTCATGGCCTTTGTCTCACAAAATTTACCGGAGACAAAAATGACGGTTCATGATGTGGTTATGATGGGACGCCGGCCTTATATGAAATGGCATTTTACAGATCAGGACCACGAAATTATCCATCAGTCTCTCCGACGGCTTCAAATAGAGAATCTAAAAGGGCGATATCTCAACCAGTTATCCGGAGGAGAACGGCAGAAGGTCATGCTTGCCCGAGCCCTGGCCCAAGAACCTCAGGTCCTTCTCTTGGACGAGCCAACCTCCAGCTTGGATATTCGAAACCAGTATGAAGTATTGAGCCTGGTCCAGAATTTCTGTAAAACGGATGGCCTGACAGCGATCATGGTCATTCATGACATTAACTTGGCTCTTCGCTTCTGTGATCACTTTCTTCTCCTACAAGAAGGAAGAGTTTATGATTTTGGAGACCATCATATTATTACAAGTAAGGTTTTAGGGGATATCTATGGGATTCAGGCCAGCCTGAATGAAGTGGGAGGGAAGCGTTTTGTTTTAGTCGAATCCTCCCCCTCCTCGCCAAGAGCTTGATGCTCTGTAAAGAAAGGAAGGAATTCATTGAAAGACAATAATCAACTTTGGGAATCTTGTGTACATTTCCACGGACATGCTTGCGGAGGCCTTATGATCGGCTATAAGGCGAGCCTATACGCATTGGATTATTTTGGTCTGGAGTTAGGTCCGGAAGAGACTTCACTTCGTCAAGACGAGGAACTGGTATGTATTGCAGAAAATGATGCCTGTGGTTGCGATGCGATTCAATCCATTCTTTCCTGCACAATAGGGAAAGGGAACTTCCTTTTTCATCTTTGCGGAAAACAGGCATTCTCCTTTTACCGTCGATCGACCGGGCAATCCGTTCGCTTGGTCCTCAAGCCAGGTTTATCCAAGACGACCAGGGACAAGTCTTTAGAATATTTTGGGAAACTGACTCCTCAAGAAATGTTTGATGCCGGAGAAACCCGGATTTTACTTCCGGAACGAGCAAAACTCTTTTCTTCGAAAGCTTGCTCTTCTTGTGGAGAAATGACAGGGGAAGCTTGGATGAGAATAAGAGATGGAGAACAAGTATGCTCAGATTGTTTTTCAGAGTATGACCGCTTTCATGTTTAAGACCAGGCAAGAATTGCATACCGGATAGGCAGAATTAATCTCTCTTTCCAGAAAGATAAAGACAATCCGCTGAGAAGGTCTTAAATTGTAGATGATGAGAAATTCAGCTACAATACACTTATGAAAACCTTCAAAAGGAGTAGGATATGTCAGAAAAAACGTTGGAAATTGTAGTGATTGATTCGCAAGGCGGGGGGATGGGCCGATTACTCGTTCAATCCATTAAAAAGATGAACCTGGATGTTCCTTTTGAGTTAATCGCTGTGGGCACAAATAGTATAGCAACCAGTGCCATGCTTAAAGCGGGAGCCGATCATGGAACGACCGGTGAAAATTCTGTTGTTGTCTGTGCAAAAAGAGCTGACGTGATCATCGCACCGATGGCCATATTACTCGTGGACTCCTTGTATGGAGAAATTACAGAGAAAATGGTCGCCGCTGTGGGACGGTCCAATGCAAAAAAGATTTTTATCCCATTCACCCATAATCAGGACGTGATTGTTGGAGTCAAAGATTATACGATGACGACTTTAATTGACCTGGCTTTACAGGAGATTGAAAGGGGAAAAGATTTTTTACTGGAATCGAAAAATGATCAGAACCGATGGAAATAAGGGGATCAGTCAATGAAAAAAACACAATCCTTAGAACGAGCATTTTCGATTTTGGATTTATTTGTCAGCGAGCAGGTTTCAGAGCTCAGCATGACAGAAATCGCCTCTCTCGCCCAGTTAAACAAAAGCACCGCTTTTGGCCTCATGGCTACCCTAAGGGAATTGGGCGTTTTAAAACAGAACCCGGATAATCAAAAATATTCCTTAGGATATAAGCTCCTTACCTATTCAAATTTTATTAATATTCAAGATGAGATGATGCGAATCATCCACCCCCAATTAGTGGACTTATCCAGGAAATATAAGGAAACCACCCACTTAGGGACCTTGATGGGAAATCAATTTATCTATATTGATAAAGTTGCTGCGCTGGATTCCATTAGTATTAATACGGCGGTCGGGGTTCATGGTTTGCTCCACTGCACAGCGATGGGGAAGTGCCTTCTTGCCTTTTGTCCGGAGCTCGCATTGGAGGATGCTTTTTCAAAACCATTGAAAAAGATGACTGCGAATACAATAACGACAAGGGAAGAACTTGAAAAAGAAATTGAAGCGATTAGACAGGAAGGTGTTTCCTATGATAGAGAGGAAACAACAGATGGACTTTTTTGTGTCTCTGTCCCTATTTTTTCCGGAGACAACAGGGCAAATTATGCCATATCCGCCGCAGGAATTACAGAACACATTAAAAGATCTTTCTCAGAGGGACTGATCGAGGACATGAAGGATCTTTCCAAAAGTGCTTCGAAGCAGATTTATTCATATGAAATATAATTCTTATAGAAATATATCATTCATCAAATCTTTCCAATTAAATAGTCTCTAACTAATGTGTAATGGGCTCCATGCAAATAGTGGTGGTTGGGCGTTTTTCTGCCAACCACCACTCCTCCTTTCCCCAATCCAACCCCCTCCCCGTGTCCTACCGAAAAAGCGGGGTATATATGATCAGATGAAGATAAGGCAGGACCGGGAAGGAGGGGACATGGACCAGGATTTTTCAAAATGGCTACTATCGCAGATTAAGGACCCGGTCCTGGTCGACCGAATGAAGGCCCGGATGGAGGAGAAGGAAATTCTCGAGGTATCCGGGGTCGCCGGATCGGACATCCGAGCATCCGGAATGAAGGAGGGGGCCCGTCTCCAAGAGCGGGAGTCTCGGATGAGGCAAATCCGCCGGGGTCATGAATACCAGCCGGATGGTTTTTGGCTCAACCGCCTGTATAGCGGGCCGCCAATGGATGAGGCCCGGGCCCGGTGGATTTTTCAGGAGATGGGTCCGGAGCCGGATCTCTGGATCCAGGGCAAGCGGTTAGAGGAAGAGGAGAGGGAGGTCCGGATGGCCAGGGAGGGTGGCGAGGCCATGAGGACCTGGGCCGAGGGCCTCTATGAGCACCTGGCCAACTTTGCCAATGGCCTGGCTTTCACCTGGTCACCTCGATTTGCCGGCCAGTCCGGAGAGGAAGAAGCCCGCTTTCAAGGGGTCTTCCTTTCCTCTGCCCTCCTACGTCGGCTGGCCACCTATGCCCGGGACCGGGTGGAGGCCCACTTTTCGCCTGACCGAGAGGAGGACGATTCTTTGTCCCTCCCCAAGGACCTCCGGAGCCTCCAGGGGGCTTTTGGACACCAGGGGCTGGAGGACCTGGTCCTCTTGGCGGATGCCCTGGTCGAGGAGATTCCTCCGGCCGGGCCCCGGGAATACCTGGCCATGGGCTATACGGAAACGGGGATCCGGAAGACCTGGTGGGACCCGGAGGGGAAGATCCAGGCCCAGGGGAACTATAGCCCCCTCCAAATTCGTCGCTTTGACCATGAGCCCCTGAAAAAGACCTTCGTCTGGACAGCCCCGCCTCTGGCGGAGCGGATCCTGGCCCTCTATGACCGGGTCTGCGACGTCCTCCGGGAGGCCCTGGAAGACGATAGCATCCGCTGGCGGTCCCTGGCCATGAAGACCTACCTTTATAGCTCGGTCACGGGCAAGAAGGTAGACAATCCCAACAACTACACCCTCCTCTCCAACATCTTCCGCCTGTCTGAGGACCGGGTCCGGGCCCTGATCCCCGGCCTCCCGGCCCTGGCCATCGGGGAAGATCTGCAGAATCTGGAGAGGCGTCTGCCTTTGACTGTCCGAAAGGCTGTCCTGGCCACCATCGAGACCTACCAAATCCCTCCCTTATCCGGGGAGGAGATGGCCGGGATGATCCACCTCTCCCGCTACGGGGTCAAGATGGCGGAAGTCTGGGGCCAAGAGGGGGCGGACCCCCTGGTCCGGAAGCGGGAGATCATCAACAAGCTGAGCCCGGAGGATGCCTTCACCCTCCTCCAGCGCTGGTCGACCGACGACCTCGACCTGGAAAGCCTCCGCTTGATCCTCATGGCGGTCAAGCGGGAAGGGGAGGGGAAGGAGCCCAGCCCTGCCCAGGCCAGGAAGAGGGCCCGGCTCATGGACCCCTCCTGGGAGGGGACCTATCTTGAGATGGTCCGGACTCTGTCCCAAGCCGGCCTGCTCAGCACCAAAAAAGAGGGCCCACCTCGCTCCACGGACCTCCAGACCCTCTATGACCGCCTCATGGAGGACCCGGGCCTGGCTCAGGGGCTAGGACCGGAGGAAGAGGAGATCCGGGCCGGCCTGGTCCGCCAAGGGGCCTGGGCCGACCTCCTGATGGCCATCCTGGCCGGCTTCCGGACGCCCAAGGCCAGGACCCTCACCCTCAATCGGTCGGCCATCCGAGCTTCCCGGGAGAAACTGGCCGATACGGTGGACTTCCTGGGCCGCTTCCTCGATGAGGAGGATCAGGATGCTGAAGGCCCGCCGGAAGGGGAGGAAGTTTCGGAGGCGGAAGAGGCGGAGGAAGCCCCTCCCACCCCCAAAGAAGCCTTCGGCCGTCCCCTGGATACCTGGGCGGAAGCCCTCCTGGAAGCTTTGGTGGAGAATGAGGACTTTGCCCTCCCCATGGACCGGGCCCAGGCCCTGGTGGGGGGACCGGATGAGCCCCTGGCTCCGGTCCTCGGTACCATCAACGATGCATTCTATGACGATATTGGAGCCCAGCTGGTCGAAGTCGATGGGGACCGGGTGGTCATGGACCCCTATGACGGCGAATGGCTCCGGTCCCTGAGAAAGGAAGATGCCCATGAGTAGCAGACGCCCCATACGAAAAAGAGAAGCCCAGCAGATCATCCAGGCCCTGGAAGGGGGGATTGTCCCCCGGATGGGCCTCCGCCACCTCCTGGTGGGTCGTCAGGCCCAGGTCCGGGAAGTGGCGGACCGGCTGAGCCGGGTGGAGGAGGGGGGAAGTGACCTCATGATCTGGGTGGGGGATTTCGGGTCCGGCAAGTCCTTCATGCTGGGGGCCATCCAGCAGCTGGCCCTCCAGAAGAATTTCGTGGCCTCGACCGTGGACCTCTCGCCCTCCCGCCGCTTCCAGGCCAGCGACGGCAAGGGCCTTGCCCTCTATCAGGAAGTCATCCGGCGGATCCAGTCCAGGACCTCGGGGGAGGGGAATGCTCTGGCCCATATCCTGGATGCCTGGATGGCGGGTCTGGGGGAGGACGTCGAGGTCGTCCGGGAAAAGATCTTTGCCACCGTCGAGGACTTCCAGACGGGGGGCCTCCGCTATGAGCTGGGCCAGGCCCTAGTGGCCTATGCCTCCGGGATGATGGAGGGGAACCGGGACCGGAAGCTCCAGGCCCTCCGCTGGCTGGGAGGGCAGATCCCCACCAAGACCGAGGCCAAGCAGGTCCTGGGAATCAGCCAGATCATCCGGGACGACAACTGGACTCTCTTTCTCCAAAACCTGGCCGAGCTCTTCCAGGTCATGGGTTTTGCTGGCTTTGTGGTGAATTTCGACGAGCTGGTCAACCTTTACAAGCTCCCTCGGACCCAGTCCCGGGACCAGAACTATGAGCGCATCCTCAACCTCTACAACGACCTCAAGTCGGGGGCGGTCCCCGGCCTCTATGTCAATTTGGCGGCCACCCGGAAGACCGTTTTCGATGAGCGCCGGGGAATGGCTTCCTATGGGGCGCTCAAGAGCCGGATCGGGACGGAGGACCCCGGCCTTCGGGACTTGGTGGACACCTCATCCACCCTCCAGATCCTCCACCCCCTGACTCCGGAGGAGATTTTCACCCTCCTGGAAAAGCTCCAGGATGTATTCCTGACCCTCTATCCGGAGGGGCGGGCCCTGTCGGATGGGGACATTGCCTGCTATATGCAGGCCCAGCTCAACCGACCGGGGGCGGATGAGTTCCTGACCCCTCGGGCCGTGATCAAGGACTTCCTCCTCCTTCTCCAGCTGGCCCGCCAGAACCCGGAGGTCTCAGCGGGGGACATCCTGGCCAAGCAGTTCGGCCGGATGGGCCGGGTGGTCCGAGATCAGGACGACCATGATGATGACGTCATTGAACTCCTTTGACCGCCTGGACCCGGCCATCCGCCACTATATCTATGACCAGGGCTGGCAGGCCCTCCGTCCCATCCAGGAGACCGCCATCCGGATGGTCATGGAGACCGACCAGAACCTGGTCCTGGCTTCCCCCACCGCTTCCGGCAAGACCGAGGCGGCTTACCTCCCCGCCATCTCCACCATGGACTGGGGGGAGGGGTCGGTCCGGATCCTGACCCTTTCCCCCTTGATCGCCCTCATCAACGACCAGTTCAAGCGGATCCAAGACCTCTGCCGTTACCTGGACATCCCGGTGGTGGCTTGGCATGGGGAGGCCTCATCGGCCAAAAAGAAGAAGATCATGGAAAAGCCTGCCGGGATCGTCATCATGACCCCCGAATCCCTGGAGGCCATGCTGGACCTCCACCCCGAGCGGGCCGACCGGCTTTTCTTCGGCCTGGAGTGGGTCCTGGTGGATGAGGTCCATAGCTTTTTGGGCACGGCCCGGGGTGTCCAGGTCCGCTCCCTCCTGGCCCGGCTCATGAGGCGGATCTCGGCCCGGCCCCGCTTCATCGGAATGTCGGCCACCCTGGCCCGGGACAACATTGGCGAGGTCAAGGCCTTCTTCCCCTCGGATGTCCCCACCCGGATCCTCATGGACAGCCGGCAAAGGGAAATTGAGGCAGACCTCTTTTTGTACCGCGAGGAGGAAGACCTTGTCGACGGGACGGGTGGGGGTTTCCATGAGGATGCCGGAAATCGACTCCTGGACGGGGTCTTCGACGGCCTGAAACAAGAGAACCTCCTCATCTTCCCTAATTCCCGGAAGAAGGTGGAGGAGACGGCCGACGGGCTCAAGCGACGGGCCCGGAGGGAGGGGATGGATGTGGCCATTTTCGCCCACCATTCTTCGGTGGAGAGGGCCCTCCGGGAGGAGGTGGAAGCCTTCGTTAAGCACCCCAACCGGCCCTTTGCCATCTGCGCCACCTCCACCCTGGAGCTGGGGATCGACATCGGGTCCGTGGATGCCGTGGTCCAGGTGGAAGCGCCCCCCTCAGCCATCTCCCTCTCCCAACGCTTAGGCCGGTCGGGCCGGGGGGAGGTCTTCGACCCCATCTCGGGCAAAATGAAGCCCCAGCCTGCCCGCCTCCACTTTTTCGCCAGCCGGGATGAGGCCTTCCTTCAGGGGGTGGCGGCTCTGGACATGGTCCGGGCCGGCGACCTGGACGGGATCGCCCCCCTGGCCAAGCCCTATGACGTCCTGGCCCACCAGGTCCTGGCCCTCATTTTAGAAGGGTCCGGAATGGCCCTCTCCGAGATTTTTGCCCTGCCCGACCGGATCCCGGCCCTCTCCTTCGCCAGCCGGGCCGACTTGGAGGACCTCCTGGATTTCTTCCTGGACAAGGACTACATCGAAATCCTCCCGGGCCAAGAGGAAGAGGCCATCATTGGCTTGGCCGGGGAAAAAATAGTCGGCAGCCGTGACTTCTACGCCCTCTTTCAGGCGGAAAATGACTACGAAGTGGTCCATGGCAAGGACCGAGTCGGTCGCCTCCCCCTCTCGCCGGACCTCCAAGTCGGCTCCCGTTTCCTCCTGACCGCCCGAGTCTGGGAGGTGACCGAGATCCTGGACCGGACCCGGAAGATCCTGGTCAAGCCCGCATCCCAAGGCAAGGGCCCCACCTTCGGCGGCCAGGGGATGGAAGTTTCCGGCCACCTCCGCCGGCGGATGGTCCAGATCCTCCGCAATCCCCCCGAGGACATCCTGTCTCGGCCCGATTTTCATGAGGCCTTCAGTCGCATGGCCGAAAAATACCCCGACCCCACCTACATCCAAGCCCACGAGACCGGAGAAGGCGGGGTCAAGCTGGCCCTCTTTATTGGAACCGCCATGGAAAGGACCCTCTATCTCCAGCTCCTGGCCAGGGTTCCGGACAGCCCCAACGGCATCCTTTGGAATGCCGGCCAGGGGACTATGGAGGGCCCCGCCCTGGGCCAAGCCTTGTCCCTCCTCCGCCGGGACCTCATGGACCGGGGGACCCTGGACCGGACCGGAGTCCGGGACCTACTGCAGCGAAATGAGCCCCTCCGCAACCGCCTCCTCACCGGCATCAAGTACGCATTCCTCCTCCCCGTCCGCCTCCAGGTCGACTTTATCCTGGACAACCTCTGCGAGGATGGCCTGGAAGACCTCCTTGTGGACTTCTGGGGGGAGGGTGGCCCTGGGAGCTGTTGATGAGGAGGGTTGGCTAGGGCAGCCTCGCCCTGGCTGGGGATCGATTTCGCCGTCAGCCAGGGTCGCCACCCTTGACGGCAGGACAAAATTCGCTTTTCTGGCTTCGCCGACGGCGACGAACTCAACAATTCCTTGTTCCTTCCGTCGGCTTTTTTATTTTAGCGAATTTTATCCTTATGCCCTCAAGGGCAAGCCGCCTTCGGCGGTGGCTCCTGCCTCCGGCTCTGAACTCATCAATTTGTTTAGCTCCAGGGATGCTTTGACCCTGATAATTGCTAGATCCGGGTAATTATCAGGGCTCTCAACCCCTGATAATCTCGAGTACAAGCGATTTATCAGGGTGTTTTTTAGCCCTGCTTTTCTTGGGATTCTTCATATTGACAGGGTTTTTACCCTGATAATCTTATAATCTGGTCATTTAACAGGGCTATTTTGGCCCTGATTTTATTGAGATTCTGCGAATTGTCAGGGTTCTGGATCCCTGATATTCTCATGATTTTCTTAATTGTCAGGGTTTCAGCCCCTGACTTTTTTTCGGTCCGCCAAATAGTCAGGGGTCGCCACCTTTGATAGCAGGACAAAAAGACAAGAGAGCGGGAGCTTTGTCAATGGACATACGCCGGGCGGAGCCCGGGCAGCCATTGACAAAGCGACACGGATGACCCTAAGGGAAGGGGAAGTTGGACACAACTTCCCCTGCTCCCGGCGAGGGCAGGTTTGGGCGGAGCCCAAAAGGGTGCCCCATTACCCCTCCAAATGTCGATAATGGCGGGATGAGGGGTATCCTCATGCCCCTCCAAATGGCGAAAATGTCGGGAAGGAGGGGTATCCCCATGCCCCTCCAAATGACGAAAACAGCGGGAAGGAGGGGTATCCCTATACCCCTCCAAATGGCGAAAACGTGGGGAAGGAGGGGTATCCCCATACCCCTCCAAATGGCGAGAACGGCAGGAAGGAGGGGAAACCTCATACTCCTCCGAATGACGAAAACGGCGGGTGGGAGGGGAATCCCGGCCATCTGGTCCCGGGCTCTTGTTTTTTTTGCCCCCCTTTGCTACACTAGTTTCATCTTTAATGGAAGGCCAGCGATGAGCGTTCTTACAAAACGGGAGCGGGCCAGGGTGATGCCTTTATCCATCATGAGGCTTCGGCAAAGAAAGGTGGTACCGCGAATGCGCCCTTTCAGTGTCGGAGCATTTTTTATGAAGGGACAGGCTCATGGCCCGGCTGAACCCAAGCCGGCCTATGGCAGCCGTCGCATGATCGGAGGATTCTATGGTGATGAAGTATGAGATGGAACATGAGAATATCGTCGATGAATTGAAGGAGAGGGGATATTTTGACAATACGACGGATGAGGCGGGCCTTCGGGAATATTTGTCCCAGCCGGGGAGGAAGTTCTACATCGGCTTTGATGCGACGGCGGATTCCCTGACCATCGGCCATTTCATCCAGATTATGGTCATGATGCGGATGCAGGCTCATGGGATGGTGCCGATTGCCTTGCTTGGGGGTGGGACGACCATGATCGGGGACCCCTCCGGGCGGTCGGATATGCGGACCCTCATGACCAAGGAAACCATCCAGCATAATGCGGACCGGTTTGCGGAGCAGATGGGACGTTTCCTGGATTTTGAGGACGGCAAGGGCTACATCCGAAACAATAAGGACTGGCTCCTCCAGCTCAACTACCTGGAATTTATGCGGGATGTGGGGGTTCATTTCAACGTCGGTGAGATGGTCAAAAAGGATGCCTACAAGAACCGCCTGGCGGAGGGGGGTCTGACCTTCTTCGAGTTTTCCTACATGCTCCTCCAGTCCTATGACTTCCTGGTCCTCTTCCGGGAGGAAGGCTGCCGGCTCCAGCTGGGCGGATCGGACCAGTGGGCCAACATCATCGGCGGGGCCGACCTCATCCGTAAGGCGGAGAACGAGCAGGCTTTCGGCTTGACCTTCAAGCTCCTGACCACGGCGGACGGGGTCAAGATGGGCAAGTCCATGAAGGGGGCTGTATGGCTGGATGAGGAGAAGACCTCGGCCTACGACCTCTTCCAATACATGCGCAATGTCGACGACCGGGATGTGGAGAAGTTCCTCCTCCAGCTGACCTTCCTCCCCACGGCCAAGTGCAAGGAGCTGGGGGCCTACCGGGATGAGCGGATCAACCAGTCCAAGGAAACCCTGGCCTATGAGGTGACCAAGCTGGTCCATGGTCAGGAAGCGGCCGACCGGGCCCTGGAAACCTCCCACTCCCTCTTTTCCTCCGGCATGGACCATGAGGATATGCCCAGCCAGGAGATTGAGGTGGAAGGGGAGAGCCTGGGCCTTCTGAATCTCCTGACCCAGGCCGGATTGACCAAGTCCAACGGGGAAGCCCGCCGCCTGGTCCAGCAGGGAGGGATCACCATCGACGATGAGAAGGTGACCGATCCCGGGGTGGAGATTGCCAAGGCCCGTCTCCAGGAAGGAATCACCGTAAAAAAGGGAAAGAAAGTTTACCTCCGGGTGGTTGCCCGCTAGTCGAGGGATTCATCGGCCGGCGGTTTCCGGCCCCTCGCTCTATATATAAGGAAGAAAATGGAGATTAGGATGGCAGACGCCGCACAAGATCGAAAGCTCAACATACAAGCAATGGCCATGAACTTCCTCTTTTTCATGGCCTATTGTGCCGTGATCATGTTCGCGGCCCTCTACATGTCCTCCAAGGGCTTCGCCCCCCTGACCATCGGGATTATGTTGGGCCTGGGCAACCTGTCCGCGGCCTTTCTTCAGGACCTCCTGGCCCGGTGGGCGGACCGGCCCGATGGCCCGGCTCTCAAGAGTTTAGCCCTGGGACAGATTGCCCTATCGGCCATCACCATGGCCCCCCTTCTGGTTGCCAACCTGCCCAAGGCCTATATCTTTTTTGCCTTTCTGGTCCAAGCCGTCAACCTCATCTCCGTTCAAACCGTTCTTAATACCATGACCATGACCTATGAGGAAATGGGCCACCGCCTTCACTTCTCCATCATTCGGGGGGTGGGGTCCATCGGCTTTGCCATCACCTCCCTCCTCTTGGGCTTTTATGTCAAGACGGCCCCCATCGACCACCTCCTCTGGGTGGAGGTCTTCGCCCTCCTGGCTACCGGCCTCATCATCCTCACCCTCCCGGCCATCCCCAAGAGGAGAGGAAGGAAGACCCTGCCGGGTTCGGAGGGGGGCTCATCGGAGGAGTCCCCCTCCCTCCTCCACCAATATCCCGTTTTTCTGGGTATCCTGGTGGGTTTCTCCCTGATCTTCATCGGCCACACCATGATCAATAATTACATGGCCTTCGTCATCGACCGGGTCCATGGGGACCCCGGACACCTGGGCATTGCCATGATGCTCTCCGCCCTGTCCGAGATGCCGGCTATGATCTTCTATTCCAGGATTCGGGAGAAGAGGGGGGACGCCTTCTGGATCAAGACGGCCGCCCTGGCCTTCACCATCAAGCACTTTATCCTGGCCCTGGCCACCTCCATGGCCATGGTCTACTTCTCCCAGGCCATCCAATTCTTTTCCTTTGGCCTATTCACCCCGGCCTTGGCCTATTTCGCTGCCGGGACCGTCACGGTTCGGGAGAAGACCCGGGCCCAGGGGATCGGGATCGCCGTCCAGTCTATCGGCGGGGCCATGGGGGCCCTCTTTGGTGGGGCGACCATCCAGTTCCTGGGGGTCTCATCCACCCTCTATCTCATGACGGCCCTTTCTGTCCTGGGAACTGCCATTGTTCTCCGGGCTTTCCAAAAGGCAAAAGGGGTCCGGACCTGAAAGCCAGTGAATAGGCGAGATTCTTCGCCATGAGGCCCGGTTTTTTGCCGGGCTTTTTTCTTGTCTTTTTTTTGTAACTTTCTCTTGACCTTTTTGTAACTTTTCTGCTATCATAGTTCGCAGAGAACATGCAAAGGGGTCAATTTCTGTGACCTCCGGAAAACATGAGGAGTGAAAATGGATAAAAAGAAGCTGGGATCCTTAGTCGGATTGGTGGGAACATGCGGGATTTTGACCGTGGCCGGGCTAGGCTATTTTGGTCAGGATCAAACCAATGACGCTCGCGCCAACTACGCCCTGGAATCCTCTTTTATTCGTCAGGTCGATGGTCAGCAAGATCTTCAGGAAAAAGATCAAGCGATGACCCTTCTCGACCAAGCCCCGGTCACCGTAGAGGTGAAGAAGGCGGGCGAGACCAAGAAAATCGAAGCGGCGGAAGAAGCCGTGAAAGTCGCAAAAAAAGTCGATAAAGACAAGGAAGTCAAAGAAGAAGCTCTTCCCCAAGCGGAGTCGGTTTCGATGGAGACCAAGGCTGAGGAAGCCCCGGCTCCTGTAGAAAAGAAGGTTGATCCTTCGGCTAATGACAAGAAGGCCGCTGAAGAAGCCGCCAAGAAGGAAGCCGAGAAGAAGGCTGCCGAAGAAAAAGCGGCCCAGGAAGCGGCCGAGAAGAAAGCCGCCGAAGAGTCCGCCAAGAAGGAAGCCGAGAAGAAGGCTGCCCAGGAAAAAGCGGCAAAGGAAGCAGCGGAGAAGAAAGCTGCCGAAGAGGCCGCCAAGAAGGAAGCGGAAAAGAAGGCTGCCGAAGAAAAAGCGGCAAAGGAAGCGGCGGAGAAGAAAGCCGCCGAAGAAGCGGCCAAGAAGGAAGATGAAGAAAAGGCTGCTGAAGAAAAGGCCGCCAAAGAAGCGGCTGAAAAGAAGGCTGCCGAAGAAAAAGCCGCCAAAGAAGCCGCTGAAAAGAAGGCTGCCGAAGAAAAAGCGGCTAAAGAAGCTGCCCAGAAAGAAAACCAGGCTCCACGCCTGTATTCCTTACGGAATCTGACTTTCCACGGTGTCATCCGCTGGAATGGCTATAAATTTACTTACTACTCCCAACGGGTCCTGCCCGGTCGTGGTCTCCGGATCCCCGGACGTCACGTCAACGCTGACGGTTTTGTTGCGGATAAGGATGGCTACATCGTACTCGCCAACTCCGCCCCCAAGGGCACCGTCATCCCCACCCCCTTCGGTTACTGGGGCAAGGTCTATGACCGGGGAACCACCGGCAACCACTTTGATGTCTACACTCGGTAAGAGATAAATTGAAAATGGTCTGGTCCATTGGGCCGGACCATTTTTTTATCGAAGAATCCCACCACTAGCCTTTGCGTAGGTGTGGTAAACTATTAGTATCATTCAGTTTTTTACATTTTATTTCAAGGAGGAGATCATGAAAGGAAGAGGAGGCTGGGGGAGAATCGTCTGCTTTATGTTGGTTTTCGCCATCATCGCAGGATTGGCTCCCATAAGCCTGGCAGAGAAGATTCCTGATCCGGAAGGTGTCGAGTATGATGCAAATGGATACCTCACCGTGGACAATCAAGGCTCTTTAGAGAAGAAGATAAAAGAAGCCAAGGACCTTGGTGTTGAAGTGACTTTACGTGAAGTTAAGGAAGCTCCGGTCCATGTGAGAGATGCTGAAGCGAATGGCTTGATGAACAAGCTAGCGGACCACAATACGGAAGAAATTGCTAAGCTGGATAAGGCCATTGAGGAGCAGATAAAGCATAATGCGGCCTATGAGGGAGCACTGAAAGACTCTATTACAGATGCTGGGTGACCATTGGGATTATGAAGCGGTAAAAAAGTTCATTCTCACCAAAGAAGAGCAGGAAATGAATGAGACCGTCCAGCTTGCCAAGATGGTGGAAAAAATGACAACGGCCTCTGTGATCACCGCAAGTCCCGAAACGAAGTATATTGAGGAAAAAAGTCAGATCACGGAGAAGGATTGGTTTGCCGCCGGTGACCATCTCTATTATGAAAAATTGTTCAAGGATGGGAAAACCGGTAATTGGGTGGATGTCGATATCACTTTCGAGTCTTTTAAGGACCCCAATGGGAATCCAAAAGAGAAGATTCAGTGGTATAACTATACGATTTATGGATTTTTGAAGGATAAGCCTTGGTTTTGCTATCGACTTAACGATGCAAGGCTCCGGGTAGATTTTAAGGATCATGCGACTGGGGATCCGGTTGAAGTTCGTCCGATTATTGCCGTTGTTGATATTGATGGTACTCAGGGAGTGGGCTTGGATAACCCCGGCAATTACCGTGTTTTATATGGGAAGAATATCTCGCCTGATGAGAAAAATCCAAAAATCTATCGATCCAACAATGAAGAGGATCCAAAGCAGGGGATTTACAAAGAACATTGGGTTCTCTTTACTAGTGAACCGACAGCCAGCTTCACCTATACCTTCTATCACCAAACCACAAAGTATGCCGATGTCATCCAAGGCATCGGAGGGGATGCGGTAAAGTATACGCCCCCGGAAAATGAGCTCCAAAAAGAGAAGGTGGAGATCACCCTGAAGAACCAGCCCATTTACCACAAGGTGACTTATGAATTTGTGGGGGATAGTCCTAACAGCGTGAAAGCCCCTGTTGATGAGACAAAGTATTTGCTCAACCAAGGGCTCAAGCCCCTCTATCCCGAGAGTCCAGTGAAGGATTCTCGGGGGACCTGGACCTTCAAGGGTTGGTTTGAGGACAAGGAACTCACCAAACCCCTCTTTGCGGAAAAGTCTTCAGAGGAGCCGGCCAATACCACAAGAATGGCCCTCTTTGCTAGAGCTACCAATGATCCGGCCAAACCGGGTCATCCGGTAAATCTGGATGAGAAGATTTACGGCAGCTGGGAGCTGTCGCCCAATAGACCTCCGGCGCCCTCTATTCCGGATACGCCTGAGGTCCCGGAAGATCCGGCGCCCCCGGTAGAGCCCGGACAGGTAGAAGAGACGAAAGAAGAACCGACCAAGCCCGCCGAAAAACCGAAAGAGGGCAAGAAGGAAGTCGAAAAGAAGCCGGAGAAGAAGCCCCTATCACCCAACACGGGAGACCGGACGGACCTGGTGGTCTGGGCTCTTATCCTCATTGGAACAATGGCTGGACTGGTCTATGTCCAGGTGAAAAGAAGAAAGGAAACCCGGTAATAGGGAGGACGGGTCGGTGGGCTCGGAGGGTATCCTTCGAGCCACCGGCAGAGGAAAACGGCAAACACTTAAGAAAGTAAGTGGAGCAAAAGGAGGCAAAATGAGTTCGCAAAAATGTCGTCGATTTGTATCGTGGCTATTTATTGTCGCAATGGTCTTAGGCTTGGTCTTTCCGGGTCAGCAGCCTGTCCTTGCTGAAGGAACGGAAGAGGAAGTTACCTTTCCTGTCGAATATACTTTTGTTTATACCAATGATAAGGGAAAACAGGTAAAGACAACGGTTAGTTTTCCATCTTCAGATGCGGAAGTAGGTTTGAACGGAGCCATTCCGAAATCAGGAAGCAGTATCACCAAAAACTATTTTATTGGCTGGTCCGATAACAAGGATTATATTGAGGATGGTCAGGGTCATCTCTTTTTTAACAGGGATACTGTTTCTGACTTGATTCATGCCGGGATAAAGCCCGGATCTGAATTGTATGAGATGAGGGCAAATGCTCTCAACTTATTGACCGGCTATAAATCGGATTTAAATAAAATTGCCATCAATGACCAGGTTTCCGGGTCGGACTTTGTGAGCCCGAGTAACCCGGAGAAGGTCTATGATGAGGGGAAGAAGGCTTATCAGGATAAAACGGTGGCGGATTACCTTCCCGGTGTGAATTACAAAATCAACCGTTTAGATGCTGTTTTTTCCATGAATCCTTTTTTACAAGCAGCAATTTATAAAAACGCTTGGGTTGGAGCCTTTGATAACAAATCAGAATGGGGGGAGATGAATAAGGTGGACGGAAAAATCTCCGTCGTTGACCTCCACGTCTCCTTTGATAAAAGGTTGGAACTCCCGGATGAGTTTGATATTGCCTTTACCAGCTATTCTTTTTATCCCATCAAGATCTATTCGGCAAGAGATTCGGAAGGGAACCTATTAGGTTTCCAGGATGACTACATCGACGTTGGTGCAGATCCTGCAAATCTCTATGAAAAAGTCCAAGACAATAATCCGACTACGACCTTCCGAACCAAGTCTTATATGGTAGATGGTGACGGTAATAAGGTTCGGGTATATGACTATGTCATCCGTACCCGCATGAGAAATGGCCATACCTCCAGTCAGGCCAAGAAAATCGTCCCGGCAACCATGGAACAAATTCAATCCGATATGGTTCTTTCTTTAGCCGGCGGAAGCTTCACGGTAAAGAATGAGGTTGCCAAGGAAATTGCCCAGGGTGGAGAGCCCATTAAAATCTCCGGCTCCATTACGGCTCAACAGCCTTTATTTGAGACGGACTATAAAAACACTGGGGTAAGTGCGTACAAGATCCCCATTACCGAGTCAGAAGTGGAAGAGCTTGATTTCAAGGAAAAAACGCCTGATCCTCAGCCTCAACCCCAACCCCAACCCCAACCCCAACCCAAGCCTGAAGAAAAGCCGGAAATCGAACGGATCGGCGGCAAGGACCGGGACGATACCAGCCGGAAGATCGCTGACCGCTTCTTCGGTCACTCCAAGTTTGTCATCGTGGCTCGCAATGATGACTACCCGGATGCCTTGACTGCCTCTCTCTTGGCGAGAATCCTGGATTGCCCCATCCTCCTCAACAATCCCAAGTATTTGGAGAAGGAGACTAAGGAGGAAATCATCCGCCTGGGCGCCAAGGACATCATCCTGGTCGGTCAGGAAAATGCCCTTTCCAAAGAGGTGAAGATGGAATTGGATAAACTGGACCAGGACAAGGCCGAACGGATTGGCGGCAAGGACCGGTATGAGACCTCTGCCCTCCTGGCAAAGCGGGTTGCCGGCCTGGTTGGCAGCGTTGATCAGGCCATCATGGCATCCGGAGAAGACTTCCCCGATGCCCTGGCCTCTGCGCCCCTGTCCGGAAAGAAAGTGGCCCCCATCCTCTTGACCCGGAAGGAATCCTTGCCCAAGAGTGTGGATGACATGATCAAGGCACTCAAGATCAAGACCGTGGACATTGCCGGCGGAAATAAGGCCGTCGCCGCTTCCCTTGCAAAGGTCCTGCCCAAACTGACCAAGCGCTATGACGGCGATAACCGCTACGATACCGCCGCCCTCATCGCCAATGACGTGCGGACCAGCCCCCGTCAGGTCTACCTGGCTTCCGGAGAGGTCTTTCCGGATGCCCTGACCATCGGGCCTGTCGCTGCTAAGACCGAGGATCCTATCCTTCTTTCCAGAAAGTCCTTCCTGCCTAAGGAAATTCAGGACTACATGAAGAAGCATAAGTTATCCAAGGTCTACATCATCGGTGGAACAGACCGCTTGGAAGTTTCTCTGGAAAAAGACATTCTGGACATTTTAAAGTAAGAGCAAGCATAGAAAAGGCTGTGTCGAACGAGCGAATCGTTCGACACAGCCTTTTTGTTGTGGCTAGGGAGGGGGTGGTAGCCCAGAAGCTTCCTGACGGCCGCCTTGTTCGGCCGATTTCGTCATTTGGGGCGGTATGGGAATACCGCTCCTTCCTCATGTTTTCGCCATTTGGAGGGGTATGGGAATACCGCCCCTTCCCCATGTTTTCGCCATTTGGAGGGGTATGGGAATACCGCTCCTTCCCCATGTTTTCGCCATTTGGAGGGGTATGGGAATACCGCTCCTTCCTCATGTTTTCGCCATTTGGAGGGGTATGAGGATACTGCCCTTTCCGGCGATTTGGCCGTTTGAGGGGGTATGGCGGCCCTGCCGGACCCCACCTGGCTCTTTGAGAGGAAGGAATGGGGTCCAAAAAAATCCGGATTTTGGGGGAAGGGTTGGCCCCTCTTTTCTCCTCATGCTATAATTTAGCTATGTTTACGGGCCATACAGGCATTGACCACGAGATCCTCGGACCCGGTGTCCGACGAAAGGAAGGAGATCACCATGTGCAAGAACCATAAGGGGGAGCCCTTTTATATCACTGCCCCCATTTACTATCCCTCAGCCAACCTCCACCTGGGGAATACTTATACCTCCATCATCTGCGATGCGGTCCGCCGGTATGCGGATGAGCTGGGCTATGACACCTACTATGTGACCGGATCGGATGAGCACGGGGAAAAGTTGGAGCGGGCTGCGGCGGCCAAGGGCAAGAAGCCCCTGGAATACATCGACCCCATCGTCGATTCCATCAAAGATTTGTGGAAGCTCCTGGATGTGGAGCCGGATAACTTCGTCCGTTCCTCATCAAAACAGCACGAAAAGGACGTCCAGGCCCTCTTCCAGAAGCTCTATGACAAGGGGGATATTTATAAGGGCGAATACAAGGGCTACTACTGCACCCCCTGTGAAGAGTTTTGGACTGAGGCCCAGCTGGAGGATGGGAATTGTCCCTCCTGCGGACGGCCTGTGGAATACCGGGAAGAGGCCTCCTACTTCTTCCGCCTGTCCAAGTACCAGGACAAGCTCCTGAAATATTATGAGGACCATCCCAACTTCATCATGCCGGAGAACCGGAAGAAGGAGATGATCGGGTCCTTCTTCAAAGACGGCCTGGATGACCTCTCCGTCACCCGCCAGCGGCTCAAGTGGGGGGTTCCCGTCCCCTTCGACCCCGACCACGTCATCTACGTCTGGATCGACGCCCTCATCTGCTACCTGACCGGGGTGGGGATTGGCGACAAGCCGGAAGATTTCGACCGCTATTGGCCTGCCCGGGTCCACTTCATCGGCCGGGATATCGCCCGCTTCCATACCATCATCTGGCCGGCCGTCCTCATGGCCCTGGACCTCCCCCTGCCGGACCAGGTCTTCGCCCATGGCTGGATCCTCTTTGATGAGGACAAGATGTCCAAGTCCAAGGGAAATGTCATTTATCCGGAACCCCTGGTCGAACTCTATGGCCGGGATCCCCTGAAATACTTCGTTCTCCGGGAGTTCAACTTCGGGTCAGACGGGAACTTCTCTACGAAGAAGTTCATTGAGCGGACTAACTCCGACTTAGCCAACGACCTGGGTAACCTCCTCTCCCGGACCCTGGCCATGGTGGACAAATACCGGGACGGCATCGTACCTGAACCGGCCCAGGCCAGCGAATTTGATGAGGACCTGAAGAAGATCCAAGCGGAGACCCTGGGCCTGGTCCAGAAACACATGGAGCATTTCGACTTCCAGAAGACCTTCGAGGCCATCTGGACCCTGGTCCGTCGGTCCAACAAGTATATCGACGAGACCCAGCCTTGGATCCTGGCCAAGGAAGAGGGCTCCCCCATTTTGGACACGGTCCTCTACCGCCTGGTCGATGCCCTTCGGACCATCGCCAACCTCCTGGCGCCCTTCACGCCGGAGACGTCCAAGGAGATGCTCCGCCAGCTGGCCGTTGAAAAAGAAGACTACCTCCTCGCCTCCGAAGTTGGCCGCTATCCCGCCGGGACCAAGGTCCAGCGGGGCCAAGCTCTCTTCCCCCGGATGGATGTCGAGGAAGAGATGGGGAAGATCTATGCCAAGAACAACGCCCTCATGGCCCAGCGCCAGGGGATTTCTTTGGAGGAGCTTTTAGCCCGGCAGAATGAGGCGAAACAGACCCCCCATCAGGAGAAGGAAAAAGAAGAAGCCAAGGAGGAAGCCGTGGACTATATGACTTTCGATGACTTTGAAAAAGTGGAGATGAAGGTGGGCCAGGTAGTCAAGTGCGAGGTCCATCCTGACGCCGATAAGCTTTTGATTGAGACGGTGGACTTCGGGGAGGAGACCCGGACCGTGGTTTCCGGCATCCGTGAATGGATGAGCCCGGAGGAGATGGAGGGGAAGAAGTTCGTCTTCGTGACCAACCTCCCGCCCCGGAAGATCCGCGGGATTGAATCCCAGGCCATGATCCTGACCGCTGAGGCGGAGGAAGCCGGCGTGGTTTGTCCCCTGACCCCGGTGAAAGATGTGCCGAACGGAAGTTTGATCGGATGAGCTTCCTGGTTGATGCCCACTGCCATCTCAATGAAGAGGACTATGCGGACGCAGGGGAAGGCCTAATTCAGGCCTTCCCCTCTTTTGGGCTCTTGGGGGCCGTGGTTCCGGGCTGGGACCTGGCCTCATCGGAGAAGGCCCTGGACCTGGCCCACCGCCACGACCGGATTTTCGCCTGCTGCGGGACCCACCCCCACGACAGCGACTCCTACAGCCCGGAGGTGGAATCCCGCTACCGGGCCATGGCGGAGGATCCCAAAGTGGTGGCCATGGGGGAGTTCGGCCTGGACTACCACTACATGACCCGGCCCAAGGCGGTCCAGCAGGCGGTCTTCGAGGCCCAGCTCCAGCTGGCTTCGGACCTGGGATTGCCGGCGGTCGTCCACTGCCGGGAGGCGGCGGAGGATGCCTTGGCCATCGTCCGGAACTTCCCGGATCTCAAGATCCTCATGCATTCCTTTACGGATGGTCCGGAGGCCTTTGCCCCCTTCCGGGACCTGGGCTGCTATGTGTCCTATGGGGGGATCCTGACCTTTAAGAATGGGGAGGAGGTTCGGGCCCAGGCCAGGATCTCGGATCCGGACCGGATCCTCATGGAGACGGATGGCCCCTACCTATCCCCGGTTCCCCGCCGGGGGAAGCTGACCAAGCCCTGGTGGGCCTGGTACACCCTCCAGGTCCTGGCCCGGACGTTGGACCGGGACCCCTGTGACCTGGCTGACCGGGTCCTGGCCAACACCTTGGATTTTTACGACCTGGAAGGGGCCATAGCTCCCTTGAAAGAGGCCACCCAGCCGGTGGACCCCTGTTTGGAATTGGACTTTTGATATGGATAAGACATGGGATAAGTGGATGGTCAGCGAGGTCATCGTCGTGGAGGGGAAGGACGACGTGGCCCAGGTCAAGGCGGCCGTGGACTGCGAGTGCATCATCACCCACGGGTCGGGCTTCGGCCAGGACCTCCTGGACCTCCTGGAGGTGGTCCAGGAGAGGCGGGGGATTATCGTCCTTACGGACCCGGACTATGCGGGCAAGAAGATCCGGTCCCGGATCCGGGAGAGGATCCCCAATGCGAAAATGGCCTACATCCCCCGGGAGATGGCCCTTCGCGGGGACGATATCGGGGTGGAGAATGCGCCCCCGGAGGCCATCCGACAGGCCCTGATCCAGGCTCATGCGGGCCTGACCCAAAGGCGGCGGGAGTTCACCATGGAGGACCTGGTCCGCCACGGTCTGGAGGGGAGGGCCGGGGCCAAGGACCGGCGGATCCTCCTGGGCCAGGCCCTGGGGATCGGTTATGGGAATGGGAAACAGATTTTAGCCCGCCTCAATGAGTATGACATCCAAAGGGAGGAGTTTGAATCGTGCATGGAGGACATTCATGACCAAAGAGGGGAGACTCTACCAACCGAAGATCATTAAAGAGGTCATGGACCAGGCCGGCCTCCACTTCACCAAGTCCCTGGGCCAGAACTTTCTGATCGACGGAAACATCGTTCGCCAGATCGCCCATGCGGCCCGGCTGGGGGAGGAGGACCGGGTTCTGGAAATCGGCCCGGGGATCGGGACCTTGACCGAGGAGCTCCTCCTCCATGCGGGGAAGGTCTTGTCTGTGGAGATCGACCGGACCTTTATCGACGTCCTCCAAGACCGTTTTGGGGACCGGGACAATTTCCTCCTCATGGAGGGAGACGCCCTCAAGCTGGACCTGGCCCCGGTCCTGGCCCAGGCGGCCCCGGGCCGGTCCTGGAAGCTGGTGGCCAACCTTCCCTACTATATTACGGCTCCCCTCCTGGAACGCTTCCTCCGGACCGACCTCCCCATCGAGAGCCTGACCGTCATGGTCCAAAAGGAGGTGGCGGACCGGATCATGGCTCGGCCATCGACCCCGGACTATGGGTCCCTGACCCTGTTTGTGGCCCTCTATGCGGATCCCATCCGGGCTTTCGAAGTGCCCCGGACCGCATTCATGCCGGCCCCCAAGGTGGACTCCACGGTCTTGGTCCTTAAGCGGCGGCCGGCCGGAGGGGGAGAGCTTTCCCCTGAAGACCGGGACCGGGTCAACGGGATCATCCGCCTGGCCTTCCAGCAGCGACGGAAGATGGTCATCAAGGCCATTCAGCGGGGGACAGGCATGGACCGGAGACAGGTGGAAGAGGCCTTCGAGGCCCGGGGCCTGTCGACAAAAGCCCGGGCGGAAAACCTCCAGCTGGAAGATTTTCAGCATATTCTGCAAAGTCTTGGGTATATAAAAACCACAAGCAAGATGTAAAAATTGAGAGAAGGAGATCAATGATGGCACAAGTTACGGTTTTCACCTCACCCACCTGCACCTACTGCAAGGCAGCAAAGAAGTATTTGAAGGACAATGAGATTCCTTTTGATGAAAGAGACATCTCTGTGGACAAAGAAGCCCGCAAGGAACTCCTGGCCAAGGGATACACCGGCGTCCCCATCATCCGCGTAGACGGGGAAGACATTGTCGGCTTCGACCAACAGAAACTCAACGAGCTGCTGGGCCTGTAAGAAGATCACTAAGAGAAGGGCGGTATCCGGTCGGATACCGCCTCTTTTGTTTTGGGGGTGTGGGGGGTGTGGTATAATGAGCCATAGTTGTGAGCCTCATGGCCCGGACCATAATCGCTCTGCTCTCCGTGGGCATGAGCCGACCACTGATGAAGTAAGGGAAATGTATGAAGAAGACCGCAAAACAAGCACCACCCGTATTCGATGACCAAAGGAGATCGACTTTTCGGGCCATCTCCTCGACTTTAATCGTGATCCTGACCACCCTGCCCTTTATGTGGATCTGGTTTCAATTTGTTTCCGAGAACAATATCACCGGCCACCTCCTGGGTAAGGGGAACCTCTTCATGGCGATTGGAATTTATGCCATCCTTATTATCGCTTTCTTCCATTTCTTCGGGGCCTTCCGGATTGGGACCAACCGGGCCTCCGAAGTTTTTGCCTCGCAAATCCTAGGGGTATTCCTCGTCAACCTGACCGAGATCCTCATCTCCATGGCCATCACCGGCCAGGTCCGCTTTTGGGACAACTTCCTGGCCCTCTATTTTATGCTGACCATTTTCCAGGTCATCCTCCTCCTCATCTATACCAAGCTGGCTGTCACCTATTATGTCGACAAATTCCCGCCCATGGAGGTCTTGGAAATCTATGGCAGCTATGTCAACCACCTGGCGGAAAAGATCAACGACCGCTCCTACCTCTACCGGGTTAAGAGCCGGATGTCCGCCGACTCCTCCATGAGCCAGATCGAAAGCGTCATCCCTGGCTATGATGCGGTCCTCATCAACGACGTGGAGTCGGAGAAGAAGAACGACATCATCAAGTTCTGCTACGGCATCGACAAGCGGGTATACTTCACCCCCAAAATCTCAGACATCCTCACCCGGTCCGCCTCTGTCCTCAACCTCTTCGACACCCCCATTTATGTCTTGACCAACGGGAGGCGCTGGGTCATCCAGTCCGCCATCAAGCGGGCCTTTGACTTCCTCCTCTCCCTCTTTGCCCTGGTGATCCTGAGCCCCCTCCTTCTTTTCGTGGCCATCGCCATCAAAGTCAACGACGGCGGCCCCGTCTTTTATAAGCAGAAGCGGGCCACTCTGGGCGGAAAGACCTTCGAGATCCTCAAGTTCCGGTCCATGATTGTGGATGCGGAAAAGGACGGTAAATCCCGCCCGGCTAAGGACGGCGATGACCGCATCACCAAGGTCGGCCGCTGGATCCGCCCCACCCGGATGGACGAACTGCCCCAGCTCATCAATATCCTGAAAGGCGACATGTCCTTGGTCGGCCCCCGGCCCGAGCGTCTGGAACACGTGGAAAAATACTCCGAAGAAATCCCTGAATTCATCTTCCGGAATAAGGTCCGCGGAGGCCTGACCGGCTACGCCCAGGTCTATGGCAAATACAACACCACCCCCCTGGACAAACTCAAACTGGACCTCATGTACATCCAATCCTGGTCCCTCCTCCTGGACTTCCAGCTCATCGTGGAAACCGTGAAAGTCATCTTCAAACCCGAATCCACCGAGGGCTTCAGCGAAGAGGATAGCCAAAAGATCCACGACCTGACCGGGAAGTAGGGGACGCCGGGTCCGGGGGGCTCATGAAGGCCCCCTTTGGAGGCCTCGCAGAGGCCCGGTAGCCGTGGGAAGCCCCCTTTTTGGCAGAATCAGGGGAAAAGAGGGCTCCCATCAAACTTGACCCCATCTCCCTAGGACGATATAATTAATCCCAGTAAAATCCAGCTTATTTTCTTGGAGACGTATCGAAGTGGTCATAACGGGGCTGACTCGAAATCAGTTTGGCGGTCTCCGCCACGTGGGTTCGAATCCCACCGTCTCCGTGCAAAGAAAAAGCCCAATCCCTGAATCCGGGGATTGGGCTTTTTTATATTCTGGTTGAAGAGAAGGAATCCCCTTATTCCAAGGGCTCCCGAATGACCTCATATTCTCGTCCGGCCAGCAGATCGCTCAGAAGGGAGGAGACCATCTCCTCCATGATCCGCTTGTCGCCTGAGGTGTAGAAGGTATAGGAGGGGGCGGATTCCCGGGGCTCCTTGGGCGAGAGGGCGGAGAGGGAGCGGGCCAGGTCATCCACCATGCCCGTGGCCGGGTCGATGAGGCGGATGTCTTTGCCGACATGGGCCTGGATTTCCCGGCGGACAAGGGGAAAGTGGGTGCAGCCCAGGATGACGATGGGGGGGACCATGCCCTGCCAGGGGGCCAGGTCTTTTTCCACGGCGGCCCGGTAGAGGTCGTGGTTGAAGCTACCTTCTTCGATGACCGGGACGATGGAGGGGCAGGGGAGGCCCAGGACGTGGAGGAGGCGGTCCCTTTCGAAGAGGGCCTTCTGGAAGGAACCGGATTCCACGGTGTTGATGGTCCCGATGACTCCGATGTCGGGGGTCTCATGGTCCAGGGTCCAGGGGTGGTCGGATTCTTGGTAGGCCTTGAGGGCTTCCCGGGCACCGGCTTCGATGGTTCCGATGACGGGGATGTGGTGGCGGTCCCGGAATTCATAGGGCATCCAGGATGACATGGTATTGCAGGCCAGGACCAGGGCATCCAGGTGGAATTGGGCCAAGAAGTCCACCATGCGGTGGCCTAGGGCCTTCATCTCGGGAACCGGCCGGCCGCCATAGGGGGCGTGGCCGCTGTCGCCAAAGTAAAAGTAGTGGTTATCCGGGAAGGCCTCCAGGAGGCTTTTCATGACGGTCAGGCCGCCGACCCCGGAATCCACCACGCCAATTTTATAGTTATTTAAATGAGACATATGTCCTCCTTGCTTGATATCTTACTTTACCACATGAGAGGGTGGCCGTCTTTTCTCAGGGGAAAAAAATGAAATGCTTTTGTACAAAATAAAAACATAGGCTTTGTTATAATGGAAGCATGAAGAAATCTTCCTCTTACGGTGGCCCGCCACCCTGTTTGCTTTGGAAGAGAGGAAAAGACGCACGCATGATATGAAAGGAGTTCATATGGAAATGCGCAAAACTTATGCAAGGATGATGGCCTTGGTTCTGGCCTTTGCCTTGGTCTTAACCGGTATCGGGATGCCCAAGGTCCATGCGGAAGAGCCGGCCAAGCCGGAAGAAGATGGATTTACCCTTGTTCTTGAAGTGAAGGACGATAAGGTCAAGGTCACCGCCACCGTCACCGGCGAACTTGACGCGGGTGTGAAAAACATGAACCTAAAAGAGGGCGACAGATCTTTCTCCCTGACTCGTAAAGAGGGAGAGAAGGTTCTTTCCGGAGAATTCGATTTAGGAAAGTTCAGGGGCATCTTCTCCGGCACCGAGGACCAGAAGGTTACCCTCGAATCGGGCGATGTCAAGTTAAACGGCAAGGTGAAGAAGGATGAAGCGGAGGCAGTCAATAAAGCAGTCGCGGAAGCCGATAAGAAGTCTGCAGGGGATATTTACAAGAACCTGGTGGATGAAATTGAAAAGGACAAGAAGGACGCCAAGTATAAGGATGCCAAGGCTAAGTACACAAAGACCTCATGGGATGCCTTTACTGCAGCCCAGACGGTCTCAAAGGAAGCCGAGACCGATTTAGCCAAGGCTCAAGCCGCCGCCAAGGCTTATAAAGATGCTAAAGACGGCCTGGTCAATGTTGAGAAACTCAACAAGGCGATGGATGACTTCAAGAAAGCCAAAAAATATAAGGACAAGTACTATACCGAAGATTCCTTAAAGGCTTATAAGGCCCTGGCCGATAAGATGGATGACTACAAGAAGCTCCTCGAGAACGGGACCAAGGAAGAAGTGAAGGCGGCTACCGAAGCCCTCAACGGCCTCAAGCTCGTCTTAATGGACGTTGAATTTATCGACTTCATCTCCCGCGTTTCCGGTGAGGACCGGATTGCCACTTCCGTTGAAATCTCAAAGAAATATTATGAGAAAGGAAAGGTGGACGCTGTTGTGGTCGCCCGCTATGATGAATTCCCCGATGCCTTAGCCGCATCTTCTCTGGCCAAGACCTACAATGGTCCCATCCTCCTGACCAAGTCCAACCAGCTGGATGAAGAGGTCTTCAAGGAAATCAAGCGCCTGGCTCCCGAGCGTGTGTTTGTCGTTGGTGGGGATAAGGCAGTAAGTAACGGTGTGGTTGCCCAGCTCCGCAAAGCTTCTGTATTCGGTGTTGACCGGATCGCCGGGGAGACCCGGTATGAGACCTCTGCTGCGGTTGCCCGCCAGGTGGTCAAGAAGCAGGGATATACCATGAAGGCCGTCATTGCTACCGGTGAAAATTGGCCGGATGCCCTGACCGCCTCCACCTTGGCTGTGGCCAAGAATAGCCCTGTTCTCTTAGTTCGTTCAGACCGTGTGGATTCCGCAGTCAAAGAAGCGATCAAAGATCTCAAGATTACCGGAGTTTACATCATTGGTGGAACCGGTGCCATTTCCAAATCAGTGGAAAAGGCCCTGCCTACAGTGATTGAACGTCTGGAAGGGGAAGACCGCTATGGTACGGCAAAAGCCGTTGCCGAATATGCCTTCCCGGAAAGTGACCATGCCTTCCTGGCTTCCGGCGAATCTTTTGCCGATGCCATGACCATTGGGCCTGTAGCAGGTAGCCAAGAGTCCCCCATCCTTCTGTCCACCGTTAAGCTCCACAAGACAACGGAGAAGGTCCTGAAGAATGGGGCCATTGACCACTTCACCATCATCGGCGGGACCGTCCGGATCGCCACGATGGATTTGGAAGCCGAAGAGAACATCCGCGATGCGAGAAGCAAGGCCGGTCTTTCCATTACGAAGAGATACGATGGAAAAGTTCCGACACTGAAGGAAGCGCTGGAAGGTGCTGAGAATAGAAGCAAATAAGGAAATTTTTTCCGGAACACGACGTTAAGCAAAAAGGCCGTGGGTGCAAAAATGCACCCGCGGCTTTTTTTTCCTTTTTCCCTCCTAATGCCAAGACCTGCGCTTTCTGTTATACTAAAAGCAGTTGGCAAGAATAGACCTAAGCCGGTAGACGGCGGTGAATCTATAGAAATTGAGGGACTATGAAAGCTATTGTTTTTGATATGGACGGAACCCTGTTAGATTCCATGCCGGGATGGAATGCGGTGAACGCCCAGCTAATTGAGGAGTTTGATATTCCCATGGCCGAGGTGGATTATGATGTGATCATCACCCAGGGCTTTGAGGACTTGGTCCGGATGCTCAAGGAAAACTTCGACTTCGAGACCGATGTCAATGTCCTTTATAAAAGGGCCAACAGCATTATGTCCAGGTGGTACAAGGAGCACTCGGTCACCCGGGAGGGGGTCCTGGAAACCCTGAACTGCTTTAAGGAAGCGGGCATCCCCATGGGGGTGGCGACGGCCACCAGCTATGAGCTGGCGGTTCCTGCCCTGGAAAAGGCAGGGATCCTGGAGTATTTCGACTTGGTCTACTCCTCGTCCACGGACGGACTGCCCAAGAACGACAAGCGCTATTGGGAGGCGGTGGCCAAGGCTATGGGCCAGGCCCCGGAGGATATGGCCCTCTTTGACGATGCCCTCTATGCCCTGATTACGGCTAAGGCCGCCGGCTATACGGTGGTGGCCCTGGAAGATGAGGCTTATGGACAAGATATTGACCAGATGAAGCGGCGGGCAGATGATTACCTGGTCGGCTTCGAGCATTTTAACCCCAGTGAATGGTTGAAAAAAGAAGATACAAGGAGGGTCCAATGAAAGAATTTGTCGGGGGATCCTGTTATGTGGCCAATGAAGTCATTGACACGGTGATTGCCCAGGCGGCCGCCAAGGTCGAAGGGGTCAGCCAGGTCCGTGGCTATGATGCGAAAAACGGCCGTTTGAAGTCCCATTATGACAAACTGATCCAAACGGAAAGTAAGGACGGCCACTTGATTACGGCCCTGACCCTGTCTGTCAGCCGGGATGCGGTCATCAAAGATGTGGTCTACCAGGCCCAGGTCGCCATCAAGGAAGAGGTCGAGTCCATGTTCGGCCTGGTTTGTGACCGGGTAGATGTGGTCGTCATCTGATGCAGAACACAAAAGATCTCTTAACGGAGCCGATTCCGCAGACCCTCCTGCGGTTTTCGGCTCCCTTTGTCTTGACGGCTTTCGCCCAGATGGCCTATGGCCTGGTGGATATGATGTGGATCGGTCGAATCAATGCCGAGGCTGTGGCGGCAGTGGGCCTGGTCGGCCTCCTGATCTGGTTCGGGGACGCCCTCTCCTTGATCGGGAAAAACGGAATGGGCGTCCTGGTAGCCCGCTACTTCGGCCAGGCCCGGTCCAGAGGGAAGGAGGGACAGGCCCTCCGGGAGGGTCTCCTCCGCCGCCTGAGTCAGGGCTTCCAGCTCTCCCTCCTGGTAGCCCTGGTCTATTGCCTCCTGGGCCAGGCCTTGTTGGCCCCCTTCGCCGGCCTCTACCGGCTGGGAGAGACGGTCTACATTTACCTCATCCAATATGCCCGGGTGGTCTTCATCGGCATGATTTTCAAGCTCATGTCGGTTTCCTATTCCCAGTCCTATTTCAGCCTGGGCAATTCCATGGTCCCCTTTTCCATCAACCTGGTGGGCCTGGTCCTCAACATGGTCCTGGACCCCCTTCTGATCTTCGGGGCCGGTCCCATCCCGGCCATGGGGGTCCTGGGCGCCGGCCTGGCCACCTCCCTTTCCCAGGCCCTGGTCCTCATCCTCCTCATCGCCTACTCCCGCCGGAGGGACCCCATCGACCCCCTGGGCCTGGTGGGACGGGCCTCCCTCATGGTTCGCCCGGATTGGGGCCTCTACCGGGAGATGGTCCGGATCGGCTTCCCCATGGCCCTCATGTCCCTCATCCTCTGCATCATCTCCATGATCACCAACCAAATCCTCTCCGGCTTCGGGGCTATTGCCGTGGCCGTGGGGGCCCTGGGTACCCAGATCGAGTCCATCTGCTGGATGACCACCGAGGGCCTGGGGTCAGCCCTGACCTCCATGGTGGCCCAAAATATCGGTGCGGGCCAGAGGAAGCGGGTCCGGGACACGGTCCTGGTCGGCTGCGGGATTTCCCTGGCCATCGGCTGCTTCGCCTCCTTCCTCTTTATTTTATTTGGCCAAAACATCTTCTCCATCTTCATGCGGGAGAGGGAGGCCATCCTCATGGGGGGAACCTACCTCCTCATCTTCGCCATCCAGGAGCCTTTCATGGGCCTGGAGTCGGCGACTTCAGCCATCTACGCCGCCCTGGGGGATACGGTCTTTCCTTCTGTGGCCTCCCTGGTCACCAACGTTGCCCGGGTTCCCCTGGCCCTTCTCCTCATCCCCCTGATCGGGGCACCGGGGGTCTGGCTGGCCATGTCCCTGATGGGCGTCCTCCGGTCGTCCCTCATGGGCCTGGGCCTGTGGAAAAAGATGAGGGCTTATCTCAAGACAGGACATCTCAAGGGTCGGACCCTGTAAAGGGGTTCGACTTCGGAATCATAAGGACAGAAAAGAAAGGATATTTACCATGAGAAAATTTAAGGCGGAATCGCAGAAGCTCCTGGATATGATGATCCATTCTATCTACACCAATAAAGACGTCTTCCTTCGGGAGTTGATTTCCAACGCTTCGGATGCTTTGGATAAGCGGTATATTTTGGACCTGGAAGAGAAGCCCTCGGACTTCGACCGGTCAAGCTACAAGATTGAACTCATCCCTAATGAGGAGGACCGGACCCTGACCGTTCGGGACTACGGGATTGGGATGACGGAAGAAGAGATGGACAAGAACCTGGGGACTATCGCCCATTCGGGAACCCAGGAATTCAAGCAGTCCGAATCCAAGGAGGATGTGGCCTCCATCATCGGCCAGTTTGGGGTCGGCTTCTATGCCTCCTTCATGGTGGCGGAAAAGGTGGAGGTGGTGTCTAAGTCCTTGAAAGACGGGAGCTCCCACCGCTGGGTCAGTGAGGGGGCGGACGGCTATAAGATTGAAGAGGCCGACCGGGAGGAGGTGGGCACTGACGTCATCCTCCACCTCCGCAAGGATAAGGAGGATGAGGACTATTCCCGCTACCTGAGCGAATACACCCTCCGGTCCCTGGTCGAGAAGTATTCCAACTACATCCGCTACTCTATCGAGATGGAGGTCAGCCGGCAAAAGCGGGTTCCCCTCCGGGAGGATGCGACGGAAGAGGAAAAGAAAGCCTGGGAGGACAATCCGGAATATGAGGAGACCCGGGAAACCCTCACCCTCAATTCCAAGACCCCCATCTGGAAGCAGCCCAAAAAAGACCTGAAGGATGAGGACTATATCAATTTTTACCAGCAGGAGGGCCTGGGCTTCGGCAAGCCCCTCCGCTGGATCCACCTGGTGGCCGACGGGACCCTGTCCTACCGGGCCATCCTCTACATCCCCTCCCAGGTCCCCTGGGACTTCTACACCCGGGAATTCAAGAAGGGGCTCAGCCTCTATTCCGCCGGGGTCAAGATTATGGACCATGCGGACTCCCTCCTCCCGGACTATCTTTCCTTTGTCCAGGGGGTGGTATCCAGCGAGGACTTCAAACTCAACCTTTCCCGGGAGACCCTCCAGGAAGACCGGCAGATGATGGCCATGGCCCGGAGGATTGAAAAGCGGGTCCTGGATGAGCTCAAGAAGATGATGGAGGAGGATGAGGAGGCCTACAAGACCTTCTTCGCCCTCTTCGGAACCACCCTCAAGGCGGGCATTTACCAGTCCTATGGGGCGAAAAAAGATGACCTGGCCCCCCTCCTCCTCTTCGATACTTCCCTGGGCCAGGGCCGGTCCTTGGACCAAATTATCGGCGAGGAGGGGGAAGAAGATGAGGCAGAAGAAAAAGAAAAGGCCAAAATCCTCTATGCCACCGGAGAATCCCTGGAGGGGATCCGCCAGCTGCCCACGGTCCAGGCCCTCATGGAAAAGGAAGAGGAAGTGGTCTTCCTGACGGACACCATCGATGAATTCACCATCAAGGCGATGGTGGACTACAAGGGCCATGCCTTCCAGTCCGTCCTTTCCGACGACTTTGCCTTGGAGGGGGAGGAGAAGGAAGACCTCAGCCCGGAAGCCGAGGAGCTCTTCTCGGCCATGAAGGAGCTCTTGGATGGGGAAGTGGTGGATGTGAAAGCAAGCCAGGGACTGACCCACGATGCAGCCATCCTGACGGCCCAGGGGGATATCTCCATCGAGATGGAAAAGACCCTGGCCGGCCAGCCGGGCGACATGCCGAAAGTCCAGGCCCAGAAGGTCCTCCAAGTCAACCCCGACCACCCCGTTGTCAAGAAGCTCCTGGCCTTCCGGGACCAGGGGAAGGAAGATGACTTCCAGGCCTATACCCAGCTCCTCTATGACCAGGCCCGGATCATTGCCGGACTGGGCGTGGCGGATCCGGTGACCTTCACCCGCCGGATTCAGGAGCTCATGTAGGGGTTCCAAACTGTTCGTTCAGCCCTTTCTTTGAACCAAAAAGGAGTAAAAAATGAAAAAATTTATTGTTGATCCCTCATTCTGGGCCCTCTTTCCGGAGGCTAAGATCGGTGTCCTCCTCATCAAAGACATGGAAGGCGGGGAGGAGTCACCGGAGGCTCTTCAGTCCCTCCTGGCCGAGTCCAATGAGAAGGCCAAGTCCTATTTGACGGCCGGCGTCTTCAGCGAGAACCCGGTCATCGCTGTCTACCGAGAGGCCTTCAAAAAGTTCAAGACCAAGAAGGGGGCCCGGTCCTCCATCGAAGCCCTCCTCAAGCGGGCCTCCAAGGACAACCCCGTCCCCTCCATCAACCCCCTGGTCGATATTTACAATGCGGCCAGCCTCCGCTTTGCCCTCCCCTTTGGGGCAGAGGATATGGATACCTTTGAAGGCGACCTCCGCCTGACCATCACGGAGGGCGATGATGCCTTCTATCCCATCGGAGATGGGGAAAACCAGCCCACCCTGCCGGGCGAACTCTGCTATAAGGATGATGCCGGGGCCGTCTGCCGCTGCTTCAATTGGAGGGACGGTCAGCGGACCATGATTACCGAAGGCACAAAGAATGCCTTCCTGATCAGCGAGTTGGTGGACCCCTCCCGGGAAGACGCCTTGGAAGAAGCCCTCCAATTTGTGGAAGACCAGGTAGGGGCCTACCTGTCCGGAAAGGTGGAGAAGGTCATTTTGGATAAGGAGAACCCCAGCTTGGTCCTGGAGGACTAGGGAAGGGGTCAGCCCTGGCTGTGGCTCATACTTACCTCAAGCCAGGGTCGCCACCCTTGATGGCAGGGCAAAATTCGCCTTTCTGTCCTTGCCGACGGCGACGAACTCAAGAACTTCCCTTCCCTCTCCGTCGGCTATTTTATTCTAGCGAATTTTGTCCTTATGCCCTCAAGGGCAAGCCGCCTGCGGTGGTGGCTCCTGCCTCCGGCTCTGAACTCATCCATTTGCTCGGCTCCAAGGGGCCCTCGGCCCTGACAATCTTGGGATTAAGAATTTATCAGGGTTTCAGACCCTGATATTTTTTCAATTCGCCAAATTGTCAGGGGCTTTTTTTGCCCTGACATTCTTGAGATTTTTCCAATTGACGGGGCTTCTCCCCCTGACATACTTGAGATTAGCCCATTTGACAGGGATTTTTCGACCCTGATTTCCTTACAATTGGGCGAATTGTCAGGGTGCTCAACCCTGACAATCTTAGAATTCAGAAATTTATCAGGGTTTTGGATCCTGTTTTTTGAGATTCGGCAAATTAGTGGGACCGCCAGCTTTGCAATCTCAGCAAATGCAGGATTTCAAACCAAAATGCAGGATTTCAAACCAAGGGAGCGGGAGTTTTGTCAATGGAGATACGCCGGGCGAAGCCCGGGCAGCCATTGACAAAGCGACACGGAAGACCCTTGGGCATGGGGAAGTTGGACACAACTTCCCCTGCTCCCGGCGAGGGCGGGTTTGGGTGGAGCCCAAAAACAAGCCAAAAAGAGACGGTGTCCAGCAAACTTTCCGCTTGACACCGCCTTTTTTTGTAGCCGTCACCTCATGCGAGGCTCCGGCCATTAGTATTCATTAAGCTTTTGAACCAGGACGTCGGGGTCGATCCCGTGGGTCATGGCGCCTTGTTCGATGGACTCCATCATGGAGGCCGGGCAGCCGATGCAACCCAAGCCGACCATCATGAGGAGCTCGATGGTCCGGGGTTTGCGTTGAATCACTTCGGAAATCAGCATATCCTTTGTGATGACGAATTCCTTTTTCTTATTTTCGTTGCTTCCTTGTTCTGTATGGAGATCCTGGTCTTGCAGGCTTTCTTTGTTCAACATATTTCCTCCTTGCTTTCTATCCCTGGATTTTATCACCAATGTAGGTTTATGATACCCAAAATGGGCAAAAGTATCTTTGATTGAGATCAATAAAAGAAGGGAGGGCTTATTGTAAAATCTCATACAGGTGTATACTATGAGAGTAAATTGAATGGTCAGAAGGAGGCAATATGACATTGAAGAAGCAAAAAGTATTCGAAGTGATCTCCGACCGGGAGAGGGAGTTACTGGAAGACTATTCCCGGGACTATATGGAATTTCTTTCCACGGCTAAGACCGAGCGGATGGCTGTGGACATCATCGTCAGAGAGGCGGAGGAAGCCGGTTTCCGTGAGCTCACTGAGGCCATGGAGGAAGGGATTGAGCCGGGGGATAAGATCTACCGGGTCAACAAAAACAAGATGGTGGTCCTCTTTGTCGTGGGTCAGGACCTGACCCTGGGCATGGACATCGTGGGCTCCCACATCGATGTGCCCCGCCTGGACCTCAAGCCCATTCCCCTGGCGGAAGATGGGCAGGCCAACATGGCCTACCTGAAAACCCACTACTACGGCGGGGTCAAGAAGTACCACTGGACCAACCTCCCCCTGGCCCTCCATGGTGTGGTTTTCACCAAGGATGGGAAAAAGGTAGACCTCCACATCGGTGAGAAAGTAGATGACCCGGTCTTTTACATCAACGACCTCCTCATCCACCTCTCCCGGAAGCAGCTGGAGAAGAAGGCTGACACCGTCATCGAAGGTGAGCAGCTCCAGGTGGTTATCGGGTCGGACTCCTCCGGCCAGGACGACAAGGTGGATGAGCCCATCAAGGTCAACATCCTGGCCTATTTGAAAAAGGAATATGGGATTGAAGAAGACGACTTCCAGTGCGCGGAAATCGAGGTCGTTCCTGCCGGTCCGGCCCGGGAAGTGGGATTCGACCGGTCCCTTATCGCCGGCCATGGCCACGATGACCGGATCTGCTCCTATGCCAACCTCCGGGGCCTCCTGGACCGGAAAGAAGGAGTGCCTGACCGGACCAAGGTCGCCCTCTTCGTGGATAAGGAAGAAATCGGGTCGGTCGGATCCACCGGCATGACCTCCAACTTCTTTGAATATGCGGTTGCTGACATCCTCTCCACCATGAAGGACAGTTACTCGGAGCTGGATCTCAAGCGGGCCATGGGCCGGTCCCGGGTTCTTTCTGCCGACGTCACCGCTGCCTATGATCCCCAATTCCCCGAGGTCTTCGACTACTCCAATTCCTCCCTTTTGGGCTGCGGGATTACCATCTCCAAGTACACCGGATCCGGCGGAAAAGGCGGGTCCAACGATGCCAATGCCGAATACCTGGCGGAGATCCGCAAGATCTTTGACGAAGATGGCGTCATCTGGCAGACCGGGGAACTTGGCAAGGTGGATGCCGGCGGCGGCGGGACCATCGCCTACATCCTGGCTAAATACAACATGGATGTAGTCGACTGCGGAACCGGTATGCTCTCCATGCATGCCCCCATCGAACTCGCCTCCAAAGCCGATGCCTATGAGACTTACCGGGCCTACCGGGCCTTCTTCAACGCCTAGTTGGACCGACTCGTAGGAACAATTTGAAACGATAGGAAGAGCCTGCCCGGGGAAATTTGATTTTCCCGGGCAGGCTCTTTTTGGTCAGGAATAGGCTTGCGACGGGGTCTTTCGATGTGCTATAATATTTTATCATGTTCCTTTATATTGGGATAAGTCTAGTCTTTTTTTCATACGAAGCCATATCGCTTAGCGAAGTGCGGAAAGTTGGTGTGCCTTGATCGAGAATAAAACGATGAATTCCATCAAAAAAGAAGTGGAAGAGGCCTTGGGGAGAAATGTTGTCGTCAAGGCGGATAAGGGTCGCAAGCGGATTGTGACCAAAGAGGGAGTCCTGGAAGGGGCTTTTGAAGATGTGTTTACGGTTCGGGTAACGAATAATTTCGATGTGGAATCGACGGTGTCCTATACCTACACCGATGTCTTGACCGGAACCGTGAAAATGACGATCTATTAGATCAGAAGTCCAGGGAAGGTGACCACCTTCCCTATTTTTTTGGGAAAAAGGATGGGAGTTGGCCATGGAAGTGGAAATGCGGGCGAATGCAAAGATTAATTTGGCGCTGGATGTTCTGGATGACCGGGAGGACGGGTTCCATGAGGTGGATATGATCCTCCAGGAGATTGACCTGGGGGACAATCTGACCATTGAAGAGGGACGGGGGGGCTTCGTTCTTACCTGTGATGACCCTGACCTGGCCCTGGACCGGAACAACCTGATTTTCAAGGCCTGGGAGGCCATGAAGGACCGGGTGGAGGAGAACGCCGTGGTCATTGAGCTGGAAAAGCGGATCCCCATCCAGGCCGGCCTGGGGGGCGGGTCTTCGGATGCTGCGGCCACCCTCAAGGGGCTGAATAAGCTCTGGGACCTGGACCTCAGCGATGAGGAGCTGGAAGAGATCGGGGCCGGCCTGGGTTCGGATGTCCCCTTCTTTATCCGGGGCGGGACCCAGCGGGGTCAGGGGAGGGGAGAAATCCTGACCCCCTTGAGGAATTGGTATGGCCACCGGGTCCTCCTGGTCAATCCCGGAGAGGGCCTGTCCACGGCCTTTGTCTATGGTCAGGTGGGAAATTATGGGAAGATTCGGGTGGCGGAGCTGGCTCATGCTATCGATAGCAATACGGCCCAGCTGACGGACCTCATGCAAAACCAGCTGGAAACGGTTACTTTGTCCCTCCAGCCCAAGCTCCGGCAAATCAAAAAAGAGCTCAAGGATTTGGGAGCCCAGGCGGCCATGGTGTCGGGGTCCGGCCCTACGGTTTTTGGAATTTTTGATGACCCGGGGAGCCTGGAAAAAGCCCGGCGGATCATGGAGTCGGCCTACCCCTTTGTTTTTTCGGCCACCACCCTGTAAATTTTGTGGATAAAATGGTGGAAAAAAGGCAACATATGGGGGATAAAGCCGATTCCTGACCTTGAAAGCACAAGCTTCCTCATGTATAATCAATCTATAGATAGGAGTGATTTTCTCCTCTGATAATGATTTTTTCATCCGAATTTTCGGATTTACGATATTAAGGACCCCAGTATGGCCAAAAAAACAATTCCCAACAATTCATTCGACCGTCGGGCAAAGAGAGTTGAGCGGAGGAGACTCCGCCGTAAGCGCAACCAACGCCGGAACATTTTGGCTCTTGCGTTAGCTGCTGGTCTTATCTTCTTTTCCGGACGGTTTATTATTTCCCACCTGTCCAACAATTCTTCGGCCCAGTCCTCCCTTCCGGAGTCCCAAATCACCATTGTTCAGGGTGCGGACGACCCGGCGGCTAAGGAAGAGAAGGGGACCGGCAAGGACCGGGAGATCAAGTACATGACCTCCAAGGAAGCCCAGTCCAAGCGCCTCCTTCCCCGGACGGAGAAGAAACAGGCGGATAGCTACCAGAGCCAACTTGACACCTTCCTGGTCACCAACCAGGACGTGATTTTGTATAACCGGGATTCCATCAAATCCACAGAAGTCGCTGCCCTGCCCAAGAACACCGTGGTAGAGACCTATGGCCACCAGGACGGCTGGACCAAGGTGACCTCTGTGGGACGGGAAGGCTACATCCGGGATGAGTATTTGGATGTCATCTCCGATGCCTCCCAGTTTGTGGTCGTCGATGGCCATCTGATTGTCAATGCCTCCTACGGCATATCCACCGATTACGAAACCGTCTTCCATGAGGATGCGGCGGCGGCCCTCCGGGTCATGACCGAAGCTATGGAGAGGGACGGGGTTAAGGTGGAAGTGGCCACGACCTATCGGTCGGCTGCTGATGAGGCCAAGGAATTGGTCCTGGAAGGCAACCCGGATCATGCGCCCCAACCCGGACATGCCGTCTTCCAGACGGGCCTGGGCGTCAAGTTCTATGTCGAGGGGACAGACCCCCGAATGGACAATGCCTTTGAAAAAACTGCAGCCTTCAAGTGGCTCAAGGACCATGCTCATGAATATGGCTTCGTCCTCCGCTATCCCCAAGGCTCGGAGACCATCACCGGCTACCGTGCCGACCCGACCATCTTCGTCTACGTCGGCATTGAAGATGCCTCCATTATTTCCAACGAAGGCCTCACCCTCGAGGTTTTCTATGGTGTCCAATAGGATGCCGGGAAAGTAAATCATTAACGTCATCATAGGTGTCGGGCAACCGACACCTATCGATTTGTTAGGACAAGGTAAACACATTTTTTCTTCGGGCGGCCTTACCGACTCGTGAGGCGGTCAATGCTTACAAAGCTAGAAAGGGCAATGATGAAGGTATTGGTAACAGGAGGCCTGGGCTATATCGGCTCCCACACTTGCGTGGAACTCCTCCACAATGACCACGACCTGGTGGTCGTCGACAACCTCTATAACGCCAAGGAAGAAGTCAAAGGAAAGATCGAAAAGCTGGGCCAAAGGACCATTGAATTTTATAAGGTGGACTGTCAGGACGAGGAGGCCATGGACCGGATTTTCCGGGACCATGACTTCGACTGCGTCATGCACTTTGCCGGCCTGAAGGCCGTTGGGGAATCGGTCAAGAAGCCCCTGGCCTACTATGAGGTCAACCTCAACGCCAGTTTGGTGGTCCTTAAGATGATGGAAAAATATGGGGTCAAGACCATGATCTTCTCTTCGTCGGCTACCGTCTATTCGCCCAAGAATGAGAGCCCCATGGTCGAAGGGATGCCGGAAGAGGCCACCAACCCCTATGGACAGACCAAGCGGATGATCGAGCAGATGATCCGGGACCTCTGCGTGGCCGACCCGGACTTCACCGGGATCCTCCTCCGCTATTTCAACCCCATCGGGGCCCACGAATCCGGCCTGATCGGGGAATCCCCGGTGGGGATCCCCAACAACCTCATGCCCTACATCTGCCAGGTGGCGGACGGCCGTCTGGACTACCTCCACGTCTTCGGGGACGACTACGATACGGTGGACGGAACCGGGGTCCGGGACTACATCCATGTGGTGGACCTGGCCCGGGGCCATGTTGCCGCCCTGGAAAACACGGTGGGAAAGAAGGGCGTCCTGACCTACAATCTGGGAACCGGCAAGGGAACCTCCGTTCTGGAGCTGGTCCATGCCTTCGAGAAGGCCAACGGCCTCAAGATCTCCTATGAGATCGAGGGCCGCCGGGCGGGCGATGTGGCCACGACCTATGCCGACTCCTCCAAGGCCCAAAGGGAACTGGACTGGAAGCCGGTCCACTCCATCGAAGAAGCTTGCAAGTCCTCCTGGGAATTCCAGAAGCAGTCCCGGGACTAAAAAAAGAAGCCCCCTCCGAGGGAGGGGGCTGGAGAGGCCGGCCGGGTTTTCCCGGTCGGCCTCTTTTTTTGTCGAGACTCATTTTTCAGGGAAGCGGGCTTCCAGGCGCTCGATGGCCCGGAGGGCCAGGTGTTGGGCTTCCGGGATCCGGAGGGCGATAACGACGACCAGGTAAGTCAGGATGGCGACCAGGAGGGCCAGGAAGAAGCGGAGGTTATCCGAGGCCAGGGGGAGGAAGTAGTAGACCGACCAGGAGGCCAGGCCCATGACCAGGGTTGCCAGGAGGATCTTGGCCAGGGACTTCCCCATCCGGCTCAGGCCCAGGGGACCGATCTTCTTTCGGAGGAGGGTCATGAGGAGGAGGGAACCCGCGATGGCCCCGATGGTGGTGGAGGCGGCCAGACCGCTCAGGCCGAAGAAGTAGGAGAGGACGAAGTTGAGGACGATGTCCACGCCCACTTGGATGGCCCCGGCAATCAGGGGGGTCCGGGTGTCTTTAAGGGAGTAGAAGGCCCGGGTGTAGACCTGGGAGAAAAGGATGAAGAGGAGGGAGGGAGCATACCAGAAAAGGATGGTGGAAACCATGGCCGTGGACTCCGGGGTGAAGGCCCCCCGCTCAAAGAAGATCCGGGTGATGGGAGTGGCGAAGAGCATGAGGCCGACCACCGAGGGGATGACCAGGAGGGCGCCGGAGGAGACGGCCCGCTGGGTCAGTCGCTTGAAACGGGGACGCATGGACCGGTTCTGGCCCAGACGGGACATCCGGGGGTAGGAGGCGGTGACGATGGAGACCACCACGATCCCCTGGACGAAGTCAATGAGCTTGGCGGCGTAGTCCATGGCGGAGACCCCGCCTTCGGAGACGATGGCTGAGGCAATGGACTTGTCGATGATGACCGAGAGGTCGTTGACCAGGATGGAGAAGATGGCCGGGAGGGCGATCAGAAGGGCTTCACGAATGAAGGGGTCCTTGGGGTTAAGGACCCAGGCGTGGCGGTAGCCGGTCTTCCGCATGGCCCGGGGGAAGAAAATATATTGGAGGCCCTTGGCAGCCACAGCACCCACGGCCAGGAGAACCATGGACTCCTGCTTGGCCGCGACGAAGGCAAAGGCCACCAGGATGATGTTCATGAGGATCCCGGTGGTGGCCGGGGTGGCAAAGTTGTCATAGATGTTCAGGTAGGAGATGGGGGCGGCATTGATGGCAGAGAAGAGGATGCCGACCACGACAATCCGGAGGAAGTCGGCCGTCTTGGCGATGTTTTCCGGGGAGAAGCCGGGGGCAATGATCCGGGCCAGGGGGTCAGCAAAAATCCAGGTCAGGAGGATGACCAGGCCGGCCAGGAGGACCAGGGTATTGGTCAGGTTGGCGGTGAAGTGGTCGGCGGCCTTCCGGTCCTTCTTGGACAGGACGTTGTTATACATGGGGATGAAGGTGGTTTGGGTAGAGACAAAGAGGTAGGAAAAGAGGATGGCGGTCAAGGAGTTGGTGATGACGTAAATATCCTTGATGATGGAGGTCCCGAAGACCGCGCCAAAAAAGACCTCCCGGAAGAGGCCGGTGAATTTGGAGATGATGGTGATGACCATCAATTGAAATGCTATGGAACCCATAAATCCTCCTTTTCTGATTCATTGAGTGTATCACAAGTTGAAGGCTTTCGGAACAAGTCTTGCCCGGTCGGTTATAATAGAAAGTGGGTTTTCCTTTTTTCATGAAAGGAGGGCCACCTTGGATTTTTTAAATGAGGAAGCGAGTCACTATGCATATTGAAAATAAAGAACAAATGAAGGCGTGGACCCTGGCCTTCCTGGAGGGCCTGGAGCCGGGCGCCGTGGTGGCCCTTGACGGGGACCTGGGGGCCGGGAAGACCCAGATGGTCCGGTGGATTGCCCGGGCCCTGGGAGTGGAGGGTCGGATCACCTCCCCCACCTTTGACCTCATCCATGCCTACGAGACCGACCGGGGCCCCCTTTACCATATGGACCTTTACCGGTTGGAGGAAGCTGAGGAAATCGAGGACCTCAACTATGAGGAGGCCTTTTATTCGGACCATGGGCTGACTTTTGTGGAATGGCCCGACCGGGCCGGGGACTATCTTCCCCCCCATACCATCTGGGTTTCCATTATCAAGGGGGAGGGAGAAGAAAGGGAGGTGGACATCCGATGAGACTGCTTGCCATTGATACGACGACCTCATCGACCGGGGCCGCCATCTACACCTGGAATCCGGACTCTCCCCGGGGATCCCGGGAGGGAACCTTTGAGGCGGTGACCATCCTGGAAGAAGACCAACGCCAGGCCGAGGCCCTCATCCCGATTCTCGATGATATGGTTAAGGAGGCAGGACTGGCCCCCAAAGACATCGACGCCTTTGCTTGCGCCAAGGGACCGGGCTCCTTTACCGGCCTCCGGATCGGAGTGACCATGGCCAAGACCATGGCCCAGTTTTCCGGCAAGCCCGTGGTGGGGATCTCCTCCCTGGCCGCCTTGGCCATGGAGGCTGAGGGGGCCGAGGACTTCCTCCGGGTTCCCGTCATCGATGCCCGGGCCAACCGGATTTTTGCCGCCGCTTATTCCACCCCAATGGAAGAGGGCTTCGTTTCGGAAGCCCTCCTCCCGGAAGCCCTCTACTACCAGGAGGACTTCCTGGATAAACTGACTAGGCTGGTGGAGGAGGGGGCCTATTCCGGCGTGGTCTTCACCGGCAAGGGGATGGCCGCCCACCCCTATTTGGTGGACCAAGCCAACTTCCCCACAGTTGTTTATCAGGGGGAGGGTCGCCTGTCCCCCATCCGGGCCTTAGCCCGGCTGGCGGCTGCCCGCCTGGATTTGGGTCAGTCGGATTCCATCCTGGACCTGGCCCCCAACTACCTCCGCAAGTCCCAGGCGGAATTGGACCGGAGTCGGCATGATAACCGGGGATAGGGCCATACCGGGTCCCATCCTGGTCCAAACCCGGATCCGGCCCATGGTCCGGGAGGACCTGGACCGGGTCCTGGCCATTGAAAGACAGTCCTTTCCCTACCCCTGGAACCGGGCCTTTTTTGAAGAGGAACTGGTGGAAAACGGCCGGACCACCTGCCTGGTGTCTGTTTATCAGGGAAAGGTGGTGGGCTATTACACCGCCTGGCATGTGGCCGGGGAATCCTCCCTCAACAAGATCGGGGTGGACCCGGACTTCCGCGGCCAGGGGATCGGTAGCCGTCTGGTGGAGGACTTTTTGGCCTCTTCTTTCGGAAGGGGGTCGGAGGACTGCTTCCTGGAAGTGGCGGTCAACAACGGCCCGGCCCTGGCTCTTTATGAGAAATTCGGCTTTGAGAAGGTGGGCGTCCGCCGGAACTACTATGCCCAGACCGGCATGGATGCTTATGTGATGCGAAAAAAGAGGAAGGAGGAGGCATGATTTCACTGGCTATCGAATCGTCTTGCGATGAGACTTCGGTGGCCATCCTGGAGGATGGCCGTAAGGTTCTCTGTAACTTGATCTCTACACAAATCGCCACCCATGCCCTCTACGGAGGAGTGGTTCCGGAAATCGCCTCCCGGAAGCACCTGGAGGCGGTCAACCGGATCCTGGCCATGGCTTTTGAAGAAACGGGCCTGACCCCTAAAAACATCGACCTGGTCTCCGTCACCCGGGGGCCCGGCCTGATCGGGGCCCTCCTCGTGGGCATTTCCGCCGCCAAGGCCATGTCCTTTGTTTTGGATGTCCCCATTGTGGGCGTCAACCACATGGAAGGCCACATCTGTGCCAACTATTTGGCCCACCCCGACCTGGAGCCTCCCTTCATTGCCCTGGTGGTCTCCGGAGGCCACACCTACCTCTGTCGGGTGGATGGGTATACGAATTATGAGGTCCTGGGATCCACCCGGGATGACGCCGCCGGGGAGAGTTTTGACAAGGTCTCCCGGGTCCTGGGCATGGGCTATCCCGGCGGGCCTAAGGTCCAGAAGCTGGCCATGGAGGGCCGGCCGGGTGCAGTCGACTTCCCCCGGGCCATGATGAAGAAGGAGGACGGTTATGACTTCTCCTTCTCCGGCCTCAAGACGGCAGTGATCAACTACTGCCACCACCAGGACCAGAAGGGCCTCCCCATCAACAAGGCCGACGTGGCCAGGGGCTTCCAGGATGCGGTCATCGACGTTTTGACCCAAAAGTCCATCCATCTTTTGGAGGACACCGGTCTGAAGACCCTTTGCCTATCCGGCGGTGTGGCGGCCAACGGTCCCCTCCGGGAGAGCCTGGAGAGGGCCTGCCAAAGCATGGGGGTGGATTTCTATGTGCCCCCCTTGGACCTTTGTACAGACAATGCGGCCATGATCGGATCGGCCGGTTACTACCACTATATCAACCGAGGCCCTTCGGACCCGGCCTTCACCGCCGACCCTAACCTGGGCCTCTAGTAAGGAGACAATATGAATCGAAACTTCATCATGGACCTCCACACCCACTCCCTGGCTTCCGTCCACGCCTACTCCACCATCACGGAAAACGCCCGGGTCGCCAAGGAAGCGGGCCTGGAGATCATGGGGATCAGCGACCATGCCTACGGAATGCCCAACACCACCAACCGGGACTACTGGCTCAATATTGACGCCCTCCCCGACTACCTGGAAGGCGTCCGTCTCCTGAAGGGGGTGGAGCTCAATATCAAGAACCACCAGGGGGACCTCATCGAACCCGACCTCTTGGACCGGGTGGACTATTCCATCGCCAGCCTTCATGGCCATATTTTCGATATGGATTCCGGCAGCCGGACGGATTTTACCGATGCCTACATCCACTGTCTGGAAAAGCACCCTGAGGTGAAGATTCTGGGTCATGTGGATGATGGCCAGTACCCCTCGGATTATGTGGCTTTGGTTGATGCGGTCAAGGACATGGGCCGGGCCCTGGAGATCAACAACTCCTCCCTGGGCCCCGGAAGCTACCGGGTCAATTCCCAGGAAAACATCCGGTTCATCCTGGAGACCTGCCTGGACAAGGAGGTCCCGGTCATCCTCAACACCGATGCCCACGTCGCCCCGGCTGTGGGGGACTTCTCCGCCATCCGGCCCATCCTGGAAGACCTGGATTTCCCGGATGATCTCATTATCAACACCTCATGGAAGAAGTTGGAAGAACTCTTAGGACGGAGCCTGTAACTTGCTATGGACCTACAAGGACTAAACGACCAACAAAAACAAGCGGTTCTTTCTGAAGCCCCTTCCCTCCTGGTCTTGGCCGGGGCGGGGTCGGGGAAGACCCGGGTCCTGACCCAGCGGATTGCCTATTTGATCCAGGAAAAGGGGGTGGCCCCCTGGCAGGTCCTGGCCTTTACCTTTACCAACAAGGCGGCAGGAGAGATGAAGGACCGGGTGGCCCGGGCCCTGGGCCGGCCGGTGGATTCCCTTTGGATTGGGACCTTCCACTCCATCTGTTCCCGCCTTCTTCGCCGGGAGATCGTCCACCTGGGCTATGCCTCCAACTTCACCATCTACGACGCCGGGGACCAGGCCTCCCTGGTCAAGCAGATTCTCAAGCAAGGCCACATGGAGGACCAGGGGATGAGCCCCCGGGCCATCCTCTCCGCCATCTCTCTCTTGAAAAACCGGGGGATTCCTGTGGAGGAGGCCCTGGACCGGGCGGAGAACCCGGTGGACCTCCTGGTGGCCCGGGTCTACCGGGCCTATGAGGGGGCCAAGAAAAAAACAATGCCCTGGACTTCGACGACCTGATTTTATTCATGCTGACCCTCATGACCAAGTATCCGGAAGTCCGGGACCGCTACCGGGACCAATTCCGCTATGTCTTCGTGGATGAATACCAGGATACCAACCACGCCCAATACGACCTCATCCGGTCCTTTGTCGGTCCGGATAGCCGGGTCTTCCTGGTGGGGGATGCCGACCAGTCCATTTATGGCTGGCGGGGGGCGGACATTTCCAACATCCTTCACTTCGACCGGGACTTCCGGTCCCCCAAGACCCTTCTTTTGGAACAGAACTACCGGTCGACCAAGCGGATCCTGGAGGCCGCCAATGCCCTGATCCGCCACAATGAGGAAAGAAAAGAGAAGAATCTTTGGACGGAAAACGGGGAGGGGGCCCCCATCCAATACCGGCTCTTCCAGTCGGAGGCCGAGGAGGCGGTGGGCCTGGTGGAAAAAATCCGGGGGGAGTCCAATGTGACCCCCTACAAGGGCCAGGCCATCCTCTACCGGACCAACGCCCAGTCCCGGCCCCTGGAAGAGGCCCTGATCCGGGAGGGAATCCCCTACCGGGTGGTGGGTGGACTCAAGTTCTACGACTGGGCGGAAATCAAGGACCTGGTCGCCTACATGACCCTCATCATCAACCCGACGGACGATGTGGCCTTCCGCCGGATCATCAACCAGCCCAAGCGGGGCCTGGGGGAGAAGAGCCTGGATAGCCTCCAAAAACTGGCTGCGGAGAACGGTCTCTCCCTCATGGACACCCTTTTAGACGGAGACCTTTTTGCCGGCCTGACTCCGGCCATCCAAAAGAAGTTCCGTCCCTTCCTGGACCTCTTCTGCTCTCTGGCCGGCCAGGTCCATGGGCCCATGACGGATTTCTTCCAAGCCGTCTACCGGGAGTCGGGCTATGAGGCCATGCTGGAGAAGTCACAAGCGGTGGAGGACCGGTCCCGGATGGACAACATCGCCGCCTTCTACGATGCCATCGTCCAGTACCAGGATGAGGAGGCGGAAGGGACCATCGTGGACTACCTCCAAAACCTGGCCCTCATGTCCGACCTGGACAAGACCGAGGAAGGGAAGTCGGGGGTCACCCTCATGACCATGCATTCAGCCAAGGGCCTGGAATTTCCCATCGTCTATGTGGCGGGTTTAGAGGACGGCCTGGCCCCCTCTGAGCGGGCCATGGAGGAGGGGCATTTGGAGGAGGAACGCCGGCTCATGTATGTAGCCATCACCCGGGCGGAGAAGAAGCTCTACCTGTCCGGGGCCCAAGTCCGTCGGGTCTTCGGATCCCCCATGCCCAAGCGGCCTTCCCGTTTCATCGATGAGCTGGAGGGCCACCTGGAGAAGGTCGGGGAGGATCTTGATGAGCCTGCTTCCTATGGTGGAAGCTTTGCCTCCTCACCGGGAAGGCGGAAACCCGTGAGCAGCAGCGAGAGCTTCGGGGATGCCCGGATCCGGGGGGCTTACGACCGTCAGAGGGAGCGGATCCGGGAATTGGTCCGCCAGAAGCAAAAGAGGTTGGATGAGACCCTCCACACCCCCTACCGGGTGGGGGATAAGGTCCGCCACCGGAAGTTCGGCCTGGGGACGGTGGTTTCCGTCGTGGCCAGGGAGGACGGGGACGAGCTGACCGTGACCTTCGATAAAAAGGGAATCAAGCGGCTCAATGCCGCCCTGGCCCCCCTGACCAAGGAATCCTAAGGCGGAGCTGAGATGAGATGGGAGGATAACATGGACCCCGTAAAGCGGATGAAGGACTTGGTGGAAACCCTGAATCGTTGGAATGTGGAATACTATACCCTGGACAACCCCTCGGTCTCCGACGAGGAGTGGGACCGGGCCTACCGGGAGCTCCTGGACCTGGAGAAGGAAACGGGACAGGTCCTGGCCGACTCACCCAGCCAGCGGGTGGGTGGGGAGGTCCTGGAGGAGTTTGAAAAGCACACCCACCTGGGTCCTCTCTATTCCTTAAACAAGGTACGGTCTCGTGAAGAGGTGGAGGCCTGGGTGGACCGCTGCCAAAGGCAGATTTCGTCCTATAACCTGGCCCACCCGGAAGATCCTCTCCCGGACCTGGCCTTTGTCTGCGAGTTTAAGTTTGATGGACTGACCATCAACCTGACCTATGACGAAGGCAAGCTGGTCATGGCGGCCACCCGGGGCAACGGACGGGTGGGGGAGGAGGTCCTGGCCCAGATCCGGACCATTCAAACCGTCCCCCTATCCATCCCCTACCAAGGGAAGATTGAAGTCCAGGGGGAGGGGGTCATGCCCCTTTCGGCCTTAGAAAAATACAATGAGCGGGCCGAAGTTCCCTTGAAGAACGCCCGGAACGGGGCGGCCGGGGCCATTCGGAACCTGGATCCGGCGGTGACCCGGTCCCGGATGCTGGCGGTTTATGCCTATAACGTGGGTTATGATGAGGAGGATCTCTTCGACAGCCAGGAGGCCATCTTCAGCTTTCTCCGGGAGAATGGCTTCCAGGTCCACCCCTTCTCCCGCTTCTGCCGGACGATTGATGAGGTGGAGGGGGCGATCGATGAGGTGGAGGAGCTACGCCACAGCTTGGACGTCTTGACCGATGGGGTGGTCATCAAGATCAACGACCTCCGGACCCGGGAGGTCCTGGGCTTCACGGCCAAGTTTCCCCGCTGGGCCATGGCCTATAAGTTTGAGGCCGAGGAGGTCACCACCATCCTCCGGTCGGTGGAATGGAATGTGGGCCGGACGGGGAAGGTCACTCCGATCGCCCTCCTGGACCCTGTGGAGATCGGCGGGGCCACCGTCTCCCGGGCCACCCTCAACAACTACGATGACATCGTCCGCAAGGGGGTGACCCTGGGGGCCCGGGTCCTCATTCGCCGGTCTAACGAGGTGATCCCGGAAATCCTGGGGGCCATGCCGGATGAGGGTCTGGTCACCCGGCCTATCGACAAGCCCACCCACTGCCCGGCCTGCGGGACCGACCTGGTCTATGACAAGGTCCATATCTACTGCCCCAACTCCCTTTCCTGCAAGCCCCAGCTGGTCCGCCGGCTCAACCACTTTTGCTCCCGGGAGGCTATGGATATCGAGGGCCTATCCGTCAAAACCCTGGACAAGCTGGTGGACCGGGAGGTGGACCAGATGGCCGACCTCTACCGACTGACCAGGGAGGACCTCCTGGAATTGGAGGGCTTCGGGGAGAAGAAGGCCCAAAATCTCTTGGATGCCATCCAAGGATCCAAGCATCCCGCCCTCTCCGCCTTTATCAACGCCCTGGGGATTCCGGGGGTCGGCGTGACGGCTTCCCGGGACCTGGCCGACCACTTCGGCAGCCTGGATGAGCTCCGCCGGGCGGGCCATGAGGAACTGGCCCAGGTGGAGGATATCGGCCCCATCACCGCTCAAAATATGGTGGACTTTTTCCGGGATCCCCACATCAAGCAGGCCCTGGATGACCTCCTAGCCCAGGGGATTGAAGTCCAGGCTTCCGCGGCCCAAGGAAGGGCGGAGGATGAGGAGGGCTCTCTTCCCTTCGAGGGGATGACCCTGGTGGTCACCGGGACCATGGAAGGCCTGACCCGAAAAGACATGGAGGAAAGGATCCGGGCCCTGGGGGGGAAAGCCACAGGGTCGGTTTCCCAAAAGACCGACCTGGTCCTGGCCGGAGAGTCGGCCGGGTCCAAGAGGCAGAAGGCCCTGGACAATGGGGTCAAGGTCCTGGAGGGGGAAGAATTGGACCAAATCCTGGACCAATATTTTCGCTAAGTAGAAAGAAGGCAGACCATGCAGAAAATTGCCCTATCCACAGGAAATAAAGATAAGATCAGGGAGCTGACCCGCCTGGTCGATCCAGCCCGCTTTGAGCTTTTCTCCAAGGACGACCTGGGCCTGGCCGACTTTGATGTGGAGGAGACGGGGGAGACCCTCCGGGAAAATGCCGACCTTAAGGTGGAGGGCCTGGTTCAGGCACTCAAGGAGGTCGGGAAGGATCCCGATGACTACTGGATCCTCGCTGATGACACCGGCCTCTTTGTCGATGCCCTGGACGGGGCCCCCGGGGTCTACTCAGCCCGCTACGCCGGGGACCACGTCACCTATGACGACAATGTGGACAAGCTCCTCCATGCCATGGAGGGGGTGGAGGAAACTTGCCGGGGGGCCCATTTCTCCACCGTCATCGCCTTCTGGGCCCACGGGACCATCCATGAATATGAGGGCCGGCTGGAGGGCCATATCCTGACCGCCCGCCAAGGCAAGGGGGGCTTCGGCTATGACCCCATCTTCTTTGTCGATGAGCTGGGTAAGTCCCTGGCCGAGCTCAGCCCCGAGGAGAAGAACAAGATTTCCCACCGGGGCAGGGCCTACCGGGCTTTCTTGGAGGACCTCCATGCCTGATAAGATCTTGGTCTGCTCCGACACCCATGGGCATATCGACACCATCGCTGCGGAAATTATGACAACCCCGGGCCTGACCCGGATCATCCACCTGGGCGACCACGCCCGGGATGCCGAGGAACTAGAGGCCATCGTCGGCCGGACCATCCTCAAGGTCAAGGGGAACAACGACTTTATTTCTTATCATATCCCCTACGACGGTGTCCTTCCTCTTTCCGGGGGTCATAAGGCCTACCTCACCCATGGACACCTCTTTGGTGTCTATTATGGCCTGGACAAACTCGCGGCTTATGCCAAATCCCTGGATTGCGACCTGGTCCTCTTCGGCCACACTCATGCCTTCGACGACCAGGTTGTGGACGGGATCCGCCTGATCAACCCCGGATCCTGTGCCTGGCCCCGGGGCGGGGATGGACAGAAGTCCTATATTATCCTGACCCTGGATGACGATGGTCAGATAGATGTGGACCGGGTGATTTTGTAGGGGGAAGCGTGGTGGCAAGAGATATTCCGTCCAATAGTGTTGGTTTTGACGAAAACGGGAAACCACCACTCGTAATTTCATCTTAGAATAGTGTTGATTTGGAGAAATTTGGAAATCAACACTATTTTTTTGTGGTCAATAATAGTGTTGGTTTGAGAAAATCGCAAAACCACCACTATTGGGGGCGGAAAAATATAGTGGTGATTCCCCGAAAACAGCAAAACCACCACGAATGAGGCAGAAAAAACGTAGTGGTGGTTCGCTAGTAATAGCAAACCACCACTACGGAAGCAGGAGTCTTCTTTACATTATTGATGTTGACTGGCTTATGGAGGTCGGTGGGGTGGTCGTCAAGCCCTTGTCATGGGCGGCTGACGAAAAATGATAGAGGGCTTGATATTCTGATTTTTTTATCCTATAATACAAAGACGAGCTCGTTCTCGTGAAAATCTGAGTGCCATTAGCGCAGTGGAAGCGCGCCACTCTCCGGAAGTGGAGGTCCGGGGTTCGAATCCCTGATGGCACGTTATATTTGGAAGCTTGCCTTCTTTCGAAAGGCTTTTGTCATTTCGCAAAGAAGGCATCACTTCTATTTGTGGTGGATGTGGCCTAGTTGGTCTAGGGCGCCAGATTGTGGCTCTGGAGGTCGCGGGTTCGACTCCCGTCATCCACCCTTTTTTTATGCGGGAATGGCGGAATTGGCAGACGCGCTAGACTTAGGATCTAGTGCCTTCGGGCGTGGGGGTTCAAATCCCTTTTCCCGCATCCTTAAAATTTTATCCCCGGTGGGCTCTGAGCCTGCCGGGGATTTTTTTGTCTTGGGACGTTTGTGGGCCGAATGTCCCCAAAAGCCGGACACAGGCGGGATTTTAAAAATTTATAGTAGAGGTGGATGGTTGCCACCCCGAAAATTGCATAGAAATAAAGGAGAAGATTATGCAGAAAAAAATACGATTTAATCCGGCCCGACAGGCTGTGGTCCTGCTTGTGGTCCTGGCCATGGTAACGGGACTCCTGGTCTTGCCCGTAAGAAGGGCTTGGGCGGGGCCCTTGGATGAGCCGGCAGCGAAGAGGCCAGCAAAAACGATTTATATGGTAAGAACCAACAACACTTTCTTTAAAACCATGGGTTATTCTTTCACGGGCTTGAGCTTTACACGCAAGCCGGGTAGCTATGGCTTCCACGATTATGCCGCCTGGAACGCATTTTATATGAAGTGGTATCCGACGGAGCAAATGGGCATCTTTTCGGCCAAAGGGGATGAGGAATGGGTGGAAAATCTGCGAAAGAATTCCTATTTAGACCGAATCATCTTTTGCCTGGAGCCCAATGAGATCATTAAAGATGAAGAGCCGATTCATGCCTATCGCGACCGAACAAAGGAGGGACTAGAGGCCATAGAAAAGGCCTATTATGCCAACAAGGAGGCCCTGGATTTTGCCGGCCAGGTGGATGCCTATATGGAAAAGTATCTCCCCGATGACGGTTTATCGGGATCTCTTCGCCAGTATGCAATTTGGACCAACATGGGCCAGGTAGCGGAGAAGGAGAGACTCAAGCTCGCCTCAAAGCCTGATGAGCCTTTGGATAGCCTGGTCAAGGACTATGACCTACCCGAGGAGACCTATGATGATGGAAGTATCGGCTACATTCCTGATGGCAACAAGAAGATCTATTCCATGACCACGGAAGCCCACCTCATGGGCCTCCGGTCCAAGAACCACCCGGTCCTTTCCTTCGACGCATTAGGGGACGGGGTCTATGAATTGAAGAATGCCAAGGGATTTGCCGTTCCGGGTACGTATACACTTTTGCCGGAAGGGGCAGGGGCCAGCATGGATGAGGAATTTTCCAAGCCTTTGGACCGGGATAATCCCATGGTCAACACGGGCGACTACCCCCTCCGAATCCGCTTGGAAAAAGGCAAGGAGATCAAGGACATCCCTGTTAAAATTATCCGACCAAACTATGCCATGGACCAGGAGTGGGTAGTCTACGGCAGCCCCAGGGGGACCATCGAGGAAAGTGACCAGCTTCTGGGCAAGCCCATCACCGCCATCGTCAACCAGGAGGAGACGGTGACCCTGTCTCCGGTGGAAGCTAGCGGGAAAACATCGGAGGAAGACCCCAAGACCTCGGAGGAAGACCCCAAGACCTCGGAGGAAGACCCCAAGACCTCGGAGGAAGACCCCAAGACCTCCGAAGAAGACCCCAAGGCCTCTGAGGATAATCCTAAGGATTCCGAAGATAATCCTAAGACCTCAGATAATCAGGAGAAACCGGAAGATCCGCCCAAAGAGGACAAGCCCGGCACCACCGGCAAGCCCGGTGAAACAACAAAGCCCGACGATGTCGACAAGAATAAGGACCAGAACTCGGGCCAGTCCGGTAGGGACAACAAGACGGGTCAAGAGGATAAGAAGACGCCGGATAAAAAGCCCTTGCCGGAAGGGGGATCGCCCGGAGATTGGATGAACCAACCGGGAGGGACCTTCTCGCCCTTGGATGCGGATGGGAAGCTCAAGGATGACTGGTGGACCTATGCTAAGTATTACGACCCGGATTCCAAGGACAACCTGTGGAAGGCGGGGAGTAGCCGGTATGCTACCGGGTCCGAGGGATCCCGCAAGGCGTCCAAAAAGAGCCCGGATACGGGGGAGGGGGTAGCTATCCTGCCTTTGGCCTTCGGCAGCGGTCTGTCGGGATTGGGAATTTTTTGCCTGACCCGGCGGAAGAAAGAGAAATGATAACCTGTAAAACATAGGCAAAAGGCCTGCTTGGATGGACCGAGCAGGCCTTTTTGTGGTCATTAAGGGCTAAGTTTTATATAATAGGAATAAGTGATATAAGCAAGGGAGGAGCCTATGGACGGACAGGAAAGATCGGACACAAGAAAACCCGAAGAAATTGTTGAATGTTTGGAAGAGCAATTCGGCCGGATGGACCAGGTCCGTCTCCTTGTTCGAGCGGGGCGGTGGATCAATCCGGCGGCAACGGCGGATAAGGACTCGCCCTACTCTTGGTGGTTGGGTAGCCGGGACCTGGATTTTTGGAGGGACTTTTCCTTTGAAAATCTCCTGGACCAGCCCCTGATCCAATCCTCCCTCCTCTCCTTCGATCCCCCCCGCTTCCGCCTCCTTTTGCCCAACCGGATGCGGCTGGATTTCCTGGTGGACCGACCGGAGGCAGTGGTCAAGAGGATGGAGGCGGATAGCCTGACGGAGGTCCGGGTGGACAAGGATGACCGGGTCATAGAAGATCGGGTGACTTCGGATATCAGCCACCGAACCAAGTCGCCGGACATGGAGGAGTTGAAGTTGCACCCGGGGAACTTCTTCCGGGAGATGTCTGATATGGCCTTTTATTTACAGGGGAAAGAACTTATCCCGGCCCAACAGGCCCTCGATCGGGGGAGAAAGATCCTCCTTCGCCTGGCGGAGACGGCGGTCGCCCGGTCCAACGGTTATTCCATCAACCTGGGGGAAGATTTGAGAAATGTGGGTGCCTACATGGACCCCAACCAATATGAAAGCCTCCAGAGAACCTATTCCAATACGGACATGGACAATCTCTGGGATGCCCTTTTTCAGTCCTGCATCCTCTTCCGGAAGGTGGGCCTGGCCATTGACCAGGGAACCTCCTTTAACTACCCCCGGAAGCTGGATGTGGAGATGATGAAGATGTTCCGACAAATATGGAAGGAAATGTTATGACAAACGCGATGACAGCGGGGAAGGAAGACCGAATCCCCAAAAAAGGAAGGGGTCCGGAGAAAAAAAGGTGGACCCGGATTCTCCCTATTTTACTTGCCCTGAGCCTGGTTTTCTCCGGCCTCTTTAGCCCCCGAGCCCTGGCCGGTCCGGAGGAGGAGACAGCAGAATCCCTGAAAAAACTCATCACCTACTACGACCAGGTCCCGGTTCTCATGATCGGTCTGGCCGATGATAACCAGATCATCATGGGAAAGGGACTGGACCAACCCCGGGCCATCGCCTCGATCTCCAAGCTCATGACCTACTATGTGGCCATGGAGGCTGTCCAGGCCGGGGAGATTTCTCTCCAGGCCCCCATTACCGTGTCCGCCAAGGCGGCAGCCCTGAATGCACCGGGCTCCTCCAACTATGGTCTGAAAGAGAAGATGACCATGCCCCTGGAAAAGCTCCTCTTCGGCATGATGACCGTATCGGGGAATGACGCCGCCTGTGCCATTGCTGAGGGGGTGGCCGGGAGCGAAGGGGCCTTTGTGGAGAGGATGAACAAGGCCGCCCAGGACCTGGGCTACAAGACCATGCACTTTGTCAATGCCTCGGGTCTAACCGAGGAGAACAAGACCTATAACCAGTCCTCCGCCCGCGAGCTTTATTCCTTCATCCTCGACCTGATGAAAAAGTATCCCCAGATCCTGGACTATAGTCAACCTACCCTGGTGGATGAGCCGGAGAGGGATTTCAAGAAGGAAACCACCCTTAAGGAGTTCATGTCCGGGATTCCCGGAATGAAGGGGATCAAGACCGGAACCTCGGTAGAGGCCGGTTCCTGCTTCGCCGGACTCTTCCAGGTGACCTCCGCTAAGATGGACCAGACCTATGACATCATCACCATCGTCCTGGGTGCCCCCATCAACGACGCTCGCTGGCGGACGACCAAGGAATTGGTGGACATCGCCCAGGGTTCCTTCGCCCCCCACACGGTGGTGGACGGGTCCCAGCCCATCGAGCGCCTGGACATGCCGGATGCCCAGGAGGGATCCGTCATCCTCTATCCGGCCAAGACCTACCATATTTTCACCTATGCCAACGCCAACTTTGATGTTTCCTACACCATTGACCGGACCAAGAAGGCGCCAACCGCCGAGGAAGAAGTCTTTGGAACCATCCACGTCTCTCGGGACGGCAAACTCCTGGAAGAGATCCCCATCGTCTCCCACACCGCCACCCGGTCAGCCGGTCCATGGACTAAGTTTTCCAGAGGAGTGGAGGCCTTCTTCACCTTCCTCTTCAGCCTGGTTTCCTAACTGATTCAGGGAGGTTCCATGATTCGTCAGCCATCCCGAAAACTCGTCCTTTTCCTCCTCATTGGCCTCCTTCTCTTTACCGCCTGCAGAAAGGCCAATGACCCGGTTACCGGTCAGACTGTACTGTCGGGGGATGAGGACCGGCCCTCCGGAGAAGTTCCCCTCCCCTCATCTTCTCCCCTCTTTCCCAAGCCTGATGGCGGGGAAGAAGAGGATCCCGGGGAATCTCTCCCGGGGGAAAAAGAAGGGGAGAACTTTCGCCGGGAGTTCCTGGTCTGTCTGGATCCCGGCCACTCGGCTCATGCCTCCACAAAAGGAGAGCCCATTGGCCCGGGGTCCAAGGAGATGAAGAGGATGGCCAGCCTGGGTTCTGCCGGCATTCGGTCCGGAGTGGGGGAGTATGAGGTCAATTTGGACGTCGCCCTCCTCCTTCGGGATGAGCTGGAGAAGCGGGGCTACCGGGTCCTCATGACCCGAGAAAGCCAGGATGTCCTGGTCGGAAATGTGGAGCGTGCTCAAATGGCCAATGAGGCCGGAGCGGATGCCTTCCTCCGCCTCCACTGCGACGGGTCGGACAATCCTAGGGCCAAGGGGGCCATGGCGGTGACCATCTCGCCGGATAACCCCTACCATCCGGAAAATTACCGGGCCTCCCAACAACTGGGCCAGGCCCTGGTCCGGGAATACACCCGGGCGACCGGACTGGTGGCCAGGAAATCCTGGACCACGGACACCATGACCGGGCTCAATTGGGCAGAAAGTCCGGCCGTCCTTTTTGAGATGGGCTTTTTGTCCAATCCCGAGGAAGACCTCTTGTTGCAGGATCACGAATTTCGAGAAAAAATGGTTCAAAGCCTGGCCAACGGCCTGGATGCCTATTTTGGAGAAGGGACGGATGCCCGAAAAGAAAAGGAGGATAAGGATGAATAAGCTGGATCAGGAGAAGACAAAGACCGGAAAAGGGGCCTTGATCTTTTTCAATGTTCTCTTCCTTTTGTTGATTTGCCTGGCCTTCTTCGGCCTCTATAAAATTTTCAACCAAGCTTCTGTTCCCAAGCTGAACCCGGTGGATAAGGCCGACATGGGCATTGATCACTTCGGCTCCTATGCTTATGCTAATGGGCAGGATCCCCTGGCCCAGGAAAGGGAAGAGGAGCCGAGAGAAAGTAACCGGCTCCAGGGCTTTACTGTGGAGAATGAGGTTCGGACCAAGAAATATATGGAGAAGATCATCGGCCAATTCGATACTGAGGAAGAAGAGTGGGAGGAAGAAATCCTCCCGGATTCCGATGACCGATTGATCACGACCGAGGACGTCGATGGGGCGGTGGACCGCTTCGAGGGCTTCATCCCCGCTTCCTCCAATGTCCCTCAAATGATCATCAACGAGATCCTCGCCCGCCATGGCTACTGGTTTAAGAACAAGGAAATCCGGGATTATTTCCTGGATAAAGATTGGTATCAGGGGCGGGATGACTATGAGGAAGACATGGACAAGGTCATGGCCCGGTTGAGCGACTTGGAAAAGAAGAACATTGACTTCATCGTCAAGAACTACCGGTAGAAGGAGGTCCCTATGTATTGTCCCAACTGTGGCAAAGAGAATCCTGACCATGCTTTATTTTGCGCCTCATGTGGCGAGGACCTCCGCAACTTGACCGATTTCACGGAAGAAATGGTCTGGGAAGAAGGGCCTTTTGACCGGGCTGATGAGCCCGTTTGGACCGGGGATTTTTCTCCGGAACCCAAATCCGCTGTAGAGAAAAAGCGGTCCATTCTCGGTATTTCTCTGGTTTTAGAGGGGGTGGTCCTAGCCATTCTTCTGGTCATCCTCTTCCTCAACCTGGGTCAAAACCGCTCCCCCCGCCTGGCGGCGGAAAAGACCTTTGTCGCCTTGACCAACGGAAATTTGGAGGAAGCCCTCCGCCATATGGATGTCAAGGATAGTCCCTTTACCCGGACGGAGAATCTCCGGAAGGCTTGGCATAGCTGGGGCTTCGACCAGGTGACCTCCTACCGTATAGCGGGTGCCAAGGAAGAGGGGGCCGGCGTGAAGGCGGATCAGGTGGACATCCCCATTTCCTATACCGCCAAGGACCTGGAGGGGGACCATGAGGTCACCCTGTCTATGGTCAAGGATCCCTCAACCTTTTTCCTGGATAACCCCTGGAAGGTCTCCTCTGACCTCTTTGTTGTGGAGGACCTGGAGGTCATCGTTCCGGAAGGCGTTTCTGTCCGTCTGGACGGGGAAGAGCCGCCTCATGAAGGAGCCCGGAAGGAGGGGGATAATATTTCCTACCTGATCCCTCAGGCCTTCACCGGGGTTCATAGCCTGGAAATTGCTAAGGATAACCGGTCCATCCAAGCCAATTATTATGTGGACCGGGACAACAAGACCATCCTCATGGGCTGGGATTCCGGCGACGACAGTTCGGATGGCGAGACCATCTTGGAGACCATCCGGGAAAACACCGAGAAAATCGCCAAAACCTTCATTGAACAAGGCTCTTTCTCCTCCATTCGGTCTCTTTTTGCGGAGGATCAGGTCGATGAGGTCAAGAAAAGTTACGAAGAAGCCTTTGCCAATTATGAGATGCTGCCTTTCATCCAATCCTTTGAAGTCCGGTCCATGGAGGCCCACCTGGACAAGGAAGAGAAGGCGGTCTATCTTTCCATGGACTATCGGGTTCATTATTACACCATCCCCGAAGAGAATAAGCTGGACATCCGAGAGACCCGGGGACAAAGGGACCTGGTCATCCATTATGAGGAAGAAAATGGGGTCATCAAACAGGCTAACCTGGGCCTGGCTGTTCCCCTGGAATATGTTCGCTGAACTCCTCATTGTGCGAGGTAAGAGGGAAAAATATTTGCTCATTGCTATAAAGGCCGCAGGCCAGAAAGAAGGTGGATATGCTGTGTAAGAATTGCGGGGCAGAGCTCCGCGAAAATGCCAAGTTTTGCATCCGTTGTGGACATCCGGTGGAAGCAGCTCCAATAAAAGTCGACCCGGTTGAGCCGGCCTCGGTCGACCCCACTCCGTCCACGAAGTCGCCGGAAGACAAGGCGGCCATCGACCAGACAGCGGAGAAATTGAAGGAGGAGTTTGAGGAGGCTCCCTCGGCCTTTGCCCCCAAAGAGACCCCTGATCCCTTCAAGGAGGAGCCCCATCAGGAGGCCCCCCATCGGGAGGACCATAGCCAGTTTGGCTCCCGTCAAGAAGGTCCCCGCCAGGATAGGCCTCGTCAAGAAGCGGTCTTTTGCTCCAAGTGTGGGGCCCGGAATCCTGCCGGCGCCGCCAATTGTGGTCGCTGCGGCCAGCCCCTGTCCGCTGCCGGCGCATTTAACCAGTTCAGCCAATCCATCCTGGGCCAGCAGATCCGGCTCCTGGTTACCAAGACCCTGTCCCACCCCTATGAGCTTTGTCAGGAGTTCAGGAAGATGGAATACCGCCGGTCCAACCTCTTCATCCTTTTAATCAAGGATGTCCTCCTGGCTCTTTTCACAGCCATCAACATGGCCATGGCCAGTTCCACCCTCAACCCCATGTTTGGGAATGCCATGAGAATCCTGGGCGTGGACCCGGTCGGCATCTTCTTCAAGTTCCTCATCTTCATGATCCTCTTTGATGCGGCAACCATCTTCGCCTACTTCTTCGCCGCCAAGATCTTTGGCTCCCCGATTTCCCTCTATGAATGGACCGGAGTCGTGGCCTCTGTCGCTTTCTGGGGCGTTCTGGGCGCCGCTGTCCCCTTCCTCCTCAACATCGTCCGCCTGGGGGTCCTGGGCTCCATTTTCTCGGGCTTTGCCATGTTGGTCAGTTCCTTCACCATCCTTAAGGCCTACATGACCATGACCGACCTGGAGGAATCCCGTCAGATTTACTCCCTGGTGGTGGCCACCCTCTTTATCGGCATCTTTGTCGCCCTCGTGGCCATGATCTTCGCCTTTATGGTCGCCTCATCGGCCATGGGGGGCTTACAGGACATGTATAATCCCTGGAGCTACTAGACCTCGGTCAAGGGTAAACAAAAAAGGTGGGAGCGGTTTTCCGCTTCCACCTTTTTTTATGGGCGAGATAGGATTCTTTTTTGTGCCCTTTGGCTGAGCCAGGAGAGGGCGAAAATAAGGGCTGAGGAGAGGAGGAAGGCTAGATAGCCGCTCCCCGTCCAGCTAGTGAAGAAAGTCACCAGGTCGGGTCCCACCATCATCTGCCAGGCATAGAGCTCCAGGGTCAGGCCGCCCACCCAGGCCAGGGGGGCCGGGACTTTGGACCGGAAGGCCAGGTCAAGCAGGAGGACCAGGCCCAGGGTGTGGGGGATGGCCAGGATGTAGAAAACATCCTTGATGGGGAAATCGGGTTTTGCAAAGGAACCCCAGGTCCAGGTGAGCCAGAGGCCGGGAAGGAGAAGGCCCAGGCCCATGAGGACCTGTTTCTTTTTGTCCCAGCTTCCTTCAAAAGTCGCCAGGAAGCCCCCGATAAAAATCAGGGGGAGGCGACAGAGAAGGATGTTGACCCGGAGGTCTCCGAAGAGGCGGTTCAGGACCACCATGACCAAAGACCAGGTGGCCATGGCCATGAGGAGGGCGGGATATTTCCCCCGCTTCCGGATCAACCCGATATAAAGGGGAAGGATCAGGTAGACCAGGAGAAGGGCAGGCAGGAACCAGAGAAAGGATCCGCCACCCCGGTCGACGAAGTCGAGGCCAACCAGGGCCCGGAGAAAGCGTCCGGAATCCAGCTTGTCCATCAGGAGGGCCAGGAGGCAGAAGAAAAAGAAAGGGAGATAAATCCGGGCCCATTTACGGCGAACATAGGCAGGGTAGGGGTTGGTCTTGGAAAAGTAGGCCATATAGCCCGCCATGAAGAAGAAAATATCGACGCCGATATAGGCCGTCAGGAGGAGGTAGCGGATCAGCTCATCCGGAAAGCCTCCTCCCCTGGGCCAGGGGAGGAGGTGGTAGGCCAAGACGGCCAGGCCGGCCAGGGCCATGAGGGCGGGCTTTGTCTTTTTCAGGGTCATGGGTCACACCACAGGGATAGAGCCTATTTGGCCAGGGACTTGATGTCCAATTCCTGGACAGCTTCGTCACCCACCATCTTCTGGAAATTTTCCTTCACCTTTTCATAGGTCTTTTCGAAGGTCATGGCCATCAGGGCATAGTCCTTGGTGTAGAGGACCTTAGCCACCTCAGGCTGGACGCAGATCCACTTCTGGGCATCCACCTTGTCGGCCATCTCTTTGGCCAGGTCTTCCGCCTTTCCTTCTTTGGACCGGACCAGAACCAGGGAGTGGGCTGCGGATGAGGTTGATCCTTCAGAGCCCGCTGCCTCAATCCCATCCCGCCAGGGAATGAAGGAGTAATCCTCAAAGTTCTTGGCATCAAAATCGAGGACATCCGCCGGAGGGAGTTCCGCCCCCTCGACGATCTTGCCGATCAGGTCGGCCAGCTTTTCACCATTCTGGGGCTTTGGGGAAGGAGCTTCTGATGATGCGGACTCTGATGAGGAAGCCTCGGATGATGTTCCCGGCTTTTCCGGAGTGGGGCCATTGGTCTGGGGCTGGCAAGCCACGAGAGAGAAGGATAGCAAGAGACAAGCGGTTGGTAAGAGTAGTTTTTTCATAGGAACCTCCAATGTTTTTTTTGTTCTATGCAAGAATACCCGAAACTTTTGTAGCCTTTGTGCTCGCTTTTTGGGGGAATTGCGTATTTTGATGAATAAAAAAGAGCCGCAAGTCGCAGCTCTTCAAACGCAGCATTGAGGATTTGAACCCCAGGCCTTCCCCTTAGGAGGGGGACGCTCTATCCATCTGAGCTAATGCTGCCCAAATATTGTTTTCGCGAAGCGAGCTGGCCCTTGGCTGGAGCCCTGCCCGCAAACGTCGATCTCCTCACCGAAATCAGGGAGAACTCGTGTTTATAATTATAGCATAAGAAGAAGTTGAGGAAAAGAAGGGGCCTGGAGTATTGTGGAAAGGAGAAGGCCCCCGAGACCTGGACGAAATATCCCGGTTTCGGGGGCGGCTTTTAGGCTATGCCTTAAATTCTTAGAAGCAGAAGTTGCCTTCCTTAAAAATAGCGACTTCTTGGCCGTCTTTGGTGGTGCCGATGATGGAGAGGTCCTTGGTGCCGACCATGAAGTCAACATGGACGGCGGAGTCGTTGCCGCCTTGGGCTCGGACTTGGTCGGAGGTCAGGTCGGCACCGCCTTCGAGGCAGGTGGGGTAGCATGCGCCGAGGGCGAAGTGGCAGGAGGCATTCTCATCGAATAGGGTGTTGTAGAAGAGGATGCCGGATTCGGAGATGGGGGAGGCGTAGGGGACCAGGGCGATCTCGCCGAGCCGGCGGGAGCCTTCATCCTCATCGAGGAGGTTCTTGAGGACTTCTTGTCCTTGTTCGGCCTGGAAGTCGGTCACTGCGCCGTCTTTGAAGGTAAAGGAGAAATGGTTGATGACCTGGCCATGGTAGACCAGGGGCTTGGAGGCGACGAGGATTCCGTCCACCTTGTCCGCATGGGGGAGGGAGAAGATTTCCTCAGTGGGGATGTTGGGGACGAACTCATTGCCCTTGTCATCCAGGGATGAGGCGGCCATCCAGATGTGGCCCTGGGGGAGGTGGACCGTGAGGTCGGTTCCGTTTTCGGACCGGTAGTGGACTTTGTCAAACTGGTAGTCGTTGAGGATTTTTGCCCGGGCGGAGAGGCGGGCGATATGGTCCTTCCAGGCCTGGACGGGGTCGGCGTCCTCCATCCGGGACATCTTGAGGATGGCCTCCATGAGGAGGGCATAGGCCTCATCGTCGGATTGGGCCTTAGGGAAGACCTTCCGGGCCCACTTGACGTTGGGGTAGGCAGCCACGCACCAGGCCACTTCGTCATTCATGGTGTAGTGGTCCAGGGGCTTCATCTTCTTGTTGAAGGCCCGGGAGGCGGCGGCCAGTCTTTCCGGATCCGTTTGGGCAAAGGCGTCGGGATCGCTGGAGGCAACGGAGATCATGTTGGCTCCCCGCTTGTAGTAGTATTCATCCTTGTCGTAAAGGAAGTCGGGAACAGTCTTCAGGACCTCCATGGGGGCATGGTCATAGGTCATCTTGGTGATTTCCTGGTCCCGCCAATCGACAACAACCTCGCTGGCCTCTCTTTCATAGGCAAAGCGGGCAAGGAGGCGGACAAAGTCCGCAGCTTGGACAGGGGCGGTGATAACAACGGGTTCCCCTTTTTGTACATTGACACCGACCTCCACCACAAGGCGGGCGTAGTCGATCAAACGCTGGTCAACAGGATGTTGGTCCATAACAACCTCTTTTCTATTTTGAGCAATGGTATAATGGAAAAAAGAGACAGGCCGGGCACAAGGGATAGACCCTTGGCCAATCAGCCGGCGATCAGCACTTCCCAAAGAAGTGACACAGTCTATTGTACCAAAGAAAGGATGAGCCATGGCGAAAGCATTGAAGCGGGACCAGGTCCCCATTGAAGAGACTTGGAATTTGAAAGATATTTTCCCCACGGAAGAGGAATATGAGGCGACCCTGAAAAAGACCCTGGATCGGGCCAAGACCTTCCGGGAAGACTACCGGGGAAAAATCAAAGCGGCCGGAGATGTGGTGGAAGCCCTCAAGGCCTATGAGGCCCTCCTCATGGACCTGGATGATTTAAGCAATTATGTTTCCCTCCATGAGGAGGCGGATACCCGGAACCCGCTCCATATGGCCCGGTCCCAGCGCTTTACCGACCTCATGGCGGGCCTGGAACAGGACTTGTCTTTCCTGGAGCCGGACCTGGCGGCCTTGTCCAAGGAAGTCCTGGAGGAGGCGGGGACAAAGGATCCTTCCTATGCCAACTATCTGGATAAGATGGTCCGGAAGAAGGACCACCTCTTGTCCGACAAGGAAGAGGGCATTTTAGCGGCCATGGGCCCTGTTTTGGATGCCCCCTACCAGGTGTATGCGGACATCAAGCAGGGAGACGTCCGATTCCCGGCCTTTGAAGCGGACGGCGAAGAGGTCCACATGACCTACAATGCCTTTGAGAATTCTTTTGAAACTTCGGCCAATACAGCCCTCCGTCGGAAGGCTTCCCAGGTGTTTTACGACCAGCTGGACAAGTACAAGTCGGGGACGGCATCGGCCTACCTGACCCAGGTTCGGCGAGATAAAATTGAAGCCTCTCTCCGGGGTTATAACTCGGTCTTCGACTACCTTTTGGATCTTCAGGATGTGGACCGTGACCTTTACAACCGCCAGATTGACGTCATCATGCGGGACCTGGCCCCGGTCATGCAGAAGTATGCCCGCTATCTCAAGGACCTCTATGGCCTGGAGGAAATGACCTCCTTCGATCTCAAGGCTCCACCCACATCCGGGGAATCGGAAGAGATTTCCTTCCAGGAGGCCGGGGAGTATATCAAGGACGGTCTCTCTCTCCTGGGCCCCGACTATGTGGCCATGCTGGACCGGGCCTTCAAGGACCGCTGGATTGACTATGCGGAAAATGAAGGGAAGTCCACGGGGGCTTTCTGTGCCTCCTCCTACAATGTCCACCCCTATATTTTGACCTCATTCAACCGCCAGATCAACGAGGTCATCACCCTCTCCCATGAGCTGGGCCACGCGGGTCAGGACATTCTCACCAACAAGAACCAGAACATCCTCAACACCTACCTGTCCATGTACTTCGTGGAAGCTCCTTCGACGGCCAATGAGATCATCATGGGCAACTATCTCCTGAAGAAGGCCGGAGAGGACAAGGAAGTGAAGAAAGAGATCATGGGCCAGATCATATCCCAGACCTACTACCATAACTTTGTCACCCACCTCCTGGAGGCCGCATACCAGCGGGAGGTCTACCGGATCATCGATGAGGGCGGGGCCTTTGATGCCGACCGCTTATCCGAGATCTACCGGAAGGTCCTGACCGACTTCTGGGGGCCGGAGGTCAAGATCATGGACGGCTCCTGCCTGACCTGGATGCGTCAGCCCCACTACTACATGGGCCTCTATTCCTACACCTATTCCGCTGGCCTCACCATCGGGACCGAGGTGGCCCGGCGGATTATGGAGGAAGGGGATCCGGCCGTCCAAGACTGGCTGGAGGTCCTCCGCCAGGGTGGGTCCAAGAAGCCGGTTGAACTGGCTCAGATGGCCGGGGTCGATATCCGGACTGAAGACCCCCTCAAGGATACCATCCGCTATATTGGAGAATTGGTCGACGGCTTGGTGGAGGCCTGAGCTTCACCGGAATAAAGAAAAAGGCTGTGTCGGAAGATTTCCGGCACAGCCTTTTTTGTGGGTGAAAGAAGTTATTTTTCGGCGACGTTGATGTTTTTCTTGGCCAACCGCCGGGTCTTAAAGTCGGAGAGAAGGTCATAGATGGTGGAGAAGATGGGGAGGAAGAGGAGCATGCCAAAGATCCCCATGGTGGACCCGCCGATGATAACAGCCAGGAGAACCCAGATAGCAGGGAGGCCAACGGATTGGCCCACGATCCGAGGGTAGATGATGTTTCCATCAAATTGCTGAAGGACGAAGATATAAACCATGAAGCCTAGACCCTGGGTCAGGGAGATAGAAGAGATAGTTAGCGTCCCGATGAGACCGGCGAGGACAGCACCCACCATGGGAATGAGGGCACCGAAGGCGATGAGAACCGAGACGGCCAGTGCCAGGGGAAGGCCCAGAATTTTCATGCCGACGAAGCACATGAAACCCAGGGTTAGGGCTTCACGGAACTGGCCGGTGAAGAAGTTATAGAAGTTGTCATAGGCCGTATAAAAGATGTACATGAACTTGTCGACAATGCTCTCCGGAAGGCTGGCATAGAGGAGTTGTTTGGCTTGAGTGCCCAGAGTTTCCTTGGCGGCCAGCATGTAAATAGAGAAGACCAGGACCAGGAAGGCATTGAGGAGGCCGGAGAAGACGGCGTTGATGGTGGGGAGAACCGACTGGATAAAGGAGCCGAAGGAGGCATTCCCCTGGGGGCTGATATAGTGCCAGAGATAGGAGGGGAGGGAGATGGATTGGAGGTTATCCAAAGCATCAATTAGGGGCTTCTGTACCGGGCCCATCCACTTAGCCTTTTGGAGGAAGGCGGAGAGCTTGTCCAGGAAATCCGGAATCGCCAGGATGATGGTCCGGAGGGAATTAAAAAGTTGAGGGAGGATCAAGGAGAAGATCAGGACAAGAATGGCAACGATGAGGATGAAAGAAAGGAGGATAGCCAGGGCCCTCTTGCCGCCGCGACCGATGGGGAGCTTATCCAGGATCTTGTTTTCAATAACGGACATAAATATGTTGACCAGGAAGGAAACCATGATGGCCATCATAAAGGGAGAAATCATGCCCAGGAGGTAACCAAAGCCTTTCAAAATGGCGTTAAAGTTGGAAAGAAGCATGAAAATGAGGATGGAACAGGTGATAATGAACAGGATCAGTTTAATCTGTTGCTTTTCTTCTTTTGTAAACCGCATGGGCCACCTCCGCTCTAGTCGTTCTTCCCTGGTATTTTATCATAGGCGGGGCTTCTTTGGTATAATTGAAAGAGTGCAAACAAGGAGGTTGCTATGGATCCAATTCTTGTCATTATGGCGGCGGGCATGGGGTCCCGCTATGGGGGCCTAAAGCAGGTTGACCCAGTGGGACCGGATGGGGAGGTCATCATGGATTACTCCCTCTACGACGCCTACCGGGCGGGCTTCCGCCGGGCCATCTTCATCATCCGCAAGGAGCATGAGGAGGTTTTCCGGGAAAAGCTGACCGGTCACCTGCCCCGGGATATGGAGGTGGATTTCGCCTTCCAGGACCTCCGGGATATGCCGGGTGGGGAGGTCCCTGAGGGGAGGGAGAAGCCCTGGGGAACGGCCCAGGCAGTCTATGCGGCCCGGGAACTGGTGGATGGCCCCTTTGCTGTCATCAATGCGGATGATTATTATGGGGACCTGGCCTTTTCTCTGATTTATGATTTCCTGGTAGAGGATCCGGGAGAGGGCATCCCCACCCACGCCATGGTGGCCTACCGGCTCAACAAGACCTTGACCGCCAACGGGTCGGTTTCCCGGGGGGTCTGCCAGGTGGAGGGAGGTTATCTGGTCCGGGTCGTGGAACACACTCGGATCTTCCAGGAAGGGGAGGACGGGAAGTCCTTGGTCACCGGTGAAGGCGGAGAGGACCGGGAGGTCCTCCTTCCCGGAGACAGCCCTGTGTCCATGAACTTTTGGGGCTTCCGACCTTCGTTTATGGAAGCCATCCAAGAAGAGCTTCGTTCTTTTATTCAGAATGAGCTTCCCGAAAACCCCTTGAAAGCCGAATGCTACCTGCCTTCGGTCATCAGCCGCCAGCTGGAGGAGGGGGAGGCCCGGGTCCGGGTCCTGACCACCGACCAGGCCTGGATGGGGGTAACCTACCAGGAGGACAAGGCCCGGGTTCAGGAGGGCTTCCGGAAAAAATGGGAAGAGGGGACCTACCCTTCCCCGCTTTGGATTGACTAAAGAGGGTAAAAAGAGAGACAACTGATAAGAATAAGACGAGACCGGATTGAAGGAAAATAGGAGGATCGAATGAAAATTTTAGTCATTAACTGCGGGTCATCTTCACTGAAATACCAGCTTTTCGACATGGACAAGGAAGAGGTCCTGGCCAAGGGCCTGGTGGAAAGAATTGCCATCGATGGTTCTCGGATTGAGCAGGAAACGGCCAAGGGAGAATTTGAGCTGGAGACAGCCATTCCCGACCATAAGAAGGCAGTCGAGCTGGTCTTCGAGGCCTTGACTTCTCCGGACCACGGGGTCATCAAGGACCTCCAGGAAATTGATGCCGTCGGCCACCGGGTGGTCCATGGCGGAGAAAAAGTCACCAAGTCCACCATCATTGACCAGGATGTCCTGGAAGCCATTCAAGAAGTGGTTCCCTTCTCCCCCCTCCACAATCCTGCCAACCTCCAAGGGATCCAGGCCTGCTCGTCCCTCCTGGAAGGTAAGCCCCAGGTCGCCGTCTTCGACACTGCCTTCCACCAGACCATGCCCCAGGAAAACTTTGTTTACCCCATCCCTCTCTCTTATTACAAAGAACAGGGCATCCGCCGCTACGGTTTCCACGGGACCTCCCACAACTTCATCACCAACCGTGCGGCCGAACTCCTGGGCAAGCCGGTAGAGGAAGTCAACCTCATCTCCTGCCACTTGGGCAACGGGTCCTCCATCACCGCCGTCAAAAACGGCAAGTCCATCATGACCTCCATGGGCCTGACTCCCTTAGCCGGCCTCCCCATGGGGACTCGGTCCGGCGACCTGGACCCCTCCATCATCATTTATATGATCAAGCAGCTGGGCATGAGCCCCGATGAGGTGGACAAGGTCCTCAACAAAGAATCCGGCGTCCTGGGCATATCCGGCCTCTCCTCCGACTTCAGAGACCTGGAGAAGGGGGCTGAATCAGGTGATGAGAACTGCCAGCTAGCCCTGAAGATTTTCCACTCCCGCTGCCGGGAGACCATCGGTGCATATGCCACCATGATGGGTGGCCGGATCGACGCCATCACCTTTACCGGCGGGATCGGTGAGAACGGATCCAAGGACCGGGAAGTCATCTGCGACGGTTTGGAGATCATCGGCGTCAAGCTGGATAAAGAAATCAATAACCAACGCAAGCCCAAGGAGAAGGTCATTTCCGCCGAGGATTCCGCCATCAAAGTCATGGTCATCCCCACCGACGAAGAACTCATGATCGCCCGGGATACCAAGCGTCTGGTTCAAGGCAAGTAAGCGGAAGGGCTCAGGAAGACATCGATAAAGAAAAAGGCTGTGTCAGAACAGTTTGTTTGTTCTGGCACAGCCTTTTTAATTTCTTTTATCTTCGCTTCCCAGGGCGGCCTACCCTGGCTGGGGCCCAATTTTGTGATTTACCAGGGTGGCCCTACCCTGGCTAGGACCCAATTTTGTGATTTACCAGGGTAGCCGCCCCCATCCTAACTCCGGATCCGGATTTGCTGGCCTTGTCCTGTGATTTCCGTCAAGAAAGTTTTGGTCTGGTCCTGGTAGTGTTCCTTGAAGAATTGAGTGATGTCCATTTTTTCCCGGAAGTGCATGGGAATGAACATCTGGGGCTTGAGCCTTTGGATCATAGCCATGGGGCCCAGGAAGGCATTGCCCTCCAGGCGGGGGTCCAGGGGGGCGAAGAGGATATCCACGGGGAAGTTTTCCAGGTCATCCAGGACCTCCATGAAGTCGCTGACTTCCCGGTCCTGGTCTTCCACGGTCCAATCCGGCCACTTCCAGGCGTTGAGGTCTCCGGCGTGGAAGAAGGAGATCCCGCCCACTTCAAAGAGGACGGAGATTCCCTGGTCGGTGGATCCGAAGGCGGTCCATTGGATGCCCTGGAAGCTTTCGCTGTCCCCCGGCTCAAGGCGGAGGGTCCGGTCAGGATTGTAGATGATCTTTTTTCGGCGGGTCTCTTCCTGGGTCCGGGAGAGCTGGATGAATTTGCCGTCAGAGGGGGATTCTTCCACGTCCGTGGAGAGAACATAGGTCGCCTCATGGGCCCCCTCCATGGTGAAGATTCGGGGAGTGTAGTGGTCGCTGTGGGCATGGGTGACAATGAAGGTGGTGGGCTTATCCTTAGGGAGGGCGAGAGGCCCTTGGACGTAATCCACAACCAGGAAGCGGTCGGGGAAGTCCAGGGAAAAGCCGGAATTATAAAGATAGGTCAAGGTAATTACCGTCGACATATGGCCTCCTTTTGTTTTTCATTTTCTCCCATTATATACCCCTTCCCTTCCGTAAGGGGTCAAGTCGGGGAAGAATGCAATCTTTTGTCAATCCTGGGTATACAATAAAAAGATATCGAGCCAACGAAGGAAGGACAATGAGGATGAAAAGAACAAGACAGGAAAAAATAGACCGGATTGTCGACCGGATCAAGTCTGATAAAAAACCGGGCCAAGGCCAAGTGGGCATCGAGATGGAGCATTTCATTGTCGACCGGGCAAGCGGACGGCGGATTTTTTATGAGGGTCAGCCCGGGGTTCTGGAAATCCTGGAGGAACTGGCCCAAATGCCCGGCCTGGAACCCGTCCGGATCAACGGCCATATTGCCGGGGTCCGGAATGAGGAGATGGCCGTGTCCATTGAGCCTGGGGCCCAGTTCGAGGTCTCACTGACCCAATCCCCTGACCTCAAGGTCCTGGAAGACCGGGCCCGGCGGGCCTATGAGGTCCTCCTACCCGTCCTGGAAAAATACGGCTACGGAATGATGGCTCTGGGGGTTGACCCGGACAACCGTGCCCTGGAGGTCCCCATCATTGCCAAGGAACGCTACCGGATCATGAACGATTGGCTGGGGGCTCATGGTCCCCATTCCCGGAAGATGATGCGGCTTTCCTGCGCCCTCCAGGTCTCCATCGACTACTTCGGGCCGGAGGACTTCCGGAAGAAATATCGGGTCCTGACGGCCCTGGTCCCCATCCTCTACACACTGACGGACTCCGTTTCCCGGATAGGCGGAGAGAAGCGAGACAAGTTCAACGCCCGCCAGGAGATTTGGCGGGGGACCGATCCTGACCGAACGGGCTTGGTGCCGACCGCTTTTGATGAGGACTTTTCTTATGCTTCCTATGCCGACTGGCTTCTCGACCGGGTCATCCTCTTCCGGGTGGAAGGGGGACAGGAGGTGGAAACGGGGGATCTGACCCTGTCCCAGGCTATGGACCGGGCAGACCCCGAGGAGGAGTGGGCCGGACTGATCGACCAGGCTCTGGGGATTGTCTTTCCGGACATCCGGGTCAAGGGCTTCCTGGAGGTCCGTCCCATGGATGCCCTCCCCCTGGATCTTTCCCTCGCGGTGACTGCCCTGGTCAAGGGGCTCTTCTATGACCCCCAAAACCTGGACCGCCTGGACCGGAAGTTCAAGACGGTTTCCATCGATTTGGTGGAGCGGGGGATGGACTCCGGGCGGGATAACGGGATTCACGGCTACTACCTCTCCGACTACTTTGCCAACTGGGGGATCAAGCTCCTGGACCTGGCTCATGAAGGGCTTCCCGAGGAAGAGAGGGCCTATTTAGCCCCCCTTCGGGAACTCTGGTCCCATCTGGAAACACCCCGGACCTACTATGAGAAAGTGGAAGGAGAGGAGGGATGGGACGGGCTCCGGGAGATCCTCCTTGCCAAGACCAAAGATTGACCGGTGAGACGTCGACAAAAACGGACAGGGCTCATCGAAAAAGAGAGGAGTTCTATGTTTATTAACGAATTTACCAAAGACTATATCCGGATGGTCATGGGCCAGCCCCGATACTATGAGCAGGACTACCGGGGGATCATGGAGCGGTCGGAGAACAAGCGGCGGCTGATCCCCGGGGACCCCATCCCCATGACCTATCAGGGATTTTATTTTGAAGAGGAAGATGAGGCCTTTTTCCGGTCTATCCTCCATACCATGGCTTCCATTGGCCATAAGGTGACGGCCAAGTTCCTGGAAGATCCCGACTACCGGGCCTCTTTTCACTTTTCCAAGGCCCTGGAGGACCTGATTTTGATCGACCCGGGCTACACCACTCCGGTTCCCGTAGGGCGATATGATATATTTTATAATGGTGATGGAGATTTTCAGTTTTGCGAACTCAACACCGACGGGTCCTCAGCCATGAATGAGGACCGGGTCCTGGGCAAGCTCCTCCTCAAATCCAAGGCCATGGAAGCCATGGCCGGGGACTGGGAGATCGCCCGCTACTCCCTCTTCCGCCCGTTGGTGGAAGCCCTAACCGGGGAGTACAAGAGGCTAAAAGGCAAGCTGCCCCAGACGGTGGCCATCGTCGACTTTGAGGACAAGATGACGGAAAAGGAGTTCCGCCACTTCCATGAGGTCTTCGAGAAGGAAGGCTTTGATTGCACCCTGACTGACCCCCGGACCATGGAATACCGGGAGGGCGTCCTTTATGGGACGGACCCCTATACGGGGAGGGAAGCCGCCATCGACCTGGTCTACCGCCGGATGGTGACCTCGGACTTCCTGGACCGAATCGACCAATGCCAGGACTTTCTCCAGGCCTATAAGGACCAGGCCTTTATTTCCATGGGGTCCTTCCGGTCCCAGATTATGCATGCGAAGACCATTTTCAAGGTCCTCCATGACCCGGGAACTTTGGAAATGCTCAGTCCCATGGAAAGGGACTTCGTCAAGGCCCACGTTCCCCTGACCAAGGAAATCCTGACCCAAGAGGACAAGGACCGGGTCAAAGCAGAAAAAGATGATTGGATCCTTAAGCCCTACAACTCCTACGCCTCCCAGGGGATCCTCCTGGGGCGGGAGCACAGCCGGGAGGAATGGGCTAAGATCGTGGATGATCTGGCTTTTGATGAGTACATCTACCAGGAATACATCGATGTCGATCCCACCCCCTTTCTTTATATGGAAGACTATGAATTTAAGCTAGGCGATTTTGGCCATGTCATCGGCCTCTTTATGTATATGGAAGAATTTGCCGGCGTTTATGCTCGGATTGGGCAATCGGGAATTATTTCCGGGGCCAGGGACTATTTTTCAGCCCCTGCCTTCCGGATTAAGCGGAAGATCGGTGGGGCAAAGTAGGAGCAAAGAAGGAAAGGAAGGTAAGGAAGGATGTCCATGGATTACGAACAGCATGAAAGAGGACAAGAAGGCCCCTTGGCCGACCAGCTGACCACTTTGGTCCAATCCCTCCAGGAGGGGGAGGAGAACTGGGTCTTCCTGGGAAAGGTGGAGCAGGCTCTTGGGGAGGCCTATCCTGAACTCTCCTCCATCCGGGACCGGGACCTCTTTGCCCTCTTCCAGGGCTTCAGCGACCACTTTGACTGCCGGACGAGTGAGGAAGCCGGCCTTCCACCCCTCTACTTTGTCCGCCCTCGGCCGACCGGTCCTTCTCCCCTGTCGGAAAAAGACTTGGAGGAGATCAAAGGGAAATATCCAAAGCCCCAGGATGCTCTGACGGACTGGGCCTTCATTAACTTCCGCAAGTACGATGAATTGGCCGACCTGGCCCTGCCGGAAAAGTGGTATTACGGGGACACCCCGCCCAAAAACGATAAGGTCCCCCTCCTCAAGAACTACCTGAATTACACTTTCAAGCGGCTCCTTCGTGAGGGGAAGATTTCCATCACCCCGGATTCCACTCCGCCCCAGGAGACCTATGCCGCCTTCAACACCGGCCTGGTTGACCGGAAATACGACGACATCTATGCCATCTTCAAGCAGAACACCATGTTCAAGGGATCTGCCTTCTGGTATCTCCTGGATTTTGTAGTGGCCGGGGAAGATACGGGCAAGACCCTGGTTCGGGTTTTCAACCCCCTGCCTTGTCGGGCGGACTATTTTGAAAACAAGGTCGAGAATATGCTCTATGATTCCTCCACGGGCGATCTTTCCTGCGACTACACCCATATTATCGTCGAGCGGACCCGCCGATTCCCCATGGAGTTCTTGGAAGATAATCTAACCCGGGACATGATGGAGATTGACGGGATGACCCTCCAGGAGGTCTACCAGACCACCGACCGCTACCGGTCCAAAATCTTCTTCCAGAAGTTGGGCCAGAAGATTGAGGACAACCAGCGGGTTTTCAACCGGCTCAAAAACCGCTTCGAAGATGCCGTGGAGCTGGCTCTCAAGCGGGTCCAGTGGAACTACAAGACCGCCATCCCCATGTACAACCCCCGGTCCAACAAAGGATCCCTTCTCCTCCCCCTCTGTCTGGTGGATGAAAACCGGGTTGACCTGGCCCTGGTGGTGGTCCGCCATCCCTCAGGCTCCTACCAGGGAGAAACCATCCTTCCCCTCTTCCTGGCCTACAGCAACTCCCGCCTGGTCTCCCGCCCCGACAGTGACTGGCTCAATACGGATTCCATCAACATCCTCTCCTATGAAGGCGATGAGAATGAGGATGATGAGGATTGACCTTGGAAGAACTTCTGTAGAATCGATGAAGTCCTGAAAAGGGGCTGTGTTCAAAGATTGGCATGCTTCGAACACAGCCTCTTTTTTTGCGTGTTTGGTGGAATCCGGTTCTTTGCCAGGATGGCGTGCCCTGGCTCATGGCGGAATTGGGTTCTGGCCGGGGAAACTCATGGTTCCGCCATGACCCAAGGCCGTCTAACCCGGAGAGCCCTCATGACTCCGCCTCCTTCCAAGGCCGTCTAACCCTGATAATTTGGAAAATCAAGAGAATGACAGGGTCCGGAGCCCTGACAATTCGTGGCTTCTCAAAATAATCAGGGTGAAAAAAGGCCCTGTTAAAAGGTCAAATCGCAAGCTTATCAGGGGTAAAACCCTGTCAAATTAGAGAATTTCAAGAATATCAGGGCAAAAAAAGACCCTGTTAATTTGGCAGATAGCGAAAATGTCAGGGTCTGAAACCCTGATAAATGCTTAAATCCCAAGAATATCAGGGCTTGGAGTCCTGATAGCTGCAAAATCCCCAAAAAATCATGGCCGAAGAGACTCCGAAGAGCCCCTTGGCCGGCCCCTTCCCCAGATCACCCGAAAAAAATGGACCCCGCTCTCGCGGGGTCCATTTTTTGGGACGACGTGATTACTTCCGGTCCAGGGATTTTTTCATCTGTTGGATGACCAGAGCTTGCTGGGCCTTGGCCTCGGCGGCAACCATTTGGTCGATGGCGTCTCTGGCTTCGGCATCGACCTCATTGCCTTCGCTATCGGCCACCTTCCTCAGGACCAGGACGGTCCGGGCCGGGGAATAGATCCGGATCCCCTGGTCAAAGTCGGCCATATCCATGGTCTGGGTTTGGTAGATATAGTCCTCATCGATCCGGCCGAAGCCGCCGAACTCCTTCCGGTCGGAGGAGAAGACCACTTGGTAGCTCCCTTCCCGGTTGATGGGGAGGACGAAGTTTTCCACAGAATCGGTGGGGTGGAAGTTGTAGAGGAAGATGTAGGCGTTGTTTCGGTAGGCGACGATCTTCCGGTGCTCATCCGTCCAGAGGAGTTGGATGTTTTTGGGACCCATGATCCCGGTTTTTTTAGCGAACCGGATCATGGCCCGGTCAAACTCCATGAGATAGGAGTATTTGAGGAGGTCGTCGTCCGCTAGGTGCCACTGGCGGCGGGCGTAGTGGTAGGACCAGCCGTTTTCCAGGCGGGGGAAGTCGATCCACTCGGGATGACCGAACTCATTGCCGATGAAATTCAGATAGCCGTCAGCTCCGGCGGTCAGGGTGATGAAGCGGATCATCTTGTGGAGGGCGATGGCCCGGTCGATGATGTAGTTATCGTCATCCTTGCTCATGTGCCAGTAGGCTTCCTGATCAGCCAGCCAGAAGAAGAGGGTCTTGTCGCCCACCAGGGCCTGGTCGTGGCTTTCCGCGTAGTTAATCCGCTTTTCCATGGGTCGGTGGGTGGTGACTTCATAGTAGATTTCATTGACCGACCAGTCGTGGTCGTCCTTTTTCATGTTCCTGATCCAAAGGTCAGGTACCCCCATGGAGAGGCGGTAGTCGAAGCCGATCCCGCAGTGGTCGGGAGGGAGGCAGAGGCCAGGCATGCCGGACATATCTTCCGCCACCAGGAGGGCGTTGGGGAAGAGGGAGTGGACCAGTTCGCAGGCCAGGGTCAGGTAGGTGACCGCATCGGTGTTGGTGTTGAGGGAGAAGTACTTGCTGTAGTCGGTGAAGTCGGTCCCCATCCCATGGTCCCAATAGAGCATGGAGGTGATTCCGTCAAAGCGGAAGCCGTCAAAATGGAATTCCTCCAGCCAGAACTTGAGGTTGGAGAGGAGGAAGTGGACGACACTCGTCTTTCCGTAGTTGAAGCACATGGAGTCCCAGGTCTCATGGAAACCGCGGGGACCGGGGACGAAGAACTGCTCCTGGGTCCCATCGAAGAAGGAAAGGCCCTCCGCCTCATTCTTGACCGCATGGGAGTGGACCAGGTCCATGAGGACCCCCATCCCCATGGAGTGGGCCTTATCAATCAAATACTTGAGGTCTTCCGGGGTCCCGAACCAGGAGGAGACAGCAAAGAAGTTGGAGACATGGTAGCCGAAGGACCCATAGTAGGGGTGCTGCATGATGGCCATGAGCTGGATGACATTGTAGCCGGACTTCTTGATCCTGGGCAGGGTCAGGTCGGCAAATTCGCGGAAGGAAGAGACCTTGCCTTCCTCCTGGGCGATTCCGATGTGGGCCTCATAGATGAAGGGGGGAACATGGCGAGAAAGCTTGAAATTGGGCGTCTTCCACTCATAGTCCTCTTCCGGCTCCCAGATTTGGCCCAGCCAGTCAATCGACCCGTCCTCCCGGACCTCTTGGATGACCCGGCGGATATAGAGGGGGATTTTATAGTGGTCCTGGTTTTGGTATTGGAGGAGGACCTTGATCCGTTGCCCATGCTTCAAGGCGTCCTTCCCGTCCAGGCGGATCTCCCAGTTCCCGTTGCCGATGGCTTGGAGGGGGTGGGTGTAGGGCTGCCAGTTGTTAAAATCTCCGACCAGGAAAAGGTGGGCGGCAGCCGGGGCCCATTCCCGGTAGACCCAGCCGCCTTCCGTTCGGTGGAAGCCGTAGTAATGGTGGCCATTGGCGAATTCGGAGAGGGAAGGGGCTCCTTCCAGAATTGCCTCTTTTTTGGCCAGGTAATTTCTCTCCCGTAGGGCCAGGTCTTCCTTGTAATTGGTCAGCCAGGGGTCAAGGTCCAGGGCACGGGCGACAGCTGCTTGGATGGGATCTTTATTCATGTGAACCTCCTAGTATCCCGGCTCATCCGGGCTTGCAACGTGGATCACGGATCAGGATTCGTTGGGGTGAAATCGTTCTCATTTAAGTATAACATTATTATGACGACTTGGGGAACATTATGATAAGATTTAATAAGAAGTTCGGAAGGAATGACCTTCCATTTCCTGAATGAGGAGGTAGTAATGAAGGGAAGCGAAGATCGTTACCGGCAGGAAGTGCCGAAGAGATATAAAAAACCGAGCCCCCAGAAGCCGGGACCGGATGGGTCCACCCTCTTAACGGTGGTCATCATCGTGTCCCTCCTTCTTCTGATTATCTGGTTTGTCACCAATCAGTTTATCCGGGTTATGGGCGGGTCTTCTTATGATAACCAGCCGGCCATTGAGTCTTCCGAAGAGGAAGGAGCTTCCACATCGGCCTCCCGGGAAGAGGTCAGCCGGAGCGAGACTATCGACACGTCAGACTATGATATGCAGGGAGAAGGAAAGTCGTCGGACCAGGCGGAGGAAAAGCCCGCCCCCCTGACTGAGGGACCGGCGGACTATGCCGAGCCTAAGACCTGGGTGGGGAAGACCTTCCCCGTCAACGCCCGGTCCAATGTCCGGTCGGGACCGGGCACAGGATCCGGCATTATCAATACGGCCAACCCGGGCAACACCATTACCGTCCGGGAAGCCAAGATGGAGGCGGATTCCGTTTGGTGCTACGGCCAGATCAAACGGGACAATGGGGAGACTTTTGAAGGTTGGATCTACGGCTGGTCCCTGGATGCCAAACCGGTTGAAGAATAAGGGGAGACCGCCGGCCCGTCCGGCGGTTTTTTCGATGAGGAGGGGATATGGAATTATTTCGACTAGCATGCGGACTGCCCAAGATCCGCCTGGGGAGGATGGACCGAAACCGCCAGGCCATGGAAGAGATGGCCCGGGCCATGGCCAAGGAGGAAGTGGATTTGGCCCTCTTTCCGGAAGGAAGCCTGACCGGCCATTCGATCGGAGACCTCTCGGGCCAGGAGTTTTTCTGCCAGCGGGCCTGGGAGGAGGCGGAGACCCTGGCCGACCGGACCCGGGACTTGGACCTGGCCCTGGTTTTTGCCCTCCCCCTGATTTCCGGGGCCGGGACTTATTGGGCGACAGTCCTGGCCTACCAAGGGGACCTGGACGTTTTGGGAAAGAGGGGGCCTGAGCCTCCGGAGGAATCCCCCTTCTTTTTAGAGGAGACCGGCTATACCTTCAAGTCCCTATCTTTGGCCCCACTTTCCGATGACCAGGTCACCCGACTCTCTCCGGGCCGGATCTTGGAAGTGACCGACCTTCTTCTCCTGTCCCAGGCACGGCCTTTCCTTCCGGGAAAGGCCAAGGACCGGAGGAAGGCCCTAGAGGTTCTGACAGGAGACGGCCTAGCCTTGGCCATGGTCTCGGCCTGCCCCGGCGAATCCACCACGGACGGGGTCTTTTCCACCCAAGCCCTCATCGCAGAGAATGGCCACATCCTCGCAGAGAAGAAGGAAGGGGAGGGAGAGGGCTTCATCTTTGCCGACCTGGACCCCTTCCTTATGAAGAAGACCCGGGAGAGGTTCCGGTCCCGCCTCCTCATGAGCCGGGTCCAGCCGGATCCGGAGGAGGAAATGGACCTCCCCTTCCATCGATCAACAAGGCGGATTTATCCCAAAACTCCTTTCCTGCCGGAGGATGAGGAGGGTCTGGAAGAGACCTTGACCATCCAGGCCCTGGGCCTGGCCCAGAGGATGTCAGCCATTGGGGCGGAGGATGTCTGGATCGGGATTTCGGGAGGTCTGGATTCCACTTTGGCCCTCCTGGTCGCCCTCCGGACCTTCGACCGCCTGGGCCTGGACCGGAAGGGGATCCATGCAGTTTCCATGCCGGCCTTCGGGTCCTCGGAGAAAACCAAGGAGAATGCCCGAAAGCTTGCTCGGTCTTTAGACCTGGACTTTCAAGAAATTGACCTGGAGGAGGTCCTCCGGGTCCACTTTCGGGACATCGGCCTGGAGGAGGGGGACCGGTCTCTGGCCTTTGAAAATGCCCAGGCCCGGGAGAGGACCCAAATCCTCTTCGACCTGGCCAACCTCCATGGTGGCCTGGTTCTGGGGACGGGGGACCTGTCCGAGATCGCCCTGGGCTGGGCCACCTACAACGGGGACCATATGTCCTCCTATGGGGTCAACGCCTCTGTTCCTAAGACCTTGGCTCGGGCCCTGGTCCGGTATGAGGCGGATGGTTTCCGGGAAAAGGGCAGGGAGAAATTAGCCCGGATTCTCCTGGATGTGGTAGAGACCCCGGTTTCTCCGGAACTTCTTCCTCCAAAAGACGGGGAGATCGCCCAGAAAACCGAGGAAATCATCGGCCCCTATGAACTCCACGACTTCTTCCTCTATTACTTCGCCCTTTACGGGGCCGGTCCCCGGCGGATTTTGGACTATGCCGACCGGGCCTTCGAGGAATACAGTCGGAAAGAAATCCTGGCCTGCCTCCGGATCTTCTATGACCGCTTTTTCAAGAACCAGTTCAAGCGGTCGGCCATGCCGGATGGTCCCCAGGCCAGCCCGATTTCCCTATCCCCAAGAGGGGGATGGGCCATGGCCTCGGACCTGGATGGGCGGGCCTATCTGGATGAGGTCGATGCCCTCATCGAAGGTGAAAAATAGACGGAGATGGGGTATAGATAAAGAAATCGATTTTTCATAGCAAATGAAGAAATATGATACTATCAAGTAGAAATGAGAAAAGCATGCGAGGAATCTTTATTTCTTTGGAGGGATCCGACGGGTCGGGGAAGTCGACCCTGGTCCGGGGCCTGAAGGAAAAAGTCGAAGAGGCCGGACTGGAAGTGGACTTCACCCGGGAACCTGGCGGAACTCCCATCAGTGAAGCAATCCGGGACATCCTTTTGGACAACCGGAATACGGAGATGGACCCCCGTTGCGAAGCCCTCCTGTATGCCGCAGCCCGGGCCCAGCATACGGCCCAGCGAATCCGGCCCAACCTGGACCGGGGCCGGCACGTCTTTACCGAACGCTTCGTCCTCTCCTCCCTGGCCTACCAGGGCTATGCCCGGAATTTGGGGATCCCTGAGGTGGATGCCATCAACGACTTTGCCACCGGGGGCCTCCGACCGGATTTGATTTTATACATGGATGCGGACCCCATCGCCCTCCTGAAAAGGAAGGAAAACCAGGGGGAAACGGACCGGCTGGAAAAGTCGGGCATGGACTTTTTCCGGAGGATTCGGGAGGGGTATGAAAAGGCAATCGAAGCCAGCGACCGGGTCTATCGGGTGGATGCCCTGGCCCCTCCGGAGGAAATTCTGGAGGCCTGCTGGCAAGCAATTATAGAAAGAATCGAGGCATGATCATGAAGCTATTAATTTGCATTGTCCAAGACGGGGATGCCGCCAGCCTGATGGAAGAGTTGGTGGAACACTCCTTCCGGGTCACCAAGCTCTCCTCGACCGGAGGTTTCCTGAAAAGCGGAAACACCACCCTCTTTTTAGGGGTGGAGGACCAGGAAGTCGATGACGCCCTGGCCATCATCAATAAGAATTGCTCCAGACGGACCGCTGTCACCCCCATCATGAACCCCCAACTGGATCCGGGTATGTACCCCTCCATTCCTGTGGAGGTTGAGGTGGGTGGAGCGACCATCTTCCAACTTGACATTGACACCATGTACCGGCTCTAGAAAGGGCGGGCATGGCAAAGCGTGAAGAAAGCAAAGCCCCCGGCCTTTTTGATGGCTATGAGGGGAATCTTGAGGAGGAAAGAAGGATCCTGTCCCGATCCGGCCTCCTTTTTGACCGGGACCACCTGGTCCATGCCTTCCTTTTAGAAGGGAGCCGGGACCGGGTCCAAAGCGTATCCCGGGCTCTGGTCCTCCGCATTCTAGCGGACTTCGGCGGGGTGGAGAGAGGGAGGATCCTTTCGGGATCCGCAGCCGACCTCCTTTTTGAAGGGGAGGAGAGGGTCTCCATCGACCGGGTCCGTCAACTCACCGCCCTCATGTATCAAAAACCCATCCAAGGGGACTATAAGGTCATTGTGATCGACCGGGCGGATACCATGCAGGGACCGGCCCAAAATGCCCTCTTAAAGTCCCTGGAGGAACCCCCCGGCCATGTCGTTTGGATCCTGGGGGCCAGCCAGCGGTCCAAGCTCCTGTTGACCGTTCAATCCCGGCTCCGGATGGTTGCCCTGGGCAAGGACCACCCTCCTGTGGATGACCCCCTGGCCCTGGACCTTCTTGGGGATCTGCTAGCGGGGAAGGTGGAGGGGGTCTTCCTCTCCAAGGCCCTCCTGGAAAATTGGCAGGAGGATTATTCCGGTCTTTTGGAGGCCTGGATTTATTACTTAAATGGGGTCATGGCCTACCAGTCAGGCGACAGGGAAGTGGACCTTCCCCTGTCCTGCCGGGCGGATTTTTTCGACCTGGCCCAAAATACGACCCTGGACCGGGCCAGCCGGGCCCTTCTCTCCGTGGAGAAGACCCGGCAGGGCCTGGAAAAAAATTGGAATCCAAAACTTGCCCTTGAGGACCTTTGCCTGACCCTGGCAGGGAAACAGGGCGTTTCTATATAGAGGAGGAAAGCATGCAAGAAGTCATCGGTGTCCGGTTCAAGGCCACCGGGAGGTTGGAATACTACCGACCCGGAGGTGAAGTTTTTCGTTTGGATGAGGGCGCCATCTGCCCATCCGACCACGGCCTGGAATTCGGTCAGGTTGCTCTTTCGAATATCCGCCTGCCGGAGGACCTCCTTCCGGACCAGATTCCCAACCTGGTCCGCAAGGCCACGGAAGAAGACCTGAAAACCCACGAGGAGAACCTCGCCCGCGCCAAAGAAGCGGTCGAGTTTTGCAAAATAAAGATTGCTGAAGAGAGGCTGGAAATGAACCTGGTCGGGGCCGAATTCACCTTTGACCGGTCCAAGCTCATCTTCTATTTTACGGCCGACCACCGGGTGGACTTTCGGAAGTTAGTCCGCGAGTTGGCCCAGAATTTCCATACCCGGATTGAACTCCGCCAGATCGGGGTTCGGGACCAGGCCAAGCTTTTGGGCGGGATCGGTCCTTGTGGTCAGGAGTTCTGCTGCCACCGTTTCATGCGGGATTTCGACCCTGTATCGATCAAGATGGCCAAGACCCAAGGCCTTTCCCTCAATCCCACCAAGATTTCCGGCATCTGTGGCCGGCTCATGTGCTGCCTGAATTACGAACAGGAAGTCTACCAGGCCAACACCAAAAAGGTGCCCCCTAAAGGGACCCTGGTTCTGACTGAGGATGGCCAGGGCCATGTCGTGGACCGGGATGTCCTCCAGACCCGGGTCCGGGTCCATGTCTACAAGGATGACGGGACGGAGGATGAGAAGTACTACAGCGTGGATGCCATTGAAATCCTCCAAAAGCGGAAAAAAGGTCATTCCAAGCCCGAACTCTGGGAGGATATGGAGGACCACGACTTCGTAACGGAGGGGGAGAAGAAGGCCCTCCGTGAAGAAGAGGAAGCGGACAAGAGGGAAGAAGAGGAAGACATTTCCCGGACCTGCGCTTGCCCCTGCCGGGTCCAAGAAGAAGATCGGAAAGTCGCCTCCTCTGAAGAGCCTGAGCTCGAGGAAATGCAGATCCCTGAAGAAGAGGAAGCGACAGAAGCCCAGTCGACCCCCGACGTCAAGAAAGAAGATCGCCTCGTAGCAGATAAGGGCCAAGAGACCCTCCCCTTCCAGGAACCCTATGCTGTCAAAGGCCGGGTTAAGCCGAAAAAGAGAAGGATGGGGCGGAGACGGCGGAGAAAATAGAACGAAATTTATAGTCTCACAACAGTTGGCGGCAGGCTCATTTGGGCCTGCTGCCTCTCTTTTTATCTTGACAATCATCCACTTTCTGGTATGATGAATTTGTAACAAGGCATGAAGGTTTCAGCTAGAAAACCTTACATAAAAGAGGAGGAAAATTATGGCTTATAAAATTTTGGACACCTGTATCGCTTGCGGGACCTGCATGGATGAGTGCCCCACGGGCGCAATTTCTGAAGGCGACATTTACGAAATCAATCCTGATGTCTGCATCGATTGCGGTGCCTGTGCCGGCGTTTGCCCGACAGACTCCATCATTCCGGATGAAGACTAATCGGTAAGTCATAGGGCTCCCCTTTCGGGGGAGCCTTTTTTTATTATGGTGAAGGAGGAGACCATGCCCGCTAATGACGGCATACTCATTGTTGTACCCACCCCCATCGGCAACCGGGAGGACATCACCCTCCGAGCCCTCCGGGTTCTCCGGGAGGCCGACCTCATCGCCTGCGAGGACACTCGCCACTCCGGCCTCCTTATGGACTACTTTGAGGTCCATGCGCCCTTGATTTCCTATGAAAAATTCAATGAAGAGGCCCGGTCCCGGGACATCCTGGATCGGGTGGCCGAGGGGAAGAAGGTCTGCTTGGTCTCCGATGCGGGTATGCCCGGGATCTCGGATCCCGGTGCCATCCTCATCCGCCATGCTATTGCCCGGGGGCTTCCCTTCACCGTCCTGCCCGGCCCCTCTGCCGCCGACACCTGTTTTGTGGCTTCCGGCCTGGGGGAGGGGACCTACGCTTTTTTGGGCTTCCTCCCCCGAAAGGGGAAGGAACGCCGGGAGGCCCTGGAAAAACTTGACCGGATGGAGATGGCGGCGGTGATCTATGAGGCCCCCCACCGGATCCGCAAGACCCTGGAGGAGTTCGGTCAGCGCTGGCCGGAGAGGCGGATGGCCCTCCTCCGGGAATGGACCAAGACCTACGAAGAGCGGCAATCCTTCCTGGGGAAGGAGGCCGGGGACCTTGAAGTGGTGGAGAAGGGGGAATTCGTCCTGGTCCTGGAAGGGGCCGAACCGAATGAGGAGAGCCCGGGGATGGACCAGGTGGTGGACCGCCTCAGGACCCTGATTGACCAGGGGAGGTCGACCAAGGATGCGGTTAAGGAAGTGGCGGAATGGTCGGGCTTGCCCAAGAATGACCTCTACCAGGAAGCTCTAAATATTACAAAAAAGAAATAACTAATCCCAAAAACCTCCAAAAGCCGGTAAAAGGCTTGAAAGCCTTCTGTGACCTATGTATTATTAACGAGTCATATATCAGTAACAAAAAGGTTACAAGAAAAATTTGGAGGACCAATGAGAGATTACTCTTTAAGAAGACAAATCCTTCTTTTCTCGGTTATTTTTGCCCTGTCCATTCTTTTTGGGACATGGGCCTATGCCAACCGGCCAAAGGATATTCACGTTAATTTGGACGGCGAAGAGATGGAAATTCGGACAGAAGAAGACACACTCAGACAAGCCCTTATTGAAGCAGGATATAGCAATTTAGACCAAGCCCGTTCTTCTATCGACTTGGATGCCACCCTGGAAGACGGGATGGATGCCACGGTGGAAACAAAAAAGACCATCCGCTTCCGGGATGGCAAGGAAAGTGAGACTTACACCAGCTACGCCGGAACGGTGGGGGAATTTCTGGAAGAAGTGGATGCGGACTTTGACCAGGACGATGAGATCCAACCCGCCCGGATGGCCAAGTTGGAAGATGGGATGAAGGTCTCCCTGGACCACATTGACCACCGAGTGGAAGAGGAGACGGAAGAGATTCCTTTTGAAGTGGAGAGTCGGAAGTCCGACAAGCTCTACCAAGGAAAGACCAAGGTTGACCAGGAAGGAAAGCCGGGTCAATTGACCATCACCAGCGAAAGAGTTTATAAGAATGGGGACCTGGTGGAGGAGACCCAGCTCAGCAAAGAGGTCACCAGGCAGCCGGTCACCAAGATCGTTCTTGAAGGGACCAAAAAAGCCCCGGCGGCTGTGGCCAATTCTTCATCGACCTACACCTTGGGCCAGTTTATGCATAAAGGCGTGATCAACTGGGGAGGCTACCGCTTTACTTATTATTCCCAGTCTGTCCTTCCCGGTTCCGGACTCCGGATTCCCGGACGTCATGTCAACGGGGCAGGCTATGTCTGCGACGGGGACGGCTTCATTGTCCTGGCCGGTTCCGCCCCTAAGGGCACAGTCTATCCTACCCCCTTCGGCGGGGCCGGAAAGATCTACGACCGAGGGACCGTGGGCAACCACCTGGATGTCTACATCCGATAATTCAATAACGATCATAGAGGAAGATCCTGTCAGATTGGCCCGCCAAGCTGACAGGATTCTTTGATTTGAGGTAGAATAGGTTAACTCCCGGATGGGGTCCCTCTGTGGATAGGGTCGGCCCGAAAAGGGAAGAAAAGCCAGTGAATGGAGGAAAGGATGAAATACTTTGGAACGGATGGTTTCCGCGGGGAAGCCAATAAGGATCTTACTGCAGCCCACGCCTACCGGATCGGGCGCTTCCTGGGTGATTATTATAAAAAGAATTTTGAAGGGGATGAGGCCAACCCCCGCCCCCGGATCGTCATCGGGAAGGATACCCGGCGGTCTTCTTATATGCTGGAGATGGCCCTGGCCGCAGGGATCACGTCTTCAGGATCGGATGCCTACCTTCTCCATGTGACGACCACCCCCAGTGTGTCCTACTGCGTTCAGGCGGACGACTTCGCCTGCGGGATCATGATCTCCGCCAGCCACAACCCCTTTTATGACAATGGGATCAAGCTCATTGGAGAAGAAGGAGCCAAGATGGAGGAGGATATCCTTAGGAAGATTGAGGAATACATCGACCGGGAAGAGGATGACCTCCCTCTGGCCAAACAGGGAGAAATCGGAGAGGTCCGGGACTATGTCGTCGGACGGAACCGCTATACGGGCTACCTGATTTCGACAGCCCGCCGGTCCTTTAAGCGGGTCAAAATCGGCCTGGACTGTGCCAACGGCGCTTCTTTCATGATTGCCAAGAATGTCTTCGATGCCCTGGGGGCGGAAACCTACGTCATTAACAATAAGCCCAACGGGGTCAACATCAACCGGGATGCCGGCTCCACCCACATCCACCAGTTGGTGGAATTCGTCAAAAAAGAAGGATTGGACGTGGGCTTCGCCTTCGACGGAGACGCCGACCGCTGCATTGCTGTGGACAACAAGGGAGAAGTGGTGGATGGGGATGCCATCCTCTACATCGCCGGCAACTACCTTAAGGACCGGGGCCAGCTCCAAAAGAACATGGTGGTTACCACGGTGATGTCCAACTTCGGCTTGTATAAAGCCCTGGAGGCCTCCGGCATCGACTACATCCAGACCCAGGTAGGGGACAAGTTTGTGGCCAAGGAGCTCATGGACCACGGCTACTCCATCGGTGGTGAACAGTCGGGCCACATCATCTTCTCCAAGTATGCGACGACCGGGGACGGGGTCCTGACGGCCATCCGTTTAACGGAGATCATGGTGGAGGAGAAGACCGACCTGGCCAGCCTCCACGCCTCTTTAAAGGTCTATCCCCAGGTCCTGGAAAATGTCCGGGTCAAGGACAAGAAGACGGTTCTCCACAATGAGGCGGTTCTGACCACCATCGACCGGGTCAATGACCGCCTGGGCAAGGAAGGAAGAACCCTGGTCCGACCTTCCGGAACGGAACCTGTCCTCCGGGTCATGGCCGAGCATCTGGATCCGGACGTCTGCCAAAAGGCTGTTGATGATATTGTGGAGGCCATCGGCCAGGCAGGGCTCCTGGCATGACCTTCCCACAAGCTGCCGGGGAGATCATCGGCCGTCTGGAAGAGGCCGGATATGAGGCTTGGGTGGTGGGGGGCGCCGTTCGGGACGCCTACCTGGCCGGGGCTGCCCAAAGACCTGAGGGTACAGGAGGGGCCTTCCGCCGGATCAAGTCCCTCCTCCATAAGGAGGAAGGGGAGCCGGTCTGGGGTGAGGGGGTCGACCTCCACGACATCGACTTTGCCACAGACGCCCGGCCCGAGGAAATCGAGGCCGTCTTCTCCGACTGCAAGACGGTGGATGTGGGCAAGTCCTTCGGTACCATTAAGGTGGTCTGGAGGGACATCCCCTATGAGATCACGACCTACCGGTCGGAGGAGGGCTACCGGGACGGCCGCCATCCGGACCGGGTGACCTATTCCGACAAGATTGAAGAGGACCTCCTCCGCCGGGACTTTACCATGAATGCCATGGCCTGCCATCCCGAGAGAGGGCTCCTGGACCCCTTTGACGGAAGGGGAGACCTCAAGAAAGGCCTCCTTCGGGCGGTGGGAAACCCCAAGGACCGGATCGAGGAAGACGGACTCCGGATGCTCCGGGCTGTCCGTTTTGCTGCTCGCCTGGGCCTGGTCCTGGAACCCCACCTCCAGGAGGCCATCCAAAGCCATAAGGAGGACTTGACCCGCCTCTCCATGGAGAGGTGCCTGGAGGAGATGACCCGGATGCTGACGGACAAGTCGGCGGGCAGGGCCATCCAGGCCATGGAAAGTCTGGGCCTTCTCCCGGTCCTCATTCCCGAAATCGACTCAGCCCTTGCCAGGCAGCGCTACGACTTTCTTCCCCCGGAAGAGGATTACCGTTGGGCCTGCCTCCTTTCCTCCCTTTCTCCTCAGCAAGGGGAGAGCCGGTCTCGGCGGGCAAAGAAAATCTTAAGGCGGTTCAAATCCTCCAATGACCTTCAAGACCGGGTAGCTATCCTTCTTCGGGAAGACATTGAACTCCCGAAAGACCAGTCTCAGGCCCAGACCTTCGTGGGCGAACTGGGGGACATGGCCATGCCCTACCTCCTTTTCCGGAAGTCGGGCCCCGATGCCTTCCTGGCCCGGAAAAAATCCGAAATCGGTCGGAGGCGGGGTCAGGGGACCAAGCTGGAAAAATATAGGGATGAAATTATCCAATCCATGGACTTGGTCCGGACGGTTCAACGCAACCGCCTTCCCACCCGGGTAAGCGACCTGGCAATTGGGGGGCGGGACTTGATGGATATGGGTTATAATCAAGGGAGACAGATCGGGGTTACCCTGGACCGGATCCTGGCCCTGGTCATTGAAGGAAAAGTGGAAAATACCCGGGAGGCCCTCATGGCCTGGGCAGAGGAAAGCCTGGCATCTTCCGAGGAGGAAGAGCCTATTTCATAGGGAAAACCGGATAAGCAAGGAGAATGAATGAAAACCCTAATCATCGCCGATTCATCAGCCGATATGAATAATAAGATCCGGGAGGCCGGTTCGATCGTCAGCGTGCCTCTATCGATCGATGTCAATGGGAACCACTATGTGGACGATGAATCCATCGACCTGGTCGCCCTCCGGGCGGATATCCGGGCTTCGGAAGAGGCCGCCAAGACGGCCGGCGTTCCTCCTCGCTTCTTTATCGACCGGGGTCAGGAGGGGGACCGGATCTTTATCGTCACCCTTTCCAGCAAGCTGTCGGGAACTCATTCCAACGCCCTCCTTGCCGCTGAAGAGCTAAGGCAGGAGGGGAAGGAGGTCCATGTCTTCGATTCCCTTTCCGCTGCTTCCGGAGTGACGGCGGTGGCTTGCAAGATCCGGGAATGCCTGGACCGGGGGATGGTCAGTGACGAGATCGTAAAGACTGTCCAGGCCCATATCGAAGGCCAGCGGACCTGGTTTGTTTTGGACGATCTCTCCACCGTAACCAAATCAGGACGGATGCCCCGGATGGCCGGGCGACTGGCCAAGGGACTTTCCATCAAGCTCATCTGCCGGGGGGACCAGGGAAAAATCGCTGTCGACTCCATTAAACGGGGGATGAAATCCGCCTTGGAGGGACTCTGCCAGAAGATAGAAAACGACCCTGTGGATTGGTCTGACCGGACCCTCTACGTCTCCCATGTGGAGGCTGAGGAAAGGGCCCTCTTCATCAAAGACCGGCTCAAGAACCTCCCGGTCAAGGACATCCAAATCCTCCCCGCCAACGGATTGGTGACGGTTTATGCCAATGAAGGGGGAGTGGTCCTGGCCTATTAAGATCCCTACCATCTTTTTTATAGCGAAAACCCCGGCCTTGCCGGGGTTTTTCTTAGGGATAAAAATTTTGAGAAAAAATTCTTATTGACTCTTGCATTCTTGAACAATTATGGTATAGTAATAATGGTAAAAAGTGTTAGTCATAGGTAACAAAATCCCGGAGACCGGTATATCACTTGATTAAAGGGAAAAATGTTAACTTTGATGGGCAAGAATAAACTTCTTGTAGAAAGGAAATCAAAATGTTGAAATTTTTCTTAGGTCATGGCAGTGATAAGCGGAACAATAAAGAAACTAGCAAGCACTCCAATTTGGGCTATATCGCCAATCGCGATTTTAGAGAACCGGTCCGCATGATGATCGATTTTGGTGGCGTTATTGTTATTTCTCCTCTGCACGCTGTGAATCAATAATTGGGAAAAATTCTTTTCGACAGGCGCAGATTCGTATTTTCCTTGGCATGGACCTCCATGCCAATTTTTTATACAAAGCTTTTGGTTAGTAACTATTAACAAAAGGAAAAGGGTGTGTTAATATATGCTTACGAAGGGACATATGTGAAAAATTGAAAGTAGAGCGGAGGAAAAAATGAATTTATCCATGGCAGATGTAGGTAAAGCCTACGTCGTAGACAGCATTCGGGGGAGGGACAAGGTACAGCGCCAGCTGGCCAATATGGGCCTGATTCCTGGTGCCAAGGTTCAGGTTCTTTCTTCTCTGCAACAAAACTTCATTATCCTTTTAAATCAGACTCGACTGGGCGTTTCCAGGGAGCTCTTGGATAAGGTCCAAGTCCACCCCCAGGAGTCTGTTCAGGAGGAAACAGAAATTCAACAAGGAGGACTTATTCGTGAAAACTTTACTTGACTTAAAACCGGGGGACCGGGCCGAGGTGGTCCGTGTCCATGGACGCGGCCCTTTAAAGAGACGCTTCCAAGATATGGGATTGATCAAAGGGACGCCTTTTGATGTGGTTAAGGTTGCCCCTCTGGGTGATCCTGTTGAAATTGTGATTAAAGGCTATAACCTGAGCATCCGCAAGGAAGACGGAAAGGATATCGAGATCAAGAATCTCTAAGTCGGGCGGAAGCCCTTTCTTTTTCCTATGGAGTTAGCATATACTAACGAAGCCGCTCAAGAAGAGGGGAAGAGATCGGATACATAGAAAGAGTGTAAAAATGAAGAAGACCATTGCCTTGGTGGGCAATCCGAATTCCGGAAAAACCACCCTATTCAACCTCCTCACCGGGGCCTCTGCCCATGTGGGAAACTGGCCTGGCGTTACCGTGGAAAAAAAAGTGGGCCAAATCAAGAAAAACAAAGACCTGAGCCTGGTCGACCTTCCGGGTATTTACTCCCTCTCCCCCTATACGATGGAAGAGGTCATCGCCCGGAAGTACCTCCTGGATGCCAGACCGGACTGCATCATCAACATTGTTGATGCATCCAACCTGGAAAGAAACCTCTACCTGACCAGCCAGGTTATGGATATGGGGATCCCAGTAGTTCTGGCCTGCAATATGATGGACCTGATTGAGAAGTCCGGCGACCACCTGGATACCAAGGGACTTTCCGACCGCTTGGGCCTTCCCGTGGTGGAAATCTCCGCTTTAAAGGAGGAGGGGATCCCTGAACTGGTCAACGCAGTAAACGCCAGCCTCCTGACCGGGAAAGCACCCAGCCCCATGACTTTCAGTCCGGAAATTGAAGAGACCATCGAAAAGGTCCATAGCGGCCTATCCAGCCTCACGATTGAGCCAGAAGCCAAGAAGAAGCTTGACGCTATCAGCGACCGCTGGCTATCGGTCAAGGCCCTGGAGTTGGATGAAGAAACGCTGAAGGACGTCCAAATCCCCAAAGCCATGGAAGATGAGATCCTGGCTTTCGAGGAGAAGATGGACGACGACAGCCAGTCCATCATTTCTGCTGCCCGCTATAGCGAGATTGCTAAGATTCTGGACGGGGTCTATAAAGAAAAGAATCCCGGAAAGAAGTCCCTAACAGACCGGATTGATCAGATTGTGACCAACCGGATTTTGGCCCTGCCTATCTTTGCCCTGGTCATCTTCCTGGTCTACTATCTCTCCATCTCCACTGTTGGCACCTTCGGAACCGACTGGGTCAACGACGTCTTCGTCGCTGAATGGCTCCAGGGAGGGACCCAAACATTCTTGGAAAATATAGGCGTTTCCGCCTGGCTGATCGGAATGATCGTTGACGGCGTGATCGCCGGCGTGGGTGCTGTTTTGGGCTTTATCCCCCAGATGGCGGTCCTCTTCCTCTGCCTGGCCTTCTTGGAACAAACCGGCTACATGGCCCGGATTGCCTTTATCCTGGACCGGATATTCCGGAGATTCGGCTTGTCCGGCAAGTCCTTCATCCCCATGCTGATCGGGACAGGTTGTTCCGTCCCCGCCATCATGGGCTCCCGGACCATCGAAAATGATAAAGACCGCTACATGACAGCCATCACGACCTCCTTTATGCCTTGCGGAGCCAAGCTCCCTGTCATCGCCTTCTTCGGCGGCGCCCTCTTCGGCGGTGCTTGGTGGTTTGGCCCGATCTTCTACTTCATCGGGATTGGCTCTGTTATTGTTTCCGGAATTATCTTAAAGAAAACTAAGCGCTTTGCCGGCGACCCCTCTCCCTTTGTTATGGAGTTGCCGGAATACCGTCTGCCCAGCCTGTCCGGCATCCTCCGGTCGGTTTGGGAACGCTGCGCCGCTTTCGTGAAAAAGGCGGGGACCATCATCCTCCTCTCCTCCATTGTCATCACAACCCTCCTCCATGTGGGCTTTACCCCCGAGGGCTTAGGATGGGTGGATGAAGCCGTTGATGAGTCCATCCTAGCTGCCATCGGCCGGTCCTTCGCTTGGATCTTCAAGCCCCTGGGCTTTGACACCTGGGAGTCGGCTGTTGGTACCGTTTCCGGTCTGGTAGCAAAAGAAAACCTCATGTCCATCGTCGGTATCATCTTCGGTGTCTCGGGCGATGCCCTTGACCTGATCGAAGCGGGAGACTGGCAGGCCCTTGCCCCCATCACCTCCCACTATACGGCCCTTTCCGGCTTCTCCTTCCTCCTCTTCAACCTCTACTGCGCCCCCTGCTTTGCCGCTATCGGGGCTATGAACCGGGAGCTGCCGGGCCGGAAGTGGACCCTCATGGGCTTGGGTTATCAAACCGTCTTTGCCTATTCCCTGTCCCTGATCTTCTACCAGGGTGCCCTCTTCTTTACAGGAGGCGGGGTCACCATTTGGACTATTGTCGCCCTGGCTGTCCTCCTCTTTGGCCTCTATCTCCTTTTCCGGCCCGACCCCTCCAAGAAACTTTTAGAGGGCAAGCCCGCCTATGGAGAGAGCCGGTAACTGAACACCCGTAACCCTGTTTGATGAATCATGGTTGGCAAGCAAGCCGACCTTTAGAAAGGAGGAAGGATGCCGGATCTTCTTATTCTTGCCGCAGTAGCCCTCCTAGTGGTTTTCCTGGTTCGTAAACTCGTGAAGGACCACAAACAAGGGGGATGTGCCTCCTGCCCCCACTGCTCGACTTGTATGAAGTCGAAGAAATAAACCAAAGAAGAAAAAGCTCCCGCCTAGATAAGGTGGGAGCTTTTTTCTTTTCCTGGCCAGCGGAAAGTCGAAATGGGAAGAACCGTAAAAGAAGACCCTATGCCCATCAAAGAGCCTGAAAAATTCATTGCCCCTCCTATCCTTGAACAGGTATCATTAGTCCAAACAACAAACCGATCGGATAACCAGAAAGGAAGTAATGATGAAAGGTTTTTTGTCTTTTTTAGGTCAGGCAACCATCCTCCTTTTAGGGCTTTTCCTGATGACCCGGATATTCCCGGACTCCTATGGAGAGATTATCGAAAGCTATGCTTTTTTTATACTTCCTGAATTTGCTTGTATCATGTATTTTGCGGATAAGAAAGCAAGTCTTCATGAGATCTTGCCTATATTAGGCATAGCCCTTTTTTTTAACGCTGTTCTGCTCCTTCTCCTTTTTGCTGCTGTCCCTTCTTCTTATGAACCAACGCTTGGAAACATTGTTGTTTTTCTTTCTCTTTTTCTTTTTCCCGCTCTGGTGTATCCTCTTTACTTTATATGGAAAAGCAAAAAAAATCAGATGTAATTTATCGGCCGGATAGGACAGGATGGGCGATTAAGCCGGCTAGACTGTGGTATAATAACTGAATAGTGTGCCTATTATTGAGTAGTGAATTAGTAAAGCGAGGATGAAGAAAACATGACTGCAAAATTGGTATCCAACGAAAACGGCAAGGCGGTTTATACCCTTGAAATCTCCCATGAGGATCTTGAACCCTTTATGAATGAGGCCTATAAAAAGCTCAGAGGCCGTTTCCAAATTCCCGGCTTCCGGAAGGGGAAGGCCCCCCGGAAGATCATCGAAGCCAACTATGGCAAGGGCGTCTTCTTTGAAGAAGGCCTGAACGACATGCTCCCCCAGGAGATCGATAAGGCCACCAAGGAATTGGGCCTGGAGCCCGTTGGTCAGCCCGATATCGACCTTAAGGAGATGGAAGAGGGCAAGCCTATCATTCTTGAAGTGACCACGGACCTCCTACCCCATCCCGAGCTGGGCGACCTCTCCACCATCCAGGTGGTCAAGCGCCCCGTGGAGGTGAAAGAGGAACAGGTCGATGAGATGATCAAAGTTGAACAGGAAAAGAATGCCGTTCTTGAACCTGTTGAAGGGCGTCCTGTCCAGGAGGGAGACACCGTCAACATCGACTATGAAGGTTCAGTGGACGGAGTTCCTTTTGAAGGTGGGAAAGACGAAGGACATGACCTGGAAATCGGGTCCGGCTCCTTCATCCCCGGCTTTGAGGACCAAATCATCGGCCACGAAAAGGGCCAGGAATTTGATGTCAATGTCACCTTCCCCGAGGAATACCACGCAGAAGACCTGGCCGGCAAAGAGGCGGTCTTCCACGTCGTCTTGAACGATATTCATAAAAAGCAGGTTCCCGAATTGGATGATGACTTTGCCCAGGACGTGTCCGAATATGACACCTTGGATGAATATAAGGCTTCCATCCGGAAGGACCTGGAGAAGCGGGCGGAAGATTCTGCGAAAGCTGACCAGGAGAACCAGGCTGTTCAGGGCCTGATCGACATTTCTAAGTTTGACCTGCCCGATTCCATGGTGGATGAGCAGGTGGAGATTGAAGTTCGGAACATGGCCAACCAAGTCGGTCAGATGGGAATTACCCTGGACCAATACCTCCAGTACACCGGGATGGATTTGGACGGATTCCGGGCCCAGCAGCGGCCCATGGCCACCCTTCGCCTGTCCGGTGACCTCTGCCTCCAGGCCCTGGTTGACCAACTCCAGCCGGAGGTGAGTGAAGAGGAACTGAACGAAGAGCTCAAGAAGATCGGCGAGGCCTATGGCGCAAAAGACACGGATGATTTCATCAAAAAGGTCAAAGAGCTGGGCAATGAGAAGCTGGTTGAAGAAGACGTCAAGAAGAGAAAGGCCATTGAACACCTCATGGAACAGGTCCAGTATGTGGATGAGAAGGACGTGAAAAAAGAGGAAGAAGAAAAGGCTGATTCGGGACAGAATGAGACAAAAAAGGACGAAAGTGAGACAGAATCCCAGGAATAAGGGACACTGGTGAGACATATAAGGAGGTATAATGCCATTAATTCCAACAGTGATTGAGCAAACCAATCGTGGAGAGCGGGCCTATGATATCTACTCCCGCCTTTTGGAAGAGCGGATTATTTTCGTGACCGGCCCCATTGAAACCAATATGGCCAATTTGATTGTGGCCCAGCTTCTTTACCTGGAGTCCAAGGACCCCTCCAAGGATATCCAGCTCTACATCAACTCCCCCGGGGGAGAGGTGACAGCGGGCCTGGCCATTTACGACACCATGAACTACATCAAGTCGGATGTCTCCACCATCTGTGTGGGTATGGCCGCCTCCATGGGAGCCGTTCTTCTGGCCGCCGGTGAGAAGGGGAAGCGGTTCGCCCTCCCCAATTCGGACGTCATGATCCACCAGCCTTCGGGCGGAGCCCAGGGAATGGCTTCGGATGTCGAGATCACGGTCAAGAAGATTTTGGAAACCAAGAAGATCCTGAACAAGATCCTTTCGGATCGGACGGGTCAGCCCCTAAAGAAAGTGGAAAGGGATACCGACCGTGACCGCTGGCTGACCGCCAAGGAGGCCAAGGAATACGGCTTGATCGACGACGTGATTGAGTCCATGTGAGTTAGGGATCGGAGGAAAAATGGCCGATTACCATGATGAAACGATCCACTGCTCTTTTTGCGGAAAGAGTTCGGATGAAGTTGAAAAGATGATCGCCGGACCGGAGGGAAGCTTCATTTGCGATGAATGCATTGCCCTCTGCGGAGAGATTATCGAAGAAGAAAAGGCAGACCGCTATCCGGCCCGGGATTCGGGAATCCAGCTTCCCACACCCAAGGAAATCAAGGCCGTCCTGGACGACTATGTCATTGACCAGGAGGAGGCAAAAAAGACCCTCTCCGTAGCGGTCTACAACCACTATAAGCGGATTTACCGGGGTCATGAGACGGAGGTGGACATTCAAAAGTCCAACATCTGCCTGATCGGACCGACAGGTTCCGGGAAGACCCTCCTGGCCCAGACCTTGGCAAAGACCCTCCGGGTTCCCTTCGCCATTGCCGATGCCACCACTTTGACGGAAGCCGGCTATGTGGGCGAGGATGTGGAGAACATCATCCTCCGCCTCCTCCAAGCTGCCGATTTCGACGTGGAGTTGGCTGAGCATGGGATCATTTATATTGACGAAATTGATAAAATCGCCCGGAAGTCGGAGAACCCCTCCATCACCCGGGATGTTTCCGGAGAGGGGGTCCAGCAGGCCCTCCTTAAGCTGATCGAAGGGACGGTGGCCGGTGTCCCGCCCCAGGGCGGCCGCAAGCATCCCCGCCAGGAGATGATCCAGGTGGATACCAGCAACATCCTCTTCATCGTGGGCGGAGCCTTCGACGGAATCGAAAAAGTGGTGGAAAAGAGGAAGGGGGAGAACCCCATCGGCTTCAACCAGGAGAAGGTGGACCACTCCCAGGAATCCCTATCCGACACCCTTAAAGATGTGATACCCGAGGACCTGATGAAGTTCGGTCTAATTCCGGAACTCATCGGCCGTCTCCCGGTCCTGGTCGCTCTCCAGGAGCTTTCGGTGGATGCCCTCCAGCGGATCCTCCTGGAACCCAAGAACGCCCTGGTTAAGCAGTATAAGGAGCTCTTCCGCCTAGATGGGGTGGACCTCCTCTTTGACCAGGATGCCTTGGAGGCCATCGCCCGGGAATCCTTTGAACGAAAAATGGGGGCCCGAGGCCTCCGGTCAATCATGGAGAAGCTCCTCCGCCAACCCATGTTTGACATTCCCGACCTGGATGATATCCGGCAGTGCGTCATTACCAAGGATGTGGTAGAAGGGGAGGCCGAGCCCGACCTCCTCAGGCAGACGGAAATGGTCGGCCAGCAGTCCATGCCCTTGAATGTTCGCTGAATGGTAATTCGACAGCCGGCCCTGGCCGGCTGTCCTTTATTTCATAACCAACCGGTGGATGATCGTCCTTTGCTTGTCGCCAGGCCCAGGACACAGGAGGAAGTATGACGAAAAAATATTACCATGTCGAAAAAACGGTCTGTCCCGTTCTCTTAGCCCGCACGGAGATCGTCTTTCCCGGCGGGGCCCTGACCTTTGACCTGGAGAGTGAGCGGGAAGAAGCCGTTCTCGACCAAGCTGTAAAAAACAACCAGGAGGTCCTCCTCCTGGCTCTACAGGATCCTTCGGTGGATAATCCCGGCCTGGAGGACTACATGACCATGGGGACCATGGTGGCTGTCCGCCAGAACTTCCAGCTCCTGGGCGGGAATTCCAAGGTCATTGTGGAGGGACTCTGCCGGGCGGAGATCCAACGCTTTATCCGGACCTCCCCCTATGTGGAAGCGGAAGTGGTCAAGTACCACTACGACCCGGATGAGTTGGAGGAAAATGACAACCGGGCCCTTCTTGCCCGTCTGGTTTCTTCTTCCGCCCTCTCCTTCTTCCGGACCTCCATGGGGATCCCGGACTTTCTTCTCTTGCCCCGCCTCCAGTCGGACGACCCCGGGGCCCTGGCGGATGAGGTGGCTTCCCATTTGGACCTCAGCTATGAGGAGGCCCAGGATATCCTGACCGAGCTCAATGTCGATGAGCGCCTGGTCATGGTCCAGTCCGCCTTGGACCTCCAGGCCAAGCTGACCGTTCTGGAGCAACAGATTTCAGAAGAAGCCCAGGACCGGGTCAAGAAGAATCAGAAGGATTTCCTGATTCAAGAGCAGATCCAGATCCTCCGGGAGCAGATGGATGATGACGGGTCCGACCCCCTCTCCATCGCTGAAAGCTATGAGGAAAGGGTCAAGGCTCTGAAGATGCCGGAAGAAGCCCGGGAGGTGGTTCTCAAGGAGGTGGAAAAGCTCACCTATCTTTCGCCCATGTCGCCGGACGTCAATGTCTCCCGGACCTACCTGGATACCGTCCTGGCTCTTCCCTGGGGGAAATACACCAAGGACCGGAAGGACCTGGTCAAGAGCCAGGAAATTTTGGACCGGGACCACTATGGTCTTAAGGACGTCAAGGACCGGATCCTGGAATTTATGGCCGTCCGCCAACTCCGGGCTGACTCCAAAGGGTCTATCCTCTGCCTGGTTGGCCCTCCGGGCGTGGGGAAGACGTCCATAGTCCGGTCCATCGCCCGGGCCATCAAGCGGGAGTTTACCTCCATGCGACTGGGTGGAGTGACGGATGAGTCGGAAATTCGCGGCCACCGCAAGACCTACATCGGGGCCATGCCCGGTCGGGTTATTGCCCAGATGATGCGGTCCAAGTCCATGAACCCCGTCTTCCTTTTCGATGAGGTGGATAAGATCGGGTCCGACTTCCGGGGAGACCCGGCCTCCGCCCTCCTTGAAGTCCTGGATCCCGAGCAGAACTTTGAATTCCATGACCGCTATCTGGAGGTCCCCTTCGACCTCTCCCAGGTCATGTTTATTACCACAGCCAACACCACGACGACCATTCCCCGTCCCCTCCTGGACCGGATGGAAGTCATCCGGATTCCCGGCTACACGGAAGATGAGAAGCTGGAGATTGCCGCCCGCTACCTGGTGAAAAAGCAGAGGGAGGAGGCGGGACTCAAGGCGGCCAATTTGGCCATCCCCCGTCCCATCCTGACAACCATTATCCGGAGCTACACCCGGGAATCCGGAGTCCGGGAGCTGGAACGCCAAATTGGGAAGATTTGCCGGCGGTCAGCCCGGAAGATCGTGGAAGGGGCCGACAAGGTCCGGGTCAACCAGACCAACCTGTCGGACTTCCTGGGCCAGCCCAAGTACCTGGACGATGAGCGGACCAATACCCCCCAAATTGGGGTGGTCAACGGCTTGGCCTGGACCGAGGTGGGGGGAGAACTCCTCCTGATTGAAGCCAACAAGATGGCCGGTCGTGGGGGCCTACTCCTGACCGGGTCCATGGGGGAGGTAATGAAGGAATCCGCAGAGCTGGCCATCTCCTATATCCGGTCCAATGCCGGCCGCTATGGGATCTCCTCCTCCTTCTACACTTTTGAGGACATTCACATCCACATGCCCGAGGGGTCTGTCCCCAAGGACGGGCCATCGGCAGGGGTTTCCATCCTGACCGCCATCGTCTCCATCCTGACCCAGCGGCCCGTCCGCTCCGACGTGGCCATGACCGGGGAGATCACCCTGAACGGCCATGTCCTTCCCGTGGGCGGGATCCGGGAAAAGGTCCTGGCTGCCAAGCGCTACGGGATCGACACCGTCTTCCTTCCCAAGGAGAATATGCGGGACCTGGAAGAGGTGGAGAAGGCGTCCATCGAGGGGATGACCTTCATCCCTGTTGACCGGGTAGATGACCTCATCCAAAAAGCCCTCCTCAGCCCGGTGGAGAGGGAAGAAGAAATTATCTTTGAATCCGACAAAAAAGCGGGAACCATAGGATTTTCCCGGAACCATGAAGGAAAGGAAGAGGATGAGGCCAGACCCCGGGCCCACTAGGTCCATGACCCCTCTAGCCTCGGAAAGGAGGACTGATGAAGGTAAAAGACGCCTGCCTGGAGGCCATGGCCCAGGCTCCGGAGGGTTGGCCCCAGGCCCCCCTGCCGGAAATCGCCATGGTGGGTCGGTCCAATGTGGGCAAGTCCAGCTTCATCAACGCCCTCTGCAAGCGGAAGAAGCTGGCCTACACCTCCTCATCCCCTGGCAAGACCCGGACCATCAACTTCTATAACATTAACGGCCTCTTCCGCCTGGTTGACCTGCCGGGCTATGGCTATGCCCGGGTCTCCAAGAAGGACCGGGCCTCATGGGCCAAGTTCATCAACGACTACCTGGCCGACCGGGATAACCTGGTCGACGTCTTCCTCCTGGCCGACCTCCGCCATGAGCCCAACCTCATGGACCGGGAGATGTACGACTGGATCCTGGATGGCCAATTTTCAGGAACCGTCATCGGGACCAAGGCGGATAAGCTATCCAGAAACAAGCAGGGCCAGGCCGAGTCGGTCCTGGTCTCCAGCCTCCAAATTCCCGACCGGTCCCTCCTCATCCCCTTTTCCGCGGTCAAAGGAAGTGGGGTCCAAGAAGCCTGGTCCCGAATTGACAGCATCCTCGGCCAAAGCGAGTCGGTTGATCCCCAAGAACTTTAGAAGGAGAAAGCCATGAAAATCCTCCTGACTTCCGATTTAAATCCCTCCCAAGTCAATGGGGTCATTGTCTCTGTCCTCAACCTCATGAAAGAGCTGGAAAAGAAGGGGCACGATGTCCGTCTCCTTTGTCTTTCACCCAACCACAATTCCTACTCTTCCGGAAAGACCTATTATGTAGGTTCTATGCCCTTGAATATTTATCCGGATGTCCGGGCCTCCCTGATGATCAGCAGCAAGCTTTTAGACGAGGTCTGCTACTGGTGCCCGGACATCATCCATTCCCAATGTGAATTTTTCACCTATTCTTTTGTGGAGCGGATCGCCAAACGATGCAAGGCCCCTATCGTCCATACCTACCACACCCTCTATGAGCACTATGTTCAATACGTCCTTCCGGGACAGGTCATGCAGGACCTCATCGCCCCGGTCATGCGGGTCCGCCTCCGGACCGCTGACGTGGTCATCGCCCCCACCCGGAAGACCAAGCGCCTCCTTTTTCAGAAGGGGGTGGCGGACCATGTGGTGGTCATTCCCACAGGGATCGACCTGTCCAAGTATGAGGTCAGCCTGTCCGAAGAGGAGAGGAAGGCCATGGTCCGGAAGCTGGATATTCCTGAGGATGCCCTTATCTATGGGTCTGTCGGCCGGCTGGCGGAGGAGAAGAATTTGGATGAGGTCCTCCAGGCCCACAAGAGGCTCCTGGAGGAAAGGCCGGATGTTTACCTGGTCCTAGTCGGAGACGGGAAGTACCGGAAGCAATTGGAAGAAGAAGTGGACTCTTTGGAGATCCGGGACAGGGTCCGCTTTACCGGCATGGTTTCTCCCGACGAGGTGGGCAAGTATTATAGGCTCTTCTCTTTCTTTATCTCTGCTTCCGTTTCCGAGACCCAGGGCCTGACCTATATCGAGGCCTTGGCCAACGGACGCCCGGTCATCGCCCGAAGGGACGATGCGCCGGTGGAGGTCATCCAGGAAGGGGTGGACGGCTTTATCTTTGATACGATAGACCAGGCCGTCGACCGGATCAAAGCCCTGGTGGATGACCCCGACCGTTTGGCTGCCATGAGCCGGGCGGCCTGGGATAGCCGGGAGGCCTTTGGGACGGAACGATTCGGCGACCGGGTCAATGCTCTTTATGAGCGGGTTCTGGAAACCCCGGGAAAGAGCCAGCTGGAGAGGGAGCGGATCATGAGCAAGCTGGCTGACCAGTTTACCCTTTTGACGAACCGGTCCGATTATGGGAAGTTTTACGACATCATGCGGGCCAAGTGGTCCCGGGCCAGCTTCCGGATGAAGACCAAGAGCCTGGCGAAGAAGGGAACCCTGAAATGAAGGAGGACCTTCAACAACAGGAAGCCAAAGGGCCGGATCCGGAAAGCCAGGGGAAGAAAAAGGGGAGACTGTCCCGGATGGAAGACCGGCTGGACACTATGGAAGAGGCCTTGTCGGAAAAGACCATCCAAGGGAACCGGCGGATCATCCAGACCATCACCATCCTGGGGATTGTCCTCTCCATCCTTTTGGCCATCCTGGCCTACCGGGCCGGCCTTTTCACCAACAAGCAGGTCATGGTGGACTTTATCCAAGGCTTCGGGATCTGGGGACCCATTGTCTTCATCGCCATCCAGATCCTCCAGTGCATCGTCCCCATCATCCCGGGTGGGCTGACCCTGGTTATCGGGGTCTACCTCTTTGGGCCCCTGTGGGGCTTTATCTACAATTATGTTGGCATCATCCTGGGCTCCATCGGTGACTTCTTCCTGGCCCGGATCTTTGGAACCGTCTTTGTCCGGTCCATGGTCAAGGAAGAAACCTATGTCAAATACACCCGCTGGATGGAAAAGCATGAGAAGAAGGTCAACCGGGCCTTCGTCCTGATCATCCTCCTGCCTTTTGCCCCGGATGACTTTGTCTGCATGCTGGCCGGCCTGTCCAATATGAAGTTTTCTTATTTTCTTTTTCACCTACTTTGGGCCAAAATCCCCTCCATCCTGGCTTACTCCTTTTTCCTGGACTGGGGGATTAACAAGGGACTCCGCTTCCTGGAAGGTCTATAACATAAAAAAAGCCCGGTCGGGGCGGGCACTCCGCTCCAACCGGGCTTCTTTTATTTCAGGAATCGAGATTGGCTTATTCAACCACTGAAAACTGGTCTTTGCCGGCGCCACAGACAGGGCAAACCCAATCTTCAGGCAGGTCTTCAAAAGCAGTTCCGGCAGCGATATCGCTCATGGGATCGCCTTTTTCAGGATCATAGATATAGCCGCAAGCTTCACATTCATACTTTTTCATACTTTCCTCCTTGAGTTTTTCCCGGACATCCCCGGGATTCGATAAGGTACACTAAATATATACCATAGTCCGAGCAATCCAAACGATAAAGTGAAAGGATTTCGTCGGATTTTTTCTTTTGACTCCTTTTCCTTCTTCCGGCCCCTTTGGCCTCCCCGGCCTGATTACTTGTCAATTTCCAGGGGTATAAAAGGGCTGTGTGAGAATTAAAGAGAAAGAGCAAACTTAGGGATCAATCGGTAGACCCGCCTTCGGCTCATGGAGCCCGGCGTAGAAAGGAGGCTTTCGTGCTTTATCGGTATTCCGGTACCATCCCCAGCGAAATTTCCTCCATCTGCGACCACACCCTCCGGATCGTCCGAGAGATCGACCGCCACCTCCCCATGGACCGGTCCAGCCTCCAGGATATCCGCCTGGTGATCTCGGAGCTCATGATCAACGCCTGCGAGCATGGGAACCGGAACAATCCCGACAAGATTGTTTCGATCGATGTGACGGCGGATGATGAGGTCATTTCCATCTCCGTCCGAGATGAAGGCAGTGGGGTGACCTGGGAAGGGCCCTGTTTGGCACAGAAGATGAAGGCCTCCGGAAGGGGGCTCATGATCGTGGAAGCCTTGGTGGAAGAGCTGACGGTCAATAAAAGTGAGGTCCACTGCATCTATAAATTTCATCACTCCTAGGCCCTGGATCGCCATGAGGACTCCCTTCCAAGCACGGATGGATCGGGATTTCTCGGAGACAGGGTCTTTTTTTATGTTAAAATTAATAGGATAAGAAGGATCCGGCCAAACCGGTCCTTTATGGAATACAGTTAGGGAGTAAGAATGAAAAGACAAGATATACGAAATGTTGCGATTATCGCCCATGTTGACCATGGCAAGACCACCCTGGTGGATGGGCTCCTCCGGGTCTCCGGATCCATCCGACAGAACCAGGAAATCCAGGACCGGGTCATGGATTCCGGCGACCTAGAGCGGGAGCGGGGGATCACCATCCTCTCCAAGAACACTGCGGTCAACTACAAAGGGACGAAAATTAATATTATTGACACCCCGGGACACGCTGATTTCGGCGGCGAAGTGGAACGGGTGTTGAAAATGTGCGATGGAGTCATCCTCCTGGTGGACGCCTTCGAGGGCCCCATGCCCCAAACCAAGTTTGTCCTCCGGAAGGCCGTAGATCTGGGCCTACCCGCCATCCTCTGCATCAACAAGGTGGACCGGGCCGATGCCCGGGTCGATGAGGTCAAGGACGAACTTCTGGACCTCTTTATCGCCGTGGATGCGCCGGAGTCCTATCTGGATTCCCCCATCATCTATGCCTCCGCCCGGGAGGGATGGGCCAGCCGGGACCAGGACAAAAAAGGGACCGATATGGCCCCCATGATGGACATGATCCTGGAAGCCATCCCTTCCCCTGAAGGGGACAGCGAGGGCCCCTTCAAACTTCTCATCTCCACCTGCGACTACAATGACTATGTGGGCCGGATCGGGATCGGGAAGATCGGCCAGGGTCAGGTCAAGGTAGGGGACCACGTCACCATCAAAAACTACAATAATCCTGAAGTGGACCGGGAAGTCAAAATCACCAAGATCTTTGAATTCGACGGACTCAAGCGGGTCCCGGTCGAATCCTCCGGAGTCGGATCCATCATCGCCGTTTCCGGGGTGGAGGGGATCGAAGTGGGGGACACCCTCTGCGATCCGGAGGATCCCTCCCCCCTGCCTTTTGTCAAGATTTCAGAGCCCACCCTCCAGATGACTTTCTCGGTCAACGATTCCCCCTTTGCCGGTCAGTCAGGAAAATACGTTACCTCCCGCCACCTCCGGGCCCGCCTTTTCAAGGAGCTGGAAACGGATGTTTCCCTCCGGGTTGAGGAAGGGGAGGGGACGGATTCCTTCAAAGTCAGCGGCCGCGGTGAACTCCACCTTTCCGTCTTGATTGAGAAAATGAGGCGGGAATCCTATGAGTTCCAGGTCTCCAAGCCGGAAGTCCTCTTCCGGACCGATGAAAAAGGCCACAAGATGGAGCCCATCGAAGAGGTGGTCGTGGACATCGACCAGGAATTCTCCGGAGCCGTCATCCAGGCCCTTGGCCGGCGGAAGGGAGAACTCCAGGAAATCAAGACCACCCCATCCGGCTACACCCGGCTCATCTTCAACATTCCTGCCCGGGGCCTGATCGGTTACCGCCAGCAGCTTTTGACGGATACCCGGGGGACCGGGGTCCTCAACAACGAGTTTTTGGAATATGCCCCCTATAAAGGGGAGATCCCCCGCCGGCCAACCGGGTCCCTGATCGCCTTTGAAACCGGGGAAGCCACAGGCTATGGGCTCTTTGCCGCCCAGGATCGGGGTCAACTCTTTATTGAACCCGGCGTGGAAGTGTATGAAGGTCAGGTGGTGGGGGCCAACCCCAAGGGTCTGGATATCGAGGTCAACGTCTGCAAGAAAAAGGCCCTGACCAACATCCGGTCCGCCGCCTCCGACGAAGCCCTCAAGCTCTCTCCTCCCCTTAAGCTCAGCCTGGAGCAGATGATGGAGTTTGTGGAAGAGGATGAGCTCATCGAAGTCACCCCGGATGCCCTCCGCCTCCGCAAGGCCATCCTGGACACCAACAAGCGCTATAAGTCCAAGAAATATTCATAAGACCATCTAGGAGCTGACCATGGACCTCTTTGTAAAGATTTTTCTCACAATCTATACCTTTCTTTATGAAAATTATTGGTGGATCAACCTGGTCCTGGTCTTGACCATCATCTATTGGGGCCGGGAAAGACCTGCCCGGTCCACCCTCATGTGGATCCTGGTCATGACCCTCCTCCCGATTGTCGGCTTTTTCCCCTACCTCCTCCTGGGCCAGGATACCCGCCGGACCAACATGTTCCGGATAAAGGCCGAGCAGGACCGGTTCATCCGGGAGGAGAGCGAGATCCAGGAGAAGATGCTGGGAGACCTGCCGGATATTTTCGATGACTTTGAGGAAAGGGCCACCATGGGGGAGGTGGGGGAACTGGCCACCTTAAACCTTAGACTCAACCAGTCCGTCCTTTCTGCCGACAATGATGTCCGGGTCTTTACGGACGGTCAGGAAAAGTTTAATGCTCTGATTAAAGATATTGACCAGGCCCAACACTCCATCGAAGTCCAATACTATATTTTCAAGTCGGATGGTCTGGGCACCCGATTGATCAACCACCTGGTTCAGGCGGCGGGACGAGGAGTCCGGGTCCGCCTCCTCACCGACGGGATTGGCTGCCGCTTCATTTCCAAGCGGGAGTTTCGTCGAATGAAGGAGTCCGGCATTGAGGTGGGGATCTTCTTTCCTTCCTTCCTCCGGGTCATCAACCTCCGGATGAACTACCGGAACCACCGGAAGCTGGTCGTCATCGACGATGCCATCTCCTATATTGGTGGATTTAACGTCGGAGATGAATACCTGGGCTTGAATGATAGATTCGGTTACTGGAGGGATACCCACCTGAGAATCCAAGGGTCTGCAGCCCATGCCATTAAGGTCCGCTTTATCCAGGACTGGTATTATGCGACAGGTCTTGACCCCGCCCTGGAGCCGGATATCCGCCCCATGGAGGGGACCGGTTCCATCCTCTGTCAAATGGTTTCGTCCGGACCGGACACCAAGATGAAAAACATCAAACTGGCCATGATCAAGATGATTAACCAGGCCGACAAGCGGATCGACATCCACACCCCCTATTACATACCGGACTCTTCATTCCAGGAGGCCTTGACCATCGCCCTCCAGCAGGGGGTGGAAGTCAACATTATGATTCCCGACAAGCCCGACCACCCCGTGGTCTATCCGGCAACCCTGTCTTTCACCAAAGCCATTGCCAAGAACGGGGCCAATATCTACCGCTACGACAACGGCTTTCTCCATTCCAAGGTCCTCATCGTCGACGATGTCTTTTCCATGGTGGGGTCGGCCAACATCGATGAGCGTTCCTTCTCCTTGAATTTTGAAGCCTCGGAAATCGTCTATTCGGCGGAAGTCAACCAAGAGCTCCGCCGGGCCTTTGATGAGGATATCGAGAAATCCACCCTCCTGACCCAGGAGTGGTGGAAGACTATGCCACTCCGTTACAAGATCCTGAGCCCGATTTGCCGGCTCTTTGCCCCCATTCTATAAAGGTGGGGAGAGAAAGAGGTTACCCATGAACGAGGTCAAAAAATCCACAAGGAGGATCGGCCGACTGGCCTTTGTCCTGGTCGCCGTCCACCTCCTCTTTTCCCTGGCCATCGACTATATGCTATCTTCAGGAACCATGAAGGATCCCACCCTCTTCATTACCATGGAGCGGATTTCCTATGTTCTCCTGGTCCTGTCTCTTGCTTTTGCCGCCCTTCATGGCCTGGCCATTTTCCTGGACCCCAATATCGACGGCTTCCAGGTCTTCATCGGCCTGGTTGAAGCGGCCTATTTTTGCGGAGGGATTCTGCCGGCCATCTTTATTTTCCAGGGGCTTTTCGTCGATCCAGGTGTCTACCAGAAAATCCTAGCTAATTCCACCATGACCTTCCTCATGTCCCTGGGCCTATTATTAGGCGTCCTGGTGGTCTTTCTCCACCTGGTCCACTTTTTCTTTTTCAAGGATGACGAGCCTAGGAAGGAGTCCCAATGAAAAAAATATCCAAGGCGGTGGTTCGGCGTTTGCCGAAATACTACCGCTATCTAACGATTCTTGCTGAAAAGGGAGAGGAGCGAGTCTCTTCCGCCGCATTGAGCGAAATTACCGGCTTTACCGCCTCCCAGATCCGCCAGGACCTTAACCACTTCGGCGGCTTTGGCCAACAGGGTTTCGGCTACCGGGTCGACAGCCTCCGGGACCAGGTGGGAAGGATCATCGGGGTGGAATCCGGACAAAAGGTCGGCATTGTGGGCATCGGCCATCTGGGCGAGGCCATCGCCAACTCCAAGCTCTTCTCCAACACCAACTACGAGCTCAAGGCCCTCTTTGATGCGGATCCGGAAAAAGTGGGCACCAAGTTCAGTGGACGGGTCATCCATTCCATCGATAAGCTGGAGGCCATCATTCAAAAAGAAGGCCTGGACATCATCACCATCACCACACCCTCTCGGGTAGCCCAGGAAATCGCCGACCGGGCCAGCCAAGCAGGCATTAAGGGGATCTGGAACTTTGCCCTCTATGACATCCGCTTGCAGGAGGGGGTCGTTTTGGAAAATGTCTACCTGGAGGAATCCCTCCATACCCTTACCTACTACATCCACCACCCGGATGACTACCAGGGGGCCTAGAAGATAAAGGAAAGAACCACATATGGCAGTAATCAGTGTACAAGACCTAAAAAAATCCTATGGGATCAAGCCGATCCTGAAGGGGATCTCCTTCCAGGTCAACCAAGGGGACAAGATCGGGATCATCGGGGGAAACGGGGTGGGGAAGACCACCCTTTTCCGCCTCCTGACCTCTATCGAAGATCCGGACTCCGGAAAAATCTCCATGAAGGGGGACCTCCGCCTGGGCTACCTGGCCCAGAACGTCCACATCGAATCGGACAACTCCCTTTTTGAGGAGTGCAAGAAGGCCTATTGGCGAGCCTTCCAGGTGGAGGACAAGCTCCGGGATTTGGAAAAGCAGATGGGGGAGGACCTGACCAAAGAGGAACTTTCTCGGGTCATGTCCTCCTACCAGGTCCTGACCGAACGCTTCGAGGAGGAGGGAGGCCTTTCCTACATCTCTGAAATTCGGGGGATCCTCAAGGGTATGGGCTTTGGGGAGGACCGGTTTGACGACCCGGTCAACGTCCTCTCCGGCGGGGAGAAGTCCCGCCTGGAGCTGGCCCGGATGCTGTCGGGTCGGCCGGATATCCTTCTTTTGGATGAACCCACCAACCACCTGGATATCCAGGCCATCCGCTTCCTGGAATCCTTCCTGGTGGATTTCAAGGGAGCCGTCCTCCTCATCTCCCATGATCGGTACTTCCTGGACCGGATCTGCCAGCGGATCTTCCTCATCGAAAAGGGCAGGCTCTTTGCCTATAACTGCGGCTACCGGGAATACACTCAAAGGCGGGCCAAGGACCTGGAAGTCCTCCGCCACGCCTATGAGAACCAGCAGGCGGAAATCGCCCGTCAACAGGAGATCATCGACCGCCTGTCCAAGCAGGGAGGGTCCCTCCGCAAGCGGGGGATTGCCCAGTCCCGGTCCCGGCAGAAGCTCCTGGACAAGATGGTCCTGGTGGAGGCGCCACCGGACCAGGACCCCCATATGCGGTTCAAGCTGACTCCCCGCTATGAGTCGGGTCGGGATGTCTTGGAGGTGGAGGACCTGGCCAAGTCCTTCGACGGTCGTCCTCTTTTTCAAGGGGTCAGCTTCTACCTGGGAAAGGGATGGAAGGTGGGCCTGGTCGGGGAGAACGGGGTGGGCAAGACCACCCTCTTCCGGATCCTCCTGGATAAGATGAGTGGAGACATGGGGAGGGTCAGCTTCGGGTCTGCGGTGAAAACGGCCTATTTTGACCAGGAGCAGGCCAACCTGGATGATGACAAGACGGTGATCGATGAGTTTTGGGATGCCTACCCCCAGATGGACCACTACCGGGTCCGGTCCAACCTGGCCAAGTTCCAATTCGTTGGCGATGATATTTTCCAGGTGGTTGGGGACCTGTCGGGGGGCGAAAAATCCCGCCTGGCCCTCCTCAAGCTCATGCTCTCCAATGCCAACCTCCTTCTCCTGGATGAGCCGACCAACCACCTGGACATTGAAAGTCGGGAAATCCTGGAGGAGGCCTTGATCGACTATGAGGGGACGGTCCTGGTCATCTCCCATGACCGCTACTTCCTCAACCACGTCTGCGACCACATCTTCCAGCTGACGCCGGAAGGGATGGTGACCAGCCTGGGGAATTACGATGACTTCCTGGCCGGTCAAGAGGCGGACGGCAAAGAAGAGGAGGCCGGGGAAGGCCTGACCCAGACCCAGAAGAAGAAAATCCAGAAGAAGAAGCGGATGAAGAAGGAGGAGGTCCGAAAGGCCCGGGCCCAGATCCAGGACCTGGACCGGGAGATCCAAGACCTCCAGGCCCAGGCTGAAGTCCTCCAGGCCCAAGCCCTGGACCCGGCGATTTATGAGGACTATGAAGAGGCCATGGTGGTCCATGACCAGCTGGAGACCATTCAAAAGAAGATTGAGGAAGCCAGTGACCGCTGGCTCTCCCTATCGATGGAACTGGAAGGAGAGGAAGAGGAATGAAGATCATAGCCTACCGCGGTGTGGATAAGAATGCACCGGAAAATACCATGCCGGCCTTCCGGGAAGCCATCCTGGAGGGGGCAACCGCCATCCAATTGGACGTCCACTTTTCCAGGGACAAGGAATTGGTCGTCTTTCACGATGATTCCGAATCCCGGATGATTGACGGGGTGGGCTTTGTCCGCCACCACACCCTGGAAGAACTCCAGTCCTATTCCTTCAAAATCTACCGGGATCGGACCGACCTCCACATTCCTTCTTTGAGGGAATACTTGGAATGGGCCAAGGACCTCCCCCATACCACCATCATCCACATGAAGAACAACCACTTCCTTTATCCCGGCATGGAGGAGGCGGTTCTTGACCTGGTTGAGGAGTTTGATCTTTTGGACCGGGTCATTCTGGCTTCCACCCGGGCCTCCTCCCTCCGGATCCTCAGGGACCTCCACCAGGACATCCGACTGGCCATCTTGGCGGATAGCCTGGAAGAGGACCTCTTCGAGGAGCTTGCCTCCCTGGAATTGGAGGCTATCCTCCCCAACCGGATCCTGGTCAACGAAAAGCTGGTCAGCCAGGCCAGGGGGATGGGGCTGGAAGTTTGGCCCTTTGCCGTCAATCGCCTTTCCGCCTTCCGCCGACTGGAGACCTTTGACATCCAGGGGATCTTAACCCGGGATGTGGAGGGGATGAGGGAAGCCCTGGGCGAAAAAAATCCCTATGATAAGGTGATTTTGAAAAAGGCCACTGAACTTCCTGATGAGGAGGAAGAAGAGGAGGAAGGCAAGTCAAAGACCCGCTTCCCCCTGGGACGAAAGAAGAAGGAAAAGACGAAAGGAGGCTTTGTTGGTATCCTGGTGTCCATGGCCATCTCCGTGGGCCTGTCCGCCCTGGCCGCCCTCCTGGTCATGAAGCTCTTGGAGCGGATGATCTAAAGACAAGTAGTGAAAACAGAGCCGGGTTTCCCTGACTTAGTCAAGGGGACCCGGTCTTTTTTTATACAGAATTATCAATCGAAGTGGAAGAGTGCTAAAACTTCGCCTAAACCCTTGAAATCTCCGGCTGAAAAGCGTATACTAGTAATAGTCAAAGATGGTCAAAAAGGAGGAGCAAGTGAAATATAAAGACTACTACGAGACGCTCGGGGTCGACCGGTCGGCCAGTCAGGAGGCCATCAAAAAGGCCTATCGAAAACTGGCCAAGAAATACCATCCCGACTTGCACCCCGACGACCGCTCGAACGATGAGAAATTTAAAGAAGTCAACGAAGCCTATGAAGTTCTGGGCGATAAAGAAAAGAGACAGAAATACGATACCTTCGGTTCCAACTACAATTTCCAGGCCGGGCAGAATTTTGATCCCAGTGATTTTGGATTCTCCGGCTTCCGGAATGGCGGAGGGACCTACACCTATTCAACCTCCGGAGGGGCCGGCGGTTTTTCGGATTTCTTCGACCTGATTTTCGGAGGAGGCCAAGGGGCCGGAACGGGAAGTTTTTCCGGGTCGGGTGGTAGAGGATCCTCTCCCTTTGGCAACCTGGGCGACCTCTTTCACCAAGGAGGTCGGACCAAGGCAAAGAGGCAGTCGCCCGCCTATCAGAGCGATTTACCCCTATCTCTGGAAGAGGCCTTTGGAGGGGGAAGCCGGACTTTGGCTTTTACCATCCAAGGCGTCCACAAGGATATCTTGGTTAAGTGGCCGGCCGGAATCAAGGAAGGACAAAAGATCAAGGTGAATGGAGAAAAACAGGGCTTGGATGGGGACCTCCTTTTGAAGGTTCACATCCAAACCCCCTACGAATTAGAGGGCTTGGATATCACCATGGACCTGGAGGTTCTCCCCTGGGAGGCCTACTTCGGAGGGAAAAAGACCATCGACACCCTCCATGGCAAGCTCAAGGTCAAGCTGCCGGCCAAGTCCCGGTCGGGACAGAAGATCCGAATTCCCGGCAAGGGCTACCAGGACCGGAAGAAGAACAAAGGCGACCTCTACCTCCGCATCATGATCAAAAACCCGGACCGCCTATCCCCGGAGATGGAAAAGCAATACAAAGACGCCATGAAGGGCGTCTAGGAGGACACTATGCAGGAAAAATTCACACAAAAATCCTTGGAAGCCATCCAAGATGCCCAAAAAGCGGCGGTAAAAAATGGCAACCCGGAGGTCACGGACCTCCATTTGCATTTGGCCTTGACCATGGATAGCGATGGGCTGGTAGCCCGGGTCCTCAAGGCCATGAACATCGACATCAGACTCTACCAAACGGACCTTAGCCGGGCGGTAGATAACCTCCCCGTCCAGGAAGGCCAGAGCCAGGTCTACCCTAATGCCATCTTCCAGCGGGTCCTCCTTAAAGCGGAGGATGAGGCCAAGGAGATGGGGGATGATTACATCTCTGTGGACCACCTCTTTTTGGCCCTCCTGGATGAGAAAAACATCCCCTCTCGTCGGATTTTCGACCAATATGGGGTGGACAAGAAGACTTTTAAAGAGAAACTCCTTTCCATCCGGGGGTCCCGGAAGGTGACCTCGGACAATCCCGAAGAGACCGAGGATGTCTTGGAAAAATACGGCCGGGACCTGACGGCCCAAGCCCGAGAGGGCAAGGGAGACCCCATTATCGGCCGGGATGAGGAGATCCGCAATGTTATCCGGATTCTCACCCGGCGGACCAAGAACAACCCCGTCCTCATCGGTGAGCCCGGGGTGGGGAAGACGGCCGTGGTCGAGGGCCTGGCCCAGCGAATCGTCAACGGCGACGTTCCCTCTTCCTTGAAGGAAACTATGATCTACGAGTTGGACCTGGGCCTCCTATTGGCCGGAGCCAAATACCGGGGCCAATTCGAGGAAAGGCTTAAGGCCGTCCTCAAGGAAGTGGAGGAGAGCCAGGGTCAAATTATCATGTTCGTCGATGAGCTCCACCTCATTGTCGGAGCCGGACGGACAGACGGGGCCATGGATGCCTCCAACCTCATGAAACCCGCCCTCTCCCGGGGGAAGATCCATGTGATCGGGGCGACCACCCTGAACGAATACCGGGAGTATATTGAAAAAGATGGGGCCCTGGAGCGCCGTTTCCAGAAGGTCATGGTGGATGAGCCCTCCTTGGAGGACACCGTGTCCATCCTTCGGGGGATCAAGCCCAAGTACGAACTCCACCACGGCCTCCGCATTTCCGATGGGGCGGTCATTGCGGCGGCCACCCTCTCCGACCGCTATATCACCGACCGCTTCCTCCCGGATAAGGCCATTGACCTCATGGATGAGGCGGCGGCCATGGTCCGGACCGACCTGGACTCCATGCCCCAGGAACTGGATGACCAGAGGCGGCGGATCCTCCAGCTGGAGATTGAAAAGGTGGCTCTGACCAAGGAAAGTGACGAAGCCTCCAAACGCCGTTTGGAGGAGCTGGAAGAGGAGATGGCCCAGGTCAAAGAGGAATACAATGCCGGCTATATTGCCTGGGAAAACTCCAAGAAGGCCCTGGAGGAGACCACCGACCTCAAGGAAGAAATGGACCGGGTCAACCATGAGATTGAAGAGGCGGAGAGAAACTACGACTACGAAAAAGCCTCCGCCCTCCGCTACGGCAAGCTCAACGACCTTAAGGTCCAATTGGACCGGGCCAACAAGAAGTTGGATGAGGATGAATCCGCCGTCAAGGAAGAAGTGGGGGAAGAGGAAGTCGCTGAAGTGGTCTCCAAATGGACCGGGATCCCGGTCGCCAAGCTGACCCAAAGCGAAAAGGACAAGATCCTGGACCTCCCCCTCCGACTCAAGGAAAGGGTGGTCGGCCAGGACACCGCAGTTCAGGCGGTTTCGGATGCCATCATTCGGTCCTCTTCCGGCTTAAAAGATGCCAGCCGGCCCATCGGGTCTTTCATCTTTCTGGGCCCCACGGGGGTGGGGAAGACGGAATTGGCCAAGGCCCTCACCCAATCCATGTTCGACGATGAAAGAAATATGGTCCGGATCGATATGTCCGAGTACATGGAAAAGTATTCGGTCTCCCGCCTGATCGGGTCGGCCCCGGGCTATGTGGGCTATGAGGAAGGGGGCCAGCTGACGGAGGCGGTCCGCCGCCACCCCTACAGCGTGGTCCTCTTTGATGAAATTGAAAAGGCCCACCCTGATGTCTTCAACATCCTCCTCCAGGTCCTGGATGACGGCCGTTTGACCGACAACCAGGGGCGGACGGTGGATTTCAAAAACACCGTCATTATCATGACCTCCAACATCGGCTCGGAATATATCCTGGAGGGCATGGGGGAGGACGGGGAGATCAGCTCGGAGGCCAAGGAAAGAGTGAATGAAGACCTCCGCCGGGTCTTCCGGCCCGAGCTCCTCAACCGGATCGATGACATCATCCTCTTCCGGGCCCTGGGTAAGAAAGAGGTGGAAGCCATCATCGACCTGGAGATCGAAAAGATCGATGACCGCCTGGCCGACCTGGGAATCGGCCTCCATGCCGACGACAAGGCCAAGGACCTCATCCTAAAAGAAGCCTACTCCCCCCAATTCGGCGCCCGTCCGGTCAAGCGCTATCTCCAGAAGCATGTGGAGACCTCCCTGGGACGGAAGCTCCTGGAGGGGACCATCCTTCCTGACCAGGAAGTGACCATGACTGTGGAAGATGGCCAGCTGGCCTTCCGAGCCCAAGAATAAGCAAATCGCAACCAAAGTTGTCCGACTCTCCGGAGTCGGGCGACTTTTTTTATCCCATGAAGAGGGTGAATCCGCTTGGGGGGAGGTAAAGTCCCTCGCTTTGGGTTATAATTTTTTTAGATCATTCACTAAGGCGGGCAAGGAGGATGCCTGCCGACAGTATAAAAAACACATATCCCAAGGGGGACCAAAATGACAGATAAAGCAAGGAAATCCAAGTATCCACTGACCAAGTTGGAGAAGGCCTGGATCGGTTACGACATCGGAAATTCCGCCTTCACCCTCCTGGTCTCCACCATCTTCCCCATTTACTTTAATTCCCTGGCCGAGGGCGGGGGACTGGCTCCCCACATGGCCCTGGCCTACTGGGGCTACGCCACCGCCATCACCACCCTCATTGTCGCCATCCTGGGCCCGATTTTCGGGGCCATGGCCGATGTCCGGGGGAAGAAAAAGAAGCTTTTCGCCATGACCGTGGCAGTTGGAGTCCTGACCATGATGGCCCTCATGCTCCCCCTTTCCTGGTTCCAGTTCCTGGCCTTTTTTATCATTGCCCGGGTGGGCTACCAGGCCAGCCTGGTCCTCTATGATGCCATGCTGACGGACATCACCGAGCCGGAACGGATGAGCCGAGTCTCCTCCTACGGCTATGCCCTGGGCTACATCGGCTCCACCGTCCCCTTCATCCTCTCTCTAATCCTCATCCTCATGGGGGAAAAGATCGGTTTGTCCATGCAGTTCCGCATGGGCGGGGCCATCATCATCAACGCCATTTGGTGGCTGGCCTTCACCATCCCCCTCTACAAGAATTTTGAACAGAAATACTACGCTTCCGAGACCATAGGGTCCCTGGGCCAGGTCTTCCGGGGCCTGGGAAAAACTATCCTGGACCTCCGCCACTTCAAAAAAGCCTTCCTTTTCCTGATCGCCTTTTTCTTCTATATCGATGGCGTCTACACCATCATCGACATGGCTGTGGCCTACGGGGGTTCCCTGGGCTTGGATTCCACCCAGCTCCTCTTGGCCCTCCTTTTGACCCAGTTTGTGGCCTTCCCCTTTGCCCTCCTCTTCGGCAAGCTCTCCAACAAGTATGACAACGGCCTCTTGATCAAGGTCTGCATTGTGGCCTATGCCCTCATCACCCTCTTCGCCGTCCAGCTGGACAAGGTCTGGGAATTTTGGTTCCTGGCCGTTTGCGTGGGCATGTTCCAGGGCGGGGTCCAGGCCCTGTCCCGATCTTATTTCGCCCAGTCCATCCCCAAAGAGAAGTCCGGCGAATACTTCGGCATCTATGATATTTTCGGAAAAGGAGCCTCGATCACCGGAACTCTGATGGTTTCGGCCATTTCCCAGGCCACAGGCCGGCAGAACCTGGGCATCCTGGCCCTGGTCATCCTCTTCATCTTCGGCTTCTACTTCTTTGCCAAGGCGGACAAGGTTGGCCGGGAGGTCATCGTTTAAGTCCTTTTTTTCACCCTTCCTTTTTCTCCACAGAAAGCAGGCACTCATGTCCCCGATTTTCATTCCCCAAAACTACCGGCCCAAGCTAGATGCTTATGAGATCCAGCGGGCCATTGACTATATCAAGCAGACCTTTCAATCCGAATTCTCCACCACCATGAACCTCCAGCGGGTTTCGGCCCCTCTCTTCGTCGCCCAGGACAGCGGCCTTAACGACAACCTTTCGGGCAAGGAACGTCCTGTTGCCTTCGACATCCCCGCCCTGGATAAGGAAGGGGAGGTGGTCCACTCCCTGGCCAAGTGGAAGCGGGAAGCCTTGGGTCGCTACGGATTCTCCACTTATGAGGGCCTCCTCACCGACATGAACGCCATCCGGCGGGATGAGGACCTGGACAACATCCACTCCATCTATGTTGACCAGTGGGATTGGGAGGAGGTCATCCGGGAGGAGGACCGGAACACCGACTTCCTCCGGGAGACGGTCCAAAGGATTGTGGATTCCATTTGCAATGTCAACCACCTTCTCAAGTCCCGCTTTCCCTCTCTGGACACGGAGATTGTCCGCCAGGTTACCTTCATCACCGGCCAGGAATTGGAGGACCTCTACCCCGACCTGACCGCTAAGGAAAGGGAGCGGGCTATCTGCCGGGAGAAAAAGACGGTCTTTATCCAAGGGATTGGCGGTCCCCTTCGTTCGGGCAAACCCCATGACGGCCGGGCCCCCGACTATGATGACTGGGACCTCAACGGCGATATTCTTTTTTACAATGAGATCTTGGACGATGCCTTTGAAGTTTCTTCTATGGGGATCCGGGTCAACCCCCAAAGCCTGGACCGCCAGCTCCGTCTGGCCGGGGCGGAGGAGAGAAGAAGCCTTCCTTATCACAAAAACCTCTTCGCCGGCAACTACCCCCAGACCATCGGCGGGGGGATCGGCCAGTCCCGTCTCTGCATGTATATGATCGGGACCGCCCACATCGGCGAGGTCCAGGCCAGCCTTTGGGATGAGGAAACCAGGAGGGCTTGCAAGGCGGCGGGAATCCGCCTGTTATAAGGAGAAGGGCCATGTATAAGCTCTATGCTAAGCAAAAAGTTTTTAAGATCGTCGATGACTACCAAATTTTTGATGAGGATAAAAATCCGGTCTACCAGGTGGACCAGGACTTCACCTTCATTGGCCACCGGGTGGAGGTGAAAAAACTCAACTCCGACCTCTCCTTTCTTATCGAGAAGGTGGTGCCCACCCTCCTGGCCAGCTACACCGTGGATTTTTCCGACGGGACGGGCTTCCGGGTGGAGCAGGAATTCAGTCTCTTTCGTCAGCGAATTGCTGTCATCTCGGACTACTACCAACTCCGCCTGGTGGGAGAAGTCTTCAGCTTAGACTTTGATATTTTCAATGGGGAGGACCTGGTGGGTCATATCGAACGGGAGTGGCTGGCCTGGGGTGACACCTTCACAATCATCGTATATGACCCTGTGTTTGAAGAAGAATTGGTTGCCCTCATGATTGTGGTGGACCACCTGATTGATATGGCCGAAAGTCGCTAGAATAAGAGCTTTCTTTTATCTTTTTGGAGGTGAAAAAATGAAAACCCATCGATGGAAGAGCTTATCTTTTCTCTTGTCTTTCCTTTTTCTTTCCTGTCTCCTCCTGACCGCCTGCGGCGACAAAAACCGTGAGCCGGTATCTTTAACCATGTGGCATGTTTATGGGGAACAGGCAACCACCCCCATGGATGACCTGGTGGATGAATTCAATGAGACGGTCGGCAAGGAAAAGGGGATCGTAATCAATGTGACTGCCTATTCCAATTCCGCGGAAATCGGGAATTCCCTCTTGGATGCCCAGGCCGATAATTCCGGATCCAAGACCATGCCTGATCTCTTCTTCTGCCATATCGGAAATGCGGATGATTTGGGCATTGAGAACCTGGTCGACTGGAAGGACTATTTTTCTCCGGAGGAATTGGATGACTTCGTTCCTGATTTTTTGAACGATGGGATGAGGGAGGAGCGTTTAGTTATCCTACCATTTTCCAAGTCCACCCATATGTTTTATATTAATGGAAGCATGTTCGACCGCTTTTCCAAGGCCACCGGTGTGGACTATGATCAACTGAAAACCTGGGATGGATTTTTTGATGCCGCTGAAAAGTTCTATACCTGGTCCGGGGGCAAGCCCTTTTGTGCCCTGGACTATATCTTGAGAGATGTAGAACTGGCCTGCTTATCCAAATATCCCGGCTTGAAAATCCATAACAACGAGGGCTGGTATGATCCGGGTAACCAAGAATTCCATGAGACTCTGGACCGGTTCTTGTCCAGCCTGGTCAAGGGACACATTGTCGTTTCCGACCTCTACGCCAACACCCAGATGATGACCGGGGAGACCATGGCCGGCATCAGCTCCAGCGCGGCCATCCTCTACTACAACGATGTCGTCACCTATCCGGACAACACCTCGGAAGACATGGACTTGCAGGTCCTTCCCCTTCCCATAAGCCCTGGCGGAAAAGGGATTGATACCCTGGCAGGAACTGGCCTATGTGCCTATAAAACAACAGAGGTCAAGGCCAAGGCGGCGGCGATTTTTGCCAAGTGGATTACCGAAGGGGAGAGAAACCTGAAATTTGTGGCCGAAACAGGCTATATGCCCATTCGAAAGGAAGCTTTCCAGAAAATATCCGATTTTTCCTTCAAAAATCAAAGCTACCAACGACAATATCAGGCCATGTCAGAAATGAAAGAGACCTATGCCTTTTTGCCGGAGACCTATGATTACAACAAGGTCCAAAGCTTCTATGATTTTATCAAGCTCCACCAAAAAGATTGGGAAAAGAGATATACTCAAGGAGAAGAGGCCAAGACCCTGGTGGAAGAATGCCGGGAAGGCTTGAGCAAATAAAGAAGAACAAGGAGTTGTCCTTTGTTTAAAGTCATCAAAAAACGTAATAAGAATTCCATGTACCGGAAGCTCTTCGAATACTTACTCATGTTCGCAGGGATGCTCCTGGTTTATATTCTTGTTGCCATGACCCTCATCGGACAATTCAAGGACGTCGGATACAATTACGAAAAAAACCTCGACTTGCAGAGCTCCGTGATGAAAAAAGAGATCAAGGGATATTTCGGGAAGGCCGCCATTTCCGCCATGGACCTCTCCAAGACAGCCAGTCAGAAGATGGAAGACTTGTTGGAAAAAGAGGGGATTCCATTTCAGGACCTGAAGGACCGCCAGGCCCTCCTGGCCCAGGCCCAGGATGCGATTTTTGAAGATATCAAAAATTCCATGTATGCGGCCGATGTTTCCGGTGCTTTCGTCTTATGGAATACTACCGTCAATTCCAAGTTGGACAGGAAGGGAAATTTCAAGAGTGGTCTCTACCTGGAGATTGACTCCAGAAGCATCAGAGAATCCTCCATTATTACCTACCGAGGGGATGTCGATGTGGCCAGGAAACACCATTCCATGCCCCATAGAAAGTGGAAATTGGAATACGATGTTTCCGGCCAACCCAATTTTTTTGGACTGGACCGAGGCCATGCCCCCCTCTATGAATCCTACCGGATGACCCCGGTCTTCACCCTACCGGGAACGGATCAAAAGGTCATCCTCATCACCTTGCCCATTATCGGAAGGGATGGGAGTTTTTACGGCATTTGCGGATTTGAGGTGGAGCAGTTATTCTTCAAAGAAAAGCTGGCCCAACCCAGCAAGTTTGAAAGAGTGACCAATTTGTTCTTCCCAAATTCCATCCAGGGAGAGAAGGTTGATGCCAACATGGCCCTGGGGAGCGGGACGGAAAAGGGCTACTACTATATGCCCAAAACGCCCTTAACCATGAAAACAAAGGGGTCGGGTTTGACGGAGTTTTCCGGTCAAGGGGGAAATTATTTGGGTTTGGTGAGGGAGCTTCCCTTGTTGAAAAATGGACAACCCTCCCAGCTTCTCGTTATGGTCCCTAAAGAGGATTATGATCAGGATTTCCGGGAGAATCTGGTGACCATTATTGTCACCGTCATTTTATTCCTCTTCTTCTCCATCGGGGGCGGTTTGATCTTCACCAAACGATACATTACCCCTATCACCGAAGGCTTGGCTATGATCGAAAACCAGGAGAATCTATTTATAAAGGATTCCGACCCGAAGTCGGGGACCATCGGCTTCTATGAAATCGACGAATTGATCCGAAAACTCAGGGAGAATGTGAAGTCGGAAAACTATGACCGGATTCCTGACTATCTCTCCAAGAAATTCAGGGACTTTATCCAGGCCACCGAAAATCTGACGCCGGCGGAAATGAATGTCCTCACCCTTCTGATCCAGGGGAATAGTGTGGACGAATTGCCGGACATCCTTTTTATCAGTAAGAGTACGGCCAAGCACCATATTTTAAGGATCTACAAAAAATTGAATGTTTCTTCCCGGGGAGAATTGCTCCTCTATTTGGATATGATTAAAGGTTGTGGGATGATCGATCACATTGTCGGCCCTAATGATGACGATGAGGTAGATAAGCCGCAAAACTGACCTTTAAATGATCATATTCCACCAAAGCCTGATTAAATCACGGTTTAGCTCAGCTAAACCGTGATTTTTTTCATATAGACCAAAGGTCTATTTTCATGAATTTGCCTAAAAATACACCTGAGGCCAATTTCTTTCTCCTTTTCGACGTGGTTCAATGGAGTCAGATAAGCAGGAAAAGTCTTCGCATAGGGGACCGGAAATCCTCAGGAGGTGGATGATGGGTGAAGACAATAGGGAAGTCAAGATTGTAGAAAATGAAGATCGTCAAAGTGATGGTCAGATTAAATGTCCTAAGTGCGGGTCCACGGACATCCAATCTAATCCAAAAACGGGTAAGCTCCGCTGCAACTTTTGCCGTCATGAATTTGAATTGGATTTAGCCCAGGAAGATGAAGACATCTCCAGCCTCCATGGAACCACGATTCGAAGCGGGGCCCAGGATATCGATAAGAATAGCGATGACCTGGTTACCCTCAAGTGTGAAAGCTGTGGCGCAGAGGTGGTGATCGACACCAAGTCCTCCACCCAGGCCCGTTGCCATTGGTGTCGGAACACCCTGTCCCTGAACAATCAGGTACCCAACGGGGCCGTGCCGGACGTCCTCCTTCCCTTCAGCGTGACCAAGGAGGATGCGGAGGAGGAAATTGCCAAATTTGTTCAGAAGAGACGGTTTTTTGCCCACCCCACCTTTACCCGGCAATTCTCCACCGAAAATATTTGCGGAGTCTACATCCCCTATATGCTCGTTGACGTGAATGCCCACATGAGCCTATCCGGCCAGGGGGAGATTCAAACCGCCAAAAGGGAAGTTGGAGACGAAAAGCATAAGCATTATGAGTATGATGCGGATCTTTACCGGGTCAAGAGGGACTTCGATATCTGTGTGGACGACCTTTCCATCGAATCCAGCACCGACAAGTTGGACTACTCCTCAAAAAGCAAGACCACCAATATCATCAATGCGGTCATGCCTTTTGATACGGAAAACTGTGTTCGGTTCAATGCCAACTATCTCAAGGGCTACACCTCGGAAAAAAGGGACACCAATATTGGGGTGCTTAAAGAAGTCGTCGATGCCCAAAGCTCCGATGTGGCCCGGATTGCCGCTAAGGATACCCTAGTCCAATATGACCGGGGGGTTCGTTGGGATGAAGAGGACTTTGAGGTCAAGGGAGATTCCTGGAAGTCGGCCTACCTCCCCATCTGGCTCTACAGCTACATGGAAAAGAAGGGGAAAAGCCAGCTCTTGCACTATGTGGCGGTCAATGCCCGGACCCGGGAAACGATGGGGAGCGTGCCCATCAATTTCACCAAGCTCTTCTTCTTCGCCGTCCTGGTGGAGATTTTCTCCGGACTGTTGGCCTTTATCATCAATATGATCGCCGCCATGGACAGGTATAAGGGGACAGGATTTCAAGATAGCCGGCATTTTTTCTACCTTCTCCTGGTGTCCGGATTTATTTTTTACACCACCATGTACCTGAGATACCGGAATTCCAATGAGAGGCACCACTACGAGTTGGAAACGAAATATGAGATTTCCAACATGGTGAAGGTGGATGATTTCATCCAAAGCAATTACGGGATGACGAACCAGGAAATTGCGGGAGAAAATGCTTCTTCGCTAAAGGGCAACCGCCTGGACCTCCACAAGGATGAAGTCCTGGAGAAGGCCATGAAGAGGGGGAATTTGGACCAGGCAATTGAAAATAAGAAGAAGATGGAGGAAATGGACAAAAAGGACGAAAAATGATGGCTGTAGGAAAGAAAAATAATAAGGAGGAAGATCATGAAAAAATTAATGTTAAGCCAGATTCTCATCATTGTTTTTGCCGTATTGGTTTGTATTTCAACCTTTTTGCCGGCAGCAGAAATCCTGGGTTTCAAGGTCACTTTGATCAAGCCCGATGACAGCGTTGGGCCCGGCATCCTGCTCATCATCCTATCTGCCCTGACCCTTGCGATGGGCTTGTGGAAGAAAAAGATCCCCAGCCTCATTTTTGCAGGTATTAACCTTGCCTTGGCCGTCTATCAATACAGCTCCTTCGGCGAGTACATGGAGTTTGCAGCGATTGGCCTCTACCTGATGATGATTGCCAGCGTTCTTCTCTTTGCTGCCAGCATTTATCTCTTTATCCAATTGCCCAAAAAAGCACAATCAGGAATGAACTGAACTTTTACGAATAAAGGATGATAGATCCGGAGGAGAAGACGATGGGATTTATTCGAGCATTTACAGGGGCCTTGTCCGGAAGTCTTGCGGACCAATGGAAGGATTTTTACCTTCCTCCGGATGGCCTTCCTGCCACAGCCGGCCTATTCCCGGCCCGGCCCCAAGGACAGAATAATGGCAGGGGAGAAAACACCAAGGGAAGTTTGAACATCATCAGCAACGGAAGTAAGATCCTGGTCCCGGAAGGGACTGCCCTGATCACCATGCAGGATGGAGCAATCACAGGCATCATTGCTGAGCCCGGTGGCTTCATCTTCAGCTCAGACGATATCCATTCCCAGAGCATTTTTGAAGGAAACGGAGTGAACGCTTCCATCATCAAGTCCACCTGGGAGAAGGTGAAATTTGGCGGACAACCGGGCGCCCAGCAATTGGCCTTCTACGTCAATATGAAGGAGATCCCCAATAACCGCTTTGGAACACAAAGTGAAATCTATTGGGACGATGCCTTCTTCGGGACCCAGGTGGGAGCCGTCACCAGGGGGACCTACACCTTGAAGATCCTGGACCCCCTCCTCTTTGTTAAGAACTTTGTCCCCCAGAAGTACCTATTGCAGGATGCTCCTATCTTCGACTTCGGAGACATGGACAATCCCGCAGGGGAGCAGCTTTTCAATGAGGTGGTGAGCAGCTTGGCCGGCGCCTTCTCCAACTACACCAATGACCCGGCCAAGGGGAACCGGATGAGCCGGATCCAGGGCGACCAAATCGGCTTTGCCCAGTCCATGGCCCTGGCCGTGGAAGAGGCCTACCAATGGCGGTCGGATCGTGGACTGGCCATTGTGAAAACGGCCATCCTTGCCATCGAGTACGACGAGGACACCAAGGCCCTCATGTCCGATGTCAAGAAGGCAGACGCCCTTTCAGGAAGACGCGGCAATGCATTTATGCAGCAGTCTGTTGCAAGGGGCATGCAGGCAGCAGGAGAAAATGGAGGCGGCGGAGCCGGAATGGCCTTTATGGGTCTTGGCATGAATGCTGCCGGCGGAATGATGGGAGGACTCCAACAGGGAGATACAAACAGCACATATAATCCGAATTTCGGTGCCGTTCAAGCGAATCAGACACAGGAAGATCCGACAGATAAATTAATTAAGATGAAAAAACTGTTGGATGCCGGGGTTATTTCACAAGAGGAGTTCGATAAGGCTAAACATGATCTTTTAGGTTTATAGGTCAGGAGGGTTTGCCATGAAAAGTGGAAAATATAGGCTTCTGATAGTGGCCTTGGCCATAATTTTGGCGGCCTGTAGCGGGAAAGGCAAGACTTCGGAGGGCTCTGAAAGTCAGGGCCAATCAGGTGTCGGTCAGACTTCCCAAGCCTCTGCAACAACAGGCATATCCACTAATCTTGCAGCCGGAGGGATAAAGGATGCCAAGGCAAGGGGAAAGCTTGTTCAGGGTGCAAGTGCCGGGTCCATGTCGGACCATGTTGAGGATAGGGAAGTCTGGAAAGACTTCATAGAGCCCAAACATGAAAAAGCTGCAAAAAATCCATTTAACGGTGTCCATGTTCCACGAATTCTTCTGGATTCTGAGGATGCTCAAAGGGCCAATAAGCAAATTGAGGAAACAATTAATTTCTTAAAAGAGACCTACAATACTGTCAAGAATGATCTGGATCCTGATTATATAATGATAAATTCCACATTTTCAGTGTATGAAGATGATCAGATTCTTAGCATTCACCTGCAATATAAGGATGGCGGAGACGGAACCGGCTACACCCATAAGGTCTTTAACTTCACCCTGGATGACGGTAAATTCATCAAAGATGAGGACCTGCTTACATATTTAGGAATTGATAAAGAAGAGGCCATGAATCTTATGGAAGAAAGCATTGCCTATGACTATCAGAGAAGGGTGGACGCGATGGATTATCACACGGAGAACTACTACTATTTGGGCGATGTGACCCATTATGAAGGCATGGCTTTGCAAGATCTTTGGGAGGGCAAGGACCTACCTGAAAGAAGATTTTACCTGGATCCTACGGGAAGGCCAATGTTCATTTTCAACGCTTACTATATCTGGGGGGTGGGCCTATATCTAAATACCCTGGAACTCTATTCCAAAAAAGTGAACGACAGGGGCTATTCTCCGCAGTTCGTAAAAATGGCCAGGGCAATGGGTCTGGATCCCTACGACGAAAAGATCAAAGGATTGATATTGTATGTGGGCTATGCCAATGCGGAGAAGGAATTGGAAGACATGTTGGCCAGATTGGATCCCTGCCAGAACATTTTCAACGATTTTGTAGATCCCAGGCTCCTATTGGCAACCAGGGAGAATCAGAATTTTGAAAACAGCGAGCTCATAGGAGAGGACTATTATCTTGTAGTCCCGAAATGGGACAAGGCTACTGTCAGCTTGAAAGAGATAAAGACTGAGAAGGACGGGTCTGTAAAAGAGGTGGAGAACAATATTCTGGATACCATAGCTCAGAGGTCAACCACCCTGATCTGTCAGAGGCAGGAAAAGGGAACAACGAATATTAGAATCACGATCAGGTATAGGGATGAAAAGATCGAGATGAGTCCCATGATTAATGAGAAGAAAGAGATCATTAATTTGCCGGAGGGGATCATAGATGCCGGGAAGGCCGCTGATCTAGATGGGCTCAAGAAAAAAGGTTTTTATTCCATACCCCTATTCCAGAAGATATTATCGGTAATGGGAAGAGGATAATGTTGTGGGTGAACCCAGAAGGAGTACAAAATGAAGATTAAAAAATTAGTTCTTTGCTTAGTAGTTTTATTAGCTTTTACGGCTTGTGGAAGTAAAAAGCCTGACGCCGGCAAGGAAAAGTCGAAAGGGAACGAATTGGAACAATACCTTGGCCCGGGAGAAGAATGGGTGGTGGACGGAAAGTGGAAGCTGGTCATAAATTCCGTAAAGGTTCTTGATGGAAGAAACGAGTTTTCAGAGATGAAACCTAAACAGGTCGTATGCGTAGATTATAGCTATGAGAACATCGGCTGTACTGAGGAAGCCGACGGATTCTTCATAAGTCCTGACAGCGTCATTGATGAGCAGAGTGAGATGGGCTATTCATATCCTGCAGTAGAAGAGCTTAATTATCCACAATCAACTCCTGTCGGGGCCAAGATGAAGAATGCCCAGACAGCCTTTGGCTTGAATAACGAAAGTAAGAAGGTCAAGGTAACTTTTAGTAATTTATTGGTAGTCGATGGTAAGCTCCAAAACTACAAGGCGGTTATGGAGGCCAATGTAGAGAAATAAATTCCGGAGAGAAAGAAAGGAGAAAGAAATGAAAGGATTAAGACGACGGATGCTTGCCCTGGTCCTCGCCTTGGTCATGGTCCTGGGCTTCTTGCCCGGGACCCGAGTTGCCCAGGCGGAAGGCGGTATCGATATTACGGTTAAAACAGCCGAGGACCTAAGATTGGCCCTCCGGGAGATTCGGACAAAGGGTGAAAATGAACAGGAGAATATCATACGCTTAGGGGCGGATATCGATGACCTACCCGACGGAGAGCTCACCTTTGGAATTACAAAAAATACTATCCTTTTGGGTCAGGGCCATACCATAAACATGAAAAAGTTCTGTTTTGCCATCGTCAATGGTGCCACCCTGTCCCTGGGAAGGGAGAACCCCCAGGGAAACGAGAATGATTTGACGATCACTTCATCAGCTTCAAAAGATGACCCGCGAAAAATACCGGCTATTTTTGTGGGAGCCGGTGCGCCGGGTGGGGGAGGTTTAACCCCGGGTAATCTCAAGATGTATGATGGGGTGGAAATTAAAAATATGGTAACCAGCGGGGACTATTGGGCCTCAGCGGTCAATGTCACCTCCGGGACGTTTGATATGTATGGGGGGAAGATCCATAACAATCAAAGCCATCTTGACAAGCCTTATGCAGCGGGCAGTGTGATCTTTCTTAATGGACGGCCAAACGGAGTTGAGGAACAAGACGTGGCCTTCAATATGATGGGTGGTGAGGTTTCAGATAATATTGCTACAGTAAAGAATACTGATGTCCTCCTGAGTTCCGCAATTTATCTTGTCAATGGTCATCTAAACATCCAGGCCGGACGAATTATGAACAATAGGATGAAGCGCCTGGGGACAGAAGACCAGGGATTGCTCTACGGTACGGCTATCGGGGCCAGGGACAGCGAGCTGAATCTCAAGGGAGCCAACAGAGATTCCATCCTGATTTCCGGCAATACCGGGGCGGCCTCCGGTGGGGCCATTTCCTTACAGGATTCTACTTTCACCGCTGAAAATGCCACAATTGAAGGAAACAGCAGTAGTCTTTATGGTGGTGCCCTGACCACAAATGGCAAGGTGACCTTGAAAAATGTCCTGATCAAGAACAACAAGTCCAAGCAAGGTGGCGGTATTTTCCTGGATGATAATGCTGAGCTAATCTGCAACAATAATACGCTCTTCCAAGGCAACATGGCTACAGAAGATGGCGGAGCCATTTTTGATAAGAACAGCGTAGATCAATCCGATTTTAGCGGAGAAAACTACGAAGAACTGACTGCCAATACGGATTATTATCGTGGCATTACCATGGATAATACCACCGGTTTTGACCAAAACAAGGCGGAAGGAGGCCTCTTTGTTCCCCCGGCCAATTGGTCTGATTTTTCCAACTTGGGCTACAGCCAAGATCCCGCTTTCCATAACCCGACCGGCATTCCCAGCCCCCTCAATAACGACGACATCAATTATAAGAACGACTTTTTCTTCGTTGCTTACGATGGTAACGGAGCGGAAGGTTCTATGCCGACTTCGGCCTACAAGAATGGCCAGACCGTTACCGTGAAGCTTCCCGAAAACGGCTTCAAAGTGCCGGAAGGAAAGGTCTTTGACGGTTGGATGATCAACGGGGAAAAGAAGGCCGTTGACGAAGAAATAACAGTAGAGACAAATACCATGGTCGTGGCACAGTGGAAAACAGTACAGAAACCCAATCCCAAACCCGATCCTAAGCCGGACATCCCTCCGGAGACAGGTAAGGTTGAACAGGAACGGATTGCCGGAGAAGATCGGATTGAAACGGCCATTGCCCTCTCTAAGAAGAACTTTGACCATGCCGACTATGTTGTCTTGGCCCGGTCTGATAACTATGCCGACGCCCTGACGGCCGGTGTATTGGCTAAAGGCCTGAATGCACCCATTCTATTGACCAAAACCCGGTCTTTGGACGGGGGAGTAAAGACAGAGATCAGCCGTCTGGGCGTAAAAGAAGTCATCCTCATTGGCGGGGACAATGCCCTCTCCAAGGAAGTTGAGACTGCAGTAAAGACAAATTGCAAGTCCAGCCGAATCGGTGGGGCCGACCGTTATGAGACATCGGCTCTGATTGCCCGGAGAATAGCTAAGCTAAAGGGGAATCCGGAGAAGGTCATCCTGGCTACCGGACTCAACTATGCGGATGCCCTCTCTATTAGCCCCTACGCCGGGAAGATGGCCTATCCCATCCTCCTTACCAAGACCAATTCTTTACCGGATGTCATTGAAAAGACCATCCAAGATCTGAAGGTCTCTTCGGCCCTGGCCTTGGGCGGTAAAGCGGCCTTGACAGACGCTGTGGTGAGGGACCTACCCCAAAAGATCGAACGGATCGGTGGGGAAACTCGTTATGATACGTCAGCCATGATTGCCGAACGCTTCTTCCCCAAAGCCACCATGGCTTATCTCGCCTCCGGCGAAGATTTTGCCGATGCCTTGGCAGCCGGACCTGTTGCAGCAAAGGCGGACTGTCCGGTCCTACTGACGAAGATGGCCGGACTGCCTACGTCGATGGCCAAGCATATCCAAAAGGCAGCTTATGAGAAAATCATTATTGTTGGCGGTGTGAAAGCCGTAAGCCAGGCAGTTTTAGACGCAATAAAGTAGAAAATGACTGAGCGTTAAAAAATGGGCCGGACCCGAGGGAGGACTCCTTGGGGTCTGGCCCTTCTCTTTTTTTGCCACAAGTTCCATAATTCGGTTGACAAGGGGAGGGGTTGTCGGTTAGAATAGCAAGGTACTACCTAGGGAGAGTTGTCCGAGTGGTCGAAGGAGCATGATTGGAAATCATGTATACGCTACAGCGTATCGAGGGTTCGAATCCCTCACTCTCCGTGCACTATACGGGGAGTTAGCGGTGCCCTGAACCTGCAATCCGCTATAGCAGGGTAGAATTCCCGGCCTCGGGGTTTGGTGAGCGGACGTAAGTCTTGGCAAGTGGTGTTGACTACACGGTCTCAGGCAATGGAGAGCCATGAACCATGTCAGGTCCGGAAGGAAGCAGCATTAAGTGGTCCACCTTCATGTGTACTGAGGCAGCCGTGTACGAGCAAACTACCTGGAAAGAAACCTGCTCCTGGCTTCAAAGCCGGGTGTGCGGTCTTATGGAGAAGCCCAATGGGCTTCTTTTTTTTAGAGATAGGGAGAAAAAAGATGAAAGAAAATGGAGTAATGTATCAGGCCTTTTATTGGGACTATCCGGAGGATCGCTTATATAAAGAGTTGGCGGAAAAGGCCGGGGACCTGGCCGCCCTGGGGATCTCCGGGGTATGGATGCCTCCGGCTGCCAAGGGAACCAGCCCCCAGGATGTGGGCTACGGATCCTATGACTATTGGGATCTGGGCGAGTTCGATCAGAAGGGAACCATCCGGACCCGCTACGGGACCCGGGAGGAATTGGAGAAGGCCATCCAAGCCCTCCATGATCAAGGCCTCCAGGTCTATGCGGACATGGTCTTCAACCATAAGAACGGGGCGGACGAAAGCGAAGTCTTCCAGGCCGTCATGGTGGACCAAAATGACCGGTCCAAGGACGTCTCGGAAGCCTATGATATTGAAGGTTGGACCAAGTTCACCTTCCCGGGACGAAAGGGGAAGTATTCGGATTTCACCTGGCATTACTATCACTTTAATGGGATTGACTTTGACCAGAAGACCGGGACAAAGGCCATCTACCGGATCCTGGGGGAAGGCAAGTATTGGAACGAGGGGACGGACCTGGAGAAGGGGAATTTTGACTACCTTATGGCGGCCGATATCGACCATGACCATCCCGATGTGGTGGAGGAGCTTACCCGGGTGGCCGACTTCATGGTCAACAAGATGGGCTATGACGGTTTCCGCTATGATGCCCTTAAGCACATCTCTTCCCATTTCATCGATGTGCTCTCTGCCCACATTCTGGAGGAGAAGCCGGATTTCTATTTCGTCGGCGAGTATTGGAAGAACAATGAAGGGGTCATGGGCCACTACCTCAATGAAACGGCCTACAATGTGGACCTCTTTGATGTTCCCCTCCACTTCAATTTTGCTCAAGCCGCCTCGGATCCTTCTTATGATATCCGGAAGATTTTTGACGGTTCCCTGGTCCAAGACAAGCCTTTGGCAGCCGTCACCTTTGTGGACAACCATGACTCCCAGCTCGGCCAGTCTCTGGAGTCCTGGGTGGGGGACTGGTTCAAGGAAATTGCCTATGCTCTCATTTTATTCCGTAAAGACGGTTACCCTTGCGTATTTGCCGGCGACCTCCTGGGCATCCCTGATGTAGACTATCCGGGCATGGGTGACCGGCTCAGTACCATGCTCAAGCTCCGTCAACAAGCGGCCTACGGGGACCAGGATGACTACATGGTCACACCGACCAAGATGGCCTGGGTCCGCCGGGGGACGGAGGACCATCCCAACCCCCTGGCCGTCCTGATTTCGACCGGGGACATGGACCAGGAGAGACTCTTTGTGGGACAAGAGGAAGCCGGTCGGGTCTATAAGGATTGGTCGGGGAAGAATGAGGAAATCACCATTGATGAAGAAGGCTTCGGGACCTTTACCGTGGCACCGGGATCGGTGACCTATTGGACCCGGGAGGACCTGGACCTGGATGGGGGCCGGACTCAGGAATAAGAGAAGACCGGGAGGATGGAATGAAATTTTATGCGGTAAAAGAAGGGCGGGTCCCCGGCATCTATGAGTCCTGGGAGGCTTGCAAGGCTCAGGTCATGGGCCACAAGGGGGCCGTTTACAAGAAGTTCTCCAGCCGGGAGGAAGCCCTGGCCTTCATGGAGGGAGAGGGCGGAAGGAAGGCTCCTGATAAGGGAGTGGTGGACACGGACCGTCTGCCACCTGGTGTTTTCGTGGCCTATGTGGATGGGTCCTACCAAGCGAAGAAAAAGCGGGCCGGCTACGGGGTGGTTCTTTTTTCGGACCGGGGAAAGGAGACCTTTTGCGGCCCTGTTTCCGGGGCGGACATCAAGTCGCGGAATGTGGTGGGGGAGGTCATGGCTGCCAAGGTCGCCATGAAGGAGGCCCAAAAAAGAGGAGCCAAGTCCCTGACTATCCACTATGACTATGCCGGCATCCGCCACTGGGCCTTAGGGGAATGGAAGGCCAACCTCCCTTTAACCCAAGACTACCGGTCCTTCGCCCAAAAGATGGGGGAGGTCATGGATCTCTCCTTTGTCAAGGTAGAGGCCCATACCGGGGTCAAGTACAATGAAGAGGCTGACCTCCTGGCCAAAAAAGGCGCCGATATGGAGCTTGACCAATAAAAAAGCCCCCGTCCGAAGGGATGGGGGTTTCTTCTCTTTTCTTTTGATACAAGCTACTCCAGAGCGCTGGTGCAGTGGGGGCAGCGGGTGGCCTCGATGTCAATTTCCGACTTGCAGTAGGGGCAGACCTTGGTGGTTGCTTCTTCAGCGACCTCTTCCTTTGTGCCCTTGAGACTCCTTGCCTTATTCATCGCCTTGATAATGAAGAAGAGGACCAGGGCGATGACCAGGAAGGAGATGACCTGGTTGATGAAGTTTCCGATACCGAATTCTACAGGGCCGGCCTTGATCACCCAGTCCTGGAAGTTGACGTCCTCCAAAAAGACATTGAGGAGGGGGGTGATAATATCGGCGACCAGGGAGTCAATAATGGCCTTGAAGGCGGCGGCAAGAATGACCCCAACCGCCATATCCATGACATTGCCACGGGAAATAAATTCCTTAAATTCTTTAATCATTAATCTTTCCTTTCATTTGGGCCCTTTGCATGAGAAATCGGAAAAAATAGGGCCCCTGGATTCATTGATCAATTATCTCTCCTTCACTTATACCATTAAAGGGAAAAAATCAACAAAAAAGGGGGAAGAAATCCGTGAAAAGGACTCGGGGATCAATTGTGAAATCCTTTGACCCGTGTTAATATGTGGTAAAGAAATGGACGCCGCATCCCCTCCTTTTTGGAGCCGAAAGCGGAAGGTCCGAAAACATTTTTTAACTTATTTTATGGAGGCTCTTATGTTTACAAAGATCTTTTTTGGTGTCCTCTCCATTATTGTCGGAGGGGCTGCCATCTTCCTGTCTATCCAAAAGATGCGGAAGATCCAGCTCCTGCCCACCGGCAATGAGAGGATGACCTACCTCGCCGGACTGATCCGTGATGGTGCCTTTGCCTTCCTCCGCCGGGAATACATATCCATCGCTGTCTTTGTCGGCGTCCTCTTCTTCCTGATCGGCCTGCTCCTAGGTCAGTGGATGACCGCCCTCTGCTTCCTTTTCGGGGCCCTATCCTCCATGGTGGCCGGATTTATCGGGATGAACTCGGCGACAGCAGCCAATGTCCGTACGACCAATGCCGCTGCCCGGGGAGGGATGAGCCATGCTCTGAAGGTGGCCTTCAGCTCCGGATCCGTCATGGGCCTGATCGTTGTGGGCCTGGGTGCCTGCGGCATGGGCCTCTTTTATTTGATTTTCCAGGATGTCCAAATCATTACCGGCTACTCCCTTGGGGCATCTTCCGTCGCCCTCTTTGCCCGTGTAGGCGGTGGGATCTATACCAAGGCCGCTGACGTCGGCGCTGACCTGGTCGGCAAGGTTGAAGCCGGCATTCCCGAAGACGACCCCAGAAACCCTGCTGTTATCGCGGATAACGTCGGCGATAACGTGGGTGACGTGGCCGGGATGGGGGCTGACCTCTTTGAATCCTATGTCGGGGCCATCCTTTCCGCCCTGACCCTGGGCTTCCTGGCTTTCCAAGACACCGGAATTTCCTACTCCTTTGCCATCATTGCCTCCGGGATTGTTGCCTCGGTAGTGGGCATTGAATCGGTCCGCGGAGAGTCCGAGGATCCCCAAAAGTCTCTTAACATGGGGACTCTGATCTCCTCAGGGGTTATGCTGATCGCCTCTTTGGTCTTCTCCTTCATCTTCTTCCAAGACTACAAGCCCTTCCTCCCCGTCATCGTCGGCGTGGCTGTTGGACTCATCATTTCCAAACTGACCGAAATCTACACCTCGGATTCCTACCCTTTCGTCCAGAAGATTGCGGAGGAGTCCCAGACCGGTGCAGCCACCAACATCATTGCCGGCCTGGCTGCCGGTATGCAGTCCACCGCTGCTCCCCTGATCTTCATTGCTCTGGGTATCATCTTCTCCTATGCCTCCATGGCCTCCATGGGGGAAGCCGCAGGTCTCTTTGGCCTGTCCCTGGCTGCCCTGGGCATGCTCTCCACCTGTGCCATGACCATTGCTGTTGATGCCTACGGTCCTGTCGCCGACAATGCCGGTGGCATTGCCGAGATGGCCAGTCTGCCCGAATCCGTCCGGGACATCACCGACCACCTGGACTCCGTGGGCAACACTACCGCTGCCATCGGAAAGGGCTTCGCCATCGGGTCTGCCGCCCTGACCGCCCTCTCTCTCTTCGCCTCATTCACCCAGACTGCCCGCTTGGAGGGCCTGGATATCACCAGCCCCCAAGTCATTGCCGGCGCCTTTATCGGCGGCATGCTCCCCTTCCTCTTCTCTGCCCTCACCATGACGGCGGTGGGCGATGCGGCTAACCATATGGTTGAAGAAGTTCGCCACCAGTTCCAATCCGACCCCGGCATCATGCAGGGGACTTCCCAGCCGGATTACGGCCGCTGCATTGACATCTCCACCCAGGCCTCCCTGCGGAAGATGATTCTCCCGGGCGCTATCGCCATCATCGCCCCGGTTGTGGTCGGCTTCCTCCTGGGCGTTTCCGCCCTGGGCGGCCTCCTGGTCGGAGCCCTGATCACCGGCGTCCTCATGGCCATCTTCATGTCCAACGCCGGCGGCGCTTGGGACAATGCCAAGAAGTATATCGAAAGCGGACAATACGGTGGCAAGGGATCCGATGCCCATAAGGCCGGTGTCATCGGCGATACTGTCGGCGACCCCCTTAAGGACACCTCCGGTCCATCTATCAACATTTTGATCAAACTCATGACCACGGTCTCCCTGATCTTCGTTCCGCTCTTTTTGGGATAATTTTTCCAAAGAAAAGACGGTTTGGAGGGGAAATTCCCCTTCAAGCCGTCTTTTTTTTTGTTATAATTAATCCATTATTTTTTATTTTTATTGAGAACAAAGGAGGCCGGTTTGGAAGCCATCTTAAAGACCATTGAAGATTTTGTCTGGGGACCACCCCTCATCTTCCTCATCCTTGGGGCGGGGACCCTCTATACCTTCCGCTTGGGGGCCCTCCAGTTCCGAAAGTTCCCCTTTATCATGAAGAATACCTTTCTCCGGATGTTTGAGAAGGTGGGGACGGAGGAGGGGGCGGTCAGTCCCTTCCAAGCCCTGTCCACCGCCCTGGCAGCCACGGTAGGCACCGGGAACATCGTGGGCGTCTCTACCGCCATCCTGACCGGGGGTCCCGGAGCGGTCTTTTGGATGTGGCTGGCGGCTTTCCTGGGCATGGCTACCAAATACGCCGAGGTCACCCTGGCCCTGGCCTATCGGGAGAAGAACGCCAAAGGGGAGTATGTGGGCGGGCCCATGTACTACCTCCAGAAGGGCCTGGGTTTCACCCACCTGGCCGGCCTCTTTGCCCTTTTTGCCGCCTTTGCTGCCTTCGGCATCGGAAACATGACCCAGGCCAACGCCATTGCTGGGGTCCTGGAAGGGAATTTCGGCTTTCCCCGGATCGCCTTGGGGATCCTCCTCCCTGTCCTCGTTTCCTTCGTTATTTTAGGGGGGATCCGGTCCATCTCCCGGGTAACGGAAAAGCTGGTTCCCTTCATGTCCCTCTTTTATATCCTGGGCGGCCTGGCCCTCCTGGTCATTCACGCTGAAAATATCCCCGCCGCCCTGGCTGCCATCTTCACCTCGGCCTTCTCCTCCCGGGCCGCCCTGGGCGGGGCCGCCGGCTTTGGCTTCATGCAGGCCATCCGGTCCGGGATCTCCCGGGGGGTCTTCACCAATGAGGCCGGCCTCGGCTCATCGCCCATCGCCCAGGCCACGGCCCAGGTGGACCACCCCTGTCGTCAGGGGATCTGGGGGGTCTTTGAAGTCTTTGTGGACACCATCCTGGTCTGCACCATCACCGCCCTGGTCATTTTGACCGCTGGGCTGACGGACTTTGGGACCGATGCCTCCACCCTGGCCTCCCGGGCTTTCTCCACCGGCTTCCCCCTGGGATCCTCTATCGTTACCATCGGATTGGTCCTCTTTGCTTTCTCCACCATCCTGGGCTGGGAATACTACGGAGAGACAGCGGCGGCCTATGTCTTCGGCGACCGGGTCCGCCGTCCCTATAAGGCCCTCTATGTCATCCTCGTGGGCCTGGGCGCCGTCATTAGTCTGGACCTGGTCTGGGCCCTGGCCAACATCCTCAACGCCCTCATGGCCTTCCCCAACCTCATCGGCCTCCTTGGCCTTTCGGGCGTTGTCGTCCGGCTCAGCAGGGACTTCTTTAAGGACCCGGACCGGGTCAGGGAGGATCCCCGGGAATACCTGGACCTGGTTACCCTACGGGAGAAAAAATGAGAAAAGAAAAAGCTCCGGCTTAGGCCGAAGCTTTTTTTATGGACACGATGGAGATGGATCAGATGTTAAAGCGGAAGTGGACGATGTCGCCATCCTGCATGATGTAGTCTTTTCCTTCCAGCCGAACCTTACCGGCCTCCCGGACGGCGTTCATGGATCCGTAGTCAACCAGGTCATCGTAGGAGACGATTTCGGCCCGGATGAAGCCCCTTTGGATGTCGGTATGGATCTTGCCGGCCGCCTCCAGGGCGGGGGTCCCTTTTTTGATGGTCCAGGCCCGGGTTTCATCTTCTCCTGTGGTCAGGAAGGACATGAGGCCCAGGAGATCGTAGGAAGCCACAATCAAGCGGTCCAGACCCGAGCTTTCCACCCCCAGCATGTCCAGGAATTCCTTTTTTTCCTCATCGGGGAGGAGGGCAATTTCCTGCTCGGCCTTGGCGGAGATGGCCAGGACCCGGGCCTCTTCCCCTTGGGCAAAGTCTTTGATCTTTTGAACGTGGGGATTGGACTCTCCCTGTTCACTGATTTCTTCCTCGCCGATGTTGGCCACATAGATGATGGGCTTGAGGGAGAGGAGTTGGTAGTTCCGGAGGTATTTCTCCTCTTCATCGTTGAGGTCCAGGACCCTGGCCGATTTGCCTTCAGATAGAACTTCATCCAAACGGCGGAGGAGGTCCAGCTCGGGCCGGGCCGACTTATCCGCCTTGGCCACCTTCTCCTGCTTGGCCAGGAGGCGTTCGATCTGCTCCAGGTCGGCTAAGATCAGCTCTAAGTTAATGGTTTCAATGTCCCGGAGGGGGTCCACCTGGCCATCCACATGGGTGACGTTGGGGTCCTCGAAGCAGCGGAGGACTTCAACGATGGCATCGGTGGACCGGATGTTTTCCAGGAACTTGTTGCCCAAGCCCTCTCCCTTGGAAGCCCCCCGGACCAGTCCGGCGATATCCACAAATTCCACAGCGGCCGGGATGGTCTTTTTGGAGTGGAACATCTCCGTCAGGGTGGGGAGGCGGTCATCCGGCACTTCGACCAGGCCCACGTTGGGGTCGATGGTGCAGAAGGGGTAATTTTCGGCCGGGGCCGCGGACTTGGTGATAGCATTAAATAAAGTGGACTTGCCCACGTTGGGCAGGCCGACAATTCCGAGTTTCATAAAGGCTCCTTTTTCTGTCAGGGTCTGTTTTTGAAAATAGTCCCCTCCATTGTACCACTAAGTTGATTTTGCAAGGGAGGACCGTCGGAAAAAGGGATGAAAATCCTCCTTGCAAATTCGTCATAGGGGCCGGGTCAGGCTCGGGGACGTGGTATAATAAAAATGACGTGCTTTGACTTTGACGACCGAATTTCACGGTCGCTTTCCCTATAGAAAGGAGGAGCCCATGAGTCTGGAGACCTTAAAAAAGCCCAACCTCCATGAGACGGACTATGGGGCCCTCATGGACAAGCCGGCGGAAGATATTGCGGAAGCCATCCGCGATTGGGAGCCGGAAGAACGGGTCCTTTTCCTCAACCGCTTGGACAAGGAACGCTTCGCCGACGTCTTCTTCCTTTCCGACCGCGACATCAAGTCCTCGATCTTGGGCACACTGACCAACCCGGAGATGGTTGAACTTCTGGATGAACTGGCCTCCGACGAGTTGGTGGACACCCTCCAGGAGATGCCGGCTAATGTTGTGACGGCCCTTCTGAAAAAGATCGAACCCGACCGACGAAAAATCACCAACCACCTCCTCCGCTATCCGGAGGAATCGGTAGGATCCCTGATGTCCGTGGATTTCGTCAAGGTTCCCCCGGGATCAAGCCGGAGCCAAATCCGAAAGAGCCTGTTAAATATTAATTTTGATGCCGAGCACCTGGTAGACATTTACATCGTCGACAAGGCGGAGAGGATCCAGGGGATCATCTCCCTGGGTGACTGGGTCCAGGACAACCGGGAGGATGTGGACGACCTGATTCGAACCGACTTCATCACCGTAGGCGCCAAAGAAGACCAGGAAGTGGCGGCCGACCTTTTTACCAAATACCACCGCCTGGTCCTGCCTGTGGTCGATTCAGAGGACCGGATGGTAGGGATTGTGACCGCCGATGATATCTTTGAAGTCATGGAAGACGAATTCTATGAGGACTTCACCAGGGTACAAGGAATTACCGACCAGGAAGAGGAGGACTACTTGGATACTCCGGTAAAATCCTTCGTCAAGAACCGGATCGTCTGGCTCCTCATCCTCATGGTTTCCGCCTCCCTGACCGGCATGGTCATCTCCCGCTTCGAAAGCGTCCTGGCGGCCAATGTCCTCCTGGCCACCTTCATCCCCATGCTCATGGGGTCGTCCGGGAATGCCGGCAACCAGGCCTCATCCACCGTCATCCGGGCGGTTTCCCTCCAGGAAATTGAACCCAAAGACAGCCTGGAGGTGGTCTGGAAGGAGCTCCGGGTGGGCTTGGTCTGCGGCCTGGTTTTGGGCTTGGTCAACTTCCTCCGCCTGGTCCTTTTCATGAAGGTTGACCTCATGACCTCCCTTGCCGTCTCCCTGACCCTGGTCGGCTGTGTCACCATCGCCAAAATAATCGGAGGGGGACTCCCCCTGATCGCCACCAAGCTGGGCCAAGACCCCGCCGTCATGGCCGGTCCTCTCTTGACCACGGTCGCCGACACCTTGACCCTCCTCCTCTTTTTCACCATTTCCTCTTCCCTGATCGGCTTATAAATAGCCCCGGCCCCGGGTTGGATGCCGGGGACGCTGCCTTTCAGGTTCAATAACCCATTAGAAATGAGCAAGGTATGTCCTTAAAAACACAAAACCCAGGACCTACAACAAGTTCAAAACGCCTCCTTAGCGAAGAAGACCGGGAATTACTCAACAAGCCCGCAGAGGATATTGCGGAGGTATTGGAGGACTGGGATCCCCAGGACCGGGTTTTCTTCCTCAACCTCCTGGACAAGGAAAAATTTGCCGACGTCTTCTATCTTTGCTCCAAGGAGATGAAAAGCTCCATCCTGGCCACCATGAGCCAGCCTGAGACGGTGGACCTTTTGGATGAGTTGGCTTCGGATGAGCTGGTTGACACCCTCCAGGAAATGCCGGCAAATGTCGTCACCGGCTTGCTCAAGTACATCCCCGGTGACCGGAGGCAGGTCACCAACCGTCTCCTCAAGTACCCGGAAGAATCCGTCGGCTCCCTCATGTCCGTGGATTACGTCAAGGTTCGTCCGGGGGCCCGCCGGTCGGAGGTCCGGAACAAGCTCCTTACCGTCAATGTGGACCCCGAGCACCTGGTGGAAATCTATGTTGTGGATGAAGCCCGAAAGCTTTTGGGGACCATCCCCCTGGGCGACCTGGTCCAGGACGATGATGAGGACATTGACAAACACATCAAGAGGGACTTCGTTACCGTCCGGGCCACGGAAGACCAGGAAGTGGCGGGTGACCTCTTCGGTAAATACCACCGCCTGGTCCTCCCGGTTGTGGACTCGGAAGACCGGATGGTGGGCATCATCACCGCCGACGATATCTTCGACGTCCTCTCGGACGAGTTCTTTGAAGACTTCACCCGGGTTCAAGGTATTACTGACCAGGAGGAAGAGGACTACCTGGACACCCCCGTCTTCTCCTTTTTCAAAAACCGGATCGTCTGGCTCCTTATCCTCATGGTATCGGCCTCCATTACCGGCATGGTCATCTCCCACTTCGAGGAGGTCCTGGCAGCCAACGTCCTCCTGACCGCCTTTATCCCCATGCTCATGGACTCTTCCGGAAATGCCGGCAGCCAGTCCTCCTCCACCGTCATTCGGGCCCTTTCCTTGGAGGAGGTCGACCCCGCCCACACCATGGGGGTCGTCTGGAAGGAGTTCCGGATCGGAATTGTCTGTGGCCTGGTTATGGCCATCGTCAACTTCCTCCGCCTGATTATCTTCACCTCGACGGCGGTACCGGTTGCCTTGGCCGTTTCCCTGACCCTGATCGCCTGCATCACCATCGCTAAGGTCATTGGAGGCGTTCTCCCCCTCCTGGCCGTCAAGATCAGACAGGACCCCGCTGTCATGGCCGGTCCACTCCTGACCACCATCGCCGACACCCTGACGTTGATCCTTTTCTTCACCATCTGTAAGGCCTTCCTGGGCATTTAACCGGGGGCCATGAATATAACCCAAGCATTCGGGGGAGGCCCCGGATTAGTCATCGGGGAGCCCGCTCCCTAATCGTAGAAATTGCGAGGTAATGATGAACATTCAAGAACGCGTAGAAAAACTCAGAGAGAAGATGGCGGCAAGAGACCTGGACGCCTACATCGTCCTGACCTCCGACCCCCATTCTTCGGAATATGTCCCTGAATACTATAAGGAACGGGAATTCATCACCGGCTTTACCGGGTCGGCCGGAACCGCCGTCATCACCAAGAACAAGGCCGGACTCTGGACGGATTCCCGCTATTTCCTCCAGGCCGAGGAGGAGTTGAAGGGGACCCCCTTCAAGCTCTACCGGATGTACACCAACGATGGCGATCCAACCTGGCAGGAATTCCTCTTGGCGGAAACCTCTGAATTTGCCAAGATCGGCTTCGACGGTTTTACCATGCCCACCTCGATTTACCGCCAGCTTTCCCAGTCCATGGGCAACCGCCTCTTGGTGACCGACGTAGACTTTATCAGCGAGATCTGGGAGAACCGCCCCTCCCTGCCCAAGCGGCCGGCCTTCTACTATCCCGTAGAACATTCCGGGGCCTCCATGGAAGAGAAGATCAAAATCCTCCGCTTCATGATGAGGGAGAGGGAAGTCGACTACACCTTCTTGGGTTCTCTCGATGACGTCTGCTATCTCTTTAACATCCGTGGCTTTGACGTGGAAGACACCCCGGTGGTCCTCTCTTTTGCCCTGGTTTCCCAGGACAAGGTCATGGTCTTCATCCAGCCGGAGAAGCTCTCCGATGAGATCCGCCGCCCCCTCGACAAGGCCGGCGTGGAAATCTATGCCTATGACGACATCGCCAACAAGCTCTCCGCCATCCCGCCCCAGAAGACCGTCTATCTGGATCCCAACTACACCAACATCTCCCTCTACCAGGCCATCCCGGATAATGTCCGGATTGAAAAAGGGATCAACCTGACCACCCTCATGAAGGCGATCAAAAACGAGACCGAGATCGACAACATCCGCCAGGCCTTCATCAAAGACGGGGTCGCCCTGATGAAGTTCTTCAACTGGGTGGAAACCGGCGCCAAGACCGGGTCTGTCTCTGAGCGGGCCGCCGCTAAGCGCCTCAACGAATTCCGGGCGGAGGGTGAGGACTTCCTCATGGACTCCTTCCCCGCCATCATCGGCTATGATGCCAACGGGGCCATCGTCCACTACAACCCCATGCACTCCGACCATCCGGCCACTATCCAAAACAGGGGCCTCCTCTTGGTGGACTCCGGTGGCCAATACCTCCAGGGGACCACGGACATTACCCGGACCTACGCCATGGGGGAGACCACGGAGGAGGAGAAAACCGACTATACCTTGGTGCTGAAGGCCCACATTGCCGGCATGGCGGCCAAATTCCCTGAAGGAACAACGGGCTCCTATATCCATGATGTGGTCCGCTACCCCCTCAACCAGGCGGGCAAGGATTTCAACCATGGGACCGGCCACGGGGTCGGCATGCTCCTCTCCTGCCATGAGGGTCCCCAGACCTTCTCTTCCAAAGACCGGGGGGTCAAGATCGTCCCCGGCATGGTCACCTCGGTCGAGCCCGGCCTTTATGTCACCGGAAAGCACGGGATCCGGACCGAATCCATCACCCTCTGCGTGGAAGGGGAGAAGACGGACTTCGGGACCTTCTATGAATTCGAGTCCCTGACCTGGGTCCCCATCGACACCCGGCCCATCGACATCGACCTCCTGACCGACTTCGAACTGGATTGGGTCAATGCCTATAACCGGACCTGCTATGAGAAGTTAGCTGACCACCTGGATGGGGAAGTCCTGGCCTATCTCAAGGAGAGAACCCGGGCCATTGAAAGACCCCAATAAGCGAGAAGCGGTTTTGGAATGAAGGATTTCACCAACCAACTCAAGGAACTCCCCCACAAGCCCGGCGTCTACCTCATGTTCAATGCGGACAATGAGGTGATCTATGTCGGCAAGGCCATCGACCTTTTTCGCCGGGTCCACTCCTACTTCACCCCCTCTCAAAAGGGAAAGTCCCCCAAGGTGGTGGCCATGGTGGAGAAGGTGGACCGGTTTGAATACATCGTGGTGGAAAATGAGGTGGAGGCCCTGGTCCTGGAATCCAACTTCATCAAAGAACATGACCCCTACTACAATATCCTCCTCCGGGATGACAAGCAGTATCCCTATATCCATATCCCCAAGGAGGCTTTTCCCCGGATCCTCAAGGTCCGACAGGTGGGGGAGGACGGGGGGGACTATTTTGGCCCCTTCCCCAATGCCTACGCGGTCAATGACATCATCCGCCTCCTCCAACGGGTCTTCAAAATTCGGACCTGCCGGCTGGACCTGGGTGGAGGCCAGCGACTCAAACGCCCCTGCCTGAACCACTTCATCGACCAGTGCCCGGCCCCTTGTGTAGACAAGGCGGATGAGGCCAAGTACATGGAGGCCATCGAGGAAGTCCGGAACTTCCTCAAGGGCAAGGACGGAGAAATCCGGGCCTATCTTCAATCGGAGATGGAGTCGGCGGCGGCGGACTTGAACTTTGAGCGGGCCGCCCGCTTCCGGGATGACCTCTTCCACCTGGACGACCTTCAGGAGCGGCAGAAGGTCACCTTCACCCGGAGGAAGGATGCCGACGTGGTGGCCTTCGCCAGGGGGGTCCACCAGATCACCATCCAGGTCTTCTTTGTTCGGGACGGGAAGCTGGTGGACCGGGAGCATTTTGAAATGAAAGAAGCCTTCCAGGAAGAAGGGGGGGAGATCATCTCCTCCTTCCTCAAGCAGTTTTACCTCCAGGCCACCTACGTGCCTTCGGAGGTTTTGGTGGCTACTCTTCCGGCCGACCAAAGGGCCATTGAAGAATTTCTGACCGACCGCCGGGGGACCAAGGTTTCCATCCTGGTCCCCCAAAGAGGGGACAAGCGGGCCCTCCTCCAGATGGCCCAGAAAAATGCAGAGGAGGAACTGGTCAAGCTTGAACGCAGGGCCCAGCGGAAGAACCGGTCCAAGGACCGAGGGATCAAGGAACTGGAAGCCCTCCTGGGCCTGGAAAACCTGGGTCGGGTGGAGGCCTATGATATCTCCAACATTTCCGGGGTCCAAAATGTGGGCTCCATGGTGGTTTTCCAAAGGGAGAAGAAGGTTCCCAAGGAATACCGGAAATTCAAGATCAGGACAGTGGAGGGGCCTGATGAATACGCCTCCCAGCGGGAGATGGTCTCCCGCCGCTTCGACCACGGTCTGAAGGATCGGGCGGAGGGGAGGTCCCAAAAGACCGGATTCGGGGCCTTTCCCGACCTCATCCTTATGGACGGGGGCCTGGGCCAGGTCCACCTGGTCGAAGAGATCCTCAGGGACCGGGACCTGTCCATCCCTGTGGTGGGCATGGTCAAGGACGACAAGCACGTCACCCGGGCCCTGGTTTACCGGGACCGGGAGTACAAGCTTGCTTTTACTTCCTCCCTGTATAAGTACCTCTATGCTGTTCAGGAGGAGGTCCACCGCTTCGCTATCAATTACCACCGGAAACTCCGGTCCAAGGACATGGTCCAATCAGTCCTGGATGAGATTCCGGGGATCGGCCCGGTCCGGCGCCAGACCCTCCTCCGGGAGTTCGGGTCGGTGGAGAAGATCAAAGAAGCCTCCCTGGAAAGCCTGGTTGGGCTAGGGGGGATGGACCGGCGGTCGGCCCAAAATGTCTATGACTATTTTCACCCTGAAGAAGTAGAGAAGGAGGAATGATGAAGGAAGTGCAGAAATCAGTTCCCTTATCGGAACTAGTGGAATCGGTAGGTTTGGAAGTCGTTCACCGGTCCTCCGACTACGATCAGATTCAAATTACTGAAGTTGACGTCAACCGACCGGGCCTCCAACTTTCCGGCTTTATGCACAATTTTGCCTGGAAACGGCTCCAGCTCATCGGCCGGGTGGAATACGTCTACTATATGCAGATGGAACCCGGTCTCCGCTATGAACGCTTCCGGGGGATTTTTTCCTACCCCCTCCCGGCCCTGATCTACGCCTACAACCAGTCCATCACCCGGGACATCCTGGACTTGGCCGACTATTACGATAAGACGGTCCTCCGGACCCCCTGGCCAACCACCCGGCTGATCGCCAAGCTCAACACGGCCCTGGAAAGCTACATGGCTCCGGAAACCACCATCCACGCCGGCCTGATGGATGTCTTCGGCATGGGGGTCCTGGTTCGGGGAAAGTCCTCCGTCGGGAAGTCGGAGACCTGCCTGGACCTGGTCATCCGCGGCCACCGCTTGGTCGCTGACGATGTGGTCCACATCAAAAAGCTGGACCAGAGCCTCCTGGGAGAGGCACCGGAGAACATCCGTCACTTCATGGAAATCCGGGGCCTGGGCATTCTGGATATCCGGAGGCTCTACGGGATCGGTTCAGTCAAGGAGGCGGCCGAGGTGGAGATGGTCATCGAACTGGAGGATTGGAACGATGATGTGGAATATGACCGCCTGGGCATCACCGACCACTACACGGAAATTCTCGGCGTCCGGATTCCCTCCATTACCGTCCCGGTCAAACCCGGCCGGAATATCGCCATGATCATCGAGGTGGCGGTCAGGAATACCCGTCAAAAAGAGATGGGTTATAATGCGGCCATCGAGCTCAATGAGAAGTTGATCCGGGAAGCTAACGAACAAAATCAAAAATCTTGACCGGGAAAAGCTTGTCCGTTTGACGGGCTTTTCATGAAAGCTTATACTTTTATAAGGAATGCTTTGAATTCCTTTTTTTTGAATGGCAAGTCCGTACATAAAGGTCCTTTCCTTTATCTGTGCGATTCATTGTTTCTATCTTTTTTAATAGGAGGCAATATGGCTAAAATGTTCAAAACGATGGATGGTAACGAAGCGGCCGCATACGTCTCGTATGCCTTTACTGAAGTCGCGACCATTTACCCCATCACCCCATCATCCCCCATGCCGGAGCATGTGGACACCTGGTCCGCTAACGGCAAGAAAAACCTCTTCGGCGAATCCGTCCATGTGGTGGAGATGCAGTCGGAAGCGGGTGCAGCCGGCGCCATGCATGGTGCTCTAGCATCCGGTGCCCTGGCCAGTACATATACCGCATCCCAGGGTCTCCTGCTCATGATCCCCGACATGTACAAGATTGCCGGCGAGCAGCTCCCCGGTGTCTTCCACGTCGCCGCCCGTGCTGTGGCATCCCATGCCCTGTCCATTTACGGTGACCACTCCGACATCAACTCCGCCCGGATGACCGGCCTGGCCTTCCTGGCTTCCGGTTCTGTCCAGGAAGCCATGGACCTGGGCGCTGTGGCCCATCTGGCAGCGATTGAATCCAGCCTGCCCTTCTGCCACTTCTTCGATGGCTTCCGGACCTCTCACGAAATCAACAAGATTGACGTCTGGGACTTCGATGACCTGGCCGAAATGGTCAACCAGAAGGCCATCGACGAATTCAAGGCTCGCTCCCTGAATCCCCACCGTCCCCACACCATGGGTACAGCTCAGGATCCTTCCATCTTCTTCCAGAACCTGGAAGCCTCCAACCAGTCCTACATCGATGTCGTTCCCGTTGTCGAGAAGTACATGGAGAAGGTTTCTGAAAAAACCGGTCGCTCCTACCACCTCTTCGACTACTACGGCGATCCCGATGCGGAAGATGTCGTCGTCCTCATGGGCTCCGTTGGCGAAGCCATGGAAGAAGTCATCGACTGGATGAAGGTCAACCGTCCCGAACAGAAGGTCGGCATGATCAAGGTCCGTCTCTACCGTCCATTCGCCACCGAGAAGTTCCTGGAAGTGGTCCCCAAGACCGTCAAGAGAATTGCTGTTCTTGACCGGACCAAGGAGAAGGGCGCTATCGGCGAACCTCTCTATATGGATGTTCAGTCCGCCTTCTACAACGCCGACCGTCATCCTCTGGTTATCGGCGGCCGCTACGGCATGGGCTCCTCGGACGTGACTCCCACCGCCCTCCTGTCCGTCTGGAACAACCTTAAGCAGGCCGAACCCAAGAACCACTTCACCATCGGCATTGTTGATGATGTGACCCATACCTCCCTGGATATGTCCGAGGACCTCTTCATCCGTGAAGAAGGAACCACCCGTTGCAAGTTCTGGGGCTTCGGATCCGACGGTACGGTCGGCGCGAATAAGCAGGCCATCAAGATCATCGGCGACAACACCGACATGTACGCCCAGGGTTACTTCGACTATGACTCCAAGAAGTCCGGCGGCTTGACCGTTTCCCACCTCCGTTTCGGGAAGAACCCCATTCGGTCCACCTACCTCTTGGATGAATCCGACTTTATCTCCTGCTCCAAGCAGGCTTATGTCCACCAATATGACCTCCTGGAAGGCCTGAGAAAGGGTGGCCGCTTCCTCCTCAACTGCATCTGGGATGAGGATGAGCTGGATTCCCACCTGCCCGCATCCATGAAGCGCTACATGGCCCAGAACGACATTGAGTTCTACACCATCAACGCTTCCAAGATTGCCCAGGAAATCGGCCTGGGGAACCGGACCAACATGATCATCCAGTCCGCCTTCTTTAAACTCTCCGGCGTTCTGCCCATCGAAGAAGCCACCGCCCACCTCAAGGACTCCATCGTCAAGGCCTATGGCCACAAGGGCGATGACATTGTCAACATGAACAACCAGGCCGTCGATGCCGGCATCAATGCTCTGGTGAAGATTGACATTCCTGCAGAATGGGCCAATGCGGAAGATGAGCCTGTGGACAATAAAGACGTCCCCGAGTTCATTGAGAACGTGGTCTTCCCCATGCTCCGCCACCAGGGCGACAAGCTCCCCGTCTCCGCCTTTGCGGACCGTCCGGATGGACATTGGGACCAGGGAACCTCCGAATATGAGAAGAGAGGAATTGCTCTCTATGTTCCGGAATGGCAGCCTGACAACTGTATCCAGTGCAACCAGTGCTCCTACGTCTGCCCCCATGCCGTCATCCGTCCCTTCCTCCTGGATGAGGAAGAGGCCGCCAATGCTCCTGAAGGCATGACCCTCTTGGATGCCAGAGGCAAGGCCCTCGCCGGTCTCAAGTTCAAGATCCAGGTCTCCCAGCTCGACTGCACCGGCTGCGGCAACTGCGCTGATGTCTGCCCGGCTCCGGAAAAGGCCCTGGTCATGAAGCCCTTCGAGGAAGAATACGAGAAGGAAAAAGGCTATTGGGATTATGCCTTCAAGGAAGTCACCAACAAGCCCGACCTCATGGACCGGACCACCGTCAAGGGATCCCAGTTCGTCCAACCCCTGCTTGAATTCTCCGGCGCCTGCGCCGGTTGCGGGGAGACTCCCTATGCCCGCCTGGTCACCCAGCTCTATGGCGACCACATGCAGATTGCCAACGCCACCGGCTGCTCCTCCATCTGGGGTGCTTCCGCTCCGGCGACTCCCTACACCTGCAACAGCGAAGGCTGCGGTCCTTCTTGGGGGAACTCCCTCTTTGAAGACAACGCCGAGTATGGCTATGGTATGCTCCTGGCCAACGAAGCCAACCGAGACCTCATCTCCGGCAAGATGAAGGCCTTCCGCGACTTGGGCCTCGATTCCGAGTACAATGCCCTCTTCGAAGCTTGGGAAGAAGGCAAGGATGACTACAAGGAATCCAAGGCGGCCACTGCAGATATCCTCAGTGCCAAGGCTTCTGTTTCCGACAAGGAAGGCCAGAAGCTCCTGGATGAAATCCTGGAGCTCAAGGACTACATGATCAAGAAGTCCAACTGGATCTTCGGCGGTGACGGTTGGGCCTACGATATCGGATACGGCGGTCTGGACCACGTCCTGGCCTCCGGCAAGGACATCAACGTCCTGGTCATGAACACCGAGGTTTACTCCAACACCGGTGGTCAGTCCTCCAAGGCAACCCCGCTTGCTGCCGTTGCTCAGTTCGCTGCAGCCGGTAAGCGGATTCAGTCCAAGGACCTGGGCCTCATGCAGGCCACCTACGGCTACGTCTATGTCGCTCAGATCGCCATGGGCGCCAACCAGAACCAGACTATCAAGGCCATCAAGGAAGCCGAAGCCTACAAGGGACCCTCTCTGATTATCGCTTACGCTCCCTGCATCAACCACGGTATCCGCATCGGCATGGGCCGGTCCCAGTACCGCGAGAAGCAGGCCGTCGAAGCCGGTTATTGGCACCTCTGGAGATATGATCCCCGTCTGGCCGAGGAAGGCAAGAATCCCTTCCAGCTGGATTCCAAGGAGCCCACTGCGGACTTCCGCGAGTTCCTGGCCGGCGAGGTTCGTTACTCCTCCTTGCAGAGAAACTTCCCTGAAGAAGCCGAAGAACTCTATGCGGCGGCAGAGAAGATCGCACAGGATCGCTATAAGACCTACAAGAGATTGGCCGACCAAGACTAATCTTCCTTCGTTAAAAAGACCCCTCCTTTTGGAGGGGTCTTTTTTTGTCTGAAAAGGTGGTCAAAAGGGCGGACTGGGGTATAAAAAAGGCGAAGCGAGAGGAGATTTTTATGCTAAAAGCCTATCAGATTGACGAACTCACCAACGGGGCCTATGGTTTGACTAAGGAAAACGCCCCTTTATCCCACTATACCACCTTCCATATTGGGGGACCCTGTGACCTCTTGGTTGAACCCACCGGGGAGAAGGAACTCCTCCGCACCTATCGCTACCTTCGATCAGAAGAGATTCCCTACTATATAATAGGAAGAGGATCCAACCTCCTGATTCGGGATGGGGGGATTCCTGGCGTGGTCATCCTCCTCAACCGCCTTTATTCAGACGTCACTATCGAAGGAAGCAAGATCACGGCCCAAACGGGGGCCGGCCTTCGGGATGTCGCCCTTCTTTCTTTTGAGGCCGGCTTGACCGGGATGGAGGAAATCTCCGGGATCCCGGGATCCGTCGGCGGCGGTGTCTATATGAATGCGGGAGCCTATGGGGGAGAAATGAAGGACGTGGTGGAGTCCATTCATGCCGTCACCAAGGATGGACAATTGATTACCCTGACTATTGATGAGATGGAGATGGGCCACCGGACCTCCCGGATGATGACGGAAGGGATGCTGGTCACAGAAGTGGTCTTCCAACTCAAGGAAGGCGACCCCCAAAAGATCCGGGCGGCTTATGAGGACTTTACCCACCGGAGGACGACCAAGCAGCCCCTGGATGACTATTCCGCCGGCTCTGTCTTCAAGCGGCCCAAGGGAGGCTATGCTTCAGCCTTGATCGACCAGGCTGGTCTCCGTGGTCTTTCTGTGGGGGACGCCCAGGTGTCGGAGAAGCACTGTGGATTTATGATCAACCGGGGCCATGCCAAGGCATCGGATGTCCTGGTCTTGATCGAAAAAGTCCAAAAAGAAGTCAAGGATCAGTTCGGCATCAACCTGGAGCCGGAAGTCCGGATCATCGGTGTCGACAAGCGGGACGACTAGGGAGGGGGAGCCTTGAAGATTGTCATTATTACCGGCATGTCCGGGGCGGGAAAGTCCTCCGCCCTCCGGATCTTTGAAGACATGGGCTACTATTGCATGGACAATCTTCCACCCCAGCTCATGGACCCCTTTTTAGACCTGGCCCAAAAATCTTCCGACCCCATCTCCAAGGTGGCGGTTGGGGTGGATATCCGGGGGAGGGAGTTCTTCGACCAGTTGAGAAATATGCTGGATAAGCTGACCGACCGGGGCGCCGACCTATCGGTCCTCTACCTGGAGGCCAGGGATGAAATCCTCATCCGCCGCTACAAGGAGAAGCGTCGTCCCCATCCCCTGGATAAGATGGGGAATATCTACGACGGAATCCAGCGGGAGAAGGCAGTCCTGGTTCCCCTCCGCCGGCGGGCCGACCTCATCATCGATTCCTCGGACCTGACTCTAGGGGAGCTCAAGCGGAAAATTGACGGTCACTATCTGGAAATCAGGGAGGAGGCTTCCCTCCTCATCTCCGTCACCTCCTTTGGCTACAAACACGGGATCCTCCTGGATGCGGACCTGGTCATGGATGTCCGCTTCCTCCCCAACCCCTATTATGTTCCGGAGCTCAAGGGGAAAACGGGCCAAGACCCGGAGGTGGAGTCTTTTGTCATGGCCTCGGAAGAGGCCGGCATCTTTATCGAAAAGTTCACCGACCTTTTGGAATTTTTAATTCCTTATTATATAAAAGAAGGAAAGAGAACCCTGGTTGTCGGCATCGGCTGTACAGGGGGTCAACACCGGTCCGTGGCCCTTGCGGACCTGGTGGGGAAAATTTTGGAGAAGAAGGGCAAGAAGGTCAAGGTTTACCACCGGGACCGGATGTTCTGGAAGACCGACAAGTAAGGGATCCATTGGTCGGGGTTTTGGAAGATAGGGAGGCTATAAATGAAGGAGATATCTGCCGGCGGAGTAATTATGCATGACGGGTCCACCCTTCTCCTTCGGAGCTTCCGAGGGGATTGGGTTCTTCCCAAGGGAAGGGTGGAGGAGGGGGAAACCCTCCAGGAAACCGCTCTTCGTGAAGTCAAGGAAGAATCCGGCTTAGAATGCGAGATTATCAAGTACATCGGCTTTGTCCGCTATAATTTCCGCCTCCAAAATAAGGAGGTCGTTCATAAAAAAGTCCACTATTATTCCATGCGCTGGACCGGGGGCAAACCCCTTCCCCAGCAGGAAGAGGGCTTTTGCGTATCCGCCTTTATGCCCTGGAAGAAAGCGGAAAGCCTCCTCAAACACGATAGCGAGCGGTCCATGGTCCGGTCGGCTTTTAAGGAAGAGAGGTGACGGCCTTGACCTTCTCTTATGATGTGAAAGAGGAACTCTGCCACCTTAAGGTTCCTTCAAAAATCCAAGCTCTCCTGGAGCTTTCCGCCTTAGCCGGATTCAATGCAGCCGTGGCCCTGACAGCAGATGGTCCCCAGCTGCGTTTTTTTTCCGAGCATCCGGATGTGATTACCCGGGTCACCCTCCTGGTCCGCATCCTCTACCGACAGGACCTCCCGGTCGTCGTCCAACAAAACCAGGGCCTCCAACTGAAGCCCATCTACCTGACCCAGTTCGGCGACCCCATCCTCCAACCCTTCCTGGAAGAGTCCGGCTTTGACCTCATGGGCGGGGAAATGGAGACAACCGAGGATATCCTCTCCCGCCTATCCAATCCACAAAATGCCAAGGCCTATCTCCGAGGGGCCTTCCTGGCCGCCGGATCCATTGTCGACCCGGAGAAGTCCTACCACCTTGAAGTCCTGATCAGCCGGAATAAACAAATTGAGATCTTCCGTCACGTTGCCGGGGTCCAGGGGCTGGACTTCAAGTGGACGGACCGGAAAGATGACACCGTCTTCTATATGAAGAACTCGGACGATATCTCCGACTTTCTGGTCGACATCGGAGCAAACAAGGCCATGCTACGCCTGGAAAACGCCAAAGCCTTTAAAGAAGTCAACAATGCCATCAACCGCCAGGCCAATGCCGAAACCGCCAACTATGACAAGCTAGTGGAAGCCTCCGCCAAGCAGATCCATGCCATCGATCTCATCTCCAAAACGATCGGCCTGGATGCCCTGGACTTTCCCCTCCAGCAAGTGGCCATGGCTCGACTGAGAAATCCCGGAGCCTCTCTCAAAGAACTTGGGGAAAGCCTCCAGCCCAAGCTGGGGAAGTCGGGCGTCAACCACAGGATGAAGAAAATTTTGAAGATGGCAGAGGAATTGGATGCCGACAAGTAAAAAGGCCTGACCGGAAAACCGGCCAGGCCTGATTCATGAAAACCTGTAGTCATTTGTATTATTTATTAAGTAATGTCGAATCCTCAATGAAATGATTTTCACTTTCATCCGGAATTAAGCTTGCTGTGATGTCCAAGGGATCTTCACCGGTCTTTGCCCTATCTTCCAGGAAGAGGAGGTTTACAGCAAAGGACTCCATTTGATCCAAGAGTTCTTTATGATCTGTTGTGAAATAGAGTTCTAAGGGTTCATTTTTATCTAAATCAATGGTTACTTCTTCCTCAGTTGACTTCAGTGGATAAGACGAATGATCATCTTTCAGGTTGATCATTGCTGCCACCTTTGCCTTGATGTCTTTTGGGACAGAACCATCTTTAATAAGATCTTTCATGGCTTCCGGAATCTCAATAAGCATTTTAGCCACGAAGGTATCCTTGTCGGGATTATACCGGACCTCCTCTAAGGAAATTTGCGACACCAGACTTCTTACAGGAAAGGCACTGGGATCATCGGACGAGCTTGCCTGGCCTGATGGATTTTTTTCACTCCCGGATTCTTCAGACAACTTGGGAGCGCCATCGGTGGTATGGACCAAGTCAGCGATATAGTAGTAAGCATCCTTTAGGGGTTTCTCCAGGTTTTCCTCAAAATCGAATTTGATTTCAAAGAATCCTAGTTCATTCAGGGGGAAATCAGCTTCATCATTTTGAAAGGAAAGGTCGAAGGCTTTTTCTTCTGAGAAATCCAAGACAATGTTCTCTTCAGTGGGCTTGAGGATATAATCTTGATCCTTATTCTTTTCCCTCATTATACCGCTTACTTTAACTTTAAAACTTCCGTTGACCTTCCCGTCCCGGATCAACTTTTCCATAGCCTTCACCGGAATGGTTTCAACCGTAGCTTTGTAAGTTTTTCCCTCTTTATCTGTATTAACCTCCAAAATACGAATCTGTGAAACGATGGATTTTGCAGGGAGAGGAGCTCCAGGATTTTTTGAGGGGTCAACATTCCCTTGACCGGAAGGGCTAGATGTACATTTTACTAGAAAGGGCCCTCCCAATATCAGGAGAAGAGCTATGAGGAGTAGAGACTTTTTTTTCATGGTTTTCACCTCTTTATTTATACCATTCGGCAAACTGGCCTGTAGTAAGACTAATATTCACGCTCCGATAATTATTATTACATTCATTTTTGGCATAAACTGGGTTTGCAATGAAAATAGTCACAATCAAACAAGTGGAGAGTAGAAAAGCAAAGAATTTTTCATGGGAGTATCCCCTTTCTCCTTGAATGTTATCAAGGTTTCTTAGCGGGATCCGCATCTCTAATTTAATTGTACTCTAATTGAGGGGAATGTAAAGGATTTCATAAAATAATAATGACCATTATGTTAGGACGTTAATGACTTAATAACGAAAATACACGTCTGTTGCATTAGAAGTTACAATTTACAACAGTCAAAAAAAAATAAAAAAAGTTTGACAGGACCGAGATGGGGTGGTAGTATATACAAGTCGCGCTTATAGATCCCTCAAGTAAGGCATTTAAAGGACTGATGAAAATCAAGTAAATTAAATGTTAAAAAAGCTTGACAGAGATTAAGAAGCACGATACAATATACAACGATCACTTTAAAAGTGGTCACGAACCTTTTACAATCGAATACGTGAATGACTTTGAGTATCACATTTATATTAATCAACTTTTAGAGTCAGAATATGACTCTCGAATTTTATTTGAGAGTTTGATCCTGGCTCAGGATTAACGCTGGCGGCGTGCATAACACATGCATGTTGAACGAGAATCTCTTTGACAGATCCTTCGGGTGACGACAGAGAGAGGAAAGTAGCGGATGGGTGAGTAACACGTAAGGAACCTGCCAT